>OZ244616.1:4800000-6066756 GCA_965218285.1 Candidatus Poribacteria bacterium
GAACTTGTCAAAATTACCCAAAACAAAGGATCTTCGCTCCGAGTTGACGCGATCCGCGCACTATCTTTACTCGGTGACGAAAAAGCCGTTCAGCCACTCTTAGACGCATTGAAAGAAAAAAGTAGCCGAGAAATCAATGTGAAGTTAGGAAATTAGAACCTTCAGATAGTTGTTTGCCCGAGTGTGGCGCGATACAACCAAATTTTGAAAGGAACGGGGATGCAGAAAAATATATTACTTATTACACTATTTATCGGAGTAGTTTTTGCACTTGGATGTGACAATTTCTATTACGATGAACACCTGCAAATAAAGGTGCAGCAACTTGACAGTGACCTTAAAAATAGATGGTCTACAAGCGGTGTAGTCGTAAGTACTATTACTGAAAATGGGGCTGCTGATAAAGCAAATCTATTACCGGGAGAACTCATTTCTTACATAATAGGTGAGTACCCTATTCAGAATCCTCGCGACTTCAAACAAGCAGTGGAAAGGGCAATGGCTAATGACAATAACATGCTGCTTTACCTCAAAGATAAACAACCGCTCCGAATTGCCATCCGAAAAATGGGGGATAAAGTCGGGATAGAGGTTGAAGGCAGCGGCACTGTTCGTATTAAGAACATAATGCCTGGAACACCCGCCGCAAATTCTGAATTCATTCAAGTCGGTGATATAGTTGAAAAAATTGTTGATGAACGAAAACTTCATAGTCTGGACGACTACAAGAAAACTGTAAATGAGTTTGCGGAATTAAATTCCAACTTAACGCTCAGAACAACCGAACTTATCGGCGTGAAAATTGCCGCTGTTACAGCACTTGGAAACTTAGGGGATGCGCGTGCCGTAGAGTCTCTAATAGATATTCTTAAAAACAACCGAGAACTTGCCCTCCGTAAAGCCGCCGCACGAAGTTTAGAACGACTTGTCGCCTTGAGTGAACTTAACCCACTCTTCCAAAAGTTTCAACAGGAAAATGTGAATCAACTTCCAGCAGATATACTCGATAGTCACCAACTCGAATCTGCTGAAATACTGAGCTTAATCCTCGTAGACCCCGCTGTGAATACGGCAACGCTTGAAGCACCCTTCGGCATTCAATTTCGACACCGTTCCGAAGCATTGCATCAGAAAGTGAACGAAGGTGCTATTGTGGAACTTGCCGAACAATATATCCAAATGGATATAGAACCGGAACAGGAAATTCGCCGCGCATGTCTTTCCATGCTTGGTGTCCTTAAGCCGATTTCTGCGATTGAACCTCTCGTCAAAGTCCTCAGAGATCAGACCGAAATTCCGGGTATCCGATTCCAAGCTGGCTTAGGACTTAGTCGAATTGGCTCACCCGCTGCTGCTGCCCTAATTGCTGCATTCAATGAATCTGATATCGCTGCGAAGGACATTGCTGCTTCTGCCCTTGGCAATATCGGTGGAACAGAGACCCGCGATTTTCTGATTAATGCATTAGAAACTACCCATGAGCCGGCGATACAATTAACGCTGGTGGATGCAATTGCAAAAATTGGAGATGAACCCTCAATCAGTGCACTTGAACGACAGCGACAACGTTTTCAAGAAGATGATTCCGCTATCCGTATCTTTCTTGATGAGGTATTTAGCAGCTTGAAAACTTCCTCTCAGTAAACAATATTTCCTTGATTTTTACAAGTCCGCATACTAAAATATTAATGAAAATTGGACTAATTTCTGACTTGCACACTGATGCAACTGAAACAAATAGAGCGATTATCCCCTATCTTATCAATACTATCAAAAATGCGGATCTTGATGTTTTTGTCCTTGCCGGTGATGTAACCCCGAAGTTATCTGAATTTTACGAAATTCTCGGTGAATTCGACAATGCAGGTCTGACTTGTCAGAAGTTATTTGTTCCAGGTAATCATGATATTTGGGTTAGCAAAGATGCGAACATGACGAGTGAGCAGAAATGCCGAGTGATTTCACAAATCTGTCAAGATCACGGGTTTTACGCACTTATTGATGTGCCACACATCGTTGAAAATATAGGTTTCTGCGGCACAATCGGTTGGTACGACTATACGTTTGCCTCGGACAAATACGATTTTTCTGCTGAGCAGTATGCTGAAAAACAGTTGATGGGAACGGTCTGGAGCGATAAGCGATACGCTAAGTGGGAGGATACAGACGTGAACGTCGCACATCGCTTTGAAACAGCACTTGGTAAACAGATCACCTTTCTAAAAAACAAGGTCAAACGTATTATTGTTGTTACGCATCACGTTCCGTTTCGAGAATGTATCCGCTATCGTGGCGAATTACCGTGGGACTATTTCCGTGCATTCATGGGAAGCGAAGGTCTCGGTAAGTTATGTTTGCGGGAACCGCTTGTTACACACGTTCTCTTTGGACATGTGCATTATCCTGTCAATCAACAGGTCGAGAACCTAAAGGCAATCTGCGCTCCTATCGGATATTTTCACGAACAACCTGCCGAAAGTTTGCAGTCTTATGCTGAACAACGTTTGACCTGTTTCACTTTAGCAGATGAATCCTAAAACAATGGAAAATGTAAAGCAGTAAAGGAGAATATATGGACATTACTTTAACAAATAGCAACGAAGCCGGTGCCCTTGAATTCCCGTGGGGTGCGATTAAATGGCTATGCAATGACCAAATTGATCCGAATGCTGAGATGACATTCGGTGTCGTTTATATTAATGCTGGCGAAGGCAACCCAACGCATTATCATCCGAACTGTGAGGAACTTATCTATGTGCTATCCGGTGAGTGCGACCACAAGTTGGGAGATGAAGTTATTCCGCTCAAGCCGGGCATGATGTTAAGGATTCCGCGCAATGTCAAACACAACGCTGTCAACACCGGTTGGCAACCTGTAACGATGATTATCTGCTATTCAGATGCCGACAGACAAACAGTCTTTTGTGATAAAGAAAAATAATTGTAGTCCGAGGAAGTTATTAACTATGTCAAAAGAATCAAAGTGCAAAGTCAAGATTTGCGGAACAACATCAATCCACGATGCCTGCCTTGCTGCTGATGCGGGTGCGGATTACTCTGGTATATTAGTCGACGTTGTTTCTTCAGAAAGATCACTGACAACTGCACAAGCTGTAGAAATCGCTAATGATAGTCCTATCCCATCGGTATTGTTGCTATATAATCGAACTACCTCTGACATCCAAGAAGCGGTGTCGCAAATTCAACCTTTCGCGGTTCAACTTCTCGGACAGGAGACACCACAACAGGTTGAAGAACTCAAACGTGTTGTGACATGTCAACTTTGGAAATCTGTCTATTTACCCGTAGGCAGTCCTGAAAATGTGGATAAGTCCGCAGTTCGGGAACAGATGCAAGCATACAGTGAGGCGGGGGCAGACTATCTTTTATTTGATTCTGTTGATATTAGCGTTGATCCACCACGATTCGGCGGCACAGGTAAAACTTGTGATTGGCAGGTTGCCGCAGAACTAATTGCCGAGAGTCCGCTGCCAGTTTTCTTCGCGGGTGGAATTCGTCCAGAGAACGTAAAAGATGCTATTGAGATGATGACTCCTTATGGTATTGACCTTTGTTCAGGTGTGGAGGCAACGAAGGGTGTCAAAGATCAGCAGAAACTGGAACAACTTATGGAACAAGTTGGACTTACGTGACTTAAAGGATGTTTACAACCGATCAACTGTATACGCATCTAACAACGTCTCATCAATCTCAACACCAAAACCTGGGGTATCATTGAGATAGAAAGAACCGTCGCGCGGGGAAGGACGTAGGCGACTGTAAAGTTCATTTTCAACATCATTACGTGAAGGACCGAACGTCTCAGCCATGCACGGCATTGGCAAACATGCAGCGAGATGCAACCCCCACGGTGTACCAGCTTGATGTAACCATGTCGGGATACCGAGTACCGCAGCTTCCTGAGCGATACGAAGACATTCTGTAAAACCACCTGCCCAACTAACATCCGGCTGAATCATGTCTGCAGCCTTCCACCTTAGAAGTTCACGAAATCCGTATCGCGTAAACTCATGTTCACCTGACACAATCCATGTTGGATCTATCTCTTTCACTAACTGCGCCATGCCAGTGTAATCGTCAAGTGCTATCGGTTCCTCAATCCATTTGAGGTTAACGTCACTTGTTGCGTTCGCAAAACGGAGGGTATAGTCCACATTCCAACGGAGATAGATGTCTGCCATCAGTTTTACATCCGCACCGACAGCATCGCGTGCGGTGTATATCATCTCAAGGTTTTCAGCGAAGCCATCTTCACCTTCCGCGAGCCCGTTTCGGAGGGGAATCTTGCATGCCGTAAACCCGTTTTCTGCATAATAGCCAACATCAGCACCCGTTGCATACGCGGGAATTTGTAGGCACGGTGTGTCAGTGAAAAGACTATAGACAGGTGCATCTACTACCTTGCCACATAGGTCAACAAGAGCAAGTTCTATCCCACTTAACGCGTAGATGACAAGCCCGCGCCGTCCATAAATTGAGGTAATATGGTATAGATGTTCCCAAATTTCTTCCACATCAAGCGGATCGCGTCCAAGAACGAAGTGTTGAAGATGTTTGTCAATAATCATCGCGCCCGCAAGTCCACCACCGCCGAGTCCGTATCCCTTTAATCCTTTATCGGTGGTAACTTCTATGATTAACGCGCCGGCTTGTGCTGCGAAGGGACCGCGCCAATCGACATGAACATTTTTGGGTGTAGACTGTCCTGGCATATCGCCCTTTGCAAAGCCGAGAGTTGGCATTACGCGAGGGTTTAGGTTGACGTGCCATGTGCGGATACCTGCTACAGTGTGGCGGGTTTTGGCGCGTGTTTTCCATTGTGTAGAGAAGATGTTTTCGTTGGTTTGCATGGTTATTATACCCACTTAAGGTAATCTGTAGTGCAAGGTCCCCGTGCCTCGTTTTTTTATCGGTTGTGCAATGGACAGGCACAGAGACCCGCCCCTACAATGTAAGTCGTATTGAAAATATCTAACGTGGTAGGGCATGATAACCTATTCCACTGAAAAATCCGACTACCATCCAGATTCCCACCATCACATATTCACCAAAAATTAAGCCAAATGCAACTGGACGTATCCGTCGATACATCAATGGACCACCAAACTTAAGTGTAAAGTATTTAATCATCCATCCGAAGAAAATGGAAGACCATAAGTGAAACGAAGGATAGGTAGCACCTAAAAGGTATCCGATCGGATGAAGTGACCACCACACAAAACTTTGACGCATCCATAGCATAAAGCCGGTAAAACCTGCCCCCGCAATCATACTGTATACTTCATCCCACTTAGTTTCAACAGGGAATTGGATGAGTTTATTCATTTTGTTGAAATAAGCGCGAGGCGCATTAACAAAGGGCCAATTTTGTAAAAATAGTGCGCCTTTGTCATAGGTAAGCGTCAACGAGGCGTATACAGAAACAAGGATAGCAACAACGATTGAGATACCGAGTATCGGCACAATTCGGCGGCGGACGAGTTGTACTTCATCGGCTGCTTTGAAACTGTGCAGGAAGTTCGGCATCATAAATTCTCCCCAATCCCGCAGAAAAGTCCGCTGGAAACTAAGAACAGCAAGACTTTTTTGACCCATTGCTCCGGATCCGAGCGTAAAATTGATGTAGTCTGATGGGAAGAAAGGAGCTTGCACAAGTAACAACCCACCGTTTACCACCATCCATGATAACACTACAGAGGTGATAAAGATTGAGAAGAGCGTGACAAGTGCAACCCAAGTGGTTATCCCTGCAATTACAAGGAACGCAACAAGAGTAGCAAATCCAAATAAAAATCCGAGCAGTGCCACGCGATATGGAACTGGTTCATCGGAATCGTCTATCAAACCTCTATCACCTGACGTTCCAACTTGTTTCCTACCAAGGTCAAACGTTTTCCTGAAAATCGTTGCAATATGCTCGCGTCCACCCCAGAAAACAGCAGGAACAAAGATAAGATATCCTCCCATGACTTGACGACTACAACTCACCCACGGTCCAATTCCGACACCAGTCGCATTCATGATGATGTATTGAAGCTTGAAAAAGAGGAAGAAAAACCAGAGACTAAACGATACTTCAAGCGTTAACAGCGAAGCAACGCCAATAACAGAAAAATAGATAGCAATATTCATCGCAGGCCACCAACCGATTGTGTGCCACGGTTTTTCAGTAAAGGCGCGATGAATATTATAAATCAATGGTATTTCAGGTACTGTCGGAAAATGTGCATGCAGTCCGTTGAGAAAATGAATCATCACCGGCAATGCCATACCAACCCATAATAATTTATTTTTGAAAAAAGCGTTGAGAAATGTACCGTTTTCGGGTTGTGCTGCCAATTGAACTGGAATCTGGATTAAGGGAAATGAGAACCGCTCGCGTTCTATCCACTGTTTGCGGAGAATTGTGGATAAGCAGAACGTTGTGAAATAGAAAACGATAACAAAAAGTCCCCAGATAAGGAGCGGCTTGATCCAAGGAGACCAAGGGACACTACCACCTGGAGAAAGTCCTTCATAGAAATCTGTTACGGCTTGTGTGTCTGTGACCACTAACCATTCTGGGATGTGCGGTTGGAGTGTCTCTGCCCAATCGTTTTCGGGGGTGGTGAAATATCGGAGTGCCGCAAGACAGGGAAGCAGAAATTGCAGCAATCCCATTGAAGGGATACCGACAGCAACAATCAACATCATCCAGATAACTGCTAATTCAAGTGATGATAAGGAAAAGCGGCTGCTTCGTGTCAACAGACGTAAGGGTAGATTGACAACGAACACAAGCAGAAGCAGCCCAAAGATTGAACCTACGGGTAGGTGGTTACCCGCAATTCTTGAATTCTCTATAAAATAGTTATTGTAGGGGGTGATCGCACAAATTCCCCCAACTAAAAGCAGTCCTACAAAGATAGCAGAGAAACGGATTTTTGGGCGGCGAGGCATATTGAAGTTTCCCTACGATGGATATTCGGTTCAAAACATTTCAATATAGATTGAACCGCCTGGCGCGGTGCGAAGCTGATTCTTCTCACCGTGCTACACACCGCCCACTTAACTATTTTTCTTAATTTTCATCGGTCTCATCACGAAGGATAGGGTTATAGAGACAGAGTTCTGCGTCTACAATTCTGCCATCCGGTAACGTATATTGATTCGGGGTGCCGCCGCTCCACGGTGCTGCCCAATCTTTACTGCGTTCTTTATCAGCGTTTTTCTGGTTTTTGACAGATTCCCATGAGAACCCTGCCATCAGTTGTTCATGTAAGGATGCTGCCAATTCGCTATTTTCAGATTTTCCTGCAATATTCTCAAATTCGTCAGGATCGTTTTCTAAATCAAATAAGATGGATTCATCCTCTGGAAAAGCGACATATTTATAGCGAGGTGTTCTCAACATACGCATCGGTCCGGTTGTTTGGTTTGCCCAGTATTCACTGATAGCAGTATTGCGCCAGCCATCGGTATCTCCTGACATTAGGTTTGACAAATCCGAACCGTCCAAACCTTCTGGAATCGGAATGCCTGCCCTTGCGCATAAAGTTGGAAATAGGTCGTTCAACTCAGCGGGGGCATTGACGCGTCTGCCGAAGGTGTCTTCTGATCGTCTATCATGTATAATTAGTGGAACTCGTGCAGCTGCCTCATAATAACTGGATTTCCACCATTGTCCATGTTCACCTGCCATCTCGCCGTGGTCGGTGGTGTAAACGATAATTGTATTCTCTAACAGACCATCACGCTCCAAGATCGTCAACAGATCACCGACACACTCATCCAGAAATTCACAGCATGCATAATATGCAGCACGGGATTTGCGTGCCTCTTCCTCTGGAATGGCTGCTGTATTGAAGTTCTTGCGTAGTCCCTTCGCATAGCGGTGCGTCTGTTCCAAATGCCCGGGTGGAATGTTAGGCATATCCACATTATCAGGATAGTATTTGTCGAAAAGCCTTTTAGGGGCAGTCAGTGGAAAATGAGGACGACTATAACTTGCGAGCAGGAACCACGGTTGGTCAGCAGGTTGAGACCTTAGATATTCGATCGTCTCCTCGTTAACCACCCGTTCTTGCAGCAGACTCGATGGGATTTCTGTGATTCCAGAGTCACGCGTGCGTGAACGGTTACCTCCGGAACCTTTGCTCAGCGGATCACGTTGATGCCCGGCACGTCCGCGTATATCTCCGTACGGACGCGATTGGAAACCGTTGAACTGTTCTTTACCACCAAAGTGCATTTTGCCGACCAGCGCAGTAGCGTATCCGTGTTCTGCAAAATGTCCGGGCATCGTGACGTGTTCAGGGTACAGGATTGAACCGTTATTCCAAGCGGAGCATCGGTGCGCGTATTTTCCTGTCAGCATACACATCCGTGAAGGTGTGCAAAGTGGAAATTGGCAATATGCCCCATCAAAGTAGGTGCCAGATTCCGCAAGCTGATCAAGGTGTGGGGTCTGCACAATATTGTTCCCTTCACATCCGATAGCGTGTGGACTGTGTTCATCACTCTGGAGAAATAGGATATTCGGTTTTTGAGCCATGCTGCAATAGTCTCCTTTTTATTGATAGTCTCTGTTTCATTCAATAGGACAACTCACCAAACATGTGGAAATCAACGCCGAAGGGCAGCGCGATGTCCGAGTCTTTTTTAGCGAAATGTTTCGAAAAATCAACAAGTGTGAATCCCACAAGTTGTTTCGTCTCTGGGTGAAACCGCAGGATCAAATCATCAGCGTATTCCACGTAGTCAGTATATTCGGGTTGTCCTCGGGTAACATAAAGCACATCTGCTTCCCGGTCATATACTATCTTAAGTCCATCTTTATTGTGATTCATCTGAGTTCCTTTTTCTTATAGGATATGCAGTTATAATGAAGTTGTTCCGAATCAATTTAACAATAACAACAATGCGAGTATAATTGTGAGGAAGGTTATCAAAATCCTTATAATATGTGTATTTATAAGGATCCATCGGTGCCTGTTTTCTTCTACCAGTTCGGACAGTTAAAAGCACCTCATTAAGATAGTGTCTCAATTCCCAATGATTTTCAAGGATGTGATGCCATTTTTCATCTGTCAACTCAATGCGGTTACCCCATTTATCGGTAACGTGCCACATATACACCTCAACTCTCTATAGTTTACACAATTTTTCAGCAACGGTCAAGTAGATTTTAGATGATCTGAGTTGAACGTAGTCAAACCTAACCGCATTGCAAAATGGTTATAGTAATGCCAATAATTATAGGGAAACAAGCATGAACAGAATCAATGTGGAGGTTCTGCTTTTTGCTTACCGACACCCATTTGAATAGCAGGCAGGATGGTATCTGAGATATTGACAGAATAGTCGAAGATTGTCCAACCGGAAGCACCTAAAAACCGTGCAAGGTGTATCTGACCGATCACGGCATCCGGCGTAAGCAGTGAATTAGAGGCAGTGGCACCGATGCCCGGATAAATCGCCACCTCTTTCGGCATGAGGGCAAGTTGCTTCTCTAACAGGTCAGTGAAATATTTGGAATCTTCAGTATAATTCATTGGGCAAACGAAGTCAATATAACCTGCTTTTGCCCACGCAATCCAATCCTGACCGATAGAGGTGACACAAGACGGGTAACCACCAAAAACAGCAGCGGAAATCTTGATGCCAGGTTTTATCTCACGCGCTCGTTTGTGTATTAAACGTACTAAGCGGGTAATCTGTTGGGCACGCCATTCAGTATACGTTTTCGCATGCTTTCCTGAACCGGGCAGCACAGATGCAGGAAATTCACCAATATGTTGTCTTGTCGCAAGCATGAATCTCTTACCACATTCTTGACAATAACAGGCATGGCTTCCCGGATAACGGATATAGTCAAGATGGATTCCATCAACATCGTAGTTCCGCACAATTTCCATGATACTATTCAATTCCAACTTGACGTTTTCTGGATGTGAAGGGCAAAGCCAATTGAGAGGATTGCCGGTAGCAGAGACCTGAGTTCGTCCCGCAGCCCGGAGTTCTTCCACAAACTCTTTTGGGGCACCTTCCAAATTCCACGTTATCTTCCATACATGAACCTGCAACTTGTGCTTATGTGAGGCTTTCACGCATTGTGCAATTTGGTCACCGTATTGCTCAAAGGTCTTACTATGTGGCAACACACTGCTATCGTAATGTGCCACACCACCCCATGCCATATTTGGAAGAATCATATTGATGCCAGCAGCAGCTAATTCCTTAGCGGAACGTTCCCAGTCACCGGGATATGCACCAAGTCCAGAATGATTCCACAAGGCACGTCCTTCCGTCTCATCGCTGAGATGGGAGAGAAAATATGCTTTTGAAAGTGTCTCTCTACTTGCACGAGCTGCGGTCATTGATGCATGATAATCCTTCTGAGTATATTTAGTTCGCGCTTGCGTTGTCAAGGTTTTACCTGATTGCAATGCTTCCTTTGCTTCTGAAACCCCACCATACGTTACAAATTTCGTTAAAGTATCAAGGTCATTTATGTGTCCAACGGCTGTCGTCGCATCCAATTCGCGTTTTGCAATTGCATGCTGAAACTCGGGCACCAAATGTCCAATTAGTGCTGCAAGAAGTTGTGTTTTGGTTTGAATGTCGTCAGGAAGGAAAACGTGGCTGAAAAAAATACCTGTTCCGCTTAAGAAAAAGGCAGGATACCCAGTCGGTTCACCCTTTGCATTGTGCCAGTGTCCGATAATTTTAGTTTCAGGATTTGTTGATTCTGCCACCGTGATATTCCACGATACCTGCCGAACAGATGTCGGAGCTCCTAATATCTCAGATGTGTCAAATTGAATCGAGGAAAACTGACCGGGGACTTCCGCGCGTAGCCATTTCTGACTACGTAAATTCAGAAGTGGTGCTACTCCATCTGCAAGGTTATAGGTCACAAATAGTTTTCCATCGCGTGCAACAAAATCTTTCAGGATGGTGGCGGTTTCTGGTCGTATTTTTGGGTTCAACGGTAGGATAATCAAACGATACGGATTGGAAGATGTGGATTGTAAACGAGGAACGGTGTGGGCAGATGTCTCCTTCAATTCGTCAGCGGAAAAACCGATGCTATTCAGCATACGGACGAACCGTTTACTGACAGAACGTGCATAGTCCACATCACCTTGCACCACGCCAGACGCTGTTGATGGTAACAGGATAGCAATATCTGTCTGTTGTGCCAGAACGTTGGATGATGCTCCAAACCAGCAGACAAGGACTAACACAAGGATAAATATAATATCCGCGGAAAAGGTTCTGAACCGTAACATTTTCCGATGAAAAACCTCAAAAAACATAACAGGTTTCCCCCAGCAAATGGTTTGCCGGTTTTCGTATCCATATCCGTTTGCCTAACGTTCTGTAATAGCCAAAAACTTGTTGAGTTGATCAGAATTATCTTGACTGATTTGCTCACTGTTTCCTAAAAACTTTTCAACGCCTCGGACAATAGCAGCGGCTACTTTTTGTTGGTATGTATCCGAAGTAAGTTTCTTTCCCTCTGTTGGATTCGTTACAAATCCTGTCTCAACAAGGATAGCAGGGACACTCGTGCCGATAAGCACAACAAAACGTGCGTGCTTCACGCCACGGTCTGCGGCACCTGTTGCTGTAACCAATTCTTGTTGCACATGTTTTGCCAATCGACGGCTATCTTTACTTTTACTCTCTACTATCAACCCTTTTAAAAGTGATTCCAATTCTTGGATACTATAACCGGAGTTAGCATTTTCTCGTGCAGCGATGATTTCAGCGTTTTTATCCGTACTCGTTACATCCAAATAGTAGGTTTCAATACCGTTTGCTCTCGAATCTCCACTTGCATTTGCATGAATGCTCAGAAACAGATCCGCTTTATGTTTCGTAGCAAACGCTGTTCGCTCCTTCAACGGGATGAAGCGGTCAGAATCTCGTGTTAGCAGCACAGTGTAGCCTTTTGCAGTTAAAATCGCCCCGATTTTCTTTGAGATGCTCAATGCAATCGGTTTTTCTATGAGATTTCCCGCGCTGCCTCCCCCTGGATCTTTCCCGCCGTGTCCAGCGTCTATAACAATCGTCTTGGCAGTTAATCCAAATTCACGTGTAAGGGATCCAGGTGTTAACGTCTCTGGATCAGAGGTGGGAGGATCCGGTTGGACTTTCGGTTGAGAGGGCGTTTCATCGGATGGTGTCGTCCGATTCTGTTGTGTTTTCAGTTTATTAAGTTCTTCAGATGCGGTGGATACTATCTCCTTTTTCGTTGCGGATTCAACGATATCAACATATACCGTTTCTGCACGTCTGTCGTATCCCTGCTGTGCATAAGTGCGACCTAACGCTAACTTAGCTTGTGCTGCTACATCGGCATCGGCATATCGGTTTGTAACAATCTGGTAGTGATGTGCAGCACGTGCGGAATCACCTATCATCGTGTAGCACTGGGCGATCCAAAAGTGTGCCTGGGGTAAATATTCCGAATCGGGATAGGTATAGATGAGTCTTCGGAATGCTGCAATGGCGTGTTGTGGTGCCTCTGCATCTCCAAGTTTGATACACCAAATCCAACAGGAAGCGATAGCATACTGTGCATCATCTGCCAAAGCACTTTGTGTATCGTCGCGAATGATGTTCTTAAACTCTGAAATTAGCGTCCGCCATTCATCAAGAGTAGTGTTTTTTTCTCCGCTTGTATACTCGTAATGTTTATCAGCTAACTCATTATAACTTGTTATTGTAGTGCAGCCTGAAAATAGGACTGCTAATAATAGAATTACCGTCCATACAGAACACGGTTTCATGAATTTTACTCCTCCGCCTGTTAATTATGGCATAGCACAGAAACTTGCCTTATGATATGGCGGAAATCTGATTTTCTTTTGTTAATTTTAATATTTGTTAACATGACATAAAACGAAAATTAGTGGCTTTCGTTACTAAAAACCGATGAGATGAGGACATAGCCGCCGACTCAATGTGTACTCATAAATGTCTGAATTACAGATTTCATTTGCAAAGTGAATCGACTTCAAGTATGATAGATCCTATTGAGACATTACTGGTTTTTATTAGACATTATAACGTTTTAATTGTGAGTTTTGTTAGTTTGTAGTATACTTGTAAGAAAACCTATTTTTTGGAGTCCAACTGATGAATTATCAATATCTTAAGGATAAACCCACAAGGTTTGAGTCTCTTACAGGATGGACACTTGAAGAGTTTTCATATCTTCTTCCCTATTTTAAAAACATTTTTTAGAGTTTTATGCGACAAAAACACTTAATGGAAAACCCCGTATAAAACGGCGTTATTCCACATATAAAAGTAGTTGTTTACCAAGTTTTGCAGATAAGTTATTGTTTATTTTAGTATACCTGCGTAAAGCGACGACACAAGATGTGCAGGGTGAACTCTTCGGTATATCTCAACCTGTTGCGAACAAATGGATCCACCGTCTTTTGCCGGTATTAAATAGTGCTTTAGCAGAGCTGGGGGAGTTGCCATCTCGGAAGACAATCCGTGCAACTTTTGATGTGCCTATGGCGTAAATGTCATTCAACCAAAAAAAGAAACCGCAAGGTGGCGAACTTACCCTCAAAGAAAAAGAAAAAAATCGTCTTATTTCGTCCATACGCATATAGGTTGAACATGTGATTAGTGGTGCCAAAAGATACCGCATTGTCCAAGACAAGTTGCGTAACTGGAAAAAAGGGTTCAGCGACTTAGTCATGGAAACTTGTTGTGGATTACACAACTTTAGATTGAACTTCAGACCTTGGTGTTATAACACACCTCCGATTAAATCATTATAATGTCTACTATATAATACCAAATTACCCCGATCTGTAGTGCGAGGTCCCCGTGCCTCGCAACCGTGTGCCATATCAAAAGACTTCTAATCCCGTTAATTTGGTATAATATCATCAAAACAGCATTACGCCGAACTCTTAGGAATGTAAAACAGACTATACTCAATGATGATAGTAGGATACGAAGCATTGGTCAACACACAACTTTCAGACTTCTACAAAATGTTGAAAATCCTTAAATTGACGCCTATGGGTTTCGCTCTGCTCTATCCATAGGCGTCAATTTAAGGAAAGAACTCGTTCGTAGTCGCGCAATTCATTGCGCGACTACGAACCCTGATATTCTCGTCCTTTGCGTTATTTGAGATGTTGATACAAAAAGGTGCGGTTAGGAAACCGCACCTACCGTAGTTGGAAACTGCTAAATTGACACCTATGGGTTTCGCTCTGCTCTACCTGATGGACAATATTTTGGTGGATACAGCAGTAGAAGATTTGACGCATCCTTTGTAAATTAAACCTGTGTGGCAAAAACTCATACACCCATTGCCAAAGAAAATCCTTGACTTTTGCTAACACTTTTGGTATCCTTAATAATAGTGTATTAAGTGTATTGAGAAGTTGAATATTGCCTCAACTTGCGGCAATATTCACATAGTATTCAAAAGACATTATTAAAATTAACTTGATTTATCTCATTTTTTCTTGGTATTAGGTGCGGTTAGATGAAGATAAAAAAAATAATTCGGTAATTTTCTCGCAATGCTCGGTGTGGTTAGGAAACCGCACCTACCGGTAACGGAGAAAATTAGAATTACCGAATTAATAAATTAATCTTCATGAAACCGCACCGATAGATTGGGATCAAGTTAATTTGGTATTACAAGCAACTTAAACGAGGTATACGCATGAAAAACTGGAAAATTAGTCATAGAAATCCAATTAATGTCGCTGTGTTCGTTCTTCTGTTCACAGTTATTTTGTTAACAAGGGTCTGTTCCGCAGAAGACCTTGTATTGCACCTTTCCTTTGATGACTTAAACGGAAAAGTTGCAAAAGATTCCTCGAAATTCGGTAATGATGCGACTTTTAGTGGCAGCCCCAAATTAGTTGATGGAAAATTTGGGAAAGCAGTAGATTTTGATGGAAAAACTTGGGCTGAAATACCCGACCATGACAGCATTGATATTGTTGATGGGATTACAATAGAATTTTGGGCAAATCTCCGAACAGCAGGTCAAGAGCAAACCGGTGTTGAAAAAAGTCCCACTTGGCAGGCGGGCTTGTATACCCTTGCAGCATACTACCGAGGCGGGTCAATCCTCCAATTCTTTGATTTGCCTGAAAATTGCGACGACGAAAATATAGGCGGCAACATTCTGGATGGTGACTGGCACTTTCTTGCTGGTACGTGCGGATGGTAAAACTATTAAGCTTTATATTGATGGCGAGCTTAGTGCAGAACTGGAATGTGCAGGCAAACTTGTTCCAAATAATGACCCACTGTATATCGGGGCACGCGGTGGAACGCAACGTTTTCTCAACGGTGCCATGGACGAAATCAAAATGTACAACTATGCCCTGACAGCGGGCGAGTTGAATGACGATATGGAAAATCCACTCTTGCTGGCAGTTGATCCGAAGGGAAAATTAACAACTACCTGGGCACATCTCAAAAACAGATAACCTATACAGCGAAGGAAGATTTTGATGAAGACACTGGTTTATTTTTTACCACTAATTATTGTTTTACAAACCTTAACGGGTTGTGCTTTACTCCGTTCTGACAAACAGGATGAGGAGCAGGCGGTCAAACAGATTAAAGAGCAGGTCGCAGTCGTCACAACTGAAAAAGGCACATTTGTAATAGAGTTCTATCCCGAATCTGCCCCCGTGGCAGTAGAAAACTTCAAAAAATTGATTAACCAGAAGTTCTATGATGGATTAACATTTCATCGAATAATTAACGCACCCGGTTTGAATATTGTTCAGGGAGGATGTCCGAATGGCGATGGAACGGGTGGCCCTGGTTGGAATATTGTTGACGAATACATCAATCCGAATCAGCGGAAACATCTAAGAGGAACGGTGGCGATGGCACGCGCAAATGTGCCAAATTCATCCGGAAGCCAGTTCTACATCTGCCTGAAACCGCAACCGCATCTTGATGGACAATATACGACCTTCGGAGGCGTTATTCAAGGGATGACTGTCGTCGATTTTTTGGAGATAGGCGATGTCATCACTACAATCCGATTGGAGGCTAAGACAAATTATGATAAGGCAAATGAAAATTAACCAATTTCCTGTCGCACTCTTAATATTAGGGTGTGTGTTTACGGTTTTACTATTCAGTTGTTCCCAACAAGATAAAAAGGCTTCGGAACCCAGTACAGAACAGACTGATACGGGAGGGACAGATGACGCAGCTAAACCGGAAGACGAAACTGTGATCAAACAAGCAGCGGATGCTGAGAAAACAGAGCCGGAAGCCAAACCAATGATAGAGCCAGCGAACGCTATCGCTGTCATTGAAACGGCAAAAGGCGACATTGAATTCGAATTTTACGCAACCGATGCACCACAAGCTTCGAAAAACTTTATCAAAAACGCGAGCAAGGGTTATTATAGAAATGAAACCTTTCGTGTAGAAGAACTCTTCATACAAGCCGGTTCAGATTTTGCTAATGAAACATTCCCCTTTGAAAAAAGCGATCATCCTCTTGAAAAAGGTGTTGTACTAATGGTGACAGCACCAGGAGCAAGTGTCGCTGATGGAGACGAATTCATGATTTGTAAAACCGCTATTGTACCGGATGACGACTACACTACCCTCGGAAAAGTTATCAAAGGTTTAGACGTTTTAGATAGCATTGAACAAGATGAAAAAATTGTGAATATCACAATTCGCGAACGCGAAAAAGAGTAAGTAAGTGGCGGTCCTGGAAAACGCAAAGACCGCCTCTCTCAAAGACAGAAAGGAATATTGAATGGCGTTATCAGTTGTTCGGACAGCACGTCCGAGTCCAGTCTGGCAAGAAAGTTATGTACGCGTGAAAAAAGGACAACGTCTCGTAATTGATGCTGATGGTGCATGGTCACCTGACCTGAAAAATCGTACCGGGTGGTGCGGTGCTGATGGTGTCGCTAAAACCCAAGCTGGAGACGGTTATCTGCTCCCTGGCACTAACATCGGTGCGCTCATCGCAAAAATCGGGAGTGACGTTTTCGCTGTCGGGTCACGCTACGATAATCCTGCCCCCGCTGACGGTGTTATTTTTCTGGCTATGAACGAAAGTCCTAACAATAACAACCAAGCGGGAAGTCTACTTGCACAAATTATTATATTTGATGAGTAATTTTTTTTATTCACACATAAGAATTTCCATAAGACTTCCGATACTATCTGATCGGAATCACGATGTCAAATCAGGAGAAGTTAAATGGAAGAAAACATTACACAGGAAGAACCTCAACTCCCACCAATTGATTTTATATCTTTTATTTCAGATCCTATTACGACCGCACATCTCTACCTACAAGGATTCCGAGATCCGGAAACAGAACAAGTTATTGTTAATCTCGGATTAGCCAAACGAATGATTGATACCTTAGAGATGCTTGAAGAAAAAACAAAAGGTAATCTAACTGCGCCTGAATCAAATTTTTTAGTTAATTCTCTCTATGATCTGAGAATGGGATATGTCCGCGCTGTTGATAGCCAAAAAGATACGGTTGAACAGGATGTATCGGATGACACACCTGAACAGGATACTCCGAGCGATGGCAACGTATCAACCGAACCAGAAGAAACAATAAACGGAGATGAAAAAAGTAATTCCTGATCAATGAGTTCTGTCAACACTTAAACCAAAGTCTTTGCGAATTTTGACACAGAGACAGCATCACAACGGAGGATAATGAATTACCAACGCAAGATCATTATCGCCTTCAGTCTGTTGTTTGGGCTCATCATCATAGGAACCATCGGTTTTACACTGCTTGAAAAGAATAATCCAGAAGGCGAGTGGAGTCTTCTTGATGCTGTTTGGATGACCGTAATTACGTTAACAACAGTGGGTTATGATGATATGGGAATAAGTGATGCTGGTCGCGTCTTCGCGCTGTTTCTGCTTATCGGCGGGATCGGCATGTATATTTACAGCATTACCATTGCAACTGCCTTTCTTGTTGAAGGACAATTGCTGAGTTTTTTCAAACATAGAAAAATGACAAAAGATGTAGAAAAATTATCTAACCATTATATCGTCTGTGGAATCGGAGACACCGGAGTACATGTGGTTGAAGAAATGCTTAAGGCAGAAGCTAGTTTTGTCGGTATTGAAATGGATGAAGAACGTTTGGAACATCTCGGTGAAACTCACGATTTCCTATACCTACACGGCGATGCGACTGATGACGATATACTCATCCGCGCACGTATTGAACAGGCGAAAGGACTCGTTGCCTGCCTCAGTCGCGACCAAGATAACTTGTTTGTCGTCATTTCTGCTAAGAAACTCAATCCAAATTTGCGGGTTGCTTCAAAGGCAGTAGAAAATAATTCACCTGCCAAACTTAGGACAGCAGGGGCAGATGAGGTTGTTTTGCCGGACCATATCGGCGGAATACGACTTGCATCCGGAATACTTGAGCCGCATCTACTGGATTTTTTTGGTAAGATGCAGGAGAACCGACAAACTACGCGGTTCGCGGAATCAATTATCCAACCTGACTCTAAGCTTGATGGGATTACTATAGAAGACGCACGCATAAAGGAGGAGACAGGGTTGGTTGTCATCGCAATTCGCAGCGAAGATGGAACATATATCTACAATCCTGATGGAAATTGGCGAATTGAAGCAGGTGATGCACTGTTTGTAATCTCTGACCAGAGGCAGCTACAAACTCTTCATAGGCTCACCGAGGATACACGTTAAAGAGGATAGATTGAAACTGTAGACGTATAATTGAAAGTTACTTGAAATAACGAATCCAAATGGATTAGAGAAGGAAAATCGTATGCTTGCAACTGTCCTCAGTAGTGCAGTGCTTGGAATTGATGCTTATATTGTTACAGTAGAAGTAGATGTCGCGGATGGACTCCCAGCATTCAGCACTGTCGGTTTACCGGACAGTGCAATCAAGGAGAGCAGAGACCGGGTTACCGCTGCCATAAAAAACTCTGGTTTCTATTTCCCACCGAGCCGAATTACCGCCAACTTAGCACCTGCTCATATCCGAAAAGCGGGTTCCGCGTTTGATCTCCCTATCGCCATCGGTGTGATAGCCGCCACCAATCAGGTAGACCTCAGTAGCCTTGAAAGCACTATGGTATTAGGTGAACTGGCACTTGATGGAAACATAAGGGGTATACAAGGTGGGCTCCCTATTGCCATCGCAGCAAAACATAATGGCGTGCAAAATCTTATTCTACCGGCTGAAAACGCTAAAGAAGCAGCAATTATTGAAGGATTGAAAGTTTTTCCCGTTGAAAGTCTATCAGAAGCTGTTGCATTTCTGAATTCTGCCAAGGATATACCTCCAGAACCTCCGACGCTCAGCACTGCAGTAGAACAACAGGACACCGCATCCTTTCTCGATTTAATTGATGTTAAAGGACAAGAGCATGTGAAGCGCGCTGTTGAAGTCGCGGCAGCAGGCGGGCATAATCTTATTATGATTGGTCCACCCGGGTCCGGTAAAACAATGATTGCCAAACGAATTTCTTCAATCTTGCCGGCATTGTCCATAGATGAATCTTTGGAAACGACAAAGATTCAGAGTATTATCGGTATTTTGCCGAGCGACATCCCGTTAGTAACGATCCGTCCGTTTCGGTCTCCGCACCACACAATTTCTGACGCAGGATTGATCGGTGGTGGCAATGTACCGCGCCCCGGAGAGGTGAGTCTCTCACACAACGGGGTACTCTTCCTTGACGAACTCCCAGAATTTCGCAGAAACGTTCTTGAAGTCATGCGCCAACCGTTAGAAGATGGGCATGTGACGATTTCGCGTGCAGCCGCATCCCTCACCTATCCTGCCAATTTTATGTTAGTGGCAGCAATGAACCCTTGTCCTTGCGGCTTCTTCAGCGATCCAAATCGCGAGTGTAAATGTTCTCCTAACCAAATTCAGACGTATGTTTCTCGTATATCAGGACCGCTGTTAGATAGGATAGATATCCAAGTTGAGGTTCCGGCAGTGAAATATGCTGAACTTTCAGCAGAGGTAACAGGAGAACCGTCAGCAGTCGTGCGCGAACGGGTGGAAGCAGCGCGCCGAGTCCAGCATCAACGTTTCGGTGGCACCACAATACATGCGAACGCCAATATGGAATCCAAACAGATTCGAGAATACTGCAAAATCGAATCGCAAGCGCAGGACCTGCTTCGTATCGCCATCAATCAGTTAGGACTGAGCGCAAGAGCTTATGACCGTATTTTGAAAGTATCACGCACCATCGCAGATTTAGATGCAAACCCGAATATTGAAGCGGTCCATGTCTCTGAAGCTATACAATATAGGAGTTTAGATCGTAGTTTCTGGAAAAAGTAAATTCTTTAGTTGAAACCGCAGCTGAAATCAATATAACGCGAGGAGAAATTATGCAACCTAATTTTATTGTATTTTTGACAGACGACCAAGGTTATGGCGACCTTTCCTGTATGGGTGCCACAGATTTCAGAACACCGCATCTGGATAGAATGGCATCTGAAGGTATCCGTTTTACAGATTGGTACTCCAACTCACCTGTCTGTTCACCATCTCGTGCTGCGTTATTAACAGGACGGTATCCTTGCCATGCAGGGGTTCGTTCTATCTTGGCTGGACACCGTACAGCAACAGGATTACCACCTTCTGTTCCAACGCTTGCAACTGCCCTTAAAGAACTCGGTTATTACACTGCAATGTCTGGGAAATGGCATCTTGGGCTTGCAGAGGGTTCACGACCGGAACATCATGGATTTGACGATTGGTTCGGATTTTTGGCGGGATGTATTGATTTCTATTCGCATATCTTTTATTGGGCATTAGGACGACCAGATTTCGACCAAACCCATGACCTTTGGGAAAACGGAGAGGAAATATACCGAAACGGGGAATACTTTACAGAGTTGATTACGGAATATACAGTGAGATATATCCGTAAAGCGGTTGAACTGGGGAAGCCGTTTTTCCTTTATGTGCCTTACAATGCTCCACATTACCCGATGCATGCCCCGCAGAAATATGTAGACAGGTTTCCTAATCTACCTTGGGATAGACAAATTATGGCTGCGATGTTGAGTGCAGTTGATGATAGTGTCGGAGAAATTTTCGCTGAACTTGAACGACTCGGTGTAGCAGAAAACACCTTCTCCTATTTCCAGAGTGACAACGGACCATCGCGTGAAACACGAAATTGGTTAGATGGCACACAAGACCCATACTACGGTGGAAGTGCTGGTAAATTAAAAGGACATAAATTCAGTCTATACGAAGGTGGTATCCGTTCACCTGGAATTATGCATTGGCCTGAAAAAATTCCTGCTGGACCCGTCCTAAGTGAATATGGTGCAGCAATGGATATTTTTCCGACTTTTCTATCCGCTGCCGATGGAGATCTCTCCAAATATGAACTTGATGGATTAGATTTATTACCGATGGTAGTAGACGGTCAATATACTCCGCACACTGATATTTATTGGGAAATGGGAAACCAGACTGCAATACGTCGGGGCAAGTGGAAATTAGTACTTAACGGTCGATTGGTAGAAGGGACACCTCCTGAAGATGATGTTCACCTTGCGAACCTTGAAACCGACATGGGTGAAACGACGAATTTGAAAGACGCACATCCTGAACTCACTGCTGAGTTGACAGAAGCAGCACAAACATGGCGACAAGGTATTGAAGAACATTGGGAAGCGAATGAGGCAGAACGGAATGGAATGACCGGATATGTCAAGAAGTAGTAACGGACTAACAGGCAACAGCAATGAAGAAAATGATGAAAATGGTCGCCTCTCAAGTTTAAGCGGTTACGTAGGCTGTTTCATATTTCTTCTTTTGTTAGGTGTATTAGTAAATGTAGGCGAATTTCTATGGAATGATGTTATTTCGCCAGGATTTATCCAGTGCACCTATGAAGTTGATCAAGTTGTAACAATTGAAATATCCGAAACAGAGAATCGTGGCTATTTAACACATCTAACAAAAACGCCTTGGAAATGTGATGAAGAAGTCCGCATTGAATTGCAAGAGGCTATTCACATACCTAATGACATTCAATCTGGAACGATCAAAGTTAAAATAGCAACCGTTAAAGGTCCATACGCCTACATCGGCAATGTTGTAAGTATAAAGTTGAAATAAATGCTCAATCAGAACCACATTAACGCTACAATCGCATTCGTCCAAATTCCAACGCTATTGATTACAGACTTTCAGTTATCTATCCGATTTCTATAGTCGGTAGGAGAAGACGAAAATAGGTTACTTAATGACACCCTTCAAGTTCGCTTTTATTACTGACACACATCTCTATCCAAACGCACAGCAAAACTTTGCAGATGGACTACAACAGCAAAAAAATAGCCTCGCGCTATATGAAAAGTTGATTGAACAACTGAACGCGTTTGACCCTGCATTTGTAATTCATGGTGGAGATATTGTGTGCGGAGGGAACAGTTTTGATATGTCTGCTGAGGAATATGAAGCCGCACTGCATACCGCGCAACTATTGGGTGAACGTTTAAATTCACCTTGCTACTACATTCCCGGTAACCATGATCTTGACCCTGAAACAGGTTCTAAAACCTCTTATTTGAGACATTTCGGCATAAATGGAATGGGGTCTACCAGTTTCGTCAAGGAAAACATACGGTTTATTCTGCTTGATGCACAAGAAGTTCCGGAAGATGTGACGCACGGGTATGTAAGCACAAATCAACTTGCTTGGGTAGAACGTGAGTTGAAAAAAGCGGCGGATTATGGTGACGAGATATTCTTTTTTTCGCACCAACTTCCCTTTCCAAATGTTGAATTTCAGGGTATGGGTTCAAGAATTGCAAACTCAGCAGAGATACTTGAAATCGTTGCGCCGTTTGAGAAACAGATTTTAGGCTTCTTTTGTGGACATCAACACCTCAATCGTGTCTTTAGAGAACAAGGGATATTGTGTATCATCACAGCTGGCATTATATGCTACCCAATGATGTGGCGGCAGGTTCATGTGTTCCCTGATAGAATTGAGGTAAAATCCATTCCCATTGACCTGCCCGAAGTGCTTGCCGAATCCGAAGGGGTTAATCCAGATAACAATCTATATCTGTCTGGCCGTCCCAGAGATCGGGAATTTACTATACAACGGAGAAGTGAGGAGATTGTTGGTAAATGGTGATTGTTTTATGGATTAAGAAGTCAGGCTTAAAAACATCTTTTTCAACTGATAACCGATTACCAACACCCAATAGACAAAATGATTGAAGTTCAAAACCTCTCAAAAAACTACGGTCCATTTCAAGCACTCAAAGACATCTCCTTTACCGTGGACAAGGGGCAAATTGTTGGGTTTCTCGGTCCCAACGGTGCCGGTAAAACTACGACGATGCGGATTCTGACCTGCTTCATGCCCGCGAGTAGCGGAAAAGTCACCGTTGCCGGATACGATGTTTTCAAAGAATCACGCGAGGTACGCAAACGGATCGGATATCTACCCGAAAACATTCCGCTTTACACTGAAATGACTGTCACAAAATATCTCTCCTACATGGGTAAAATTCGAGGTGTCTCACGCAAACAGATCAGAGAACGGTTGGATACTGCCATTGAGTCTTGCGGTTTAACCGAACGACGTCATCAGATTATTGGACAATTATCACGCGGTTTCCGACAACGTGTCGGTTTAGCACAAGCTTTGGTTCATGAACCAGAAGTCCTAATCCTTGACGAACCGACATCAGGTTTAGACCCGCGACAAATCGTTGAAATACGGGAGTTGATAAAAGCACTCGGTAAGGAGCGTACCATTCTTTTCAGCACACACATCCTTCCCGAAGCAAGTATGACATGTGAGAGGCTGCTGATTATCAGCAAAGGCAAAATTACGGGTGATGTTCAGTTATCTAATGGACGTGCTGTTTCGGACAGGACAACAACTGATACCGCCACTTCTGACAACAAACGCGTGCATGAAAAAATACTCACACTTGTAGTAACAGAAGGTCCAGTAGAGGAAGTATCGGCTGCGCTCAGAAATATACCTGCCGTAATCGGTGTTGAGCAACCTAATGTAAATGTAGATAACACCTTTATCGTTCGGTATGATATAGAAAGAGATATCCGCGCTGAAGTCGCAAAAACAATCATCAATCATGGATGGAATCTGCTTGAAATGCACACCGATGAGATGAGTTTAGAGGAGCTATTCCTCTCTTTAACTTCAGAGACTTCTGAATAGAGTTGGGATGCGAAAAACAGCATCACATCGGTGTCAATTTAGCAGCACTCCAACCTCTCTCGGATACTGTTATGGAGAATATTGTGAGATTTTGGCATTACTTATTATTCCTTATTGTATTGAACATCGGTTTGATTTCCTGTAATAACGAAGGAAGCTCAGGACATCCTATCCAGTCAGATATCCAAGATTCTTATTCCGTTGTTGATGTTGAAGAGATGGTCTTGATTCCTGCAGGAGAAGTGTCTATAGGCACCGATAAAAAAACGGATCTGACATTTGGGAATGAAGCAGATTCTCAGGTCGTTTTTGTTGATGCATTTTACATTGATAAGTATGAAGTTACGAACGGACAATACGCCAAATTCCTATCGGAAACTGGTCATCGGAAACCGAAATTTTGGGACAACCCAACGTTCAATGCACATGAGCAACCCGTTGTCGGTGTCAATTGGGAGGATGCTGAAATTTACGCTAAGTGGGCAGGAAAAAGACTACCAACTGACATTGAATGGGAAAAAGCGGCACGAAGTTTAGACGGTCGTCTCTATCCTTGGGGTGATGATTATGACCCATCTATCGGAAATTTTGATGACGGTGGTAAAATGAACGGTAAATTGGACGGATACGCCATGCATACCGCTCCAGTGGGTAGTTTTGCCGAAGGCAAAAGTCCTTACGGTCTACATGACATGTCGGGCAATGTATGGGAATGGGTAACAAGCGATCTCCATGAAAATCAAGTAGAAGAACACCTCGTGAACGGAAAATCTAACCTGACTAACGGGAAAGTCTACACAATTCGTGGCGGATCTTGGACAAATGGACGCGGTGAAACGCGGACGACAGTATATTATATCTATCCGGCACAATGCAGCGATCACAGCAGTTCTGTTGGGTTCCGATGTGCGAAAACACCTTAACACATCTATAACGCTAACACATCTATAACGCTGATAACATAACGTGAGTTTGATATTAGAATCCGAGTGTCCATCCAAAAGTTAAAAAGAGTTGGATTTCACTAATTTCTGGTTATTTTCAGTTTCAAATGTATCATGAACCGCTATTTTGTGTTTGATTTTATTGTCCTTTCCGTTCTACCCAACCTACGGGGATCATAGTATCTTTTTATCAAACTCACGTTAATATACGCAAAAGTTCATCCAATCACTACATCTAACCATGAGAATACAAAATACGCTAAAATCATTGATATATGCCCTAATGATATTGATGTTCACCTTATACGGTTGTGGTGGTGACGAGAAACTGCCTGTTGATGATGAAGTGCCAGAACCAACCGATGAAATACCAACCGATGAAATGCAGCCTTTGGAGGAATTATCTCTTGGCACGGTTAAAACAATCGAGATACCAGAAGGAATGGTATTTGTTCCTGTAGGTAAGTTTCTTATGGGAAGTGATCCAGATAAAGATCCGTTGACGGATCCGCTTGATGAACTCCCACAACATAAGGTCTTTTTAGATGCTTTTTTTATTGACAAGCATGAAGTCTCTAATGCCGATTATACCAAATTTGTTGAAGCGACTGGACATCGCAATTCGATCTTTTGGAACAATCCAAAATTCAATCACCCGGATCAGCCAGTTGTTGGTGTGAGGTGGGGCGATGCTGTAGTTTATGCGGAATGGGTTGGAAAACGATTGCCGACTGAAGCAGAATGGGAAAAAGCAGCACGCGGAACAGATGGACGTATCTGGCCCTGGGGCAACGAATTTGACTCGACAAAATGCAACTTTGATGACGAAGGAAAGTTTGATGGACACCTTGATGGGTATGCGATGGCTGCACCCGTGGATAGTTTTCAGAATGGTGCAAGCCCCTACGGTGCCCTCAACATGGTTGGGAACGTCTCAGAATGGGTCTCAGACTGGTTTGATATGGATTACTATACGGTAAGTCCAAGAGAAAATCCGAAAGGACCAGAAACAAGTGGAATGGGTAAAAAATCTGAGCGAGGTGCCAATTGGTTTTCCGGTTCAGAACAGATGCGATGCGCTTTCCGAGAATATGATGACATTGCCGCCAGTGGTCAGATTCGCGGATTCAGATGCGCTATGGATGTTCCTAAAGAGGAGTAATTCCGATTCTGATAAATAAAATACCATTAATGAGAATTTGAACTTCTGACAAAGGTGAATGTCCGAGGCGCGTGAATTGCGCGAGGACAAACGCGTTTTTTGCTAATGAGATGTTGTCATTCAGAAATGGTATAATACCAAATTAACGGGATCTGTAGCGCGAGGTCCCCGTGCCTCGCAATGCTAAACGCTATTAGAAAACTTATAATCCCGTTAATTTGGTATAATATCAAATTACTTTTAGTCGTAGGGGGTGAGCATCTGTGCTCGCCCGTTATGTTTACCTACCCAGAATGGCGAGGCACAGAGACCTCGCCTTACATCTGAAGTAAGGAAAAATGAAGTTTATCCGCCTAATCACTATTTGGACAATATGCTGCATCACAATATCCCTCACTGGTTGCGGAGATGAAGATTCTCTACCAATAAATGAAGATATTGAAACAGAAGTAGATATCTTTACGCAACGAGAATGGGCAGTGATTCAACGTTTATCCCCTCTCCCTGCAACCCCACCACCAAATCCGACAAACCGTGTTGCTGACGATCCTCAAGCTGCAAAATTAGGGCAGATGCTCTTTTTTGACGAACGTTTTTCAAAAGATGGCACCGTTGCTTGTGCAACATGCCACTCGCCATTCCACGGATTCGCTGATGTTGAAGCGACTTCATTGGGAGCAGGAAGAGGCACAAGAAACGCACCAACCCTGCTCAATGTCGCCTATAACAAATGGCAGTTTTGGGACGGTAGATCGGATTCACTATGGTCACAAGCGTTAATTGCTCTTGAAGGTGAGAATGAACAAGCAGGAACACGACTTCAGTATGCACATCTTATCAAACGTCTGTATCAAGACGATTATGAAAAGGTGTTTGGTCCACTACCTAATTTAACAGACATAAACCGCTTTCCACCTAATGGCAAACCTGGGGACGCACAGTTTGATAATATGTCTGAATTCGATAAGATAGCAGTTAATACCGTTTTTGCCAATATTGGTAAGGCAATTGAATCCTACGAACGTCTCTTGATCAGTCGAAATGCACCTTTTGATCAATATGTAGCAGGTGATGTGAACGCAATCGGAATTGAAGCGAAACGTGGCTTAAAAATCTTTATCGGTAAAGGAGTTTGTATCCTCTGCCACGATAACCCTAATTTCACAGACAACGATTTTCACAATCTTGGTGTTCCGCAAGGTGGATTGCCTGAAGATACAGGTCGATATGATGGCATTAAGCAACTTTTAGATAACCCTTTTAATGGCGGTGGGACCTATAGCGATAATCCAGAGGTTCCCCAAAGAATACTGGATTTTCTGGAACCGACACAGCAGCATAAAGGACAGTTCAAAACACCGACACTCCGAAACGTAGAACTTACTGCACCGTACTTTCATACAGGTGATTTTCCAACATTAGAATCCATTATTGAATTCAATAACGCTGGCGGAGTTCCATCAGGATTTGTCGGAATGCGAGAAGGAACACTTGAACCACTCAATCTGAGTGAACAAGAGGCGAAAGATTTAGTCGAATTTTTATTGACCTTGACAGGTGAATCACCTCTTGAACACCTGTCAATAAAACCGAATCTGCCGTAGCACCTTACCACTGATGTGACCTATTTGCATGCGTTTCTCATTAACAATGCAAATTTTTAAACTATTTTCCTTGACAAAATTTCGAATTTTATGTAAAATATTAAAACATTACAAAATAGGGTTATTTAGTTTTCTATATTTCTGACGCATTTTATCACACACGTTAATGCTTATAATAGTATCGTAGGTTGAGTAGAGTTATAGCGAAACCCAACAAGTATACGCAAATGTTGGGTTGCGCTATCGCTCTACCCAACGGACAATATAAACTTTCAGTAACACTCATCAACTGAAAATTCTTAAAACTAAATAGCCCTGATTACAAAATTGTTTTCTTGACATTTTTTTGATAGTTTTCTATAATCATAAACAAGTTTAAAAATAGTGTGATGGAAATACTGGACATAGTTTGTCTGCAAAACACCTATTTTTCCATTTTATGCAAACATAAAGGGAATCGTTGTTCGATGGTATCTGGACAGATGCTCAACATTTTAACGATTGTAGTAATCTGTCAGTTAGCAAAAAGGTGAATGTCGGTTCTGACCGCCAGTCTTTTTTCGCGTCTGTACGCTCTTTATTTCACATTGAGAGTTTGTTGTGAGTTATTTTATTTGCAAAAAGTGGGATCTTTTCATCCTACAGTTCATTAACACAACGCGGGAAGATTCCTAATGCTGTTTTAAGGATCTTTACCATAAATTTTAAGATAAGGAGATTTAGATGATAAAATTGGTATCTTTTACAACCCTTATATTGGGTTATTTTCTTTTAATTGCCGCAACCCCGATTCTCGGTGTAGCCGCGCCTCTCGGAGAAGTAGCAATTTTCACCGAACAAGTTGGTTGGATTGCACAAGGCACCGCAGCTGCAGAAGGTGAGCAGCTAGCAGGCCTTCTCAAGGAAGTCCAAAAAGTTGTCACATTAACCGATAACGAGATCGGTCCATGGGCAGAAGAGCGAACTGACAACGGTTTATCCGATATCATCGTAACCTTCGGCTCGTTTCCAGTTTCGCTCTATCCATTCGGAAATGCTGAGCCTGAAGGTTCTGTTGCTGAAAAGTTTCTTGAAGGTGGAAATATCTTCCTTAATACCGCGGATTATATTTTTTACATCGTAGAAGGTAAAGGTGAAAACGGTGATACCGCCTTGAAAAATATGATGGACATCAACGTTGACATGTGGGCAGATGGTACCGCTATCACACCAACGGATGATGGCAAAAAGTATACGCCAAGCCTTGGCTTTTTTACCACATTCCGACCTTTCAAGGAAGCTCAGATTATCGCCCCATGGGAGGTTGAGGTAGTTTTCGGTGATAATGGCGCAGATTTACTGGAGCCAGTAATTATGCACGACACCGAAACAGATGGACGAATAGGCATCGCTTTTCAAGAACTCAACAACCCCGGACTCCCGAGAGGTGAGGTATTCGCCGAAATGATCGATAATTATTTGGCTGATGTTCTTGGTGCAGCAGCAGTTGATCCCAACGAAAAAGTTACGACGACGTGGGGACAAATCAAATCTGATTTTTAACCTATACCAATAAGGCACTTTAAGGTGCCGTACAAACTATCACTCCAATAATTAATAACTATAATTGGAGTAAATTTCAAAAGGAGAAATTAATGAACATGAGAAGATTGTGTATCTTATTTACGATCCTCCTTGCTTTAACTGTTACAACGTCAAATGTGCAGGCTCTCGGTGATGTTGCAATTTTTAGCGAAGGCGTAGGATGGATTTCACAAGACAATGCTGACATCCAGCGCGCAATTGTCTTTGACAACCTGAAAAATGACGTATCTTCTGTTGGTGATGTGGTCTATAAAACCGATGTGGAAATCGGTCCCTGGGCAGAAGAACGTATTGACGATGGCGTTGCGGACACCATCATCCTTTTCGGATGGGTCCCAACAACACTTTACACTCCCGAGAATGTTCAAGTTGACGACTCTATCATGGAACGTTTCATCTATGGTGGTAACATTGTCTTGAACTGTGCTGACTACATCTTCTATGTTTCGGCAAGTGAAAACGGCGATACTGGCTTGAAGACTATTATCAATATTAACGCGGATATGTGGGCCGCAGGTACTGTGATGACTCCAACAGACGTTGGCAAAGAGCATACCCCTTCGCTTGTAGATTTCACTACATACCGGCCTTTCAAAAGCGAACAGATCGTTGATCCGTGGAGCGTTGAAGCCGCTTTTGGTGGCAACGGTGCTGGCTTGTTTGATCCTGGCATCATTAAGTTGAACGACAGCAGCGGCCGTGTCGGTATTTGTATGCATGAGCTAAGCCTCGGAGACGCTCCTCGCGGTCAAATACTCATTGAGATGATTGATTTTATCTCTCAACAGTCAGATGTTGTAACGCCGGTTGAACCTATTGAAAAAGTAACAACGACTTGGGGTAAGATCAAATCCGTGCGTTAACTTTAAGTCGTATCATTTTTTATTGTTCTCAATAAAAAGAGCATCTTCCAATTGGGAGATGCTCTTTTTTTATGTGTTAGAGAATATACCTCTTTATTTCTTCGGGTGTTTAAAGATTTTGGTAATAGTTGCCTACATTTCATTGTAGGGCAAGGTCCCCGTACCTCACCCTACAGTTAGAAAATGCTTAGCACGTTTAGTTATTGAACCAATGTGACAAGTTATTTAGGAACCCGTTTCAACTTTTATCTTGACTTTTAATCTATTTTTTGATAACATATTTTAAAGACGTAAAGCAATCAGTCAACAAACTTTCTTAAAAGATAGAATTCTGAGAAACCTTACCGTCCATGTGCAGTTTTTTATGTCGGTTTGATAGCGGCGTTCTCAGGTAGTTATGAGTTATTAGACGAATCAGATTCTGAAGGGAATTAGTTGACAATCCCACTGCTTTAGTTGTGGGTCAAAAAACGCTTGACATTGCAGTCAATGCGACTATCAAATAGATAGAGATGTCAACGCTGCAATAAACCTAAAACACCTCGCTGTCGGATAGACAGAGAGTATAAACGCCTGTGGAGTCCAAGTAAGACCTCATTCGGAGGCACGAGAGACGGAAGCAGGAATCACAGAGGAGGGTTGTGTGCTAAAAGAAGCACACGGCTTTGGTTTCCGTCGTGAGTATCACCGAAGGAGATTTCATGTTGAATAAAAATTTGGAGGCAAAACAGGAAGAGACGGTTAGAAAAATCCTGTCCGAAGTTCCTACTGCCTCGGTATATTCCCCTGTAACAGAGTCGATGGCAAGGGCGACAAAGTTAGGGGAAGAAAAAATGGCATCGGTCCTCAAAAGTTTCAGTTCAATGCCACAATCCACAAATGTCTTCGCAAATCCAGTTTTACACAAGGCAGCCGTAGACTGTGGGGATATGCAGATAACGTTAAATATACGTAGTTTTGCGATTCGCGGTATTGTTGCAGAGAGTGAAATTATTGCCAATCAACTCAGTCCTGCCCACGTTATCTTTGCTGGTCTCTTTGGTAGAAAACCTGAAAAACCCTCCGATGATATAGACGAAGAAATCATTTTTTCAGAATTAATAGATAAAAAATTTTATAAGTTCATTGATATCCGAAGAGATGGGTTAACAGGTACTCAACGTCTCATCAATCAGGTTGCAGAATTTGTTAAAGCCTTCCCAGAAGCTGGACCGGAAGCCGTTATTCAACATTTTTCAACACTCCGTAAACTGAGTATCCCAAATCAAGAAGGGATAAACAGCGCAAGAGATTCCTGTTCTCTGCTATTAGAGTTTATTGGCACACACATGGAGAACGTTGCTTTAGGCACAATCTCTGTATACATGCGTCATCAGCTGAGAGAAAGCGGTGCCTTGCACCCACAAGTTCTCGCGATGCGAGCGAGCGATCTCATTGTTGAACACCAAAAAAGCGGAAAGACAGCCTTCCAAACATGTTATAGTCTCCTTTTAGGTAGGAAAGCAAGTCCTATTGAATCGTCCATTTTAGAACGCATGGGAGTTATACAAACGCATCACGGTTCTGCGGGTTCAAACGTTGTTGCGCGTTATCTTGCTACTTTACACACAAGTGCAGTCTCCGACTTCTTCGTTTCTGCACAGATGGCTTTAGACGGGGATCGACATTTCGGTGCTATCCACGATATGACATCGTTTATAAATCAGATTGAACCTCTTGATACTGAAGAGAGAGAAACAGCAATCCGTGAACGGATGCGTACTGCTCTGCCAACCTTCGGACACCCAGAAATCGCTGCTGCTGGTAGAACGGATGAAATTCAACAGGACCCCCGACCTGCTATCTATTTCAATCCTTTCTTGGATGCCGTTGATAAAGGGGAAATTCAACTGAACGATAAACAGAAAAAGCGGTTAGCAATTATGCAACGTATTTATCAAATTGCGTTTATTGAAGGCATTGTTCGTCCCGGTAGAGAAAACGATCCGCCGCTCCGCTTAACACCAAATACTGATTTTGGAGGGTGGGCAGTTCAAGAAGGGCTCAATATTTATGAAAACGATAGGACATTCCTAACTTACATTTTCCGCGGATTTGGTTGGATGATGGATGCACGCGAACAACTCCAATTGAAAATTATCCGACCAGTCATCTCTCCAGACCCTGAAATTATTCCTAAGCCTTCCGATGATATGACTATCGCTAATGAAGTCGTTACATTACACAACCGGATGGCAGGAGTTGATGTATTTGACCGATAGAACACTTTCTGTCGCTACTCCCCGATAAAAATGATTAATGACGCGAGCATATCCCACAGATATTCTGTGTGAATCAGAGAGGAATCCCAGTGATTGAATTTGACCAATTAACAGTCCCCACAGTCGGTGAGAAAATAGAATCTGCAAATGGGGAGATGGTTGTCCCAAATAACCCGATTATTCCTGTGATTGAAGGCGACGGTATCGGGCGAGACATCATGAAAACAACCCGTCGTGTCGTTGATGCGGCTGTCCAAACTGCTTTCGGTGGCAAAAATCAGATCGTCTGGTTTGATATATACGCTGGCGAAAACGCCATGGACAAATATAACGAATGGTTGCCACAAGATACCTTCAAAGCGATTGAGCATTTCCGTGTTGCGCTAAAGGGACCCTTGACAACACCTGTTGGTGGTGGTTTTCGTAGTTTAAACGTGACGTTGCGTCAGGTACTTGAACTCTACGCCTGCGTGCGACCGGTCCGTTATTTCCAAGGTGTGCCTGCTCCTGTTACGCATCCTGAAAAGATGGATGTGGTAATCTTCCGTGAAAATACCGAAGATGTTTACGCTGGCATTGAATGGGAGCAGGGGACACCAGAGGTGAAAAAGGTTATTGAACTGCTACGGACTGAAATGGGGGTTGAGATTCGCGAAGACTCTGGTGTTGGCATTAAACCGATTAGCATTTTCGGGACGAAACGTTTGGTACGGATGGCGATTCAATACGCAATTGAACACGGTAGACAGAGCGTTACCTTTGTCCACAAAGGGAATATCATGAAATTTACAGAGGGTGCTTTTTGTGCGTGGGGATATGAACTCGCTAAAGAGGAATTTGCTGACTCAACCATTACGGAAGCGGAACTCTATGACACATACGATGGTAACGTCCCAGAAGGTAAAATCATTATCAAGGACAGGATCGCGGATAGCATGTTACAACAGATTTTAACGCGAACTAATGAATACGATGTTATTGCCACGCCTAATTTGAACGGGGATTATCTTTCTGATGCAGCGGCGGCACAGGTCGGTGGAATTGGCATGGCACCTGGTGGTAATCTCAACGATGAAGTGGCACTTTTTGAAGCGACACACGGCACCGCCCCGAAATATACGGATCAGGATGTTGTCAATCCGAGTTCGCTTATCCTTTCTGCGGTGATGATGTTGGAACATATCGGTTGGCAGGAGGCTGCAGATATGATTATTTCTGGACTTGAGAAGACTATTCTCCAAAAGAAGGTAACGTACGATCTGGAACGGTTGATGGAAGGTGCAACGAAGGTTCGCACATCTGAATTTGGCGAAGCGATTATAGAAAACTTTTCGTAAAATTGCCCACGAAATAAGGAGCGGCACATGTCTTTAAAAACAAAACTTGTTCTTGGAGTCGGTCTGTTAGTTGGTATTGGCTTCGGGATAGGGATTGAGTTATATCGACTTCATAAACGTATCTTAGAAGAGTTGGTTGCGATTCGTGAGCAGGGTGAGAGGTAGGTATATTATTATGAATTGGGACCGAATAGTTGACAAAATTACACCGCATATTGTAAAAATTGAAACTCAATCTGGCCATGGTACTGGTTTTTTATCTCTATATAACGAAGATCAGACATTTTGTGGTGTGGCAACGGCATTACACGTTGTTAGTTACGCTGATAAATGGCAACAACCTATCCGAATCCTGCACTATTCATCAGGTGAAACAGTATTCCTAGAAGAAAATGACCGTGTTATTTACACAGATTGGGAAACTGATTCTGCGATACTTCTTTTTCCTAAAGATGGATTTCCTTTTCTGCCAGAAGAACCTGAAGACATTTTTCCAAACGATTCCATAATCAATATTGGCGTTGAGGTTGGTTGGCTTGACTTTCCTGCCGTTGTTCCCTACGACCTCTGTTTTTTCTCCGGCAAAATCAGTGCATTACGGGAATACAGCAGTGAGAGATACGGAGACAGGAAAGCATACTTAATTGACGGAGTCGCAATTAACGGTGTTAGTGGTGGTCCCGTAATCTATAGCAACCCCGCAGATGGAATTCAGATTGTAGGCACGATCACGGCATACTTGGCAAATAGAGCAACAGGAGAAAGTCTCCCTGGACTTAGTGTTGCACAGGATGTTTCTCATTTTCATGCAGTAGCAAGGACTATTCAGTCTATTGATGAAGCAAATAAGAAGAAAGTGGAGCTTGAAAAATCACAACAGACCGAACAAGAACTTGATAATGGCGAACCGCCAATGACACCGGATACACAAAATGTTGAATGACTTACAAACACAATTCAATTTTGGTGGAAACGACACACAAGACAGCCAATTATCCCCTGAAGGTTACAAAGGATTTGCTGGATTCCACAAGTATTGGGGGAAAAAACCGACCGAGGTGTGGAGGTTTCTAATAGAAAATCTGACGTTACCCCATGATATTGTTTTAGATCCTTTCCTCGGTTCCGGTCTTATCGCGAAAGAATGTGTCGGGCACGCTTGCCGGTTTATTGGTTTTGATGTCAACCCAATTAGTATAGAGTTAACAAAACTTTATTTACTCCATCCAGATTACATAGATTTGAGAAATGCTATTTATGAAATTGAGAGACGTATAAGGCCGCTTATTAATTCTATATATCTATTATCAGATGGAAATATAGCTACACATTTCCTATGGGACAATAACCAGATAACCCGAGTCTGGACAAAACGTGGTAGGAAAAGGGTAGAGCTTAACCTGACAAAATTGGAACTTGAGAATCTCCAAAGTACGGAAGAATATCAACCAATAAGACTAAGGGAACTCCGGTTGTTTGACAATTCAAGAATAAACTCACAAAAAACTCTTTCCGTTACAAAACTTTTTACTCCACGGGCGTTGAGGACAATTGACATAATCAAGGGTGAAATAGAGCAGTACTCTGGAAACTTAAAGAGTGCGTTGCATCTTATACTATCGGCATCAGTAGGTCAAATGTCAAATATGGTTTTTGCTGTTTCAAAGAGAGGGAAAACCAAAGGCATCGAAACTGATAAAATTGAGGTAGGGAGTTGGGTAGTTGGATATTGGTGTCCCGCGCAGCACTTTGAGATAAATGCATGGAATTGTTATGCAACCAAAGCCAACAAATTGTTAAAGGCAATTGGAGAGGTTGGAGTTTCAAAGCCTGTCAAGATTTCACCCATTCTGAATGATTTTTTAGATAGCGAAGAAACTGTTTATCTCCAACAGGGAGATTCAGAACAACTTCTCAAGGATATTCCAACAGGATCAATCAAAGTCATCTTAACAGATCCACCTCACGGAGATAGGATTCCGTATTTAGAACTTAGTGAGATGTGGAACAGCATCATAGGACTTGATTCTAACTATGAACACGAGCTTGTTGTTTCAAATGCAAAGGAACGTGGCAAAGATATCCGATCATATAATGAAAAATTATCTTCTATTTTTTATCAATGTGCTCGCGTTCTGAAAAAAAACGGGTTTATGGCAATTCTGTTTAACGCGAGATCTGAGTGTTATTGGCAAAGCCTGCGCGAATTGGAGGCAGCTACTGGGCTCGAATATATTGGATGTTATCCAAATGCCTATTCCGCTGGATCAGTTCTTCAAGATAATAGAAAAGGTGGATTGAAATCGGATTACGTTTTGTTGTACGGAAAGCAGAATAGCGAGGAGAAACGACTCAAGACATTAGCCGCCTTTAGCGATGTAAAAGGTTGGACAACCTGCTATCCCAAGGAAAGTAATTAAAGATGTTGGATTTTAGTACTGCTGTGAGTCTGTTCAAGAATGATAAAATTCGCGAACTCTCCGCAACAGATGAGGGAATGCGATTTTTAAAACTGCGTTCGCTCTCACGAAAAGAGTATCTTGATTACCTTATCAATAAATTTGGAATAAAGTTAGCAAACAGCAAGTTAATCAATGAGAAGTTAGAGTTAATTTATGATTCAGACCTACATTCGGAAAATATAAACGACACTATACAAGAATTGTTTGAAAAAGATCGAAAAGCACGTCGTGAAAACGAACCGCAATTGATAAATGAGTTGTACAAAGTTCAGTCTTTTGAATGGGGAGGTTTACATCAAAACAGTTTAGAAACAACTATTGTAAACAGATATGTGAAGAAGATAACTTCTTATGATTCATTGTATGATGCAATAGAAGGAGATCTTCACAATAGTTTACGCGCTTACGTATTAGCTTCATGGTACAACCATTGGACTTCCATCATTATTGAGGACATTTTTAAGGAACATGAGAACGTAATTCCGGCAGTGGGACAGATAAAGAAAATTGACTTTTTTGTTAATAATAAACCTTTTGATTTGAAAGTCACATATTTACCTGAAGGCTATATTAAGGGCTATCGAAAATTTAACGGGTTACGTCCTGAATTGACCTTAATGAAAGGCTTAGCGCGAAAACTGAATATTGGTTTTGACGTATCTGTTCCGGAATCAGTCCTAATTCCTGATTTATGGCGTAAACTTGATGACAATCCCAGTGATAAGGCACGCGAATTGATAAGTGAACTACACGCGTACAGGGAAGAGTTATTAAACATATCTATCGCGGATCCTAAACCACTAGGACGATGGTTTTATGAAAATCAAGGCATGCGGCGTTTTGATGCTTCAAATCGGTTATTTTTGGTGTTGATAGATAAGAGCAACTTTTTTGATTCGTGGAAGTTAAAAAGAGCTAGGTCTTTAATTTCTAAATACGTAACCAATTATCTGGAAAAAGTTGATTCAGATGTGGGTTTTCAACTTGACTTCAATTGGGAGGGAGAAACTTACTCAACTGAGGCGGATGTAGTTTTTGTTATCAAGCAATAACATAAAGTGACATGAGGAATTGTGAGTGGACTAATGTTCACTACAATTCGATATATCGGAAGTTTTCCAAATTTTTTAGTATAATGCAATATAACACATGTTAACAAGAGGTAGAAAAATTGGGCCCCCAATTGTTTCTTGATAAATCCATTTTACAGTCTCTTTCCGATGAGGAAATTCGGTGTCTCAACCGCTACTATTTGGTTGTTTACGCACCGGTTCAATTTGCTGACATTCTTCTACAGAAAGATGATGGCGAAATAGCAGAGGTTGCGCACAAAATTCAGCCAATGGATCAGTCCTTCACAATGCACTATCGGATTTCCGTTGCGCATAACCTATTAGATAGGAACCACCCAGATAGACTTCCTTCCCGCATTGATGCGATACTCACCGATCAGAAGAGTCTACCTTTTGGGGTACATCCAGAAAAAGAAGCATTAAGATGTTGGAAAGTGGATGAGTTCGCCAATGCTAAACAAGTATTATCCGAAAGATGGTGTTCTTCGACGCGAACTATCAATTTAGATAAATTGCAAAAAGGTTTTAATTTTCCTTCTGTGACTTCATTTACAGACCTTAAATCTGCAACATTGGTGTTTTGCGATACCGTTGATCTTCAGCAACAGTCTGCAAATTTTGAATTTTTATTAGATGAAGCTGACCTTTTAGGTATTTCCGATGTAATTCGTGAGAGATGGTTTGAATGTGGCATGCCCCCTTTAAAGGAATTTGCTCCCTACGCGTACTACTGTCTTACAGTTTTCACTGCGTTTTATACCGCAATCGCAAACGGTTTGATTGGCTCCCGCATAAGTCGTGTCGACTTGGAATATCTGCTCTATCTTCCATTTTGTCAAGTTTTTTGTTCAAATGATCCATTCCACAAGCAGTTTGCATCGCTTTTCCTTGGGGACATAAGAAAACAACAAGACTTTGTAGATAGTATCGAGTTGAAGCAAGACCTGAAACGCATCTCTGTTTACTGGAAATCGGTTCCAGATACAGAACGCAAGGCATATCAGGAGAAATTCGGAAATTATCCACCAGCGTTAGCGGATTCAATTACCCTTAAATTGTGGGAGAAACACATGCCCCCACGGACAAATCTAAAGAAATCTCGGAAAGAGTGGAACGAAATAATCAGTGATTTTCATAAAGCCTTTGCTGACATACCCGAAGAAGAATTGATACGCGAAATTGACGAAGCAATTGCAGAGGTTAGACGTGCAAGAAACTGAGAAATGGCTGCGCGTTTACAGTGCAACACTTGATACCAACATTTTCATTCGATCAATGATTCGAATGGATAACCTCTCAAACAAGTTGATTTCACTCTGGCTTGAAAAGAAATTTATTCTCGTGTTACCGCAGGCAACTATTGATGAATTACAGAACGTCCTGTCACGTAGAGCCTTGATCCGAAAACATCGATATCCATCAAGAAGAGTCGGAGATTTGATTGATAAGCTGAAAGGAGAAGCAGAAATTGTTAATATTCGGTTACCACTTGGGCTATGCCGAGATGCAAAGGATAATCCGTTAGTTGACTGTGCTATTCAGGAAAAGGTCCAATTTTTGGTATCCTATGACAAAGACCTATTGGATGACCCTGAACTCAGACAGAATCTCTTTGAATACGGAGTTGAAATCGTCGATCCATTGACTTTCCTTGAGAAACTCAGGGATGCGGAAATTAACATATACGAATCCGACATCAGCATAGATTAATTTGATTTGAAGTATACTGAAGGGAATAGAATGTATCCTATAGCAATTTATCCGAAATGGAGGAAGAAGTGGCAAGAAAAAGAATTAGCGTAATTGGTGCCGGCAACGTCGGAGCGACTGCAGCATTTCTTATCGCTCAGAAGCAGCTTGGTGATGTCGTCATGATAGACATCGTTGATGGAGTCCCGCAAGGCAAGGCGTTGGATATGGCAGAGATGGGACCGATAGAATTGTTTGACGCTGCGATTAGTGGTGACCTTGATTATTCCGCGACTGCAGGTTCCGATTTAGTGATTATTACATCAGGTTCTCCACGTAAACCTGGGATGACACGCGAAGACCTATTGCAAACAAATGCCAATATCGTTGGGAGTGTCACGGAAAATGTGGTGAAGCATTCACCAGACACTATCCTTTTGATGCTTACTAACCCACTCGACATCATGACCTACCACGCGTGGAAGGTATCAGGATTTCCTTCACATCGTGTCGTAGGACAGGCGGGAGTGCTGGATTCAGCACGGTTCCGCTATTTTATTTCACTTGAACTTGGTGTATCTGTAGAAGATATCCATGCGCTTGTATTGGGTGGACACGGTGATACAATGGTGCCATTACCGCGTTATACTACCGTCAACGGCATCCCAATTCCGCAGTTGATACCGGAAGATCGGATTGAAGCGATGGCACAACGTACTCGTGATGGTGGTGCTGAGGTGGTCAATCTCCTCAAGACGAGCGGATATTATGCCGCAGGCGCATCATTAGCACAGATGGCAGAAGCTATCATCTTGGATAAGAAACGACTACTGCCGTGTTCCGCACACCTCACGGGCCAATACGGTATCAATGATCTCTATATCGGCGTACCGATTAAACTCGGCGCGAACGGAATTGAAGAGATTGTTGAGATTGAATTGACAGATGATGAGTTGGGTGCATTGCAGGCATCTGCACAGACGTATCGTGAGGGGATTGCGTTGTTGGGGTACTAAGTAGTTTTACGCGCATTTGACATCGATTTGGGGACTCTTGTTGCTTGGCACGTTTCAATGGAATTCGGCAATCTAAAATATATTGTTGTTTGCCATGGTATAATGTTATGATAATTGCAAGGAGGTAAAACATGGCGCAAATCTATACCGCACAAATTCAACATCGTGGTGAATGGTGGATCGGATGGATACGCGAAATATCCGGGGTGAATTGCCAAGAAAGAACCCGGGAAGAATTAATAGAAACACTGAAAATTACGCTGGTTGAAGCCTTAGAATTTGAGGCAGAGGAAGCAGCACACCAAATTAAAGGCGAATATGAGGTCGTCAAAATCGCTGTATGAAACTTAGACAGTTGATTCGGCATCTCAAGAAACACGGATGCTACTTGATTCGTGAAGGTAGTAAACATTCATGGTGGGGTAATGCGGATACAGGTAACCGCACTGCTATCCCAAGACATACTGAAATTGACAATAATCTTGCTAAGAAGATTTGTAAAGATTTAGGCATTCCACGACTATAATACAGTTTGACCATGCTGTAGGACAGAATATATGTAAACTTATTTACATAATTTACTTTAAAACAGTTTACATCATATTGTGTTGCATTCAACTTCAATGGAGAGTATAATTATTGCATAGGGAAACACGAAAACGCATCTACATTGATACGTCAATTCCCAGTACCTACTATACATTGCGGACCGACGAGGGATCTCTCGCGAGGCGGAGGGTAACTCGGCAATGGTGGAACAAATATGCGAATTTATTTACCCTCACTACAAGTCCTACCGTTATTGAGGAACTTAGTGACGGGATAAGCGAAAAAACGAATGACCGGATTTCATTAATTGCACATCTTGAGGTATTGCCGATTACTGCGGAAATACTTCAAATCACGCAAATTTATATTGACAGATTGATAATGCCTCAAGATCCCTCTGGTGACGCGCTGCACTTGGCAATTGCCTCTTTTCACAATATGGACGAACTCCTCACCTGGAATCAATCACATATTGCCAATGCCAACAAAATTTCTCTTATCCATCGGATTAATCAAGACATTGGTTTAGCAACACCAGAATTAATAACTCCCATGAATTACTTCGGAGATAATGCTTAAAATGAGAGATAGAGAAATCATAGAAAATACCGAATGCGAAATAGTTAAGGAAATCCGCGAAATTCGACATAAAATCTCTGCGCGGTTTGACCATGATGTAAGTCGGATGGTTGCGCACTACCAAGAGATGCAGGAAAAGATGCGGCGGTCTGGCAAATATAAATTCGCTGACTTACCAAGTAAAAAGCCAAAACTCCCAGAATCTGTGGATTCTGAAGTTGCAGATTGATGTGGTGCGTTAGGTGCTTTGCCAACCTATCGTGAGGGGATTGCGTTGCTGGGTTACTAGTTGGTATTCAGTGTTGTGCTGTTTTAACTGGAGTAAATTTTTCTCTTCTACCTACAGCATTTTTATATCCTGGGTCTTTTCCTTTCTTTGATCTAAGATGTACTGACTTATCTTTCAATTTCGTGTTATTTTTTTGTGGTAAAATTCTAACTTTTTGACCTACAGCATTCTTAAATTTCATTAATTCCCTCTTTTCCTTCTCAAGGTTATCTACTTCTGCTTTAAGGCACTCAAGGTCTTCTACTTCCTTACTTAACCTATTTTCCTTTGCTTTAAGTCGTTCTACCTCACTTTCCAGAGACTCAATTTCTCGACCCAGAGACTCAATTTCTCGACGCGTAGAACGTTTCCTCGCGAATAATGCTTGTTCTTCCTGCTCTGCTTTCTTAATTCCTTCAATAAGTTTTGTTTTACGAGATTCAAGCGGCGGTATTTCACGTCTTAGTGACTCTGTTTCAATCCTTTGTGATTCTGTTTTACTTTTTAGCACCTCGATCTGTTGATGTGCCTTAGTTACTTCTGCTTCAAGTTGTGCTACCTCACTTTCCAGAAACTCAGTTTCTTGACGCGCAGCGTGTCCCCTCGCCAATAATGCCTGTTCTGCTTTCTTTGCTTTCTCAATTCCTTCAATAAGTTTTGTTTTACGAGATTCAAGCGGCGGTATTTTAATATCCAAATAGCTTAAGTGTAATTGTTTAAGCTCCATAATCGCATCATTCACTGGATATATAAAGAACTCTTTATTAGGAAGACGGTAATCGACGAGTTTACGATGTATATCCTTTTCAAGTTTTATATACCACTTACAATATAGGGCATAGGCAACCTCAAATGGATATGGAACACCAGTTGATCTTGAGAGTTCTTTCGCTCGTTCCTCGGCAGTGCCGTTTGTATAGCCAATTTTTACTAAGCCTGGCATTCCTTTATTCACTAAAATATAAACAAATCCCATGTTTTACTCCTTATAATTCTTTTAATTTAAAAAGGTAATCTGACCGTTACTAACTTATCTTGCTAAATACCTCGTTATGAGCAGTAGCGACTTATGTTTGCATTTCAAACACCGTTATGGCATATATCAGGGAGATTTTTTGTGTCAATGTCAAAACTCCATATCAACGGTATCGTATTCAGTATCAATGACTTGTCCACAGAAACGCGGATTAATGTTATATCACGCCTTTTGCGCCACCATGCTGGAGAGGATGCCGAGGATCCTGTCACACCGCTCAATCGTATAGGTTGACATATCAATATGTAGGTTATTTTCCTGTAACTTTAGGAATTGCCAATCTATTCCTGTTGTAGAGGCACCGTAAATGCAGGGGATATCATTTTCTCTTTCTGCGTTGAAGCGTTGGGCAGCGAGCATCTCTGCAACACACTGCCCGATTCCGAGTTTCAAGTCAAGATTTTTTGCCTCAACAAGCACTATAATAGGTGACTCCAAATAAAATTGTTCAGGTGACAGACTCACTAAAAAATCGCACACGCCGGTCAAACCTTTTTCAACATCGACGCTGAAGTCAATACCAGAAAACAGACTAATGTTGTGATCAAAGTGCTCAAGAAGGTCAACGAGCACGTCAACAACTATAAGTTCTGATCGGGCTTTCTCGGTGCCGATGGCGGTGGCTAATGATGCCTTTCTCGCTAACCCCATCGTGAGATAAGTGCTTGGTTCCACTGGTTCTATATCAGAGAAAAGTCCTAAAGACCGAACCGTGTCTAATTGAAACGTTTTCTGCACAATTTCTAAGGTAAACTCGCTATACGCCATGTGAGAGTTTCTCTAGGTTGTGAGATGAAATCTATTACCCTTTGTATTATCTTACGCCTTTTGTGCCACCATGCTGGAGAGGATGCCGAGGACTTTGTTGTACTGAGCGATTTGGTAGGTCATCATATCAATATGCAAACATTTTCCCTCCAACTTAAGGAACAGCCAATCTATTCCTGTTGTGGAAGCCCCATAAATGCAAGGGATATCATTCCCTCTTTCTGCGTTAAAGCGTTGGGCAGCGAGCATCTCTGCAACACACTGGCCCATACCAAGTTTCAGGTCATCCTTTTTCGCTTCAACAAGAACGATGACAGGTGCCTGTAACAAATGCTGCACTGGCGACAAACTCACTAAAAAATCGCACACCCCGGTTAATCCACTTTCCTCGTCAACACTGAACTCAATACCAGAAAAAAAACTGATGCGGTGATCGAATTGCTCTCGGAGTTCAAACAAGATATCAGCGACAATCAGTTCTGATTTCGCCTTTTCAGTACCTATGGCGATGGCTAACTGCACCTTTTTGGTCAACACTTCTGTGAGATAACTACTTGGAACTATTGTTTCTATTTCAGCAAAGAGTGCCGCGGATTCAACGATTTCTAATTGAAATGTCGTTACCACTGTTTCCAGCGTAAAATTGCTATAAGCCATATCTGTTCCTCCTGAGGACTGTGAAAATGTGATCCCTTCATCAAAATCTTCGGGCTGGAAACCCCTCGCCTTTAGGCAGGGGAGGAAAGCCCGCCTCCTAATTTTTAGTTTGTCCCCAAAAGGGGAGTGCTGTTTTATCTCCACCTGCACATTGGGAGTCTGGATTCAGTTGTGCTGCTTCGTTCAGTGAGACTGTCACTACTCGCTTACTTGACCTGACACGATGTCTTTACCAGAAATAATGGCTGTAAGCCCACGCTCTCGCGGTATATGTTTCCCCATCGACATCATGGGATCAGAGAGGAATCAGACTTGGGGAGCATCCGAAACATCTTTTTGTCTGCCACGACAAGACCCACGATATATCGTCTAATCAACCGTTTAACTTGTGGAGTGGACGCTTGGCATGCGCTTCGCACAAGCCCCATGCTTTAGCACGGGGTTATTGACCTTCTCATTTGTCTCAACAACCCTGCTATCCACAAGTTTAGCAGTTCCCTTGCCAATCCTGTCTATGCCTCACGCCTTTTGTGCCACCATGCTGGAGAGGATGCCGAGGATTCTGTCACACCGCTCAATCGTATAGGTTGACATATCAAGTTGTAAACACTTTCCCTCCAATTTGAGGAATAACCACTCAATCCCTGTTGTGCTAGCACCATAAACAATAGGGATGTCATTTTCTTGCTCGGCATTAAAGCGTTGGGCGGCGATCATCTCCGCGATACACTGTCCAAGTCCCAGTTTCAAGTCAAGATTTTTTGCTTCAACAAGGATGACGATAGGTGCTTCCAAGTAAAATTGGTTTGGTGATAGACTTACTAAAAAATCACACACACCTGTTAAGCCCGATTCTATATCCACATTGAAGTCAATTCCAGAGAAGAAACTGATGCGCTTTTCACAATGCTCGCGGAGTTCAACCAGTACATCAGCGACAATCAGTTCCGACCGTGCTTTCTCTGTACCGATAGCGGTAGCTAATGATGCCTTTCTCTCCAACCCTGTTGTGAGATATGCACTGGGGGGCACCGTCTCTACGTCAGAAAACAGACCTACGGTGTCAATCTTTTCAAGTTGAAACGTTGGTACTACCGATTCTAAGGTAAACTCGCTATAAGACATCAATAACACCTCTTAGATAGAAGTAGGCGGTTAGTGGGCTGCCTACTTCTCGTCCTTATTCTCATCTTCGTCAACAACTTCGTATTCAGCGTCAACGACATCGGTTTCACCCTCCGCAGCAGCATCTTCAGAAGGAGCATCGTCAGGTGCAGCCCCCGGATCAGTATCTGCAGCCTGTTGGTAAAGTTGCGCTGAAACCTCATGCCAGATATGCATCAGATCATCAGTGGCAGATTTTATCTCAGTATTGTTGTTCGCTTCCAGTGCCTGCTTGACGCGTTCAACACCAGCGTTAACCTTTTCCTTAGTCGCGTCGTCCACCTTGTCACCGAATTCCTTCAAGTTTTTCTCTGTCTCATAAACCAGAGAATCGGCGCGGTTGCGAGTCTCAACTTCTTCCCGCTTCTGTTTATCCTCTTCAGCGTGTGCTTCAGCATCTTTTACCATCTGTTCGATTTCTGCATCGCTGAGACCAGAGGAAGCAGTGATTGTAATTTTCTGCTCTTTGCCCGTTGCCGTATCTTTGGCAGACACATTCAGAATGCCGTTTGCGTCAATATCAAACGTAACCTCAATCTGTGGCACGCCTCTGGGTGCTGGCGGAATGTCGCCAAGTCGGAACCGACCAATCGTTTTGTTGTAAACCGCTTGTTCCCGTTCACCTTGAAGGACATGCACATCAACTGCAGTTTGACTGTCTTCAGCTGTTGTAAATTTTTCAGACTTTTTTGTTGGAATGGTTGTATTTTTTTCGATTAACCGCGTAAACATTCCACCGAGCGTTTCAATACCGAGTGAGAGCGGTGTCACATCTAAAAGCAGAATGTCTTTGACTTCCTCATCACCAGCAAGCACACCACCCTGAATTGCTGCACCAACTGCCACAACTTCGTCTGGATTAACACCTTTGTGCGGTTCTTTTCCGAAGAGTTGCTGCACTGCCTCCTGGACTTTTGGCATCCGTGTTTGCCCACCGACAAGGATAACTTCATCAATTTCTGATGGTTGCATATCGGCATCCGTGAGGGCTTGTCGGCAAGGTTCAAGGGAACGTTCTACCAAATCATCTGTTATCTGTTCTAATTTTGCACGAGTGAGTGTTAAATTGAGGTGCTTAGGACCGCTTTGATCAACAGTGATAAACGGCAGGTTAATATCAGTTTGTAATGTGCTGGAAAGTTCACATTTTGCCGTTTCTGCAGCCTCTTTCAGCCGTTGCAGTGCCATCTGATCGTTGCGCAGGTCAATGCCTTGGCTACTGAGAAATTCTTTCGCCATCCAATCAATAACGGTTTGGTCAAAGTCATCCCCGCCGAGGTGCGTATCGCCATTAGTACTTTTCACTTCAAAGACACCATCACCGATTTCCAGAATAGAGATGTCAAACGTGCCACCGCCTAAGTCGTAAACAGCGATCTTCTTGTCACCTTCATTTTGCAACCCATAAGCGAGTGATGCAGCGGTCGGTTCGTTGATGATTCGCAAAACCTCTAAGCCCGCGATCTTGCCAGCATCTGCTGTCGCTTGACGTTGGGAATCGTTGAAGTAGGCAGGCACGGTGACAACTGCTTGTGTGACATCTTCCCCGAGATACGCCTCGGCAGTTTCTTTCATTTTCCGCAAAACCATTGCTGAGATTTCAGGCGAAGAGTATTCTTTGCCATCAATGTTTACGGTGACATCGCCATCTTTATCGCTTTTTAATTCATAGGGCACGCGAGATGCGTCGTCTCCGAGTTCGCTGTATTTTCTGCCCATGAACCGTTTAATAGAAAAAATTGTGTTTTCAGGGTTCGTGATGGCTTGCCTTTTCGCAACTTGCCCAACAGGACGTTCTCCCTCTTTGGTAAAACCGACAACCGAAGGAGTCGTCCGATTCCCCTCCGCGTTTTCAATCACCTTCGCATCGCCGCTCTCCAATACGGCTACACACGAATTAGTCGTCCCTAAATCAATTCCAATTACTTTACTCATTATTTAATCTCCATTTGTATAATTTGTTTAGTTCTAACATGAGTTCAACGTAAATATTTTGCTTCCTAAACAGAAAATTCGTTTGTCCTTCCCTGCTTGCGTAGATTAAAAGAAAGTTTTTCACATGATAAGTATACGCAATCAGTACAGAAACAACATTTACCAAAAAGTTTAATACTAAATTAACTTGATTAGACGTCTTCTGATAAAGTCAAGTATTGTGAGGCACGGGGACCTCACACTACAAATCACGGTAATTCGGTATAACTTGTTTTATCACAGACAGACCTCTTTATTACTGACCAGTTGCCCGCCATCCGCCTGTGTTCGCCAGAATGTGAGGCAACCAGCCAATTTAAAATCTCCAATGTCAATCAGCATTGAGGTGCCATAGTAGAAGTTTTCTGGTGTTGTAGTTGTAATTTGCACGGTTTTCGTGCTATCGCCTTGCTGCGGTCAGGGTTTAATAGTGGTTTTGGTTGTAATTTGGTCTGTTTTCGCGCTATCACTTTCCGAAGTGGCTGCGACTTTGACCTCATAATCACCGACAGCGGCAAGTGCAGTAGCCGGAATCGTCAACGTCACTTTTGAAGAAACACCAGGCGCAAGCCATACTGAGGGTTGACTTAACATTGCAGTGACATTACCTGATGTTGCTAATTTTATTGTGTCTTTTGTATTGCCGGTATTTGTGACTTTAAAAATATACTTGATACTTGCCCACACATCCGTTGCCTCAGTTGTCAATTTGCTCACACCTCCTATAGCAACACCATAAACAGGAGTAGTCGGTGGAACTCTATAGACAGGGAATATCTCAGTATCCACTCCAACATGCATGCCCCATATTCCTTGCCGTTCGCTAACCTTTACAAGCAAGAGATTATCACCTTTTTTTAAGTTAACCGGAAAAATATCTACGGTGTCGTTATGGCCACGGTTTGTTGCGTTACTCCAAACGACTTCACCGTTAAGCCAAACTTTTATAGAATCGTCACTCCCAACTCTCATCATTACATTGGGTTGATCCGTTTCCGACACAAGTGTAATGAGCGCATAAGACGTAAAATTGTCAAGATCGGTGTTTTCTGTCATACCTATATTGACGAGCATCGTGTTTATATTTCCATTTGGAGGAATTTCACCGATCGTCCACGTATAATCTCCGACGGTGTCCCCTTCATTTGCACCGTATTTAGATACTGTGCTTTCGTTAACTGTATATCCGGTGACAACGGCTAAAGAATCAATATGCGTTGAATCCTTTCCACCTTGATTTTGTTTAGTTGGCGCAATCATCCAGAGCCACGGACCCCGAATGCTATTATGGACTTGATAAACCGGCATCATCACTGGGGGAGCCACAATCTCTTCCGTATCCGGAATAGTATCTGAATGAACATTGGTGATGGTTCTGATTTGATCTGCCTTCGTGTTATCACCTTCTGAAGTGGCTATGACATTAACCGTATAATCGCCAGTAGTAGCAAGTGCTGTACCCGGAATCGTCAATGTCACTTTCAAAGAGTTACCGGGGGCGAGTGATAGAGATTTCTGACTGAGTGTTGGGGTTACCTTACCTGATGTTGTCAATTTTATTGTATCGTTAATATTGCCAGTGTTTGTCACTGTAAGGGCGTACTTAACATCTGTATTCACATCACTCGTCTTAGTAGTCAAGTCGTCCACACCTGCTAAAACGACACCGTGAAAAGGTTTAATAGTGGCGGTGGTTATGGTTTGAGCGGTTTTTGTGTTATCGTTTTCTGAAGCAGCTGTGACTTTAACGGCATAATCACCAGCAGTAGCACGTACAAACCCCGGAACCACCAATGCCACTTTTGAAGAAGCACCGGGAGCAAGCGACACCGATACTGGACTTAATGTCGTATCAGTCAATAGATCATCGTTATCAAGTTCTTTCTTGCTACGTAGATAAGTGGTATTGCCTGATGTTGCTAATTTTATTGTGTCTTTTGTATTGCCAGTGTTCATCACTGTAAGGATATACTCAATATCTGCACTTGCATTGCTTATTTCAGGTGTCACATTGCACACACATCCTAAAGCAACACCGTAAACGGGAGTAGTCGTTGGAACTCTATAGACAGGGAATACCTCAGCATCCACTCCAACATGCATGCCCCAAGAGCCGGACCGGTCACTAACCTTCACAAGCAACAGATTATCACCTTTTTTCAGGTTAACAGGGAAAACATCATCGTTTTTCCTATAGCCACGGTTTGTTGCGTTACTGAAAACGACTTCACCGTTAAGCCAAACTTTTATAGAATCGTCACTCCCAACTCTCATCATCACATTGGGTTGATCCGTTTCCGAGACAAGTGTAGTGAACGCATAAGACGTAAAATCGTCAAGATCGGTGTTTTCTGTCGTCCCTATATTCACGAGCATCGTGTTTATATTTCCATTTGGAGGAATTTCACCGAGCGTCCACGTATAATCTCCGACGGTGTCTCCTTCATTTGCCCCGTATTTAGATACTGTTTCTTCATTAACCGTATTGGCACTGACAACTGCCAAAGAATCAATATGCGTTGAATCCTTTCCACCCTTATTTTCTTCTGTTGGCGCAATCATCCAGAGCCACGGACCGCGAATGCTAGTGTAGTTTTCGTCTGGCACATCTGTGACCCCACCAGAAATGTCTAATATGAGAGTCGGCTCCACATCTTTGAACGAAATCCACTTTGAATTACTGTTCCCATAAACATCCACAACAGTAAGTCTAGCACCATTCCCCCTAGAAATGTATTCAACGAAATCTCTCTCACCTTGCAAGGTTTGAGATCCATGCATTGACAGCTCAGTTTTTTTCCAGGACGGTAGAGACTGCAGCTGAGCGTGATGGAGTCGATCATCAGTCACCTCAAAATAGGCGTGGTAAACATCCGGTGGATACGCAATAACCGGTAGATCCTTAATCTGTGGAGGTGACGTAGAGGTGCGGTCTTCAGCATCAACTCTGTGCTTATTGAAATATGGATGAACATCCAACCATAGAGCTGCTGCTTCAGATATTTTGTCTTGGGGACCTGGGCCGTAAGACATGATATACCTGCCGCTGCGCCAATCGTGAGGTAATCCGAAGGTGTGTCCAAGTTCGTGTGCTACTGCGTTCCAGTTAAAACAGTAACCGTTGGCGTTGACAAATGCGCGTAGTCCCCATGCCACTCCGCATAGTCCAATTCCTGGCACGTCTATAAATGCTACTATGGTATGGTCTGTGTGCTTTATTTTATCAAAAAATCTTGATATTTTACTTTCGTCTTTTTTGTAGAATTCGTAATTGTCGTTGCCTATTATGTGATGCACGATTGTTTTTCCGTTTTTATCAGTTTCTAGCTCAAATGTTTTTCTACCGAAGCCGTGGTTTTCCATATTGTTGGCGTAGAACTTTTGAGCGTGTTTCATTAGTTTGTCAATATCATCGTTTATATTCTTTTTTGCTGGACGATCATTAGGTCTAAAATATAGTGCCTTTACGTAGTTTGCTTTCGGTTTATTTTCTTGCGCGAAACTATTTGGTTGTAAACAAGTTATGAGTATAGAGAAAATCGCCAAAAATTGTATGTATTTCATCATATTCTCCTTTAAACGTTGATTTGGACACGTCTAGTTCTTGCGGGTTTCGCTACCGCTCTACCCGACCTACGAAATAAACTATTAGTAACACTCATCAACTGATAATTTTTAAAACTAAATAACCTTGTCTTCTGTAGAGGTCAGGGTTTAATAGTGGTTTTGGTTGTAATTTGGTCTGTTTTCGCGCTATCACTTTCCGAAGTGGCTGCGACTTTGACCTCATAATCACCGACAGCGGCAAGTGCAGTAGCCGGAATCGTCAACGTCACTTTTGAAGAAACACCAGGCGCAAGCCATACTGAGGGTTGACTTAACATTGCAGTGACATTACCTGATGTTGCTAATTTTATTGTGTCTTTTGTATTGCCGGTATTTGTGACTTTAAAAATATACTTGATACTTGCCCACACATCCGTTGCCTCAGTTGTCAATTTGCTCACACCTCCTATAGCAACACCATAAACAGGAGTAGTCGGTGGAACTCTATAGACAGGGAATATCTCAGTATCCACTCCAACATGCATGCCCCATATTCCTTGCCGTTCGCTAACCTTCACAAGCAAGAGATTATCACCTTTTTTTAAGTTAACCGGAAAAATATCTACGGTGTCGTTATGGCCACGGTTTGTTGCGTTACTCCAAACGACTTCACCGTTAAGCCAAACTTTTACAGAATCGTCACTCCCAACTCTCATCATTACATTGGGTTGATCCGTTTCCGACACAAGTGTAATGAGCGCATAAGACGTAAAATCGTCAAGATCGGTGTTTTCTACCATGCCGATATTCATGAGCATCGTATTGATATTTCCATCTGTCGGAATTTCACCGAGCGTCCACACATAATCTCCGACGGTGTCTCCTTCATTTGCACCGTATTTAGATACTGTTTCTTCATTAACCGTACTGGCACTGACAACTGCCAAAGAATCAATATGCGTTGAATCCTTTCCACCTTGATTTTGTTCAGTTGGTGCGATCATCCAGAGCCACGGACCACGAATGCTATTATGGACTTGATAAATCGGCATCACTGGGGGATCCACAATCTCTTCCGTATCCGGAATAGTATCTGAATAAACATTGGTGATGGTTCTGATTTGATCTGTCTTCGTGTTATCACCTTCTGAAGTGGCTATGACATTAACCGTATAATCGCCAGTAGTAGCAAGTGCTGTACCCGGAATCGTCAATGTCACTTTCAAAGAGTTACCGGGGGCGAGTGATACAGATTTCTGACTTAGTGTTGAGGTTACCTCACCCGATGTTATCAATTTTATTGTATCGTTAATATTGCCGGTGTTTGTCACTGTAAGGGCGTACTTAACATCTGTATTCACATCACTCGTCTTAGTAGTCAAGTCGTCCACACCTGCTAAAACGACACCGTGAAAAGGCTTAATGGTGGCGGTGGTTATGATTTGAGCGGTTTTTGTGTTATCGTTTTCTGAAGCAGCTGTGACTTTAACGGCATAATCACCAGCAGTAGCACGCACAAACCCCGGAACCACCAATGCCACTTTTGAAGAAGCACCGGGAGCAAGCGACACCGATACTGGACTTAATGTCGTATCAGTCAATAGATCATCGTTATCAAGTTCTTTCTTGCTACGTAGATAAGTGGTATTGCCTGATGTTGCCAATTTTATTGTATCTTTTGTATTACCAGTGTTCATCACTGTAAGGATATACTCAATATCTGCACTTGCATTGCTTATTTCAGGTGCCAAATTGCACACACCTCCTATAGCAACACTATAAACAGGAGTAGTCGTTGGAACTCTATAGACAGGGAATACCTCAGCATCCACTCCAACATGCATGCCCCAAGAGCCGGACCGGTCACTAACCTTCACAAGCAAGAGGTTATCACCTTTTTTCAGGTTAACAGGGAAAACATCATCGTTTTTCCTATAGGCTCGGTTTGTTGCCTGACTCCAAACGACTTCACCGTTAAGCCAAACTTTTATAGAATCGTCACTCCCAACTCTCATCATCACATTGGGTTGATCCGTTTCCGACACAAGTGTAGTGAACGCATAAGACGTAAAATCGTCAAGATCGGTGTTTTCTGTCATATCTATATTCACGAGCATCGTGTTGATATTTCCATTTGGAGGAATTTCACCGAGCGTCCACGTATAATCTCCGACGGCGTCTCCTTCATTTGCACCGTATTTAGATACTGTTTCTTCATTAACCGTATTGGCACTGACAACTGCTAAAGAATCAATATGAGTTGAATCCTTTCCACCTTGATTTTGTTTAGTTGGTGCAATCATCCAGAGCCACGGACCATGAATGCTACTATAGAGTCGACCTGGCACATCTGTGACCCCACCAGAAATGTCTAATATGAGAGTCGGCTCAATATCACCAAATGAAAACCAACCTGAGTATCTTGCATTCCCATTGCGATCCACAGTTTGAACATTGACTCTTTTGCTACCCTCTACTGTTGCGGTGTCAAATTTGACGGTTGCCTGCTTACCCGATAGTGTCTTACAACTATGCATCATTGTGTGCAAGTGTAGAAATCGGACATGATAGAGTCCATCGGAATCCGTTATCTTAAAAAAGAGATGCAGATTTTCTGGCGGATATGCTATAGATGGAAGCCTCTCAATCTTTACCCCTTGCTCAACCTCACTAACTCTACCACCGTTGAAGTAGGGATTGAGAGACAACCATGCCGCTGCGCATTCAGAAATCCTGTCTTGCGGTCCCGGTCCGTAGGACATGATATATCTACCATTGCGGAAATCGTGTGGTAATACAAAGGTGTGTCCAATTTCATGAGCAGTGGTTATCCAGTTAAAACAACCACCGTAGGCGGGGATAAGTATACGTCCGCCTGAATAAGTCACTCCACACGCATTGCCGCCTATTGTGCCACCACTAACATCTATGAAAATTAATAATATGGTCTTTTGTGTTTGAATCTTTTGAGCGAATTCGCCAAAACATCTTGAAGGATTCTTCCGATACGCTGCGTCATCATGTTTCCCTACGATATGATGCACCACAGCATTCCCGTCTGGATCGGTTTCATACCGGAACGTTTTTCTATCGTAGCCGTAGTTTTCCATCTGGTCCGCGTAAAACTTTTGCACGCGTTTTAGCATCTTATCTATCTTCGCGTCTATGTCTTGCCGAGGTTCACGGTCTTTTGGAAGAAAGTAAACGGTTCTTACTATATACTTTTCCGGTTCCGATTCCTGTGCAAAACTTGGGAGCAAAATAGTTAAGAAAACAGTTATTGTTACAAATAAACTTATGAATTTCATGGACAGATTTCCTCATTTGATTGAAAGAATATCGCTAAACTAAAATATTAACGCAATATCTGTGCCAATATTAAACTATTAAATTTAGTTATATTCACTGTGAGAGTGTCAAATTGGCAGTTTTCCTCAACAAAGGTATTCATAAGGTGTGTCAATTTGACACCTCACGAATACTGAGTCTCTGTTTCAGGGTTCCCCATGTTGTTGATAGTTTATCAGTTGGCTCAACTGCCAATATTTTCTCAATTCCTCTCTGAATCTTTCTAATTTCTTGATGCGAAAGTCCACGGTTAAAAATAGCGAACTCATCCATATCACCGTTATAATAACGTTCTAAATTGAGCGGTTCTTCTGTTCCAAGCAGTAGTGGTGATTCGACAGGGTATAATTTGCCATCTTCTGGCGAATAATCAACTAGTTTCTCACCATCAAGATAGACTTTCCACCAGTCTCCTGACTGAAACGAAACGGCAATATGTTGCCATTTGTTTTTCACTACCTCGTTGAAACTTTTTTTAGGTGCTACACGTCCAGTTGAAAACCTCCATCCCATCCATATATAGCCTTGCGGATGGAGAAGTATTTCAAAAAACTCGTCTATATCGGGTCCTTTTGCTGCTATAAGTTGCCACGTACCGGGTCCTTCAATCAAAGTAGGGCGGATCCATGCACAAATGGTAATTCCTTCGGTAAATTCAAAGTGATGGTTATGTATAACACGAACAATACCGTTTTGTCCACCAAAATTGAGTGCTTTCCCAAATTTACCGTCTGTCCAACTTGTATCACCTTCTAATTTACCATCGTTTCCATTTCCAGATAGGTCTGTGACGGTTTCACCTGCGCCATCCTCAAAACCAAAATAAACGACCAATCCTTCCAATTCTTTTGCTACACAGGTAATTTGAAAATTCCCTGTCAGGCATACCATTACACATAAGATAACTATAAGGCTGCGCATGAGTTCACCTGTCTTATATCAAATTAACTTGATTCGACGTCATTAGATAAAGTCAAGCATTGCGAGGCACGGGGACCTCGCACTACAAATCGCGTTAATATGGTATTATATCAAATTAACTTGATTCGACGTCATTAGATAAAGTCAAGCATTGTGAGGCACGGGGACCTCGCACTACAAATCGGGGTAATTTAGTATTATAGGCGTTAAGTTGTTAAACAATACAAACGGATGTGCAAAACACCCGCCCAGTGAAACACACGTACGTATCTCTAAGCAAATGGGAATGTGCCTTGGTATCCGCGCGGACGTGAGACGTGCCAAACACCATCATACATCGGCGTAACCTGATAATGGCAGACGACATTGCTCCGCTCCATATCATCACGTTCTTTTGCGCCTTGGTGTGGAATATGGTTGATGAAAAGGACACAATCGCCTGCTTTCGGATATAGGATGACGTGTTCTTGTGATTCGCACCATTCCTCAAATTTTGGGCGATCTAACGGATATAGATGCTGTGGTTCATTCAGATGACCACCTTTGACAAACTTCAAGTGTCCTTCGCCTGGACCGTTGTCCTGAAAATAGTAGGTGGTATTAATACCAGCAGGTGCCATAGCAAACGGATGTTCTTCAACGGACCGCTTTTCGTGCCAGTAGCCGTAAAAGTCCATGTGCCATTCTTGTAGATAGGGTCCTGGATTGATATGTGCGCGTAAACTCCGTAGCTGGCACTGCTTACCCATTAATCCTTCAAGATATGGACGTACACTGGGATGTCCTACAAGTGGGGCATAAGTATCCGGTTCGCGATCAAGTAGAGAATCAAACCACATATTGCCGACAGAATTTAAGCCTTCTTCCCAACCCTCTTCGCGGGCATAATTGACTCGTTGTCGGATATGTTCGGTTTCCTCAGGTGACAATGCACTTTCTATTAAGATGAAACCGTCTTGTAGTAATTGCTCAATTTTGGCTTGATTATCTTCCATGGTTCATCTCCTTTTGAAAAGTCAGAATAATAAAATCTGAAAATTTGTGAACACTCTTCTGTAGGTGCGGTTTCCGAACCGCCCCGTGTTGTTTTCGCAAATGGTTATCAGACACATATTCCATAAGAGCTGGATTGCTGAGGGCTATCAAGTCGCTCCGAGAAATCGGAGAAGCATATTTCAATATGCAAAAGATGCCCACATCTTCAAAAACATCTCGGATTGAGAAGATGACCTAAAGGAAACTCCATCCTTTAGGTTGGGGAGCCGTCATCTGAGGGGTTCCAGTGGTTGTGAATGTCCGAAAACGGGTTTAGGGGCATTGCCAAGCGCAGCCCACCGCGAAGCATTCGCGATAACACGCCGAACATTCTCATCGTAATAAATCGGATACGTCTCATGGCCGGGGCGAAAATAGAATATCTTCCCTCTGCCGCGATAGTAGCAACAACCACTCCGGAACACTTCACCGCCAGGGAACCAACTGATAAAAACAAGTGTGTCCGGTTCTGGAATGTCAAACGGTTCACCATACATCTCTGCGTGTTCAATTTCAAAGGACTCGTCAAGTCCTTCAACAATGGGGTGTCCGTGTTCAATCACCCAGATACGTTCCTTTTCTGCTGCCTCTCGCCATTTTAGACTACATGATGTTCCCATCAAACGAGTAAACGGCTTAGAATAGTGACCAGAATGTAGGACAATAAGCCCCATTCCCTGCAGTACACGTGTTTTTACCTTATCAGCGATTGCGTCTTCAACCGCACCGTGCGCGGCATGTCCCCACCATATCAACACATCTGTTTTATCCAACACTTCGTTAGTTAAACCGTGTTCAGGTTCATCTAACGTGGCAGTTAGCGTTTCAATTCCGTGTTCACTTAGCCCATCGGCAATAGCAATGTGAATGCCTTTTGGATAAAGTTTGCGGATCTTTTCGTTCGTTTTTTCGTGTCTAAATTCGTTCCAGACTGTTACTAAAGGTTGTGACATAAGTTTCTCCTTATTATCAGAAATTGTTTGAAATTACACCGTATAAAAAGAGATTATTCAACAGCAACAACGTATTCAGTCAACACAGATCGTCTTTCTTTGGCACGCTTAGCAGCCTCAACAAATTCGCGTAGTGCAACAATTAATTCATCGGCTGTCTCAGGTGTGAATGAGGCTTCACCATCTTCTGGGCAAACCCAAGCGTACACATTTGGTATCTGGACAGAAATACCATCTTCACTATATGAAAATAAGGTTTGTCTCCACTCTTTTTTTCTTTTGTGTTGCCCACAAATTGGGGGTGGTTTCGGTGTCATAAGTTATTTCCTTCAACGTTTCAAGCGTGCAAAGGGAGGAAATTGCCATTTAGTTTCGTCTGGAATATAAGCAGTTACAAACTCAATGACACTCGGAACCATATTATTCCTACTCTAACTTGCAAGTTTGCTATTCTTAAAATGTTAATTCTGTCTCTACTGCTTCATCGTAGTCAACTCCCTCAACGTCAAAACCAAAGAGGTTTCGGAAACGTCTTCTGTAGCCAGTGTAGTCAGAGAGTTCATGGAAATTGTCGGTATCAATCTGTTCCCAACGTTCTGTGACTGCATCTGTCACATCCTGTCGTAATTCTCTGTCATCTAACCGAATGTAACGTTCGTCATCAAGTTGAGGTTGTAATCCTGGACCGAGATGCTCCGAGAAAAGCCGCTGCATCTGTCCAATCGGTGCCTCATTAATTCCTTTTTCGTTCATAATATCATATAGGATACTAATGTACAGTGGCACGACAGGTATTGCCGCAGAGGCTTGCGTAACGACGGCTTTGTTAACCGATATATACGCATTGCCACCGAATTGATTTGCGAGTTTTTCATCAAGCGCGTCTATACGAGACTTAAGGTCATCTTTTGCTCTGCCGATGGTGCCATCACGATAAATTGGCCAAGTTAATGCGCTACCGATATAAGTATAGGCAACAACCGTTACCTCTGGCGCGAGCAACTCTGCATCTGCTAAAGCCGAAACCCACATCTCCAGATCCTCGCCTCCCATTACTGCGATTGTGTCAGTGATATCTTTGTCATTTGCAGGTTCAATCGTTACAGGGGCAACGACTTCATTGTTCAGGTCGATGGTTTTTCCTGTATACGGTTCGCCGATCGGTTTCAACTCAGAATTGTGCGTTTCGCCTGTGCGGGGGTGGGTTCGGCGTGGTGCAGCGATACTATAGACGAGAATGTCTATTTTGCCAAAATTTGTTTTGAGTTGTTCTATTGCCTCCTGCTTCACCTCATCCGAAAAGGCATCTCCGTTGAGACTTTCTGCGAAGAAGCCATCATGTTGTGCTTGTTGATGAAATGCATAGGTGTTGTAATAGCCTGCTGATGCAGTGCGGCGGTCATCCGCGGGACGTTCATAGAGAAGTCCTAACGTTTTTGCACCGTATCCCCACGTCAGCGCAATGCGGGAGGCAAGTCCATAGCCGGTTGACGCACCGATGACAAGTGCGTTTAAACCTGCATTTTTGTGTGTGGTGTTTTCCTTAATTAACGCTATCTGGTTTTGAATGTTTGCCTGACAGCCAGCAGGATGGGCATTAGTACAGATAAAACCACGGATCCGAGGCTTAACAATTTGAACTGCCATTATATCCTTTTTCTAAAGAGGTTAGTCCTCAATTTCAACGAGCATTTCGATTTCAACAGGAATACCACCGGGCAATTGCACCATGCCAACTGCTGAACGGGCGTGTTTGCCTTTGTCGCCAAATACCTCAACGAAGAAATCTGATGCGCCATTGACAACTGCGGGTTGGTCAATGAAATCTGGTGATGAGTTGACAAATCCAACGAGCTTCACAACACGTTTAATCCGATCCAGATCGCCAAGAGCATGTTTTAGAGTGCTCACCAAACCGATTGCAACTTCGCGTGCAGAGGCATAACCCTCTTCAATGGTTGCATCTGTGCCGAGTTGACTCTTATAGATTGGACCTTCACCTGTGCCAGGACCGTGTCCAGATGTAAAAATAAGATTTCCTGTTTGAACCGTTGTAACATAATTGGCAACAGGTATAGCAGGAGGTGGTAATTCCACGCCTAATTCTTCAAGTCGTTTTTCTATTTTCATGTAATTTAATATCTCCCATATAAGTTCGTATTTAAAGGTGCTACAGATACGACATCTTGAATAAGTCTCTATTATTAAATAGGTTTTCGTTGATTTTGTCAAGCAAATTTATTATCCGGAGTTAATTTGCAATACTCCTTGACTTTTTTCCCGACAATGTGATATATTTTAAGTTATCACTGCGTTAAATTAACTCTGTGTAGGAAAAACATCTATTCAATGAATTGTACACTTTGGAACTTTTTTGTGAGGCTTCTTAAAATGTCAAAAGACCCGATAAAGACGAATTTGAACATAGAAAGTCTGCCTGAACACAACCAAGAATCCGCAGAAAAAAGCAAAATCAAACTTCTGGATGTCGTTGCGCTCACACAGGATATTCCTGAACATAATCTCAAACGTGGAGAAATCGGTACTGTCGTTGAAATCCTTTCAAATGGCGAAGTGTTTGAGGTAGAATTCAGTGATGAGAATGGACAAATGTATAAGTGTACAAGTTTCCTTGCATCTCAACTCACAGTCCTCCACGATGAACCAATAAATACAAATCCGAACCGTCAAGCAAATGATGCCATACAAGGTTACTACTATCAACTGTGCCATACTGTAGATGCTTGGTTAGACCTTGCTGATAATGATATTCTCTATGTTGAAGTTGCGGAAGATTATGATATAGAGTCAGATGGAACGTTTACAGCCACGCAAGTCAAACACACACAACGCAATATATCACTTAGATCTGAGCAAGTGATTAACGCAATCAACAACTTTTGGAAATTGCGAAATGACAATTCTAATCGGTGTGTGAAATTCCGTCTCCTCACAAAATCTAAAATCGCAAAAGAACAAGAGGACCCCTTTGGAACGGATAAACCAGGCCTTGAGTTATGGAGTCATTGTTCTGGTGATGAAGTAGTAATCAAAAAAATATCCGACTTTTTGCAGAATTATGAAAAAATATCGCCTAACGTAAAAGATTTTCTTAAACAAGCAGAACCAAAAGACATTTATGAACAACTTATAGAACCTATTACTTGGGAAACAGACAGTAAACCCGCAAGTTTTGTCAAACAATCTATATGTGAAAAACTAATACATCATGGCGATCGACACGGAATTTCACCTTCTAAGGCAAGGGACATTTTTGATCCTCTGATTAATGAGGCGTGGAAAGTAGCAGGACAACCAGAAAACCGTCAGCTTACCCGTCTGCGTTTTCTTTACATTTTTGAAGAAAAAACAAAGCGACTAGTCTCTGAACAACACTTGCAGCACATGGAGAGGTTAGCTGCAATGAAAGGTGCAGTTAGAACAGGATTCATTGAGAATTTATCGGATCCTGCGATTCAATCTCACCCTCATATACAAACTGATATTCCCCAGCTCTATCTTGATATTGTTGTTCCGAGGACAAAACTACTCACAGACATCCAAACTAAACTCCAATCTGACGGTATAGTTGTAATCCAAGGCGGAGTGGACAAAGGTAAAACAACACTCGCAAATTTGACCGCAAAAGCTATAAACGACCCGTGGTTTTGGCTGAAACTAACGAATAAAGATGCATCACAGGTTCCCCTACTTTTACAACATCTTGCTATGGCAGTCAGAAATAAACCTTCGCAAGTCAACGTCGTACTTGATGACCTAAATTTACAACCACAACAGTTGCAGATGTATGAAGATGATTTAGGTTTGGTTGTTTATAGAGTCCTGGAACGGGGTGCAAAATTGTTAATCACAAGCCAACATGAGCCACCCGACGATCTCATTCGTCGACTCGGCATATCATCGAACATTGTCATTTGTGTTCCTAACTTTACGATGTCTGAAATTGAACAATTTGCTGTTCAAATGGGGTGTTCAACAAATGATTTGAAAACATGGGTAACATTTATCCAAGAACATACGGGTGGACATCCAAGGCTTGTACATGCCCGATTTGCTCAGTTACGAGAGGAAGGATGGAAGCAACCAGATACAATCGAAAGTATGATACAAACACCTCAGGAAGTGAAAAAAGAACGTGAAGCAGCACGACAATTACTTACTGACTTCCCAGAAGATAAACGTGAATTTCTCTATAGACTCAGCTTGTTAACTGAATTCAGAAAAGATTATGCAATCAACATTGGCGAGATACCTGTACCTATACCTCATTCAGGAGATACTTTTAGTCAATTGGTCGGTCCCTGGATAGATCAAATCAATGAAACCTACTATACTATTTCACCTCTATTAAAGAACGCCGCCAAAGAAGTTTGGTCTGATGATAAAATAAAAGATCTTCATGCTCATATTGTATATGCTATCCTGAAAACAAAGAAACTGAATACGATAGAAGCATGGGCTGTGTTCACACATAGTATGGCTGGACAGTACAAAGAAGGAATTATTGCGTTCATTTTTTCATTAATGAACACTCCACAGAATGATTGGGAAAATCTCTATCAAGAATTCTCATTGTTAGTACACATTAAAACTGATCCTCCCCAAGAATTATTCCCTGGCGATGCTTTTGTGAATCAACTATTTCGATCATTGCAATATCGTATTGCAGCTGAGGTGCAACCAGAGTTTGCACCAAAGATACTTGAAATTTGGGATCAAGAAACCAAACCTTATGAACCGCGACAATCATACTTGATGGCACGTCTCATGCTTGCGACACAAGCATTGAGATATAATCAAGTACCGCTCACAGCCAAGAAACTAATGGGCTATCTCAAATATATTATTGAAACCACAGACAATCATAAAGATGTTGGAGAGATGTACTTTAATTCTTATGGACAATTTGAAGAGTATAACATAGATAGGTCCAACTTTTTCAGTTTCCTATTTAGTTTCATCTATATACGTCCTGATATTAACGCCTCTTTCCTCAGCGACCTCTTTGATACGCTGGATGAACTTGAGCCAAGAATTAGAACTTTATTATTGGCTGACTTTGAGAGTTACAATATCAACTGTCGTGTTTTGATTGAAAGCATCTGCTTACATGAAGAAAAAGAGGAAAATCCAGATTGGACAAGATGCTTACAGGTTTATGACAAAGTAATTGAGAAAACAATTGAGTGGGGCTATCCGCATATCGCTGCGGCATCATCGAGAGGTAAAGCAATCATACATGATGAATACTTAAAGGACCACAACACTGCTCATCAAGTTTATCAAGATATTATATTTAAAGTAGGTGCGTTACCTGTGATTGAAGAAGGGCAAGCTGTTGTGTATATCCGTCATGGACATTACCAAGAAGCCCTTGATATCTACGAACGCATTCTTCCTGAGTGGTATAAAGCATCAGAACGATTTGGTGTAGGACCTTTAGAGGAGTACCGTAGAGCAGCGATATGTGCAGCCAATTTGGACGATTGGAAAAAAGCTGCATGCTTTTTTGAGGAGGGAACTAACAAAACTCAAGAGATTGAAAACACCGAACGATATATCGGTTCGTATGCGGATGCGGGATTTGCCCACTTCAAAGCAGGCAATATGCTAGATAGTATAAAGTTGCTGCATCTGGCATTGGAAGAATTTGAGAAACTCCCTCAAGACACAACAAATGTCAAGTATTACACTTTAAGAAAACGTTTAGAACACACCATTAAATGGATAAAGAATATATGGTATGGGAGTGAAAATCAATCTTCAAAACTTTTTGAACCCGATGTAGGTTTCTGTAGCGATCCAGAAACAAAAAAAGAATATTTAGACCTCCCATATTGCCCGATAGGGTATTCTTGGCTTCATCTTGCACAAATTGAGTACAGATTTGGTCACGAAATGATCGTTTTCCAAAATGCCTTACAAACTACAGACCGAGAAGAATATCCTATTTTGAATTACTGGCTTTCTTTCCTTGAAGCACAATATGAATTTAGAAACAAAACCTTTGATAATTTGCCACAACGTATACTTCAGTTAGCACGAGTGTTTAGCTCAATGAAGAAGCATCAACAAAAAGGTAGAGGAGCAGGAGAAAAGGGATCTTATTCTATATCTAACTCCGATCTATCCGACTTCGCTTCTGTTGATAACATCATTGCCATTTTTATTGCAGCACTTATTGTTCTAATGCGGGTAAACAGAGGTATACAAGAAATTCTGACTATATGGTGTAAAAATTCCTCTGAACTACTAATCAATGAAAATATAAATTCTGCCCTTGAACTAATTGAATCAATATTATTAAGTGATATTGATAATACACTTACAGTGATGTATACACCTGATACAAAAGTTGAAAAACTGCTTGCAGCATCAATAAGAATTATGCATAATGCCGAAGCGAGTTTAGAAGACCTTCTTTTTGCACACACATACATTTCGTCTTGTTTTATTAATAGTCCATGGGAGGAATTAGTCGTAAATGATTTAGCAGTACATCTTTCTTCAAAATGGCTAGAAAAAGTGAAATTTCGAGCGAAGTTGAAAACACCAATGCTCACAGTTCCACAAATAGAACAAGCCTGTAAGAGTAGTGAAACTGGTAAGAAAAAAATCGGTCAGATACTACTTGCTGTACATCAAGCTGTTTCAATTAAAGTACCACTATCACCTGAGTTTCTCCATCGGATTCGCAGTTGGATAGAATCAGAATCAAAGCAGAAACAGGAACATGCAATAGGAAAAAATCCCACTGCACAACGCCTGATCAAAGCGATGGAAAAGCCACCGCATCTCACTGATGAAGATATTGAAGCACTGAATCGGTCAATAAAAGAGGGGAAAATACCTATAAAATTTGATTCGCCCTTTGATTCGGATGAAAGTAATAAATAATGAATAAGTATCTCTTGGATACATCAACATGTAGTTTGTTGATGCAGGACAATTCCAGAGTAAAAGGGCGTTTAGATTCGCTAACCGAGTCGGACTACCATTTTACTTGTCCCATCGTTAAGGGTGAAATTTTCTTCGGAATTGTTCGTCTCCCTGATGGAAAAAGACGACAAGACCTTGAACAAAAAGCAAATGAACTATTTGCTACAGTCCCGTGTGACCCAATTCCAGAAAGGGTTGGCGAGGTCTATGCACAGATAAAAGTTGCGGCAGAACAACAGGGAACACCTTTAGACGAATGCGACCTTTGGATTGCGGCAACAGCATTGACTCTTGATGCAATTCTGGTTGCTTCCGATTCTGATTATGAAAGAATAGTTGGATTAGGGCTCCGTCTGGAAGATTGGAAAAATTAACGAAAGAGATATTTCACGTCAATAACACAGATAAACCGAAAGGAATTGCCCATGCCAACACTTGAATTCAACGGAAAACACCATATTTACACCCGCCATCTCACCGTTCGCTACCGCCCACTTGAAACTGACGAAAGCCGCTCTTGCAACCCAATCGGTACCAATGATAACCTTATCATTCACGGCGATAACCTGCGTGCTCTCAAAGCATTGCTCCCTCGCTATACGAACCGTATCAAGTGTATTTACATTGACCCACCCTATAACACTGGCAACGAGGGATGGATTTACAACGACAACGTAGGAAGTCCGCTCATGCAAGGATGGTTCAAAGAAAATAGTCCCGTTGATGACGAAGACCTTGAACGGCATGAAAAGTGGCTCTGTATGATGTGGCCGAGGCTTCATCTACTAAAAGAACTACTTGCTGAGGATGGTGTAATTTTTATCTCTATTGATGATAACGAACAGCACCACCTGAGGATGCTTATGGACGAAATCTTTGATGAGAAGAATTTTTTCGCCCGAATAGCTTGGGAAAGCAGAACCAAGCCTACAAATATGGGAGGTGCAAGATTTAATATTCAGACCAACACTGAAATTATCATGGCCTATGGTAAAATGTCAATGACAAATCATGCTGGTTTTCGTTTGTACCCAACTACAAAAAAGAAGTATCCTCATAAAGACGATCAGGGAAAATATCGATTAGAAGAATTTCAGCAACGGAGAAATATCGGTAGTTTGCGCAGGGATACAATGGTTTACAATATTAATGGAATTAAACCTAAAAAGGGGTATAGATGGCAAGTTGCTCCAGGCAGATACCAAAAACTACAAGAGAGCGGATTAGTTGTCGTAAAAGGTAATAAGGTTTTTGAGAAGATCCACAAAAGCACAGAGGATTCTTTCGCGTATGAACCTTTTTGGGGACTTATCAGCAAAGATATTGGAACAAGTGAAAGCGGCAAATCTGAACTAAATGAAATACTTGGTATTGACCACGGTTTAGAAACTGTGAAACCAACCGACTTAATAAAAAAGTTGATTTTCCACAGCACAACCGAAAACGATATCATTCTTGACTCTTTCGCTGGAAGTGGGACAACTGCACAGGCGGTACTTGCCTTAAACAAGGAAGACGGCGGTAACCGTAAGTTTATCCTTATTGAATGTGAAGATTATGTTGATACCATCACTGCTGAACGTGTCCGCCGAGTTATCAACGGTGTTACCGATGCGACTGACGCCACACTACGCGAAGGATTAGGCGGTTCTTTTACCTACTGCACCTTGGGCGAACCTCTTGATATTGAGGCAATGCTTACCGGAGAGAAGTTACCAACGTATGCAGCACTTGCTACTAATCTGTTGTTTACCGCTGCAGGTATTTCTGTTGAGGAGAATACGTTAGATCAGCAAAATGATGATGGACTTTTTTACAGTGATAACAAAAACGATTACTATCTGATCTACAAACCGGACCTTGAGTTTTTACGCAGTAACGAGGCGATACTAAATCTGGATCAGGCAAAACGTATCCGAGATTCCAGTCATGAAAACGGCAAAAAAACGATTGTCTACGCGGCGGGCAATTACATCGGACAGCGCGAACTCACAAAGATGGGAATTGCATTTTGCCAACTTCCATATTCTATACATGAAAGATAGGGGTAGAAGATGCTGGAATTAAAAATATATCAGCGCGATACACTTGACGCATTTAGCAACTGGTTAGAGGTGCTTAAAGAGGAGCGGCAAGTTTCAAAAACTACAATTGAGCATTTGAAACAAGCGGGTAGTAGTATTAGTGACGATGTTCTTGATGGTATACGCAATTATCCCAAAACTGCGTGGGGGAAATTGGCAGAAAACGATGGCGTTGCAGCAACTGCAGGTGAATATGTTGATCGTAAGGATGGCGCAAATCGACCGATTCCACATATTTGTTTTAAAGTGCCAACAGGTGGCGGCAAAACACTGCTTGCTGCATCTGCTTTAGAACGACTGCATAGGCAGCGGGGACTGACATTGTGGGTTGTTCCAACAAAGGCTATCTTCGATCAAACGAAGGCTGCATTGTGGAACAAAGAACACCCTTATCGTAAAGTGTTGGAGCGTGCAAGTGGTGGGCACGTCAAAATGCTGGAAAGGGAGGAATCCTTTAATAGAGACGATATTACCAACTATCTATGCGTCATGCTGCTCATGTTACCTGCAGCGAACAAATCCCCTGACAAAAAACTTAAAGACAAAGCGTACTACCGTATGTATCGAAATTCAGGCCGTTATTCAAGTTTTTTCCCTGACCATGATGATAATGAGGGCAATGCTCTTATGCGAAAGGATTATCCGGATCTTGATTTTAACACTGAAGGAGACATTCCTATGCAAAGTCTCTTTAACGTACTCAAGATACTTCGTCCGGTAGTTGTTCTGGATGAGGCACATAAAGCATACGGCACTAAAAATGGAAAGGAATTTGCTAGTTCTATTAACCGCCTTGACCCTCAAATGGTAATTGAACTCTCTGCCACACCGAATCGCGGGATCAGTAATTTGCTTGTTGATATTGCAGGACCCGACTTAAAAAAAGAGGAAATGATTAAGTCACCGGTACAGGTAGCATCATTCTCAGGTATGAAGTGGCAAGATACGCTGAGCGAAGCTGCCACGGAACTTGAGAGGCTTGATACCGAGGCAAGTTTGCTTGAAAGCAGTACGGATCGATATATTCGTCCCATCGCTGTTGTGCGCGTTGAGGTAACGGGTGCGAATCTGCAAGATGGCACGCGAATCCATGCCGAGCATGTTCGAGATTACCTTACACAAAACTTAAAGGTGCGTCCGGATACAGTACGTGTTAAATCCGCTTATAATGATCAACTCCGTGGGGAAAACCTACTATCCAAGGAATCACAGGTAAAATGGATAATTACAAAATCTGCTTTGATGGAGGGATGGGACTGTTCGTTTGCTTATTTGTTAGTGATGTTGGACAATACACGGTCGCAAAATGCAATTACACAACTCATAGGAAGAGTAATGCGGCAACCACATGCACAACTTACGGGTAGAGAATCACTTGATCAATGTTATGTTTTTTGCAATGAGACCGATGTTGATGATGCCGTCAAGCAGGTTAAGAGGGGATTAGAATCACAAGGACTCACTGGCATGGAAGATAAAATATTTGCTAAGGGTAATACCCAGGATCAAGCAGATTTCCAAATGGAAACAGTCCGCCGACGTAAGCAATTTCGTGGGCAAGAGATTTATTTGCCAGTGGTACGTCATAAGGACGGTAACGAATGGATTCAACTCAATTATCAGGCACATATTTTGCCACATATAGATTGGCTTAGTATTAAACCACCCGATCTGAATGCGTCAGCACCCGACGGCCCAAGGTTGCGAACAGCAACAGTTCCTGTTGACGATGTACCGCCTGTTTTCCATGACGATCAAGAGCCTTATGTTGAAAAACAGGTTAGTGTAGCCGATTTTGCGCTCAGTTTGATTGACATTGTGTCAAATCCATGGCAAGCTGCTCGCATTGCAGAAGAATTGGTAGAAGGTCTAAAAACAAGTGGGCATACTGATGAAAAAATCTACGACAGACGTTCTTATCTCATTCCTATGTTGCATGAACACGTAACAAATGAATTAGAAAATCAAGCTGAGCAAATTTTTCGAAAAAAGTTGGATACTGCCGAAATTCAATTTGACTTAGCGGTAGGTGATCCGAATTATAAACTGCGACAAAATTACAAAATTGAGGTACACGCCAATCAGAATTTACTTACAAAATATGGTAAACCTGTTCAACTCAGTCTGTTTGAACCAATGTATGAGTATCCTTCAGATAACGAATTAGAAAAGAAATTTGCACATTTCCTTGATGGTGAGAAGGCATTGCAATGGTGGCATCGAGTCATAGCGCGTCAACAGGGTGAATATTACGTGCAAGGTTGGAAAGATAGGCGTATTTACCCAGACTTCGTTGCCATGGCAAAGGAAATTGAAGGCATGACGCGTGTTCTGATTTTTGAGACAAAAGGAGAACATTTGGAAGGTAACCGTGACACAGAGTACAAGGAGAAAGTATTGAAAATACTTGAAGAAACGTTCAATGACTCTGGTACGATGGAGGTGTGTAAAGAAAAGACTCGGACAGGGATTTTTCGATTGGTCTTTAACGAACAGCAGTTTGCAGAAATATCTGCCCAGTTGAATGAAGGCGCATATTCTACGGAAAATTAGCATCGTAAGGCATAGGAACAGATAAGAATTATGGTATATCAACAAACTTTCAAAGTATTCCGAGAGCGAAGTTTATCCAGCTATCTTGATGGACTCAATAATCACATACAATCATTAATTGATGGCAAATCAGAAGACTATATTCTTAACGTAAATGAGACAGAATATACCAATTCACTTGTTGACGAATACACGGTTTCCCCACTAAACATTGACTTTGAAAATATGTTTATTAGTGACTATGAAAAACAAATTCCTGCTGAACACCTTCCCAGAGACATTTATGTTCAAAAAGGTAAAAGTTATCCAAGACTTGCAGTGATTTACCATCTCCCTTACACGGGCAACCAGGCACTACTGAAATGTCGTCCAGGCAAAGAATATCTAATGTGGATAACTGAAGCATTTCTTGATAATCAGTGTCTTTGCTTTGAAGTACTTAGTCTACGGGAAAATACTGAAGAAATAAAACGCAACGCCAATCAAATTATAGATAACCTTAAAACTCAACTTGGATACTTAATTGCTGAAGTTAATAGATTCAACGAAAATCTTCCAACGGCAATCAAACAACTCTTTCAAAAACGAAAACAGAGGTTCCTTGATAAGAATGAAAAACTTGCTGCTCTTGATGTGCCAATAAAAAAACGGGAAAACTTACCAGATACATATACAATTCCCACGCCAGAATTACGGAAAAAGGTTAATATTGAACCTAGCTTGACAAAGATTGAAGATGAGCGAGAGCCAACATTAGCCGAACCAGTATATCAGGATATTCTTCAAATAATACATGACTTGGGAATTGGATTTGAAAGACTTCCTTTAACCTATTTGGGTAAAGGCGAAGATGATCTTCGCGACTATATGCTCCTTTTTCTCGGACTTCATTTTGAAGGTTCTACAACTGGTGAAACATTCAACAAATCTGGAAAAACTGATATACTTATTCGTCATGAAAACTCAAATGCGTTTATAGCAGAGTGTAAATTTTGGAAAGGAAAAAAGGTATATTTAGACGCAATTACGCAATTATTAGGATACCTAACATGGCGTGATTCAAAGGCAGCAATAATAGTATTTGTAGATAACAAAGACTTTTCATCGGTGATACAAACTGCCGAAAAGGTAACGTCTACCCATTCAAACTACTTAGGCTTTGTAGATAAAAAGCACGACACATGGCTTAATTATAGATTCCATATTAATGGAGATAAAAATCGAGAAGTAAAACTTGGTGTGTTATTTTTCCACATCCCAGAACAAGAATAACCTTATCTTTTCGTAACCCACCCCACAGGATACCGTAAACGCATTCGGCGTTAATTTGTGCATGTCCATACCCAAATTAACTGCCACAAAATACGCGTATATGCTATAATAACAGCAAAACCTATTTTGGAGCGTGGAGATGGTTATTGCTGTAGACGCAGCGTCCCTTGACAAACGTAACCGAACAGAGCAGCAACTTTTCGCAGTTGTTGAGCAGAACACCCCCGACTCAGTAAAAACACCCCTTTTTCCGCAAGACGACTCCGAAGCATTCACGTTCATGCTCAATAAAGAACTGATTGAACGGCTAAACCTTTGGGAATGGTATCGCAATTATGCTAAGGAAGCACAGGTGTCAACCGCTGGGATACGTGGTCCACAAAACATTCTCTATCCGTGGGATACGCGCTTTCCGATTAATCAGGTTGGCATAATCTTGGCGACACTTGGAAAGAGTCTTGTAGCAAAGGAATCGTCAGGTGGGAAACTTGTTGAGAAACTTGCAGGATGTGAGGTGCGCTACAACTCACGAAAATATGTTGAGTTCATTGCTCGCATTCAGGCGGCGCAAGGTATACGGACTTATGTGCCGAAAGATTTTGGCACACTGCCGATTTGGATGGCATCGTTCCTAATTTTCATGCTTGACTTGGATGGCGGTGAGCATGTTACATCAAGCCACTCTGTTAGCACTAAAAATGCAACAAAGGATCTCAACAATCAGGGGAGTCAATACCTGCCCGAAGAATCTATGCGCTTCGTCAAAAAGATTGAGGAGATTCTCAAAACTGCTGACACAGAAGGGTATCCGATTCAGTTCAGCGCAGCCACTGACGAACATATTGATTTCGAACGATTAGACGAACTCCACGATGGTGTGCAGCTTTATGTCGGTTATCTCAAAAGTAGTGTAGCCACAGATACAAATCTCAACCTTATCCGCGAGACGAAACCTCCCATAGTTGTCGATTGTGTGGGTGGATGTATGTATCGTCCGATGCGTGCGATCTTTGAACGTTTAGGCATCGCTGGCTCTGTCCGTTGGCTGCATGTTGAAGCAGACCCACTCTATTACAACATCGGAAAACTGGATCGAAATCCGAAAACAGGTGAAGCGGAATTCTACGACCTCGGATGCGATTTTAGTATACTTAATGTTGTCAAATCTGCTGAGTATGGGACGAAACTTAAGGGACAACCTATCGGAATAATCATTGAGGCAACCGATCCAGACGGAGACCGACTCATTGTTTGTCAAATAGAAGAGGTATCGCGTGCCGAAACATTACAACGTCTCGGAGTTGATTTTCTAATGCTTGACGATAATCGGTTGTTGACGATTTACACCCCTAATCAGGCGTTTTTGATGTTGATGGACTTCCACACAAAACAACTTAAAGCATCAGGATTTTGGGAACATCATCCGCGCTTCATGATTAAGACGACTCCTTCCACACTCGCTTGGGACCAATGGGCTGCGTCTAACGGGGTGAACGTGATTAATGTACCGGTCGGTTTCAAAGAGATCGCCTCAATTATGAAAAAGATTGAAAAGCAGATCGCTAATACGCCAGATGCATCGGTTGTTATCCAAGATGTTTACGGTGAAACGATTTCACTCGGTGTGCAGCCACGACTAGTCTTCGCGGGCGAAGAAAGCGGAGGGATGATTACCGGTCCTGAAAAACTTATCCAGAGTCACAGTGGCAGGAAAGCAATCGCGATGCGGGAAAAATCTGCTGGTGAATCTATGGTGTTGGTTACAGCACTTGCTGCGCATTGCAAACAGGCGAATATTCCTTTGTCCGACTACCTCGCTTCAGTATTTAGAGATAGTCAGATTAACGCAACGTGTGATGTAAGAGAGGACATTACTTACTATAACGAATCTGAACCAAATCCTGAAAAACTGCGTGAAGCAAAACGTGAAGGCGAAGCAATACGTGACAAAAATGACCTGTTTTTTCTTGGAATTGCTATTGCACTCCGCGAAGGAAAAATAGAAATGGAGCAAGTCCGTGCTATCTTCTCCGATGCCCTCTCGGAACTGGATTTCACAAAGCTTGAGAGTGTCCGCTTCGTAGGTGATGGGACTTATCTTAAGTTTGCAGATAAGTTTGTTGAAGTCCGAAAATCAGGAACAGATGCAAAGACCAAAGCTTATGCCTCCGGTGGTGATAAAGAGGAATGCAGACGATTTGCGAAAGCCTTCGGTGAAGCAAGTGGAGACTTGACCGAACTTTACCTCACTCAGATTGGTCAAACCTATTTAGAAGGTGTTGAAACCAAAGCGAGACAGATTTATGAAACGTTTCAAGCTACTTAGACAAGTTCTTAGCACTCATAGGAAGTTCCTGTGAATTGCACATATTGCTATAAAAGGAGATTACCATGAACAGAAGGTTTATCACTTTTTTCATAGTGTTTGTCGGTATTACCGTCCTTTTTTCATATACGATGGCTGACACCAAGTGGTCTGTCCTACGAGAAGACAATTTCATCCGTGAGGATGGCATTGATGGGACACTACAAGATGTCTATTTTATCAACAATCAAAACGGTTTGGTGGTTGGAGATAGCGGATTAATTCTTGGGACAGCGGACGGTGGTAAAACTTGGACCAAAAGAGAGGTCAATATGCGTCCACCTGGTGCAGATGCTGGACAAAGACCTGGACGCCCTCCCGGTTTCGGTGGTGGTGCTGTAACGTTATATAATATCTACTTTGTAGATGAAAAGATCGGGTTCATTACAGGTGGAAGAGGAACTATTCTAAAAACTGAAGATGGCGGAAAAACCTGGAACCGTAAAACAGCACGAAGTGCAGGCAGTGAGCAAAATAATAATCGCCGCAGAGGTGGAATACGTGCAAGCTTAATGGGGATCCAGATGATCAGCGAAAAGGTCGGTTTCATCGCTGGCACAGAAAACACGATTCTCAAAACAACCGATGGTGGTGAAACATGGGTCGGTAAATCTGAACGCGCACGTGTCGGGGAGACCCGAAACAACCTGGAGAATATCTGGTTTGTTTCACCAACTATAGGTTGGATTATTGGGTCTTACGGAACACTCCTACATACCACTGATGGCGGCGAAACTTGGGAGAAACGTGATGCGGGGTTTGACAACAATCTGTTCGGAATCCAATTCATTGATGAGAAAATCGGGTGGATTAGCGGACAGGAGGGATTAATCCTACATACGGCTGATGGTGGCAAAACATGGCAGCAGCAAAAAACCGACTCTTTTGACAATCTTTACGACATTGTCTTCGTTGATAATATGGTGGGTTGGACGGTCGGAGATTACGGTGCAATTTTTCGGACTACAGATGGTGGCAAAACATGGAATTCCTCAAAATCAGGTGGGATCGGAGCTCTCAAAGGGGTATACGCCATGGATAAAAACCATTGCTGGATAGTTGATGATTTCGGTCTAATTTTAGCATATAAACCAGAATAGTTTTGTGAGCTAAGTTCACTATGTCCTATTCTTATACCATTTCTGAAAAATAAAATATCATTATAAGATTTTGGGATTCACACTAATGCAAGCGTGCAAGAGGCGCGTGAATTGCGCGACTACAAACGCGTTTTTTGCTAATGATAGACGATCATTCAGAAATGGTATTATATCAATTTATCATAATTTTTCTAATGGAGAAACGAATGTCAGAACAGAAAAGCCATAAAGTTACGATGCTCGGAACAGGGCTAATCGGTATGTTTTACACGATGACACTCCACAATCAGCGAGGTGCGGACCGCGTCCACGCTGTCTACTCCAGACGCGAGGAACGCGCAACCGAATTTGCAGAAGAATGGAATATCCCCAACGCAACAACCGATTTAGCAGAAGCTGTCAATCATCCTGAAACAGATGTAGTCGTCATCGGATTGCCGAACAACTTGCATTTGAAAGCAGTTGAACTCGCTGCAGCAGCGGGAAAAGCAATTCTATGTACGAAACCACTCGGACGCACAGCAGAAGAAGCGAAAGCAATGCTTGACCTTGTTGAAAACGCGGGTGTCTTTGGTGGTTATCTTGAAGATTTGGTTTATCCTCCCAAAACCCTCAAAGCGTTGGAGTCCGTTCAAAACGGTGCCCTCGGTAAGATTCTATGGGTGCGTTCTCGTGAGACACACCCCGGTCCACACAGCGACTGGTTTTGGGATCTGGAGCAAGCAGGCGGTGGTGCTATTGTTGATATGGGTTGCCACTGCATTGAGATTATCAGAAACTTTGTTGGAAAGAACAACAAACCCCTTGAGGTGATGTGTTGGGCAGACACGCTTGTGCATCCGATTGATGCGGAGGACCACGGCATCGCGCTCATCCGATTTGAAAGCGGTGCTATGGGACAGTTTGAGGTCAGTTGGGCATTTCGTGGTGGGATGGATTTACGCGATGAAGTCTCTGGTAGCGAAGGAACTATCTGGCTCAATCACTGGCTCAGGACTGGTTTTGAGATGTTTACTGCTGTCGGTCAAGGCGGTTATGTCGCTGAAAAAGCGGAGAGTGATACGGGTTGGCTGTTTCCTGTCGGCGATGAGGTTGCTGAACTCGGTTATCGGGATATGTTTCTTGATATGTTCAATGCTATTGACGAAGACAGAGAACCTCTGGAAACCTTCTATGATGGCTATGTCGTGAACGCTATCATTGATGCTTGTTATAAATCTGCGAAGTCTAAAAAGTGGGAAGAAGTTACGCTTGATGACTGGCGCGGTAAAGCAGAAACTACCGACACGCAAGCAGACAAGTCAGATGCTGATGAGCGATATGCACACCTTAAAGATGAACTGATGCCGGATGGTAGGATGAAACGTATTTTCAGAGACCGAGAAACGGGTGAAATTATCGAACGTGTAGAGGATTAAAGTTGACGATTTAAGGATTCAATTATGGACGCAAGTTGGCTTGAGTACTGTGCTACTGATAAAGTCAGGATTGCAAGGCACGGGGACCTTGCACTACAAATCACGTTAATTGCGTATTAGGTGTCATCCTCAGATTTTTTCGGTGTTTTGTGCTTAGAGGGATCAAAATATGAGACATATTTTATCCCATTCCGTTTTTCTTTTTCCTCTTTCGCCTTCAGATACACATAATATTCCTCTACGGTCTTGAATTGTGCGCTAATCTCTGCTTTGATCCGATAGCATTCCTCAAGGATAGGATCCGTGTAAGTTTCGGGGTCAAATTCTGGCTGTTTTTCTGGGGTTTCTTTCATCTGAATCTCCTCCATCAGTTCAATTGGTGTGCATAAAGTTGTCGGTTTGTATCCTGCTTCTTGGCAAACATGCTTGATATGCTCGCTCTTGTTTTCATTTACGATATGCTTATGATTCCACGACACCAAGTAATCAACACCGTGTGTCGTTGCAACTGCAATATGTTCTGCATCTGGCACAGAATTTAGTGGCACTGCACCAGCATCTAATAGTTTCTGCACCAGCATACTCGCCTCTGGTAGTATTTCTAATACCGTTAGAGATGATATGATTTCAAGTCGTTGCTGTGCTGCGAATGTATCACCCCGCTCAATTTCGTCACGAACTACAGGAGAAATAACGAACTCAAATCTATCTGCATAATTTTGCCACAATCGTTGAGATGCTGTTTGCCGAGACGCTAAGGTTGGATTATCACTAGGCCGCGCTACCAAATAACTAACAACTGTCGATTCAACATAGACTTTAGACTTTATCGTTACATATTTTAACATCAAATGCTGTTTCTTTCAAATCAAATTCTGTCCAGTTGTGACATTTGGGGAGAAACTGAAGTCAAGTTAGAAGTTATACCATTTCTGAAAAATAAAATATCCTTATAAGATTTTGGGTTTTCCATTAAGGCAAGTGTGCAAGAGGCGCGTGAATTGCGATTAAACGCGTTTTTGCTAATGATAGACGATCATTTAGAAATGGTATTAGGTATCATCCTCAGATTTTTCCGGTATTTTGTGCTTAGAGGGGTCAAAATATGAGACATATTTTATCCCATTCTGTTTTTCTTTTTCCTCCTTCGCCTTCAGATACACATAATATTCCTCTGCGGTCTTGAATTGCGCGCTAATCTCTGCTTTGATCCGATAGCATTCTTCAAGGATGGGATTTGTGTAAGTTTCAGGGTCAAATTCTGGCTGCTTTTCTGGGGTTTCTTTCATCTGAATCTCTCAATTATAGCAAAATCTGAAAATAGATATTTCTCCGCAAATGCTTCACGGCAAGTGCTATAGGCGCGCTTACAAAGCGCGCTTACAATGTTTTTGATTTTTGATGCTCTATTTTATCTATTAAGTATTTTAGCATGAAAATTGTGTCTTTCAAATCAAATTTTGCCCGATTGATAACATTTGACTTAAAATAATCATTGCCAGCTATCCCTGCAAAGAATTCTACCACACCCATTTTCTGGTTTGACCTGTAATATCCCATAGATCTACTTTGCCGCTTCGATTACCACTTGCAAGGATAGTGTTATCAGGAGCAAACGCTAAAGCAGTGATTTCACTCCGCGAACCTGTATCTACCATAGAGATCAATCGAGGGGTAGTCAAGTCCCAGATGAGAATCTTGAAACGATCTCTCGATCTTCTACTGCCGCTACTGGCAAGGATTTTACCATCCGGAGAAAATACGAGGGTGTTTACATCTCTTCCAGGTGTCCTGAGGGTTGATATAGACATTCCTGTGTCAACATCCCACAGTTGAATTTCTCCAGTAGTGATATTTAAAGGTTGAAACTCACTCTGACTACTACTGGCAAGTGTTTTACCGTCTGAGGAAAATGCCAATGCTTGAACTGGGTACGTATGTGATGAGAGATAAATTGGTAGGAGATTGGGACCTGGTGTTATTGCAATTATACCATCATCTTCAAACGTTTTAGAATTCAGAACAGAATGCAAACTCTTTGGTGTGTTCCCAACGTTCTTAACCCGTGCATCCCGATTCCACCTGGTGATGATGCGTTCTCTATTGTAATCCCCATATATGAGGCGCGCAAACGCAAATGTTCCAAGTGTCTGTTGGTGTGTAATACCTGTGCTGGTATCCCACGCTGTTATCAAACCACTATCATTCGCACCAACCAGAGTATCGCTATCAAGAGAAAAATCTAAAGTCGCTATCCAAGATGTATGTCCTGATAGAGAGGCTTTTACTTGTCCTGTAACGGTATCGCATAATAATACTGGAAACTGTTTAGACTTGCTGCTACTCGCAAAAGTTTTGCCATCTAGTGAAAATGTCAAAGCAGTAACTATTCCTTCATGCTCTTTCATCGTGTACTGAGGATCGCCAGTTTTTACATCCCACAATATAATCTCATTATACGCAGCACACGCGAGGGTTTTGCCATCTGGCGTAAACGCCACTGCGGTGACTGGTTTTCTGGGTGCGGTGAAAGTAGAAAGATGCGCGTAATCTTGAGCTTGTTCAGGGAGCAGATACGGGGTGGTGTCTGTTAGGAGAGGTAAGAAAATTTTCGTCAATAGAAAAAGAAGAAGCACATCACAAGCCGCAAAAGTTGATACAAGCCAAATTAGTAACCAGTACCTCTTACTTCTTTTACGTCGCGCCTGTCCAAACAAGTGTTTGCTAATTCGTCGTTTTAAGTTCATCGGTTAACCTCCTTTGAGATATAGCGGATTTGGAAATCTGCCCTTGCAAAGGGGAATCTTTATCAAATTAACTTGATTAGAGATTTCCTAATAGGGTGGGAAAGGAGTACCGTGATGTCAAATTAACACTGGAATCTATAGATTCTATTAATCTGGTATTACAGCGTATCCTCCCCATCTGTCAACCACGCTAAATCAAACTTCGCGAATGACAACGTTTCATACGCGCCACGTTCACCACGTTCATAGAGACAGCAAATATTCATGTCTGAATCAACGCAGAGATCAGAATAAGCAGCAGGACCTTTGTGCAAGACTTTGCCAGCGTTCCAACTGCGACACTCATCGTAACTGATACGCACTGTCAACTTCTCTCGTCCTGAACTTGCAGGATTAGAGAACAGCACGCGGTTTTTATCATGGGAATTGGCATCCGTATAACGAACCATGCTGGCTTGACAGATAGGTTCAATCAGATCGTCGTCGTAACCAAATTCAGTGAACGTATCGCCACCGTCAGAACTCCATGCGTAAGCGCGTCGCTTCGGGGCAACATAATTCCTACAGTTGAAATAGAGATCACCGTTTACTGTCTCAACGACAACCGATTCATTTGTACCGGGCTGCGCTTCGCCAGCGATTTGCCACGTCTCGCCATGGTCATCACTAACAATAAGATGCGAATACCCCATCTCCGCATAATTCCGACTGTTCCCAAGCACATGATCGCACGGAATTACCATTCTTCCACTTGCCAATTGAATGCCGTGACACGGACCCGTAGCATACCATGTCCACGTGTCCAACTTCGTATCGGCAGTGACTTCTTTCGATTCTGCCCAAGTTTCACCGTCGTCAGTGCTTGAGGTTACGAAGACGGTACGTGGTGCCTCTCCAGCAATAATCTTACCTTCCCCACCATCAGCGAAGTTTTTACAGAAAAGTAGCCAAATGGTTCCGGTATCTCTGTCAACAACTGGTGCCGGATTGCCGTCCGTATCTGCTCCAGTTGAGACAGCAACTTGTATCGGTTGCCATGTCTCGCCGTTGTCAAAACTCCGTTTCAGTACAATATCAATGTCACCTGAATCTCCGCCACCTTTTCGCCTGCCTTCGCAGAATGCCAATAGCGTTCCATCATTAGAGACAGCGAGTGCCGGAATACGAAATGTGTTATACCCTTCTGTCCCCGCAGTAAAAAGCGGGCTTTCTGTTTTATACATTTATCAAATCTTCCGCTACAAAACCTCGCCTTTCAAGGCGGGGATGTAGTAGCGGCTAAGACCTCCATTGTTGAAAAAACCTTGACCTTCGTCAAAAAATGTGATATAATTAATATCAGACTGGACGCTTCAACGGAACATTTTTGCTGCTAATTCAAAAACTTACATTTGTGGCATTTCATATACCAAGAAAGACGCGTAATGGTGAATCTTGGTTGATTCTATCTATTTTACAATTCAAGGTTGGGGTAGCAACCTTTGGAGGAGAGGGTGTTAGACTTGCATAGCAAGCAACCCTTGTTGATACCACAAATGCTTTCGCATAAACTTGCGGAAGCCTCGCCCTTTAGGGCGGGGTCTATCACACATTTATAGCCCTCAGTTCTGTGATATGAAAGTTGAGATCAGAGTAGTGTTGTGTCCACCAAAATATTGTAGGTCGGGTAGAGTTTGCGAAACCCGACGGACAAACCACAAAAATTAGGTGGACAAAGCAGTAGTTCAACCAGTCAATAACCCCGCGCTAAAGCATGGGGCTTGTGCGAAGCGCATGCCAAGCGTCCACTCCACAAGTTAAACGGTTGATTAGACGATATATCGTGGGTCTTGTCGTGGCAGACAAAAAGATGTTTCGGATGCTCCCCAAGTCTGATTCCTCTCTGATCCCATGATGTCGATGGGGAAACCACATATACCGCGAGAGCGTGGGCTTACAGCCATTATTTCTGGTAAAGACATCGTGTCAGGTCAAGTAAGCGAGTAGTGACAGTCTCACTGAACGAAGCAGCACAACTGAATCCAGACTCCCGATGTGCAGGTGGAGATAAAACAGCACTCCCCTTTCAGGGACAAACTAAAAATTAGGAGGCGGGCTTTCCTCCCCTGCCTAAAGGCGAGGGGTTTCCAGCCCGAAGATTTTGATGAAAGCACATAGGTTAGAACAGTAGTTCCAACCTATCAATTATTTTACGGTTTTCAATTGTCCCCAAGTTGTAGTTAATTTTCCAAGTGGTTGAACAGGGGCAGATTCACTAAGCACCAATTCATCAGCTTCCTTTTGATGATCAGAGATCCGCAGTCCATCAACGACGCAATTGGTTGGAAAATCTGGATCAGGCGGAGCAGCATTGTTAATTTGAAAGTTTTCTGCGAAAACTGTAGGTCCGTCTGTGGAACCGTTTTCTGCTTCAAGTTTACCATCCAGATAGAGTTTTAACCCATCCGGTCCCCATGTGCCTGCTATGTGATGGTGTTCACCCTTTTTCCAATTGAGCGCAACACTATCTGCATTGATCCAAGTGGACGCGCTTTTAATCCGCATGCGAGCTTTTCCTCCGTTGTCAAATTGTAGGAAAACGGCATCGGTTCCACGCTTGTAAGTCATAAACAGAAAAAGTTCACCCGTAACTGTTGAAATATCGTATCCCATCGTTACCCATAACTCAACGGTGCCTTCTTCAAGGTTGACAAACCGATCTTCCACAGGAAAGTGGATGACATCACCCTGTTCTTCACTAACATAACCGTTGCCAAATTTACCGGGCACGAAACTGCCACCATCAACGGTTCCACCCTCTTTTTCCACTTCTGCTTGGCTTTCAAGCGCAGAAAAGAAAGTCTCTTTTGCTGAAGCAACTGAAAGACAAAGCAACATAATTGTTATAATACACAACGTTCTCATGAGATTTCTCCTTTTGTTTCAAATTATGAGAGTCTATGTTGCTCCCAGATCGTGGATTCACAAAATGTGCATTGTGCACTAAATATATCTTGAAATTAATATGGATGTTAACAGTTTATTTTTTGACATTATATCAGATTACGGATTTTTGAGATGATTTTTTCTGTCTAAATGTCTAAATGTACAAAATGGGAGATTTGAGTACGTCTATTTCGGCTTTGTACATATCGCATATACATAAGGTGATGTTAACTGCTGATTTGGTACACTGAGTGCAGCAAGCAAATTCCCAACCACAATATCTGTTAGATTGACGCACTTACATAGTACTTCATGTCCCCATTTGCCGATAACTGCCCGCCACGGCGAATAATCAACGACGCTTAGTTTCAATGGACCGCCTGTATATCCAAATTCTGTAACGTGAAATCCGACATTCCGCAATAGTGATGCCAGTGTTGTCGGCGGAATCTCTTGGTGTGTAGCAAGGAGTTTTGGACTCGCAATTCGAGCAATTGGCGTATACATACCGCGTAAATTTGGCATTGTCGTGAGCATTGTTCCACCCGGTTTGAGAAGACTAAACATATCTTCCAAAACCGCTTGTGGCGAGGTAAAATGTTCAATCAATCCCATTGAATACACAAAATCAAACGCTGCACTATGCGTTTTCGCAAATGCGAAAATATCTTCACAGAGAATTATGCCTTCTACACCTGCAAGGGCAAGATTCCGTTGAGCAAGTTGACATCCCAACTCTGAAAAGTCAATACCGTAACACTTGCTCTCATAATGTTTTGCAAGATATGGCAACCACAGTGAATCCGCACATCCCAACTCAATCAGGGTCGGATGTTTAAAGTTAGCAAGGGCACGGTGAAACAACTTCGCGAGATGACGGTTCGCAACATAAACCCATCTGAGATGACGAATTTTATGCTGTTGTCCATCCCAAAGCGTTGTCCAATAAGATTCATCAGTTAGAGGGGAGGCTTTCAAACCCATATTAACCTTTCTCCAGCAAGACGGCGTTGTGCTCAAAAAGGGGGCATAGGTCACAGAGTTGGTCGGCGCAGTAGTTTTTGTAAAGCCGAATTGTACCTTGTTGGATTTTAGCAGTGGGTTTGATTAGACGCATCGGCTGCGCTTCTGAGAAAACCTGTTTTCCAACCTGACGAATGATAGCATTTTCTTGTAATTTGGTATAGTCACTGTAAAGTCTCAATATACCGTTCTGTAATTCTCTGCTGTCTGATTCGACTGCCCAAATATATGCTACAGGTAGGATTTTGTTGACCATGATGTCTAATGCTCTCGCTTCTCCAATGAGTTTAGCTTTTTGTGTTCCCCCTTTCCCAAAGTTGGAGTGTGTTTCCCAGTAACCAGCAGGTTCAAGCATCAAAAGGTTGAGAAGTTCATTCCTGATAGTTCGTAACAACTTAGGTGTATCCACGGTTGTTGCCTTTTCACATGTAGGCAAGAAGTACATCATTAGACTTCCTCGGCAGTGATGAATTAACTGGCTCATAGCAGCAATGCGGCGGGTCGGATAGTTAAAAGGACGTATCTTACCAAAACGCCATTGCGATGCATTCATCCGATCCGCGCGTGTAACGTGTTCCGATACCTTCCATAGTGTTTCTAATGCCACAATTAACGGGTCATTTGCTGCATCAGCAGGCAAAGGTTTCTCTAATTGCGATGGTAACAGACCAGCGACACCAAAGAGGATGGCTTGAATTTCATGCTCCGACTTATGATCAAAATCCGTAAACGGCACACGTTGTGCTAATTCGCGCAAGGGTTTGCTGTTTTGTGAGTAGCCCAACGCTTCCATCATACCTTCATAGAGGATTTGCTCAAAATTGAGACGTGTCCTTAAAAGCCGGACAGCATCGGCTTTTTCTAAGAAACGTTCAGTCCCTAACGACTCAAAGACGCTCTTCAAGTTTTCTATGTTTAAGCGGTTTCCTGTCACTCGACAGAAATTTGATGCTTCTGCATCCGCTTGTATAGTTTCGTCAAATAGGTCTCCGATGGGAGCATCTACCCATTTGAGGAGTTCCAACGTTGGGATGCGTTTACCATTCTGAAGGCGGGTGCGTAAATTGAAGTCGTCATTATATAAGACCGTGTGAAGCACAACACGGTTATATCTTGAATTTAGGTGGTGTTTGTGAGCGTACCATTCCGATGATTTGACATGAATTTCAACATCGCCGACATGCAACTTGCCATTAATTTCAATTTCCGCGTGCATAAAATCGGGACCTACTTCACGATTCCAGACACCGGGTTTCAGTACACGAATTTCTTTTCCATCAATTGAGGTAAGATTTGCAGTGAAAAAACGTTGCGCATTCCATAATTTTTGCACGAAATCTTCTTCAATCTTATCAAAATCTGGTTCATAGACCTGATCTACTTCTCTGAATTCCTTAGGTGATAATTTTCTTGTAGGTCCGCCAAGTTCATCAATGTGACTGTATTCGCTCATAATTTGTCTAATCCCGTGAAGTGTTTTTCGCTTGTTTTGCTTTCTGGATCTCTTGCATAATACTTTGTGTTGCTGCGAGAGGGTCAGTTTGTCCACAGACAGCAGATATGACAGCGATTCCGTGTGCACCTGCCTGAATCACCTCAGCCGCAGTTTCCAACGTAATTCCACCAATGGCTATCACCGGACAACCTGCTATTTCACACATTCGATGCAATCGTTCTAAACCCTTCGGTGTTTCAGCATCCGATTTTGAGGAGGTCTGATAGATAGGTCCAAACCCGATATAATCTGCCCCTTCTGAAATTGCCTCAAGTATCTTTTTTTCAGTTCGTGCTGATGCTCCGATGATGGTTTCTTGCGAGAGAATACTTCTCCCGATAGCAACAGGCATGTCATCTTGTCCAAAATGCGTCCCATCTGCACCAACTGCCAGCGCAATGTCTGCTCTATCGTTAATAATCAATGGCATGCCGTGTTGTGTGCATACAGCCTGCATCTGCTGTGCCATCTCTATCAGTTCGCGTGTTGTTCCATTTTTGTGCCGAAATTGGACAGTATCCGCACCACCCTGAATTGCAAACTCCGCCAATTGCGGATGGGTAAATCGGGATTGGAGCGTTGTGTCCGTGATGACGTGGAGGACTCCTATGTTTTTCATGTTGGCATTCTATTGAAAATGTGGTAAGTTAATTGCATTGTCAGATTTTGAGCAACACGTAAATAAATTAAAACGTCCAATAATTAGTATATCATATAAAGGAGATAGTTTGTGAGTAATTTATTATTTCAATCAGGAGATAAGGTGCTATTCATAGGAGATAGCATCACAGATTGTGGCAGACGTGGTGATTACGCGCCTTTTGGACATGGGTATGTCCGCAAAATAACCGAGTTGATTACTGCTAAATATCCTGAACGGGAGATCACTTATGTCAATAAAGGAATTGGTGGGGATATCGTTGAAGGTTTGGAAAACCGGTGGGATACCGGTGTCATTGATGAAAAACCGGATTGGCTTTCAGTGAAAATCGGCATCAATAATGCGAGTCGTCAGTTCGGACAGGGTGTCTCAAATGAAGACTATTTGCCAGATTGGGAAGCGTGCTATCGTAGAATTCCTACACGTGTGAAAGATGAGTTAAGTGCACCGCTTTTCTTGTTTGAAATTTTCTATATTGAAGAGGATGTTGAAAACCCACGTCCATTAGCAGTAGATGCTTACAACGAAAGCATCCATAAGCTTGCCGAAGAGTTTGACGCACGGCTAATTCGGACAAATGAGGCGTTTGATAGTGCTGTTGCAGCGAGACCTGGGGCATTGTGGACAACCCGAGACGGTGTACATCCCAATGCAGAGGGACATACCTTGATGGCATTAGAATTTTTGAAACAGGCGGGTTGGTAGACACCGAATTTCTCATAGAACGGTAGGTGCGGTTAGGAAACCGCACCTTATGCGTCAATTTAGCGGTCCCCAACGCGGTAGGTGCGGTTAGGAAACCGCACCTTTTTGTATCAACATCTCAAATAACGCAAAGGACGAGAATATCAGCGTTCGTAGTCGCGCAATTCATTGCGCCTCTTTTCTTTGAATGTCCGAGGCGCAATGAATTGCGCGACTACAAACGAGTTCTTTCCTTAAATTGACGCTTATGGTGCGGTTAGGAAACCGCACCTACCGTCCGGGAAATAAGACAAATCCAGTTAATTTGGTATTATTCTGGATCGAGATGTTTTTTCACATTTTCTTTGCCAAATGCCCAAACTTCTTCTCCAAATTCCATCAAGTGAGATGCAAAAAGTGAGTTATCTATCTCGTCTTTGAAGAAATCTCCCATATATGGATTCAGGAAAGTTAGAAGAAGGGCAATTATGAGTACGCTTGAGGCAATACCTATTCCTAAACCGAGCAGACTGTTCAACCACCCCAAAATTCCTTTTTCAAAAATTTGGTGTACCCGCTCAAAAACGGTATCGGTTACGATAGAAGTAATAACTACCAAAACAATAATACTGATCCATTTTGCGACTTCTTCATTTGGAATAAGTTTTTGAATGGGAATAGCGATGTGCTGCCAAAATTGGCTTGCAACGATGAGCCCAGCACCGATGGCAAAAGCACCCCATACACTTCGGGTAAAACCCGCCTTGTAGCAGCTAAATCCGGCTATTCCAACAATAATGAGGATGACAATATCTAATTTCGTCATAGTGATAGAAAGAGAATTAAATTAGCATACGATCTATATTATCAATGCTTTATGTAGTTTTTCAAGTAAAGGAACTTAGAGAGCAAAATGATGTGTTGAAGATTGCCTGTGACAGGTTAATTTGGTATTAAACTGTTATTATAAGTTTGCTGCACAGCAGTTTCAATTGAAGTGCCGTTTCCTAAAAGAGAAAGGAGTTGTCGGATAGAGGAATAACCGCTATCTTCAATCAAATCAGCAACAATCGCTGCTGATTGGAGATAAGCAATTTTGCGTTGCGAGGCTGGAAGTTCAGTGTAAGGTTGGCTAAATTCCGACATCGTTGGTAAAGTGCAGTCTTTGGATGCTTGTTGTAGGGAAAGTTTTTCAAAGGATAGCAATGGACGGGCAATCGTTTGCGCAAGTCCCTCGTTGAGCCAAATAGGACAATTCCCGTTTGTGAGCAGATCAACTAACAGATGTGTCCATTCATGCCGTAGGAGAACATATAAAACACCCAGTTCCGGTTCATCATCGGTACAATAATGCAACTGGATATGTCCATCATAGCACCCACTTGCCCATATCGGAATGTGCGTATGCGGAGTGCCATTGTGTGTATTTATGATTGAAATAGATATTTGGTTGCGCGGATAACAGTTAAGTTGGGTGCCGACATCGTTGTATGTTCTTTCAACGAGTTGATAGGTATACCAAAGTGTTTTTGGGGCTACTGCAGGTTCAACAGTCAGTTTGAAAGCTTGGCATTCTACTACGTATTGTGGACGTGACGAATTACCAGTTTGCAGCGTTGGGGTAAAGTCCATTGGAGGATTTTCCGCTAAATTATTATCAGAAATTAGTGTCTGATAATAATTTTTTTCCTCTTGGATACGCGATTTACGTCTAAGAACTGTTTGTGAGTCGGGACATAATTGGAGGGCGATGTCTAAGTAAGCCAAAGCCTGTTCCCATTTTCCAACCATTTCATAGGCTTTAGCCAAGTCAGCATAAATATGGTAACGACTCTGGTCATGTTTTAAGCCCGATAAATAGTGTTGAATTGATTCAACATATTGAGCTTTTTGATAACAGGTCGCCGCTTGCTGAAAATAGGATAAGGCAAGTGAAGACGTATTAGGCACAGCTTCTTTGTTTCTTTGTAAAGTGAGAACGAAGGGGAGCAGAATAGATGCATGAGTATATATGCCAGATAGCATAAAACTGAGTTGTCAATTCGTAAATCCCTCCCCTATTCCACCTTGATAGATTAGGAGTCTTTGATGTCAATTACCTGAAAAGTGATTTCCCCACACTTAAACTCTGAACCTTCTTCGATCGGTGCCGAGTCCTTTACGCGAATTCCTTCAACATACGTCGGTGTTGAACTTCCTAAATCTGTGATAGAAACTTCGTCATCTTGCATCTCAAAGGAGAGGTTTAGATGCGCTAATGTGTGGATGTCTGTATTTTTTCCCGCTTCAGAATTTTGCCAAAGCTTTAACTCTTCATCGGTGGGAGGAGTTTTCGCTATAGGGAAAACATCGGTATCCATGTTTCCCATTGCCTGTGGACTGTAAGCTGCCTGAGAGTTAAGCGTAACCGGGGCCCCTTGAGAAGCCTCTTCGGTATTCCCTTTGATAACTTTCATCAGTTTTTCCGCAACGCGTTCCTTCGCCCCAGGATTAGGCATGATGCTCGCTGTTTCCTGAAAACGATAATGAGCAAAATCAACCAATTCTTTTAATTTGTGAAAGTGGGTTGATTCCTGTATGTTTTTAAGAAAACTTTTCTGTTTTTGACTGAGTTTTTCGTTTTTCAACCAACAGGTATAAGCTTCTAAAATCTCCGATTCTTTAATATCGGTATCGCTATACCGAGCGGTCTTCGGAGTCTTTCTAAAAAAACGCATGAGTTATCCTCCATGTTAGCAATTCTATTGATTCCATTGGATTCCTTTGTTAACTAAAATTTGTCGTAATTCTTGTGTACACCTAAATATCCATATTTTGACGGTGCCATCTTTCCGGTTAAGAATTCGTGATATTTCAGCTACGCTACATCCTTCCAAATGTCGTAAGATCCATGCAATACGGTGGTTCGGTTTAGTAACCTGTTCAAGAGCATTTTCTAATATTTCTTGTGCCTCTTTGGCTATTATATGTTTGTCAGGTCCAGGTCGTGCATCTTCGTATTCATTCAGAGGGAGGTCGTCCTGCTCTTCAAGTGTGAGAAGTGATTCACGAATTCGATCTCTTCTACGTATTGCATCAATAATTGTATGCTTGGCTAATACGTTTAACCATGCTTGGAAACTACCTTTGTTGGGATCCCATTTATCGCTTTGCAATTTCTGCCAGACTTTAGTAAATACATCTAGACTGACTTCTTCTGTATCCTGATGATCCCCAAGCATTCTATATGCTTTACTATATACCCAATTATAATGTTTCTCATACAGTTGACTAAACGCAGCCTCATTGCCTTGTTTAGCTTGGGTAGCTAGATAAGTATCTTCAGTAGCCGATAGGTCATTTTTCGCTTGGCGCGCCATGATAAAACCTCCTTTGCCTTCTGTGTCAAAGGATCGTGAAACCGTTTCGCTATTAACAACGATACTACAGACTATTACGTTTCAGAAATTTCTAATCTCTTATGACATAAATAAATTGCCTCATGAACGGATATTATATAGTATATCATTCAATGTTAAATAGGTCAATTGTAATGTGTAGGGTGTGTTAAAGTTATTTGCAATACTGAATCTCGAATTATCGCAGAATGTGCAGATTATGCGGATTTTGGGAACTTGGGTCCCAATGGCAAATGCGCGCTTGATATATGAGAAATCGAGGTTGAAAACCCTCCTACAAGAGAAAAGGAATGGTTAGCGAACCTAACATAAGCATATTTATGAGATACACTTTACTAAATTTACGACTTGTGCTAGTTTTTCTATAAACATATCGTCCCTACGGGACTAAAGAGGGTCCGTATGGCGTTTTTCTATAAACATATCGTCCCTACGGGACTAAAGTGTGTATCAACCAATCAAGTAACATGGACAAAACGTCATACATCTGGTAAACAATATTTTACAAAAAGTTATCCAGCACAACTCGTTAAATTTATCACTCTTCCCGCCAAGACCCCATGCTTTAGCTTGTGGGATTCAAGCGGGCGTTAGATTTTTGTAAACAAATAGATTTGATATTCAGCTAAAAATGTAATATAATTATAATATCTCGTTGACAGGCAAAGCAAACGTAGTCGCAAGGAAACTACGTGCCGGTCTCCTAGTAAGTTCTGACAATTCTTATAAACAATTGCCTGTGAAGTCAGTAATAACAAGGGTTCTTGGCATTTTTCAAAATTCTGAAATTTCAATAGTCAAATTATAATGAAATTCCTACTAAATATTTATGTATTAGCGGCACATAGTAGGTCTTTGAAAACAGTATTTGGCATATTTCGTGTGTCGTAAATTGATTAATAATGTCAGAAAAACCGTGCAATCAAGAACAACTATTTATGCAACTGCTTGAAAAAGCAGATAGTTTATTATCCCGATGGCAAATGCCCCAAGTTCAATCACCTAGTAAGGTGCTTGATGATTATATTGCCTTTCGGTGGCGACCACAAAATGGAACAGGACAGATTCTACCTGTTAAACACCCACACCTTGTTGATACTGCGGATTTAATAGGGATAGACGCACAGTGTGAGGCACTGGATAGGAACACACGGCAGTTTTTGCACAAAGCACCAGCAAATCATGCCCTTTTATGGGGTGACCGTGGCACAGGAAAATCTTCTCTCGTTAAAGCAATGCTGAACCGCTATGCTGATGATGGACTCAGGTTAATCAGCATCGGAAAAGAGGGGTTGGTTCATCTACCTGACATTGCGGAATTATTATGGGAACGATCTGAACGGTATCTACTATTTTGTGATGACCTCGCCTTTAACGAAGATGAACCTGAATATCGTGAACTGAAAGCAATGCTTGAAGGTGGAATCTCGGCACAGCCAGATAATGTGCTTATCTATGCTACTTCAAATCGCCGACATTTGATGCCGCGACAGGTAGGTGAAAACAGATTTCCTCAGAACGACGAAGATGAATTGTATCCGCGCGAAACAACAGAGGAGAAGGTATCCCTAAGCGATCGTTTTGGATTACGACTCGCTTTCTACCGTATTTCGCAAAATACATATTTACAGATTGTTTCCCACTATGCCCAAAGACGAGGACTATCCGTGCCAACTGATGAGTTACACCGTGCAGCGTTGGAATGGGAAGCATCTTCCAGTGGACGTTCAGGGCGCGTGGCATATCAATTCATCGCAGACCTTGCAGGACAGTTAGCACTGAACAAAATTGTATAGTGTGAAATAATGGTGAACTGCATTACCGTATTCTATACAAATAGGAAAGTAAGTTTATGAAGGGAATTAACTGACAATCCCACTGCTTTAGCTGTGGGTCCAAAAACGCTTGACATTTGCACCAAAACATGTTAGACTATATGTAGCATCGTGGAAAGGTGTGTGATGCTGGTGCGAAATCACTAAAAACATTAGAATGTGGTAGAGAAAAACTAATATATGTTGTCACTACAACAACCCTACCACATTCGATAACAACCTACCGTGGGATACACGGAAATTTACGCCTGTGGAGTCCAAGTAAGACCTCTGTTTGAGGCGCGAGAGACGGAATCAGGAATCACATAGGAGAGTTGTGTGCAAAAGAAGCACACGGCTTTAGCCGTAGTGAGTATCACTGACCTCCAGACATTACAGTACCTCTTTGACGTGCAAGGATATTTAGTCATTGAGAATATCTTAAATTCGGAAGAGGTGGCAGAACTCAATCAACGAATTGACGAACAAGAACTCCCCACACCCGAAAAGGTTCAAAGATTTGGAAGTGCACCGGATGGATCGGGTTTTTTGCAATGGGGAAAGTCATTTTGCGATTTGCTTGATCATCCAAAGATAATGGAAGTTCTTCGCTTACGTTTAGGCGATTGTTTTCGACTTGACCGAATTTATGGCATGTATATGCAAGAAGGTATGCCGAGAGGCGGGTTACATGCTGACTACGGTGCCACATCGCCTACCTCAAAAGCAAAATCGGGAGAATATTATGTGTCCCGTGATAACGAGATTACCAACGGTTTTGTCGTGGTAACATGGAATCTGGCAGATACCGGTCCGGATTTTGGAGGCTTTTGCTGCATACCGGGCAGCCACAAGAGCAATTATAGGTTGCCACAAGAGATAGCCGCTGCACCAGAAAAAGCACCCTGTGTCACCATTCCAAATGCTCCTGCTGGTTCTGCAATACTGTTTAGTGAGGCACTAACACACGGCACAGCCGCATGGAACGGAAAGCATCAACGTCGGTCACTTTTGTATAAATATTGTGTTTCACATATAGCATGGACATCCCGACGCGTTGCCCAACCGCAGGATATAGAATTAACAGAACGTCAAAAGATTCTTTTCCGTGAACCGGCTGACCCCCACCGACACTTCCCATCACTATTTTGATGTTGAGAGGTGAACAAGTGGTGGTTTTTTATCTCTTGTAGCACGTAAGCCCCAAATCTAAAGACTTGGGGCTTATACCAAATTAACTGACATTTCTCACAATTGTTCGGCTCATGTAAAAAATAAGTGCAAATGAAACTTTTTACCCCTATGACCATTGACTTCGTGAAAACAAACGCACACACATTTTACATGAGTGAAGTTTTTCTAATTCCTCTAAACCTAATAACATCAATACGAAATACCTATAAAAAACCCATTTAATGGACAATTTATTCTATTTTGTATTGAAAATAAAGTGCTTTTTTCACATAATGGAGGTTTATCAATTAGTATTTTTTAGCATTTTCATAACCGCGTATTGAGAGACCATAGATAGATACTGATTTCTGAGTGCTTTTGAGAAATATCAGATTAACTTGATTTGTAGCGCGAGGTCCCCGTGCCTCACAACGGTGTACTATATCAAAAGACGCCGAATCCAGTACTGCTACAAGCCTATGGGCAGCGAAACTGCGTATTAATGGAGACAACTCTTGGGTCGGGTTCGTTAACGGCGAAAGAGCTGGCGAAGGCGACAATTGGCAACAAGCTAGTGTTAGCGAATTTGAAATGCCCGATGGGTATGCTGTCATCGGTGTCTATGTGCACGACGCGGAGCCCGGGGCAACGGGGATTGGCGGTGCATTGTTTGATGTCATCCTTGACGATGGCACCTATATTCCATCTGATGATACATGGAAATCCAATGCAGGTGCACCCCTTGCAGATCGTAATGATGGATGGGAAACACTTGATTTTGACGACAGCGATTGGGAGAATGCTACACAACTTGACCAATTTGGTGGCGGTGTTTGGGGAGGCGGTGCTGCCGCAATGAGTGAAATCCTAAAAGATCCGGATTCAACCGCGTACTGGGTTTGGGCTGGTCCTAATGATGGAGCGGATGACGTGTATTTTCGTAAAATCGTTGGAGAGTTACCAACTACCCCCGTTGAACCTCGTGGAAAAATCACTACCACTTGGGGCGACTTAAAGGCTGCAAGATAAAAATTAACATAGAGGGAACGGTTCTGTGCCGTTCCCTAAATACATTCAATATCTTCCCTGCCTGTTACTTTGATTAAATCACCATAAGCGTCAATTTAGGGGGCCCCAACCCGGTAGGTGCGGTTTGTAACTGCTTAGCTCCAGGTCCGGTAGGTGCGGTTTGTAACCGCACCGGATCCTATGGAGTATGTGCAAGATAAAGGTTTCCGCGAACGACTCGGTGCGGTTACAAACCGCACCTACCGGACCTGGAGGACCGCTAAATTGACGCCTATGGTTACTTTGATTAAATCACCTACATAATCTTCTGTTGACATACTCCCCAAGCTAAAGCATGGGGATTCTTAGCTCTTATATTGGCAGCAAGTGTTGTTGCCAAATGGCTTTTCTTGCTTCCGTCTCTCGTGCCTCCGAATGAGGTCTTATTTGGACTCCACAAGCGTAACTTTCGGTGTGTCCCACCGTAGATGTTGCAAAAGGCGACACAAGTGTCTGTGCAACTTAAAAGTTAGACGTTTCGGAGATTAAAAGGTTTAGAAAAAGTCCAGTTTTTTTGCGGTGTCTACATCCCCAAGCTAAAGCATGGGGTCTTGACACCGAAGATAGATAACATCCTCAAAACCTGAATAGGCAAATTGTGGTTCATTTCCTAAACACAACCGTGCCAACGTCGTATTCAGTGAGAAGCCTTTCATACCATATTGTGAGGCACGGGGATCTCACAGGACAAATCCCGGTAATTCTGATAAAGTCGGCAGTGTGAGGCACGGGACCTCACAGGACAAATCACGGTAATTCGGTATTGGTAATTGCTCAAAGTTTTCACTTGCTTGAAGGCACAAAATATGAGAAAATAAACTAAAATTTATACGAATAGGAGAACACTATGGAACAGATACGTGAACTTGCAACGCTGTTAGATTCGGGAATTGAAGACTACGACTCGCAACTGAAAATTCTCCAATCAGAACGACTAAAATATATCCGGCTTTCCATGACTGATGGATTCGGTGCTGAAGAGGGTGATTCCAAGGAGTCATGGTTATTACATCTTAAACAACTTGAAGATTCATTGGGTGTCCGACTAAAGGCACTAAAGAAGGCAATTCAGGAGTCCGCAGAATCTTTTCAAAAGCCAGCGGCATAATCAACAATGCTATCTCGTTTACCACATTCAAAAAAGTTTCTTGGCTGCCTAATACTTACCATTGTTCTCTCTGCTGTTTTATGGTCAATTAAGGCTCAGGAAACGGACATTGAAAAAATTATCAAAGCAGCAATTCGGCATCAGAATTTGGGGTTGGCATATCTTGAAGAATCACAACCTTCAAAAGCACTCACTGCATTTACTTCCCTTGTAGGACTGCTCCCTGATGAGGCAATCGGCTACGGCAACCTCGCTGTCGCACACCTGAGGTTACAGCAGGTTGACGTTGCCGAAAAATGGGTTAAGCGCGGAATTGATGCCGTTCCGATGAATAGCCAACTACATTTCATCTTATCCGAGGTTTATCAGTTAAAGGGACAGAGCGTACAAGCAGTGGAGGCGATGAAAGAAGCAGTGCGGTTAGCACCGGACGAATTGGAATTTCGGTACAAGTTGGTCCGCCACTATCTTGGACAACGAAACAACTCAGAAGCACAGAAGAAGGCAACTCGACACTTACAAGAACTTCATGCCCGATCACCAGTAAATGTTGTGATCCTATTGAAGCTAGCACAAGCACTGTTGGGACAAGAACAACTTGAAGAAGCGGGAAAACACTGTCAGGAATTGATGATCTTATTAGGGGATACTGATGCAGAAAAGTTGGCGTATCTAACACAAGGGATAGACGCAATTAAGAATGGTGATTTAAAGGCAGCATCACGAAATATCCGTATTTTTGAGAACCTACATAGGGCAAGTCCGCGCTATCAACAGGGCATTGGCGAATTGGTAACCGACATTCTTGGACATCCGATAGAGACGTTTAGTTCAGGATTCAAAGCGCGCATCATTGCGAAACAGAGTCCACCAATAAACGTGGAGTTTGTGGATGTTACCGAACAACTTGGTCTTACCAATGTGCAAAGTGAACCTACAAGTTACACAACCGTTTCACTGCTTGATTACGACAATGATGGAAATATAGATATCTATACTACACCGAGAGGGATACTCCTTCAAAATGTAGATGGAAAGTTTGTGCCTGTCCAACATTTTCAAGAGACAAACCAGCATCTTTTATCACGTCCACACACCAGTGCCTTTGCAGATTTGGATAAGAATGGAACACAAAATATCCTGCTGCAGAATCAAGGCGGAATAACATATCTCCAAGCGGACGCAGACGGGAATTGGATAGCCGCTCACATTATCCAATATGATCAAGCAAAAGATGTAACAGGTGCACTTTTTCCAGTTGATTATGATCATGATGGAGACCTTGATCTCTTTTCTGGGCAATCTGGTATCACAATGTATCAGAATAATGGCAACGGCACGTTCACAGATGTAGGCGATCAAACATTTGTGGCAACTGAACTTGTAGGACAAGACACCAATTCCTCATATCATCCAGTTAAACTCTCTGCTGCTATGCACGCGCTCGCAGCAGATTTTGACGACGATGGCGATATTGATGTATTTGTAACGCATAGCGAAATGGGATGCACACTTTACGATAACCTTCGTCAAGGTAAGTTTCGTACTAATGCCAGTAAGATAGGGATTCCGCAAGAAGTTCGCTACTCCAGAGTTTCCGCTGGAGATTATGATAATGATGGCGACATCGACCTATTTTTAACTACCACAACCGGTATTCATCTCTATCGCAATAGAGGTGATGCTACTTTTGTTGTTGATACGCGTTCAAAGCAGATTGCCGAAAAAAGGTTTGATGATTCGTCAACCATATTAAGAAGTCTTGATTACGATAATGATGGATTTCTTGATTTATGGCTTATCAACAAACACGGATTATCCTTATTTAGAAATGACGGTACAGGTCGTTTCACCGAGACCAGTTCTATAATAAAAACTGCCACACCAATTGGAAAAGGTATTGCAGGTGCAGTAGGTGATTACGATAACGATGGCGATTTAGACCTATTCTTTATCAATGACAAAGGACAACTACGTGCCTTAAAAAACAATGGTGGCAATCAAAACAATTGGATACAGGTGCGATTAGAAGGTATTACCACTGGAAATAACAAAGTTAATAGAGATGGAATCGGTTCAAAACTTGAGATAAAAGTAAGTGACCTATATCAATTGCAATATGTATCACATCAGGTATCGCATTTTGGGTTGGGTGCATTTGACTCCGCAGATGTCGTGCGAGTTGTCTGGACAAATGGCGTCCCACAAAATGTAATTACCCCAAAGGCTAAACAACGGATTCTGGAGAAACAGATATTAAAAGGTTCATGCCCGTTCTTATATGTCTACGATGGCGAGAAATATCAATTTGTCACTGATCTACTGTGGCGTGCCCCACTTGGGCTTATCACCGCAATGGGGTTTGTCGCCCCCGATGAAACCAAAGATTTTGTGAAAATATCTGCCTCTCAGATGCAACCTAAATCTGGCAGATATTCCATTCAGATTACAGAGGAATTATGGGAAACCGCCTATTTTGATATGGTTAAACTTATCGCAGTAGATCATCCCGCAGGGACAGATATCTTCGTTAATGAACAGTACATTCCACCCCCGTTTGCCGAATTCAAGATATATGGCGTATCAAAGAAACTATATCCGAAATCTGCTGTGAATCATCAAGGCGAAGATGTGTCCAATGCCCTAAAGGCACCCGATTACCATTACGCCGTTGAACACGCACCCGGTCCTTACCAAGGTGTTGTGGAACCGCACGCGATCATCCTTGACCTTGGAAATATCCGTGATGACGCACCTGTGACACTTTACCTCAATGGGTGGATATTTCCTACTGATACCAGCATCAATGTTGCCCTATCCCAAAATCCTACAATTAATCCACGTTTCCCCGCGGTTGCTGTGAAGGACAAGACTGGCAAGTGGAAAACCGTCATTGATATGATTGGGATACCCGCAGGTAAAAACAAGACTATCACTGTTGATCTAACAGGCAAATTTCTGTCTAATGACCGACACGTTCGGATTGAAACCGATATGCAGATTTACTGGGATGCCGTATTTTTCACAGTTGGTGAGCAGGATATTCCTATGGAAATCACAGAATTGAATCCTGACAGCGCAGACCTCCACTACCGCGGCTTTTCAGAAATGTACCGCCCGAATCCGCACGCACCACACTTGTTTGACTATCAAAAAGTAACAAAAGCCGGACAGTGGCGCGATCTCAAAGGATATTATACCCGCTATGGTGATGTCAACCCTCTATTGCAAGCAGTTGATGATATGTATGTTATTCTCAATGCAGGAGATGAAATCACGGTGGAATTTGATGCATCGCGACTGCCGACACTAAAATCGGGTTGGACAAGGGACTTTATCCTCTACAGCGATGGATGGGACAAAGATGGCGATATCAATACACTCACTTCGCAGACGGTTGAACCACTGCCATTTCACGGAATGTCAGCGTATCCATATACGGAGGATGAACATTATCCTGATGACGAAGCACATCAGAAGTATCAACTTGAATACAACACACGCCGCGTGACGCATCAGCTGCCACCATTGCAAGAAAAATGAAGGGAATTAGCTGACAATCCCACTGCTTTAGCTGTGGGTCAAAAAACGCTTGACATTTACATATATTTTGTAGTATAATTATAAGACTGACTCAGTGGTGGGTGCGTCAACACCTACCCCACCTCGCTGTCGGATAGACAGAGAGTATAAACGCTTGTGGAGTCCAATTAAGACCTCATGCAGTTCAGGAAAGAGGCACGAGAGACGGAAGCAGGAATCACATAGGAGGGTTGTGTGCCAAAAGAAGCACACGGCTTTAGCCGTCGTGAGTATCACAAGACAGGTTAATCTATGTATTACGTTCAACCCGCCGCAAGGGAGCATATAGTAAAACGGTAGCAATTATCAAGATCCCTGCCAAAACAGTATAAGAATAGGCATTATTTTTGTATAGCAACCCACCAACCTGTTTAAAAAATTCTGGATGTGTTGATTTATCATACAGCCATCCACCGAGAAGCGGTCCCAAGATACGTCCTAAACTTAAAAACGCATCCATAATACCAATAGCTGCACCTTGCCCTATCTGGGTCTGCTTAGAAATCCACGATGTATTCGTCGGACGGATTAGTTGGTTGCCGATACCCGTAATCGTAAGATAGACCGTTAAAGTCACAAAGTTGAAAGCGTAGAGCAAAAGCACCATGCCGAGAGCGTTAAGTAGTAAACCTGCTACAATTATCCGTCGCTCCCCTATTCTGTTAATTAACCTGCCGAGTAACCCGCCCTGTAGCGGCACCACAATCACTCCTATCACCATAAACATCCACCCCATCTCTCTCTGTTCAAAACCCCAACCTTCTTTAATGAACAGTGGAAAAGTTGTTTCCAATCCAGCAAAACTGAATGTAGTAAAAAATGCGACAAGGAAAAGAGGTGTGAGCGGGGATTTCAATGTTGTCTGGCGGAATATCTCGCGTGGCGACATCCATTCGTGATGCGCTTCCACAGCATCTTTCTGCAGCGATTCTGGCAGCAATACAAGTGCGAAGAAAAAAGTCAATAATGATAACCCGCCTGCGACAAAGAATGGCAAATCATGCCGTCCCATCACACCGCCAATCGCTGGTCCAAAAATGAAACCGAGTCCCATTGCAGCCCCCATTAGCCCCATGCCTTTACCGCGTTCCTCTGCTGTAGTAACATCCGCAACATACGCCATCACAGATGGCAACACTGCAGCTGAAGCGATCCCAGCTGCACCACGTGCAATGAAAAGCCACATATAGTCTTTTGCCAATCCAAAGGCGGCTAATGCAACAGCATTCCCAAGCAGTCCATATAGGATTGCTGGTTTCCTACCGTGTTTGTCTGATAACCTACCCCAGATCGGTGCAAACACCAATTGCATTCCAGAGTAGATAGACATTAATATCGCGATTTTGGTGGGGGATGCCCCAATATCTTCTGCGTAATAAGCAAGGTTTGGAATGATGATACCAAACCCAAGCATCACAAAGAATAGGGTGAAAAATAGGAGGAGAAGTCTCGATTTTTGCATTCGTAAGTTTAAAAAACAGATTCTGCAGACTAAGGTAACCGCAAGTTGTGCAGTATCAACTATTATACCCGCGCACAAGCAACGTGTCAATATTAAACCAGAACCACTCCGTTTTCCACTCTTCGGTCTGGTTTTACCCAACCCCGGTAGGTGCGGTTAGATGAAGATAAAAAAAATAATTCGGTAATTTCTAGTAATGCTCGGTGCGGTTAGGAAACCGCACCATAGGCGTCAATTTAGCGGTTCCCAACCCGGTAGGTGCGGTTTCCTAACCGCACCTTTTTGTATCAACACCTCAAATAACGCAAAGGACGAGAATATCAGCGTTCGTAGTCGCGCAATTCATTGCGCCTCTTTTCTTCAAATGTAAGAGGCGCAATGAATTGCGCGACTACAAACGAGTTCTTTCCTTAAATTGACGCCTATGGTGCGGTTAGGAAACCGCACCTACCGGGTTCGGAGCATAAACCAATCCGAAAATGAAAACTGAATGGTTCTAACACTTCTAACGTAATCGCAAGAAGTCTAAGGAAGGGACTTGGTTAGAATAATAGATTTACAGAAAATCGTTGTGTTGAGTTGTCCTGTAAGTCTCCGGTCAACATCTGAAATCCGTAATCAAGTTGAAGTGCTGTTCCACCGATCGGAATCTTGGCACTCCCACCGAGGTTGAGAGTCGTAGCCGAATTTCCACTATTTTTCATTCCATAGCCGCCTCGGACACCAATGGTTTTATTCAACCACATTTCTACACCTGCGCGCGTGTAAATTTCACCATCGCGGTACACGGTCTCAACAGTTGCTAAAGTTGCTCTCAACAAGTTAGTGATTGCTGCCCCCTGTGCACTCATTTCAGCAATAGATTCAAGTCTATATACGATGCCTGCTCGGATGTTCTGCGGCACAGAATCTGTGTGTTCGTCTGAGATGCTAATATTGGCAGGAAGTATATTCTCAACAGATACACCGATGTTAAGGCTATTGAATGGCTTTGCTAAGAGACCAAAATCAAGCGAAATAGCTGAACTTGAGGTTTGAGTAAAATACGGATTCTCTATAACAAATTCGTTCGCTTCATCAAAATTAGTTCCAAAAAACTTTAGGTTTATTCCAAAACCCAACTGTTTAAATAGAGTGTTCCCGTAAGAAAAGCGTAAAGTTTGTTCCCGATAAATCTCAGAGTCTTCCGCAAGGATACCGATATTCGCACCGAAAGTCCCCACTTTTCCGAAGGGAATAATACCACCAATTGTATTATAGTTAACGAGTCCATTAAACCGCTGTGCGTGAGTCGCACCGATCTGAATTTCCTCAATATAAGCTAAGCCTGCGGCATTGTAGTTTGCAGCATTGCTATCATCAGCAAGTGCAACGAATGCCCCACCAAGTCCAAGGGGACGCGCCCCTATGCCGATGTCATTAAAGGACGCAAAAGCAGCTGGCGTGAGGAATAGTGATATGAACAATATGTGAAAACATCTCAATCTAAATTTCGTCATGGGTTCTCCTACGGTGTGCCTGTCATCGGAACAAAACTAACGCCAGTGATCCTTGTGGTTTCGACTTTACCGAAACATTTCTTTATTACAAACAGTTCCTGTATATCAGAACCGACAGGGATAACCATGCGCCCACCTTCAGCGAGTTGTTGTGTAAGTCGATGCGGAATCTTTTTAGGGGCAGCAGCCACGAGCACGCCATCATACGGTGCATGCTCGATCCAACCGTAATAACCATCTCCGTGTTTAAAATGGATGTTCTGATAGTTGAGTGCTTTTAGTCTTGCTTCGGCACTTTCTGTGAGTTCTGAATGAATTTCTACAGAATAAACATCCTTGGCAAGTTCTGCTAATACTGCGGTTTGATACCCACATCCTGTTCCGATTTCAAGCACCTTTGAATAAGGTTTTAATTCAAGTAATTCTGTCATCAACGCGACTATATAGGGTTGTGAAATTGTTTGCCCCTTATCTATCGGAAGGGGTCTATCGTGATATGCCGATTTATGAAATTCAGGTGTTACAAAGAGGTGCCGCTGAATTTTTCTTATCGCTGCCAGTACGTCAGGATTCCGAACATCGCGATTTTCGATCTGGTTTCGCACCATTTTCTGTCTGGCAAGTGTAAATTCATCAGTCTGTGTCATTGAATATAGCCCTCAATGTTATCATTCCACTGAATGAGTTCGGCTAATACATTCGCAAAATCAATTCATAAACCGACTTTTACTTCATAAGGCATCAATAGAAAGATTCTATGCTTCTTAATGGTGTCAATCAATTTTAAACTGCTCGGAGTTTGACTAATAGATCGATAGAAATCTGACAACAAGGACATTTTTTCGGTTGATATGAGTCGGATGTTTCCCAATAACTGTGATACCCAAGTTCGTTTAGGAAACCGAACTATCTCAACAACCTTTTTATCCAAGCCTGCACGTTTTTGCGCGATAGAAAGTGCGTCGCTCAGTCCGCCAAGTTCATCAACCAATCCTTTCTCTTTCGCTTGTCGTCCTGTCCAAACACGCCCGCGCGCGACTTTATCCACTTCGTCTCTTGTTAATTGCGTTCTTCCGCGCGTGACTTTGGCAATAAAATCTGCATATATCTCTTTGATCTGTTTCTGAACGATCTTCTGTTCATCAGGAGGATAATCGCTATAGTCACTGTAAAAGTCGGCATGTGCACCGCGGGTGATAATTTCCTTCTTAATACCCAACTTTTCATACAATCCTTTGAAACTATACCTTCCACCAATAACCCCAATTGAACCGGTAATAGTACCGGGTTCAGCGAGAATAACATCAGCTGGCACGGAGATATAATAACCACCAGATGCAGCGACGTCTCCCATAGAGACAACAAGCGGTTTTACATATTTGAGTTTCATCAGTTCATGCCATATTATATCTGCAGCTATAACCAATCCACCACCACTATCAATTCGCAAGACGACTGCCTTTATTGATTGATCCTTTCGTGTTCTCTCTATGGCGCGAGCAATCGTATCTGCTCCCATCACTGTAGTCCCAGTAAAAGGGTCGAAAAAACTTTCACCGGTTAACATCATCCCTTTCGCTTCAATAATGGCAATTTTGGGTTTTGGAACCTTCCAAGTTTGCGGGTACAATCCGCTTTTTAGGTACTCATTTATGTTAACAAAGTCAACATTGCTTTCTGTGAGTTTACGGATCTTGTTTTCCAGTCCATCTTCATAAAGAAGTTCGTCAACAATTTTGAATTTGCGTGCTTCGTTAGCAGTAAAAGGACCTTGATCAATCAGTTGTTTAACGGATTCAGGTGTCCAACCGCGTGCTGTTGCGATGTCTGTAGTGAGTTGATCGTAGAGGTCGTCAAGGATAGCATTTTGGTTTTCACGATGCGCTTCTGACATATCCATCCGTGTGAACCCTTCTGATGCAGATTTATATTCGCCAATATGTTCAAGATGTGCTCGGATGCCGAGTTTATCCAACGCACCTTTGTAGAAGGAACGTTCTGACCGTAAACCGATTAGACGCACCTCAGCACTTGGATGTATGAAGATTGAATCACAAGCAGAGGCAACGATATAATCTCCGGTTGAGCAATATGTGATATGGCAGAAAACGGTTTTACCCGATTCTTTGAATTCCATAATAGTATCGCGGATCTCTTGGAATTGTCCCATTCCGTATTTGCTGCCATCAATTCGGATTAAAACACCAGCCACATCTTTGTCCCATTTAGCGATGCGAAGTGTTGTGTCAAGTTGTTCCATTCCTAAATCGAGAAAAATGCGTTTACGAGGAATTGGCTTTGTTATGGAGGCAGTCGAAAAGTGGAAGTAACCAATTCCTACGTTTGTTTTCCTATTATCATCAAAGTAGTTTGCTGTGCCGATACCGAAATTCCCTAAGTTGATGCCGAATCGAATATCAAAACTTTTATCGCTGTTGTACGTACCACGGAGCATGAGTTCACGAATTGGGCGGATTTCAACAGCATAACTAAGATCGATTTCACTCACGTCTTGCGTTTTCTGCATATCTAAGGAAAAGGTCGCACGCCATGTTCCCGGACGCAAGGCAAAGCCTATATCGTAGGTTCTGGGTAACTTTAGATTCTGTAATTTTGGACGATTGAGGTCGCGTCCTATAGCCCCCATTGAGAAATAGCGGCGACGATACATCAAACCGACAGAGAGCGATTTAAAACGATCATAATACCTATTGTCAGAGTTAATCCAACTGTAGTTTGTTCCCCAAAACAAGCCGTTACCGAAATGCCGTCCAGCAGACAGACTGTAACGTATAAAGTCAGTATCATTCGCAGCGTTTACGGATTCCATGCTGAATCCACCGCCCGGTGCAGAGATAAAGAGCGCATCATCACCTGCCCAATCGCTGTGGTATGTTCTTAAGTAATATAAATTCAGTGCGCGACTAGTGCCTAATCCTGCTGGATTAAAAAAAGTGGCTAACGCATCATCGCTCATGGCAACGGAATTTGGAGGTAGATGACTGCGTACCTTTGGTGGGTTCGCTGCAGCAAGAAATGGAAAAAAACTACAGATAAAGAGGATACTAATCAGTTTTTTGGGGATATTCAAAGAATTGTCCTCTTCGGTGTGGTCGAATTTTATCAATCTTCTGCTACTACATCCTCGACTTTCAAGGCGAGGATGTAGTAGCGGCTAAGACCTCTATTGTTGAAAAAACCTTGACCTTCGTCAAAAAATGTGATATGATTAATATCAGACTAGACGCTTCAACGGAACATTTTTGATGCTAATTCAAAAACTTACATTTGTGGCATTTCATATACCAAGAAAGACGCGTAATGGTGAATCTTGGTTGATTCTATCTATTTTACGATTCAAGGTTGGGGTAGCAACCTTTGGAGGAGAGGGTGTTAGACTTGCTTCCGCAAGCAACCCTTGTTGATACCACGAAAGCTTTCGCATAAACTTGCGGAAGCCTCGCCCTTTAGGGCGGGGTCTATCACCTTTTTAAAATAACATATATCTGCGGAAATCGCAAAAGAAACTTGATTTTGGGAGGTATTATACCCAATTAACTTGATCCCACTCGGTAGGTGCGGTTTCCTAACCGCACCTCATACCAAGAAAAATGAGATAAATCCAGTTAATTGATATTATACCCAATTACCCCGATTTGTAGTGTGAGGTCCCCGTGCCTCACAACGGTGTACTATATCAAAAGACTTCTAATCAAGTTAATTTGGTATTACATTTTCTTTTTAGGTTGACTTTGATGTTTATGTTAGCAGAGGTGTCCTGAATTGTCAAGATATATTTTACTATAAACGACCCTGCAATATTTCAAAAAGACTTGACTTTTGACAGAAAATGTGGCATAATGTAAATATCCGAATTACAATATATGGGTGGATAGGTGCGCCCAAGGTGCTCATCACACATTTTCTACGATATGGCTAAATAGAGCATAAATAGAAAATAGAATATCCCTCTCCATTTATGGGAGTTTCTACACCTAAAAGGAGCGAAAACAAAATGTATGCAGTATTTGCAAACGGCGGGAAACAGCATCGTGTTGAGGTAGGAAGCCTCATAGATTTAGAAAAATTGGACAATGCTGTCGGTGAAACAGTCACGTTTCCCTCCGTTTTAGCGATTGCCGGTGAAGATGGTACGTTGCAAACCGGCACCCCTTACCTTGAGAATATGTCGGTTACAGGTGAAGTAGTTCAGCAAGGGCGTGCAAAAAAGATCATCGTATTCAAGTCCAAACGTCGAAAAGGTTACAAACGTAAAGCAGGTCACCGTCAATCATATACACGTGTTAAAATTACCGCGATAGGCGGGGAGGAGGTTGAATCCGATGGCACATAAGAAAGGTGGCGGAAGTACACGTAACGGTCGTGACAGTATCGGAAAACGGCTTGGCGTTAAAAGGTTTTCAGGACACCAGGTTACCGCAGGAAGCATTCTCGTCCGGCAGCGCGGAACTCATTTGCACGCTGGTAATAACGTCGGAGTCGGCAGGGACTATACGCTCTTCTCAAAAATTGATGGCTATGTCTGGTTTGAACGTAAAGACAAATACCGCCGCAAGGTGAGTGTTTACTCAGAACGTCCAGCGTTCTAGTACATTGACGTATTCCAGAAAGCCTCACCGTAATGTGGGGCTTTTTTGCTTATTTGACATTGTATTGAATTCTCTTGGGGCGTTGACATCCTATATGTCAATCTAATAAAGAGGAAGTATCGTGAAACGGATAATCTCCCTCCTATTGCTAACTGTGGCGTTAGGTTGCGGCGGCACACAAGTAAAACAACTGGCAATTGAAACCATACACAATGCACGGGTAAGTATTACTTATGCTGACAACGTTGGTGCGCGCGATGTCGCAGTCAGCGAGATAAACTCGGCGGAAGAGTTGCTCATCAATGCAGAATCTTCTATGCAATCTGGTAATGTAGAGCGTGCATATCGATTAGGATTACGGGCGTATCTACATGGACGAATTGCAACAGAAAAGTCGTTAGCAGTTCGGCAGGAAGAACAGGTTAAGGAAGCACAAGCGCAATTAGAGTTGCGACAACAGGCTACAGAAATAGTTCTCAACAATCTTGAAACACTTAAAGCAGAACTCGATTCGTTGAAAAAATGAAGGAACTCCAAATGCGGTTTTATGGATGGTTACTTCTTATAGGATGTCTGATAAGTTGCGGATGTGTGTCTCTTGAAATTGACGGGGTTATTTTAGAAACGCAACTGCAAAATGGTCAGAAGGCAATTTCCAGAGCAGCAGACTTGGGTGCCGAACAACTCGCGACTGACGAGTACAGCCGTGCAGTTAAACTTTTGAAATTCGCTATACAAGCACAAGAACGTGAAGACAACGCTCAAAGCATGGAATTCGCATATCAGGCAGAACTTGTCGCCCAGATCGCTTTATATAAGGCAAAACAGCAACAGGCACAAGCACAACTCATTTCAATTCGCGAACAGATGTTACAAGAGGTGATAACTGAAAAAGATATAGAATATAAAATTATGAAGATCCGCAATGAGATGAAAACGATTGAAAATGCGAAAGCCTTGAAAGAGATTGCGGTAGAAAAACAACGCGCTGGTTCACTCACAACAGATCTCACGGAGACAAAAGATGCTCTTCGGCGTGCAGAAATTAGCCTGCCAATATCTGGAGCAGAAATCCTGGTCACGATTGCCAAACGAACTTATCCTGAAATTGAAGGGACAGCAGAGTACGAACGTGTCCAATCGACAATAGTGTTAGCAAAATCCCACCTTGAACGAAAGGAGTTCAACGAGGCAGAAAAAGTATTAAAAGACGTTCAAACACAAGCCAACAATCTACATGAACAGGCAATTTTGCGTCAGAAAAGCCGTTCCGCAGCCGAAACTGCTGCGCTTATTGCTATTGAACGCGCAAAACTCAAGGTGCAGCGCGCGGAATCTTTGAACGCAGCCACACACGCCCCAAAACAATTCCAAGAATCGCGTAACCAACTTGACACCGCGAAAAAGGAGTTACAAACTAATCGTTATACAGAAGCAAAGCAGGCTGCGGAAGTGACTGAGCAGATAGCAGATAAAGTTATAGTTACTTCAGAAACCGCTGAATTTCGCAGACGTGCACGGCAGGAACTTACCGCGAAGATCAAAAAAGCACAAGGTGCTGTGGCATCAGTCAAAGCAGCGATTACTAAACAAACAGAGACCAAAGTTCCACAATATGCCCCACAACTATTCGAACTCGCTACTTCAGCTCTGGTAACTGCGGAGGCAGCTCTCGGGAAAAAGGAATATACAGCCGCTACTGATGCTGCACAGCAAAGTAATGATTACCTACAACGCGCAATCAAAAAGACAGAACTGCAAGATTCTGCGCAAACATCTCTCGTTGAGGCAGCAAAGCAAATTCCAAAAGCAATCGTCATAGAACGTGAAGAAGGTGTGCTAATCAGAATCAGTGGCAACCTATTCGCAACAACAAGCACACGTTTAAAAGATGAATTTTTCCCAACATTTATGAAACTTGCTACTATTCTACTACAAGATGATTTTACGGGGTACGTTGTCAGAATTGAAGGACATAGCGATTCACTTGGGCCTGCCGGAGCTAATAAGGCATTGAGCAAAAGGCGAGCGAACTCGGTCAAAACATTCCTGATTGATAAAGGAAAACTCTTGGAAAAACGTTTGACAGTTGTCGGTTTAGGTGAATCTCATCCGATTGATAAGAATTCACAAGAAAAAAACCGTAGAATTGATATTATTATCGGTAAACCAGAATGACCTCTCAATCATTCTGGAAATAGATTGAACCGATAATGGCAAAGGCTGAGTAACAGTATCTAAAAATCTATATTTTTCTTGATATTTATGTGGATTTATAGTATGCTATTATATGGCTTATGTATCAGCACGTAAAGCAAGTGAACTGCTGGATTATACACCCGACCATTTAAGGAAGTTAGCAAATGAAGGAAAGATTGATATTATCCGCACAGGAGGCGGACACAGACGCTATGATGTTGAAGGATACATCAAAAGCAAATCCAAATCAATTACAACTGTTTGCTACTGCAGAGTATCCAGCACAAAGCAAAGAGATGACCTTGAACGACAAGTTGCGTATATGCGAAGCATCTACCCCGCCGCAGAAGTTATCAGAGACATCGGAAGTGGTATCAACTTCAAAAGAAAAGGGCTTAGAACCTTATTGGAATGGCTTATGCGAGGTGATAAGCTCCAAGTTGTTATTGCCCATCGGGATAGACTCGCCCGCTTCGGTATCGACCTTATACGATACCTTATTGAACAAAACGGTGGCGAACTCGTGGTTTTGGACCAAACAGAACATAGTCCGCAAGAAGAACTCACAACGGATCTTCTCGCAATCCTGCATGTCTTCAGTTGCAGCATGCCCGGGCTCAGAAGTTACCGTGACAAAATCAAAGAAGATAAGAGTCTATCCGACAACAGAACAACGTGAAACACTTCGGCAGTGGTTGGGCACTGCACGTTTCACGTTCAACAAAACCGTTGCTTTGTTGAACGAAACGGACACAAAAGCGAATTGGAAAGCGATAAAAACAGGTATCCTTCACGATTTACCGGATTGGAGCAAAGAAACTCCGTATCAGATAAAGTCTGTTGCTATCCGTGACGCCTGCATTGCTGTTAGAGAAGCAAAGCAAAAATGTCAGAAAACAGGTGAATATCAATCTGTTTCTTTTAAATCCAAACGCAATCCATCCGATAGTATTTTCATTCCAAAGTCTGCTATAAAACCACGCGGTGTCTATCGGACCTTACTTGGTGATCTAAAGATGTCAGAGATGTTACCTGATAATATCTGTGACTCCCGACTGGTAAAAGAGAATGATAAATACTATCTATGTGTATCTTATACTGTGACAACTCCGAAGCGAAAGTCAAACGGGCGTGTTGTCGCTTTAGACCCTGGCGTGAGAACATTCCTCACATATTTTCATGAGCGTGGTTTCGGATGGCTTGGACACCATGCTATTAATCGTATACAAAGACTCTGTTCACATTTAGATAACCTTTTATCTCGTGCAACAAAAGCGACTAAACAATCGCGCAGGAACATGAGACGCGCTGCAAATCGTATCAGAAAACGCATCAGAAACCTTATTGATGAGTTGCATAAGAAGGTGGCACGATACCTTGTAGATAACTTTGATATTATCCTACTCCCCACATTTGAGACTTCAGATATGGTGATGCGTGGAAAACGCAAACTACGAAAGGAGTCTGCACGGCAAATGTTGACACTTTCTCACTATCGGTTCAAACAGTTTCTCAAACATAAAGCGAAAGAAACTGGATGTATTGTAGTTGATGTCTGTGAAGCATACACATCAAAAACAGTTTCTTGGAATGGTGAGATTAGAAAATCACTCGGCGGACGAAAGATAATCAAAGATAGCACAGGACTCAAGATGAACAGAGATTTGAATGGCGCACGCGGGATATTCCTGCGTGCTTTGGTAGATGAACCCTGGTTACTATCTATTAGTAACTTGCAAACCGCATAAGAAGTGAAATACATAGTATTGCACGGAAATATATAGGTTAATATCATCGGTTATCATAAGTGTTGCATAATATTAAAATAGATCCTTATGTCGTCAATCAGATTGCACACAGTTTGTTTGGTGACCGATACATCATCATCTATGGGAACACGATTCAGTTCCATAATCATTGCTACCATGTGCGGACTATTGAAGCGACTAAACACCCGCGCAAAGGCTGCTACTATCTGCAAGATGCGAATACAGACTTAGCAATGTGGGATGATGTGGTATTCGCCCCACCGGGGTACTACGGGGTGATTTTTGAACCTGAAACAGGGGAAATTATTGATTGCGAACCGCAACGATGATATGTGAAACTCCATTTTTCTTGAACTTGTCAGACGAAATGTCAATCTAAATTAAGCGCGCTAATAGAAAATTACCGAACCATATTATATTTCTTATTATCACTTCTGCTGAAAACCCATGATCTAAAAACGGAGAAAAGACATGAAGCGAGATGCTATTGTCGTATTAGACTTTGGCTCGCAATATACGCAGTTAATTGCTCGGCGTATTCGAGAACAGCGGGTTTACTGTGAGATTCAACCCTATACATTACCGCTTACCGATATTGAGAAGATTGCACCAAAAGGGATAATCCTTTCGGGTGGACCCGCGAGCGTCTACGAAGCAGATGCGCCGAAGATAGATGCTGCGCTTTTCTCTCTTGACATACCGGTTTTAGGTATCTGCTACGGTATGCAACTAATCGCTTATCTATTGGAAGGCGGCAGAGTCCATCCTGCGACAGAACGAGAATATGGGAAGGCACAACTCCAAGTCAATGCCACATCAGAACCGCTATTTACCAGACTTCCATCGGAAGTGACGGCTTGGATGAGCCATGGAGATAGGATTGACAACTTGCCCGATGGATTCCATACAATAGCACAAACTCCGAATTCGCCTATCGCCGCCATGGTAAACTCAGAAGGTACGTTATACGGCTTACAATTCCACCCGGAAGTTGAACATACACGAGATTCTGACAAGATCCTGTACAACTTCGTCCGACACATCTGCGGTTGTGAAGCAACTTGGACAATGGACACTTTTATTGCGGAAGCCATAACAGACATCCGAGAAAAGGTGAAAGATGAAAGGGTGTTGTGTGCTGTCAGTGGAGGCATAGATTCGATGGTGCTCGCGACACTCCTCAATGAGGCGATAGGCGATGCTTTAGTGTCTGTTTTTGTAGACAATGGACTCCTGCGTCAAAATGAAGCGGAGCAGGTATTGGCTACTTGCAAAGCACTCGGATTAAAAATAGAATTCGTAGATGCAACCGAATCTTTTTTGAATGGTTTAGCAGGTGTCGTTAACCCGGAACAGAAACGTAAGGTTATCGGTGCGCAATTCATAGAAACCTTCCGAGCAAAAGTAAAGCATCTCGGACCTTGTCATTTTCTTGCACAAGGCACTCTCTACCCAGATGTTATTGAAAGCGTCTCAACCAAGGGTCCATCTGCCACGATCAAGACGCATCACAATGTCGGTGGACTCCCACCCGATATGCCGTTTGAACTAATTGAACCTTTCCGTGAACTCTTCAAGGACGAGGTACGTGCAGTCGGTGCGAAACTGAACGTCCCACACCACGTCCTTGGGAGACATCCGTTTCCTGGACCAGGGCTCGCTGTCCGAATAATCGGTGAGGTGACACCAGAAAGACTGGAGGTACTTCGGTTAGCAGATGCGATTTTTATCAATGAAATTAAAGCAGCAGGATTGTACGATGAAATTTGGCAGGCATTGGTAGTCCTTCTACCAGTCAAAAGTGTCGGTGTGATGGGAGATGAACGAACTTATGAAAATGCGATTGCGCTACGTGCTGTTACAAGCAGTGATGCAATGACAGCAGATTGGGCGAGAATCCCTGATGATGTTTTAGCTAAGATTTCTACCCGAATTATCAATGAGGTACAAGGGATCAATCGTGTTGTCTACGATATTAGTTCAAAACCACCAAGCACGATTGAATGGGAGTAATTCGGGTGAGAGTCCGAAACTATGCGGATGTCGTAGATCGTATTCATGATGCTCTCAAAAAGTCTGACCGTCTCAATGTCTGGCATCAAGCAAATACTACCCAGATTCATACATTATCAGAGGATTCATCTTATCCGCTATTCTGTGTGCATTACACCGCGCAACAAACCAATGCAGCCTTAATTTATGTGTCTGCAGGTATCCACGGTGATGAACCTGCAGGGGTTGAATGTGCATTACGTCTGATTGAACTTTTAGCCGATGATACGCAACATTATGCTTACCCATTATTCCCGTTTTACAAATACAATTGGCTCATTTCGCCTTGTGATAATCCGGATGGGTATGAACGAGATATCCGTGAAAATGCTGAGTGTCTCGATCTCAATAGAATGTTTGAAACGCCAAATCGGTGTTCAGAAACAGCGTTTATCGCAGAATCACTCCTACTTACACAATTCCAGCACGCACAAAAACAAACAAATCATAACACTATGGGAAAAAGTGGTACGATTGAACTCGCTTTAGATTTGCACGAAGATACAGACAGTGACGGATTTTATCTGTGGGAACGCCGCGCCTCAACATGTCATCCGATCGGGGGTTCTGTTGTAAAAAACGTTGAAAGCGTGTGTGCAATCAATCGGGAACCTTGGATAGAAGAGCATCGCAACGAAAATGGAGTGATAACACTTCTTGATACGGTTACGACGAAAGGATGGACACGCGGGAGGTATTTGGCTGAACAGATAAAAACAAGGTGTCTAATTCTTGAAACACCTACGCAGTCAGATTTGGAAACACGCATCAATGTCCACATGATGGCAATCCAATCAGCAGTCAAATATGCCTTGGAAGCACAATGAGCAGACATAGCACAGTGTGCAAGAGGCGCGTGAATTGCGCGAGGACAAACGCGTTTTTTGCTAATGATAAACGATCATTCAGACTGATAAACCGTAGCAGCGGCACTAACAGCCGTACCGGTATCAACACGGTGTCCGAATTCAATAAGTAGTTTCTCAATTGCGTTTAAAACGAGCAGAACATTCTGTTCGTTCGCAGCATCTCCCATAAGTCCAATCCGCCATGCTTTTCCGGCAAAGATACCCAATCCACCGCCAATTTCAATACCGTAGTCTTGTATAAGACGTTTTCGGACGGTTACATCATCAATTCCATCAGGAATATGCAATGTGGTCAGCATCGGGGCGCGATGGTTTTCTGCCGCAGCAGGTTGCAGACCGATGGCTTCTGCACCTGCGATCAACGCACGAGCATTACGTTCATGCCGTTGATAACGTGCTGATTCCCCCTCTTCCATTACGACCCGAAGTGCTTCGCGTAGGGCATAAATAAGGGACATAGACACAGTGTGGTGATATTTTCGGGAGTCTCCCATCCAATATTCTTCAAGCAGTGTCACATCCAAATAGAAACTTTGGATCTTCGTTTTACGGTTCCGGATTGCTTCAACGGCGCGATCACTGAAACTGATTGGTGAAAGTCCTGGCGGACCTGCAAGGCATTTCTGTGTGCAGCTGTAGGCGATGTCAATGCCACGTGCATCTAATGCAACGGGTTGCCCACCAAGTGATGTGACGCAATCCGCAAGAAACAATGCCCCATTTTGATGGGCAATCTCTATTATTTGCTCCAAAGGTTGTAAAATACCGGTAGACGTTTCACCATGAACCACCGCGACGAGTTTTGGTGTAACTTTGTCGCAAACTTCAGCGATCTGTTCCGGTTTAATAATATCTCCCCATTCAGCGTGGACAGGTGTAACGAGTGCTCCGCACCGTTCTGCAATATCTGCAATTCTGCCCCCGAAGTAACCGTTAACACCAACAATTACAGCATCCCCTGGCTCAATAGTGTTGGTGAGTGCTGTTTCCATTCCTGCAGTACCTGTACCGGAAACAGGAAAGGTAAGCGTATTTTGGGTGCCATAAACTTGGCGTATCAGGGAAACGGTATCATCCATCACATCAACAAAATCAGCATCTAAATACCCAAGCATGGGGGTTGTCATTGCTCTGAGAACGCGCGGATTTGCTATGCTGGGTCCAGGACCGAGTAGGATGCGCGGTGGCACCCTTAATTCATCATACACTTTTTTAGTAACTCCTCTGTTGTCTATTACAATCTTGTGGACTCTGCCGCAAGATTGACATAATTTCGGTTTATAAGCATTCGGGTTAATTGGGTGTAAAATAGGATAGGGACAGGTATAAACCTGTCCCTACGAAATACAGTTTACGTCAGTCCATGCAATTAGTTGCCACCCTCAGATTCTTGCCGTGGCTGAATGTTTTGATCTTGCATATACTCTTCAATGTCAATTGACTTAGTAATGGAGTAGTTAATTCCATCCTTTACCTGAATATCAGTTGCATCTCTGAATTCATATTTCTTAGGCAAACGTTTGAAGTAATACAATGCGTCAGGATAATATTTTTCCTCTTTATTAGCGAGGATCGTATACGCATCACCTAATCTAACGTAAGATAGGTCACCATACTTGGTGTCAGGATATTTCTTAACTATTACCTTGAAAAGCTCAATTACAGCTTCTATTTCAGATTTTTTACCTGATCTTTGGGCTCTGCCGAGTGTTTTGCTAGCATGGTCATACTCATTATGTGCAAGATAACTTTCGGTTTCATCAAGAAAGCCCTCCGCGTCGTTTTTGGACTTTTCGCTGAGACCGGGTGAAGTAAGCGCGAACTTATAGTTATCAATCGCTAATCGGAAAAGGCGAATTTGCTCCGTTGCTTCAAGGCTTTTGTCCAACGCAGTATTGTAGTACTTATTTCCAATGTTGATAAAGGCATCACCAGCGAACCTGCTATTCTTAAATTCCTTGATAAGAATTTCGTTCGTCTTAAAAAGTTTATCAAGCAATGCTTTTTCACCAGCTGCATCACCAGCACTTTTCGCTGCTTCAGACAAAAACTGATAGCAAGTAGCGATAGCGTACAAGGACTCCGGGGCTTTTTCATGCGATTTGTTAATCCGTCTGACCTTGTCATATTCAGGTATTGCCTTATCAAATTGCTCGGTTGTATAGAAAGCCTCACCTGCCTGATATTGCCAGAGTGCAGCATCCATTGCATTCGGATAGCGTTTAACCAGATTGCTGAAAAGATCCGCAGCCTTTTCAAAATAGGCTATAGCTTGGGCAGACATATCTTCGTCTAAACCTACCTGTATTCGTCCCAGATCAAAGTTAGCAGAAGCTAAATACGTTAAAGCTGTTTCAACGTTTCCTTGTAAGTCGTTTGAGGCAGGGAATACACCTGTATCCGCATATTTTACAAATTCTGTAAGCGGCTCAATTGCAAGCAATAATTCTGCACGTCGTTTGAGACTGATACCGACAGAATAGTAAATCTGACCTGACTGGAAAAGTGCGTTTTGGACATACGAGATGACCGTCTGCTTATCCGCACTCTCAATGGGTGCAGCAAGTTTGCTGACTTCAAAGAAAGCATCAGCAGCAAGTTTACTCTTATCAATATAGGGTTTAAGCTCAGTACCTGGAGCATCGGAGTAAAGGGAACGAGCTTTATCAGAATAAAGATAGCCGAGGTTGTATTGCTCAGCAACTTTCTGGGCAACAGTTGCTTTCGCATTTGACTTGAGTTTTTTTAATGAACTAACTGCTTCAGCAATAGCTTCGTCTAAACGTCCCAACTTTACATAAAGATCTGAACGACGAAGACTCGCGTCAGCAACCATAGAAGCAACACCAATATTTTGCTCCGAACTATAGTTGGCGATCAAATCCTGGAACACTTCTAACGCTTTATCAAGCTTATTGACTTTATCCTGATAAATCAAGCCCATCCTGTATAGGGATTGTGCCTTAACCACGTCATCAGCCAATTCAATCGCATCCTGGTAATTTTTCAACGCGTCATCGTACACTTTAAGATGCTCATCTTGGGTATACGCAATTGCAAAGTAAGAGCGTCCACGTAGGTCAGCATCTTCATTATTAGCGATAAGGTATTGATACTCTTTTACAGCATCTTTATAATTACCTTCCTTGCTGTGCAATTCAGCAAGTCTTGAGTGTGCCTGAGAGATGAGCTCCTTACGTGCTTTGTCTTCGGTTTGACCTTCTAGGGCAGTCACTTGCATGAATGCTTCAATAGCACCCTTCGTGTCTTTCAGTCCTAACTTTGCCAAGCCCAGGGTATAGCCTGTGCTGACGAGGCTTTCAATGTTGTTTGTCATCTCTGTGACTTTCTCTGCTGCACTGGCAGCATTCGTATAGGCAAGTTGCGCAGATTCGGCGTCTTCTGTTTTCTTCGCTATCTGGTAATAACAGACAGCAGCTTGATATTGTGCACTTGGCGCGATATCACTATCAGGGAAGTTCTCTACGAACAACTTATATGCAGCAAGTGCTTCCTGAAAACGTTCTTTGCCGTAGTAAGTGTGTCCGATTTTGAGTTGTGATCGGATGTGAGCATCTCTGGGTGCCCCTGTATTATCAATAATTCGTTGCAGGCTTGCAACAAGACCATCAACATCATCAGGATTCGTGTTTTCAAGAGCAGATGCTTTGATAAGATCAATACGTCCGAGTCTATTGAGAATCTCCTCTTTGTTACTGTTAGCGAACTTTTCATTTGCCGCATCCGCTACCTGCAGAATGAGTGCCCACTTAGATGTATCGCCATGCTTTAGGGCAGCATCCTGGTAGAGAAGTGCCAAACCGAAATAGGCTTCAATAGCATTAGGACTGTCACCATATACACTAATGACTTGATTGAAAGCAGATTCAGCTGTCTCTATAAATTCAGGTTTATCGGCAGAAGCATGGTAAAAACACAGTCCTATAAGATATTGTGCATCATCTGCATATTCACCTGCCGGATCACTTTCAACGACAGCCTTATATTGGACAGCAGCCTCTTCAAAACGTTCCTCAGCGCGAAGCAAGTCCGCGAGCTTAATCTCTGCCAATGAAAGGTTGTTTTTATTACTTGCAAGGTTCGGCAAAATTGAATTGTAATAGGTAATCGCTTGGTCCTTGTTACCCTGATTCACATAACTATTTGCAGTGAGCAGAAGCGACTGGTGGTAGTATTCACTGCTTTCAGGTATCATGGTATAACGTTCCCGCGCTGTATCCCACGCACCAAGCATTTCGTGTGAGAGTGCCTCGTTCATGAGACATGCTTCAACTTGTGCGATACGTTCTGGGAAATCTGAGTAAAGACCGTCAGTGATACCTGGAAGGAAAGCATCATCAGAAAACATCTTGACAGCATCTTGGTATGCCGTTACAGATTTTTGAAGGTATTCTGCATTGAAACTTTCGGTGGGATCACCTGCTTGATACCCTTCAGGTTTAGCAGCTTCGTAGTAGGAACGACCTTCAAAGAATTTCCCCATCAATTTGACAAGATGGAATTTTGGAAGTGGACGGTAATCCCACAACTTAGCGTATTCTTCTGCAGCTTCAACGTATCGCTTAAATTCAGTGCGTTTGATGTCGGCAAAACGGAGTTGTACCTCTGCAGCAAGGATATCAAAATCGTTATGGTTTTTATTTTTTTCAATAAATTCGTGGGCGACTTTCTCCAATTCCTCCTTACGGTCCAAGTCATTCAGTGTCCAAATTGCCCCATATAATGCGTGTGGCGCGACAGGGTCTTCTGGAAAGTCGTCAACGGTTCTCTGGTACCATTCTAACGCGAGTTCAAGAGTTGCTTTTGAATCTTCAAGTTGACCTGAATCGCGCTGATTTTTACCAAGTTTGTAATATGCCTCTCCAATTTGGTAGGCGCAATAGGGTGTGAACTTAAGCTCTACGCCTTCATTCTCTTCTATTTCACTCTGTTCATGTTCAATAACCGTTTTATATGAAGTAATCGCCTCTTCCCAACTTTCCAACCGGAAATTACTGTCAGCTATGCCGAGTTTCGCATCACCAAGAAAGGTACTTTCTGGATATTCATCAAGCAGTTTGGTGTAGGCGAGGATAGCGTTTTCATAGTCAGCTTGCTCGTAGTACGTTTGTCCAATCGCAGATTGAATTTCGGATTGGAGTCCCTTGTCCCTGGTATTTTGGAGTGCCAACTCATAGTTAACACGTGCGTTGTCATAGTCTGTCTGCTTAGCATAAATCGCGCCTTGGTCAAAGTATGCCGCTGTGACAAGATTATGCTCCGGAAACTGCGTGATGAAGTTCGTATAACGACTGATCGCCTCGTCATATCTGTCAAGTTGATTCAAACAGAAAGCAGCTTTATACATCGACTCGGCGTGTAGTTCAGGATAGTTCTTAAATTCTTCGGTAGCAAATTTATCAAACTCTGGGTAAGCCTGTTCATAGTTGCTTTCGTCAAGGAACGATTGGGCGATAAGTAACTGGGCATCGTCCTTAAATTCAGAATTAGGAAAATCAATAAGAATATTGTTAAAGGCTGTTCGAGAGTCTTCATAGTTTCCGAGTTTATAGTTCAATTGTCCGATTGCATACCATGCGTTCTCTACTTGTAGACTGGTCGGAAAGTTTTCAATCAACTGTTTGAACTTCGCTTCTGCAAGTCCAAATTGCTCTTTTCGATAAAGCACATGCCCCCAGAGGTACGTTAGTCCTTCCTGGTGTTTGGGAATAGTTGCTTTAGGCGTGACTTTTTTTATGTATTCAATCGCAGTATCAAAATGATTCGCATCCCCTGTCTTTTCAGCGAATCGAGAATAAGTCACTGCAATTTTAAAATTCGCGAGTGTTGTGAAATCTTTATCAATCACTGCGGTTTTCACACCGCGTTTCGTAGATTCTTCAAGTGCTTCAGTATACTTGGCGATTGCCCCTTCATAATCCTCTTGTGCGTACATCTCTTCAGCGGAATTGTAGAGTTCCTCAACCTTTTTCGAACTACCCATCATAAAAGGTGAGAGAAGAGCGACCACTAAGGCGAGACCACCAATGATGCCCAAAATTCTTGGATTCATTACATTCTCCTTTGGATCTAAATATAAAATTACTCGGCGAGTGAACTTCAGAATCTATGTCACCCTGCCAAATTCGTCAAAGTATGGGGCGGAATATGGCAACCACCCGACCTGATTGCGAATCACCTTGATAACACATCAAGGCAGTGAAAAGAGGCATAGTGAATGCCTCGTTGATTGATATTGGTTACAATTTACTCAAATCGAAGGGTTCCGGAATAGTAAGTCTTTCCGATGGAACGTGCATCAACTTACCGACAACTCCTGACAAGCTGCGGTGCCCTCGCTGGTATTTCTCTGAAAAAGATGCAACATGGAGTTCCAACGGAAGCGCATCGTAATCACCATCTTGTAGCGGTGATTTACTACTCAAGATATCAGGTTGTGCATATACAATCAGTTCGGAATTCGCGGCATCACTCGGAACAGAATGATTTTTGCTGACATGCATCACAATGATATGCTCTTCAGTTTCGGTTGTCAAAGGTTGAGACAGTTTCCAGTAACTAACTTTCTCAACATCAGCTGCCGGGGTAAGTGAACTAACCTCATTTGGATACTTCCGCTTTGTCCTACGTTCGTTGTAACTACCTTGTACTAACTCCGAACTGTCGACTGTGGTTTCAATGTCTCCGCTAAATTTCTTCTGCTCAAGAATATCCTTAGGAGAAACTATAGCAGGAATAGAGGTATCCTGATTTAGCAAATGTGTTACCACAGATCCTGTTGCTATTAATAATAAGAGCACACATAACGGTAAGGTGTTTGTTCTGATGCGGCTATACCGACCAAAACTTTGACGAAGCTGCGTCAGTAAACACCAGATATACTGCGAAACCGAGGTTTTAATGCGCTGGTTTAGCCGCGTCGGTCCCGTATTTTCAATACTGCGATGCAATTTTACCTCAAATTCATGAAAATAATTATCTGAGGCTTCAGGTTCTACATAGAAACCTACAACAAGATCACGCGTCTTTTTGAGAGAATCTACCTCACGTTGACACATTGCACAGGACTGGAGATGTGTTTCAACGTTTGCAGTATCACGCGCTGAAAGCGTATCATCTATGTAGTCAGATATAAAGCGTTGTATAGCGTTACATTTCAATTTCATTACTTATGTCGGTTTCCACACTGTTTCCACTGCTTATTAGAAACCGCTCCTCAAGAATAATCTAACACTTCAAAATCTTGCTTATAGTAAAACTCGTTAGAACTCAACGTTAGCATCAACATACGGCTTCAACAACGATCTGAGTTGTTTACGGGCGTAGTGTAACCTCGAACGGACTGTCCCTTCTGAGCAGTTTAGGATTGATGCTATTTCCGCATGTGTTAATCCTTCCAATTCATGGAGGATTACTACAATTCGATGTTTAAGTGAGAGGTTATTGACAGCCTTTGTAACCCAATGCTGTAGTTCTGCTTGTTCCGCCTGTATTTGTGGATCATTCGCCATCTCATACTTTTGTCGTACATCTGGATGAAAATTAGATTCTTCCGTCGTAGCAAGTGGAGATTCACGACGCCGTTCACGCCGTTTGACGAAGTTGAGTGCCTCATTGACGGCTATTCGATATACCCATGTTTCAAAAGCCGCCTCATGCCGAAAGGTGTGAATTGACTGATATACCTTAATAAAGGTTTCCTGCATAACATCGTTAGCATCCTCGTGGTTTTTCGTAATCTGCATCGCAAGGCGGTGTACCATACGTTTGTACTTCTCAACCAACGGGGCTAATGCTGTTTCATCTCCTTCACGAAGATGATCAATGAGTAATGCTTCAGTTCTTTCCACAAAAAATTTCTCCTTCGGCTTCTACTATATTTAGACAACACTATTTCAGAAAACGTTCATTTTTCTTAAAAACATTATAGCATAGATTGATAATTTGTAAATAAAAAAGTTTTCCTCTTTAGTAGAATTTAGTTTTCGGTTTTCGCGCATTTTATACCAAATTAACGGGATTCTAATCTATCGGTGCTGTTAGAAACCGCACCATAGGCGTCAATTTAGCGGTCCCCAACCCGGTAGGTGCGGTTTCCTAACCGCACCTTTTTGTATCAACATCTCAAATAACGCAAAGGACGAGAATATCAGGGTTCGTAGTCGCGCAATTCATAGCGCCTCTTACATTCAAAGAAAAGAGGCGCTATGAATTGCGCGACTACAAACGAGTTCTTTCCTTAAATTGACGCTTATGGTGCTGTTAGAAACCGCACCATAGGCGTCAATTTAAGAAAACGTCTATGTTTTTATGAACCCTTATCAATAGGCATGGTTATTGATATTGTCGGACATTTAGTCCCGTAGGGACGATATGTTTATAGTACACCGTCCAGACACGTCTCTTTAGCTCCGTCCGAGCGACATATCCCGATTGGTAACCCATTGCTATAAACATTCCGCCCCTACGGGGCTGAAGAGATTGGGGTTACCACGTTTTCTATAAACATATCGTCCCTACGGGACTAAAGAGGGTTTCTCATATTTGAAAAACCACTAAATTGACGCTTATGGTGCTGTTAGAAACCGCACCATAGGCGTCAATTTAGTGATCCTCCAGGTCCGGTAGGTGCGGTTTGATGAAGATTAAAAAATAAATTCGGTAATTTTCTAACCATAGACATCTTGTTTTATGTTTTTCTTGTGTGAGGTCTATTATCTGGTTGTCTGAATCGCGGAGGGCACGGAGGACACAGAAGACGCGGAAAATGCTTTTGTGTCTCGGACATTTCCTTTCGCCAGAGACGGGTCGGTAACAAAGAATCTCTTAATTCCGCGTAATCCGCGTTCTCTGCGATAATCCGCGATTCAGACAGAAAAGAGATCAGAATTACCGAATTAATAAGTTAATCTTCATCAAACCGCCCCTACCGCGTTGGGGACCGCTAATAAGAGGTGAATCCAACCTATCAGACACCATAAAAAAGGACAGCGTATCAAAGATACGCTGTCCTAATAAGCGAAATAATAGAAATTTTACTCTTTAGCTTTAGTGGTAAAGGTGATGCTGACTTCGCCTTCGTTACCAGCAGCATCCTTGACTGTACCTGTAACCATGTACTCGGCTTCGTTACTGAGTTCTTGACCAGCATTCCCAGTCAGGGTCGCCATATTACCGTCATAGGCGGCTGTCCAACCGACATCAGTGTCACCATCCATAAGCTTGATGTTTCCGCTAACGACTGTTTCACTAAAGGTAATCTCTATTCCGTCGTCCTTCACCGTTGCGGGGTCGAGGTCTTTAGCGTCGTTTGCCGGTGAACTACTAGTAACTGTTGGTGCGGTTTCGTCTGCAGCAACGACGTTATAGTCAAGCGTTTGACTGCCGTCACCATTTGTCCAGGTAACTTCAAGGGAAAGTGCCCCGATAGTGAAGCCATCAGCGGGTGGCGTGATGGTCCGTGTCTTACCAGCTGTAGAGGCTGTACCAGCACTGACTGTTACATCACCCGGGTTGTTATCAAATGTGACCTTGATACTTTGGTTTGCAGGCAGTGCACTTCCGCTTGCGGGGTCGGCACTTTCAAAGGCTGCGTCCGGAGTATCAGGGTCTGGATCGTCGCCTCCACAACCAATCGCGTAAACGGAGAGCAGCACTGCCATGACTATTGCCAAGGTTCTAAAAAAAAGTTTCATGAGTAGGTAACTCCTTAATTAAGGTTTAATCAGAATGTAACGCACCCTTAAATCGGGCACAAATTGTATACTGTATATAATAATGGGGTTTCCGTGTCGTAGTATGTTCGTTTCGACAGATGTAGCGAAAACCTACCATTATATCCATGTTTAGTCGAATAATTTCAGACTACTTCGTTTGCCTTCTTCCGCGAAGCGCAGAAGATAGACGATGTTTTGAGAATAAAACTTTCTGCAGAACTGTAGTCTTTTAACACCATTGGATAGACTAATTTCAGTTCTGAAAATCAACGCCCAAACTCTGTACCTTTAAGTTTAGCAAAATATGCAAAATCTGTAAAGGTAAAAATATTATTTTCGCATACTATATTATACAAAATTTTATTGATTTTGTAAAGCGAAAATTTAATTTTTCAATATAAGTTGTTTTAAAATAGCATAAATTTCAACTTTTATCAAGCAAAATGTGTTATCCAACGTTGAAATTTTTGCAAATTGAGAAATATTTCACTCAACTAATGCTCAAACAGTTCCATTTGTTCTGCTGAAGTTCCTGTCCGTTGAGTTTCAAGTCGTTCTGGATGTGTTAACATATCAACGACAGTATCAAGTTGATCTGGTAAAAATGGTATAGCACCTCTTCTAATAAGTTGACGTGTTCCGTTACTTTTTTGATTATTTGAATCCCACTGACATGCAAAAACAGGTCGGTCTTGTAGTTGCGCGTATCGGGCAGCGTGCATTGCCCCACCCTCTTTAGAGGTTTCGACCACAACCGTAGCCATAGAAATTCCACTGATAATTCGATTTCGCATTACCAAATTGGCTGGGCTTGGCGGTGTTGGAAACGGGTGTTCAGAAAAAAGACATCCTGTTTCATATATTTTCTCAGCAAGTCCGTGATTATCAGGCGGATAGATAGATGAAAAATCAGATGATAAAACACCAATAGTCGTACCATTTACACCTAACGCACCGTAATGTGCATTTGTATCTATACCAATGGCAAGCCCACTAACAATCGTAAAACCAGCTTCAACTAAAAGGATCGAGAGTCCAAGAGTTACATTAATACTATCAACCGTTGGCTGTTTTGTTCCGACGACTGCAACACACTGCTCACTAACCTCAGATAACTCACCAACTCTGCAGAGTACAGTGGGTGCGTCTGGCACAAGTTTCAAGAGTATTGGGTACTCAGCATCATCCAGAAAAAGAACTTTTACACCTTTGTCCGCAAGTTCTTCTAACTTCCGCCGCAATTCGGGTAATCTGTTATACACAGTTAGTATCCGTGACGCTAAGATCGGATTGAACTGCGGCAACTGTGCTATCTCAACCAATTCCGCATTAAAAATACGTTCAACACTACCGAAACGTGTTAACAAACGTTTGATTCGAACCGGACCGATTCCTTCGACCGAAGCGAGCGCAAACAAATATTCACGGTGTTTCTGTTCGTCTTTATCTCCTGAGTATGACATAAGTATAGCAAAAATTCTTGACTCAACAATAATTCAAAATTGGAATTACAACACAAAATCCTAATTCTTAGGAAACTTCAATCCTACGTTATCCACTATGTTACAATATTAATTATATCATGTATTGACAATTTTTTCAACAAAAAGTTTTAATTTTAGCAATTTACATAGATTGTCTGATTTACCCCCAGTTTTTTTTGCGATGATTGTACATAAGGTTTTTTAGATGTTTTGTGTGAGGAGATCAATACTGGACTAACACGAGCTTCAGCCTGCACAATCGGAAATCGGAAAATATGGGTCAAGGAAGATGTTAGGTTCCCATGTTGTTTCAAGTGTTCGTTTTATCACAAAGATGAGGGAATAAGTTTTTGTTGAACGCGTATTATAGGCGCGTATCCACCGCTCAGCAGCTTTTTCAAAATGTAGGAAACAGATAGCATAACTGATACAGACTAAAAACCATAACAATGCGACGCGTGGCAGTTTTTGCTGTTTCAATCGTAGCTGCCGAAATCCGAAAAGTGTCTTTATATCACGAAAACATTCTTCTATCTGCATCCGCCGTTTATAGGTGAGATAGAGTTGTGTATTGCGCAAACTATTTGAAACAAGATAAAGCGGTTCTTTATGGCGTGCATCTTTGAAAACATAAAGGTTTAGTTTGAGTTTCTCCGTGCTGTGATAAGATATGTCAGGATAGGCTCCTGTCTTTTGCAGCGTTTCAAGTTTGATGCGTTGGTTGTTGTGATAAAAACAAGTATTTTTGCAAACGCGTATAACAAACTCAATACCGGCTTCCATAAAAGGTTTCATGATATATTTTGCGCGAGCAAATCCTCTATCAAACACCAAAATCGGTTTGCGGACATTCGGCAACGCATTTTCAAAATGCTTCATGAACTCATAACAAAACTCTTGAACGAGCGCATTATGACTACGGTAAACCATTCTGTCAAAAGCGTCTTTTCGGTAGATTTTCCAATAGATCGGAATAGCCCGTTTGCGAAATGGCACTGCCATGACGATCACTCTATAGTGTTCAAGAATGTCGGTCTCATCAACGAGCACGATGCGTGGTGCCTGACCGATCTTGTCATATAGCCAGCATAAGACAAAACGACACCACGCCACTAACGCAATATCTGTCGGAAAGTTTGAGTTGATAAAACGGAGCAACCGCTTTTGCTTCGTTTTATAATGCGCTACTAACACAGGTAAGTGCGCCGCAAGCGTGTTTATCCGAAAAGTAGGTGCGCGAACACTCGCAAATATGACCAAAATCAGATTTCTGAGCGCAGGACGTTTCAATACTATTTTGAACCCTTGCTTTACTTTTGGGATGAGCGCACGCGTATTCACTTTGTTCGGTGTAAAACGTTTCAATGGAAAACCTCCAAAAAATGCACTATAAAATAAAACTTGAAAGTAGTTTAGCAGACAAAACGCTTTGGCACAACAACTAAAGAAAAATATACAAAATAAGTGCTATTAAAAACTGGGGGTAAACCAGACATAGATTGTGACTATCTTTAAAATTCGAATTGTGGTATACTTGTTATCAAGATATACACATTGAGTTGCGGTTTGAAAGTTCATTAACCTCTATTAAAATTTCTTCATCAATTTCTTCAGCGTGAAAACCTCGCCTTTTAAGGCGGGGAGGAAACGCTGCTCCTAAATTTTTTCCTTGACAAACCGTGTCAAATATGGTATAATATCTCGTTGGCAAACATGAACAGCGTCCCCGCAAGGTGGCGTGTCTGCCTACCCACTGTTCAGGGGTTAAAGACGAGAGACGAGATATACCATGAAATTGACTTTTAAATATCCTGTATATCCTACGACAACACAGGAACAGACCTTGTTTGAATGGCTTGACCATCTGTGTGAACTTCAGAACTCTGCGCGTCATGATCGGATTGTTGTGCGTGAGACTGAAAATCGTTTTGTCACTCAGTATGATCAACAGGCACTTTTGACGGTAGCTCGTCCGAAGTATGACGACTTCCGTGGAGTGCCGCAAGATATGCAAGTGTCTGCTCTGAAGCGAAACGACAAAGCGTTTGCTGCGTTCCGCAGGCGTTGTGAAAACGGAGCTGCCAAAAAAGGGTATCCACGCTATAAAAAGCGCGTCCGTTCTATGACATGGAGTCTGCGAAAATATAAAGGTGTTCGTGAGAACCCGATCATAGAAACTGATTTTAGACACAACCGCCTGAAAGTGCCAAAGTTGGGCGAAGTCAGGCTATACATGCACCGTCCGCTTCAAGCAACTGCGGTTATTGCGGTTTCTCTCTTGATAGAGACCACAACGCTGCACTTAACATTCTTTTCAGGGCTGCTGCGGCCCTTCGTGGAGAGCGGTGGGTTGCCACCCTCTATGAAGCGAGAAACAACCCGAATAAAGCGGTTGGCTTTACGAATGCCAAGCAGTTATCGCTGTTTGATGTGATTAACAAGCCTCGCGCTTTAGCGCGGGGTAGTTGACTACATTATTTTCTTTCAGATTACAACGTTGGTCATATTAAAGAAGGGATAACGTCTTATGAAACACTCAATTTTTATTTTATTTTTTATCGTTAGTCTTCTTTTCACTCTCCAAAGTTACGGTGCGGTAACATCACACGGTGAAATTAACGTAGCGGGTGAAACCAAAGGCATTGTTCCTGCCAGCTCAACAGTGTCACTGGTTGTCACGCTTTCAATTGACAGGTCATTAGCAGAACCAGGCGAAGAAATTAAGACTATTGAAATTATAATGCCTGCGGGATTTGTCCCCCAATTGGTTAATTTCAAAAGCATCCTGCGAGATGGAGCAGAACTCAAAGCGGGGGCGGTATTCTCTGGAAATACCATGCGTGTAGAACTCGAAGAACCCATCACGGACAGTCAGAATTCAATATATGAAATTGCATTTAATTCTCGAACGTCGAGTACTTTTTCTGAGGCAGTTTTCAGTATAAGACTCCGTAATCCCGACGATGGTCCGATCGGTGAATTTATCAAACCAGGCCCAGCAGATAGTAAACAAAATAACGACGACTTAACTTTGCAAGTAATCCCGAATGTACCGCCTGACTCTGTATTAGGTTTCACTGCAGAAGCCGACAAAACGGGCGAAAACGATGTCACATTACGTTGGCAGAAATCAACAGATCTGGATGTCAGCGGATATCTTATCTATCGGGATAAGGATTTCCAAATTGATGTGAATAAACGCGAGGCAACAACATTCCGTGATGTAAATGTTCCGCCAGGAAGCCACACCTATGAAATTACTGCATATAAGATAAAATCTTTACAATCAGAACGTTCGCCAATGCAGACCGTGAATGTATTAGAAGACGTCGCTGCACCGGAACCGCCAACAGCCCTCCGTATTGTTCCTTCTACCGAAGGCGTAGAAGTTTTGTGGAAGGCGAGCGTCAGTCGTGATGTTTCAATGTATCGTATTTTGTTCGGCACATCAGAGTCCGAAATTCTTGAACCTCTCCCTGATCGTGAAATTTTAACGCCACATCCGGATGATGTATCCGAGGGATATACACATAGATATATTCATCGTCAATCTTTGTCAGTAGGAAGTTTTACTTATGCAGTAGTGGCTATTGATGAGGCTGATAACGAATCCGAGCCTGAAAAGAAAAGACTCCGATTATTTGACAAACCATTCCCAAATCCATTTACGCCACTCTCACAAGATCCAGATTTTAACAACGTTGTCTTTCCAGCACGAAGTATTGAAGATGGCGAAGGCGAATTTAGTGTGCTTCTTTTTAACCTGAATGGAGTGTTGGTTAAAACCGTGAGTGCTCAACTTGGTGAAACTGAACTAAAGTGGAATGGCAAAAATGAAAACGGTGAAATCGTTGAAAGTGGCATTTATATCTATCAATTACAAGTTGGGGACAGCTTCAAAACCGGAACAATTATTGTTGCAAAATAGCAGAACATACGAACTTAATTACTTTGCACTGGACGTTTTTCAATATTTTAATGGAATTGATTTAGAAATATTTGACTTAATGTTAGATACACAGTTATACTATAAAACAAGGCTCTTCTCAGAAGAAATTTTAGATGTATTAAGGAGTTACTATAGTTTGGACAATTTTTAGGGTTCTTGAGTAATAGTCTGGATTAATTGAAACACTTTTGAGATCAATATTAGTTTATTGGGACACCTTTCGCCCCGCTGGGGCTAAGAGGGTTGTTCACCTGCGTTTCTATACACCTTTCGCCCCGCTGGGGCTGCCTTTGCTGAACCTATAATAACGTGAGTTTGATATATAGCAAATTCTAAACATAAATGGACATTTTCGTAGGGGTTAGGTAACCTAACCGCTACGGGCGAGAAGCCCTCGCCCCTACGAGAAGCCCGACATCTTGTTTTTATCAAACTCACGTTATAATAGTTTTTCTGTGGGTTACAACTTCGCACAAAACTCGTAGAAAAATAGAAAGGACTTGAGAAAACAACATGAAACAGACAGAAATTGTCCAAACTATAGTAAGGAGTTATAATGAACAAATTATTAAAGTCATCATTACAAATATCTAATATCATTAGGATCACAGTCATTTTGAGTGTAATAATATCTATTCCAGTTATGGCAGATTGGGTCGTAATGCAAAAAATGGATCCGGAAATTCGAGATTATATGGCTATCGTATTTACTGGTAAAAAAACCGGATGGGCAGCAGGTTCAGCCACTTTTGAAGATTTTGAAAACCCTGGCTTCATCGGATATACTACAGATGGAGGGGTAACATGGCGAAAACCGAAAATCCAACTTGGTGCCGACCTCACTGGGATCTACTTCTTAGATTCTAATCATGGATGGGTCGTTGGTCAAAAAGGAATAATTGCTAATACAACTAATGGCAAAGATTGGGATATACAAATAAGTAAGGTCGGGACATGGCTAAAGAGTATCCATTTTGTTAATAAGAACATAGGATATGCAGCAGGAGAAAATGACACGCTTCTTTCAACAAGAAATGGTGGACGAGTATGGAAAGTTCTACAAGGTGGACAAGTCGGTGAAGCAGTCGGAGAAGACGATTCATCTTTGTATAATGCCATTCAGTTTCTTGACGAAAAAACCGGTTGGGTTGCTGGTGTACGTCTTATGCCAAGCGTAAAGAGTCAGTCCTCGCTGATCCAGAAAACTACAAATGGTGCAAGAACCTGGGTGACCCAAGAAACAGGAACAGAAGATATTCTTGAAGACATCTTCTTCATTGATGCTTCAACAGGATGGGCTGTGGGAGATAATGGTGTAATCCTTCACACGAACAACGGTGGAGATCATTGGAACATGCAGATAAGCGGGACACAAGAAAAACTCCGTAGCATCCGATTTGCCGACAAAAATGTCGGATGGGCAGTCGGTGGCGATTTTGGCGTTGGCGTCACCCTTAGCACCATGGATGGCGGAAATACCTGGACAGTTGAAGAATCTAAGGAGACAAAAGTTAAAGTTTTTGTACTAGACAAACAAAATATTTGGGTAGCAGGATCAACAGGATCAATCTTAAAGGCAAAATAATTGCTAAGTTCAACTGCAATATGTTTGTCTTAAAAGAAATATATTTGGGCACTGCTGTGCCCCTGGAATCACAGTTAGATATAAAGGAGGATAATTTTGGGAAGCCCCACATTCGCCAAACGGATGAGTCGTTTGGGAACAGAATCTGCGTTTGAGGTGTTAGCCAAAGCTAAAAGCTTAGAAGCACAAGGTAAAGATATTATTCATTTAGAAATAGGTCAGCCAGACTTTTCGACTCCTATGAACGTCTGTGAAGCCGCATTCAAGGCGATGAAAGATGGGCATACAGGTTATTGTCCATCAGCAGGGGTACCTGAATTCCGAGAAGTTGTCGCACAACACATTTCTGAAACGCGCGGTATTGACATCCATCCAGATGAAGTAACCGTTACCCCCGGTGCGAAGCCGATTATCTTTTTCACTATTTTAGCATTAATTGATGAAGGTGATGAGGTAATCTATCCGGAACCTGGTTTTCCTGTCTACGAATCGGTTATCGATTTTATCGGAGGCAAAGCCGTGCCGCTGCCGCTTCGTGAAGAGGTTGACTTTCGCTTTAGAATTGATGATCTAATTGATGCTATTACCAAACGGACGAAGTTATTGATCCTCAATTCACCACAGAACCCAACAGGTGGAATCCTCACAGAAGCAGACCTCAACGCAATAGCAGAACTTGCGCGAAAACATAATTTCTATATCCTCACAGACGAAGTCTATTCACGACTTCTCTACGAAGGCACTCATCAGAGTATTCTAAGTCTCCCCGGTATGAAGGAAAAGACAATTCTGATTGACGGTCATTCTAAAACGTACGCCATGACCGGATGGAGGCTTGGCTACGGTGTTGCCCCACGCGAAATTGCAGATAAGATTACACGGTTAACAATTAACTCAAATTCTTGTACTGCAACCTTCACACAAATTGCTGGAATAGAAGCACTGACAGGACCTCAAACATTTGTTAGGCAAATGGTTTCAGAATTTAAAATACGACGCGATGCAATTGTGGATGGCTTAAATGTTATTGATGGTATTACATGTATCAAACCACTCGGATCGTTTTATGTTTTTCCGAATGTTACGCAATTGCCTCTGTCCTGTGAAGCACTCGCTGATTATTTGATGGATGAAGTAGGGGTTGCGCTGTTACCGGGCACGGCTTTCGGGAAATACGGAGATGGTTATCTCCGCCTTTCTTATGCCAATTCCTTGGAAAATATCAAAGACGCGCTAAGTCGAATAAAATTCGCAATTGCCAAGTTGTAGGCCAGAGTAAGGAAATTTCGTATGTCTCGGAAAGCAACCGCGCGTATTCCCGCAAGTACTACAAACCTGGGTCCTGGGTTTGATGTGCTGGGGCTTGCATTACAACTCTATAGCACCGTATCGTTAGAAATTACTGGAAGCAGTACAGAAGTTATCGTTAGTGGCGTAGACGTTGAAAAGATACCAAGCACCCCTGAACATATCGCATTTCAAGCGGTAGAATCCATTTTCCAACGGAGTGGTGTGCCACAACCCAAGGGTTTAAAATTAACCATCGCGAACGGAATTCCTGCGATTCGCGGCTTAGGTGGAAGCGGGACTGCCATCCTTGGGGGACTCCTAACAGCGAACGTTCTGTGCGGTAACATGTTCTCTCTGTCAGAAATCCTCAATTTTGCGACAGCCATAGAAGGACATCCAGATAATGTCGCTGCTTCTTTGTACGGAGGGTTGGTCATTTCGGTTCAAGAAGAGGAACACATCCATACAATCCAGTTAGTATGTGATCCAGTACTTCATGTAGTTCTTGCTATTCCAGAATTTACATTATCCACACAGAAAGCGCGGGACATTTTACCAAAAACTGTTGATTTTGCTGACGCCATCTATAATATCAGCCGCAGTTCCTTACTTGTTGCGAGTATTGCTACCGGAAAATTGGATATGCTACCGCTGGCAATGAAGGATAAGTTGCATCAACCTTATCGGAGCACCCTAATTCCCGGTTTCAACGATGTCGTTGAGGCCGCGACATCTGCCGGAGCACTTAGTATTGCATTGAGTGGCGCGGGACCAACCATCGCAGCATACTGTCTAAATAACATGGATCAGGTTGGGAGCAGAATGCAAGAAGTTTTTAACCAACATGGTATTCCATGTAAAATTAAGGTGCTTGGTGCTGATCTGGATGGCGCAACAGTTTGGACTGATGAGGCCTAAAATCTATTATTATAAATTCTATTGCAACTATTGTTAGAAAGTGAGACATCCAGAAAACTATGTCTAATTTTTACGACGAAAGTATCTCTTTCCTGTTAAACCAATTCAATACTGACCTTGAATCTGGCTTGAGCCACGCTGAAGTAGAAAAGTTACAGGAACGTTACGGTAAAAATCAACCGAGTTCCAAAATGAATACTTCGCAAATTGTGCCATTTCTTGAACAAGTACTTAACTGGAGGTTACTCCTTTTAGTAATTGCAACTGCAGTTTTCGCTTTTTCCAGTGAAAATATACTAAGAACAGACCTTAGAACAGCTCTTATCGGTACGATTTTGTTCCTTTCCCTCTGTTGGGGAATTATAGTTGTATTCAGTTTTCGTCGTAAACACAGGCAGTTTGAAACACAATTCAATATCACGGTTTCGGTAATTCGGCAAGGCAAGCAAGAAAAATGCCACCCTTCTGATATTGTCCCGGGAGACCTCCTTCTTCTTAGACCCGGCAACTACATACCTGCAGATGCACGGATAATTCAAGCAGATGGGTTAACAGTTAACGAATCTGCACTATTCGGGAGTAGCGGTTCAGCAACAAAAACTATCAAGGAGATAAACGAAGCAGGTCTCTCACCGGAAAAACAGGCAAACATGGTTTTTGGTGGAACTTATGTTGATGCGGGAATAGGTAATGCAATTGTAGTTAGAATAGGCGACGAGCTGGAAATGCACCAGAATCGTGCAAGCACACGTTCATTGCCAAATGAGATGACCGTTGCAGAAAATCAAATAAAATTTTTCAAAGATATTCTAAAAGTAGCAGGTCTGGTTCTTGGTGGAATCGCTGTTGCTATTATATGGTGGCAAAATTCCCAACAGAATGATCTTCCAAATTGGGATGAATTTGTCCAACTCGGTTTAGTTTTTGCTATAGCCGCAACCCCATACGATCTAACGTTGCTATTACATTCTATCCTTGATCGCAATGCCGCAGGTCTGTTTAAAAGAGGTATTATCCTCCGGAATAGACATTTCCTTGAGAAATTGAACCGTCTAACGGCTTTTTGTTCTGATGAAAAAGGCATTGCAAGCACTAAATCTCTTACTATCTCCAATATCTTTGTTGATGAGCAAATTGTGAATCGGTCAGTATGGGAAAAATGGTTGAATTCACTTGAATCCCATACACCGGAAGAAAGAAGTTCGCGCACCAACAATATCCCACCTGGGTTTCAAATTCCACAAGGGGCTCCCGGATTAGTTCTAACAGCAGGCTTAGGGACTTCCGGCGAACGGTATTACGATAGAACCGATATTGATCACGCACATCAGCAGGTTATCCAAAATACAATGGAACAACTCGGATACAAGTTGGCAGACCTTAAATCTAATATGCAGCTTGTTTCAGAATACCCATGGACTCCTAACTTCGGTTATGAACTTCATGTGTTTGAATCGGGAGAAAACGAATATCTGAACATTATATTTGGTGATGCGCGCAATGTGCTTGAAGCGTGTGATTCTATTCTCGTAAATGGAGAAGTATCAGAATTTCACTATGATCAATACGAGATTTGTAGGGAAACCCTCAATTACATGCAAAATGCCAGAGATACGGTGTACGGTGTAGCATCTCTACATTCTGAGGTGCCTCTAACACCACAAGAAGTTCAGGGAATGTCTACCTTTTTAGGATTCATCAGTTTTTCTGTCACTGATAACGAAGAGACAAAAGAGGTGATAAAATCATTTCTTGACATAGGCTTAAAGGTTATTCTCATAAGTGAAACTGATGAACAAATAACAACAGATTTGGCGAAAGAACTTGGTCTCATCCACACCCGAAATGCAGTCGCAACAAGGGATGAACTAATGACACTCTCTACACAAGAGTTTGACAAAGAGATCCTAAATTGGAGTGCATATTCTCAACCGACACAAGAACAACGTCGGAATATAGTTCTTAGTTTGAAACGTCACAATCATTCTGTGGGTTTTTTAGGTCAAAATGCAAATGATCAACGCGCAATGATTACTGCGGACCTGGCATTTGCTGATACAAGATACGCCTCCCATTTCGCTCAAGACCATGCTGACTGCCTGATAGTTGACAAAGGGTTCAAGGCGGTAAAGGACTGCTTGCTTTATGCGCGTGAAGCGTATCAAAACCTTTCTGGTTCACTTCGGTGGTGCTTTTCATGTACAATAGCACAGTTTTTGACAGTCATTTTTGGTTTAATCCTGCATGCAGCCTTCAATATTGAGATGCCACTAACACTAATTCAAGTGGTCTGGGTTCAATTTTTAACAACGATGCTCCCAGCAATCGGATTAGGTTACAATAAAATATCTGTCAATGAAAAGCAACATCGCCCCGGCAGGACAAACCTAATCCTCCCGAGAACTGCATTGTTTGATATTGTCTGCAGGAGCCTTGTCATCAGTCTAATGACAATCATCCATTTTTTAGTGCTGACATCTTTTTCCGCCGAATCTAATCTCGAATATGCACGGACTGCAGCCTGTACAACACTGATCTTTGTACAAGTGGCATCTTACTTCCAATGTGCGCGGTACCCCTGGGAGTCTCTGTTTAAAAGGATGTTCGCCAACCTACGTCTACTTGTAATTTTTATAATTGCAATTGGTATTCACGTGTCGGCGATGTATGTTGGCGTTATGCAGGACATATTGGAATTGGCTCCGCTTCAACAAGAATGGATAGTGACATCCTTATGTAGTCTAATCTTGCTGCTATTACCATTAAATCTTGCGATAAATCCACGTCAAGATAGGAATTAAACCCAGAAACCATAGGTAGGCATACCTGCAACAATTCCTATAATCGTCCAGATACTCCCTACGGTAAACTCACCGAGAATAAGTCTTAAGAAGAAAGGTGCTATCTTACGGTATCTCATTAGTCCACCATACTGAAGAATGAGCCATTTTAGTAACCAACTCATAAAAAGACATCCCCATGTTACGTTCATACCCCAACTTGTAGAAATAGCAAACCCCGCAGGATGAAACGGCCACCATACAAATCGCATTCTAAATAATACCAATTCTGAAAATACATGTCGCATTACCAGTTTTTATGAAATGTGGTGCAGGACAGCACAAACTAAAAGTTTATGGGACAAATGGGAGATATATAATCAGAAATGGTATAACATCAATATGGTTGTCATTAGGAAGCCAAATCCCATAAACCCACTTTCAGGGATCAGTGTGTCAGTAGGAGATTGTAGCCAACTCGATAGACGACGATAGGGTTCTATACCGAAAGCACTCAAGGATGGTGAAGCAGCCTGGACTTCCATTCCTAAATGATACCCTCGGTCTATTAAAGCCCAAAATCCCGACAATGCACCTAATACAGTGGCTAACATAAAAGCGAAGATAATGCGACGCATCGTCATATTTGTCCTATCCATTATTTTAAAACCTTCTAACTGATGTGGCATCGGATGGCTTCGATAGGCACGATTGATAAACCAAAACATTGAGAACATCACAAGATTATCTCTACCCAACCGGCGTGTTCCAACCACACGCGTTAAGATTTGGTCAGGACCAGAATAGTGCAAATCATGAACCGGAGTTCCTAACTCGGCACGCATGCGCGTTATTGCGATGGAAATCATATAATATGTGACGAAAAACGCCAGCATAACACCTATATTTGCACCACCATAGTAGCAAAAAATAACTAAGGAGATTATGACGGTGATGAGTCCAAACACAGCTACCCTATAAGAAGTGGGTTCGTCTCTATCATCTTGTGATCTGTTTTGGCTGAAAAGCATTCCTCCTATATATAATAGGTGCCGTCGACTTGCCCATAATGCCAATACACATAAGGCGAGATACCCACCGGAAGCTTGCTCGTTCATATAGGGAAAACCCGGTAAGCTGCGAAATCCAAGCATTGCCCCCACGACTCTCATACACCGCCAATACCAAAAGAAAAACCAACAGGAAAAGGAAAGATCAAGTGGAATGAAAAACCCGAGTCCAATTGCAAACGGATATAGTGAAAAAGGGATCCTGCCCATCGCGTTCCAAGGACTTTCTGTGAAAATCTGATAACTGCGATTACGGGTAGGTAATTCAGGTAAGAAAGGGAATAGAAAATGTATACCGTTCCATAGTGCAAGACCAACAACAACACCAAAACCGAGCCACATCAACTTATTCTTAAAAAAACTGTTGTGACGGGTTTCAGTAAGATGAAGCGGCAGGTGAATTATGGGGTAACTCAGTTTTTCATACTCAATCCACTGTTTACGTATAATTATATTTATGCAAAGCATCCCAAAAACCAACACACTGATAAAGGCTGTCCACCACAACACCGGTGTTGCCCAACCAAGTAAGGTTTCAATAGTATAGAGCGGTAGATCGCCTTCATAATAACCTTGCAACAATCGACTATTGCTCACCGTGAGCCATTCTGGAAGAAAGGGTAGAAACATTTGTTGCCATTCATTTTCAGGTGTTGCAAATCGGAAGGCATGCCCTAACATCGGCACCAATATCTCAAGCATATCGTGCCCAGTAATTCCTGATGCAATGGAAAGCATCAGGTAAACAATAACCAATTCGCTTTGGACTAAAGCGATCCGTGGAAGAAAACGCTGCAACAACTGGTTGACACCGATAACTACAAACAAACTAAAAATGACGTTGAAAAAGAGTGAAATCGTAACAGGGTGTCCCGAATAACGGATTACCTCCATCTCAATAACCCAATAGCAATTTATTGGAATTAGGATAACCGCAATTAGGATGAATTTAAGTGTTACTCCATGGGCAGGTATTTGCGAAGGAGTAGATGGCGGGGAATTTTGTCTTTTCATGTAGTATCAGGATCAATTCTACAACGTATATTTTTCTTGTAGTCTATCGTAATACGCTCAGGTTGTCAATTGCTATTTATCGTTCTGATTGAATATTAGTTTTTGTTTTCTTAACAAGATTTTCATGGTATAATTGAGAATACATAATTTAAACGTGAGTTTGATAAAAACAAGATGTCGGGCTTCTCGTAGGGGCGAGGTCTTCTCGCCCGTAGGGGTTAGGTAACCTAACCCCTACGAAAATGTCCATTTATGTTTATACCAATTCTGAAAAATGATGTAGCATTACCGAATTTTACGAAATGCGGTGGAATAGGACACAAACTAACAGTTTGTGCTACATAAGAGTGATATATAACCAGAAATGGTATTAGAATTTGCTATATATCAAACTCACGTTAATTTAACATTCTTCATCATTGAGTTTATTGTGCCTACACATTCTGGAGACCGAAGATAAAAACCATTGATTGGTAAATTGGAGCCATAGTTAAAGAGAACCTCATGAACCCATTCAAATTCTTTAAAAACCGTATTGAAAAATGGTTTTACAACAAGTACCAAAAACAGTTGGAAGCAGAAGCGGGTACGTGGAATATACCGCGCCACATTGGTGTCATCCTTGATGGAAACCGCCGCTACGCCAAAGCAAGTGGATTGGAAAATATCATTAAGGGACACTATGAGGGTGCAGACAAACTTGAAGAAGTCCTTCATTGGTGTGATGAACTTGGTGTTGAAATCTTCTCAATTTGGATTTTTTCACTTGATAATTTCAAGCGCGCAGATGATGAAGTTGAGGGAATTTTGGGGTTAATTGAAAGAAAAATGCGTGAACTGGTCACCATTAAGGGAGTACACGCCAATCAGATTAAAGTGCGTGCCATGGGGCATATTGAACGTCTTCCTCCAAGTCTGCAAGAAGCGATTCGACAAGCTGAAGAAGCAACTAAAGATTATGACAAGTTTATCCTAAATGTAGCTGTTGCTTACGGCGGACGTGAGGAAATAATTGATGCATTCCGAGGACACTTAAAAGCCGAAATTCAGAATGGAAAAGATGCCAATCAAATTGCTGAAGAATTGAGCGTGGATAAAATCTCTCCGTATCTATACACCTCTAATCTTCCTGATCCAGAGTTAATTATTCGCACTAGTGGAGAAGTCCGATTGTCTGGCTTTTTGCTGTGGCAGAGTGTCTACTCAGAATTTTATTTTTGTGATACATATTGGCCCTCGTTTAGAAAAATTGACTTTCTACGCGCCTTGCGCGACTATAGTCAACGCAAACGAAGATTCGGAAAGTAAAATAAGGAAACTATGCGGAACATTTTAGCATGTAAGGTAAAACGATTGCTTCGTTTTATGCCTTTGTTGATATTTCTATGTTTCGGGATAAACGTCGTAAATGCCCAGTCGCCTGAAATCATTGCTGAAAAAACCAAAGCATCCACAGTCCTATTGGAACTGGAGGATGCCAACGGTCGGTCTTCACAAGGCAGCGGCTTCTTTGTTGGAAATAGACTGGTAGCAACTAACTATCATGTTATCAACGGTAAAAAGACTGGCACTGCTAAGTTAGTTAGCAAAAATTCATTTACACAGCAGAAACGACATGAAATAGAAGGTGTCGTTGCGACTGATAAAAAACATGACCTTGCAATAGTAAAAGTCTCCACCCTTAATGCCCCATCACTTCCTCTTGGAAATAGCGATACTGTTGAAAGTGGCGAAATTGTATATGCTGTAGGCAGTCCCCGCGGATTTGAAGGAACATTCTCATCCGGTGAGATCAGCAACGTCCTACCTAAAGGAACTCCACGCATCCAAGACGAAGTGCTTCAGTTTACAGCAGCCATTTCTCGTGGTAGTAGTGGCGGCGCAGTCGTAAATCGGCAAGGTGAAGTCATAGGGATCGTTTCTGAAACACGAGACGATGGTCAAAATCTCAATTTCGCTATTCCTGTAAACACTTTGAGGGTGCTGCTGAATCAAGTTGGTCCTGTGATGCCTTTTCCCGACGAAGTATTATCAAAAGGGATGAAAAATCCCTTAGCATACCCTTTGATTCTACTTACGATGAGTATAGCTGCTTTTGTTGTAATCTGGTTTCTGCCAACGGTGAACATTGATCAGTGGTCAACGGCAGTAGGGGTTGCGCTTGGATTCGGGGCTATAAAAACGCTGTTTACTGCAATCGTCAGGTCTGCCTCTTTCCCCGCTGGTTTAAAGTCATATCTGCTGGCATCTGAACCCCCTCAAAACATTGGTCATGCGTTAGGTTGTGAAGAATGTATTATTGATCTAATATCTTATGTAGTTAAATTACCGACTTATATTGTTTTTGTAGCCTTCCTTCTTGGAATTACTCACATTGCGGTTCGGAAATTTGAGCTTAATGGTTTCTTTAGTACTTTTTTCGTCGCACTATTGATTGTTATGGGTGAATTTTTACTCTGTCTGCTATTAGCAGGGGCTTAGAACATCATTTGAAGGGTGATAACAGTAAATGATAATATAGATATATCTTGAATTTCAGTATATATAGTATAATATATTGTATGAAATATGTATCCACTCAAAAAGCGTGTGAGATATTGGATTGGACGCCTGATCATTTAAGGCGTTTAGCGAATGCTGGTAAGATTGATTATATCCGAACTGCAGGAGGTCATAGAAGATATAATGTTGAAATGTTTGTCCAAGACAAATCCGGATCAGTTAGGACTACCGTTTGCTATTGCCGGGTCTCCAGTGTTAAGCAAAGAGATGACCTTGAACAACAAGTCAACTACCTACGAAGCATCTATCCAAACGCGGAAGTCATCCGTGATATTGGGAGCGGACTTAACTATAAACGCAAAGGATTGCGCACCCTATTGGAACGGATTGTCAAAGGTGATAGACTCCAAGTTGTTATTGCCCATCGGGATAGACTCACCCGCTTCGGCAATGAACTCATACGATTCTTGCTTGAGCAAAACGGTGGCGAACTCGTGGTTCTTGACGATACAGCTTGCAGCCCCAAAGAAGAAATCACGAAGGATATTCTCGCGATCTTGCACGTCATCAGTTGCCGAATGCCTGGACTACGGAAATACCGTGACAAAATCAAAGAAGATAAGGATATATCCTGATACCCATCAGCGTGAGATATTACGTCAATGGGTAGGTGTATCCCGTTTTGTCTATAATAGAACGGTAGAGTATTTACAGCAACCTGATACAAAAGCGAATTGGAAAGAGATTAAAACAGGTATACTTCATAATTTACCTGAATGGTGTCAATCTGTTCCCTATCAAATAAAATCAGTTGCTATTCGCGACGCTTGTAATGCCGTTAAGAAAGCAAAACGTGATACAAAACAAACAGGTAATCCCCATTGTGTCAAGTTTCGTAGTCGTAAAAACAATCAACAATCTATATATATACCTAAATCTGCGATAACGGAATTAGGTGTATATCATACCCTATTGAAAAAACTTACACTAAGTGAGAACCTACCAGATAATATTAGAGATTCTCGCTTAATTAAAGATGGCACGCACTTCTATTTGTGTGTCAGTTATAGTGTGATAACACAAAAGCGAGAACCAAGCGGACGCGTTATCGCACTTGACCCCGGTATCAGAACATTCCTAACGTATTTCAGTGAAACTGGTTTTGGATGGATTGGACACCACGCTATCAATAAAATACAAAGATTATGTGCACACCTTGATGATCTTTTGAGTAGAGCATCACAATGTCCGCGACCCAGACGCAGAAATATGAGACGCGCCGCAAATAGAATGCGGCAGAAAATCCATAACCTTGTTGATGAACTCCACAAAAAGACAGCACGATGGCTTGTAGATAACTTTGATATTATTCTTTTACCCACCTTTGAAACACAAGATATGTCTAAACGCAATAAGCGCAAACTACGTAAAAAATCTGTTAGACAGATGTTGACGCTTTCACACTTTCGTTTCAAGCAATACCTAAAACATAAAGCAAAAGAAACGAGTGTAGTTGTCATTGATGTGAATGAAGCATGGACTTCTAAAACAGTATCTTGGACAGGTGAAATTGTGGATAAACTCGGTGGCGCAAAAATGATAAAAGATTTTGCAGGAAACGTTATGGCAGAGATCTAAACGGCGCACGTGGGATATTCTTGCGTGCTTTGGGAGATAACCCCGCACTACTTGCTATAAGTAGTGTTGCAAACCATACAAAACCAGATATGTCTAATACTATCTGCGTTTGTATAGGTTAATATTATCGGAGCATGTTCATGCGGTTTGGTATTTGTACCAGTTTAGAAAATGTCAATCGACTTGCGGAAGTTGGATACGACTATATTGAATTAGGGGTGCAAAGCGCACTTATGCCAGAAGCAGATGAAGCCGAATTCCAGAAAATTCGAAAACAAGCGGCAGAAGCACCTTTAAAACCTGAGGCATACGCCGGCTTTATCCCCAGAAACTTGCGCGTTGTCGGTGACACGGTAGATTTTGAACGTTTGTCTCGCTATGTAGAAACTGCATGTCGTAGGGCAAACGAAATTGGCGGTGAAATTATCGTTTATGGCAGCAGCGGCTCTCGTAACATTGAGGAAGGTTATTCAGAAGAACGGGCATTAGGACAGATCGCAGAATTTCTTGATATGGCTGCAGACCATGCAGAGGCACACGACATCACAATTGTTATTGAACCAATCTGCATGAAAGAAGGAAACATCTTACGCACTGTTGCTGATGGACTTGCTATGGCAAAACGGGTCAACCGTAAGAGAATTAAGGCTTTGGCTGACCTATATCACGTCTGGCAGGAGAACGAACCGATGCAAAACATTGTTGATGCTGCAGATTTGTTAGCACATGTTCATATCGCTGAACCTATCAAACGCTCCTATCCGGGTAATGATGACTATGATTTTACAGATTTCTTTGCCGCACTTCAAAAAGTAGGATACGATGGACGCGTCTCCTGTGAGTGCAAATTTGACAACTTTCACGAAAATATTGAAATAGCTTTGAAAACAATGAAAAAATACGTTTAAAGGAACAATGTAGCACAAAGTGTGCATTACGATGAATATTTAATTCTGATTTCCTCGGAAGTTCAATTACTACCAACACTATTGGGGGGTGGCGTTTATTCTTACACGTGAACAAGGCAGAGTCATTCGAGCACGAACCGGATTTTACGATGTTCAGCACGGTGAACTTGTTCTGCGATGCACATTACGCGGCACATTAAAAAGAAAACGACGTTCAGAAACGGGTCGTAGACTTTACGCCGACCCTGTCGCAGTTGGTGATCAAGTTATTTTTACACAACTTGATTTGGAAGAAGGTGTTGTTGAGGAAATACTTCCGCGCCAAACCAAGTTCTCACGGCAATACGCAGGGAAGCATGAGGATATTGAGCAGATAATTGTCGCTAACGCACATCAAGTTGTAGCCGTTGTTTCAACGCGGATGCCGCCTCTTAACTTCCGCACACTGGATCGCTTTCTCATTTTAGCTGAGGCAGGAGACATTGCGGCTGTTATCTGTATAAATAAAATGGATTTGGTAGATGAAGACCAACGCAACCAACTCACCGCTATCTTCAAAATCTATGAGAAACTCGGCTATCAGGTAGTGTACACGAGCATCACAGAGCCTACCAGTATTGAATCCTTTCAAAACGTGCTAAAGGATAAATTCAGTGTAATTGTTGGACCATCCGGTGTCGGAAAATCAAGCCTCTTGAATGCAATCCAACCGAATCTAAAATTACGAATTGGAGAAGTTGGTGAAAAAACACGGAAAGGTAGGCACACAACTACGCTTGTAGAGTTGTTTAGTCTTGATATTGGCGGTGAGGTTGCTGACACACCTGGTATCCGAGAAGTAGGCTTATGGGGGGTTGATAAAGAAAATCTCGAACTCTATTTTCCAGAGATGGACCCTTTTCTCGGTACTTGCAAATATAACGATTGTGGGCACGTCAAAGAAGATGACTGCGCTATACAGAGTGCAGTTGAATCCGGTGAGATACATCCAGAACGTTATAGGAGTTATGTAGTATTGAAAACAGGAGACACTGTTGAAACATAGAAACCATCTCAAATACAGATAAGTCCCCTGAATGAAGGGAATTATCTGACAATCCCACTGCTTTAGCCGTGGGTCAAAAAACTTATGACATTTGCACCAAAACATGTTAGACTATATGTAGCATCGTTGGACAGGGTTATCACCTCAACACTTACCTGTGTTGAGTCCTGTCCCCATCCGTGATAAGATGTGTGGTGCTGGTGCGAAATCACTTAAAACATTAGAATGTGGTAGAGAAAAACTAATGTCCGTTGTTACTACAACGACCCTATCACATTCGCTAACAACCTACCGTGGGATACACGGAAAGTTACGCCTGTGGAGTACAAATAATACCACATTAACGTGATTAGAAGTTTTCTGATAGCAGTTAGCGTTGCGAGGCACGGGGACCTCGCGCTACAAATCGTGTTAATTGGGTATAAGACCTCATTCGGAGGCACGAGAGACGGAAGCAGGAATCACATAGGAGGGTTGTGTGCTAAAAGAAGCACACGGCTTTAGCCGTCGTGAGTATCACCGTTAAACAAACTTACCTTTGTGCGGACTTGTTTCCCACAGTGCATGCCAAGCATCCCAAGATGTTGGACATTGCCCGTTGTTACCGTCACGAGTGGTGAACGCAAAAAAGTGTTCGTAGTCTAATTTATTAAGACTACGAACACACGAACTCTACAACCGTTCCCTTAGTAAATCCATCAGTCCATCCGGTGGGTCAAATGGCAATTCAACGACTTCGTTTGTAATACCGCTATAATAGATACCTAAAAGCAGGTTGAATTCAGCGAGGGATTGTTTGAGATGTGTCGGATGCACTTTGTTCTCATCATCAAGCCAATCAAAAACTGCATTGGTGAGATTGCCTTGCGCGGCAACATCCTGCTCTCCATAGTTGAGTGGTCCACCTTCGTAGCTGCCCTCTCGGGTTGAACGTTCCCAACTACTAAATCGCCAATGTACAAATCCATCTGTACCAATAACAAATACGCGTTTGTGAAAGTAAACAGTCTGATCATCGGATGCAGATGGTGCGATGGCTGTTCCGAACGCAACAGAGACATGGAGCCCGTTCTCGTACTGAACCCGCGCCGCTGCGTATTGTGGAGATGGCTGCGCTGAATCTAAATGCGCGCCTCCAGAGATTTGTCCTAATACCCAATTAACGCGATTTGTAGCGCGAGGTCCCCGTGCCTCACAATGCTAACCGCTATTAGAAAACTTCTAATCAAGTTAATTTGGTATAATACCCTCACCGGACGTGAGTTATCAATATAGGATGAAACCAACTGAAGAACGTGCGGTCCCTGGTCCACAGGGGTACTGCGTGCGCTGGCATTGATAAACTTGATCTCACCGATTCTGCCTTCTGCTACATCTCGTTTCAGTTCAAGGTTTTGCGGATGAAAGTTGAGCTGCGTGTTAACAACAAACTTTGTTTTCGTTTCTTCTGCCAACCCAGCGATCTGCTTCCAATCTTCACTTTCAACAGCAATCGGTTTCTCAACTATCGCTGCTGGTACACCGTGGTCGGATGCTTGCTTCATCAGTGGATACCGAATACGCTCATTGGATCCGCGTAGTACAGGTGCTGTAACAATGTGAAGTACATCCGGTTTCTCCTTTTCAAGCATCTCATCTAAATCCGTGTAGCGGGAAGAGATACCGAAGTCGTCTCCGAATCGGTTAAGTAGATCCTTGTTCATATCGCAGACCGCTGCGAGTTTACCACCTTTAACAAAGCGATACGCGCTGGCATGTGCACGGGCACGACCGCCGCACCCCAACATCGCTGTTTTATACATAGAATGTCTCCTTATATTCTTATGTCAAGCAAATAAATGAATGTAAAAAGTAAATATGAGAAAACGGGTTGAGAAATGTGGCACGGTTATTCGCCATTTTCATTCAAAGCTTGCGTGAAATCGTCTGGACTTTCCACCCGCAATGCAATGCGAAACAGCTGTTTGAGACGTTGTAGATCATCAATTGCTTCTAAAGCGGGTTTAAAGGTTTGCGCTACTTCGGACTGTAACCGAAAGGCAAGTGTCTCAAGGATATTCTCACGGGTGGTTTGTAAAGCACCTTGTAGGCGTGCTTGTGGTGCCACGTATTCAACAATCGGGGGTTGTTGCATGGTTTCCTCCGAAATAATATTCAAAATTGTTTGTGAATCGTAAACTAAATTCCCCAAAATAGCGAGACTTCCAAGAAATTCCGGCTTGTTTGGCACATCAATGCTATCAGCAGTTTGAACACATTGACGAAGCCATTGCTCGGCATCCATATCAGCTGGGTGGTTCATGAGCGGTGTAAAGGGTATTAAACCCACGGGTTTCAAATTGAGAATCTTCTGCCCATCCATTTCTATTAACCGGAAAACTTGGTATTCAATAGAAACATTGTGATGTTCCAGATTTTGCTCAAATTTTCCCGGATCGTTTTTACCAGCATCCGGACGCAGATAGATGACATTGGAATACACTGGCAGATGATAAACTTCAATCGCTCTAATAATATAACCTGCCATCCTAAGTGGCATCTCTGGATCGTAACTGTCGGTAGTTTGAAACTCAAAATGCACGAGTACTTCTCTACCGTTGTGCAGGGCTTTTATAAGGATATCTGCCTGATGCATTTCAACGGTAGGTTGCTCGGGGGTAACAACTTCCAACACAGTGATATTTGTTGCTCCGAATCTGAAGCAGAGGTCTACGAAATCTTGCGGATTTGTTTCGACCTGTTTCTTAGAGGCAGCATCAAAACTTGCCATCTCATCACTCTTCGGGCTGGAGACCCCATCCTTTAGGTTGGGGAGGAAAGCCCGCCTCCTTTTATTTTTGGTATTAGGCGTTTAGTTTCCAATCAAATATAACTGAAAACTAAATCCCTAATATGCACAAACATAAGTTTGCGTTCTCCCTTTCGGGGTATGTGTGGTTTCCCCATCCAGATCACAGTATCCGAGAGGAATCAGACTTGGGGAGCATCCGAAACATCGTGCTGGCTACCACGCCAAGATACTGCGATATAGGACTGTAGTCAACGGTTTAACTTGTGAAGTGGACGCTCGGATTGCGCTTTGCACAGGTTCCCCATGCTTTAGCTTGGGGTTATTGACTCCCTTCTCGATTTTAACTTATACCCAATTAACCCGATTTGTAGCGCGAGGCCCCTGGGTCCTCCTCGCAATGCTGACCTTATCAGAAGACGCCTAAACGAGTTAATTTGGTATGAGATTCTTTTACAAATTATAGCACACGTTTGGTGTTCATGCCAATTTTTCAGTTTGGTTTGTGTGTGGAGGCAGACTGTGTTCCCGCCTCCACGCCATTTAGTCGGTCTACAGATGCTCCCGAAGAGAATCCATTAAACCGTCTGGCGGTTCAAACGGAAGATCAATTATCTGGTTGGTTATACCGCTATAGTAAATACCCAGAAGCAGATTAAATTCAGCAAGCGATTGCTTGAGATGCGTTGGATGTTCTTTACTTTCATCATCAAGCCAATCAAAGGCTGCTTCGGTGAGGTTCCCTTGTGCCTGAGTATCTTGCTCACCATAGTTTAGGGGACCGCCCTCGTAGCCACCGTCTTGTGTTGAGCGTTCCCAACTGCTGAATCGCCAATGCACAAAACCTTTCGTGCCGACAACAAATACACGTTTATGTGCAACTGTACTCCCACTGTCTGATGCCAACGTTCCCATGCCTGTGCCAAATGCTACAGAGACGTGGAGACCGTTATCATACATAACGTGTCCAGCTGCATGCATCGGAGAAGGCTGCGCAGAATCTAATTGCTCTTTACCGGCGATTTGACCTAACACTCGCACGGGACGTGAGTTATCAATATATGACGATACCAACTGCAGCACATGCGGTGCTTGATCAACAGGTGTACTGCGTGCGCTTGCATCAATAAACTTAATCTCACCAATTTTGCCATCTGCCACATCTTGCTTCAATTCAAGGTTTTTCGGATGGAAATTAAGCTGCGTGTTGACAATAAACTTCGTTTTGGTTTCCTCTGCCAACCCAGCAATCTGTTTCCAATCCTCACTTTCAACGGCAATCGGTTTTTCTACAATCGCTGCTGGTACACCGTGGTCAGAGGCTTGCTTCATCAGCGAATATCGGATACGTTGATTAGTACCTCGTAAAACTGGTGCCGTGACAATGTGGAGAAGATCGGGTTTCTCTTTTTCAAGCATCTCATCTAAATCTGTGTATCGGGCAGAAACATCAAAGTCATCACCAAACTTATTGAGGAGCTCTTCGTTCATATCGCAGATTGCTCCAATTTTGCCCCCCTTAACAAAGCGGTATGCACTCGCATGTGCACGGGCACGACCACCACAACCTAAAAACGCACTTTTATACATGGAAATTTCTCCTTAAACGATTTCGAACCGTGGCACACCTTAGTGTCTACCCACGAAATATAACAATTAGCGGTAGTAACGAACAAATTCGCTGCTACCGCTAATCCTACCTATTGGAAAATTCAGAAGTTGTTCTACAGCTTCTCCCTGAGAGAATCCATTAAACCATCTGGTGGATCAAACGGAAGATCAATTATCTGGTTAGTTATACCGCTGTAGTACGTTCCGAGAAGCAGGTTGAACTCAGCAAGCGATTGCTTGAGATGCGTCGAATGTTCTTTGCTCTCATCATCAAGCCAATCAAAGGCTGCTTCGGTGAGATTTCCTTGTGCTTGAATATCCTGCTCACCATAGTTAAGGGGACCGCCTTCGTAGCCACCCTTTCGTGTCGCGCGTTCCCAACTGCTAAATCTCCAATGTACAAACCCTTCCGTTCCAACGACAAAAACGCGTTTGTGGCAATGCGCGCCTTGGTTATCGGATGCCATCGTACCAACACCGGTCCCAAATGCAATAGAAACGTGTAAACCATTTTCATACATAACATGACCAGCAGCATGCATCGGAGAAGGTTGTGCAGAATCTAACTGTTCCTTACCGGAAATTTGGCCTAAAACGCGCATAGGGCGGGAGTTGTCAATGTAGGACGATACCAACTGCAGCACATGCGGTGCTTGATCAACAGGGGTGCTTCGGGCACTTGCATCAATAAACTTTATCTCGCCGATTCTGCCTTCTGCCACATCCTGTTTCAGTTCAAGGTTTTTCGGATGGAAGTTAAGTTGTGTGTTGACAATAAACTTTGTTTTCGTCTCTTCAGCCAACCCCGCGATTTGCTTCCAATCCTCACTCTCAACAGCAATCGGTTTCTCTATAATTGCCGCAGGTACACCGTGGTCAGAGGCTTGCTTCATCAACGGATAACGGATACGTTGATTGGTACCGCGTAATACTGGTGCAGTGACAATATGCAGAAGATCTGGTTTCTCTTTATTAAGCATCTCGTCTAAATCGGTGTAACGAGAAGAAATTTCAAAATCGTCTCCGAACCGATTAAGTTGCTCTTCGTTCATATCGCATATTGCTGCGATTTTTCCACCTTTTACAAAACGATACGCGCTGGCATGTGCACGGGCACGACCACCACATCCTAACATCGCACTTTTAAACATTAAAATATCTCCTATAAGTTTTCTTACCGCGGGACACCTACGTGTCAGACACGGACATAATTAATACGGTTGTTGCGAATACTGATGAATTGGACTTTACAATTTTTCTCTGAGAGAATCCATTAAGCTATCCGGAGGCTCAAACGGAAGATCGACAATCTTACTCGTTATACCGCTGTGGTACATTCCGAGAAGCAGGTTGAACTCAGCAAGCGATTGCTTAAGATGTGTTGGATGGACTTTGTTTTCATCATTGAGCCAATCAAATACTGCCTCCGTTAAGTTTCCTTGTGCTTGAACGTCCTGTTCGCCATAGTTGAGCGGACCGCCTTCGTAACCACCGTCTTGCGTCGCGCGTTCCCAACCGCTGAATCGCCAATGCACAAAACCTTTTGTTCCAACGACAAAAACGCGTTTGTGACAATAAATACCTTGATTATCGGATGCCATCGTACCTACACCCTGCCCAAATGCAACAGAGACATGAAGTCCATTTTCATATAAAACGTGCGCGGCGGCATGCATAGGTGAAGGTTGCGCTGAATTCAAATGTTCTCTTCCTGAGATTTGCCCCAAGACACGCACTGGACGAGAATTATCAATGTAGGATGACACTAACTGAAGCACGTGTGGTCCTTGGTCAACTGGAGTGCTCCGTGCACTTGCATCAATAAACTTTATCTCGCCAATTTTACCTTCTGCCACATCTTGCTTTAATTCAAGGTTTTTTGGATGAAAGTTGAGTTGTGTGTTGACAACGAACTTCGTTTTCGTCTCTTCTGCCAACCTGGCAATCTGTTTCCAGTCCTCGCTTTCGACAGCAATCGGTTTTTCTATAATCGCTGCTGGCACACCGTGATCAGATGCCTGTTTCATCAGCGAATACCGAATACGCTCATTGGAACCGCGTAGTACTGGCGCAGTCACAATATGTAGGAGATCTGGCTTTTCTTTCTCAAGCATCTCATCCAAATCCGTGTAACGGGAAGATATCTCAAAATGATCGCCGAAATCGTTGAGACGTTCTTCGTTCATATCGCAGACCGCTGCGAGTTTACCACCTTTAACAAAGCGATAAGCACTTGCATGCCCTCGGGCGCGTCCACCGCACCCTAACATCACACTTTTATACATGTAATTTTCTCCTAAATTAGGAATTTATCAGTTTCGCTATAAGATTATCAAATGGACATGTTTTTGTCAAACGTTATTATGTTTTTTGATTTTTGATTTTTGAATTGATTAGCAAGGAACAATTTGACTTCTGTCTTGAAATATGCTAATCTGTTGTTACGAAGTTCTGTTGCTATCCCAACCCATTTTCGAGAAGATGTATTTGTTTTGCCGTGTGATCCCCATTGGCATTGAGGGTAAGTTACGATGAAAAAATTGTTATCAGACTACATAAAATCAAAGGAAGATTTTGATCGATTCTGCAATCTGTTCCTGAAAAAAGAGGTGTCTCCCTTCGTTAAAGTATACGACGCGCCGGGTCGCGATAGCGGAATTGATGCAGACTACACCGGCGTTTATAAAGGAAGATGCGGCACCTGGATCTTCCAGTACAAGTTCTTTGACCCAACAATGGATAAGGGGCGGACCCGTAGCCAACTCATTACCAAAATGAAAGGTGGTAAGCGCAAAAAGGGCGAACTTGACAAAGCAGATGCGTTGCAGTGTGATCACTACGTTCTGATGACCAGTACTTTGCTTACTGCTGGTAACAAGCGTAAAATTGAGGACATTAAAAACGAGAAAGGATACGCTTTTTCGTTAATCTGTTGGGATGCAGAAGACCTCATCGCGATGACTGATGAGTTTCCTTACCTCTTAAATTCATTCCGAGATCCCCATCTACCTGTATTCCTGCCTTGGCAGGACATGTTCCGAGATCAAACTGCGGGTAAACATCAACTGTTAAGATATGACTATGAAACCTTCGGACGCGAGGATGAGCTGCGTCAGTTTCAAACATTTGTTCGAGACCCAAACAAAAGACTATTCATGGTATACGGTAGCGGTGGCATAGGAAAAACCAAGCTTGCTATTGAATTTGCAAAGACGGTTGAACGCGACCACACGGATTATGAGCCCCTCTTTGTTCAGATGGCTGGTGACAGTTTTGAAGGCACCTTAGCAGACATTCCGCCCAATCGTAAGTACATCTTTTTTGTAGATGATGCACATGACTTTATTGACCATCTTAGGGGTATCAGAACACTATTGAATAGCCCCGGATACAGCGGATCGAAAGCCATCCTCATAACACGGAAGCCGTTTAAATCCGCTCTGAAGGGTAGTTTCTTAGCTGCCTTACCAGATGGTGCTATTGAAGAACTCAAAATAGCGAAACTTTCATTGGAGAAAACCAAGGAATTTATTCGCGCTTATACACAGATACCTGACGGATCCCTCTTGGCTGGGTTAACACGGATAGGGCGGGATACGCCGTTAATTGCTGTCATGGTGATAGAGTTACTCAATAACGGAGTCGAGCTGAGAAACTTAACAAAAGACGAATTGATTGAACTTGCGTTTAAATCCTACCTAAGTGACATATTCAGTACACATCTGCCAGAATCTGACGAACGACACCGAGAATTGCTGGATTGGCTCAGTGGAATTGGTCCAATTAACACTGATGACCCTGAAAATAGCCGAATACGCGATAAATTGGCAGAGGTTCTAAAAACAGAACCTTATAAGATAGAACAGTACCGAGCAGATTTGATACAATACGGTTTACTTGTTCAATATGGGGCCAAACAGCAGGTTTTTCCCGCTCAACTCGGCGATTACATCTTACATAAGGCATGTTTTCCCATTAGCAAAAGACCGTCCTCGTTCCATGAAAACTTGTTGAAGGAATTTCTACCTATTCTCCCCATCAACGTCATTAAAAATCTGGGACAGATAGAAGCCATCGCGGGTGAGGGTACTCTTCTTGAGGCACATGTTGCTTCTCTTAAGGCTCAAGCACGTGAAGGGGATAATGCTCTTCGAGAGCAGATCTTAGACCAGATGGAGGGCATCAGTTACTTTCGCCCAGATGATGCAATTGAGATTTTTAATATTATCTTGGATAATCCGAACAGTAAAGTCTCTGTGAGACATTATACGGGATGGGTATCTAAGCGGACCCATTTAGACTTGGTAAGGAAAATTGCCAAAGAAGCACAGAAAACAATCAATACGCTTTCTGGATTTATGAAAACGCTGGAAATAGTCCGGAAACTCCTCCTGATGGGGGATTTGGAACTTCCCAATCACGACTCGCCGCAAGAGTTGTTGAAAAGGATGACAGGTTTCCAAACGAGCAAACCCAGTGCATTTCAAATGAAAGCACTTGAAGTTTTTGAGGTATGGGAAAGGGAAGATAATCCGAAACTCGGTTTGGCACTACTTAACGCACTTGACACACTCCTCGTGCTGGATTTCAGTGAAACCGTCAGTGAAGGTAGTTCTTTGAAGTTTGGTTGGCACCATTTAAAATATACACCTGAATTAACTCGCCTCAGAGCAAAGGCGATCGACCTAATTGAGCATTGCCTAAGAACGTCTCAACATAGTACTGTCAGAGTAGAGGCGATAAGTTCTATTAGTCGAGCGATAAATCCTTTGGAGAGTCCATTTCGACAGGGAATCGCAGAAGAGGAGCAGGTTCTATTAGAAAAAGAACAGGAACAACTATTCAACATATTAGCTGACAAAATCTCAAGAGAAACCGATTTCACTGTTCTAAATGCTATAGATCAGTGTCTCCAAGGGTATGCAGAAAACACGTATTTAGACGGTTTTCCAAAAGAAAAGGCGGCGGAATTACTCGCGAAATTCCACAAACATGAAAATTATGAAAGATATCTATTCTACCGTCAATTCACTGGGAAATTCCGTGATTGGGACCTGAGTGAAAGTTCTGAACAAACCCAGGCGTTCCTGAAAAAATATCTCAAGAAATACATACCCACGGACCTCTCAAAATTAATGCAAGAATGTATAATGGATGCCGAAAAAGGGAAGGAATACCGTAGTAACAGAGATAGCATCTGGGCAGAAAAAGGGTGGAATCCTGGAATTGCAACATCACTGCTTCAGTCTATCGGTGAACTTGACCCTTCGTATGGGACTGGTCTATTGGATTGCATTGTTGCTTGGCAAACAGATGAATCGCATTGTGCCTCTGGATTACTCAGTGGTATTCGCTGTTCTGACAAGGATAAAGCACGCGAAGTAACTCAACGCCTTTTAGATCAGAACACCATCTTTGCCAAACGCATCATTGCAAGAAGTTATTTCTTGAGAAGTAAAACAAACCGAGGCATTGGAAAAGAAGATCTGTCCATTTTAGATCAATTGTCTAAAACGCCGGACCCGCAATTGCGACTATATATAGCCGAAAGTCTTCCGAATTTCTATGTTGTGGATGCGAACACTGTCCTTGAGATTTTGGTAAGACTATCAAGTGATGAATCACCTATGGTTACGGGGCAAGTCATCCACGTGCTCACTAGCAAAGAACTTAAATTCTCGCCACAAAACCACTTGGAAAAATACAAGCAAGTGATGCTTAATTGTGTACGTTTAGAACGTCTTGATTATGACTCTGAACAAGCACTTCGCGCTATCTTCAGGCATGATCCGATCTGGGTTATCAAATTTTTTGAGGCGCGAATTGCTTACAAAGAGAATGAATTTAACCGCTACGATTCAATTTCGGATCGCCCATCTGAGTTGTTTAAGTTTGACGCGGTCCCGCATCGGCCACACTATTTGTTTGAGAATGTTGATTGGAGTGATGAAAACGCGATGACAACTTTGAGGCGAGTGAGAGACTGGGTTCTTAAGTCCTCAAACCTCCTGAGATTTGAAGCACCTATATTGCTCACATCTATGATTGGTGGAGATGATCCGCGTAACGATGGGATTAAAATTAATGCGGCAATGCAAAAACTCTTTGAGGAATGGATCGACTCAGGAGATTTAGAACTAATGAGAGAGGCCGCTTATCTGATGAGGGGATTCGACGCAGATGCTGTCTTTTATTTCCTTGCAGAGTTAGTCCTTATAAAGAGTGACGGGGACAAACAGGTACAAGGCGGAATTATAGCAGCACTTTCCTCAGGTGTCTATTCAAGAAATATCGGTGAACCGACACCGTATCTTGTGAAACAAATTGAGGATCTCAAGGCATGGCGCGACAGGACGCTGTCACCAATTGTTGTGCAATTTGCCAAAGACCTTATAGAAAGGACAGAACAGGATATTGGAAAGCAATTACAAGAAGATGAAGAATTTCTTGAAGGCGAAGCATGATACATCCAATTCACGAATACAGCCTTATGCAAGAAATCAAAGTGCTTGTTGCAAAGGGAAAAATTCGAGACTCTGTAGCGTTAACAGCATCAACTGGGCAAAGTTCCGGCTCAAAGTTAACAGCACAAGCGGCTGAACCTGAAATTAAGAAGTTGATTCCAACGATCCGACAAAGACTGAGTGCTGCAAAGTTTTATCTTGATGCAATAGAAAACATGAACTATGCTCCCTATCTGGAAAGGCAATCCTCTTTATCTGAAGAGCAAAAATCCTTGATTGATTTCTCTGATATTGATCTCTATGTTCAGATTGACTTATTGAACCCTGATGCCTTCCCATTGGTTGTTTTCATTCTACTGAATGGATTTTTTTCCAATCTAGTTGGTTCTGAGGACTGTGTAGCCAAGGTTATCAATATTGTTTACGACTTAATGTCGTACGACAGCCCTTATTCCAGTTCTCATGTACGTCAAGGGTTAGAAAAGAAAGCACGGCGCGAGCACTTAACCCTCCACCTACGTAGGTTCCACGCAGTGAGTAGAAAAAACAAAAAGGAGGTGATAGACAAAAAGGGCTCCCCTTTCAATATTGCCAAGGAGATTAGGAACCAATTAACGCATGATCAGATAGAGGAGGTGATAGATTTCCCACCTCAGTTTACCCTATCGGGTTCTCCACCTGATCCTAATTTGTATTTGAAAAACTCATTTTTTCCTAATAATTCCCCTCTCGAGGACACTGAAATGATCATTTTCTGCCATCGCGTATTTGAAGAAACAATAAGTTTCGTAGATGAATGCTACAGACTCATTGAGCGAAAACTTCAGCGTAGCGGTAGTCTTCCAGTTTAATGATCCGCCAATTTTCACTCCGAATGACAAAAAAATCAGCATTCAATAAATTCCTTGCGAAGTTGAAGAAGGGAAGCACGATCCAAAATTGTCGCTACGAGGTGATGTCCACTTTCTCACCACTTTTCGCGCTGTCGTAAAGCGCATCCAGTATTTGCATAAAGGTATAGGCATTCTCTGAAGATACATCTGGTGCGACCTCACCTGCTATAGCCATGGCAAAATGATTGAGTTTATAGTAGAAAACAGGCACTTCTTCAGGTAGTGCGCCGTGGTCAATTTCAATAGGTTCATCAACGGTTTCTCGGATGAATTCACCTTTTTTGAATCGCGAGATACCTCCGTTTGTAATTGCGCCTGTGGTGCCGTAGAGTTCAACAATACTGCCAGAATCCGAATGGCTCATCCGTGAGCAGTCAATTTGGATAGTTTTGTCACCTTCACATCCAAGGATACCGGTGAAATAGTCTTCTGCTGTTCCCTCTGGACCATCGTACTGCGGGTAAAGCACGTGCTTTGATTGCAAATGTCCACTCAGGTTTCGGACATCCCATCCACCACCACGTCAGATTGAGTTCGTGCGAATAGTGCTGTCCTAATGAGCCACCTTTCTGTCCATAAACATGTAACCATTGGGTGTTTGCATCAAAGGCTGGAATGAAGTTATATTTTCCGAAAACGCGAGCATGATATGGGTTGCCAATTGCACCGTTCAGAATTGCGTTCCGAATCTGGCGATTGTGAGGAAAGTGGCGCATAAAATAGCAGAATTGGAGCGTTTTTCTGGACTGTTGCGCAGCTGCCTCCATCTCTAAAATTTCTGGTGCGCGAATAGCATGCGGTTTTTGCACTAAAACATGCTTACCAGCATTGAGGGTATCCAATACTTGCTGAAGCCTACCATCCGGAGAAGTCGCGAGATAGACAGCATCAACAGCATAATCCTCAAGGAGTTCACGATAGTCAACGTAGCGGTGTGTTACTTGATTGTCATCTGCTGCCCGTTCACGGCGGATCGGATCACGTTCTGCGATTGCGACAACCTTCAGACGCGTAGTAGCATTGGCAGCTGAAATAACTTGGCAACCTGCCCATCCACACCCTACAACTCCGAGTCGAATCACTTGGTTCGTCATCTGACATACTCTCTTACTGACGTGCTCAGCGAAATCAACACTTACAATTTACCTCAAGAAATCGTCCGAGAGGTTCCAGATTCTAGCGTTACGGCTCCACAACTTCGTAGTGTTCAACCTTTCCGTTTTGGATTGTCTGAATTGCAAGGCTTTTGATGGGGTGTCGGTTTTCATCGTAGTGCGAAATAGTTGTAGCACCTTTGTAATCTTTGATCTCCGCAAAAGCATTACGAACAGCAGCATAATCAAGTGAACCCGCAGTCTCTATTGCGCGTGCCAAAAGCCGCATCGCATCATAGCCAGACGCTGCAATGCCATCAGGTGGACTTCCGTACAACGCCATGTAACCTTGCACAAACTCTTGAACATCTGCGTCTTGTGTCGCAACAGAAAAATTAGTCGGATAATAACTACCATCCAACACACTGTTGTCGTCTAAAATGCTAAGGAATCGCTCTCTATCATCCCACGCGCTCCCTCCGAGGAAAGTCGTTTTGATACCAATTTGCCGTGCTTCATTTATCAATCGCGGCACTTCAGGCTGAGATCCGGGGCAGAAGATTACGTCAGGAGCAGCAGTATGTATTTCTGTAAGCAGTTCGGTGAAGGTAGTATCACCTGCAGAATAGGCATTGCTGTAAACAACTTCTCCACCGTATTCCTGAAATGCTGCCTTAAACGCTTGGACAAGATCGGTAGAATAACTATCGCCATCCTCATAAATTACCGCTGCAGTTTTTGCCCCAAGACCTAATCCCTCAACCATGGGATTAATGGCGAATCCTGCCATCACTTTCCCTTGAAAAGGATTTGGCACCGTAATTAGAAAGATATAATCTCCGACCTCTGGCACATTTGAGCCACTGGAACCGGGAAGCATGAGTCGTTGTGCTTTCTGCACAATTGGACCGACCTCAATAGCCATGGTTGATCGGATGGGACCGAGTAGTGCAAACACGTTCTCCATCTCAATTAGTTCATTTGCAGCGTTAATACTTGCTGCCGATGTTGGAAGTTCATTCGCCACAGGTTGATTATTTCGGCTGATAAACTCTATCGGCATTCCGAGTATCCCTCCACTTTCATTGATTTGGAGCCGCGCAGTTTCCGCACCTTGACTAAATGTGGTGTAACTATACTCCGGTTGAATCACACCAATTTTTAATGTTGCCCCCATCTGGGAAGTGGTATCAGTCGGAATCATAGGATCAATTCGTTCGCATCCTAATAGAGAAACACTGAGAATTGCTAATAGTACAACTGAAGTTGAAACAATGGTTTTCATTACTTGCAATTTCCTTTCTACGTAAAACGTAAAACGATTGAAAAATATTTTGATTAATGGTAAAGTCTTGATAGAATTTTGAGACTTGTGAAAACAATAACAGATTTCCCTGATCTTGTCAAATTATTAAAACATATCCTCAATTGTCTTTAGTAGACAAAACATGTCGTGTCAACAAACACAGTCCTAATCATAGGGAATCATAGACAAGAAGTTAATTCCTACTCCGCTCGTTACATAAACACAAAAGGAGTTTTGCATGGAACTCGGTTTTTTCACAATGCCTTTGCATCCACCCGGTAGCGACACTACTAAAACATTGGACGATGACCTTGAGCAGATGGTGATCTTGGATAAATTAGGATATAAAGAGGCTTATATTGGTGAGCATTTTACATTCACTTGGGAGAATATACCATCACCGGATCTCTTTATCGCCAAAGCAGTCGCGATGACAGAGAACATCATCTTTGGCACAGGAATAACGTGTATGCCGATTCACAATCCGGCAGTTATAGCGCATCGTATCGCGCAGTTAGACCATCTTGCACACGGACGTTTCCATTGGGGTGTCGGCTCAAGTTCCACACCGAGCGATGCAGAAATGTTCATGGCATCTGCTGATAGACGGAAGGCAACACGGGAAGGAATTGATGCTGTTCTCAAAATATGGACTGATCCTGAACCGGGGCACTATAAAAGCGATTCCTGGGAATTTAGGATCCCAGAGGGGCACCCGGACATCGTGAGTATTCACATGAAGCCATATCAGAAACCGCATCCGCCGATTGCGTTGGCTGGATCGTCGCCTAAATCCGACACACTTATTTTCGCGGGCGAACGCGGTTGGATTCCGATGAGTATCAATCTGGCACCTGTTTCTGTAATTAAGACGCATTGGGATGCCGTTGAAGAGGGCGCGGCAAAGACTGGACTCTCTCCGTCTCGGTCAACATGGCGTATTGCACGGGAAGTCTATGTTGCTGACACTAATGAACAAGCACGAAAAGAGGCGATTGGAGGCACACTCGGACGCGATTTTAGGGATTATTGGTTTAGACTCTTCGGATGGGAGAAATTTAAGATGAACCCGGACATCCCGGACGTAGAAACATGTCTGGAGTACTTATTGGATACACTGTGGATTGTGGGTAGTCCTGACCGTGTTGCCAGTCGCTTACGTCAACTCTATGAGGATGTCGGTGGGTTTGGTGTGTTGCTCGCTATGGGGCACGAATGGGAACCTAAGACGCAGTGGACTCATTCTATGGAGCTGCTCAAGAATGAGGTAATGCCACAACTAGCGGATTTGGGTTAATTTTATAGTAAAGTCTATTGGCTCATGTAAAAAGTAAGTGCGTTTTATTTGAATAAACTCGCTGTACACTTGGGTTCTCTAGAAGCCTCCGCACTTAGTCTTGACATGAGCCAAGTCTATTTTGATTTTACCATAGATGGATAGTTTGGCTTGCAAACCTCCAAATGGTCTGGCTTGCAAGCCAATTTTTGTTTATAAATAACTACTTGCCCATTGCTTTTAGTGCTTTCAAACAACGTTCGACTGCTTCAAGCGGCGGAAAGGCATCACTTTCATATTCAACGATATACCATTTCGTGCCACCAGTCGTTTCACAAACTCGAAATATCTCATCCCACGGCACGCTATCTTCGCCTATAATAGGACGGAACCCCGCATGTCCGTCAGCCTTGTCATCTGACATAGTATAAGGCTTGAGATGCACCGTTCCTGACCGACCGGGATATTTCTCTAAAATTTCAACGAGATCAGCACCGCCATTAAGACCGTTCCCCATATCCAGTTGCATCACTACGCCCTCGTTTGTGTTTCCGAAGAAAGTATCCCACTGAATTTCGCCATCCATAGGCGAAAATTCGACGTGGTGGTTATGATAGCCAGTGACCATACCGTGTGGGGCAAGTTTGTCGGCGAGATCGTTGAAGAAATCGGCTAATTTCAACCAATCTGCACGCGATTGACGAAGTTCTCCCGGGATTCCAGGAATGATAATATAAGGATTTTCAAGGATTTTATTGAATTCAATTGTGTCAGCGAGGGTGTCTTCTTGAACAAGGTTGAACGGTGTATGCCAACCGCAGCAGACTAAGCCAAACTCATCAAGTAGGCTTTTCAATTCTTCCGCGGAATGTTGCGGGGGACCTGCAAATTCAACGCCCTCGTACCCCATCTCTGCGACTGCTTTTATTGTGCCGCGAACATCCGCTGCTAACTCATTTCGAACAGAATATAACTCTAAACCGATTGGTACTCGTGCCATAATTTCTCCTTTTCATGTTTTGGTTGTGGCATGTATTAATGCTGATAGAATTTGGTTTCTTAACGAATAATATGCTACCATTGACGCTTTTTATTGTCAAGTGAGGAAATTAGGGCTATTTAGTTTTCGGCTTTTTATCCATTGAATCTTTCGCGTTTTCATAATGTAGGTGTGGGGTCCCTGTGCCCACCGATGTCAAGGATATGTCAATCAGTGTGCGGGCACAAGGACCCGCACCGACAATGAGTGATGGACGATTTTTGTCAAAACATTACACACCTTATAATGAGCGTTTTAAAATCCGAAAATTGAATGATTACGATTTCTCCGCACCACGTTTTTCAACAAGGTAATACAACGCTGGTAAAACAAGCAGTGTCAAAAAGGTAGCGGTAATCATACCACCACTGATAACGATGGCAAGTGGCTTCTGGAGTTCCGCACCTGAACCGTGTGCAAGCGCGAGCGGTAACATCCCTAACCCTGTGGTCAAAGCTGTCATTAAGACAGGACTAATTCGTTCTGAAGCCCCCTTCATCACAGCGTCATGTAGCGGCATGCCTTCTGAACGAAGTGCATTGATATGGGAAATCAAGATGATGCCGTTTCGCACAGCAATACCGAACAACAGAATGAAACCTACCATTGATGGAATACTCAACACGCCACCAGTAAGGAAAACACTGACAACGCCACCGATTAACGCCAACGGTAAATTCAGGATTACCAGTATTGAAAGCCGGATTGAACTCATCGCAAGATACAGTAAAATAAAGATACCGATACAAACGAAACCGGTTTGAATTAGAATACGTCTTTGTGCGCGCTGTTGACTTTCAAACTGTCCACCGTATGTGAGGAAATATTCTTCAGGTATATCAACATGCGCCTCAATTTCTTTTTCCACTTCATCAATAAAATTGCCAAGGTCTCTATCCTGGACGTTGCATTGAATTACGATACGTCGTGAGACGTTCTCGCGATTGATGGTATTTGGTCCGAAGCCAAAGTTGAGATCAGCAATCTGTTTCAACGGAATAAATGCCCCCGAGGGCGTTCGGAGTTTGAGATTGCCAAATGACTCAACGGTGGTGACAAGTGTCGGATCAATGCGAACAACGAGGTCATACTGCCGTTGTCCTTGAATGATTTGACTGACTGTTTCGCCTTTGAAAGCCGCCTCAGCGAAATGTGTGATGTCTTGAACACTTAAGCCGTAACGCGCTGCTTCAAAACGTTTTACTTTGATCTGAAGTTGTTCAATCTGTACCTGTTGTTCAACTTGTAAATCGGCGACGCCATCAATTTCTGACATAACTGCTTCAATTTCCTCTGCCTTCTGCCTTAGCATGTCAAGGTCGGGACCGAAGAGTTTCAATGCCACTTGTGCACTAACACCCGACAAAAGATGGTCAAGGCGGTGTTGAATCGGTTGACCAACGGATACCTGAACACCCGGAAAGTTTTCGGTGGAGAGCAGCTCCCGCACTTCAGCGAGGAGGTCTTCACGTGTTTTCTCACGTTCATCCGGAGGATCAAAATTGACCACGATTTCATGGGTATTCACATCGTGCGCGTGTTCGTCCGCTTCAGCACGCCCGGTCCTACTGCTAACACTTGTCACCTCTGGAATCTCTGTCTTTAGCCTTTTTTCCATCTCATGACCGATACGTGTAGATTCATTCAGCGAGGTTCCAGGAGGTGAAAACACGCTGATTGTGAACGTTGCCTCATCCATCACTGGTAAAAATTCCCTGCCTAAACGAGGAATCGATGCACAAGTTAATATTACCAGTAAGAGCGCAACTGCTACAACAACCCAACGTAAACGAATCGCCAATGATAGAATAGGACGATACGCGCGTTTGATCCACATGACCATAGGTTGAAGCGTCAAGGCAGTTTCAACATCCGAGTCGGGTGCCAATTTGACAATAAACAACCGCCATTGCACTACAAGATTGCGAAAAACGTTAGAAATCCGCTTTCGTGAAGGATCAACTCCTGGAATAGGCTCATGCAACGGTATATCCCTAACGCGTCCAAGTAGTAAATCGCTTAAAACGGGAACCACTGTTAAAGCTACGAGTAACGATGCCGCCATAGAAATCACTACTGCCCAACCGAGTGGTTGGAACATTCTACCCTCAATCCCACTGAGACTGAACAAGGGTAAAAACACAAGGATAATAATCAACGTCGCAAAAACAATAGATACACGCATTTCATCGCTTGCGCGTGTCACAACTTGTGTTGGTGTTTCGTCCATCTCATTCCCTAAATCACGCAGATGAAAATATTCCTGCAATCGCCGAAAGATGTTCTCTACATATACAATCGCATCGTCAACCACCATTCCGACAGCAATCGCCAAGCCCGCGAGTGTCATGATGTTGAGAGTGCCTCCCTGCCAAAGTAGCACAATGACAGCAATAATCAACGATAACGGAATGGCGGTAAGTGTAATCAGCGCGGTGCGGATATTAAAGAGAAAGATAATCAGGACAATAACAACGAGAATCGCGCCATCTCGCAGCGCATCTTTGACCGTATCAACAGCCCGACGAATTAGATCGGCTTGTGCGTATTCAACTTCAATCTTTACACTTTCCGGTAAAGATTTCTCAAGCGATTCTAACTCTGAAGTTACTTTATCGCTGAGTGCAAGTGTATTGACACCGGGTTGTTTGACGACCTTGCCTAAGACGGTTTCTTCACCATTGCGGCTTCCCGCACCCCGGCGAATTTCCGGAAGCGACCCAATTTTCACTGTGGCAACATCTTTGACGAGTACAGGTGTGTTATGTTCCCGGACATCAATCACAACATTTTCAATGTCGGCAACCGAGGAAATCCGTCCCAATCCCCGAATCATCAACTCACGCGCACCCTTAATGAGAAATCCGCCTGCAGCATTATCATTACTCTTTGAGAGTGCGTGGGCAACATCTTCAAGTGAAATCCCGTAGCTTACCAACCGTTCAGGATTGACGAAGACCTGAAACTGCTTGACGTAACCGCCAATGTTAATCACATTCGCAATACCCCCTTGCGATTGCAGACGAAAACGGACCACCCAATCTGCTATGTCGCGCATCTCCATCGGGTCAAGTTTCTGTTTTTCTTCCGATTCATCAATGAGCGCGTATTCCATTATCTCTCCCAACAAGGAAGAGGTAGGTAAAATAATAGGGGCATCAACACCTTCCGGCAAGTTCGGTCCAACGAGCTGAAGCCGTTCAGAAACCATCTGCCGCGCCAGATAAATATCCATACCCCATTCAAATTCTACGAATACAAGCGACAAACCGATTGCTGATGATGAACGAACCTTTGTAACATCAGGTGCACCGTTCATTGAACTTTCAATCGGTAACGTAACGAGGGTCTCCATCTCTTCGGGGGACCACCCGTGCGCCTCTGTTAGAACAGTAATTCGGGGTGGATTGATGTCTGGGTATACATCAATCGGTGCAGATTGGAACATCCTGAAACCGATAATGACTGCGGCGATGAGTCCACAAATAACAAGGAGTCTATTCCTAAGTGAAACTTCGGTGATTTTTGACCACATTGATTTTCCTCCTTGGAACTGATAACTAATGCGAATGTCCGGCGTGGGGGTCAATAACGACTGCGGTGCCAGCTGCAGCTCGCATCAGTTGATGAGTGCCCTGGATGACCACAAGCTCACCCGCGAGTAAGCCGTCTTTGATCTCAATATACCGGTCATCCTTAGCACCTACCTCAACTTCATGCTTGACGTACGTGTCGCCCGACTCAACAAAAACAAACTGCGTAGCACCATCTTGAAGTATAGCACTCAATGGCACACTTAAAACATCGTCAAATTTTTCAATTACGAGTGTTTGTTCTGCAAACATTCCAGGTTTCAGTTGATACGATGAATTGTCTACCTCTGTCCAAAAATGCACTGTCCGTTTTTCTGGGTTGACAACGGCTGAAATTTGAGAAATCTTACCGGTAAAAACTTTTCCAGGATAGGCAGGAACACGAATTCGCACTTCACTGTCTACTTTCCATTTGTCATGGAGAAGAGCAAGTGTGTCTTCATAAGCCTCACCTTCGGCCAAGACAACATCAGTGTCAAGTATTGCGTATAGAGAGTTGCTTTTTTCAACAGTTGCACCAAGCATTACATGTTGCTTGGTGATTTGTCCTGAGGCAGGGGCTGTGATATAAAATCTCGAGTGAGGTTTTCCTGTTTCAACTATCCTATCAATCTCATCAGAGGTCGAACCAAACACCCCAAGTTTCTGCCTAACCTTTGCTAACACAATAGCAGCATTGCGTTGTGCTTCTTCTGTCTGCAGCAATGCCTCTAACGTTTCTGAACTCGTCATGAAAGGTGCATAATTCTCTATGAGTTCATCGGAGGATAGATCTTTGAACGATTCAATTTTACTGGTTTCAGCCAGTGTTGCGAGATGGGCTTCGGTTAAACCAACAGTCAATGCGCGTTGTTTGTTAGCTTGAACCTTGATAACAGCGGATTTGTAAGCCGTTTCTGCGTCAACCAATTCTGCTGCTTCTTCAATAAGCATAATGTACTGCAACGCAGCATGTTCGTTCTGCATAGTTGACACCGTCTTCAATTGTCCATCGTTTTTGGTCTTACTACCTTTATCAAGTAGTGTTAGGATAGGTGTTGTTCCATCATCGCTAAGAATCTGTTCAACCGTCTGATTGCTAACACCGAGGAGTTGAAATTGTCGCTTCACCCCCGCGAATGTGTGAATTGCTTTTGAATATTCCGCTTTTTTCGCTATAAGTTCTTTCTGTGCAGAAATTCGCATCTCGGTGAGAGATTCGATACGTTTAAGCGTATTTTCAAGTAATTTGCGTTCTACATCAGTTTTGACAAAATCAACGCGCATCATTTCTAAAGTTGAAATAGTCTTCGCAATAGCAAGGGACCGATGCTTCTGAAAAGCGATTTTCTGCTCCTGAACTTCAGCGAGTGATTCCAGATAGTCAATTTGTTGAGTTTGTAATTCCAATCGTATCTGCTTCGCAAAAACGGATTTCTGTTTTGCTAATTTGGAGTCTAAAGATTTCTGTTGATGTACTGCTTCAATCAGATCAATCTCTGCCAATTGCAATTCAAGACTTTCCAATTCAATTAGCACATCGCCTTTCTTTACGGAGTCACCGAGATTGAAATGGATGCGTTTCACGATACCCCCAATTCTTGGAGTGACGATCGCCTGTCTTTGCGGGTGGGCAATTATGTTGCCTGTCACTTGAACAACCCTCTCAATAGCGCGAAGGTCGGCTTCAGCTGTCTCTAAACCGATGTTGGCTTTTGCTTTATCGGTGAGAGTCACCGTGTTTTCCGCTGTGTGTGCATGACTGTCATCTTCACTATGGACATGCGCGTCATCCTGCTTATTTTCTCCGTTTTCATTGTTAGTTTGTTTTTCGTCTGCCCAAACTAAAGTAAAGTTGGGGTTTGATGAAAACAAACCACCTATAGCGACAACATATATTCCCAACAATAGTAGTATGAAATGAAAGTAGCGTTGCATTTTAATATCTCCTTAAAGGTAGTAGGCATGCGCCGCGTGCTATCAACAGACCTACTGTACTAATTCAATAGACGTACCGATAGCGGCTTCAAGTTCTGCGAATGCTTTATGGTACGCTTCGAGGGTGTCAAGATAGGCAAATCGCGTTTTGACGAATTCGCTCTGCATTAAGATAACTTCCAAGAGTTCTGCCTCTCCTAATTCGTAGGCAGAACGTGTAAGCGTTAGGTTTTCATTGAGCAACTTCAGTAAATTGTCATCATAAAACTTAAGGTTTTTTTGCGCAGCGTTCAGAGAGATAAAAGCTGCCATCACTTCACGGGTAATTTGTCTTTCAGAATTGTTAATTTGTGCGGAATCTTCCTGCTTTTGTGCTTTTGACGCATTAATCTCAGCACGATTTCGATCGAATACCGGTAACGGTATTGAAAACTTCACACCGAACCCTACCTCTCCCGAACTACGTACGGCAATTCCACCTATATTAAGGTCAGGGATGTTTGCTGCTTTAGCAAGTCGTAGTGTACTATCAGTTAGTTGCACGTTCAACCGAAGTGACTTCAGATCGGAACGATTTGCAAGTGCTTGAGACTTTAGCGTATCAAGTTTCAAATTCGTTAGTTTTTTTTCAGGTAACTCTCCGATTGCAGTAGGTGCCGCATCAAGCGGTGTTCCCATCAAACCGTTCAGTTCAAGTTGTGCCAATTGCAAATCACTTTCTAATGTAGCAGATTCGCGTAGTGCTGATTGCAGCTGAATATTTGCCAGACCTACCTGTGTAACAGAAATGTCGCCCGCTTCAAACTGAAGTTGCGCCATGTCAAGCATTTGCTTATTGTGTTGGATAATCTCTTTCGCTAACTTTAGTTTTTCCTGCACAAGAACAAGTTGATAAAAAGCGAGTTTGACAGATTTTGTGAGTTTCCACGATTCTTCGGTAAGTTCAAGGTTGACTTTTTTTAGATTTATCGTTGCTATCTGTTTCCGATGACCGCGTTGTCCACCGAGTTCAAAAGCTTTGGTTAATTCAAGAGTCTGCTCTGCATGATCACCACCGAGAAATTCGGATTCCAATTCTGGATTACTTAACAAAGCGATACCATCAAGTTGCGCTTGTGCGACTTTAACTTTTTCGCGTATCGCTTTGAGTGCTATGTTTTCGCGCAACGCAGTCTGGATTGCAGTCTCAAGTTTAATTTCTTCATTTTGAGCAGCGAAGGTGGAAATTAGCAGAACATTGAAGGTTAAAAAACATATTCCGAGCATTGTCATAACGCTCAATCTAATTTTCATAGGTATAATACTCCTCACGATTTTGATGGTAAGGAAAGATTACACGAAAGTGGTTAGCAATCAATGAATCAATATTGATTAGGATTGCACTTGTGAATACCACATAACATGGATTACACGATAGTACTTACACAGACGTAAATTCCAGAACATGATAATGGACTATTGCAATGGTAATTAATTGATAAGAATGTAGGACGAGGTAGGCGCGTAATAGCAGTAGGATGGATTAAATGAGCAGCGTAACAGTACGTAGAGCAATGAGCGTAGGATCAATTAATGGCGGAGTGACTAAAAAAGGTGTTGTTAGAATAGTAGAAACAGCCGTCTCATGTGAAATTAGTGAGGCTGAGAAAATGACTTCATGCGTTAATAAATCATTTTCGACAGAAAGGATTATTGGTTCGGTGTTTAAAGAAGCAAAGATCGACAGGTCAATGCATTCGCCGCAGTGGTCTTCATCTTCAGCAATTGTCTCTGAATAGTCGAAATCATGAGCAGGTGCGTCTACACAACAGCCATTGACAGCAGCTTCAAATTTGACGTGCCCATCCTCGTCGATACACAACACATAATTAGACAAATGCATTGGAATGAAAGCAGAATAGATGAGTAACAATATTAACGGGATAGTAAAAATCTTTTTTCTGTCTAAACGGAAAATCATCTGGAGCATCCCCGATGTTCATAAGGCTTTGATTCATGCATTCTGGCGAATTTCAAACAGATTCAGACACCTTTATTAAGTATACATATACTACAACCAAAATGTCAAGGAGAAATTGTGGAGACTTATCGCCTCTCATACCAAATTAACCGGATTAGACGTCTTCAGATAAAGTCGGCATTGCAAGGAGGACCCCAAATCAACGCCGAATACACGTATGGCATTCGACGGGGACCTTGCACTACAAATCGGGTTAATTGGGTATTAGATCACCTGCTCTAAAAATGGAAGCCGCGTAAGTCCTATTCATTACGAATTGAAAAAAGAGGTTGTACAATGCGCCAATGAATCTGAATATCCTTTGAAATAACGCTCATGTTCCTATCTTGTGCAACCTCCCTACAATAGACTACTCTTCAGCGAATTGCGGTCTGCCGAGAGCATCTGTTCTGCCTTTACGTTTATAATGATGCAATTGTCCACCTGCATCTGCTAATAGCCGTTCATGTGCAAGGGCAATCCGGTCAGCACCCTGACCAGTAATATTATTCTGACATGTCGGATCCGCTTCAAGGTCAAATAAACGTGTACCACTATTGAGATCAACACTTGAAAAATACCAACTTTTCGCGTCTTTATACCATACAGAGTTGCCATAACGACATGTAAGGTATTCACGTGATGTGAATCCGTCTTTACCTTCAACAAGTGGAAGTAGACTCTGTCCCTGAATTTCACCAACTGGTTCAACTTGACTTGCGGCCATGACGGTAGCAGGCACATCAAGCGTATACACGAATTCATCACACGTTGTGCCAGCGTTGACACCAGATGGATGCCTGACGAGGAGCGGAATATCCATAGTCCCAGGATACATGAAGCCGGCAGGTTTTCCTATAGCTTTATCAGGATTCTCAGCAAAGTTTGTGCCGTGGTCACTGAGGAATACAATCAACGTGTTGTCACGCAATCCGAGTCGATCAATGGTATCAACCAATCTACCAAACCACGTATCCACAAGGGTGACCAAACCAGCATAGTTAGCTTTAACACTTGGTATACGTTTGTCAAGTTCTTCATCTTTCAGTGAACCGTAAGGCAGATTCAGACAAATCGGCTCCCTATCCTCACGGCTACCGTAGAGGTCGTAGTAGTGGATGGGTGCTTCCCATGTTTCGTGCGGTGTGAACCCATCCACATAAAGGTAAAAAGGCGTATTATTGTGATTGTGTTCTACAAATTCAATTGCGGAGCGGAACAATCTCGCGGTTGGCCAGTTTTCCTCTTCACGTTCAGGTTGAACATTAACAATATGAGATTTGACACGGTGTGGATTACCGCGGTATCGTGCAACCTGGGCAGGATCAGCGTGTGCACCACCGCGATATCTGTCTTCAGCTTGTCCTCGGACAAACTGCCACTGTTGGAAACCTCTTGTGAAGTTCATTCCTGGTACAAAATAGTGTGGCACATCTGCAAAAAAGCCAGTATGATACCCATTTCGGACAAGGGATTCAGCGATTGCTGGTTCATCTGGTGACATAGGTTGCCAACCGGGTGCGTATACGTTATCCCACGGTACGGGGTTGTATGAACTAATAGGAAAGACACGTCTACCAGTATGTAGTGTGCGGCGCGTCGGGATTGTTGGTAAGATTTCTGGGTGTGCATTGGTAAATCGGACACCCTCATTGGCAAACCGCGCCAAATTCGGTGTATGAACCCAATCGTTACCGTAAGGGCTTAAATATGCAGTACGAAGTGTATCTGAAACAACAACGACAATGTTCCAACTCATGTATGACCTCCAAAGAGATTATGGAATCTTTTTAGTTTAGTTGCAATTTATACAACACAGAATCAGTTTTTATTAAACAGTATAATCAAAAACAAGAACATCCTCAACAAGTGGACGAATCTGTTCACCCGCTACTTTACGGTGAAACGGGTGCGGTAGATATGCATCTCTCGCCGCTTCGTCTTTAAATCTCACAATAAAACCGTAACTATATCCCTGACTCTTGCCTTCAGGACTGTTGTTAGTGCCAGCAGTAATGGATTCAATGCCCGAAATTTCGTCTGCCATTTTGAATAAGGCATCAGGCAAAGCGTCTAATTGTGCTGAGGTAACGTCCGACTTCAACTTGAGTAGGACAATGTGTTCAACCATATAATTCTCCTAAATTACGCAGCTATTCATCTATAGAACAACTGAACGTATTAAAATTTTGTGGTGGAAAACTGAAAGGGGCTTGCTATATAATATAATTATCACACATATCCTGTTTTTTCTCAAGTATTATCTGATTCTAACCAGGGCTATTTAGTTTTCGATTTTTGGGCGTCCTTTATCACAAACGTTAATGTTTATAGTCCAATCTAAAATATGTGAACACCCCTGGTAGGTGCGGTTTGTAACCGCACCGGATCTTATGGAATATGCGTCCGATAACCATTTTCGCGAACGACTCGGTGCGGTTCGGAAAACACACCTTATACCAATTCTGAAAATACATGCCGCATTACCGGTTTTTATGAAATGTGGTGCAGGACAGTACAAACTAAAAGTTTACGCAATAAGTAGTTTTGGACTTGAAAAATAATTTTTAAAGATCGTTCTAAACCCTTATATAGACTGATTTTATGCTTGTTTTATTTGTGTCCAAATGGTATAATATTAGGTAAGAAAATAGGGAGGTCGCAACCTCCCTATCAACCCAAAAAGCAGAGTTGCTTTTTTAACGGTTCAATCTTACCTGATATTGTATCAGAAACCGTCAGAAAAAAGCAACTCCTATTCAGAGGAGTATTCTGATGGACTTAATCAAGGTCATGGAACGTTTCCCGGATCAAGAGAGTTGTATTGCACATTTGGAGAAAATGCGTTGGAAAGGTAAACCGAAATGTCCGCACTGTGAAAGCACCCATGTGGGTAGGCGCACAGAAACGGAAGAAGGGCGTATGGGTCGTTGGAATTGCCACGATTGCCATGGTACTTTCAAAGTCACCTGCGGCACAGTGTTTCACGGCACAAAGATAGCGTTGCAGAAGTGGTTTTTGGCGATCGCGTTGATTGCGAATGCGAAGAAAAGTTTGTCAAGTCATCAACTAGCGCGCGATTTAGACTTGAATCAAAAGACAGCATGGTATATCGTGACTCGCATACGTGCTGAAATGGCGAAAAAAGGCGGTGTGCTCCTTGAGGGTATCATTGAGGCTGACGAAACCTATATCGGTGGGAAGCCCCGCAAGAAAAACAAACGTTCCGATGATGAACCCGCTAAGCGCGGACGTGGCACAGAGAAAGACGCTATCATCGGGGCTGTCCAGCGAGGTGGAAAGGTCATCGCACAACTCACACCAAATTTGACTGGAAGAACGATCCTTGAGTTTATCCGAAGTGCGGTCAACCTTAAGGACTCGGAACTCATTACCGATGAATATCGTGCCTACAACCTGATTGGGAAGGAAATGAAGCACGCTGTTATCAACCACAAAGAGCAGTTTGCTGATGGTGAAACACATACGAACACGATTGAAGGGTTCTGGTCACTCCTGAAGCGTGCGTGGTATGGCTCGCACCACCACTACACAACGGGATATACACCGCTTTATGTGGCTGAAGCGTGCTACAAATATAACTACAGAGAAACTGACATATTTGCCAAGTTTCTCAGGGAGAGTATGGGATGAAAAATGTTAGAGATAACCAGGATTTGGTTTATCCTCGTCTTCCGACATTCGCGCGAGGACGCAGATCAAATATCGGTTGGTCGGTCTTTGGGGCATCAACAAGTTCTTGGAAAAAGTCTAAACAATCTTTGTAAAAGTACATAGGAAAAAGAAGGATTTTGCAAGTTAAATCCGAATTTTTGAGAAAATCGTAAGTCCAAAACTACTTATTGCGTTCAATTTTTATTCCTCTTTATCCCTCAAAGAAGCATTTTGCTTTCAAGAAATATTTTCCTATATTCAGCATTAAGCCTATCCCTTTCAGGGCGTAATTCATCCAATGAAACACGAAGCATTTGCCGATACTCTTTCTCATTCTTAAACATTGATACCTGATCCGCTATGGATTCTGAATTTGAATAAGAATATTTCTCAACTTCGTTCATATATGCCCTCAAAATTGCTTTAAAATAATAGACTTGTATGAATTATATACCAGATGCCAAAAAAATCAAGCAAAAATCGAAAAAAATAATGAAATTAGTCGGAATTTTAACGATCTTCCGTCAAATCCCCATGCTTTAGCTTGCGGGATGTAGATGGCAACCTTTGGTTTCCTTCGTGAAAAAAGATTTGACTTTTTTCTAAAGATGTTGTATGATTAGAGTATCAAGTTGACAGGCATTTTCAGCGTAGTCGCAAGACTATGTGCCTGTCTTACCCACTGAAAAGGGGTTAAGTGCTTGATACTTGAGACATCCTCCATGAAAACCTATAAATATGAGTTTTCTCATCAATCTAACTTGATACAGATTGGCAATCTGATAGACGATCTACATGGCGTGCATGTGCATTTATTGCGTCTGCAACGTCGTTACCATCGTATTTTTCGTAAATATGCTCCACTTTCTCGTATTTTGAAACATATTACGAAGTTGAAACAGCGGACAAAAAAGCATTGGAACCACCTACCGAGTCAAGTTATCCAAGATGTTGCGATCCGTATTGATAGAGGTTACCAGTGTTTCTTTGACAACCTTGAAGACCGCCAAACAGGTAAAACGAAACGCAAGGTTGGCAGACCGAGAATCAAACCGGATCACAAATATAAGTCCCTCACTTTCACACAGGCGGGCTACAAAATAGAAGGCAACCGCCTAACAATCAACTGTCTAAAAAAGTCCTTTACGTTTTGGAAACATCGCGAATGGACTGGGACTGTCAAAACAGCCACAATCAAACGTGACAACGTTGGAGATTACTACCTAACACTTGTGTGTGAGGATTGCGAACCTTCCGAGAAACTCCCTTTGACCGGTAATGAGGCAGGGGCAGACTTCGGTTGTAAAACATTCCTCACGCTTTCAGATGGCACGAAGATAGAGTCCCCACAATTTTACAAGCAAAGTCTCAATGCAATCCGTTCTGCACACAAAGCACTTTCACGCAAACAATACCTATCTAATGGTTGGTTTCGCGCGAAACGACACCTTGCCAGTGTCAACAAGCACATAGCCGACAGCAGACGAGACTGGTTTTTCAAATTAGCACTCCGTCTTGTGCGAAGGCATGATAAGATTGTGATTGAGACGCTGAACCTTGAAGGCATGAAACGCCTCTGGGGACGCAAAATCTCTGACCTCGCTTTTGGCGAATTTGCTTTGATACTTCAATGGACTTCTGCCAAATACGGTAAAACATTCTTGAAAACTAATCGTTGGGAACCCACTACAAAGCCTTGCTCTAACTGTGGATACCGCAATCAGAACCTAACGCTTTCAGACCGATATTGGACATGTCCAGAATGCAGCACACACCACGATAGAGACGTAAATGCTGCCATAAACATTTTGCAGGCTGGGGTGCCCGTGTCTTGATGCACGATAAAACTGCTCTGATGCAGAATAATAGCCTGCTGGTGGAGCGACACTAAGACGGTTGACTCTTTGAGAAAACCGCAGTCGCTATGAAACCGAAGCCCCTACCTTTAGGTAGTGGGTGGCATCACGCGTTAAGGGTCATAATATCATCGGATAACACAATTCTGAAAATGCGTAAGTCCTAATTAAAATAAATTAACGTGAGCTCGGTATAAGAAATATGAAGTTCTTAATGCTTTGAATTCTGTCCACATAACCGCGGTAGGTGCGGTTTCCTAACCGCACCATAGGCGTCAATTTAAGGAAACGTCTATGTTTTTATGAACCCTTATCAATAGGCATGGTTATTGATATTGTCGGACATTTAGTCCCGTAGGGACGATATGTTTATAGTACACCGTCCAGACACGTCTCTTTAGCTCTGTCCGAGCGACATATCCCGATTGGTAACCCATTGCTATAAACATTCCGCCCCTACGGGGCTGAAGAGATTGGGGTTACCACGTTTTCTATAAACATATCGTCCCTACGGGACTAAAGAGGGTTTCTCATATTTGAAAAACCACTAAATTGACGCTAATGGTGCGGTTTCCTAACCGCACCGATTCCCTAAAATTGCTTATACCGAGCTCACGTTAAATTTCGTTATTGTAAAAATTGTCAAGATTTTTTAATACACCGTTGCAACCCTAAAATTAGTTTACATCCGATGCAAATGCTGCTACAATACTGACAAACGTTATGAATTGGATGGACAACCCGATGGACTATACACTCAAAAACTGCCAAAAAATTGTAGACGACTGGATTAACACGCTTGGTGTGCGTTATTTCTCAGAATTAACCAATACTGCTATTCTTATGGAGGAGGTAGGCGAGTTAGCCAGAATTATGGCACGCCAATACGGTGAACAGAGTTTTAAAGAAAATGAAAAAGATTTGGATCTTGCAGAAGAAATGGCAGACATTCTTTTTGTGCTCCTATGTTTAGCAAATCAAACTGGAATTCAACTTGAAGACGCGTTCAAGAAATCAATGTTAAAGAAAACAGACCGCGATAAGGAACGACACATCAATAATCCGAAGCTTCAAGAAGACAGCGGGAATTAAGATAATGTTTCATAGATGGTTTCAGCTTTTAGTGTTAACCCTCTTTTTTGCCCTCGGTGGTTGTACTATCTTTCCAAAAACACAACCCAGTTCACCGGTTATTGTTGACCCGTTGATTGCGCGAAATCAGCAATGGCGTGAACATATTGAGACAGGTGATAGCACACTGAAACAAGGTCATCTCCAAGACGCTATTGCTGCATTTCAAGCCGCTTTAAAGATCCGCCCGAATTCCGGTGAGCCGCAATATAAAATAGCGGAAATATACTTTCAGCTTGAGGAATATGAAAACGCACGCGACGCATTTATTGCTTTCTTGGCATTTGAGCCAAACCATATCACTGCCCTAAACTATGTCGGATTTATCTTTGAAAAACTGAGTAATTATGAAAAGGCAGCGCAATACTATAAGCGAGTACTCCGTATTTCTAAAGATGACCTTTATGCGTTAAATCACCTCGGTTTAGCCCATAAACAGTTGGACAGACTTGATGAAGCCGAGGTACAACTTCGAAAGGTATTGGCACTTGATCCGAACTGCGAACAACCAGAATCTGAAAATTTACATAATTACTTGGGCTTAATCCATCTGCAGCGAGGTGAAGTTGGTGAAGCAATCGCAGAACTAAGAGAGTCAATTCGCTTGTTTCCAAATGATATCTGGGCAAGGCAACGACTTGGGTCACTTTACGAGGACCACCAACGTTATTTTGAAGCACAACTTCAATATCAGCAGCTTTTGGAAGTTGACCCAGACAATCTGTTTGCTGTGATGCGGTTGCAAGCCCTCGCAAAACTGAAGTCCACACCGACTCTGGCTACAATAGTTTCTCCTGTTTCTATACTCAATCCTGACGTTTCACAAATCATCGCCAATGCACCTACTTCAAACGATTATCCGGACGCGGATGTCATTATTCTGTTCAACCATTTTAGCCATGATGTCTTGCCAACTGGACAGTCGCGTTACACTACGCACCAAGTTGTTAAACTCTTAAACGAAAGAGGAATCCAAAAATACGGCGATATTGCTATTCCTTACCAACCGAATTCGCAAAATATAGGTGTTAATATTGCGCGAACAATTGCGCCTGATGGCACGGTGCATCTGCCTCCCGATGAAGCGTTCAACGATGTAACACCACCGGGATTGCTATCTCGTAATCTTTATTCTGATATGATGTGGCGGGTAATCTCTATGGTGGGGCTTGCACCGGGTGTCTGCATTGAATACCAAGTGACTCTTGAAGATAAGTTAGAACATGTGACAGGAACAAAGACTTGGATTACAGGCGGGTTCAACTTCCAATCTTCAGAAGTAACACTTGAAACAAGTTATGCGCTTAGGTTGCCGCAAGAATGTCCTTTTCATTGGAAAACTGAGAACTTTGAAATTGAACCAAAGGTATCTTACAACGCAGATGGAATCGTCTTGTATATTTGGCGGCACGGGGAGATGCCTGCCCTGAAATTAGAAGATGGTATGCCTCATATCAACGACATTGCCCCGCGGATGAGTTATTCCTCAATTATGTCATGGGATGATGTTTACAAGTGGTATAAAGGACTTGCTAAGGGGCGTTACGCATCTGATAAACATCTGCAGGAGACTGTAGAAAGACTTACAGAAAATCTGAGAACCGACGAGGCGATAATCCGGACGCTATATCATTTTGTTGCAAAACATATCCGTTATGTTGGTATAGAGCTCGGTGAGAGTGCGTATCAGCCTTCTCCTGCTACTGAGGTGCTACAGAAACAGTATGGTGATTGCAAGGATAAAACGACTCTGCTTATTTCAATGCTTGATCTTGTTGGTATCAGAGCATATCCGGTTTTGATTAGCACATCACCGTATGAGAGGATTGATACTGATTTACCGTCTCTAAGTCAGTTCAACCATATGATTGCAGCAATTCCTACAGATAAGAACAGTCATATATGGTTGGATCCAACTTCTCAAACCTGTGGTTATGGCGAATTGCCATATAGCGACCAAGGGCGGACAGGATTTTTGATAGGAAATACACACGGAACCTTTGTTGATATACCTGTTTATCTCGCAGAATCCAATCGACTTGTGTCTAAAACGGAATTGTGGTTAAATAGCAAAGGTGGGGTACGCGGTGAAATTCTTATTCACATGACCGGACAATACAATCTGGATGCTCGCTGGAAATATAAGCAGGTGCCTCCGAGCGAATGGAAAAAAACGCTTGCATCTGAATTGAGCCAGCAATTTCCGAACATTCATGTTGACTCTGTCAACATCTCCGATGTAGAGAATCTGGATATACCGGTCGAAATAGCAGTCAATTTTCATGTTGATAAATACGCAGTAAGCTTGAATAAACAGATCCTCCTACCATTGCCTATTGATGAGTTTGGTGAATATGCAGAAATTGTTGCGGCAGCAGAACGAACCTATCCACTTGAATTAAGCTATCCGATGAAACTTGAGAAAACAATCCGGATACATCTGCCAGATGGTTGGACTGCTGTGCTACCGCCTGATTATGAACACACCACAAGTTTTGCGGCAATGGAAAGACGATATAGTCAACAAAAAAACTTAGTTGTTTATCATCTTACTTTTACATTAAAGCAACGGACAATCCCTGCCATGGCTTATGCAGAAGTAAAACAATTTTTTAATCGGCTTGCAAGTGAAGACGGTAGTCGTTTATTAGTCAATACTGGACAGAGTAATGCTTCTTCCTCAACACATCGCTAAAGTCGAGACCGGGAGGTCAATCATACAGCGGAGAGTTTGAGGATGGAAAGTCGAGACCGGGAGGTCGCTCCTACAGAAGAGGCATCTTATACCAAATTAACGGGATTTGTCTTATTTCCCGGACGGTAAGTGCGGTTTCCTAACCGCACTTATAGATTGGGAATCAAGTTAATTTGGTATTATTTAGTGATGATTCTGTAGGTATAGATTGGGTTGAACAGATGTGAAACCTATAGATGTCAATATTGCAAGGAGGACCCAGGGACCTTGCACTACAAATTGAGTTAAAAAGAGGTATCTATTTTATGAGTGAAAACAGAAAACCAAATATTGTTCTTATATTAAACGATGATATGGGCTTTTCAGACTTAGGGTGCTATGGTGGAGAAGTCCATACCCCGAATTTAGATCGACTCGCTGCAGATGGGGTTCGGTTCACGCAGTTTTACAATACTGCGCGGTGCTGTCCCTCTCGTGCCTCAATGCTTACCGGTCTTCACCCACATCAAACAGGTGTAGGGCACATGATGAGTGACGATGGCTTGGAAGGTTATCGAGGCGACCTAAATGACCGATGCATCACGATTGCAGATGCTGTCCGTTCAGAAGGCTATGGCACTTATATGAGTGGCAAATGGCATATTTCCCGACACACTGGTCCAGACGGTCCTAAACACAGTTGGCCCTGTCAGCGCGGTTTTGATAACTACTATGGAATTATTACCGGTGCTACTAATTTTTGGAAGCCAAACACCTTAACACGAGATAACACGCGGCTTGATAGTGACGATCTTCCAGAAGGATATTTCTTTACAGATGCTGTCAGCGATGAAGCGGTGAAATTTATTCAGAAGCACCACGATAAAAAAGCTGATACTCCGTTTTTCACTTATGTGGCATACACCGCACCGCATTGGCCCTTGCATGCCCATGAAGAAGATATCGCAGAATACAATGGACGTTTCGCGGCAGGTTGGGATGAACTCCGAGAAGAACGGTTGTCACGGATGCGCGAGATGAAACTTTTGGATGAATCATGGCGGTTGACAGAACGCGATCCGTCGCAGCGACCGTGGAGCGAGGCGCGATTTAAGGAGTGGAACCAACGACGTATGGAGGTCTATGCTGCGCAAATCACACGCATGGATGCAGGCATAGGACGAATCATCAATACACTTGAAGAGACAGGTCAATTGGACAACACGCTGATCCTGTTTTTAGCAGATAACGGAGGATGTGCGGAGGAACTCGGTGGGCCGCCTGCAAAACGCGATAGAGGTTCGCTCATCAGCACGCAGACGACCTCTGATGGAAAACCTGTTTATCGTGGTAACGATCCGAGCATTATGCCCGGTCCTGAAACTACTTATCAGAGTTATGGTGTTCCGTGGGCAAATCTGTCTAATACTCCGTTCCGCTTGTATAAACACTGGGTGCATGAAGGTGGAATTGCTACGCCGCTTATTGCCCATTGGCCCAATGCTATAAAATCGGCTGGAGAATTACGTCATCAACCCGGACAACTCCCTGATATTATGGCAACGTGCCTGGAGGTCTCCGGTGCAAGTTACCCCGAAGAACACGACGGTAAGCCGATTTTGCCTTTAGAAGGAACAAGTTTAGTCCCGATTTTTGATGATAAAGATAACGGCAAGGAAATCCTTCTTTGGGAACATGAAGGCAATTGTGCTGTGCGTCAAGGGGATATGAAACTTGTCTGTAGATTTCCTGGTGAATGGGAACTCTACGATTTGCAGGCAGAACGGACAGAAATTAATAATATTGCTGACAAACATCCGCAAAAGGTGAAGGAATTAGATGATCTGTATCAAGACTGGGCAAACCGCTGCTTTATCTATCCTTGGGATAAACTCAGAGAACGCCGCAGACAACGTCGGCAGCAGAAATAGCAAAGTTGTATAAGAACAAACTTGTTAAAGATGACAATATTGTGAAGGTTAAATATAGTGTCCATAGTTAGGCACGTCAAAATCAACGCCCAATGCTCTATGGCATTCGGTGACTACAAATAATACCATTTCTGAATGATGACTTTATCATAAACAAAAAACGCGTTTGTCCTCGCGCAATTCATTGCGCCTCGGACATTCACCTTTATATAAATCTCAAAATGTAATAATACCATTTCTGAATGATGGCATTACATTAGCAAAAAACGCGTTTGTCCTCGCGCAATTCATTGCGCCTCTTATACTCAACATAAGATGCGCTTTAAAATGTCATAAATACTCCGTAATGGTATTTTATTTGTCAGAATTGGGTATAATATCCATATATTTTCAGATTTTACTATAAAATGAAATAGGAGAGAAATGATGATTGAAATAGGTGGACAGACGTTCGCGTCGGTTGCTGATGTGCGGGAGTACGTTTCTAACATTTTAAACAATGCCCCACTTGATGAACCACTATCGGAAACAGATACGAAACTGATTCATGAACTTTTCTTGCACCATCCAGAGGCAATGGAGAAAATAGGTGACAAGTCCATTCAGTATTTTAAGGTCGGTAAACATCCACAGGCTGGGGCACGCGCGTTTTGTATAGTGCGTTCGGATGATGTTGAGGAAACATTCAGTATGAAAAAGTGTGTTGCGGGGTGGGCGCGAAAAGTCACAGCGGATGTGAGTAAAGCAAAACCAGCTGCGAAGAAAAAACCGGCACCCCAGCAGAAACTTTTGGATGTAGGAGAGAGAGTAAATGTGGAGCCGGATTCTTACTCCGTAGGAATATCTGGACTTCTGGAGCGGTTTCAACGGGTTATGGCACTTCACGCTGAACTCGGAAAAGAGATTGAGCAGATACAAAAATTGTTAGCAGATGAATCAAAGCGATAAGTGGAGCAAAGAAATGCAGGTAACGTATTATACCAAATTAACTTGATTCGAAGTTTTCCGATAAAGTCAGCATTGCAAGGAGGACCCAGAGACCTCGCGCTACGAATCGGGTTAATTTGGTATTAAAAGCAAACAGACTATTTTCTTTATTGTTACTCCTTTTCTGGTGAAGGCGTGACATCCCACAAAAACACAATACCGTCTTCTATACTTGCACTGGCGAGTGTCTTGCCATCAGGACTAAATGAAACGTTTGTGATAATACCCGTATGCCCTTTAAACGTTCGGATCGTATTGCCTGTGGCAACATCCCATAAACGAACGGTATTGTCCAAACTTGCACTGGCGAGTGTCTTGCCATCAGGGCTAAATGAAACGCTTGTGATACCTTCCGTATGTCCCTTAAGCGTTCGGAGAGTTTTGCCTGTGGCAACGTCCCATAGCCGTACGGTCTTGTCCTCATACCCCGCAGAAGCGAGTAGCTGCCCATCAGGACTGAACGATACACTATTGGCAGGACTCGTATGCCCTTCAAACGTTCGGAGAGTTCTGCCTGTGGCAACATCCCATAGATAAATGGTATTGCCTATATCCGTGGAGGCGAGTAGCTGCCCATCAGGATTGAACAACACCCTATGGACAGTACTCGTATGTCCCTCAAGGGTTCGGAGAGTCGTACCGGTGCGAACATCCCATAAAAGAAGGGTACTGCCACGCCCTGAAGCGAGCAACTGTCCATCAGGACTATACGATATGTCTACTGGTTCGTCCGCATTTCCTTTAAGCGTTCGTGTGTTTGTGCCTGTGGCAACATCCCATAGCCGAAGGGTCCTGTCCTTATCCATAGAAGCGAGTGTTTTTCCATCAGGACTGAACAACACCCTATAGACAGTACTCGTATGTCCCTCAAGGGTTCGGAGCGTTGTGCCTTTAGCAACATCCCATAACCGAACGGTCATGTCCTTACTTCCTGAAGCAAGTAGCTGCCCATCAGGACTGAACGATATCCCATAGACAGAACTCTTATGCCCCTTAAGCGTTCGGAGCGTTGTACCTGTGGCAACATCCCATAAACGAATGGTATCGTGCGGACTCTTCGTAACAAGTAGCTGCCCATCAGGACTAAACGATATGATGCTACTAAGAGAATTCGTATGTCCCTCAAGCGTTCGGAGAGTTTTGCCGGTGCGAACATCCCATAGACGAATACTGTCTCTACCTGCACTGGCAAGTGTATCTCCATCAGGACTAAACGCTACGCTCAGGACACCATCAGGCGTATTTCCTCTGAGGGATCGGATGTGGCGACCAGTGTTGACATCCCATAAACGAATGGTATTGTCCCAACCCCCAGAGGCGAGCGTCTTGCCATCAGGACTGAACGACGCGCTACTGACCATCATTCCAGCCCGCTGTAGTGTACGGATAATTGTTCCGGTGCGAACATCCCATAAATTAATGTAACTGCCTCTCCCCGAAGCGATCAACTGTCCATCAGGACTAAACTTTATGTCTGTTGGTTCGCTCAAATTCCCCTTTAGCGTCTGTATGTTTGTGCCTGTGGCAATATCCCACAAATGAATGATATCTTCGTAGCTCCCTGAAGCAACAATCAGTCCATCGGGACTAAACGCTACGCTCTTGACAATCAACTTACCTGTCACCTCAAACTTTCGGATCATATTACCTGTGGCGACATCCCATAAACGAATGGTTTTGTCCCCACCCGCAGTGGCAAGTGTCATTCCATCAGGACTGAACGACACACTTTCCCCATATTCCTTAAACGTTCGGAAAATTTTGCCGGTGCGTACATCCCATATAGGAATGGGCCTGCGACCTCCAGCAGCGAGTAACCGCCCATCAGGACTAAACGATATGTTTCGGGCAATATTTGTATGATCCGTATGCCCTATAAGCAGATTGAGTTCTTCGCCTGTCTGTGCATCGTAAATCCAAATACCAACGCCACTTGCCACCGCCAGTCTTGTGCCATCGGGGGAATAGGCGATTTTTATTATATCTCCCTTACCAAGACGGGCTTTCGCGCCTTCGGGTAAATGCCATTTTGTATAATCTTGAGCAAAGGTAGTTGGTGTAAAAGTAAATATCACTAAAAGAACTGTTAGAATCAAACATACTATTGTCTTCATTGTTACTCCTTTTCTGGTGAAAGCGTGATATCCCATAAAAGCACCGTGCCACCTACCGTCCCACTGGCGAGGGGTTTGTCCTACAGAATAATCGGGCGAACATATTTTATATCCGCCCGTATTTTTGTTATGCACTGCATGCAAGCATTTTTAAGCAGACCGGGTTTGGCACTTCCGCAACGTTTCCTGTTGCAGTGAGTTCGCCGGTATCGGCATCAACTGCAAATGTTACAATCGTATTTGTCGATTGATTGGCAGCTAAAAGGAAAGTGCCCTCAGGATTCAACCCAAAGTTCCGTGGTGCTTGTCCCTGTGTTGATTCACAACCGATGTAGCTCAGCATTCCCGTTTCCGCATCAATTGCACAGATAACGATGCTATCATGCCCACGATTAGACCCATAAAGAAATTTGCCAGAAGGATGGACATGAACGTCCGCACAGTGACTTGTGCCATCAAAGTCTTCGGGTAACGTTGAAATTGTTTGGATTTCAGTGAGCGTTCCCGTATTTGCGTCATACCGAAAAGCGGTGAAAGTAGAATCTAACTCATTAATCACATACGCATATTTACCGTTTGGATGAAAACCGAGGTGCCGTGGTCCTGCTCCTGGGTGTACTCGCGCCCACGGTTGCGCGTTAGCAGTGAGGCTCCCATCTTCCAAATTTAGTTTGTAAATGAGAATTTTATCAAGTCCGAGGTCTGGTGCAAATGCAAAACGGTTTTCAGGATCAATCATAATTGAATGTGCGTGGGGTTCAGATTGCCGTCTCGGATTGACACTGGAACCAGTGTGTTGAACGAAATCGGAAGCTTCACCAAGCCTCCCGTCTTTCCCAATTGGAAATGCTGCTACGCTTCCACCACCATAATTTGCTACAAGTAGATATTTGCCTGTCGCATCAACACTCACATGGCAAGGTGCACCGCCGCCTGTAGCGCGTTGGTTAAGGAAACTAATCTCTCCTGTATTTTGATGGATGTAAAATGCTGTAACAGCACCACTTGCTTTGCCTTCAAATTCTCCGATCTCGTTTACAGAGTAAAGATAACGACCACGCGGGTGAATATCCAAAAACGAAGGATTCACCACCCCCGTTATCTTACTAGAATATTCTAATGCTCCCGTCTCACTATCCAAGCGATAGACATAAATCCCTTCGCTGTCTCCATGTGTATAAGTTCCAATATAAACGTAATAGTCTTGATTGTTTTCTTGAGCCATTGCTGATACTCTCCTTATAGGGTGCCGTCTAAGATATAAATTATCGTGAGTCCAATATAAAAAATAGGAGTTTGTGATAGTCGGAGAATTCCTATGGCTGTTGAGATGAGTAAACCTAAGGAGTCCTCCATTGATATTATATCACTTTTTTGTCGTATTGACGACTATTTATTGCATTTGGAGTATGTATAGTTTATTAATGTGAATGTCCGAGGCGCAATGAATTGCGCGAGGACAAACGGGTTTCTTCTTCAGATTACAATGCTATCTAAATCGGGTGGACAAAGCCCTCCTACAAGAGAAAACGTGATTAATGTCAAAACTATACACACCATCACAGCGTTACGTACCTTGCTATCAATGTCTGTATATAATATACTTAATAACAGCAAAAAATATGATTAGAAACATGTTTGTAGGACGTTATGTCCAGCCTTCTTACGTCTGTTTTTTCACTGTTTGCTTCCTTTTACTGACAGTGCCTGTTTTGGGACAGACAAAATATCCGTTTGAAACTGCGCGTCCACATTATGTGGGTGCCCGCGCATTAGCGATGGGAAACGCCTTTACCGCTGTTGCTGACGATGCTACAGCAGGGTTTTGGAATCCTGCGGGTTTGATTCAGTGGCAGGGAGTTAAGCTTTTCGGTGTCACGAAGTTGCATGATCGGAGTTATTACCGGTTTGACCCGAAAGGTGTCGGTTTTAGTTGGCGTGGTTACAGTCTCTATTGGGGCAACAAGATTGCGCTTGATGTTCCAAGCGGTATTCCCGATTATAATTACTACAGTTTCGCACGCCAACTTGGTCCGTATCTTGCCGCTGGATTAAGCCTCAAATTCAAACGGCGGCATCCTTCCGATTACTATCAATTCTTTGGTTATCACACTTCTTACGACATCGGTTTACTCTTTAAACCGCGTCCTGAACTCAAATTCGGGTGTCTGTTGCAGAACCTTGAGGGACGTGGTATTCAGTGGGTGACACTCGGTACCGCCTACCGTTATGATTCATATCAATTCTCGGCAGACATTGCGCTCTCTACCGAAGGTGCAGAACCGGAGTATTACTTTGGGGTCGAATGGACACCGTCATCGTTTTTTTCTATGCGAGTCGGCAGTTCGAACGGTTTTTACACGGGTGGCGTTGGCGTGCGGATTATTGATGTGTATATTAATTATGCCCGTATTTATGAGGAACGTTTAGTATCGGATTTTATTTCTGCGGAGATTAAGTTTTGAATGTTTTGTGATGTAATATAGGACAACGGGCGGGCATAGAGAACCGCCCCTACGATAAAGATGAGATCCTCTGAATGGAAATCGGGCGGATAAAGCCCTCCTACAAGAGAGTAGGTGAGAGGTTCTCACCTACTTTTCATCAAACTTACTACTCAACTACTTCTTCCCAATCTAACGCTTCAGAATCCCATTTAAATTGTTGCAATGGACCGAATTTTAGGTTGACCGTTAAACTTCTTGGGGTTGGTGAACTGTCAAACAGATTGAAATCCCGTACAACGACGTAGGTGTGTTGTCCATCGGTAATGGTTTTGCATGCCTCAATGAAATCGTCTAAATCTCGGATTTGCTTTCCATTTACATCAAGAATAACGACCTTCGAATTACCGTTCCGTTCTTGTACACCGACGCGTGAGAAACTACTACCGGCTGCGGCGTGAGGCATATAAACACCGTCAGCTTCAAGATAGAGTAGCCGACGTAGTTGCGGGGTTATGTCGTGAAAAACAGCACCACCGAATCGCACAAATCTTTGAACCTTCTTTTTCTCTAAATTCTCCACAGGCACCTTAAGACTAAGGTTTTCACCATTACGATAGACATCTAAGGTTACCTCTTTACCGACGTACTGATTCAAAATAGCATCAAAGGTGTATAGGTCATCTCGGATGAGTTTATCATTGATTCGGTAGATGATATCGGATGCTCGGAAGATGGTTTCCCCTGTTGTTCTCGGGACCATAGATTCAACCTGAATGACCTTCGGTGTTCCCGCCTTGGAAGGACCGATTTCTTTGCGTAAAGCCTCAGGAAAATTAAAGTGTTTTATGGCTTCCCCAATAGAGATGAGTTCAAGATCAACACCTATTTCGCCACGTTCAATCGGCATCTTGTTCTGAATTAATTTCAGCGCATCAATCAGATAATCGATAGGTAGTTCAAAACTGGAGGTATCCGTTCCGCGTGCATGGATAGCAATGACCTCGCCAGCGGTATTCCATACAGGGCTGCCGCTGGAACCCCCTGTTCTGTCAAATGTTGTGTGTATGTAACTTGAATGTCTGTCGCCTTTGTTGACATTAAGGTTTGCAATCCTCCCAGTTTTGATGGAATACTCCTCTTTCTCGTTGTTGCCGATGAGCAGTAATTCATCACCAAGTGAGAGTTTATCCCATTTGCCAAGTGTAACGGATTGCAGTTCAAAGTCAACTTCTGTTGGATCAATCTTATAAAATCCGAAGTCGTGTGTTGGATCGTAGTAAAGAATTTTTGCTTCGGTGAAACTGCCATCGTGAAAGTTTATTTTGATATAGGCAGGACTGCTGCCGGTAACATGTCGGTTTGTAGCGATAATTCCGCGTTCAGCATCAACGACGAAACCTGTCGCGAAGCTTGTGCCTTTCGATTCTGTTTCAAAGACAACCTCTGAGGCGGTTTCGATATTCACGACCATGGGTTTAAAACTGGCAATTTGTTCTGTCCAATTGTGTTCTGCGTTAGCAGTTGCTGTTATAAGTGTGAATATCAAAAGATAGATGGATGTTTTTTGAAAAATATGTTTCATGTTGCTCCTTATTTTGTTTTATAAACGAAATGAATTCGTTTGAAGTTTATCTCTTATAGCACGTAAAACCCAAGTCTTATGAAGATTAAGAATTTAATCGGGTAATACAGACGCAGCCTCTTCTGTGGGAGCGAGCTCCAGATCGCGACTTTCCGATTAGAACCCTTCCTATAGGAGCGAGCTCCAGATCGCGACTTTCCGATTAAAATGAATAAAAAGCCTAAAACTAAATAACCCTATCGGTTTCCAGTTTTTTCTTGACGAAAAACACTATTTTTGCTAAAATCTCTTTTAGTAACTTGAACATACGTTTGTGTGTTCGGGCGAAAGGTCGGGACATAGGACCTTTGGAGTCCAAGGTGTTAGACTCGCCTCGGCGAGCAACCTTTGTTAATACCACAATCTGCAAGTCTGCTGGGATTCAAAAGAATCTCAAGTCTTCAGACTTGGGAGGTGAGTGCTAAGTAGTCAAAACACAGATTTACCAACATTAATGCATATTTAGATATTTCAAGCGATAAACGATAGGCGTTTTAGGGGTTCAATCCCCCTATGTCGCATACAGTTGTCTGTGTCCGGATCGAACACACCTAACAACAACCCAGTTGGGAAACGACTGTAAAGGTTTCATTCATGAGTGAGACGAACCCTGACACTGTGAGGACACTCGGCGTAGAAAAAGCGTTAGTGTTTACGGAAACCCTAACTTTGACAGTTCTTCCACCTGCTTAGGCGGGTGCTAATCGGGAATTGTATGCGTTTATATACAATTACCCAGGTTTAAAGGAACAGTATGTCAATTAGAAATTTTAACATTACGGTATTAAGGATGTCAAATCCTTTTAGAAATTTTGCACCGTAGACGTCATTTGCCTACTACCTTGACTAAGACTTGTGCATATCTAATTCTGTCATAGACCTTAGGTTGAGTAATGGTGTCATCACACCACCGGAAGCAGGAAGGACAACCCCTGTATCGTAGAGTCGCATCGCAGCAACAGTCGCATGCGCTACATCTTCGGGTGTGCCGGGGCGTACCATAAAGATATACCCTTTCTCCGCTGCCTCTTCGTAATCTGGAATGCGGACACGTGACAAGTCGGTATTAATGACACCTGCAGCGATGCCGTTTACCTTGATGCCGTGCATTGCTAACCTGCCTGCATAAGATCGCATACTCATCTCTAATCCTGCTTTTGAAATACAGTAGGCGGTTCGGTTGTCGGATGCCATCGTATCTGAGATGGAGAGGGTGTAGATAATGCATCCTGGGATCTCATTTTCGATCATGTAATTTGCGACGCGTTGTGTAAGAAAATGAGGTGCCTTCAAGTTCGTGTTTAACAGCAAATCAAACTGCTCTGGTGTTTCCTCAAGAATGTCAGCGATGCGGGTGATGCCAGCATTGTTGATAAGGATATTTACCTTTCCGAATGCATCGTGTGCGATTTCAAGCATCTTTTCGTGTGCGTCTAAGTTACTGATGTCCGCTTGGATGATAACCGCTTTTCTACCGAGTGCTTCTACTTCACGCTGCACTGCTTCGGCGGCATCGCGATTCTGGTTGTAGTTGATGAGGACATTGGCACCTTGACGTGCCAATTCAATAGCGATTGCCCGTCCAATTCCTCGGCTGGACCCTGTTACAATTGCGGCACTATTTTCAAACGAAACCTCTGTTGCAAAGAAACCGAGGTCTGTGTGTGTTGACATGTTGTTTTGCTCCTTTCAATAGGTAGCAACTTATACCCAATTAACCCGATTTGTAGCGCGATATCTCTGGGTCCTCCTCGCAACGGTGTACTATAACGTGAGCTCGGTGTAAGAAATAACGTGAGTTTTGGTATAAATGGGACGGTGTTTTTACCTCCTAAACCCCTTAAACAGGGGAAATTAGTGGAAAAAACCTGCGAATTCGTGAAAGTAGGCTTATACCGAGCTCACGTTACTATATCAAAAGACTTCTAATCAAGTTAATTTGGTATAAGGTTAAAATAAATAACTATAGGCTTTTGGAAAGGATACCATTTTTCCACATATATCGCAACATTCCTCACTCTACATGAAACTAACAGAAATTGTCCAAACTTTAGTATAATTAAAACACTTTAGTCACATAAGGAGAGACACATGTATATACAGTATACTGTTATTATGACACTTTGCATGCTGTTGGTATTCGGCATGTTTGTAGGTTTTAGTGATGCTCAGATTGATCCTGAGAAGATCGTTGGTATCTGGTTACTTGATGAAAACAAAGGCGATGTTGCTGAAGATGCATCGGGAAACGGGTATGATGGGACAATTACCCAATCAGATTGGGTTGATGGGGAAGTTGATGGCGCGCTTGATATTAAGAAAGGCGGTACTGTTACGATTCCGTTCGGTAAAGGAGTCGTGACTGATAAAATGAGTTTCATCTTATGGATTCAATTTACGGATATATCGGGACAGCAAAACTACTTCTCTATACATGATCAGAGCAGCAACCGCTATGTTCCATATAAAGAGGGACCAAATGTGCTACGTAGTTGGACAAATAATTGGAATGTTAGCAGTGGTGTCACCGTTAAGGCAGGGACTTGGTATCACGTAGCGAACACCTATGACGGGAACACTGCCAAGATTTATGTCAACGGCGAAGAAAAGGTTTCACAATCGGTGGCGAAGTTTCAACTCGTAGAAGAGGATCAAACAGCATGGCTTGCCACTGACAAAGGAGCCAGTTTTCAGTCTGCTTGTATCATGGACGATGTCGGTCCCTTCAACGATGCACTCACTAAAGAAGAGATTAATAACATCATGAATCACGGCATCTACCATACTGCTTTTGCAGTGGAACCTATAAGTAAACTGCCAATACTTTGGGGAAATCTGAAGAAGCCGTAAAAATATATTGCCTGTATAAGAAATCTCAATACTTCCACTCATGTATTGATTCATATCGCGAAAAACAGATTGACATTTGCCGAAAAATCTGTTAAAATTCACTACACAAAAACAGATGATACTAAATTAACTTGATATTCTGCCATAGTGAGTATACCGAGGCACAGAAACCTCACAATACAAATCAGGTTAATATATTACAGTACCTATCCATTTCTTTTGATTTACTGAGTTTGTAGTCCTGCAGTTAATTGTGTAAAATTTATCTTACTACTGTAGAATATTGAAACCAACTATGTGTAAAAGTGTATAAATAAATACTTATTGATTTTACCATAGTTAAAAATAAATTTAACCTAATAAAAATAATTTAAAGGGTAACCTGATGATTAAAAATAGAAATCTCTACGTTGTATTACTCGTTTTCGTTGGCATTCTTAGTTCGTGTGCGTCGTCAAAAAACCAACCTGTCCAACCAAACCAACCAAACGATTTTGAAATATTAAGTTCTTTTGAAAATGCCATTACTAATATTGTGGATCAGTGTAAGCCTGCTATTGTCAGTCTTACCGTTAGAAAAGAAGAGCGAAAGGATAACAAAACTATTTATAAGTCAGGTGCTGGCTCCGGTTTTATTATTCGGAAAGATGGCTACATCTTAACCAATGAACACGTCGTGGCTGGAGCAAAAAGCATTACGGTGAGGTTGTTTGATGGTAGCACGCATGATGCAAAAGTGGTCGGAGTTGATAAAAACACTGATATTGCGGTTATAAAAATTGAACGAAAGGAAGAGCTTCCAGTTCTCACTATGGCAGATTCGGAGAAAATTCGAATAGGACAATTTGCAATTGCTATCGGTGATCCACTGCAATTTAGGCAAACTGTGACGGCAGGTATCGTCGGCGGTAAAGATCGTTGTTATCACCGAAATTCAAAACTCTTTCAATATCATAATAATTACATCCAAACGGATGCTTGGATAAACCCAGGCAGTAGTGGTGGTCCCTTGCTGAATATCCAAGGTGAGGTAATTGGTATCAATTCCTTAAACCCGGGAGAAGGATCAACCTTAGCTATTAACTGCGGTCTCGCTAAAACAATTGGTAAACAACTGATTACGCATGGTAGAGTTATTCGTGGCTACATTGATGCTGATATGCGAAGTGTTTCACAAGGTATTAAAATTAGAAAAGTAAAACCAGACACGTCTGCATCCCAGTGCGGTTTAAAACGCAATGACATCATCGTTGAATTCGATGGAGAAAAGGTACCATCACTCACTGAATTCGAAATGAACATTATGGAATGCCAGATCGGTAAACAATATGGCGTTAAAGTACTACGGCAAGAACAGGAAATCGTACTCAATGTTACTATTGATGAGATGCCACTTGAATTGGTGGGACGTTCTGTCAAAACTGAGTCTGTTTCTTGGAAAACGCTTGGGTTAGCCGTGCGAAAGTTGGAAGATGGCAATTATCAAAGATATGCCTACCTAACTGATGAAGATAGCGGCATTATCGTTGAAAAGGTTAAAAAAGGTTCGCCCGGGTTCAACGCAAAAATTCCGCGTGGCGCGCTCATCGTTGGTATCAATGGTCAAGAAATCACCGACGTTAAAAATCTTGAAACATTTCTTCAGTCTGAACAAGATAGATCAGAAATGATTCTTGATATTAAAAGTATTGATGGCATTGAAAAAGTAACGGTCAAGTTAAAAAGCAGCTAACTGAAAATCAACTGTGGAGATATATTTCGCATACCTGACGTGAGTTCGAATTAGGATTCAATTGTAGGTTGGGTCGAGCGGTAAAGACAACGCAACCCTTGTGGATGTGATAAATGTTGGTTTTTACTCCGTTTCAACCCATAGGCGTCAATTTAGGGGGCTCCAACCCGGTAGTGCGGTTTGTAACCGCACCTTATGCGTCAATTTAAGGAAAGAACTCGTTTGTAGTCGCGCAATTCATTGCGCCTCTTATATTCAAAGAAAAGAGGCGCAATGAATTGCGCGACTACGAACGCTGATATTCTTGTCCTGTGCGTTATTTGAGATGTTGATATATTCAAAGAAAAGAGGCGCAATGAATTGCGCGACTACGAACGCTGATATTCTCGTCCTGTGCGTTATTTGAGATGTTGATACAAAAAGGGGCAGTTAAGAAACCGCACCTACCGCAGTTGGAAACCGCTAAATTGACGCCTATAGTTATCTGTATTGAAACACTGAAAATAACGAACATGCTAAGGAATAGGAAATTAGCAAAGGCGTTATCTGATAGTGCGTTAGGTGGGTTTCTCACTAAACTCAAATCCAAAGCGGAAACGCTTGGTATTCCAGTTATTGAGGCACCATAATTCTTTGCGTCAAGCAAGACATGCAGCAGTTGTGGACATAAGAAAACAGAGTTATCATTGGCAGAACGACGATATAATTGTGATGTGTGTCAATACACAGAAGATCGTGATGTTAACGCTGCCAGAAATCTAAAACAACTCGCCGCGGGATACGCGGAGAGTATAAACGCTTGTGGAGTCTAAGTAAGACCTCCACAAGAGGAGGCATCGGATGAAGAAGCAAGAAGCCCATGACTTTAGTCGTGGGAGTATCACAAGGATTATTATATGAAAAAAAAGTATAACTGTTACTGTGTCCTACTCCTTTTTGTTGTAATTTTCTCTTCGTGTGCCTTCCGAACCGAGCAACCGACTAATTTGGATATGTTAAGTGCTGTTGAAAACGCATTCGTTGATATAGCAACCAATAGTAAGCCTGCAATAGTCGGTGTTTTGGCATTAAATTCAGATAGTGGACAAAATCGGTGGGGGTCTGGGTTCTTTTTTAGAGAAGATGGCTACATTTTAACAAATGACCATATCGTCCACGGTGGTGAACGTTTCAGGGTCAGGTTGTTAGACGGGAGTGAACTTGAGGCTAAATTAGTTGGAACGGATATTATCACAGATGTTGGTGTCCTAAAGGTTGAGGGAGAACAGGAGTTTCCATTTCTACCGTTAGCCGATTCTGAGAAGGTGCGGGTAGGGCAGTTTGCTATTGCCATCGGTAATCCTTTTCGACTTGAATATACTGTAACCACTGGAGTTGTGAGCGGCATAGGACGTTCTGTTCTTGGTGGATTGCGCTTTATTCGATACCAAAACTTTATCCAAACAGATGCTTGGATAAATACCGGTAGCAGCGGGGGTCCTCTGCTAAATATATATGGAGAAGTGATCGGTATCAACGCCTTAATTCGGAAGGTTGAAAATACACCTGATCCAGTGAGGGCGGGGGCTGGATTTGCGATTCCCAGCAACCTTGTTGATACTATTGGTAGTCAACTGATTACAAACGGCAAAATTATCCGTGGTTATCTTGGTATTAGGATGGTGGAGGTAGCAAACGGCATACGTATCGAAAGAGTGGGAATAGGCACACCTGCGGACCATGCAGGTTTAGAGAGACGTGACATTATCATTGAATACAATGGAAAGAAGATACAAAAATCACTTGAATTCCAGATGCTCATTGCGGAATCACAGGTTGGTAAAGAATCTGTCATCAAGGTATTGCGGCGTGGGCAAGAAAGAACTTTCAGCGTGACAATTGCTGAAATGCCGCCGGAATTGGTAGGGATACCAATTGAAGATGAATCTGTTTCATGGAAAACACTTGGATTAGCAGTGCGTAAGTTAGAAAGACATGATTTTCAGAGATATCATTACCTAACAGATGAAGATCGTGGTGTTATTGTTGAAAGGGTTAAGGAAAACGCGCCAGGATTCAAGGCGAAAATTCCCCAAGGCGCGCTTATCGTTGCTATTAATGGGAAAGAAATCTCTGATGTTCAAACCTTTGAGGCACTACTCCAGGCTGAACGAGATGCTATGGAACTTATGGTCGAGATTAAGAGTAGTCACGGCACGGAAACATTGAAAGTACTGTTAGAGAAATAATGGTTGCCTAAGTGAGTCTTCTACATAGATTATCCTCTTTTAATTGAAAACTGATACTGACAACGATGGAATCGAAACACATGACACAAACACCAAAAACTCTGACCCTTAAAGATATTTTTCGTCCGGGGGGTATCATCGCGGAACATCTTTCGGGTTATGAATATCGTGAGGAACAACTTCAGATGGCGAACGCGGTTGCTCGTGCCTTCGCTGCATCTGAACATCTGATTGTTGAAGCAGGAACAGGGGTTGGCAAAAGTTTTGCATATCTTATTCCTGCGATTTCATTTGCGATAAAGACAGGTCAGACAGTCGTAGTTTCAACGAATACTATCAGTTTGCAGGAACAACTCGTTACCAAAGATATTCCATTTCTGCAACGCGTCCTCCCGCGTGATTTCAAGGCAGTTCTTGGGAAAGGGCGACGTAACTATCTCTCACAGCGACGATTGGAGAGTTTGTTAACTTATGAACGTGGGTTATTCGACACGATGGAAGAGGTTGATCAGGTCAAAACGATTGTTGAGTGGGTGGAAATGACAGAGGATGGAAGCCGTGCGGATTTACCGATTCAACCGAAGTCTCATATTTGGGATAAGGTGGTATCCGACCGCGATAATTGCCTTGGGCGCAAATGTCCCACCTATGATGTCTGTTTTTACTTCAGGGCGCGGCACGAGATGCACGAAGCGAACCTACTTATTGTTAACCATCACCTCCTTTTTAGTGACTTGGCTATTCGGCAGATAGACCCATCGGTAGGGATTCTTCCTGACTACGACTACTTAGTTATTGATGAGGCACATCATCTGGAAGCCACTGCAACATATCATACCAGCCTTGAAATCAGCAACACTCAAGTCAAATGGTTCCTAGATTCACTTCACAACGAGAGAAACGAAAGTGGGGCTGCCGCACGATTCAACTCAACAGATCTTATTGATGAAGTTGATAAAGCACGGGAACAAGCAAACCTGTTTTTCAAGACTGTTGGAGATCATTTGGCAAATGCAGATGGATATACCACGACAGAACGGATTGATGAAAATAATATAGCCAAGGTTTTTGAGGATGGAAATATGTTGGAAACTCCTTTGTCACATATTGAAAAGACTCTTAAGGGGCTGCGCGATAATGCCGAAACCGATGACGATGAGCAGGAATTGACTTCATACTACAACCAGTGCAGGCGGCTGAGAGATGAATTGGACTTAATGGTTCGGCAACCCGATCCGGATTATATCTACTGGGTAGAAACGTCCGCGTGGGGTCGAACGCCTCGCATCCTTCTAAATGCTACACCTGTAAATGTTAGTCAGATGTTACAGGAAAATCTATTTGATGCGAAAGAGAGCGTTGTGATGACAAGTGCAACACTTTCTACAAACCATAGTTTCGAGTACTTTAAAAAACGGATTGGTATTAATGAGTGTCGGGAACTACTTGTGAACTCGCCATTTAACTTTAAAGAGCAAGTAAAAATACATATTCCACCTTCTATGCCGGATCCAAATAGTATTGAGTTTGTCCCTGCTGCCATTCGCGAAATCAAACATTATCTCAAAATGACACACGGTAAAGCTTTTGTCTTATTTACCAGTTACAAGATGATGGATGAGGTATATGAGGAAGTTGCCCCTTACCTCGCTGAAATAGGCATTGATGTGTTCAAACAAGGTGGCGAACTTTCACGGACAGATATGCTGCAGGCGTTTCGGGAGGATACAAATTCAGTACTGTTTGGCACTTCCAGTTTCTGGGAAGGTGTTGATGTACGCGGTGAAGCACTCAGTAATGTGGTTATTACAAAACTTCCGTTTGAAGTACCGACACATCCAGTCATGGTGGCACGTGTCAAACAGATTAAAGATCAAGGGGGAAATGACTTCTTGGAATTTAGTTTGCCTGAAGCCATACTACGTCTCAAACAGGGGTTTGGACGACTTATCCGCACGCAAAAAGATCAAGGTATTGTGGTAATTCTGGATTCACGTATTAGAACACGCAGTTATGGTAAACTATTTTTAAATTCTCTCCCACCTTGCGATATTGTTGCCTGATTTCAGTATGCCAGTTTTGTAAATCAGTTCCATATATAAAAAAAGAGGTTCGATGTGATTATCCACACTGAACCTCTTTTCTTTTATAGTAATACCCAATTAACTTGATCCCACTCGGTAGGTGCGGTTAGGAAATCGCACCATTAGCGTCAATTTAGCGGTCCCCAACCCGGTAGGTGCGGTTTCCTAACCGCACCTTATGCGTCAATTTAAGGAAATAAACCTATATTTGGATATCTTATACCAAATTAACTTGATTCGAAGTTTTCCGATAAAGTCAACATTGCGAGGCACGGGGACCTCGCGCTACAAATCCCGTTAATTTGGTATAAGCCCCAGCGGGGCGGAATGTGTATAGACCACGATCCATACCAAACTCAAGCCCCAGCGGGGCGAAAGGTGTATATGGGCACATGTTGTCAGACACCTGTCACCCCGCTGGGGTTCAAGAGACTGTTGGACACCGTTTTCTATATACCTGTCGCACCGCTGGTGCTAAGATGTGATTTTACCAAAGCTCGGGAGAGGCGAAAGATGTATCAGACGCACTAAATTGACGCCTATAGTGCGGTTAGGAAACCGCACCTACCGTCCGGAAAATAAGACAAATCCCGCTAATTCGGTATAAGTCCTCATAAAATGTCTGCACATTTTGAGAAGAAATTAAAACATCCTTCTTATAGTTCTTAATATCTCTGTGGTGCAGGTTGAGCGACTCGGATACCTCTATCGTGTGTGAACGGAAATATAAACTTTATAGTTTGATACCGTTGTGCTCCTTCAGGGGGCGGTGCTTTTTCAATCGGTAGAATCACACTGAGTGTAAGGGCATTGAACTTTGTCTGTGTGAATGGGAGAAAACCTTCAACACTATCACCGGGTTTTACACCAGTTCGATATTTACCGACTTGCTTTTCAACAATTGGCATACGCTTTTCAAGTAAAATTTCGCGCGCTTTTTTAAGACCTTTTGTAGCATAGAGTCCTGACGCACGCGTCATATTAGTAAAACGATCCCTTAAATCTTCTAAATCAATCCCATGGTACATGTTATCACCTTGGTCAATAATTAGACAATCTTTGACATCAAGAATAATGTGTTGCTCACGATTGTTGGTAATCTTCACATAAAACACATCCGTTTTGTCACCTTGATGAAGTGCTTCAGTTTCGTAAAAAGGTGAAAAAGCATTACCGCGATTATATTTCCGGTCCAGATCTGCTCTGCGCCAATAACAGATGGAGACAGTAATTCCATCCTGTGTTTTCGTCAGGATAGGTTGTTTCGCGTGAACATCAAAAGCCTGTGGATAATCTGAGACACATATCACGTCTATTATCTTCCTGTTTTCGTCCGCAGTAGGTAATTCAATTTGGGACTGTACTTCTGCCCAATCTTTCAGAAAGTTGTGCCATTTGTCAATAGAATAAGCGTATTCCGGAAAAGCTAACATATACGTTAAAGCATTGGTATTTGCCTCTTTTGCTTCAATGAGGCGAAAACCGACAGTTTGTAGCCCGTGTTTATCTAATACAGGTTTGGCAAGTTCACCGGTAGGGATTGGTGGTATTTTCATAGTTGTGTTGGGATTTGCGGCTATTTCCATTTCTGCTGCAGCTATATTATTCACCGGTTGAATGGGAGCCAAATTGGCTAGGGACTGACCACACCCTGATATGACAAGTCCTAATAAAAAGAGCATCCCCAAATTTAGCAGTGTTAATATGCCTTGCTGCTCCTTGATTTGCTTGCTTTGGCAGAAACTCCTTCCCACATATCTTGGGACTTTTTTGCAAGATTTTGATTGCATTTTAAACCATCTCATTTATAAAATTGCCTCCTTGTCTACCATTTTGTATATGGCAACTTGGTTTAGTTGTTTGTCATAAGACCTAACTTTAAGATACCATACATGCATTTTTTCGTCAACAACATAATGTTAATCACTATTTTAGTTTTCTTGACATCCCAACAAAATTTGTGTTAAACTTTAAAATGTGACGGCTTTCTTGACCTATGCGTGTTTGTCATTGCCCGAATAAACATGAATTTTCCCAATCACTTTTAATGACAGAACAAAACAGTCTTTAGGCTGTGGACCGCCCACGTGAACTCATTGAAGCATTTGAACACCACTAAAAGAATCACGGATGTAAATGGACATAAGTAGACGGTGCTAAATGCTTATATTGAATTTGGTGCCGTCTACTCATAAATGCAAATTTAACATCAAAATATATCTGAACCACCCGTAATCCAATGAGGTGAGTATGAAAAGTCTATGCTTGTATGTAATACTAACGCTCGCCATTTTTCAGTTCAAGTTGTCAAACAGTTACGCACAAGAATATACCCGATGGCAACTACCTCAAGGTGCTATCGCACGTTTAGGAAAAGGAAAATTATATGAGGTAAAATATACCCCAGATGGCAATTTTATCGCAGTATCAACTGAAATAGGCGTCTGGTTTTACGATGCAGACACCGGTGCTGAAATGGCACTCATAACTGGTCATATAGAAGGTGTTGGATGTATTGCCATTAGTCCGGACGGTAAAACATTGGCAACTGGAAGCAACGATGACACCATACGGTTGTGGGACATAGAGACACGCACGCGAAAGGCTACTCTCGTTAGGCACTTAGATGATGTTAGATCGCTTGCCTTCAGTCCGGATGGGAATACGCTTGCAAGCACGAGTGAAGACGCAACTGTTTGCTTGTGGGACACGCAAACAGCAACGCTCAAAAAGACACTTACAGGAAATACGCGTTGGGGCAGAGCGGTTGCCTTCAGTCCTGATGGAAATGTCCTTGCCTGTGGAAATAACGACGCTACAATCCTACTATGGGATGCTAACACTTGGCAGCATCTGAAGACGCTATCAGGACATGACCGTGCTGTAACCTCTATTGCTTTTAGTCCTGATGGCAAAACGATAGTTAGTGGTTGTGACGACGGGACTGTCGGTTTATGGGAAACAAGTACAGGTAAGAACAAACAGATCCTCATAGGGCACACATGGTATGTCGTATCGGTTGCATATTCACCGGATGGAAAGACATTTGCAAGCGCAAGTTGGGACAATGAGATTCATTTGTGGAATTCCGACACAGGTGAACGTTTGAGAACGTTTGACGGGCATACTGACCACGTCGTTTCTATCGCATTTTCTCCTAAAGGGGATACCCTCACAAGTGGAAGTTACGATGGGACAGTTCGCTTGTGGCATGCTCGGACAGGCCGCGAAAAAAATATATTTGTTGGACATACCCGTGATGTCAAGTCAGTGGCATTTTCACCTGATGGGAAAACACTTGCGTGTGGGAATTCAGGCAGCACTATCTTCTTATGGGACCCGCATACTGGAGCATATAAAAATACCCTCATTGGACACGCACAGACAGTCTATAGCGTTGCGTTTAGTCCTGATGGAACAACACTGGCGAGTGGTAGTCAGGACAGCACGATCCGTTTATGGGACCTCCAAACAGGTCAACAGAAGCAAATACTTACTGAACACTGGAATATTGTGGCATCAGTGGCATTTTCACCTGATGGGAATACCCTTGCAAGTGGTAGTTATGACAACAGCGTTCGTATATGGAATTTGCAAACGGGTGAACCTTTGCATACGCTCAGTGGGCATACAGATAAAGTAAGAGCAGTTGCCTTTTCACCTGACGGTGAGACACTTGTGAGTGGAGATGGTGAAAATCAGATATTTTATTGGGTGCCAAGCACAGGATTACGTAAGCAGATGCCCTCTATTAACCGTTTACTCAGCAAACCAGTCGTGCATACGTATGAAATTACAGGGTTGACTTTCAGTCCTGATGGAGGTACACTTGTAAGCGCAAGCGATGACAGAAAAATCGGTTTGTGGAACGCACGCACTGGGACCAATAAAATGATGTTAACAGGTCATACTCGGTATGTCTTATCAGTGGCGTATTCTCCGCAAGAAGATATGATTGCAAGCTGCAGTTGGGACAAAGTGGTTCGCTGTTGGGACGCAAAAACAGGAAGACTCAAGACGGGATTCGTGGGACATACAGGATATGTCTTATCGGTGGCGTTTTCTCCCGATGGAAAGATGCTCGCGAGTGGAAGCACTGACGGAACTGTGCTATTATGGGATATGTCCAAGATCCAAATAAAAACGGATAAATGAATAAGATTATGAGAAATGTAAAACTGTATACTATTCTAATAGTTGTTATTTCTCTTTTGTCGGCATCGTTTGGTTATTCCCAAGAATATACTCGATGGCATTTGCCTGAAGGGGCAATACAACGTTTTGGAAAAGGGATAATCAAAGATATTGCATATTTTCCGGATGGAAATCGAATTGCTGTCAGTAGCTCGATTGGCATCTGGATCTATGATGTAAACACAGGTAAGGAACTTGATCTGCTTGCAGATGGCATGATTCCGGCATCTTCAATTGTGTTTAGTCCCGATGGAAAAATGTTAGCTTGCGCGAGCGAGAATAAAGTTCAATTATGGAACCTGGCTGATAAAAAACTACAAGATGTCTTCTTAGGACATACATCCGATATCTATTCATTGGAATTTAGTCCGAATGGAGAAACACTCGCAAGTGGTAGTGCGGATAATACTATCCGATTGTGGAATACGACGACAGGGGAAGTAGTATCAACGTTCGTGGGACACACGGACACTGTGCGTTCTCTGGCATATTCCCCGAATGGAGATATACTTGCAAGTATAGGCTGGATGGATGAAAATTCAATCATTTTTTGGAACTTAGACACAGGCGAAAATGAAAAAACTATCGCTGCGAAGGTAGGTGGAATTTACACAATTTTGTTTTCGCCAGATGGTCTTCAGATTGCTACGGGAAATTGGAATGGAAGAATCCATTTTTGGGATGTCAATTCAGGTGATCTTCTGAAAACGCTACCAGGGCATAGAAGTCGTATAACTTCATTGGATTTTTCACCAGATGGTTTATACCTTGTAAGTGGTGGATTGGACAGTACAGTTCGAATATGGTCAGTTGAAACCAAAAAGTTGTTACATTCTCTCATCGGACATACGGATCCTATAATCGCCGTGGCATATTCACCCGATGGCAGATCAGTAGCTAGCGCGAGCGCAGGAGATGGCACGATCCGTTTTTGGGATGTTGAGACTGGAAAGCCATTGAAAACAATCAATGGTCATTCGGATTTCAGTCGATCGGTGACGTTTTCACCAGATGGCACTTCCATCGCTATAACCGACGGTGCAGACAATACGATTCATCTGCGAGATGTGAAAACCGGGAAGATACGAAAAACGTTACCCGGGCATATTAGTCTACCATATACCGTGAAGTTCTCGCCAAATGGTGAACTACTTGCATCAGGAAGTTCGATTGGACGGATCCTTTTGTGGAATGCGCAAACTGGTGAACTCATGGATAGACTAATTGGGCATTCAAGGACTGTAACGACGCTTGCATTTTCTCCCGATGGGAAAATCTTGTTGAGTGGGAGTTGGGACAGTACAATCCGTTTTTGGGATGTGCAAACTGGCAAAGTCCTAAAGGCAACCGCCGCCAACATTTCAGGTACAAGTTCTTACGAACAGATCAGATCAATTGCCCTCAGTCCAGATGGAAATATACTCGCCTATGCCACGAATGCAAGGACAATTCGGTTGTTGGATACACACACAAACGAATTTAAAAGAGATCTTGTTAGTCATACAGATCCCGGAACAAGTGTTGCATTTTCACCAGATGGAACAGTTCTTGCAAGTGGCAGCAGTGACGACACTATCAAAATATGGGAAGTGGAATCTGGTAACCTGTTGAATACGTTTAAAGAACCAATAGCAAGGAACGTTACTCATGTCGCGTTTAGTCCGGATGGACACACAATTGCAGGTAGCAGTCTGCATGTTATCCGGTTGTGGGATATCACAACCGGCAAAATCATGGAGACACTAATCGGTCATACCACTTGGATTCGCTCTGTGGCATTTAGTCCTGATGGGCGGATGCTTGCAAGTACCGCTTCAGATGGTACAACCATTCTGTGGGATGTAACTAACAAACAACTCATGGATAATAGATAAGGCACAGGAAGTCCGCTACTACGCCTATACAGCAGGGTTATTTAGTTTTAGGGTTTCGGGTATATTTTATCACAAACGTTAGTGCTATTTGCTTATTTTGAGATATTTATTTTCTTTTTGTCTGAACCAGGATTCACAGGATTACCAGATTTTCAGGATTTCGCTTATCAAAGGTGTTTTCTAATGATTGAACCTTATGTGTATCTGTAATCTCGGACAGGTCTAACTTTAACACGAACGTCTGATAACTCAAATGCTTATCCTGGTAATCCTATAATCCCGCAAATCCTGGTTCAGACAATAGACAATGATGACACAAAACATCTGTCCATGCGCTTTTAAAACCTAAACCCGAAGTTAACCTTCAAAACTAAGAATTATTAAAACTAAATAACCCTGCCTATACAGATTTTAGTTGCAATTCTTGTTTAGATGTGTTAAAATTGCATCTAAGTATAGTCTAAATGCCTTGCTTGTAGGAGGACAGGCGAGTGGAAGTCACCGTCTTGGTACTAAACGCTAGCTACGAAGCAATCAATGTTTGCAACCTCAGACGCGCCTTAAAGATGGTTTTCAAGGGAACAGCTCAGACAGAAGAAGTGTCTGAATCGGAAATACAGACGCCATCAACTGCGTTTAAAGTGCCACACGTTATACGTCTGGTAAATTACGTCCATGTGCCGCGTAGTGTGGTCAAGTTTTCCCGCAAAAATGTACTTGCGCGCGATCAGCATATATGTCAGTATTGCCACCGTGAACTTTCTGCTTCTCTGCTCACACTTGATCATGTTGTTCCCCTTTCAAAAGGTGGAAAAACAACATGGGAAAATGTTGTGACTGCTTGCAAACGATGTAATAACAAAAAAGGCAATCAAATGCCTTATGAGACGCAGTTTAAGTTGAAACGTTTACCGAAAACGCCTTCAATTTTGACGTATTTGCAACTCAACCGTCATTTTCGAGGTTATCATCCGTCGTGGAAAAAGTACCTCTATATTAACTGATTCGGAGTTACATCTACTTTTTCTGATACACGGTTGATGTTGTTATAACGACGAAGTGAAACTCGCTGTATAGCACGCTAAGGAGAGGGCGAGAGCAATATAAATGTGCCCTGACTTTATGTCCTATCAACCACACCCAGAAAGACTGAAGAAATCATGGGAATTTCAGAGAGCATATAAAAAGGGTAAAAAGTACTGGGATGCCTACTTCGTTATCTATGTCTACCACACAGAACTCAGGCAACCTCGTTTAGGAATAACAGTCAGCAAAAAAGTAGGTAATAGTGTTCAGAGGAATCGTGTCAAACGAATCATTCGTGAAACGTTTCGTATGCTAAAGCATAAACTCCTACCCAACTACGATATTGTAGTTGTAGGTAGAACGGCTGCCTATGGTCTTTCCGGACATCAAGCTCGTGAAAGTTTGCTCAATTTGTTCTGTAGGGCATCAATCATGACGATCAGTGAAACAAGTTTATAGTGAACTTTTAAATTGAATCTCTGTAACGTGTACTCAGTAGGAATCGTTCGTGCTGAAAGTTGAATCAGTGGTGAGTCTTAATAGGTTCTTTGGTCTATTAAAGACTTCCTCAAGTGCGCGATAATGTGAAAAATAATGAGTCATCTCATTCTTTACACTATCCGCGGTTATCGCCGCTTCATCTCTCCGCTTTTTCCTCCAACGTGTCGCTTTCATCCGACTTGTTCACACTACGCACAACAAGCCTTTGAACGGTATGGAACCTTTAAAGGTAGTTGGTTAACTATAAAACGATTAGTAAAATGCCATCCTTATCATCCAGGGGGTTTTGACCCGCTTCAGTAACAAAAACACTGATCTTATGTTCACATTCAATGTATGGTGAATCACAAAAACATCCCGCTATAACCAGAAAGAGGAGTATTTAAATTTAAATGGGAGCCCGCTATATTCTTGCACTCGTTCTAATGATTGCAGTCATGATTGCATGGAGCCTGATATTTGGCAAAAGTTTTACGCCTGAACAGAACGAAGTCCCAATTACTGAACAAACACCCCAAGGTGACACACCCGATACTGAAATCGGAGAAAAGGGAGATGATCCTACTGATGCGGATTCTCTGGCTACGCCAGAGGATAATCCCGACGATCCGCAGGTACATGTCAGAACGAATACTTACAATATTACTTTTAACGAGAGATTGGCAATAGTTAAGAGGTGGGAATTAATAGAAAAGGATGAAGGTGGAAATCTACGTTTCCCTGATAGATCTGATGTAGCAGAAGACCTGCCGTTGAACCTTATTCCTCAGAGAACACGTGAACGTGACTGGCTTGAACTTTGGTTTGGAGATTCAAATCTGCAGGATGAGATTACATACCGTCGTGCCACATGGCAAGTTGATAAACCGCAAGGAATTGAACTCTTAGATACACAAGAAAAAGGGACGCTTACCTTTACGACTACGATAGGAGAGCAATTGAAGGTCGCCAAACAATTTACCTTTTATAACGACGATAGTTATACGGTTGATTTGGCGATAAAGTTTGAAAATGTTTCAGATGGTTCTGTACCGTTGCAAATTGGCGGAAATGAAAACGCGAATGGCTACGAACTACGTTGGGGACCAGGGATTAATGCTGACCTGCTCGTACACGAAAAAAAAGCAGGAAAACCTGGACGTCGTGGTGCTGAAGGTGCTAGAACTTATATTGGCACAGGAAAACCAACACGCGAACTGAAAGATGAGGTTGCGTTTGAAACTGTACTTTGGGCGGGTCTTAATAGCCAATACTTTAGTGCAGTAATGATTCCAGACCCGCAAATCAAGGCTACCTATAGACTGCATAATGCAGCTGTAAATGAAATAAAAGATATTCTCGTTACAGCACCTACAGAGACTGCTGTATTGACAATTCCAAGTTTCAAGTTAAATTCTCAGCAAAAACAAACCCATGCTTTTCGACTTTACATTGGTCCCAAAGATGACGCACTTCTGAAGAAGATCACTGCACCAAAAAATGGCTCGGAAACCCCGATCAACCTATCTAAAGTCATTGATTTCGGTATTTTCGGCCCCTTGGCCTGGGGAATGCTTTGGTTAGTCAAGGCATTGTACAATGTCTTTCGGAACTATGGGATAGCGATTATTCTTTTAACGGCATTAGTAAAGGTAATTTCTTTTCCACTCACCCGTAAAGCACATGTTTCGATGAAGAAGATGCAGCAACTTCAGCCGCAATTGACCGAATTAAAAGAAAAACATCGAGACGATCCCCAAAAACTGAACAAAGCAACAATGCGCATTTACAAGGAAAACGGTGTGAACCCATTGAGCGGCTGTATCCCTTGGATTCCGCAGCTTCCTATTTTCTGGGCACTATTTGCCCTGCTTGGAAGTGCGGTTGAATTTCGAGGCGCGCCTTTCTTCCTATGGATTAATGATCTCTCGGCACCGGATACATTGATTTCACTTCCGTTTACGATTCCACTAATCTTTATAGATATAGACACTATCCGATTTTTGCCTATCTTGAACGGACTAACAACTTGGCTTCAGCAGAAATTTGTCGGTGGTATGTCAGCTACACCAACTACGACTACTACGCAAGCGAAAATCATGCAGTTTATGCCGCTTATCTTCATTTTCATTTTTTATAACTGGGCTTCTGGATTTGTGTTATATTGGTTATGTAATAATGTCTTTACTGTTGCTCAACAATATATACAAACTAATTATTTCCATGATGGCGAACCCGATAAACAGGAAAATACACCAAAACGAAAGCAGAAGTAAAAGGAAATATATACTTCAAGCAGACGCATTTGTAGTCGCGCAATTCACGCGCCGCTTATATGCATGAATCTTCAACGGAACAAAGGGGTATTGCCAATTGCAAAATTATATTGAAACTGAAGCTGAAACAGTCGAAGAGGCAATTGAAATTGCTCTCACAGAACTTGAAACAACTCACGAACAAGTCAACATCATAATTATCAATGAACCGACAAAAGGCATTTTAAGCTTTGGTGCGAAACCCGCAAAAGTTCGTGCCACCCTTAAGGAAGATATCACGACTACTCCTGAAACCGTTTTGAAAGAAATACTCACGCGGATAGGTATTAACGGTGATGTCAAATCTGACTTTATTGAAGGCAGTCTGCACCTCAATATGCTTACCGATTCTCCGGCACTTCTCATCGGTAAGCACGGACAGACGCTTGATGCTATTGAACGTATCCTCAATTGTATCATCAATAAAAATGCTCTCGCCAAGAAAAAGGTGTTTGTTGATACAGAAGGTTACCGTGAACGTAGAGAACAGATGCTCGTTGACCTTGCCCATCAAGTTGCTGCAAAAGTCAAACGGACGCGGCAGAGTGTTGTGCTTTCACCTATGTCTGCGAAGGATCGCCGCATAATTCACCTCACCTTACAAACGGACGATACCGTTTCAACTTTTAGTCAAGGAGAAGGTGATGTGCGTCGCGTTGTTATTGCAAGGCAAGATGGTTACTGATCCAGAGATATTCTGCCGCCTTGTTAGATGCAAACGTAGTGGGACGATTACCAATTCCTCTGTGTCCTCGCGCCGTATCCGTAGAACGAGACCCGCGATATGAAATTTGACGATACAATCGCTGCCATCGCAACACCGCGAGGTGAAGGCGGCATCGGCATAGTACGCGTCAGCGGTTCGCTTGCGATCCCGATCGCTTGTCAGTTGTTTCACCCATCACGCGCTGTCTTACTTGACAAACTCCCATCGCATACACTCACACACGGACATATCATAGATACATCTGCATCTGATGAAGTCGTTGACGAAGTGTTGCTCGGCATCATGCGCGCGCCGAAAACATATACCACCGAAGACATTGTTGAATTTAACTGCCATGGTGGTATTGTCCCCTTAACATCTGTGTTAGCGTTAGTAGTAAAAGCAGGGGCAAGGCTTGCTGAACCGGGCGAGTTTACGAAACGTGCATTTCTCAACGGTAGACTTGACCTTGCACAAGCTGAAGCCGTAGCAGAACTCATCAGCTCAAAAACAGAACTTAGCCATAAAATCGCAATTAATGCGCTTGCAGGAAAACTCTCAGAAAGTGTGAATCACCTCAGTGATAGCCTTGCAGCATTGTTGGCAGAAATTGAAGCATCCATTGATTTTCCAGATGAAGACCTGGATTTTATGAAAATAGAGACGCAGCTGCATACTGCCCGTGCTGTTCAAGCAGATTTGGTGAGCCTGTTAGAAACTGCTTCTGAAGGACGTCTCATCAAAGAAGGTGTCAACGTTGCCATTTTAGGCAAACCGAATGTCGGAAAATCCAGTCTGTTCAATGCTTTGGTTACCACTGCACGGGCAATTGTCACAGACATCCCTGGAACAACGCGCGACACAATTGAGGAGCCGATTAATATCGGTGGTATCCCGATCAATCTCGTTGATACAGCAGGTATTCGACAGACAGAGGACATCGTTGAAATACAAGGCGTTCAAAGAAGTAGAGACGTTCTCAATACAGCAGAATTTCTACTCCTTATGTTTGACGCATCTCTACCCCTAAATGAATCGGACATTGAATTATTGCAGATTGCAAATTCCCACCGTGCCATTCTGATTCTAAATAAAATTGATCTCTCCATTGTCATACAACAACAAGACTTATCTGATCATTGTCCAAAGACTCGCGTTATTCAGACAGCAATTACCGAAGGGAAAGGTATTGATGTGCTGAAAACTGCCATCCGTGAGGAGCTTCTTGGTGGAACATTCGTCATGGCTGAATCTCCGATTATTACCAACGCGCGCCATCAAGACGCGCTACGACAGGCACAAGAGGCACTTGACGATGTTATAGCAAGTTTAGAAAACGACATGCCGCCTGATCTCGTTTCTGTTGACCTGCGGATTAGTCTTGATGCTCTCGGTGACATCGTAGGCAAAACAACTACTGAAGATATTTTGGATCGTATTTTCTCACAGTTCTGTGTTGGAAAATAACTGAATTTTACTTTCGCAAAAAAAGCCAGTACAAATTGATTTAACAGAGCAATTCAGTTTTCCATACTTTGACCTCATTTTACCCAGACCCGGTAGGTGCGGTTTCCTAACCGCACCGGATCTTCATAAGAAAAATGCACGAAACCCGAATAATCTCTTAAAACTGAATGGCTCTGATTAATTGAATCTTTTTCTGGACATTCTTTGTAGAATGTGTTATTATGTTAACAATTACGGAAGCGATACCCAATTGCGTGGATTTTCCGTTCAACATCACAATTAAGGCGTATGCTTCATTTTAATCGCACAAGTTAAAATAAGGAGAGAATTGATGTATAATTCTATTTTTCACCGTCACACATACTATCTCGTTGGACTCATTGTCCTCTTCTTGATGGCTGTAGCAATCCCTGTTTTTGCTGAAGGGGAAGAAACTGGTACTGAAGGGGAAAAAGTTGATACTGAAGCGGAAAAAGTTGTTGAAGGAGAGATTAGTTCAGCAACAGTTGAATGGGGAACATCTATTGCGGAAGCCACGGCACAATCCGTTGAAACAGGCAAACCGATTATGATGGACTTCTACACAGAATGGTGAGGTTGGTGTAAGCGGCTGGATGCCGACACATTCACTGATGAACGCATTGTTGCTATTGCTGAGAATTTCATTCCTGTTAAAGTAAACCCGGAAATCAAAGAACAGCCTGAAAACAAGAAAGCACAAGACAAATATGGGATTAGAGGGTTTCCTGCAATTCTGTTCATTGCACCGGATGGCGGCGTCATCAAGAATCATTCTGGATACATGCCACCGGATCAATTTTTACCTATAATGGAAAATGTGATAAAAACAGAGGCTAACTTCCAAGAAAAGTTGGCAAAACTCAAGGAGATGCCTGACGATCCCAAATTGAACCGGCAGATCGCCAGGCTCTTCCTGAAACGTCAACAAATTGAAAAAGCACTTCCAATCAGCGAGAAAATGCCCGATGATGTCGGACTCAATCGCGAATTTGCTATTTACTATCTTGGCAAGAATCAATTTAAAAAAGCACTTCTGATTAGCGAGAAGATGCCCGATGATGTCAAGTTGAACAATGAATTTGCAATGACTTATCTGAGAACGATGCAAATTAAAAAGGCACTCCCGTTTAGTGAAAGGGTTTTCGAAAATGACCCAGATAATAGTACGGGACTTTTACCTAAGTTACATCTCCAAATCGGACTCACTTACGCCATGCAAATTCAGCGTAAATCTGGAGAGGAAGCTACAGAATTTGCTTCAAAAGCTGTGATACGTTTCAAAAAAATCATTGAAATGTACCCGAAAAGTGCGGATTACGATCAGGCTCAGTATTATCTCGGGGTTACATATTCACTCAATGGACAACTAGAAGAAGCTACTGAAGTGCTTGAGAAGTTAATGAATCACACCACCAATGATAGGATGAAGCAGAATGCTGAGGCGGCACTGAAACGTGTTCAGAAATTGTCTGAGGAAGCTGCCGCTAGCGAAAGCGAAACCGACAACTAAACTTGTAATAAATTTGCAACTTCCGCGGGGGTAAGAAATCTATATTGCCCCTGCGGGAGATTGCCTAACTCTAACGTACCTACACGTGTTCGCTTCAAACGGATCACCCGGTGTCCTACCGCCTTAAACATTAGACGTACCTGTCGTTTTTTCCCTTCGTGAATAATCACACTCAATTTTGCGACTTCACCATCCTTGTTTATTTTCTTATGAGTAGGTAAGATAGGTGCGGTCTTCACATTTAGTTGTTTGATTTTCGCAGGGGCAGTTTTTCCTCCGGGAATAGCAATACCACTACGTAGACGATCGAGCGCGCTTTTGCTCGGAACACCGTTTACCCATGCAAGATATGTCTTTTCAATCTCATGGCTCGGATGCATTAACCGATTAGCGAAATTGCCATCATTCGTGAATAGCAGTAGACCTTCAGTCTCTAAATCCAAACGTCCCACAGGATAAATTGACTTAGGCAGATCCGCTAATAGATCCATTACGGTAGGGCGTCCCCGTTCATCATGACGGGTTGTCAAATAACCAACAGGCTTATTTAGCATTAGATAGAGACGTTGTGTTAGCGGCTCAACCTTTCCCCCTTCAAATTCAATATAATCCTTTTCTACGTCAATTGGATGACCGGGAGTGACGATCTCCGTGCCGTTAACGGTGACATGTCCCTCACGAATCGCTTGTTTTACCGCACGCCGAGAGGCGATACCTGAGGTAGCGATATATTTTTCAAGCCGCACTGTTTATCCCACCCTTGATTACATTTCTATCTGCCAATTTCTCTTTTTTGCGATTCTGCGGAGCTCCCGATTCGGGTTTACTGCAACGGGATACCCAAACAATTCCAGTTTATAAACATCCGAGTGGTGGTTTCCATAAGCATAAGATGAACTGAGATCAAACCCATGCGTCATAGCAAGTTCTTTAGCAAGGGCTGCTTTGTCTTGAGCATAAGGACGCACACCAACGCGGTTACCGGTAAATCTACCATCAGCCACCTCCAGTTCGTCTGCGACCATGAGATCGGTCTGAAAATGTTCATGGAAAAGTTCAACAAGAAATGACAACGAACCGGACATCAGGATCACTGATCGTCCTTCATTGCGGTGGGTTTGCATGAGTGTTGAAATGCTGGGAAAAATGCTTGCTTGCAGTGACTCAACAAAGCATTCTCGCGCAAGTTCACAAAGGTGACGCTGTTCTAAACCGCGTAGATGGATTTTGTTCGATTTTGCCTCAGGATATGATCTGACCTTTAAAAAATGAGATGTCCACGCAAATAGATTTGCAATAGGAATTTCCCCATGACTCAATAAATGTTTGAGAAAAACTTTCTCTGAAGAAAGACGAATAATCGTCCCATCAAGATCGAAAATAGCACATGTTTTTTTCATATTTTAAAATAATGTAAATTAGAGGGTTGCTTAATGAACCCGCCGATTGCGCTTGGCATTCAGAGGATTCACTACGTTGAAAATGACTGTGAATAAGTACGAAAACTCCACTGACGATATTAAAATTTTCTGGATTTACCTTTTGAGATTTGCCCAAGTTGTAGCGAGTTTGCCACCGGGAGACACCGCATAGAACACACCTTGATTCATATCTTGGTTGATTTCGTCTTCGGTGAGTGCGCGGTTATAAATGGCTACTTCGTCAACAAGGCATACTGTGCCGCCTAATGGGGTTTGGGATTTGCCGATACGGAAGACAATATCAACGCTGTTGATTTTACCAGCTGGTGGTGTGTATTCAACATCTAACTCGCCATCAATATATTGGCGGATCACACTGCCATCATAAGTCGAAGCAACATGGTGCCATTCTTCCAATGCAGGCTTAATGGTCTGTTTACTTCGTGAACCTTGCCATCCACCGATGTTCATCCATGTCTCAATTTGCGGTGCATCGGTAGCATCTGAACTCCACTGAAGACAATAACCACCGGTGTTGTCTGAAGTCCTACGTCCCATTAGGTTAGAGTCGCCTTGGTCTTGTTCAGGGAAAAACCACGTTTGAATTGTGAGCGCATCAGTAATATCCAGTTCGGGAACAGAGTCAATTTCAACAAACTGCTCTGTAGTCTCCAGATGAATACACCCACCAATTTTGCCATCTTTCGACCAAGTCGCGCCTTGAAGAGTAACTTCAAGGTTATTCCCACTTGCATCTTTGGCTTTCCCGCCGCTGCCCTCATCAAAAGGGAGATACAACATAAGTGCCTTGTCATCCTTTAACGCCCAAGCACTGGCACTTAGACTTAGGGTAATGAGAAGAAAAACAGTTATTAATTTCGAGGGTTTTCGGTTAGATAATGATGTTTTAGCAATTTGTCCTAACGCTGCCGCTACACCCTTGTTGAGTTTGGACAAGTATAACAGATTTACGAAAAACTGTTAAGAAAAAATCAGACCGATTTTTTTCTTGACGAACAAAGACAGATGAGGTATTCTTGTCGCAAATCAATCCTCACTTCACAAAGGGGTTCCCTGTTATGAACTGTCCAAAATGTCAACACGAACACTTCGTCAAAAATGGATTCGTCAACGAAAAACAACGCTATAAGTGCAAAGACTGCAACTATCAGTGGACAGAACACCACACACACCGAGGGAGACCCCTCGCTGAACGCGCACTCGCTGTCTTTCTCTATTGCCACGGACTTTCCATGAATGCCATCGCCAAAATCCTTCGCGCCTCACCCAGCACTATTCTCCAGTGGATACGCGACTTCGCAAACCAACACGCACAACCCCCTGAACCCGCAACTGACGCCGTCGTGCTTGAACTTGATGAGATGTGGCATTATCTGAAAAAAAAAAAGCAGAAACTCTGGATTTGGAAAGCTTTGTGTCGTGATACCGGAGAACTCATCGGATGGGAGTGTGGTCATCGGGATAAAGCAACCTTGCAAAAACTCATCCAACGCTTAGAAAAGTGGAACGTGAAGGTCTATTATACGGACGATTGGCATCCCTACCGAGCCGTGATCCCCAAAGATAAGTTAGTGCAGACGAAAAAGGAGACGCATCGGATCGAGCGAAACAATTGTCGGATGCGTCATTGGTTCGGACGCTTTAAGCGAAAGTCTATTATCGTTTCAAAGAGTGTGGAAATGGTGAACGTGACAGTCGCCTTATTTGCGAAATTTCGCGTCAATGGAGATGTCCTTGACATCTTAAAAATCGGGCAGATCGAACTAAATATCATTATTTAGCCGAAAACTCTCTTAATTTCATATCAAACTCCTTTATTGTGAACCAGACTTTGCCCGGATTGAACATGTTAGAACTTCGAAATTTGAATTTCTTTCGCGGTAATGAATTCCAGCAGTGCAGGAACTCCTTCCTCTGTCTTCTGGATACCGCGTTGGATCGCTGGGATAATTTGATCAGGTGTTTCTACACGCTCACCGTATCCACCGAATGCTTTCGCCATATCTGCGTAGTTACCAGAAATATCTGTACTGCGATATTTCTCGGTAGATACAGGCATAATCGGAATTTCAATTGCCATAGAGAAATTGTTGAATAGGACAGAGAGGATCGGTATTCTTTCACGGACTGCGGTTTCAAAATCCATTCCTGTAAAGCCGATTGCTGCGTCACCCCAAACGTTGATACACAGAGCATCCGGTTTTGCCAGTTTTGCCCCCATTGCAAGACCGAGACCGTAGCCGAGTTGTGTCGTTTTTCCCCAACCGATGTACGTGAGCGGATTTTCACAATGCCAAAATGGAGATAGTTGATCGCGAGGACTTCCTGCATCGTGTGTGATTATCGTGTTTTTGACATCAACGGTATTTAGAAGATCCCAAATAACTCGATAGGGAGTCATCGGCACTTCTTTAGAGGTAAGTTTAGGCATCCACTCCTCAAGCCATTCTGTTTTCACTGTACTAATCTCTTCAGCAACAGCAGCAGTTTGACTACCGGATGCACCGTTGGAACGATCTCGGATAGCCGCTACCAATCCCTCTAAAATCAAGCCTGCATCGCCGACAAGTGCAGCATCAACCGGAACGTCTTTGTTAATATCAGCGGGATCTAACGTTGCATGAATGACACGTTTACCTTCTGGTATCTTGACACCGAAGTGGGTTCTACTGAAACTGCAACCGATACCGAAAAGGAGATCCGTCTTTTGAAGGAAGTGATGGACAGGTTTCGGGATGGAACGTCCACCTGAACCGAGTGCTAACGGATGGTTTTCTGGAAAAGCACTTTTTCCACCCAAACTCGTAGTTACAGGCGCAGCAAGCAATTCAGCAAGTTCTCTCAACGCATCCCATGCTTGTGCGTAATGGACACCTTGCCCCGCATAAATGACTGGACATTCTGCATTAATTAAAGCATCTGCAACCGCTTCAATCTCTCTACTATCGGGACCGTAGCGTACTGTGGGAACAGGTGTCGGTTCAAAGGGTTCTGGAATTTCGTGTTCCATTAGATCCACAGGTATTTCTACAAGCGCGGGTCTCGGTCTGCCATTACGCACTTGTGTAAAGGCGCGCCGCATAACCTCTGGCAGTGCCTCTGGCACCGTGAGTTGTTCACATGACTTGGTCACATGCCGATAGTTCAGAGCAGAATTGAAGTTCGGTTGAATTTGGGCCAAGAGTCTTGCATACCCCATCGGTAACACGACAATCGGAGCGGAATCGCCATAAGCTTGTGCGACTCCACCGAATGCGTTTTCAGAACCGGGACCACTCTGCATACAGAACACACCAATCTGCTGTCCAGAAGTCATCCGACTCACAGCATCTGCCATGTGAAGACCGATACGTTCTTGGCGAACAATAATCGGTCGGATATCCACCTTCGCGGCTGCTTCAATAATTGGGTTAACAGGATATGCAAAGAGATACTGCACACCCTCAGCCTTAAGGACTTTCGCAACCGCATCAACGACTTTCATAAATATCTCCTATAAACGCTTTTATGGACTTGTTGGACTTCCTGCATCCATCACAAGCGGAAAATGGTCGCCTGCTAATTTTTGGCCATCATTCACTGTGACAAACCTTTTCATAACATGGTTCCCACTTTCATCGTAGCGCGTTTCACTCGTCATATAATGTACCGCAATTGCTCGGCGTGGACGACCACTACTGTTGTCGTGTGATCCGTGCCACGTCAAAGAATGATGATAATGGACATAGCCTTTTGGAGCGGGGCAAAGTTCTACTTCCAATTCATGATCTTCAAATTGGTCAGGCATTGAGTGAATGTCTTTGACAGAATGTAAAAACGGAATCTGGTTACCCCAGTGGTATGACCCAGGCACCATCCGCATACACCCGTTGCTCTCATCAACATCGTCTAACGCGACCCATCCAGTTACCTGGCTGGTTTTCGGCATAAGAATTGGCCAATATGGCGAATCCTGATGCCACATGTTAACGCCACCGACTTGTGCGGGTTTATATTGGATTTGATCGTGCCAAACCCGCACCTCTGTCGCCGATGTGAGTTGCCCGATTTCTTCAACCATGATTGGATTGTGAACGAGTTTCCGATAGGCAGGACTTGCCTCCCAGATGTTAACAATTTGCCAGACTGGAGTTTCTTCTCTGCCGCCGAGGTTCGCAATGTGGACAGGTTGTGGAATATCGTCTTTTTTGTAGTCATCAATAACGCGTGTCAATTCTGACCGCAATTCATCAACTTGTTCATCACTCAAGACACGACTTCCAAGGAGAAATCCCTTCTCATGGAACATGTCGATTTGAGCTTGGTTAAGCATATTTTTCTCCTATAATCCCCATTTAAACCGATTTTTAGGGCGAGGTCTCTGTGCCTTGCATCAAGTTAAATTGGTATTATACCAAATTAACCCCATTTGTAGCGCGAGGTCCCCGTGCCTCGCAATGCTAACCACTATTAGAAAACTTCTAATCAAGTTAAATTGGTATTATACCAAATTAACCCCATTTGTAGCGCGAGGTCCCCGTGCCTCGCAATGCTAACCACTATTAGAAAACTTCTAATCAAGTTAAATTGGTATTATACCAAATTAACCCCATTTGTAGCGCGAGGTCCCCGTGCCTCGCAATGCTAACCACTATTAGAAAACTTCTAATCAAGTTAAATTGGTATTATACCAAATTAACCCCATTTGTAGCGCGAGGTCCCCGTGCCTCGCAATGCTAACCACTATTAGAAAACTTCTAATCAAGTTAAATTGGTATTATACCAAATTAACCCCATTTGTAGCGCGAGGTCCCCGTGCCTCGCAATGCTAACCACTATTAGAAAACTTCTAATCAAGTTAAATTGGTATTATACCAAATTTCTTGTCCAGATAGGTTCATACCATTGGATTTGTGGGTACACCCGATTCCATAACAAGTGGAAAATGATCGCCCGACAATTTGTCACCGTCATTTACATTAACAAAAGACTTCATGAGGTGATTGCCACTTCCATAGTAGATAGTTTCGCTTGTCATATAATGCACCGCAATTGCGCGTCTCGGCGCACTGCTTGTGTTGTCATGCGATCCATGCCACGTCAATGAATGATGGAAATGGACATGTCCCTTCGGTACTGGACAGAGTTCCACAGACAGTTCGTTGTCTTCAAAGCGGTCATGCATTGTATGGATATCTCCGACACTACGCAAAAACTGCATCTGATCGCCCCACTTATAGGAACCGGGGACCATACGCATGCACCCGTTGGTTTCGTCTACATCGTCTAACGCAACCCAAGCAGTTACCTGACTCGTTTTGGGGAGAAGAATTCCCCACAATGGTGAATCCTGATGCCATTTGTTGACTCCACCGATCTGAGGTGGTTTGTATTGAATCTGGTCGTGCCAAACACGCAACTCTGTTGCAGACGTGAGTTGTCCGATTTCTTCTACAATAGTTGGGTTGTAAATAAGTTGATGGTAGGCAGAACTCGCCTCCCAGATATTGACAATTTGCCAGACAGGACTTTCTTCTCGTCCACCGAGGTTAGCGATTCGGACTGGCTGCGGGACATCGGTTTTTTCATAATCATCAATTGCGCGTGCCAATTCTGACCGCAATCCTTCGATTTGTTCGTCAGTTAGGACACGGTTTCCGAGGAGAAAGCCTTTCTCACGAAACGTGTTAACCTGGGTTTGGGTAAGCATATTTATCTCCTATGGAATTTTATCTAACGCATTATAGCATGTTTTTATCGCGGTGTCAATTGGTTAATTATGAAGGGTATGTAAATATTTTGTCACAAATATTATCGTCTGTCGGGTAGAGCGGTTTCCTAACCGACCTGGATCGTCAATAACCGGAAATCCGATAATATCTTAAAACTGAATGTCTCTCACAATCATAATCAATTGATTGAGAATAAATATGAAATCTGTTATATTATTTGAAACGAAACTTGTAGATAGAGGTGAAATGATGCGTTTTTTGCAGAATTTTTTGCAGAATATCGTCGCATGGATAGTTTCCTTGGAATCTGGCAAACCCTTTCAAAAATGGGTACCGATTATCCTTAAAATTTTGGGTGTTGTTGCGTATGCCTTTGCTTTTGTGTGGAGTATTGCGCTTATCATGGGTGTTGTAATAGCCAGGGGAGATAGTGACGGATTAGGTAAACTGATATTTCCCTACATTGGGTCAATTCTGATAGGATTGTTCAACATTGGGATCGGAACACTCCTTATTATGTTGTTTTGGAACAGATCAAATAAAATTAGGGACACTAATCATGATTCCAGTTCCATTTTACTAGAAATTGCAGTCATCCTAATTAGACTTTCCGGTGAAATCGCATTGATCATACTCATTAGCATAGGTCTGCATACCTTGGTGCTAGCGATCTTCGGAATCAGTCTCCTAGGCGGGATCAATTTATTTTATCTCCCATCTGCCGTAAATATGTCCATTAGTGTTGATTGGATGTTTGGTGTAATTTCACTAATTTTTGCAAGTATATATGGAATAATCGCATTGATTTTTTCTTATGCTCTCGCTGCGTTGCTCAATCTGATTATCGGGATGGCAACAGATCTTAGAAAAATTAACACTACGTTGTCAACTCAGGAAATCTCCTCAGATTCATAAGAAATATGGAGATATTGACTTCACTAAAGGAATATGGGTAATGAAATTCGCAATAATCCTTTGTATCACACTTATATTATTTGTCGGTTGCGGAAATCCTAATTTGGATGATCCAAAAGTCCGTGAGAAAATTCTTGCTGAAGCAATAGACGAAGACAACTTGCAAGCTCAACAAACATCATCGGGTGAAGAACTACACTACGCGCCCAATCAGGAACAGCCTTATACTGGATGGATAAAGCAAGAACACAGCCTACAGCAGTTTCGGCGCGGTGAACCGAATGGCACATTTATCAGCTGGTATAGCAACGGACAGAATATGGAGAAAGGTGCGTTTAAGAAAGGCAAGTTACATGGATTGGGAGTTGAATGGTATGAGAACGGACAAAAAAGAAGTGAAGTGACCTATAAAAACGGCAACTTAGATGGGACGTGGACTGAATGGTATGAGAACGAACAAAAGAAGAGTGAAGGAACATACAAGAATCGCAAGAAAGATGGCATGTGGACTGAATGGGATCAAGATGGGAAACAGCTGCGAAGTAAAAACTACAAGGATGGAAAAGGAGAACATGAAGGTACTTTAACACCACTGAAAAAAAAGTGAAGGTATCCTAAAGTTTTGCTTAGCCGCAATTGGATGGAGGTTTTGAAGGATGAACACATACATATTCTCGCAACTCTCGGAAGAAACACTTGAGACACTTGTGACATTGAACGAGAAGTACACCCCGCCAGCAGAATGGGAAAAAATGCAGGTGGCACTAACAGCAGAAGAGAGTAGACGACTTGACGACATCAAATCAACTTTGCGCCACCGTCACCTACTTACTATGAATGAAGCTACCCTCTGGGCTCGCGCAATTTATCCCTTGTTAGTGCTTGCAGAACGAGAACGTATTCAAGCGTGGAGCAGTGTACCGCTGAAAGCCACCTACCCGACGTTTGAATTGGAAGGCGAAGCAGATGGTGCACTCGCTCCCACACTCGGCGGGCAGATTCGTCCCCCTTATCTCATTGTGCACGAAGCGAAACGCGGTATTCAGGCACCTGAACCCCAATTCCAACTCTACGGTGAAATGCTCGCCGCTGCATGGCTCACTTTTAAAAGAAATAGTGAAACGTTGGCAGATCCCGCTTCCGTAACAGAACAAGAAATTTTTGGATGTTACACAGTCAACGACAGCTGGGCATTCGTTCGCGGTGCTGTCAGTGACATTGAGACCGAAAAACCAACCTTCACAATTGAATTTTCGCCGGTATACAATGGACTTTGGGATGCAGAACACATCGTCCAACTTCTGAAGTTTATTGTTGCCAAGCACTTGGAGGAAATAGATAATGGCTGAACAACGTCACGAACTTGCTCACGTTTTTGCTGAGCCAACACAAACCGTTAACGACGCACGAGGTAGTGCCACACGTGATCTCAACACACCGTATACATTTCCAAACTATACCAAACCGCAGTGTACCGGCGTTACGACTAAAGAGTTTTTCAAACCAGAAATAAGGTTTGCTACGGATAATTGATAGATTTGCCTTGCTTATTTTATACACAGCCATGTTATGTTCGTTATGTTCATAGAGAAAATCAGTAATGCGTAACACACATCCTCAAGAATTGCAATTCTATCAAACACCGAGCGGAAATGTCCCTTTCATTGAATGGTTTAATGAATTTCAAGATCAGAGAACACAGACCAGAATCCAGAAACGACTACAGCATCTTGAAAATGGCAATTATGGGGATTGTCAATCTGTGGGAGATGGAGTCTATGAGATGCGTCTCCATTTTGGAGCGGGTTATCGTATCTATTTTGGTAAAATTGACAACACAATCGTCCTTCTGCTCTGTGGTGGTGACAAATCATCGCAGACACGAGATATTGCACGCGCAAAAACCTATTGGTTAGAACATAAGGAGACAAGTTGATGAGAGAATATCGAAAATGGCGTAATTTTTTACTTGAGCAACTTGCCAGACGGGAGGCGGCGATTGATTATCTCCACATCACATTAGAAGAATACCAGGTGGACAGGGATATTGCCTTCTTTCTAAAAGAAGTCCGAACAGTTATTGATGCGCAAGGGGGAGTAAAAGAAGTTGCTAAGCGAGCCTCCATGGTTCCAGAAACTTTATTAGAATTTCTTTCAAGCGAGGAAGCTCCGCGAATTGACATCTTAGCAAATATACTTACTGCACTTGGATGTCAACTTACAATTGTACCATTAAATGACGAGGAAATGTCTACTGACATTGAACTTACTGGAGACACAGAAATTCCGAAATTCGAAAATGCACAGACACAATTAGTTGAATCAGATTCAACTCAGTAACGGAGGCGTTAATAATGAATGAACAACGTCACGAACTTGCTCACGTTTTTACCGATCCATCACAGACAGTTAACGATGCACGAGGTACTGCCTCACGCGATCTCAACACACCGTATACCTTTCCAAATTACACAAAAGCGGAGTGGACAGAAAAAGCTGCAGCATTACGCCAACAGATTCGCGTTGCAAACGGTTTGGTCCCGATACATGAACTGACACCGCTAAACGTGCAAATCTTTGGAAAAATTGAACGAGAAGATTATACAGTTGAAAAAGTCTATTTTGAACCCTTCCCAGGCTTCTTTACTACAGGAAATCTCTACCGTCCAAAAGGGAAAACCGGTCCGTTCCCGGGAATTGTAACCCCACATGGACATTGGGGACGTGGACGTTTAGAAGACATTGAGCGCGGTTCGATTCCTGCCCGATGCATCAACTTTGCAAAGCAGGGATATATTGTCTTTTCCTACGACATGATCGGTACAAATGATAGTAGTAAACAGATTGAACACTACTACGGAAGGGAGCAGGAGGCTCTCTGGGGGTTGAGTGGGATGGGACTCCAACTCCAGAACGGCATTCGCTCTATTGATTTCTTGCAAAGTTTACCGGATGTTGACAAGGAACGTATCGGTTGTACAGGTGCGTCTGGTGGGGGAACACAAACCTTTATCTTAACAGCAGTTGATGAACGCATCAAGGTCTCTGCACCTGTCAATATGATTTCTGCTACGATGCAGGGCGGTTGTCGATGTGAAAACGCTCCGAATTTACGGTTGGATGCAAGCAACCTTGAAATCGCAGCCTTAATGGCACCACGCCCTCTTCTGCTTGTTTCGGCAACAGGCGATTGGACAGCAAATACACCAACGGTTGAATACCCGGCAATCCGAAGCGTTTATGCACATTTTGATGCGAAAGACAAGGTGCATCAGATTCAGGTGGATGCGGAACATAACTACAATAAGGAAAGCCGTGAGGCAGTATACGCATGGTTCGCAAAATGGTTGTTAAAAGTAGAGGACACCTCCGCATTCAAAGAGGTGCCGTATCAGGTTGAATCGGATGAAGCGTTGTTAGTGTTTTCTGATCGTGATATACCTAAGCATGCGCTGAAACAAGAGGAAATTCTGCCGGCTTGGGTTAAAAGTTCTCAAGAAGCAATTGATAAACGTAAACCAACGAATGAAAATGAGCATGAGAAGTTTAAGGAGGAGATGGGAAGTGCGTTACAACATGCCCTCGGATTGCACATACCCAACAGTAGTGAGTTGACGCTTATTGAACCTGAAGGTGCTTTTCCAACAACTTATCAGACACACTTTTCTGCCAGACACCTTGTCATCGGTAGAAAAGGTATAGGAGACGCTATTCCTGCTGTCCTATTTCGCACAGAACCTTTGGTAGGACACGATCCCGTAGTGATTATCGTGCACCCAGAAGGGAAAGAGAAGTTAATTGATGCGGAAACAGGTGAACCTTTGCCAATTATCACCAACCTTGTGAGTTCTATTCCTGATCATAAAGTCCTTATTATAGATGTTTTCGGTACAGGTGAACACGGCGAATATGAGAGGTCGGAGGAAACAAACTATTTTACCACTTATAACCGAACAACTGCGGCATTACGCGTGCAGGACATATTGACTACGTTGCTCTATTTCTCAACCAGAGGTGATGTTTCGGAGGTGAGCCTCGTCGGAATAGGCGAAGCAGGTTTGTGGGGGTTGCTTGCAGCGGGATTCGCGAATATCAAAAACGTCGTCGTGGACGCTGCACAATTTGATAATAATAGCGATAATGCTTTTTTGGAGACTTTACCAATTCCAAGTTTGCGCAAAGTAGGTGATTTCCGCACTGCGGGGACACTTGTCGCCCCACGTAATCTTATTATCCACAATACTGGCGATAACTTTGACACCCGATGGATTCGAGAGGTGTATCGAAATATCGGCATGGAACAACACTTGTTTGTGAATAAAGAAAAACTGTCAGATTCAGTAATTGCTGGATTGATTGCGGGGCCGTAATTAACAAAATGTGGATGGGCATAAATCCGCACTTACAATGAAGATGGCGAGGCACAGAGACCTCGCCATACAGTTTTTAGGGTTGATTACACTATAGATTATATCCACGTTCGTTGTGTTGTGATATGTCAAGACCTTGACGTTCATCATCCTCTTCAACGCGTAAGCCAACTATAGCATCAACGATTTTAAGGATTATAAACGATAGCCCACCACTCCAAACAATAGTGATAACAATGCTAAGGAACTGCTTCCAAACCTGTAAACCGATGTTAATTTCCACTAACTCTCCCGCACCATTCTCTATTCCAGTACCACCTAAAACTATAGCAGTAAACACACCAGTCAAGAGTGCCCCTACAATACCACCGATGCCGTGAACACCGAACGCATCTAATGAGTCGTCATAACCAAGTTTTGATTTCAAACTTGTGGCTCCCCAGAAACAGACAGCACCAGAGGCGAACCCGATAACAAGCGCGCCGATCGGTCCAACTGTGCCTGAAGCAGGCGTAATTGCAACCAAGCCTCCAACAGCACCTGTAACTATACCTAAGACACTCGGTTTGCCGTGTTTGCCCCACTCAATAAACATCCATGTAACTGCAGCAGTAGCGGTTGAAACCTGCATAACAAGCATTGCCATGCCCGCTGTACCATTAGCAGCTAAAGCACTACCGGCGTTGAACCCGAACCAGCCCACCCAGAGCATTGACGCACCGACCACGGTGAGTGTCAAACTATGCGGCGGCATTGCTGTCGTCTGGTAACCGAGTCGTTTTCCGACTAAAATAGCAGCAACTAATGCCGCGATACCAGCGTTAATATGCACTACATTTCCACCTGCGAAATCAAGCGCACCAATAATATCACCAAACAGTGATCCGTCACCTGACCATGCCATGTGACAGAGTGGCGCGTAGACAATCAGCGACCAGACTGCGGAGAAAAGCAGCATCGCAGAGAACTTCATCCGTTCAGCGAAGGCACCGGCAATCAAGGCAGGTGTAATAATCGCAAACGTCATTTGGAAAACCACAAAAACGGTTTCGGGAATTTTTTCAGTCAAACTATCTACACCAATACCCATCAGGAAAAATGTACCGAGTCCTCCAACAAAAGAGTTGAGTGTTATTTTTCCTGCCTCCATGCCAGCGGTGTTGAAGGCGAGACTATATCCAAGGACAATCCATAAGATAGTGATAATCCCTGTTAAGGCGAAACACTGCATCAACACAGAAAGCACATTTTGCACGCGCACAAGCCCTCCATAAAAGAGGGCAAGTCCCGGAATAGTCATAAACAGCACGAGTGCAGTTGCAATAAGCATCCAAGCAGTGTCACCAGAATTTAGTGTTGCTGTTTCCTCTTCTGCAGGTGTCTCCTCTGCTTCCGCAGGTGTTTCTTGTTCTGGTTGGGCTGTTGAATCTTCCTGTGCTGCCTCTTCCTGCTGTCCTGTAGGCGCATCTTGTGCCATAACTAAGATTGGCACGGCACACATCATTAAAATAAGAATTAGCGTTCCAATTCGCATAAAATCAAACTGCGTCTTTGCAGTTCTTGATGCACTTCGTTGTTGCATCTCTATATCCTCCTTATACCAAATTAACGGGATTCAAAGTTTTCCGATAAGTCAGGATTGCGAGGCACGGGGACCTCGCGCTACAAATCAAGTTAATTGGGTATTAGTATTAACAAGCAGATGATGCTTGTTTCTTGTTCAAAAAATGGTAGACAACCTGTCTACTTTCCAAATATCGTAAAGCATTAACTTTTGTCTACACGACTTGTACAGAAAAAATCATCCCAACAAGGGATTGCAGTTATTGTATCAAAACATCAATTAGAAACAAAACGTAATTATAACGTCAAATACAGATAGAATAGAAAACAGGAACGCCCACAAGCCAAGAAGTATAACTCAGGGATATAAGTGAAACTTCCTGTGGGCGTTCCATATTATTCGGTTGTAACCTTAACCTCCTAATCGGAGGTTATCTGAAAATATGTTTAACGTATTGAAGAGACATTGAAGTCTGGATAGGCACTTGCTCCGTGTTCTTCATAGTCAAGTCCTGCCTGTTCTGCCTCTTGCGAAACCCGCAAGCCTGTAACCGCTTTGATTGCGTAGAAGAGAATAAAGCCTGTTGCAAGACACCACGCGAGAACAGCAACGACACCGACGAATTGTGCCCAGAGAAGTCCGAATCCTCCATCAGCGAAAACGCCACTCTCCATATCAAAAAACCCAAGAAGGAGTGTGCCTAAAGCACCACACGTACCGTGAACAGAGACAGCACCAACTGGATCGTCAATGCGGAAACGTTCAAGCAATAGCACGCTGAGAACAACCACGATACCACCGAGTGCTCCCATAATAGCAGCGGATGTCGGACTAACAGATGCACAACCAGCAGTAATTGTCACCAATCCAGCGAGTGCACCGTTAAGTGACATACCCGCATCGGGTTTACCGAGAAATATCCATGCAGTGAGCATCGCTGTAATGGCACCTGCAGCGGCAGCGAGGTTCGTAGTGACGGCAATGCTGGAAATAGCTCCTGCATCTGCCCCCATCTGACTACCGGGGTTAAACCCGAACCAACCGAGCCACAAGATAAAGACACCGAGTGCTGCAAGAGGTAGATTATGTCCTGCAATCGGTCTCGGTTTACCGTCGCCATCATATTTACCAAGCCGTGGACCTAAGACGATGGCACCCGTCAATGCAAGCCAACCGCCTGTTGAATGGACAACTGTTGAACCAGCAAAATCGGACATGCCCAAGTCCGCTAACCAACCACCACCCCAAATCCAGTGACCAACAACTGGATAGATGATACCGGTGATGAAAACACTATAAATTAGATAACTTTTGAATTGTGTACGTTCTGCCATTGCACCGGAGACGATAGTCGCAGCAGTTGCGGCAAAAACGAGCTGGAAAAGCCATGCTGCGTGCGTCGGCACAGTGCTCCACTCTAACGAACTAAACACACCGGATTCAGTTGGAACGAACCATCCGCTTGTTCCCATGAAGGCATTACCGGCACCAAACATAATAGCAAACCCGATTGCCCAATAAGCGATTGAACCCATTGAGAAGTCCATCAGGTTTTTCATGAGGATGTTAACTGCATTTTTGGCACGTGTGAACCCAGCTTCCACCATAGCAAAACCTGCCTGCATAAAGAAAACGAGAAATGCGGCAACAAGCACCCATAATGTGTCTGCATTATATTTCGATTCTTCAACCTTAGTCTCATACACATCTTCATCAATCTTTGTATATTTCGCTTTCGCCTCATCATCAAGTTCGTTATATGCCTCTCCATCAATCTGCATTGATCCATCTAGGGCGAAAGCGTTCATACTCAGTAGACAAGTCAGGATGAGAACCGTTATTATAAACACTTTATTCATTTGATAAGCTCTCCTATGTTTCAATAAAACTGCTTTTTCTTAGAACTCCGAAGAACTGAAAGTTTAAACCCGTTTGGCGATACTTTGGGTTCATCGCGAATCACTCGGTAATTGTTTGCCTCGGATTCGCGATGAACCCAAGTAAGGAACAACCGAGAGGTTAACCTCACTGTTACGTTTGTTCTTACCAAGAACGGAAGAACGTCATTCTGCCCGTAAGTCCCGTATCTTCAGAATCTTCTTCAAGTTGGGTTTCAATACCGACAAAGAGACCGAGCGTGTTATTTTCACCGTAGCCGAGGTTGATACGTCCACCAACAACAAGACTACTAAGTCCTGTTTCAGTTTCTTCCTCTAAACCCTTTAATATGAGACTTGCTTCTACCTGCGGTCCGATAGCGATAGTATCATTAAGTGAATAGAGGAGAAAGTCGCGAGTATAGAAAGAATCATCACCGTAATCAAATGGCGTATTGAAAAACCCTTGTATCCAAGATTCAAAATAGATGGAACCGGCGGTAAGATAGGTGAACAACTGCGGTGCAATCAGAGAGGAGGGACCGTTTGCTGATGCATAATCAAACCCAATACCGACCATCGGGAGGAAAGTAAGTGACAAATCTTCGCTATCAACAACCGGAATGCCAAGACCGAGGTCAAACTCAGCAAATGTGCCTACAACATAAATATCACTATCTATAGAAATACTTCCAGCTGGATGACTTGCACCAACCCAGATCTGCGTTCCGAGGCTATCTGTATCGGTACGGAACCAACCGGAAACACTTGATTCTTCCATTTCCATCTCTTCACCCTCTTCGTGGGAATCGGCGTAAACCATAGAAACGCCACCAACAGCAAGGATACAAACTATTGCCAATAATTTGGCTAACCAAAACGCTTTAAATTTCATTAAGTTCTCCTTAGTAAAATAATATCCAAGCACTATATTGCCGTGCTGGAATACATTGTGTGCCAGTTTAGTTTACAAAACTAATCTTGATTCTGACATCAACTTGTGATAGAATCTGTGCTTAGTTGCACTGCTTCCTTAAAGCAATATGCGTGCCAATTGTATTATGGTGTTAACTTTACATAATTATTGACGACTTAATACACCAATGACATAAGATAAACATTAGAGGTAGCCACACTCCAAGTTTCATAAGGATCTATAGTCACCTCAAAATAGATTGTTGAATTTCATCAGTTTGAGGAGATAGGTTTCTGCTAAAAATGCTGAAATTTTCATCACAAAACTGCCTAAAAAATAGGCATATATTGCTTATCTGTATAGTCAGTATCGGTGCAATCATGCGATTGTGGTCTCTCGGACACTGGAGTTTCTGGATTGATGAAGTACTCACCGTACTTGATGCCGAAGAGTTTTCTCTCACCAATTCCCCGATTAATCCAATCCCATATCTTGCAGCGAAGTTATCCGTATTTATTACTGAAAAGTTATCATTTTTATTTCCGGGCGGGGATGAATGGAACAGCCGACTTGTTTTTTGTATCGCAGGCATCTTATCCATTCCAATCGTCTTTAGCTTAGGACAGACATTATACAACAGTAGAGTTGGATTGTTAGCTGCGGCATTTGTTGCCTTGTCAAGTTGGCACCTATTTTGGTCACAAAACGCTCGCTCATACATCCTGACATTTCTGTTTGCTGTGTTGGCAGCGTGGTTTTTTTACCGATCTTTAGAAAACGATTCAACACTATTGACAATATGTGCCCTCTTTTTCTGTATCTGTCTTATTTTATCGCATCTACTTGCAGCTGCAATTGTGCCTGCATTGGCAGTCTATGCAATACTTCAGTTGTTAGCCGAACGTAACCGAAAACGATGGGTAAATCTGCTGATATTTTTTCTCCCGTTTGCAATACCTGTGCTTATGCTTGCACTACCACAGATTCGCGGTTATATATCTTCTGGATGGGGGCATAATGAGTGGGGACGTAGTCCAATCTATATTGTCCTAACAATTGTCCAAGGGGTTAGCATTCCGATAGTTGTTGCTGCCTTTTTTGCGGGAATCGTAAAACCTATTGACCGTCCTACCCTGTTTTTAATCTGCTTCGCTGGAGTGCCTTTTGCACTTCTACTTATAGCGTCTCAGTTGCAGAACGTAGCAGGCTATTATCTGTTTTGGACAACACCCTCCTATTTTATCCTCGCTGCAGTTGCATGTGAACGTGTCTGGGAAGAGATAAAGTCGGAAGGCATCAGCGGCACGTTACGCGTCATCCTGCCGTGTGTGATTCTGATAACATTACTCTCTCAAGATTATCTCTATTTTCAGATTGAAAATGGCGGCAGACCGAAATGGAGAGAGGCACTTCATGCCATCCAAGCAAACCGAACACCTACTGATAAATTGGTGCTATCAGAACCCGAAATGGCGCGGTATTATTTGCCAGCAATGGAGTCGGTTGACATTGATAGGTTGGTAAAAGACACGGCAGCTTTTGAGAGAGAATGGGAAAGTTCAGGTGGGAAAAGGTTATGGTTTGTCGTAGACGTGGCGAGTTTTAACGTCTTTGATGCGGATATGACAGTTCGTAATTGGATTCGTGAACGAGGACGCATGGTGGAAACGTTATCAGTGTTCTCACGCGCAAAAGACAGGACGATCCATATCTATCTGTTGGAATAGGATACTGCAAGGCGTTGGTATATGTCTGTCAAAGATGACACTGTTAAGATATTTGTGCACTATATACCAAAGGTATGGGTATACTTTATTAACAGTGTACGTCTCTTCGTTAGTAATTCCCTCGGTTTTTCATCGTCCCGGTATGTATTGAGATTTTGATTATAAACCAACCATAAGTCATTTCCTTCACGGAAGTTATATCGGAATCGAATATTTGTTGAGAACTGATCGCTGACACTACTGTATTGCAATAACACATTTAGAGAGGCTTCCGTGTTGAAAGCTGCACGTGTTTGAAGCCGAATCACATGGGCATTAAATCCTTGATTGCGGTTGGGAAAACGGACGACATTAATTTCGTATTCACTGCTCATTTCCAGATGTCGGGAAACATTCCATTTTGGCTCAACACCTAAATCAAGCCGCCAACCATCGAAAAACCCTCCAAAAGAGCAGTCAAAATCGGTTCGAAATAAGCTTCCACTAGGCATATCAAATCCGCTCTTAACCTCAAAGGTAGTATAACTTCCAACTGGGACTATCGTCTCTTCTGGAAAATCCTCATCTTTTTTAAGATCTTCATAATCCATTTCCAAATCCATAGATACATTTGCGCCAGACTTCCACTCCAGATCAATTTCATATTCAACGTTGGCAGACTCAACAGACCTATCTTCATTCCGGAACGCAACATCTCCAGAAAACTGCAGTGGGCTTATCTGTCTGAATTGGGTTCGTTTTCCCATTAACCAGTCATAACGAAAACTGCCTTCCAGTTGCGTGAAATCCTTTCGAGATGTAAACCCAAGCCCGGGCATAAAGTCATTGCCTCGTCGAGCGGCAGCAAGTCGATAATCAAAACCAACATCGGTGCGGCGAGTTAAGTCTATCAGAAATACCGATGCATCCCAAAAATTGAATGTTTGTTTTTGAATGACTTCATCTTCAAAGGTTTGCCCCCACTTAAGGGTTAAATACTCTTGTCCAAGAAGCCGAAAGATGCCGTCGATTCCATAGGCAAAGTTGTAATTACCTTTTTCGTCAACACGGTTTGTTACCATTAAGCCAGCGTGGGAATATGAATTAAGAACTTGCCGGCGCAGCCGCAGCACTCCGAAGTTTTCAGTTGGAATTTCAGCCTTACGCGCCGTTTGCATGTCAAGAAAACCGAGATCCCAATTTCCGATACGTCCGACAAGCCTTGCACCACCAATAATGGGAATTTGTTCGCCTTTCTGGATACCGATTTGCCGACTATGGAAAAGCCGATCACGACCAACAAAATTAAAGGAAAAGATCCCAGAACGTTCTTGGAAAAATTGCCGCTTCTCCGGGAAAAAAAGCGAAAATCGGCTTAAATTAACTTGCTGATCATCGGCTTCCACTTGGGCAAAATCAGTGTTTAGGGTCGTATCCAGGGTTAGGTTACTAGTAAAATTATATTTAATATCAAGTCCTACGCCTTTCGTGAAATTATTTTTGAGATGATAACTGGCTCCCGCATCATTCAACGTCGGTTTTTGTTCAAGTCCACCAACTACGTAAGACGTAAAATAAACTGGCTTTTGACTGTAAACTTGGTCTAAAACTACCAGATGCGCTCGAGACGGTGTATCAATCCCGCGTTCCGGAGACAGATCGGGAAAGACAAGCCGTTCATTTTTTCGGGCAATATCCCGATAAACGATTAGCCCCATAACAACTCTACCGTTTTCATCCTGGAAACTCAAGCTAGATAAAGGAATTCGCATCTCGGCAAACCAACCCTCTTCATTCTGAACAGCAGCGACATCCCAATAGGTATTCCAACTTTTGTTACTGGATTTGCCATCGTTGTAGATGGCTTTATCACCTCGAATACCAGCTGGGGTTGTCCAAAACATTAGGGCAGATTTCTTATCGTTGAAGGTATCAAGAATGATTCCAAATTTATCATCTTCGCTTGACCGGTCCCGGTAAAGCGAATTTACGCGAATCTCAGCAGAGTTGGTGTCATAGCATCGCGCTGAACAGTAGAGATAATTCTTATCATAAGCAATTCTGATTTCGGTTCTTTCTGTCGGTTTACCCCGATATGTAGGCTTGTACATGGTAAGTGGGAGTGGTGGGATGTCTTGCCACCCCGGGTCGTCGCTCAAGCCATCAATTTTGATTGCTTCATTTAAGCGGGTTAGCGATAGAGGCACTTGGGCGTTGACGGTAATCACAGAGAAGAAAAAGATTAAAACCACGTATGCTATAATAAGCTTTGACAGAAGTGCCATTTTTCCTGCCAAAACATTAAGGCGCGCACTGCATAGAACAAGTGTGTTTTTTATTAAATAACGATAATATGGATTGTTCATTTTCTAAATCATGTCTTTATATATTTACAACACAACGTACTGTTTTCATATTCATGAAATTCAGCAAGGTGAAAATGATATTATCATTTTCACAAAAATAGGCGTGCTTCGCATACAGTCGAAGCGCGCCTAATATTTACGGGGTAGGACGATCTTTTTGTTGTGAATGTACAGTATGAAAAAGTCCGCTCTGTAGAATTTATGATAATCTATAGAAATCTATACTTATCTATCTACTTCCTGCTTCAACGATCTCTGCTCACACAAAGCGTGAGTCTAATACCCAATTAACGGGATTTGTAGTGCAAGGTCCCCGTGCCTCGCAATGCTTAACTTTATCTAATGACGTCGAATCAAGTTAATTTGGTATAACAAGTTCTCCACAAGCGTTTTATGTCTCAGTAGAACTTACCGCGACAATCTTTTTGAGGTGTCCTCTTATTCTAAAGTTGCCTTGGTGCCGCAGCTATCTCATTTCCACCTGATTGAACGAGGATTGCTCGGAATGAGGACTTTAGCAAAAAACAGAAGCAGGAAGACATCAACCCAACAGATTATGCTAGATTTTTCTATCAGTAGTATAACAGAAAACCTGACAAAAAACAACACATAATGATAGATTATCACAGAAAACTTTGTGCAGTTACTAACCCTACCAGAAACGGGTAAAATTCATTCTACCGGTAAGACCGGTTTCCCCTTCAGCTTTTTTCGTTTCATATCCGACATATAAACCGAGTATATTACTTTTACCATAACCGATGTTAATACGTCCACCAAAGTTTAAATTTATAGGTTCGCTCATATTATCCAGACTAGTCAATAATTCAAACTGAGGACCGATAGCGATAGTATCGTTAAGGGAATAAGTGAGAAAATTACGAGTGTAGATCACATCAGAGAGCGGTATTGTTCCGTGCTCAACATTTTCTTTATTTATTGAATGCGTAATTATATCACCTGCTTCACCAAAAGGTGAATATAGAGAAGCAATTGTCCAGTGGAAAAAGTAGATGTCACTTGCGGACAGAAAAGCAAAGAATTGTGGAAAAAGAGCATCCGGTCCATCCGCTCCGGTATAATCAAACCCAACACCAAGCATAGGTACCAGATCAAGCGACACATCTTCCCCTTTCACTGCGGGCAATGAGACACCAAGGTCAAACTCACCAAGATGATCGTTAACATAGATGTTTGATGCAATTGAAACCCCGCCAATCGGATGACTTGCACCAATCAAGAAGTAGGTGCCTAAACTGTCAACATCAACCTGAAACCATCCTGAAACCCCTGGTTTTTCTGCCATAACTTCGGTTTCAGGTGCCATTTCACCTTCAGTTTCATGGCTATCTGCGAAGATAGCAGAAGGACCGGCAACGGAAATAATACTAATCATTAGGAAGATAAAGGTTAACTGAAGCGTTTTGATTTTCATAAATGTCTCCTTAGGTTGTGCAAATTAATTGAAATATGTCCAATTGTATTTGCATTTTACTAAATGTGAAGCATGAGATTTCAGACTGACACATTAGTCGTTTCACCGCATATTCTTACTTTTTAAAACAAGAGCACTCCACACTGTTTTTCAAATAATAGTATAACGTGAGCTCGGTATAAGCAATTTTAGGGAATCGGTGCGGTTAGGAAACCGCACCTACCGCGGTTATGTGGACAGAATTCAAAGCATTAAGAACTTCATATTTCTTATACCGAGCTCACGTTAGTATACCTTATTCCCTAACAGATTTCAACAATTTTGAGCATCCGCGAGTATGTAATATTACGATAGTTTTTATTGTATGCTCAATCTGTGCTATCAACCATTCAGACAATTTTTCTTCCAATCTTATACCAAATTAACCCGATTTGTAGCGCGAGGTCCCCGTGCCTCGCAGCGGTGTACTATATCAAAAGACTTCTAATCAAGTTAATTTGGTATTACACCCTTCCAAACTGCAGAAATAGGAAACTTTAATTTTTTGCAATCGTTATATCTTTTGCAAAAATAAAGGGTTCCTTGAAGCATATTTCTTAACACATCTATCAATCTATTCCGAATAAAATATAACATCTATCCAAAAAAACAGCAAACTACTCTCTTGACCGGAGATGCTTCTGAATGAACCCAAACCAGAGAATTCAAAAACTAACTTCGCTTCTCAATGAACATCATCAATATCGCGAAACCTGCTTGAATCTCATCGCCTCAGAGAATACGCCTTCACCTTTAGTAGAAAAACTTTTTGACGAAAGGTTAGCACGGCGATACGGGAATTATCAAGGAATTGATCTTTTTCAGCGGAACTACAAAGGCAATCGCTATATCGCAGAAATAGAGGCGTATACACAAGAATTGGCAAAAGAGCTCTTCAATGCAACGTTTGTTGATTTCCGTCCGCTTTCAGGGAACATAGCGGGAGTTGCAGCGACATTTGCCTTGGGAGAACGGGGGGATACTGTATTAGAGGTACATAACGGTCATGGTTATGCACACAAACTTGCTTCTTCGCCGCTCAAGGTAGAACTTCAATCAATTCCCATTCCGTGGGATAGTTTCCGATCAAATATTAATCTCACTGAAACACTGAAACTAATTGAAAAACACAAACCGAAAATCGTAAATATTGGCTCAGGTGTTTTTCTCTTTCCGCAACCTGTTGCAGAACTGAAAAACGTAATGCGTCAGGTAAATCCAGAGTCATATCTCATCTACGACGCAGCGCACGTCATCGGACTCATCGCCGGTGGCCGGTTTCAGTCACCACTTGCAGAAGGCGCGGATGTCATCATTTCCAGCACGCACAAAACCCTTGCAGGTCCACAAGGTGGCATGATTTTAACCAATAATGAATCTATTGCGGAACGAATTGGTAACACCCTATATCCGTTGCTGATGAGCAACCATCATCTCAGTCGGTTGCCCGCATTAGCTGGGACGTTTGTTGAGTGGATGACGTACGGTCATGCACACGCAGATGCGGTTGTGACGAATGCAAAGGCTTTGGGACAAGCGTTAGCAGATCGTGGTGTGCCTATGCTCTGTGAAAAACTTGGATTCACAGAGTCACATACCTTAATACCCATTGTAGATGCTTATAGAGATGCCTTTGAAGATGGAAGGGATTTAGCAAATCGACTGGAGGCATCCAATATTATCGCTGGTGGAATGGACCTATCCCCTGAAGTCGGCACCTCTGGATTACGTCTTGGTGTGCAAGAGGTTACGCGATGGGGCATGACACCGGAAGATGCATCGGAAATCGCAGATTGTATCGTTGCGGCTCTTTCTGGAGAAGCACCTGATACGGTCAAACCCAAAGTGGCTCAGTTAGCACGGCGTTTTGATACAATTCAGTTTACATTAAATATAGACTAAATTAACGACTTGTGCTAGTTACGTATTAGTTTTGTTGTTTTTCACATCTGTTCACATTCTGTAGGAGCGATCTCCGAATCGCGATACCCTGTCGGGAATCGGAATTCCCTCCTACCTTTGAATGGTGTCGTGAATTGAAAAAGTTGCGGAATTCAAACCGAAACAAGACGAATATGTGAAATATAAATATACCAAAAGTTAACTATCACAACGCGTAAACAAATGAAAAAATTACTTCTATTCCTTCTTTTTAGTCTATTATGTTTGTCGGTTCACGGTGCAACGGTAGAGTTCACTTTTCAACTCGGCGAAAAACAACACCCACGACTTGATAGATTGCTTCCTGATGTAGCACGATATATGGCTTTTAACAAGGATAGCACCAAGTTAATCGCTAAAGGAATGGGCGGAACCGTTGTTGAGTGGGAAATATCGTCACGCCAAAAGCGAGAGATAGGAAACATTCAAGCAAAGCGACTGTTCGCATATTCTGCTGGTGCTAATCAGTTTTTTATCCAAAAACCAAACAGCGATATTACTATTCTCAATCTTGGAAGTGGCAATGAAACATTGGTGACAAATGGGCAATATGAAAGTGGAAGTCTTACGGCTGATGGAGCCTTCGCTGTGTTATCAAACGGTGAAAAGGAATTTAGATTTTGGCAACTTGCTAGACAGAGTCCAAAACAGGTAAAAATCTTTCAAGCAACTTTACCTGTGCGGAATGGTCTTACACTTTCTAATGATGGTAACTTTATAGCGGCAGCCGAAGGCATTTATCGAGATGGTGAGGGACACCGCACAATTATTGAAATTTGGCAGACAAACAATGAAGAGAATCCATATCGTATTTTCAACACTGGTGATATTCTTGGCGTTTGGAACCTGATATTTTCACATCACGGAAATATGCTCGCTGTTGACACACAACTTAACGCTAAATCCGGTATTCGCGTCTGGAATGTCCAAACAGGTGCGCAACTCCTCAACAAATCTGGGTTTGAAGCCTACTGGACACGTGCCCTCGCCTTCGCACCTAATGAGAAATTAAATTCTACAGAATACCTTGCCTCTGGAGATGAAAAAGGCAATCTCCGAATATGGAAAATTCCCGGAGGCGAATCAGTGATTTGGGAGACCTATCCAACCGGCATTCAAACGTTAGCCTTCTCACCCAATGGTGAGTATTTGGCTGTAGCACTATGGGATGCTACAATTCAGATTCTAAGGTGGAAAAAAGATGAGCAATAATAATGAATCTTATACTGATGAAAAGGGACGCACCCGATGGCACGTCAACGATGAAATCTCTGATAGGTTACTTGAACTTTATACCTTCCTGATTATTTCAGACTACCCCGAAGACCATGCATCACGATACCCTCGTTTAGCACATATCATCTCACGTTTTCCTGAATCGGTTGCGGATTTAGTAGAGCAAGATCGGTTGCAAGAGGAAATCGGTGGTGTTGGTGATATAGTCTCCACGATCATCACTGAATATCTACAAACTGGAACATGCTCAAAAATACAGGATTACGCAGGAGACATTCCACAGACAGTTGCAGAACTTGTTCCTGTCCCCGGACTCGGCGCGAAAACAATTAAGCGGTTATATGAGGATATTGAGATTGACAGTCTCGCTTCCCTCCGTGCAGCAATTGATGAAGGTAAACTCAAAGGTTTCAAAGGTATTGGTAAGAAAACGTTGGATAAAATTGAGGAATACCTTGATGCAAATTTATCGAACCTCGGTGTCAAAACCCAATCCTCTGGGTTTGGGATGTAGACACCGCCTTCGTGTCCCAGACCAAAGCGTGGGACAGAGAAAAAACAGTTGACATATTTTAGATGTCAATGCTGCTATCAACATTCTCATGGCGGGCTTGGTTTCCGCCACTGTGGAGCAGACGTAATACCAAATTAACACGATTTGTAGCGCGAGGTCCCCGTGCCTCACAATGCTAACCGCTATTAGAAAACTTCTAATCCAGTTAATTTGGTATAATACCAAATTAACCTGATTTGTAGCGCGAGGTCCCCGTGCCTCGCAATGCTAACTTTATCTGAAGACGTCGAATCAAGTTAATTTGGTATTATTACGTTAGCATTAAAAGTTATAAACAGAACGACTTGTGCTAGTTACGTATTAGTTTTGTTGTTTTTCACATCTGTTCACATTCTGTAGGAGCGATCTCCGAATCGCGATACCTTGTCGGGAATCGGAATTCCCTCCTACCTTTAAATGGTGTCGTGAATTGAAAAAGTTGCGGAATTCAAACCGAAACAAGACGAATATGTGAAAGATAAATATACCAAATGTTAACTAGCACAACGCGTAAACAGAACTACAAAGTTCCTCGTCCTAAAACTATTCAGAAGAAAGTTTCATAATCGCGATGCCCTGTTCACCAGCCACAGAATAGAGAAGCCACGTCTCCCCATCCTCACAATAGATATCTGGGTCACGGAGTTGATGCACACGTTCCCTGTCAAGCCCATTCGTTGAAGGAACAATCGGAATATCCACTCCCTCAAAATCGTATTTTGGAGCGATAACCTCTGTCGGTGGGGATGGATGCCAATCATTCCAATCTTCCATCAGCTCCACTGTGCTTTTTAAAATCCGTTCCGGAGTATCCCCGTAAAGCGAATAATAAACAGTCAACGTATCCCCTACAAGATGATTAGCAGTATGCCGCGGGGTACCATCTCTACCTTTATCCGGTTCCCCAGGAAAGAGTGGAGCAGCACGTCTTTCAAACACAGTCGTCCATTCAGCAGTCTTACCGCGGTTTAGCATGTTGTGATTTGTTGCATAAAGAAAACCTTTCCACCAAAAGACACGAAAATAAGGTCCTTGCTGCTTCTCTAACGATTCCGTTGTTGTGTAATAAATGCCATCTGGAGACGTCGCCCAACATGTTGCTTGTCCACCGCTATAATTTCCGTGAAAATACATGATAAAGCGGCGGTTTTCCTCATCTATATGAACATCTGGCGAAGCAATGTGGTCGAATCCCCGAAAGACAGTGTTATCACGATGCAATGCGCCAAAACGATAGACGGTATAGGGTCCCTCAATTTCATCAGCATAAGCCAAACGGATATAGGTGCCACGATGGTGTGCAAAGTAGAGATAGTATTTACCCAACGGGTTTTCTACCCACTCTGGCACACGAACAAGCGAAGGACCATTGATATTGGAAAACCCGTGTTCTCTCTCAATATTGGACATGCCTGGATGAATAAGCAGAGTACGTTTCATATTTTCCTCCTAATCGTGCGCCTGAAATCGATAAACTTCTTGTGCATCTTCGGACATATCTGTCCATATTTCTTCTGAAACCCGTGCGTTGAATATGTTCGGTGCATTGGGTGAATGATGAAACCTTCGGAAATAGACAAGAGCGAGCATGGGGCGTTTAGTTTGTGACCGATTCGGCATTGCTCGGTGCCAGCACCGCATATCACGCACCACAACCGAACCCGCAGGCATCACTAGCTGAAATGACGGAAGTTGGGCCGCACGAGTTTCCTCACAAACGTTGTACGGTGTATTGCGTACTACCGCGTCATCAACGATAAGATGTGACCCGGGCCATACCTCTGTAGCACCGTTTTCAACTGTAAAATCAACGAGTGGAATGTTCACAACAATTGTTGAAACAGGCAACGCGAACGGCAATTCTGGGAAGAGTTGACCGGAATCTCTATGAATCCATTGTATCTCGGATCCTGGAGAGGTTGAGTTGCATCCGTAGGGCAAATACGCGAAAATCTTCTCACCCATCGCAGCTTTCATTATCGGCATTGCAAAAGGGTTGTCAATAATACGCGCATCCATGAACGGCATTTTCAACATCGGGTTTTCACCGTTTTGGTCATCTTCTCCCATATCAAGCACTGCTTGCATCGCAACGTTAACCTCTTCTATCCAATCGCGTGGGAGAACACTCTCAATAACAACTAATCCTGTCTCGCGTAAAAGACGCGTGGCAGCATCAAGGTTCTCTGGTGTAAGTTTGCTATCAGCCCGTTCCTGAGGAGAGAGTTCAAGCTTAGGTATATTGATTGTTTTTCCGGCGTCCACAGACTAACCTGCCTTTCTGTTTGAATTTACGATAGTTTCAACGTTTCCCGCACCGCTTTCCGAATAACCTCACAGGTCTTCACTGCATGCTCAGCATTCTCTGCTGTCGCTGACTTACCAGGATAGCGAAACTCCACAGCGTATGGTGCAATAATCGAAAGATCTGTCTGCCAAGTGTGCCAACTCGGAATAGTTGGCAGAATCAAGCCTAACAATGCCAGCAAATCATGTGTTCTTGGAAGAGAAATGTTCGCCTCTTGAAGCCACGCCTTAAAACACTTTTCTATGCACTGTTGAGCATGGAAACAGATAAGATCAAAATCTGGTGTGGTCGACTGCTGATGCAATCCTATCGCAGCATAATCTTTTTCAGCTTTCTGTGTCCACTCAAGTGTCAACGGATTCATTACACTTTTCTCCTCATTGAGTTTTGCTTTGCGATCTATCTCATTGTAGGAAAATTTAGCAGATTCATAAAGAATTTCTCCTCTTTCAGTAATCTCGCGAAGAAACCAATCATTATGTGAGACGCGATAAGCTATCTGTTTCGGTGAACGCACCAGCAAATCCATGCTAAAGCGGCGCGGAATGCGCTGCCAAATCTCCGATGCTTGACGACTCGTCTCTGATTCAGGAATATCCATCACTACCAGCAAATCAACATCCGAGTCGTCCGAAGGTGTACCATACGCATAAGAGCCAAACAGAATAATCTGAAGCGGCGCAAATTCACGCACGATGTCGTCACACGTGGCTTGAATGTCCTTTTGGGTTACCATGACCAATGTCTCCTTTTTTGAAAGTATAGCATGGAACATAATGAATTTCAACAACGATACTTCCTTCATTAAGAATTACAACTCTTGACTAGCCTTACACAGAGCAATTCAGTTTTCCATACTTTGATCTCATTTTACCCAGACCCGGTAGGTGCGGTTTTGCGGCGTACTCGCCCAAATGCGATCTGCATTCCTAACCGCACCGGATCTTAAGAAAAAAGCACGAAACCCGAATAATCTCTTAAAACTGAATAGCTCTGAGCCTTACACCATTTCTGAATGACAACATCTCATTAACAAAAAACGCGTTCGTAGTCGCGCAATTCATTGCGCCTCTTACATTCATCTTCGTAGAAGTTCAAATTCTCATTAATGGTAGTTTATTTATCAGAATTGGTATTACACTGTAATTTAGACTTCTCAAACCGAGAACAAAAAAATTTGTTGTATTTTCAATCAATTTTGTGTAAAATTGGATAATTTCAAACTTGAGGAGCATTAATTGGATGATACCTGAAGTCGCCTTAGAAAAACGGGAACAGATGCTGCGTGACGGTTTCTGCATTGTTGACGATATTTTGACAGATGAATTCCTGCAAGAACTGCACGATGAATCGGAACGACTTATCACAAACCACGTTGAGCCTGCGGATTTAGTCTATCAAGGACAACACGTGAATGTACGCGGAGCAGATAACCCTTACATTGAGAAGTTACTGAAATGGCAACCATCCTGGGACGCGCTGGAACAGATAGGTTTCGGAGACTTCGTGGCTTCTGGCGGAATTATCATCTTAACGAAAGAATCTGGCGGACCCGCACTCTATTGGCATCAAGACTGGATGCGTTGGAATGACCCACTCAGTTGTGCACCCTGGCCCCAAACCATCTTTCTTAATTACTATCTGGCAGATACTACACCTGAAAATGGGTGCTTAAAGGTGATTCCCGGCACACATCTCAAGCGCATTGATTTGCATGATGAGCTAGTACCCGCACATGAACAAGGGGCACGGTTTGTTGATGAGAACCATCCCATCATGTTCAGTGATCACCTAGACCAGGTGGATGTGTCCGTAAAAGCGGGATCATTGGTGGTGGCAGATGCAAGGCTCTTGCACGCTGCCCACAAAAATCATACTGATAAACGCCGAACCTTGATCCTCGCATGGCATAGCAGACCAAACACCGTCCCTAACTATTGGGATCGAGAGATTCCTGAACCTATTGCTAATCGAGATGAAAATGGGAATTATCCCGGGTCGCGCATTCCTGGAGATTTTTTGAAAGGGTAGTGCAATGTTTAGGTAACTTCCCGCTTACATGGATTAAGAACGTAGCGAGGTAACTATTGTTGTTAGGTGTGGGTGGATATTCTTAAACTGTCTATAATCTGCGCGCTTGTCAAACGCGCCTATTAATTAAAATAATAATTATGAATAATTATAAAAGGAGAACTGAAATGAAAACCTCTTTTGTTATTACATTTTTGACCCTAACGCTAATACTAACTGTTACAACGTTGACTGCCCACGCGCAGGGAATCAGCACAGATGAACTCATCATCTATTACAGCTTCAACGAGGACACCCATATAGAAAGCGATGTTTTAGATGAGTCCGGAAATGGAAATGATGGTTTCCTACACGGTGATAATCTCAAGATTGTGGAAGGCAAAGTTAACGAGTGTGTTGAATTGCCTGGAGAAGCAGCGGAATATATCTCCGTTCGCAATCTTCAATATGTTGAAGGGATTCCAGCACTTAGCATCGCAGCATGGATTAAAACGGCACAAAGAGGGATTATAGCCTCCTGGGACCGTAGTGAATACTTTCGCTTTGGTGCTGGGGACGACCAACTCGGAAATATGACTTTTGTCGCTTTTGATAACTGTTGCCAGCCATTAAGTGATTGGCACGGTGAAGTAGTTGTCACCGACGACAAATGGCATCATATCGTGGCAACTTTTAACGCAGAAGCCAAGCGGATATACGTTGATGGCGAATTGGACGTAGAGGCGGTTCCAGTACAGCAAATCATCGGACCAAAGGAACCGAGATACGGATTCCTCGGAGTTGGATCAGAAGCACCCGAATTTAATGGTCTTCCAGGTCCCGTTACATATCCTTACAAAGGGTTGATGGATGAGTTCCTTCTGTTCCACAGAGTCCTTTCTGAAGAGGAGGTGGAACGGCTTTCTAAAGCGTCTGGGAATCCATTTGCTGTTGAGCCTGCGGAGAAGTTGAGTATTACGTGGGGAAAGATTAAGAGCACAAAGTAAAGAAAGTATACGGGCGGTACTACACTCGCCCATCTTTTATTTTCAACTTGCGAGCTTAGGCGTTTGCAGTCTCCACAACTTCCTGAATACCCATAAGTGTCAATTTAAGAAAATCACACAACGCTGATATCCAGGACCGGTAGGTGCGGTTTCTAACCGCACCATAGGCGTCAATTTAGTGGTTTTTCAAATATGAGAAACCCTCTTTAGTCCCGTAGGGACGATATGTTTATAGAAAACGTGGTAACCCCAATCTCTTCAGCCCCGTAGGGGCGGAATGTTTATAGCAATGGGTTACCAATCGGGATATGTCGCTCGGACAGAGCTAAAGAGACGTGTCTGGACGGTGTACTATAAACATATCGTCCCTACGGGACTAAATGTCCGACAATATCAATAACCATGCCTATTGATAAGGGTTCATAAAAACATAGACGTTTCCTTAAATTGACGCTTATGGTGCGGTTTCTAACCGCACCATAAGCGTCAATTTAGCGGTCCCCAACCCGGTAGGTGCGGTTTCCTAACCGCACCTTTTTGTATCAACATCTCAAATAACGCAAAGGACGAGAATATCAGGGTTCGTAGTCGCGCAATTCATTGCGCCTCTTACATTCAAAGAAAAGAGGCGCTATGAATTGCGCGACTACAAACGAGTTCTTTCCTTAAATTGACGCTTATGGTGCGGTTTCTAACCGCACCGGATCATTCCCAATAACCTCTTATCCCAGTATCTTCCAAACAGAGTTGGAAAAAAACAGGAACTACGGCTAACAGGACCCGCATAATTCCTGTTCGGTTAGGAAATCGCACCCACCGGGGTTGGAGTCCAGCTAAATTGACACCTATGCCACAACTTCCTGAATACCCGGCCATTCGTTCCAGATATTGATATAACTGTCATATCCGTTTTTCTGACAATCAACATGCCGCACACGAAAAATAACCGCGTAACGGACATCTGGGGACGCATTCGGTGCTGCAGAGTGGACGATCTGGTGATGTGTCAGAACGACATCTCCAGCCTTGCCGACTATCTGTGTGGGACCTTCAGGAAGTTCTGGTCGTGGCATTCCATTTGCTAAAACCTCATGCCCTTCCTTTTTAAAATAGTCCGCAAAGAAACTGTGTGTTTTGGGCCATACCGTGAAGTTACCGCTATACGGTTCAGGAACATCTGCCAGATATACCACTGCTAACGCTGTAAAACCGCGCCGATAAACACCCTTCGCCATTCCGTTTGATCCACTGCCTAATCCATCAAGGTGTCCACGTGGTTCATTTGCATCGCGGTCTAACGGCATCGGAAACCGAAGTGCTATCTGTCCTGAACCTGGCACTTGCACATTTCCCTCACCTAACATCGATTCAGCGATGTTTTGGATAGGTGTTTTACTGAAAATATCCACAATTTGCGGTGCATTCCTAATCTCGTTGCAATACGATTGTGCACGAAACTTTTCTAAGTCCCCTTCGTGCAGTCCAACAGCACCAATAGAATGATTGATTGTCTTGCGAGCAGCATCTATCATTAACTTCGGCACGACACCAGGAACTTTTATATAACCATTTTCATAGAATTCTAATTTCTGTTTACGCGTAAGCATCTTTTACCTCCATTCTGGCTTTTCGTGTAAAACATGTTATGTTTAGACGCAAAATAACCTTAATAGTTTATTGGAATTTATCCTTCTTGACTTATCATATTAACCTGATTTGTAGCGCGAGCAATACTGAATAGAAAAAACGATTTACATTTTCAAGAATTTTATTAATCTGAAATTATACTATCCTTTTGTGACTTAATATACTCTAAATCAACAGAAACCAATTATTTGCAAATTTCGCATGTAGGCATGTGCGTTCCAAAGTGGTAATCAATGTCGAATTCACTGATGGTATTTCGTGCCTACAGAGTGGAATAATTTTCAATTATACAATCATGATGGAGGATAAAAAATGGGAGGAATAATACTCATCGTTGCAATAGTTTGTGGTAGTATTGCGTTGACGGTACTTGGGTGTGTATCTATGGGGACATCTTATTCGGAAAAGAAACGCGGGCTTCGTCCAGGGGCATCACAACGCGATATAGAGGCATTACATAAACAGGTAACGCAGGTTAAGGACGAAATTGACGCACTGAAGACACAACTACGAGAACTCGTTCAGATAACTAAAGGTATCTCTGAGTAGAGGAGAAAAGTGCTAAGTAGTTAAAACACAGATTTACCTTGACAAATGCAGATTTATGTAGTATCATATATATATGAATAATTTTGTATCTGCAAAGAAAGCAAGTGAACAACTTGGTTTTAGCATAGATCATCTAAGAAGGATGGCGAAAAATGACAAAATCAGAACATACCGCACAGATGGAGGACATTACAGGTATGATGTCAACGACTACATTGCGAAACGGACAGGGCAAACTCTTACAACAGTCTGCTACTGCCGTGTCAGCGGAAAATCACAATCAGATGACCTTGAATCCCAAGTTGAGTATATGCGAGAAAAGTTCCCTGAAGCCGAAATCATCAAAGACTACGGCAGCGGTATTGACTTCAAAAGAAAAGGGCTTAGAGCCTTACTAGAACGTATCTTGCGAGGCGATAAACTCAAGATTATTGTTGCCCATCGGGATAGACTCGCCCGCTTCGGCGGAGAAGTCATTCAATTCTTGGTCGAGCAAAACGGTGGAGAAGTCGTGGTTCTCGACAAAACTGTTTACAGCCCCGAAGAAGAACTTACTGCCGATCTCCTCGCAATTCTGCACGTCTTTTCCTGTAGAATGTATGGACTCAGGCGATACCGTGACCAAATCAAAGAAGATAGAAATCTTTCCAACACTGGAACAGAAGACAATTCTACGTAAGTGGTTTGGCACATCAAGGTATACCTTTAATGAGGCGGTGTCTTTGTTAGAGGACAAAGGGACACCTACAAACTTCAAAGGGCTTGTCCCAGTTGTTTTTGACAAACTCCCCAAATGGCACGAAGAAACGCCCCGTCAAATAAAAGTGGGTGCGGTAATGGATGCGTGTCAAGCCGTCAGGAATGCAAAGGTAAAATGTAAGAAAACGAGCGAGTTTCAAAAAGTCAAGTATCGTTCAAGGAAACGAAAACAAACCATTTACCTACGTGCTGACTCGTTGAAAGCAAATGGGTTCTATGTTCGGTTGTTAGGAGATATGAAGATGTCAGAACCCTTACCTGCCAAACCTCAAGGAAAAGGTAAGGTGTCGGAACGTGATACGGATGCGGAAGTCAAGGATTCTCAACTTATTTTGGAAAATGGCAGATATTACCTGTGCGTGCCATACATTGAGAAAAAGAAACCCAGAAAACCAATGGGACGAATAGTAGCCCTTGACCCAGGTGTTCGTGACTTCATGACATTCTTTTCAGAAGATAGTTTTGGGTGGCTTGGTCGTCAATGTATCAATCGGATACAGAGACTCTGTCAACACTGTGATAATCTCTTATCTCGCGCAACACAAGAGAAACGCCCGCTACGGCGTGCCTTGCGGAAAGCCGCGAACAGAATAAAAGTAAAAATCCGTAACCTTATAGACGAACTTCACAAGAAGATAGCACACTTCCTCGTGACGAACTTTGACATCATTTTTCTCCCGACTTTTGAGACAAAACAGATGACGAAACGTGGCAAACGGAAGATACGGAAAAGATCCGTCAGACAGATGCTCACACTTTCGCACTGGACATTCAAGGCTTTCTTGAAGCAAAAAGCACGAGAGTATGGTGGGCAAGTGATTGATGTCTGTGAGGCGTATACTTCTAAAACGGTGTCTTGGACAGGTGAACTCATCACGAACCTTGGGGGTTCTAAAGTTATCAAGTCATCAGAAGGTCATTGTATGGATAGGGATTTGAACGGCGCACGTGGGATATTCATTAAGAATGTTGCGCGTGCTTTGACGGTTCTTCCACCTGCTTAGGCGGGTGCTAATCGGGAATTGTATGCGTTGGTATACAATTACCCAGGTTTAAAGGAACAGAGAAAACGCATGCAAAAAATCATCGCCTTATTTGCGAACATTACACTGATTGTTATGGGAAGTTTAACCATTACCGTACTTGTTACAGTAAAAGTAGTTACAGATCATTTTCTAAAAAAGAGTGGATACCACCCCCAGAAGGCACGGCAAACATATCAACAGGTAAAAACAGATCTGAATCAGGCAGCTACAGATTTAAACGAAATACGTATGCAATTGGAAGACATTGCACCTTATTTACACAACATGGAATTTCTGAAGTATGCTCGCGAGGAAGGTCATGAAGCAGAATAAATATAAAAAACTCGTAAGATATCAATCTCATTTCAGCCAATGGTGGAACAATACATTCTTGCTGCCGGGTTCTACCACCCGTAACAATACCTTTCCATTTGTGAGAAAATCTATTGCCATAAAGCCTGAGTGCTGATGCGCAAATAACGTATTATCCCCATGACCGACCTCTGTAGCCTTATCACTGGAGCCAAGTCCGCTTACAAGTAGGTAATCCGTGACACCTCCCTTCAAAACCTGAAGAGAATGGTCATGTCCAGAGGCGTATATTAAAAGAGGTGTCTTTTTCGCAGTAGATAAAGCGGCATTAAATTGCGCCACCATATTCTTGTTGCGTGTGCTATTGAGGTCCTGATCCGATTTTACCAGATGCCACCGAGCCAACGGATACAGAGACCCGACGATTGGCACAGGCACCCAAAGCCATTTTTTCGCTACTCTACCCGGAAACAGGTGTGCCTTCCAGTCGTAGAAACCACCGTGTACCCCATAACTCTGCAATGGATGGTGTCCAACAACAATGATAGGTAATTCAGAATCCAACAAGGTTTTGAGTTCTGCTATAATTGTCTCCGCGGCTTTTTTCGGCTTTTCGTGTTGATGCAGCCACCACTGCGTATCAAGCACAATGATCCGAACAATAGGTTTCGACTCTGGAAGTTCCAGCGCAACCGGTCCCGGAGAACCGCCTCGCGGTAGGAATCTTGGATCGCGGGATAGGGTTGCATTAATATATTTCTCTTGTGCAAGAAGCGCGCTATATCCCACCTCTTTTCCGTTCGACCAATCGTGGTTACCGGGAATGAACAATCCGTGCGTCCCAGAAGATTTGACAACTTCAAGTTGTGGACCGAGCCGAGTTGAGGCTTCGTGTTGCTTTTGCTCTGTCATCCCATCAGGGTACATATTGTCCCCTAAAAAAATAACGCTGGTTTTCTCAGGCATTTTTTCTGCCCATACCTGCAATGTTTTTAGCACAGGTTCATCTGTTTTCGGTTGCCCTCCGTCACCAAGAAGTAAGATTCTGTAGTATAAGTTCTCTTCCTTTACGATATCCTGTTTCTCAGCGACAAAGATATCCGGATGGTAATAGGGTGAAGTGTGACTACACCCTGCAATCGTCAGTTGCACCACCTGAACAATCAAACCGAGTAGAAAAACACTCCAAAGGATACGTGAACGTTTGTAAAATTTCATCATCTTTCTCACTTATTATAACCCAAGTTACCACTTATAATATCATTTCTGAATGATGACTTATCATAAGCAAAAAACGCGTTTGTAGTCGCGCAATTCATTGCGCCTCTTACATTCAACATAAGATGTGTTTCAACCGGTAGGTGCGGTTTGTAACCGCACCAGAGATGGTTATGGAATTACCTACTTTATTTTTTTATCTTCATCTAACCGCACCTATAATACCAAGAAAAATGAGATAAATCTCGTTAATTTGACGACTTGTGCCAGTTGGTTCTTTTTATGTGATATTATGTTTCACACATTTAGTATTTTTCTGTTTTCATAAATGCACCCTTATGCTATCCTTATGGTAAACAACCTCAAAAGGAGGCATAAGGATGGATTTACAGGATACATTAGAACAGTATGTGCTGCAACTAAAAAATACAGCACGAACGCTTGAAGCAGTTGCGCGTGTCTGTCAGAAAATCATGGCAACGCTTTATGATACCTACTTTCCGGGAGCTGAAGCATTGCGTCCGGGACCAATCAGTCAATGTCCTGACAGCGACATTCTCACGATTGCATGGCTTTTGGAACTGATAGGAAAGGATAGTGAACTCGCAGGATACAAACTTATCAAAGCACAACTCGGACACCTTTTTCCCTATTTGCCGGAACGCTCTCGCTTCAATCGGAGACGCCGCAACTTGTGCTACGCAAGCGAAAAACTCCGACTTGTTTTGATACAGTTTTTACCAGGTGATGAGGTTTTCATTGTAGATAGTTTTCCTATCCCGCTTTGTGATTTCAAGCGTGCGCCTGCTTCTACATCACCTCTAAAATGTGCTGATGGCACCGGCACTTTGGCTACTTATGGAAAGTGTGTCACAAAAGGACTTGGCACTTTCTTAGGATTTCGTGGGAGTGTAATAACCACTGCTTACGGGCTCCCTGTTGATTTTGCCATAGCGACTGCGAATACCGATGATAGAGAAGTGCTACCCTTGTTATGTGAACGTGGCACTTATCCTATTATTCTCGGAGACAAAGGGTATATTTCCGAGAAACTTGAGACTGATTTACTGAGGACTTACAATGTGTGTCTATTACCGACACGGCGTAAGAACCAGAAGGCACAATATCCGCCAAGGTTTCGTAAGCAGCATGCTAAACTCAGACGACGGATTGAAACAACGATAAGTCAACTCACCCATCAGTTCAATGTTTCACGGATACGCGCCCGGGGGCATTGGGGGGTTCGCACACGCTTGAGTAACAAGTTTGGTGGTTTTACACTCGGTGTTTTTTTGAACAAATGTTTAGGACGCAAGTTGATGGCACTCAAAGACGTTGTTTACGCATAAATAAATCTAACTATAGTATCAGAAATATTACAAAAAGTTAACTGGCACAAGTCGTTAATTTGGTATAAATTGATGCATAAGGTGACAAAAACTTTACATACCCCGACCTTAACGATCTTCTGTCAAATCCCCATGCTTTAGCTTGCGGGATGTAGACGGCAACCTTTGGTTTACTTCGTGAAAAAAGATTTGACTTTTCTCTAAAAATGTAGTCCAATTATATCAACTTGCTGGATAGAATTCTCACCCGGCACACTTGTGCAGGTGCTATCCTTACCTGTGAGAAGGTATGTGGCAAGTTGCAAGTGAGACCTTGTCCAACATCGTTATTATCGGTAGCATTCATGTAAGTCGTCAGCGGAGTAATAACCCTGTGCCTTGTCCCGCTATCACAAACTTTATTATTTAGGCCCGGGTGCACAGGGTATAATACCTGATAAAACCGATCTGATTCGGAATAACGGCCTAATGGTGGAGCGACACTAAGACGGTTGACTCTTTGAGAAAACCGCAGTCGCTATGAAACCGAAGCCCCTACCTTTAGGTAGTGGGTGGCATCACTTTTCTATAGACTTTCAAGTAATGATGTGATACAATAAACCGTTAAAGATTAATATTGAAAATGGTGAAAAAATGAGACGTTTTGGAACCCAAGGTCGTGTGTATCCAGGACAACATTATGTTGTACCTCGTAGCAAGGAGATTGACGATTTTCTCATACGCGTCAAAGAAGGGCGGTACATCGTTCTCTTTGCGCCACGTCAAACTGGCAAGACGACCTTTTTCAGAATGGCAGTTGACACACTCGCAAAGGAGTCGTCAATCTATTTTCCGATTCAACTCAATTTTGAAACTTATAAAAACCTCTCCTCTTCCGATTTTTACGAGGCTCTTTGCAAAAGGATACGTAAGGAGATTGAGCAAGTACTCCAAAAGCGGGGACATACTCCTTCTGACACACTTACACAATTTCTTGAAAACGTGCAGATCACAAATCACCTTTCAATGATAGAGTTCTTTGAACAGTTCTCAAGCATTTTGAATAATGATCTTGGTAATCAGAAGGTTGTCGTCATTATAGACGAGTTTGATGGCATTCCACAGACTGTTTTAAGTGATTTTCTTCATGCGCTACGCGACATTTACCTTTCCGATGAGATACGCTGCCCTCATAGTGTCGGTATCGTCGGGGTCAAGAGCATTGCTCAACTTAACTACGATAGGTCCGTTTCTCCATTCAATATCCAGGACGAGTTTTACTTGCCCAACTTCACCCGCCAACAGGTGCAAGAGTTGTTCACACAGCATACAGATGAAACTGGACAAGACTTCTCGCCTGAAGTTGTTGAAGCACTCCATAAGCAGACTGCTGGTCAACCGTTCCTCGTCAATCGATTCGCGCAGATTCTTACAGAAGAATTAGACATCCCCAAAACTGAAACGATTACGATGGCACATTTTTCTAACGGACTAACGTTACTACTTGAGGAAGACAACGTTAATATTAGACATTTACTTATAAATATCCGAAGAGACCCCCGTTTTGAAAGTCTACTCATGAAAATTGTTTCTTACGACAAAGGCATGCAGTACAACCAACGTAATGATCTTATCAATCAACTCACAACTTACGGTGTGATTACAAAAGGGACAGATGGCATGTGTGAGATTGTGAATCCGATTTATCAGCAGTGCATCATACAAGCTTTCCTGCCTCTTATTAACGGGATCGAAGGGCACTATTTCCCCGAAAATACAGATACAGATTTCATTGATTACCTTACAACCGATGGAAAAATTGAAATGGCAACGCTGCTTGATAACTTTCAGGCTTTTATTGCACGGGCGGGTTTCAAAATCTTACATGTGCCAGATACGCCAAAAGAGTTCGTAGGGCAATATCTCCTCTATACATATCTAGATCAGTTCGTTCGAATCGTACAAGGTGCAATGTACCTTGAAGTCCAAACCGGGCGCGGCAGGATAGACCTGCTTATCCTTCACAACGCGCAAAAATACATCATTGAAACCAAGATTTGGGAAAGTGACCACCGCTATCAAACTGGTAAAAGACAACTTGCTGCCTATCTCAAATCTGAAGGTGCTACAGAAGGATACTACGTCGTATTTGATCACCGTACAGTCCCCGAACATCGCGTAGAAACTGAGACATTAGATGGTTTTACGATTCGAAGTTATGTTATCCCTGTGGTCCAAGAGCAGCCCTCATCTGTTTAGAATTAACGTGAGTTTGATAAAACAAGATGTCGGGCTTCTCGTAGGGGCGAGGTCTTCTGCCCGTAGGGGTTAGGTTACCTAACCCCTATGAAAATGTCCGTTTATGTTTAGAATTTGCTATATATCAAACTCACGTTAGAATTAGGTTACACTCTCATTACGTTTTCTCTATCAACTGCTTAATCCGATCAACAACCTTATCCAATGGAACATCTTCTTGTTCTCTGGTTGCCAAATCCCGAACAGCAGCAGTACCCGCAGCTAACTCATCCGAACCCAGAATAACAACGTAAGGGATACCTTTCACATCGGCATATTTCATTTGCGTACTAATTCGCGCAGGACGGGAATATACCTCTGTTCGGATACCGCCTTGACGTAGCCGAGTCGCTAATTTAAGAGATTCTTCCATCAGATCATCATCAAAAACGGTCATTAATACTTGCGTCACCGTTTTCCTCACAGTAGATGGAAACATATCAAATTCTTCCATTACGTCAATAATCCGCTCAATGCCGAAACTTGTGCCGGTTGCAGGAAAACTCTGTTTACCAAAACTACCGATCAGTTCATCATACCTACCACCACCTGTGATGCTGCCAATTTTCGGTTCTTTAACTACCGTCTCATAAATTGGTCCGGTATAGTATTCCAAACCGCGTACCATAGCAACGTTCACCCTGTACATCTTCTCCGGAACGTCAAATATCATAAGATAACGGATTAACTCATCCAATTCAGCGATGCCTTCCCGAGCTATATCCAAATGTCCGAGTTGTTCATTAAGTTCATCCAGCACTACCTTCGGAGGTCCCTCAATTTGGATCAACTTAAGCAAGTTTGCAATAACATCCTCCGGAATCTCATTTTCTCGTAATTCTGTGGTGACACCATCCAAACCGATCTTATCCAATTTATCAATAGCGCGATAGAGGCCGCCAAGTTGTTCAGTAGGCACGCCAGTGAATTCCCCTATCCCGGTAATTAGTTTCCGACTGTTGATATTAATCTCAAAGTCATAAAAACCGAGACGGAAAAGGACTTGATAAATGAGATTAACATTTTCCGCGTCAGCTAACATACTATCGCTTCCGACGGTATCTGCATCACATTGGAAAAATTGGCGATAACGTCCCTTCTGTGGACGTTCTGCGCGCCACACAGGATCAATTTGATACCGCTTAAACGGTTTCGGCAGTTGCGGATACATCGCTACAACACGGCAAAGCGGGACAGAAAGATCGTACCGAAGCGATATGTCCTCTTTACCACCAGTATGTCCAGCTTGATAGATTAGTTTTTCTGCGTCCGGTCCATATTTACCTGTGAGCACTTCAGACAATTCGAGCGCGGGAGTCTGTAACGGTTCAAACCCAAATTCCTCAAATACATCACGAATAACATCTATAACATATTGTCTGCGAATCATCTGTTCAGGCAATATATCTCTCATACCACGGGGGACGCGCGGTTTAATGGTCACCATAATTTTTGCTCCTTAAATGTGTCCGGGAAGTGCTTGACTTCGCCGTCTCCGCAATCCTTTTTCTAACGTCTCCTTCAACTCAAAAATCTTTTCACGTTTCCACGGATCCTTGAGTGACTTCGGGTTTGCAATCAACGTAGATTCAGATTCTCGTAACACTTCAATTATCTTGAGATGGTTTGCCTGCAACGTGCGCGCTGAACTACAATTGTCAATGATAGCATCCGCTTCTTCAGGTGGTTTCCCCTCTGTTGCGCCGAAAGACAGCATAAGTGTGATGGGGGACTGATAAGTGCCAAGGGTGTTCAATCGTTTCCATGGGGTTAAAATCGCAGGTGCTACGCGGTTTTCTGTCTTTTCAAGGATATATTTCTCTGCAATGTTCAGATATTCCGTAGAAATGCGAATGTTTCTATCCGCAAGGTTCACCAAATCCGTGAAAGTATTGATGTCCTTCCGTTCTTCGCGAACAGCAAGAACAATACTAACAAACCCGTAGTCCAACGGTAGAATCTCCTCAACATCCGCATCGGTCTCTTCAACCCAATCTTGTCCAGTGATTCCCAAATCATAAAAATCATCCATGCCAACATAAACCGGTATCTCTTGCGGACGAGAAATCTTTATCTGGAATTCGCTATCGTTTTGAAAGGTAGCACGATAAGACCGGTCAGTTGACTTGTATCCGTTTAATTCGTAACCTGCGCGCTGAAACGTCTCAAGTGTTTCAGACTGTATAGTACCTTTCGGCAAAAGTAGATTCAACATCCGTTCTGTTTCCATAATCGGTTTCCTCGCTTTATACCCAATTCGTAGCGCGAGGTCCCCGTGCCTCGCAATGCTGACTTTATCAGAAAACTTTGAATCAAGTTAATTTGGTATTAGATATAGGAAAGTTTCGTATTCGTCTATATCCATTTAACACCTCTCCATAGGCGTCAATTTAGCGGTTTCCAACTACGGTAGATGCGGTTTCCTAACTGCACCTTTTTGTATCAACATCTCAAATAACGCAAAGGACGAGAATATCAGCGTTCGTAGTCGCGCAATTCATTGCGCCTCTTACATTCAAAGAAAAGAGGCGCAATGAATTGCGCGACTACAAACGAGTTCTTTCCTTAAATTGACGCCTATGATATCCATTTAACACCTCTCCATCAAATCCCCATGCTTTAGCTTGTGGGATGTAGACAGCTAAAATGTTCATTTTATCAAAAAAACTTGACATTGTTCAAGAAATGTGGTATTCTTTAGTATCTGTTGGACAGGAAAGCAATCATTGGTTACCTTGCCAATGTCCTGTCCGTCCAATTGCTTGGATAGAACAGATACAGATAAAATCTGTTAATACCACATTCGGACTATACGTTGAAGGTTATGATCCTTCATTCGTTTGTGATGAGTTCTGCAATCGCATTTAGAGATTGTGTAGGTGAACCCTCCACAACCGCGATAGAAACAGAACGCCAAAGCACCAAAGTATCTGGGTATATTTGGGGTCTATATATACCCTGTAGTTGCACCGTGGCGGGTGCCACCTCAAATTGCTGAGGGCGTCTCTGGTAGAAATACCAGAAGCAGCCTTAGAGTCTGTCCAAGATGCCCACATCTTCAAAAACATCTCGGATTGAGAAGATGACCTGAAGGAAACCCCATCCTTTAGGTTGGGGAGCCGTCAGAGGTCTTTGATAGTCACCTCTTCTGTGTTGTCAGTTTTCAGGTCTATTCGACACATCGATTCATTTGAGTTTAAGCGGATCAGATAATCATAATTTGCTTGGACAGCATAGTCGTGCTGTGCTTGTAGGTCGCGATCCATTAAATCTACCTCTACGATTTTGTCGGAACGTCTCAGTTTTTCAGCAAGACGTTGCGCTACAGGCATTAGATCCGCGGATGTTGTCGCGATAAAGTAATCCTTTTTCGCTTGAACCGTTTCTCGCTGCGTTTCAGTGAACGCCTCCACCAGCGAATCAAATTGGAACGCAAATCCTGCCCCAGGAAGTGATGGTCCACCAAAACTTTCAATCAACCGATCATATCTTCCGCCACCGCAGATTGGTAAGTTTTTCTCCGACAATTCAATCTGAAAAACCGTCCCCGTATAAAAATCAAACCCGCGCGTAATACCCAAATTGATTTCAAAGTCGGTAATTTCATAGTTTTCCAGACATTCGCAAAGTGTCCGCAGCTCTTGGTGAACTTCCTGTGCTGTATCACCAAGACACCTTTCCCATGCTGTGATGACAGTATCCTTATCACCGCTAATCTTTGAGACATCAATACAACGTTGTGCAATATCTTCTGAGATATTGAAATATCGGTGCCATCTCGCCTTATAGGTATCCTCAGCAATCATCGGCAACTTCTCTACCCAAGTAGCGGCACTGCTTTCTGTTAACTCCTGAATATCGGAAGCCGCAATCTTGTGGTTACCTTGGTAGTCAGGTCCTTGCAAACGCCGCAACATATTGAGTTCATCACTAAGCGTATCCAAATCCAAAAATTGGCTTTCCACCCGCAACCGAGAAAGATGATCAATATCTAATATCACTTCACTATGATCTTTTGGATCAAGGGCTACCTGTTTAAAAATCTCACGAAATACACCGGTATTACCGATTTTCAACTTCGTCCCCGAAATGTTGAGTTTCTCAAGGATGCGGACAGGTAGTGTAATAATCTCTGCGTCTGCAAGTGCCGATGTGGGACCAATCAGTTCTACCCCAGCCTGTCGAAATTCGCGCCTAACCTCTGGGTTGTCAGTTTTCGGTTCTTGACGCACACATTGTCCGATGTAATACAGTTTATACGGATAAGGCAGATGTTGTAGATCATCATTTGCAATGATTCTACAGACAGGTGCGGTGAGTTCAGGTCTCAGCGCATAATCTACCCTATCTGGACCAACAAACGTAAACATTTTGTGACGTATCTCTTCGCCGGACTGCGCGGATAAAAGCGCGAAGGATTCAAACAGTGGTGTCTGAATCTGTGCATATCCATAACTTTTAAAGGTATCACAAACGATTTTCTCAACGAAATTTCGTTGAACCATCTGTTCAGGCAGAAAATCGTTCGTTCCGGCGGGTTTAGTAAACTTTTCCATTATGCGTTGCTCCCAAGCAATTTCAATATTAAAACTTTCCTTGTAAAGGTCCCTTGTAACAAAAAACCTGATAAACAAGATACGCCGTAATCTCAACGTGCCGATAAATCGGCGCGAAGGAGAGCGGTTAGTTTACCAGGGTTCAAGCAAGTTTCGCTTGCTTCAAGTCCACTATGATGTATGGAATAATCACCGCATCATTCTAATCCGCCCTACTCAGGAATAGATTGAATGGTGATGGTTGCAGAAAAATAGCATTAACATAATATGTTTGTGGATAAAAATTAAATTTCTAATAAATTATACATTATCTTATCGCAGAAGTCAAATTTTTTTGATATAGGATTCTTGTAGGAGGGCTTTGCAAGTCTGATTTCCTAAATATTAATCGAAAACTATTGGGAAATGGAACAGGTATTTGAAGTTCCTCCTTGAATAAATGCATGAATTTCTTCGACTTCGCTTGGGTGTGTAATAAACCATTCTGTTCCTGGAGCGGTTTCTTTGCGTTTGCCGCGTGCAGCTAAAATTGCATGTATTGCTGTCTCTATCTCACGCGGTGCATCTGTACGGATAATGAGCGAGATTTCCGGATTTTCTGGGATTGCTGTAGTTGCTTGTGATCTAACTCTAAAGACCGGACCATTGTCAGTTCTACCAACCTTACATTCCCATACAGATTCCCCTCTGGATTCAGCTAAAGTTCGATATGCAGGCAAATAGTAAAGATAGACTGCTCCTTTCCCTGAACCAATGATTTTTTCAGATGGAACATCGGGTCCAATAATCTTTTCATTAACAGGCACTTGTGATGTCTCAGTGTCTTCTTCAAAACACAAGTCCTGTTCCACAATTTCTTCATCACCGATGATTTGAGACAATTCATCCTCCGCAACCTCTCTCGTAGGTTTATCAGAGGTTAAACGAATACGCCAATGTGCTACGGATGGATTTTCTGCGATTCCTGTTTTTTTTAGATTGTGAAGGGCTTTCTTTACAGCGGAGGTAACAGTTTGATCTTTTTTTGACGTCTACGCCACTTTCTAACTTCACCCCACGCTTTTGAACCACTCCTTTTCTCACACGCACCCGCCGCTTACACGCCAAATAACGCTTCCGAGACATACGAGCCACTCTACCGAACTCACGCAGTAAACTCTCATAAGGTGTATCAACAGCATTCGGAACACGCCGACGAGAAAGCCTACGCGACTCCCAATGCCACCGATAATACGAACCCACGCTCACACCCGCTGCTTCACATGTCGAACTCACATAAGTAGCACAGCCAGATCAGCGATAACCTCTTGTGTCAAACGCATCTAAACCCCCTTTTTCGCGAAGGTTTTTTTTGTGAAATTATCCAAAAATCCCAAATTTTAATGCAATTAATGCAACACATTATTAAAAATACCATATTTTCAACCAAAACACAACAAAACATTCCTTTTAGGCAGAGCCATTCAATTGTCCGGTAGTTCTCACCTGATGCTCAAATCTCTCTTCTGTAGGAGCGATCTCCGAATCGCGACTTTTCGGATAAAATGGACAAAAAGCCTAAAACTAAATAGCCCTGTCCTTTTAGGCAGAGCCATTCAATTGTCCGGTAGTTCTCACCTGATGCTCAAATCTCTCTTCTGTAGAAGCGATCTCCGAATCGCGATCCTCTCTAAAATGTAGTGAAAAACTTGAAAACTGAATGGCTCTGGGCTATTTAGTTTTAGGCTTTTTGTCCATTTTGCGGAAAAGTCGCGATTCGGAGATCGCTCGGACAGCAGAGAGTCTTAAGTTGAAAATCTAAATATTCGGAAAATTAAATGACACTGCTCCTCTTATCCTCTTATTTCTGACTTGACGCTGCTCGCCAATTCTGTAATTAACAGGACTTACGCACAAAATAGGTTTTCTAACGTGAGCTCGGTATAAGAAATTGAAATATGGTGAAGAAACGGTATCATTTGTATTTTGCCCGAAGTGCCACCATATCTATAGAAGGCTTCTTTACCCGATATGTATACGCAATTAACGCAGCCACGATATTCACCTGATAGTTGATCCAACTCCGATGGCGTGTATGTTGGATTTGCGTTTCGGATTTCAACTGTCCAATCACTGTCTCAATCAGCATGCGGTGTTTCAATAATGCTGCGTCAAGTTTTGACATTGCCCGCGGTTTCATATTTTTTCGGACTTTTGTCAACAAGCAAACATCCTGTGTTTCCAGCGTCTCGGATAACACTTTGGAGATATATCCCTTATCCCCACAGAGTTTACCTTCAAGATGCTTCGTCAACTCTAACACGGGTTGGCGGTCATCAATGTTGCCGGATGTCAGTTGCGTGGCTAAGAGTTCACCTCTGTCATTAATGACGAGATGGAGTTTGAAACCATAGAACCATCCGACTGACGTTTTTCTAGACAAAATTGTTCTTCTGACACAAATGAACGCACAATGAATTGTGCTTCAACGAACCTGATATGATTGGAATCAAGTTAATGCGTAAGTCCTAGTTGGTATTACAAAGTTTTTGAAATTTCAGAGAGATTGCCAAATCTTCCTCTATAAACGCCTCAACCTCTGCTTGCCTTTGCGCAAGCAATTCCTGATACGCAGCACATTCTACATCAGCAGCATAAGTCGCAACTCGTTCCTGCCAATTGTGTTTACTTGACCAACGTTTAAAAACGCGTTCAGCTCTTTTTTTACCGGTGACTTCCAGGTGACATGGCGCGCGCAAAAAACGCTCCTCTGGAAGCATATCACGATACAGCTTAAAATACTCGTACGCCAATGCTGTCTCGCTCGGCAACCGATTGCCTTTTTCATAAGTTTTCATAAAAGCCTTCAAAAAAGTGGGTTTCATTCAAGTTGTGCACTTGTGAATCTTTTTGTTAACAGGACTCAGTAATTATCGGAAACCTACAATAGAAGCAATACTGTACCTACCTATCTGTGCAATCCGCATAACCCGCGATTCAGATGACAAAACACTTATATACCACAGTAAAAATAACATTGACATGTAGAATAGCGTATGTTAAACTATACTATACTTTGGACAATTTTTAGAGTTCTTGAGTGATAGTCAAGGTCAATGGAAACACCTTAGACATCAATATAAGATTTATTGGGACACCTTTCGCCCCGCTGGGGCTGCCTTTGCTGAACCTATAATAACGTGAGTTTGATATATAGCAAATTCTAAACATAAATGGACATTTTCGTAGGGGTTAGGTTACCTAACCCCTACGGGCGAGAAGACCTCGCCCCTACGAGAAGCCCGACATCTTGTTTTTATCAAACTCACGTTATAATAGTTTTTCTGTGGGTTACAACTTCGCACAAAACTCGTAGAAAAATAGAAAATACTTGAGAAAACAACATGAAACAGATAGAAATTGTCCAAAGTATAGTAAACTATATAGCGAAAATAGAAATTTCACGTTGTCAAAAAAGGAGAGGCATCTTGAAACGCCTATATTGTAGTTTTGTTTTACTATTTCTGTGTTTTGTGAACACTGGATATTCCTATACGGTTGACGAAATCTTCGATAATTTCAGAACTGCTTACGAGAAGTCTAAGAACTTCAGTGCAGAGTTTGAGGAGACAACCCTATATAAAACCAGAAAAAGTGTAAGTCATGGGCGATTTACATTTGGTATGCCAAACCTGTTGCACATGGAGTATGTCGCTCTTAAAAACCCTGATAAAGTCATAAAAAAAATCGTTTTAGATGGTGCTTACGTATGGTCTTATGTACCACTCCTCAATGAAGTCAATAAACAGAAGTTGAGTAATTCCCAACGACGTGAGATACTACCCGGAACAGGGGCATCTCTTGAGGATTTATCAAAAAACTGGGATATGAAATTAGTTCCAGATGAAGCAGCGAACGCTAAAGGGGTACATCAACTTCAGTTGACTCCTAAATCGGAACTGTTGAATAGAAATGTTGGACAAAGACAAGAAACTGCGGATATTCAGCAAAAACAAAAATCTCGAGATATTCAGGAGATGCTTGAATTATGGATCAAAGAGGGTGAGTGGTTACCCGTACAATTTGGTTATGTAACTGTATATGAGGATGGAAGTCGTCGCAGCGTAGTTATGAAGTTGTCTAATATTAAACGAGATAAGAAGTTGCCACCAAACATTTTTAAGATGGTTTTTCCAAAAGATGCCGAGGTAATTGATCTTTCCAAAAATTAAGTATATGAATTTTCCTGATTATTTACGACTGGCAAATCTCCTTACATTTTCTCGTTTGCTGTTAACGTTGCCGTTCATCCTATGTTTTCGAGCCGAATTGATGCTCCCTGCAGCTATCGTTTTTGGGTTAGCTGCCTTAACGGATTATTTTGACGGAAAAATTGCACGGAAGCAAGGAATTACCAGTTTTGGAAGCTTCCTGGACTCACTTGTTGATAAAATTTTAGTCGGGGCTGCTTTAATAAGTTTTTATCTTTTTCAACATGAATATTTAGGCGATGGTGCACGTCTAATTCCATTATGGATGGTGTTAGTCATTATTGGACGCGAAGTGATTATCACTGCATTCCGTGTCGTATTTGTTGCAAAACATGGTGAGGTAATATCGGCAAATCGATGGGGTAAATACAAAACTTCTTCTCAAGTTATCGTCATAGTAATAAGTTTGATTTTACTTATTCTATTTCGTGATTCAGATAATGTTATACAACACCACGGCCCTATTTATTTTATGATGTACCTACCTTTGTTGTTAACGGTTGCCTCTGGTTTAGAGATTTTGTATGGCAACAGAAAGGCATTTTCAGTTTAGATAGACATGCAATTTGAGGTCAATTCTGATGCAACCTGAGTCTATTCGGTGTTTTGTTGCTGTTGAGATGCCAGAAAGTATTCAGGATTTATTGACAGAGATTCAAGAGGCATTTCGCCCGAAGATTGAAAGAGCATCCTGGACGAGACCCAGAAATATTCATCTGACACTGAAGTTTCTCGGAGAGGTAGAGAACAACAGTGTCAATCAGATAGACGTATCTTTACATAGGACAGCAGGACAACAAAAACCATTTTCCATAGAAATTGGTGGAGTTGGTGCATTTCCAAATTTAGTGCAACCTCGTGTATTATGGGTAGGTATCAAACGCGGGACAATCCAATTATCAACGTTGGCGAGTACAATTGACGATGAATTGGTGAAGTTGGGTTTTCCGAACGAAAATCGGTTTCATCCGCATTTAACACTCGCACGACTAAAAAACCAAGTGAATTTGAGTACTTATAGCAAATTATTTAAGAAATTTGAAACAATTGAGGGGGCGTTGCTGACAGTGGATAAAATCACACTTGTTAAAAGTGAGTTGCGACCCAGTGGTGCAGTCTATACCCCGATACAAAATTATCAGTTGGGCAGGGAGAAAGTCGAAAATGGCAAATGATGATCGCAAAAAGCCGGAAAATGAAAAAAGTCCGGAAGAAAAAAAGAAAGCTGAAGAGAAAAAGAAGGCAGTTGACGATGCCATTTCTCAAGTAGAACGTGCTTACGGAAAAGGCGCAATTATGCGTTTTACAGATAACGAAGTGGTACCTGTTGAAGTTATTCCCACAGGAGCACTTTCACTTGATCTGGCGTTAGGCGTTGGTGGGGTACCAAGAGGAAGAATTGTCGAAATTTTTGGACATGAGGGAACAGGAAAAACTACATTGGCACTCCACATCGTCGCTGAAGCACAGAAACTGGGTGGAATCGCGGCTTTTATTGACGTTGAACACGCATTAGACACAACCTACGCGCGAAGTATCGGTGTCAACCTCGAAAACGTCCTGATTTCACAGCCGGATTCTGGCGAACAAGCATTAGAGATTGTGGAAACCCTTATACGGAGTGGTGCAATTGATGTTGTCATTATCGATTCTGTTGCCGCATTGACACCCCAAGCAGAAGTTGAAGGTGAGATGGGTGATGCACATGTCGGATTGCTCCCGCGTTTGATGTCTAAGGCTTTAAGAAAACTATCGGGTGTGACAAGCAAATCGAAAACGTGCGTCATTTTTACCAACCAGATTCGTCAAAAGATAGGTATCATCTTTGGTAATCCTGATATAACCCCAGGCGGACTTGCACTGAAGTTTCATACCTCTGTCCGATTAGAAATCCGTCGTGCCACACAGATCAAAGAAGGCACTGATGTACTTGGAAACAGAGTCCTTGTCAAGGTGGTAAAAAACAAAGTCGCGCCGCCCTTTAGAGAAGCGGAATTTGATATAACTTTTGGCAAGGGAATTTCCAAAGAAGGAACCATTTTGGATATCGCTGTTGATGCAGAATTGGTTGAGAAAAGAGGTTCATGGTTCTCATATAACACCGAACGGATAGGTCAAGGTCGGAATAATGCGAAAACCTATTTGGAGCAGCATCCGGAAGTTATGGCGGAGCTTGACAAAAAAATCCGTGAGAACCTCGGTTCAGCTGAGGAAGTTGATGAGGAAGTTGATGGGACAACCCCAGAACCTGACGACGAAAATTAAGATTATTAATCAGACGACTCTTGTATGAGAGATTTGTAATCCCGATATTTCTTATTCAAGGGGTTTGTAACCCGATTTATAGCGATACTTTGTTCAAAACCAAATGCCACTTGCGTTTTTCCTTGATGTAATATTTTCAACATGCTATACTTTTATGCACTAAGGTCGGCTTGATAAAATTCAACCTTTTTTCTACCATACCATCAATCTTTTCAATGGAAAGTGAGAAATTCTTGTATGGCAAGCAAAATAGAGACTTCATCTGATATATTGAAAGGTCCCGATATTGAAGGAATCAAATCAGATTCGGTTGACTACCCACAACTAATTCGTGAGTTAAATTGGCAGATAGAGATGCTTGAGAACGAAGTCGGTGACCTGAGAAGACAACTCAGAGCAGCTCCTGATGAAGATGTAGATGCACGTCTGTATGAAATGACGCGCGAACTTATGCAGGCGCACAGACGCAACCGAAAAATCACAAGTACCCTTCAAGAAGCAAAAGAGAAACTTGAACTCCTAAAAGAGAAGGTTAAGCAACTCAGTGCCCCTCCCAACAACTACGGCATCTTCCTTGGAGCGAACGATGACAACACTATTGATGTTGACATCAGCGGTAAAAAATGGCGTGTGAATCTTGACCCTGCCATAAAAGTTGATCAAATTCAAGTTGGACAAGAGGTCATTGTTAATAGTGGGTTAAATGTCGTTGCAATCAAACCGCCTGAGAAACACGGTGATGTTGTTAAGATAAAAGAGGTACTTGAATCTGACCGCGCTATTGTCAACCTCAGAACAGATGAAGAACAAGTCGTGCGCGTTTCTGCAGCATTGAAAAACGAAACTTTGAAGACCGGCGACAGCGTCTTATTGAATCATACCAGCGGTATGCTACTTGAAAAACTTCCAAAACGCGAACTTGATGACCTACTGCTTGAAGAAGTTCCAGATATTAGTTATGCTGACATCGGTGGTTTGGATACGCAGATAGAGGCGATTCGAGACGCCATTGAAATGCCTTATCTTTACCCAGATGAGTACCGCGAATTTGATCTTATGCCACCAAAAGGCGTACTCCTGTATGGACCGCCAGGCTGTGGAAAAACATTAATTGCGCGAGCGGTTGCCAATTGCCTCGCAGAACGTATTCGTCAACAGACCGATAGAGATGATATTAGAGGGTATTTTATAAATATTAAGGGACCAGAAATTCTCAATAAGTATGTCGGTGAAACTGAACGAAAGATACGAGAGGTGTTCCTAAAAGCACGTGAAAAATCAAAAGAGGGTTTCCCAGTAGTTATCTTCTTCGACGAAATGGATTCGCTGTTCCGATCACGCGGCATAGGTATCTCATCAGACATGGAGTCTACACTGGTACCACAGTTCCTCGCAGAAATTGACGGCGTAGAAAATTTACGTGATGTTATTGTTATCGGCGCAAGTAATCGACAGGACCTTCTGGATCCCGCTGTTTTGAGACCGGGAAGACTTGACATCAAAATCAAGATTGACCGTCCGAATATTGATGGTGCTAAGGATATTTTTGGTATCTATTTAACGCCGGATCTTCCGTTTGCGAAAAAAGAAATAGAAAAATTTGATGGAAATACTGATGACGTTTCAGAATACCTCATATCTGAGGCTGTAGACGAAATGTACGCGACCACAGATGAGAATAGGTTTATTGAAGTAACATACACCCGCGGCGAACGCGAGACTCTCTTTTTCAAAGATTTCGTTAGCGGTGCGATGATTCAAAACATTGTTTCACGGGCAAAGAAAATGGCGATTAAACGTCTAATCAGTTCAGAAGGGAAAGAAAAAGGAATTTCTCTGCATGATCTGAAGACTGCTATTCGGGAAGAGTACCATGAAAATGAAGACCTTCCGAATACAACTAATCCAGATGATTGGGCAAAAATATCTGGCAGGAAAGGTGAGAAAATTGTCAACATTCGAGCCTTAATCAATGAACCACAAGCACGTCCTGATGTGCGGGTGAGCACAGGCGGGACATATCTCTAACGTTTGATGATTCCACTTGATTACGAAAGTGAAGGGAATTAGCTGACAATCCCACTGCTTTAGTTGTGGGTCAAAAAACGCTTGACATTTACATGTATTTTGTGGTATAATTATAAGACTGACTCAGTGGTGGGTGCGTCAACACCTACCACACCTTTGACGAGGGAGTCAGAAACCTACGGGAGTCAGATATGCCATACAAAACACACAAAATAACTTTAGATCCCACTTTTAAGCAAAGACGCTGGTTTTCACAACAATGTGGTTATGTGAGATTTGCATATAATCAAGCGTTGTCAGATTTTGATGCTTTCGGAATACCTGTATTAGAAGCACCGCAATTCTATGCATCAAGCAAAACTTGTAGTAGTTGTAGACACAGAAAAGATGACTTGACGCTATCAGAGAGAACTTATCATTGCAGTCAATGCGACTATCAAATAGATAGAGATGTCAACGCTGCAATAAACCTAAAACACCTCGCTGTCGGATAGACAGAGAGTATAAACGCCTGTGGAGTCCAAGTAAGACCTCTGTTTGAGGCACGAGAGACGGAAGCAGGAATTACAGAGGAGGGTTGTGTGCTAAAAGAAGCACACGGCTTTGGTTTCCGTCGTGAGTATCACTAATGGCAGTACCAACAATTATAGGCACCGAAACTGAGTTCGGCATCTCTGTCAAAAACGCGCGAGAGCAAGACCCTATAGCGGCTTCAACCTTAGTTGTAAACGCGTACAAAAGCCGTAACATTCCAACAATTTCGTGGGATTACGCGCAAGAAAGTCCATTGATAGACGCACGTGGATTTATAGCGGAAGGCGAAAGCCCGCCAGCAGAAGATGGGAACAACAGTGTAATAAACGATATCTTGGTGAACGGTGGTAGATATTATGTTGATCACGCACACCCTGAATATTGCACACCTGAATGTTCAAATGCTCGCGACTTGGTCAAATACGAAAAAGCTGGAGAACTCATTTTAGATTTGAGTCGTCTTGCTGCCGAACAACTGCTATTGGATAATCAAGAGATAATTATCTATAAAAACAATACTGACTACAAAGGACATAGTTACGGTTCACATGAAAATTACTTGATGTCACGTAAAATTCCGTTTTCGGATATAGTTGACGGACTCACGCCTTTCCTCGTTACACGTCAGATAATTACCGGAAGTGGGAAGGTGGGGGCAGAAAACGGAGCGGACGAAACCGAATATCAGATTTCACAACGCGCAGATTTCTTTGAAAAAGAGGTCGGTCTGAGCACAATGGTTGAACGCCCTTTGATCAACACTCGCGACGAACCGCACGCAGATTCAAAACTTTATCGTCGGTTGCATGTTATCGTAGGCGATTCAAACTTGTCCGAATTCTCTATCTATCTGAAAGTTGGTATTACGTCTATCGTCCTGCAATTAATTGAGAAAGGTGTTGTCGGTAAGCAATTCGCTTTACAAGATCCTGTTGCGGTGGTAAAATCTGTTTCGCGTGATTTGTCATGCAAGAACAAGATTGAACTTAAAGATGATCGTAAATGGTCAGCTATAGAAATTCAGCAAGCATATCTTGAACTGGCACATAAACATCTCACGGATGAGGAACGCACACCTATAGTTGAAGATGTTTTGGAGAAATGGGATTTTGTCCTAAATGGGTTAAAAACTGACCCGATGAGTTTAGGACAGCATTTAGATTGGATAATTAAGAAAAAACTTATTGATGCTTATATTGCGCGACACGATTTCAAATGGACTGACCCACGTGTTCGCATGCTTGACCTACAGTATCATGACCTACGTCCAGATAAAGGGCTTTATGCACGATTACTCAAGAATGGACATGTTGAACGCATCCTAACTCAGGAGGAAATAGTCCACGCAATTCAACATCCACCTTTAGATACGCGCGCATATTTTCGAGGAACATGTTTACGAAAATTTCCAAATGACATTCACAGTGTAAGTTGGAATTCAATTGTTTTCAACGGTCCAACCGGCTATGATAAGATTATGATGGACCGTCCACACTTTGGCACGCAAGCCATTATCGGTGAACTGCTGAACTCTTGTACCGTCGTTGAACTCGTTAACCAAATCCGATCAAACTGCAAATAATCTTGTTGATAAAAAGTTTTCCCTGATGGAATTATGTTCGAAAACATAGAGGCATACGGGTATCCGTTGCCAGAATTGAAAAGGTTGAGTAACAGTAGCAAAAAACTTGATATTTATGGACATTTTTATTCTTTTCTATTTGAATGTTTTGCGTTGTTTGCTTGCTATTCAAACACTATCTCGGATGAGTTTACCGCTACCGTAGAGTCTGCGGGGTGGGTAGGTATATCGGACAAAAAACATAGCGAGAACCAAGTGATAATAGAAAATAGAAGGTGGAAAGCGATAAAAAACCTTCTTGGTATAAGTGACGTCGAAGCTTGTCCAACACATCGACCCTTCGCAAAAGAGAGAAAAAACAGGCGCACGTGGGATATTCTTGCGTGCTTTGGGAGATAACCCCTGGTTACTCAAACTGAGTAACTTGCAAACCATGCAAGAAGAACAATGTCCAACGTTGTTCGGATATGTATAGGTAAATATTATCGGAGTACAACATGCCACGCGAAAAACAGCAAGAATACCGAGATCATCCCATCAATGAAAATGAGGAGATCCAACCCAATCCCGAACTCAATGAAAACGTCGACGATTTGACTGAGGATTTAGATGCACTTCTTGATGAAATCGATGAGATTTTAGAAGAAAATTCAGAGGAATTCGTCGAAAACTATATCCAGCGAGGAGGGCAGTAGGATTGCTCAAACACCATGACTATGGAACTACCGATTTTTTACAAATTCTGAAAAACCGATACCCTGATAAGGTAGCTGATTGGGACCGACTCAACGGGATGCGGGAGTCTTATCCCCACAATTTTTTGGAAGGGACTACTGTTCTTGCGCTTGTATACGATAATGGTGTCATAATCGCTGGTGACCGTCAAGCTACCGAAGGTTACCAAGTCGGGGAACGTCGGATTCAGAAAGTGTTTAAAATTGATAAACACTCTGCAATTGCTGTCGCTGGTGTAGCGGGTCCCTGTTTTGAAACAGCAAAACTTTTCCAAGTTCAAGTTGAATTTTACGAAAAGATAGAGGGAACTTCTTTAAGTCTGGATGGGCAAGCCAACTACCTGTCAAGCCTCGTTAGAACGAATTTAAGTTTAGCTATGCAAGGGCTGATTGTCCTGCCGATTTTTGCCGGCTATGACCTAAAACAACAAAAGGGGCGAATTTTCAAATATGATGCACTTGGTGGACGTTATGAGGAAGACGCCTATTATGCTATCGGTTCCGGTGGGAAAGATGCGCGTTCAACTTTAAAAAAGGTGTATCAATCGGATATGCCTGAACAAGCCGCCTTAAAAGCAGTCGTTGAGGCACTTTGGGACGCTGCAGACGAGGATATTGCAACTGGAGGCCCCGATTTAATTAGGAAAATCTTTCCAACGCTGACAGTAATTACAGAAGAAGGTATTTCCGATGTTTCGGACGACACTGTCGCAGGATTGTTCCAAGAGTTAATTTCTCGCTTAGAGCAATAGTAGGTCTACATCATAAAGTTTTCTTAAATTCAAGGAGATAAATGTCAACGCCTTATTACGTGTCACCTGATCAAATTTGGGAAGATAAAAAGGTTTTTGTCGATCGTGGAATTGAACAAGCGAAGGAAGTGATTGTTTTAGAGTATAACAACGGCCTTCTGATGGCTGCCGAAAACCCCCGTAGAACCATATTTAAAATTTCTGAAATTTATGACAAAATTGCACTTGCTTCAACCGGTCGTGTTTCCGAATATGAAGCACTAAGAGTGGCAGGTATACGTGAAGCAGAAGTGAAAGGGTATACCTATTATCGAGAAGATGTCACTGCAAAATGGTTGACGAACCTCTATTCACAACACATGGGGGCAATTGCCCACGCATGGGACGTGAAACCGCTTGAGGTTGAACTGCTCGTATGCGAGGTGGATGGAAATCCTATTAATAGAAGTCAGGTTTATAGGATGACATTTGATGGTACCTATGAGGAAAAGGAAAAGTTTGCTGTAATAGGAGGCAGAGCAGGTCCTATTACTGAGATACTTAATGAGACTTATGCTGAGGATTTGGAATTAGCCGATGCGTTACAACTTGCCTCAAAAACTTTTGAATCCATTGAGAGTGAAGAGTCAGAACCGTATCAGATAACACCAGAGACCATTGAAGTTGCGTGTCTTGATTCAGCTGCAGGTCGTCGTAAATTTCGCCGGTTTTCTGTTGAAGAGATAACTGAGATTTTTAACCATGCATCGTAGAATATACGGGTTGGAAACCGAATACGGGATAATCTGTACCCCAGAGAAAAACAGAGGCAAAAAACTTACTGTTCAGAATGTCGTGATGTATCTGTTTCGTGAAATAATTTCTGGGAGAATGTATCCGGATGTGTTTCTGGAAAACGGCGCACGGTTTTATCAAGACATTGGATGCCATCCTGAATATGCCACCCCTGAATGTGATGACGTAATTGAACTGATCGCACACGATAAAGCGGGAGAACGAATCGTCACACGGCTTGCCACCACTGCTGAACGTAGGATGCGCACTGACGGGTTTCGAGGTAAAATCTCAATATTTAAAAATAACTTAGATACAGTAGGCAATACCTACGGATGTCATGAAAACTATCTGATGGAGCGCGAAAAAGTTAGTTTTCGGCAATTGGCATCACAACTCATCCCTTTTTTTGTCACTCGGCAAATTTTCTCGGGCGCGGGAAAAGTCAAACGTAGTGATCAAGGCTACTATGAGATTTCGCAACGCGCACAACATATCCGAGAAGAAATTTCCATCGCTACAACTACCGCTCGTGGCATTATCAATACACGAGACGAACCCCACGCTGACAGAGAGAAATATAGACGATTGCATGTCATCGTAGGTGATTCTAATATGTCCGAATTTTCAACATTTTTGAAAGTCGGAACAACTGGGATCATCCTCCGTATGATTGAGGATCATTTTATCAATGAAAGGTTTGCACTCCGTAATTCTGTGCAAGCCATTCACGAAATATCTGAAGATATATCCTGCAAACAACTAATTGAACTCGAGAACGGGAAACGGCTATCTGCAATTGAGCTTCAATGGCAATACTTTGAGTGTGCAAAAAGGTACCTTGAGCAGGCAGAATCTGATCCAACGACCGATGAAGTTATGACGCGTTGGGAATATGTTATGACCTGTCTTGAAGATGATCCAATGCAATTGGATCGTGAACTTGATTGGGTCATCAAGCGAAAATGGATTGAAACCTACGTCAACCACCGTTCTATAGACTGGGATTCCGCTGAAGTGAAACGTTTAGATTTGGAATACCACAACATTCGGCAAGATGCCAGCATTTTCTACAAAGCCGAAAAACGAGGGTTGACTGAACGGATTTTAGATGATTCTCAGATTCGCCGCGCGATGCATGCCCCCCCTCAAAACACACGTGCTAAATTTCGCGGCAGATTTATCAAACTTGTTAATAATGGAAAAGTTCTTTGTGGCGTAAATTGGAGTTATATCCAACTTTATGAACCATATCAAAAGTTATACCTATCCACTGACCCGCTTGAACCTGAATTTGAAGAAGCGAGTCGAATGATCTATTCAATTTAATCCTAAAACATCTTGGCTCATGTAAAAGGTGTGTGCGGTTGTTTTTAATAAAGTCAATGGCCACGCGGGTTAAATGTTTTCATTCGCACTCATTCTTTACATGAGCCAACATCTTATACCCAATTAACTTGATCCCACTCGGTAGGTGCGGTTTCATGAAGTTTAAGTATTTAAATCGGTAATCCCGACTTCCCCAGGTCCGGTAGGTGCGGTTTCCTAACCGCACCATAGGCGTCAATTTAGCGGTTTTTCAAATATGAGAAATGCTCTTTAGTCCCGTAGGGACTATATGTTTATAGCACCCAATGTTCTCAATATCTTTCGCTCCGTAGGTGCGATATTTTTAGAACGTTTTTGTTGGACATATCGCACCTACGGAGCGAAAGAGACTATTATACGTTTTTCTATAAATATTTAGTCCCTACGGGACTAAATATAAGACAGTCTCGGTAATCATGCTTATTGAGAGGTGTTTGTCCAAACGCAGACGTTTTCTTAAATTGACGCCTATGGTGCGGTTTCTAACCGCACCTAATACCAAGAAAAATGAGATAAATCAAGTTAATTTGGTATAAGTCCTAAATTGTAATAGCAGTTACATATAAACTGCATATCTAACAGATAAGATGGAATAAGAAGAACTATAATGAAAAAGTATTTGAACTGGATCATATTAATCTCTGCTATGGTGATGGTATCTATATTTGCCTTACTATTGGGTTACAAGATCGGAATTGAAAATTCCGATCAAAAGGTTGCGAATTATGAAAATATAAATAATCCTAAGGCAGTAGAAGTATACGATCAAATACGGGCTAGTGCTGTTTCTGATGAAGATAAAATTGATCTGTTTAAGGAGTTACTTATCAGTAAATATCCAAATGATAATAAAACTCTTGAAATCAGAATGTGGATGGCAAGAAAAGAAGTTGAACATGAATCTGTCAAAGGTGTAAGGGAAGATATCTACAAACAGTTAATGTTTAATAAATGTAAAAAGTTTCTAAAGTATCACAAAAACTCTGCAAAACTTTTATCGGATATGGCTTATTTCGGTTATCAAGCGTATCCAGAAGAAGTAGTTATTATTGCTGATAGAGGGATTCAAATAGATTCATCAATTACGGATCTATATATAAACTCAAGTATCGCACATCAACTACTTGGTAAATACAGAACTGCGTTAAAGAGGCTTAAAACAGTTAGGAAAATTCTAATCGATCGTCTACTAACCGAATTGAAAAAGGAATATCCTTACAAGAGTTTAGAAGGTGTTAGATTGTCTCCTGATCATGTAAATTCTGCAAAGTCATATTTAAGGCGACTTGGATATGATCCTGGAAAGGATGTTAATTATAGTTTAGTTAATCATAAGCCAAAAGAAATTCTGGATAGACCACTGGATAGACCAATAAAACCAGCTTTTATTGAATTAGGAAAAGTCGGAACTCCAATTTATGCAAAGGCTCCGTATTTTTTGGTATATGGAACACACACTACTATAAAAGATTTACAAAATCTTGATAAGGTAATTCACTTTATTAATCGTATAAATGATGGAGATCCAGTTTGGACTCCCAATAAAAGACTACCGAGATCAGCTCTCATTAAGTATGATAAATAATCTATCAATACCTTCGCCAAAAATAGTTGAATAAATAGGGCGTCTGTCCTAAAGTTACTATACTTTGGACAATTTCTATCTGTTTCATGTTGTGTTTTCAAGTCCTTGCTGATTTTTCATTAAGTTTCGGATGGGAACGTAACTCAATGAAAAAGAATTTCAGGTGCAAGCAAGAGCAGCCCCAGCGGGGCGGAATGTCTATAGAGACATTGTGAACAAACCCTCTTTGGTTTCCCCAGCGGGGCGAAAGGTGTCCCAATAAACCAATATTGATCTCAAAAGTGTTTCTATTAATCCATACTATTACTCAAGAACCCTAAATATTGTCCAAACTTTAGTAATGTACAATAGGTTTAGGAACGTCTCATATCAATACGGCGCAGTGCAATATCAATGAGTAAAAGGATTAACGCAGCGATAAGGAAGGGACGCCACAGATGAATCCGAAGCGTTACAGGATTTTCAGGGGAACGGAATGCGTCCTTAGCAGAAATGTTGAATTTTCCACCAGACACTGATGAGAGTTGTGTTAGAAGCGATTCATTGGCGTTGTGAACGATATATTCTTCAGGATAGGAAACGACAGTGCCAGTTACTTGGGTATTAACGATTTCGCTTCCTTGTTTTTGCATGATGTTCAGGAAATAGGGACCGACATCTTGCGTTGGAAAATCAAGTTCATATCGTCCGGGCGAGGTTTGTGAGATTGTCAGTTGCTTCTTTTTGAGATCGGGACCGATAAGTGAAATTTCGCTGTCCAATTCGTTCAGAAACTGACCTTCTTCATTGAGCGCATCAATCGCAAGATGTGCTACTCCCTTTTCTTTGGTGATTTCTGCTTGAAAATTGCTGAGTGTTGTTTTTCGCATTGTATCGCGGACCAGTTGAGTCCAGAACTTACCGTAGCCGGGCCATTCTAACCAATCCGTTGCCCATCGTGCTTTTGCATCAGAGGTGAATGCGACGGATTTCCCTAAACCGTATTGCCAACTTGCCAGAATTGGATCACCACGATCAGAAACAAGGAAAATTTCAGCGGTGGGTCGTGGTTGGGTTGATACGTACCCGAGTAGAAAAGGCGCGAGTCCAAGGTCAATCCCACTCAAAACTTGGGTCGGTTTGATACGTTGGGGGATGAACGGTTCGTCAATGATAGCTGATTTGGAAGCGGTTACGGTTTCCTTAGCAAAGATTTGCGGGATATTATACGGGTCTTGCGTGAAATAGTCGCGTCCACCCCCCCACTTGGCAAGGTTACCTAACAGATTCATGTCTGCACCACTACCGATACCAACTGAAGAAATAGTGATCTGTTCTGAATGCATAGAATTGGCAATACCATACCAATCCCCACCTTGTGAGTGTCCATCGCTAAGAACGATGACGTGCTTGAGTTTTGCAGTTGTCTCTGTTAGTGCATAATACGCCTGTTGCAGTGCCGGATAGAGATTTGTGCCACCACTTGCTACGATTGAACCGACCTGATTTGATATGAATTGTTTATCAGAGGCATCATGCATCTCTGTAATCCAGAAGGGTGAACCATCAAAAGCAATAATGCCGATTTTATCGCGCGGGCCGAGCAGTTCCACGGTTGCACGTGCTGCCTCTTTTGCTAATTCTATCTTGGTGCCACCCATACTTCCTGACTTGTCAATCACGAGCACCATTGCCAAGGAGGGGGTTTCCTTCTTCTTTTCGGTGTCGGTTCGAACAGGTAAAATTTCTTCAATTGGGGTCTTGTAGTAGCCACCCAATCCATAACTGTTCTCACTACCGAGCATCATAAATCCGCCTCCAAGGTCTTGGACATAAGTGCGGATAAGTTCCATCTGTTTCTCGTTTAGACGGTTAGCGGGAACATCGCTAAAGACAATAAGTTCATAGTTTTGGAGATCAGCAAGTTCATTCGGAACGCCTAAACCGTTGCGCACATCAACACGGATCTTAGCATCTTCAAGAACTCGCATTAAGTATCGAGTTTGGGATTCGTTCTCATCAATGAGCAGGACTCTAGGTTTACCGGAAACTGAAACGATACCGAATGCACGATTGTTGTCGTAGCGGGTGTCTTGTGTCGTGCGACAAATTGCGTCATAGGTTAATGTTCCACTTTCCATAGATGTTTCAGTAAAAACAACACGATTTTCGCCTTCAACGAGACGGACCTCTTTTTTGGCTGCCTCAAACTTGTTTTTAGATAGACGGATTTCTGCAATATCTTCATGATTGCTGTGGATAAGCACTTCGAGATTAAAGGGTGCACCTTGTTTGACCTGTGCAGGTGCGTCAATTCGCTGTACCATTACCTCCGGTTCATCACTTGGATAAATAGGCACTGTGTCAATCTGTATACCGAAGTCTTTCCCACGCAGTCCAGTGTGAATAGCATCTCCCTGTGTTTCAATACCATCCGTTATCAAGACAATCCTTTTGTTTGCATTCGCGGGGAAAACACTCCATGCCGTTTCAATTGCTTGTGCGATATTCGTAGTGTCGCCAACATCCTCATTCTCATCCAACCAAGTTTTCTTGATTTCAACGAGTTTAAATTTCCCTTCCGACTTTTCCTGATCTTGAACATCAGGGTCTTCAAGAATTTCGGCTTTTTCAGTAAAGGCTATAATACCGGTTTCTTGATTCTCACTACGTGATTTGATTGCTTCGCTGATATATTCCGTTGATTTTTTTAAGCCATCCTCTGAAATGCTATCAGAAATATCTGCCAGAAACATCACTGTAAGTTTGTCACCTGTTTTCAGATATTGGAGATCTGCTACACTTAGGATAAGTAGCAGAACAATAATGATTCTGATACATAGGCTAATTAGTCGCTGGGTTCGAGACAAATCTACCAGGCTGCGTCGAAAACCGTAGTAAAGGACTGGTATTAATAGCAACAGTAATAGTAAAAATGGTCGTGTAATTTCCATATTTTTGTGTTATTTATATGTGTTTTAATAGTCTCAGTAATGTATTGATAAAGTATTTTCAACTTAAAAAGTATACCACAGACAATTTGACAATGACAATTATAAATGTAGAATCCTTTAGTGGATTTAATGAAACACTAAATCGACACTGAATGTTCTTAGGGTTCAGTGTGACTTTGATTTACAAATCAGGTAAATTAAGATAGTTCCTAAATGGTTATAGGATTGTTTGCAGTTAACTCAATATCATAACCTTCTTTGCGTACCCGCCTGTCAAAATATAGGAGCGTGACCCCAATTACCCATATTGGAAAAACGAGTGCAGTCATAATTAGATCGATGCATGTCATAATTGCATAAAAGAGGAAGTTGTCGCTATCAAGGACGGTCTCTAGTATTGACCATTCAACAATATTTCTTAAGTCTGTATTGCCAGCCAATTTTGTGAAAATGAGGATGAAGCCAAGTGATAACTTAAAAATGATTGCAATCGCATAACTCGCTAAAAGAATTAAGATTAGAATTCCAAGTATTTGCCACCACTTACTACGAACAAGTTCAGAGCTTCGCCTCAGAGCGTAAATCACACGTGGCTCTTCAAGCAGGACAATTGGCATGTGGAACACCCAACATACCATATAATAAACACATAACGGAAAAACGAATAGTACAAGCATGCCGATTATATTTCTGCGGACAATCAAAAGCAATAAGGTAGTAAAACTGGCTAATGAAATAACAAGGGTCAATCTCCATATTAGATGACTCCATAACATCGGAAAAAACCGTCTGAATACCTGCCGAAGTGAAGCACCACTTGTAGTGTCGTTGCCTAAGTAGACTGTTGCACTTGCGAAGACTACGCCACCTACACTTACGATTGCAAAAGGCATCGCAGCAAGGGTTGATATCAAGGCTTTTTGAGTTTTTTCCGTTATAAACCCTTTTAGTGAATATTCTAATAGAAGTCCAAAAAAGTAGATACTTGTAAGCCCCAAAAACATGAGAAAATGTTTTCTATAAAGACTAAATGTAGTATCCAGAATATCGCCAACCCCCATTGGTTGCAGTTTTGATGTTTCACTTGTAATATCGGTTGAGGTATTAGTATTTTCTAACATGTGTGCTCCATTTATTGGAGGTATCATTCTGTATGGTTAAATTACAATTCTATGGTTTACTCTTAATTTTAGCATTTTGGAATTCATAATGTGTATTTTGTGCATCGGAAAGAGCGGCGTGTGCCAAATAGATACCATGAGTTTCGTTTCTAAGATATACAAGAAGAGGTTCGAAGTCTGGTTTTTTATCATTGAGTCGTTGAATTTCTTTGGTCAGTGCTTTCACCAATTGGCTAACACCTATGAGTGTTTCAATCAACTTAATGTTTTTCTATTCATGTTTATAGTTCTCCATGCTGGTGCAAATTTCATCAATCAACGAATCCAAATTGACAAATTTAACCAAAATTCCATTGTATTCTTTTGCAAAAGGATGATCTACATCGTGGGCGACAACAAAATTCTTCCCCTCCGGATATTGTCTGCGAAATGCAAGAAGTTGTCGTGGTGAAAATCCTGCTGCAGTCCACTTACACTCAACAGCAACTGGTATTTCACGTGCGCGTGTGAGTACAAAATCGACTTCATGTCCTCTTTTGTCACGCCAGTATTGAATATTGCGTAATTGTGTATGTGCCATAATCTCGTTGAGAACAATGTGTTCCCACAGTAGTCCGCGATCTTCTTGTCTCAGTTGTGACCACCCTTGGTAATAACAGACAAAACCTGTGTCAAATCCATATACTTTTGGTGCCGCAACAATTTCGGTTGAGCGACGGGAACTGAAAGGACGGATTATATTTACCACAAAGGTAGCATCTAATATTGAGAGATAGTTTGTGATAGTGCCACGACTTACCTCACATGGGGCAGCAAAGCGGGTTGCTTCAAAAACACCACCGCTCTGTGCCATAAGGAGTTCTGCAAATTTCTGAAACGAGTAACGCCGCTCAAGTCGAAACAGTTCTTGGATATCTTTTGCCCAATATGCATCTATCCATTCTTGAAATTCATATTCAGGAAATTTCGTCTCAAGAAAAAACGGGGGTAATCCGCCATACAATAGACGATGCTCAAGGTTTGTCTGATTAAAATCATCAAGATCGGCATTTATTATCGGTGTCAGCCATAATTCTGTTTTACGTCCTGCAAGTGTGTCCCGAAATTTCGCGCTTGCGCCGAGTGTAGAAGAACCCGTTGCAACTATATTAATCTGAGGATAGTGATCAGCAGCGATTTTTAACAATTCTGAGGGGTTAGGTAACCGATGGATTTCATCAAGTACGATCCTTCCGTTCCCAATACTACCAAGAAATCCTTGCGGATCTTCCATCAATCGCCTTACGCGAGGTAGTTCGCAATCAAAATATTCAATATCTGGAAGTGTTTGACATAAGCAAGTTTTTCCGACTCGGCGCACTCCTGACAGCCATACGACCGAACGGCGTTCCCAAGCAATTTCGATTCGATTGAGCCAGAATTGTCTTTTTACCATACACTTATAGTATCGCATAGTGCTACTATATGTCAAGTCTGTTTGCATATAGTAGCACTATATGTCAAGTCTGTTTGCATATAGTAGCGTTTTTAAAGAAAATGATGCGTTCATCTTCTGGCACTGGTTACCATCGTTTTGCCTTGATCCGAACAGGGTTTATGCGAGCCTTGTTATACCATATTAACTTGATTCCAATCTATCGGTGCGGTTAGATGAAGATTAGGTGATTTTAGTCAATCCTTCTTCGCTGATATAGGAACCACTCAACGACGGTTAAGATTACAGCGAGAAATACCAAGTATATCCAAGGCGGGTAACGGAAGAATGAACCGCCCCCTATAACCTCTGAATCTGCTAATAGGTCTTCAATTCCATCAGTAATACCGATGTGAGATTCTGTCTCGCTTGCAAGATTGACAGCCCATGACTGCATCGGTTCGTCTGTTTCTTCGTTGTCGGCTGCCAGTTCATCTTGATTGTCAGCAGCGGGTTTTTCTTGGTTATCGGGTGCTGGTTCATTTGAGAGACTCAACTTATAAAACCCTGCATGCTGTGTCTGATCGAAGAGCATCTCATCATTCTCAACAGCAACATCCCATGTTTTCTCTTCAGGACCGGTAATCCAGACAGTCTTTTGTGTAGGTTCAGAAGTGTCATCGTCTTCCACATTAGTTTCTGTGTCAGGAATAGGCTCCGACTCAATCTTATAACGTAGCACTTCGCCTGTGTGCAGGTGATATTCCTGCATCCCTTGATCTTGTTGGAACCACTGGAGCATGTTGGCAATAATGACAGGAAATGCGATGCGCAATGGCAGATCAGACTCCAAGATGTTAATAGCAGAAAAGACAATCTTTCTGTTCGGTGTAACATCAATGAACAGCACAGGTGATTCAAACGAACGTGCTAAAATCTGGGCAGTAGATGGTGGTGTAACATCGTATGCCTCACCGATTAGGACATTCTCCAAATGGACATGTTGCAAAATCGGATGTGTCCGTTCCCAATCGGTAATAATCGGGGTTTCCAGTGATTCTCCGATGTTCCAAGTTAGAACTGGGTTGGTTGCACTATCATCAGTCGGATTATCGGTTTTGGGAGGATGGATAAACATATAATTTCCATCGCCAAGCGTCGTTGGGCTGAAACGGTCGAAGATAACAATCTCCGCGGTTTTAGATGCATTCTCATATTCCGCCGGAGTCATAACACTAAGATTTAGTTTATCATCGACGGAGAGTGCTTTTTCGAGAAACGGATTTTCATTTGTAACTAACAAAACGGAAAGCCTTTCGCGTTTAGGCAGTGTTGCGTAAGCTACATTATCTGTAGGTAGAACATCTGTAATATCTAATACAGCTTTTAGTTCCCCACCTTCAAAAGTAAAATTGCTGAAAATTTCGGTTTTTTTCTCTCCGGGAGCAAGTGTGTAAGGACGGACATCAAAAAGACTCTCGTTAAAGTATAGTTCAACACTACACTTCTTTTCTTCTTCAGAAGTGTTAATAACAGTCAACAGTGTTTCGTAATCAAAGGCATTAACGATACTTTTTCGGACACGAAATTGGGTGATGCCAACATTATCACTATCTTCACCTATCCTAATCAGATGGAGTTTAATCTCTTTCTGTTCAGATTGCTCCTCTTCAGGCGGTTGACTTTGCGATTGTGCATCTTGAAATTGTGCGATTGTCTCTTCTGAAACTGCGTGAAAATCGCTCAGAATAATGATTTCAGGGTTGGGTTTTGTTTGTGCGACAGTATATGCTAAATCTACCGCTGGCTTGAGATCTGTCGTAATATCGGTAGACTGTATCGATTCAATTGCCTGTCGGAGTGTTTTCTGATGATTGGTAAATGGCGTGTGAATTACAGGACGTTCATGACAACTGATGACGGTCATCTCGTCCATAAAACGGAGGCCTTGCACTATCTGTAATGCCTGCTGCTTCGCTGAATCCAAGCGAGATTCAGAAACAGGGTTTTCAGGATCAAGTTTGAGAACAGCATTCATACTTGCGGAGTGGTCAACAATCAGGATGAGTTGTCTTGCGGATTTCGTAATGAATGCAAACTGTGGTCGTGCCACCGCCAGCACTAAAAGTGCCAGAAACAGCAATTGCAGCAATAGGGATAAGAGATGCTTGAGTCTTTGAAACAGAGATGTGGTTTGTCTCTCTTTGAATAGTTGTTCCCAAAACATCAAGGTAGAGACAGGTTCACGTCTCCGCCGCAGCTTAAGAATGTACAGCGCGATTATCGGGATCGCAAGACCAAATAGAAATAAGGAGATAGGCGATAAAAAATTCATCAATCAATTTTATCCGGACAATCATTGGTCAAAATTGACCCGTTATGAAACAAAACCACCCATTCGGAAAATTCGTAGGATGAGTTCTTCAAAAGGTGCTTTTGTCATTGTCCGTACGAGGCTAATCTCACGTTGTGTGCAATATCGGTCAAGGTCATCACAATATTTATTGAAAAGAGCCTTGTAACGTTTAATGTGATTTTCATTGATGGTGACAGGTCGAAGTTGATCGGTTTCAACATCAACGAGATGGTAATCGCCAAGAAGGTTCGGTTCAGCTTCCTTTTCGTCAATAATGTGAATGACAAAGAGGTCATGTTTTTGAAACTTCAGCATATTCAAGCCGGCAGTGAACCCTTTGGGATCGAATAGATCGGAAATCACGACGACTAATCCGCGGCGTTTCGTCATGTGTACGAAATTGCGGAATGCGTGTTCCATATCGGTTTCTCCAGTGCCATTGATCTGATCAAGGAAATTGAGGACCGTGAAGATTTTTCCTTTTCCACGTTCTGTCGGCAACCGATGCATGTCTGTGGTGTTAAAAGCAGTAATGCCTATGCGATCCAGGTTTGAAAGACCGATATAGGCAAGTGCCGCGGCAACCCGCTTGGCATATATCAGTTTTGGTAACTCTCCGTAAGTCATGGATTGGCTTACATCAACGAGGAAGTAGATGTGTAGGTCTTCCCGCTCTTCGTAGAGTTTTAGGAGGAGTTCATCTAACCTTGCAAAGGCATTCCAATCAATATAACGGAAGTCATCGCCAGGGGTGTAGTTACGGTAATCCGCGAATTCTACACTAACGCCCCGTCGTGTGCTGCGACGTTCAGCCTTGATTCGTCCTGCAAAGATTTTTTTTGAGACGATATAGAGGTATTCAAGTTTTTTAAGGAATTCACTGTCGAATGCGGATTGTGTATCGTTCATATAAATACCTGCTGAATGGATCGGGGTTACAAACCCCTCCTACAAGAAAATCGAGGTTACAAACCTCTCTTACAAGATAAAATCGGGGTTACAAACCCCTCTAACAAGAGTGGTTAATTGATTTCTTCTAAAAGATGCTGGACGATTCCATCTGGGTCAATTCCTTCAGCTTCACCTTCAAAGCTAAGAATTAGACGATGGCGGAGACTAGGCAGTGCGACAGCTTGAATATCTTCACGCGCAACGTTGTATCTTCCATCAAGGATTGCGCGCACCTTACTTGCAAGGATCAGTGCTTGTGCGCCACGAGGACTTGAACCGTATCGGACATATTTTTTCGTGAGTTCGGGCGCGTCATCAGCTTCAGGATGTGTTCCAAAAACAATCCGCAAGGCGTATCTGCGAACGTCTTCTGCGACGAGAATGTCTCGGACTATCAGTTCTAATTCGTTAATCAACTTTCCATCACAGACTTTGTCTACAGAAGGCATTTCGCGTTTCGTCGTGCGTTCCATTATAATATCAAGTTCATCAATGGTTGGGTATTCTACCTTGAGTTTGAAAAAGAAGCGGTCAAGTTGTGCTTCTGGTAAAGGATAGGTACCTTCCATCTCTAACGGATTTTGGGTTGCCATCACCAAGAAAGGTAAATCAAGTTTTCGCTGTTGTCCAGCAACGGTAACTGATTTTTCCTGCATCGCCTCAAGCAGCGCAGATTGTGTTTTAGGGGTTGCACGATTGATTTCGTCGGCGAGGACGAGATTTGCGAAGATAGGTCCAGGTTGGAATTCAAAGAATTTTCGTCTGTCCTCATCCTCAGCGACAATGGTAGTGCCTACGATGTCAGCTGGCATCAGATCTGGCGTGAACTGTATCCTTTGAAATTTGAGGTCAAGAACTTCCTGTAGTGTGCGGATGAGTAGTGTTTTGCCTAAGCCAGGTACTCCTTCTAATAGGGCATGTCCTCCCGTCATTAAGCAGATTAAAACACCTTCAATAATTTCCTTTTGACCGACGATTCGCTTAGATACTTCTTCCTGTATCTTTAGGAAGGTCTGGCGAAATTCTTCATGTTTTTGTTCAACTTGATGTTTTTGTTCAACTTGTTCGGACATAATTCTCCCTGACTGTTATACCAAATTAACTTGATTAGATGGCTTGTGGTCATAGCACCCACAACCTAAAGGTTGGGGCTTGTGTTTCCTCACAGACTGCCGATCTGAGCTACGTCTTCCGTCCGCTCCACTTAGGGCTGCTAAGCCAGCCCGTTTGATTTGTTTTCCGCAGTGTCGTGGGTTGGCTCTGGTTCCACCCATTTTACAGCTGCCTTTTCTACCAGGCACGCCACGCGACAAGTCCGTAGACTTCGGGAGGGATTGCCTCCGCTCACGCATTCCAGTCCGCATTGCTGCGCTGGCTTGATATGGACGCTATCTACCGACTTTGAAGGGTTATTGCGATGTGGTATTACACCTTTGTCTTTCGCTGGGCAGTTTGTGATACCCTGGCACATTTTGTTTATCCATCTATTATTTGCCCGCCTGAATCCCACAAGCTAAAGCAGGGGGTCTTGGCGGGAAGAGTGATAAAGTTAGCATTGCGAAGAGAACCCAGAGACCTCACACTACAATCAGGTTAAAGGGTATTCGTATTGCTTAGGCATTAAATCACCGCAAAGATAATTAATCTCTGCGGTGATTTGTATAAAACTCGACTTTACTCTTCAGTCGGTTTGATTGATTCAAAGTAGCGTTTCACGTAGAACTTATATCCGAGCGGAATCTGTTCTTGAGTGAGTGCATCTTCAGAAAGCTTCTGATACTTCATATAAGCATCTTTATAACTGAGATTAGATCCTTGTCCTTCAGCAGATGTTTTAGTGGTTTCAACAGAAGAATTTCCTTCACCTTGAACGCCAGTAATATGTTCAAGATTTAAAGTAGAATCAAGATTAGTGAGCTGACCCAATTGTGATTCGGAAGTTTTATTACCTGCCTTTTCACCGGGGTTATTGGACAGCATATTTGTAAGACCGGTAGCTGGATTGACACCTGGACCTTGGCAACATGCAGCGATGCATGCTTTGCATTCCTCACATTGACAGAGCAGATCAGTCAACTTTTGGTTACGGTTCTTGAGGAGTTCAAAATTGCGAATCTCTTTGCTTGAGGCACTAAGATTTTTTTGCGTGCCTTCGGAATCGTTGCCTTCCATTGCTTCGCCCGCGCCTGCTAACTTTCCACCGAGACCGTTAAGGTCGGTGTCTTTTAGGCTTTTTCCAGCGCGTTTGAGTTCATCAGATAGGTTCTGGCGTTTTTCTTGGTCATATTTCGGAACATCTTTTGCCACTTTGTCAAGATCGTCAGCTGCCTTTTCGTAATCACCGCGTTTCAACTTTTGCCCGAAATCGCCAAGGATCGGATTACCGATGAACTGCTGTCCGAGACCTTTCATAAGTTCTTCTTGCTGCGCTATTTTGAGCGGAGAAATTTTCGTTTTCAGCAGCGCACTCAATTCGGTCATTCTGGCAAGTGCTTCCTTAGGAGCGATCTGCGGTTTTTTCAATTCAAGCGTTCTTTTTTCAATCTCTTCCAAGATTTCTTTTAGTTCCTGATCTTCGCTCAGTTCCGCCTCTTTTTTCACTTCTTCAATCGTATTCAACAGTATATCGGCTTCCGCTGCGATTTGCGGTGAATAATCAATTTCCGTTGAAGTCGCAGGTGGTGCGAAAAACTCTATAAACGAGAAAGTGATGAGAAATACTGCCACAATCGCTGCAAATTTGGTTTCACGTGGGACAGTATAACGCGCAACCTTTTTGATTGGAACTGCTTGTAATTTTTTGGATGTATCTTGAATTTGCAGAGCAGTCAACGTTTCATCGGATTTACGTTGGATCTGTTCCAAACCACTTACAACACGATCCTTAAGGGAGGCATCTATATCAATCGCGCGAGCTGCTTCGTACAGATTGACCGGTCGAATGAGTCTGACGACCAGAGCAATCACTACAATGCCACATGCCACCCATAAGAATGCCAGTGGCGGGATGTTAAAAGATGTAACCACGCTATCAACGATAACAACTGGCATACACACCAAAAGTCCATATAATAGAAATGCCGCGAGTGTATGAAAATATCCTTGGACGCTCAAACGGCGACGTACTTGTCGAATTTTTTCAAGAATCAATTTTTCCTGCATGAAGTAAACCTCCTGTTAACCACAGTTCGCTCAAAACAAGATTGCAAACTATGGGTTAAAACGTGCCCATCATAACGTTATTTGGAGAAACGTCAATTACCGAGTAATTTTTGGTTTGTTAATAGTGTACTATAATGTTAGTATGTTTGTCAAGCCTTTTTTAACTTTTTAACAAGTTTTTTTATAGAAAACATATAATTAATGAGTGATTTTGGCATTTTGGAGATTGAAAACATACAACTGTAGATGTAATACCAAATTAACTTGATTCGACGTTTTTCGATAAAGTCAGCATTGCGAGGAGGACCCAGAGACCTCGCGCTACAAATCGGGATAATTGAGTATAAGAGACGTAATGAATTGCGCAACTACAAACGACGCAAATGAAAAGAAATATCAATGAATTGTGCCACTACAAACACATTAACTCAGAAAAATAATGTCTACTTCTTTTTATAATTCACTATAGCAGGTCCCTATCAAGAGAGTCCTATTTTGCTGATTTAAGTTTACCCCAGGTGGTAGTGGTTTTTCCTGCAGCATCAACTGCAAAAACACCTTCAATTCCATCACTCTTCGGGCTGGAGACCCCATCCTTTAGGTTGGGGAGGAAAGCCCGCTCCTATAGTTAAAATTCAGACGCGTCAGAACTTTGAAATCCTGTCGTTTTGCGCCTGTGGTGATTCGTTTCCCATCCAAACTGTAGATTGAAAACAAACCTTTGGCGTTAATACCTGAAAGTCTTGTCAATCCGTGTTTGACATGCTTCACCAAAGTGTTCTTGACCAAGCCTGGTGCTAATACGGTGCCACCATATCGCGAACGAATGCCGTTCTTTTGTGGGTTCTGCCGATGAAGTTCACGTCTTGAAACAGATATAGGTGCGATGCAGAATATATCTGTGTTGTCGGGGACATCCACCCCACCGACAGTGTGATATGCCAAACACCAACTATCTACACAGTGTGCATCAAACGTCTCTGTGAGTTTCTTGGAAGACTTCTTGAGCCCAAGTCTATCTCGAAGTTCTTTCGTCTCCCAACCTTGAAGTGTGAACAATGTCCATCGCTTTTGTGCCTCGCTATAGAACCAAGACTTTCCGATTTCAAGAGGACTGAAAGAACTATTCCACTTTTTCGCACGTTTGATAGTCCTTGCTTTAATATCCTCTACACAGACATGTGTGACAGGATACATATTAGACAACCAATCCAAAACACGCAGTTTCCAATCCCATCTTGCACGCGTGCCAGCCGGTATCCTGTCTTTATTAGCAGGGTGCCGATGAGTTCGGTTCTTTCGGTTTGGACACGAACGACTCCGACGGGTTCTCCGAAGTTCGCGACGCTTTTCTATTTTTTTACCCACTTTGCTATGGGCATCAGTTTGAACATTCAAATACGTGTGTGCTTCAGACTTCACCGTGAACCCTTCTTTCTTGCTGCCAGGGTCTACACCCACAGCAATCTCTTGTTTGTATTCTGTTGTTTCGTAGTTTAATCGAATACAGAAGATACCATTATTCCAATACGGGGTCGCCTTACCACTTTTCATAAGGTGCCTCGCAACTGGCGGAGAAGTGGGCATCAGTTGTGCACCATCCTTAGATTTCACTGGAACGAACATGTCGTTAGAACTCCTTTTCAGGGTATGTGTTGCCCCATCCAGATCACAGTATCCGAGAGGGATCGGACTTGGGGGGCATCCGAAACATCGTGCTGGCTACCACGCCAAGATACCACGATATATTACTGTAGTACAACGGTTTAACTTGTGGAGTGAACGCTTGGTATGCGCTTCGCACAAGTCCCATGCTTTAGCTTGGGGTTATTGACCCTCGGCGAGTGGCACATTAAAGATGACAATTTCATCAATGATTCCGCTCCAATGACACCTTCCTTTACCATTATTACAACCTTCATCTGCACCGATGTAAACGGCTTCGAAAGAGTCCCAAGGTTGTCCGACTGCGTCTTCGCTGTCCTGTAGTTCACCATTAACGTAGATATGAATTTTCGTTCCATCCCATATACCAACAAGGTGAACCCACTCATTCACGGGAAGTGGTTCTCCGAGTGCTTCAAATTTTGCGGGGTCAGTCTTCGTGCGATAATGAAACGAAGCTCGGTTAATTCTGCCATCGACATTTTCATGGGCACCGGTTCCAAGTAGATACTGTGACCAGCTTGAACATCCTTGCCCTTTCCATATAACGCATTTTCCTTCGGGTGATGCCGTTGCATATACCCAGGCGTGGATCGAGAAACCCTCGGAGTCCTTAAAATTCAAGGATGCCAAAGTCTCGGGATCCCCTTTCCTTCCGATACGAACGTGGTTTTGTGCCTCAACGCCGCTGAACTCTATACCACCGCCGAATTTGCCTTCCGCCCATTTGACATCGCCAACAAATATGCCATCGCTACCGTTTCCAGAAAGATCCGTAACGTTTTCACCTTCGCCTTCTTCAAATGTCCACATACCTTGAATCATATTTTTATCAATCTCTGCATCACCTGTCAATATCATCGCAAAACTAAGCACGATAATAGTGGTTATAGTGAGCGTGTAATTCAGATACCGTTTTGCCAACATGGTTCCTCCTATTATACCAAATTAACTTGATTAGAAGTTTTCTAATAGCGGTTAGCATTGCGAGGCACGGGGACCTCGCGCTACAAATCGCGTTAATTGCGTATTATACCAAATTAACTTGATTAGAAGTATGAAGATTAAAAAATAAATTAGGTAATTCGGGTTCGAACCCCAAACCCGGTAGGTGCGGTTTCCTAACCGCACCGGACACTACAAGAAAACTGAAAATTACCCGATTAAATTCTTAATCTTCATTTTTCTAATAGCAGTTAGCATTGCGAGGCACGGGGACCTCGCGCTACAAATCGCGTTAATTGGGTATAAGTTGCGCTTGATTGCGACTTTCTTTTTTTAGACCTTATGCGTCAATTAGTGGTCCTCCAGGCACGGTAGGTTCGGTTAGGAAACCGGACCTACCACGCACGGGCATGTATAGTGCTTTCTTAAATTGACCTATGGTTTCACATTCGTTCAACCCAACCTACGTTTACTCTTGAATCCTTTGTCGAACTCACGTTAACTACGTACCTGTCCAGTTACAATGGCAGGATAAATTTCAATGTCGGAATGTGATATGAGTATACCGACGTAAAAGGTAAGCCAGTCACCGCAGAGTTCAATAGACATCAATTTTTCGTTATCGCTGATGTATTCATGGAGTTCAGCCGCAAATTCCTCTTGTCTTTGCGCATCGGTAGCGGTGAGTTTTGCTGAGACAATCTCCTGCCGGTTGTATACAATGGCGATTTCTTCATCCTCATTATCAGGGTCCGGATAATAGAGCGTCATCTCGTCTGGCAACGGATCCCCAAGTTCCTGTTCACCATCAACAACCCATCGCGAGATTTCGTAATCATCCTTTGTTCCGGCAATGTGATCAACCCCGACCACAAGCTCACCCTCAACGTCTTGGACGTGATACATATATCGGAGGAGACCGTCTCCCTCGTATTTCTTTCGCGTGGAAAGCGTAAAGGCATGCGAGGTATCACCTGTATCCTGATATGTAGTGATGTCAGAGAGTTCAATTATGCTATTAATCGGGATGTCAACTAACTCATGCCGTTCCGGTTTCTTGTCATCTGCCTCTTTCTGGTTTCCAAAAAGAGATTTTCCATCTTTTCTACCAAATAGTGCCATGCTACCACCTAAAAATATCCCTTGTTGTACATTACCAGCATGATTCCACCAACGATGAGAAGACCTCCAAATATGAGAACAAACCATGTTGCGCTTGAGGTCCTCTTTTCTACAATAATTCTTTGGGACGGCGGTGCGCGCTGCGTATTAGTCGTTACTGTTGGTGTTTCGGCAGATGCTATGAGTTCCTGTTTCAAAGCCTCTTCATCAGGAAGTTCATCAACCGTTACTACCTCAACATTATCACCATAAAACTTATCAGGATTCTCTTCAACATAAGTGGCGGCAAAATCTTCATCGCGATTTGTGTCCGGATCTACGTAATTCGCGTTCGCTTCAACGCCTTGGTTTTCGTAGTACTCCTTATAATGTTCGTACTCAGCCTGCTTTTTGGCATCCCAATGGGATCGGTCGTAATCCCGATGGTGATAGTGCCATAAGTAACTATGACGGATCGAATGGTTATAGTAGTCATGGAAATAGATGCCGAACAGGAGATTGTTAAACATCATAGATCTCTGAAGGCTATACATTGAATAACCAGTCATAGGGTAGTAACCACCAAAATTGTTAACTGTGATGGTTGAACGTTGTTGCCTGCGAGCTTGCGACGTTTGTCGGTTTGCTGTCGTGACTTTGCGTTTTAAACTACGGTTTTCCGATTTGAGTTGACGGACCTGTTTTTGCCCCTGTGCCGTGGTTTGCCGCTGTTGGCTACGCGTAGCAGTACTGTTACGAGTTGACGTTGTGTTAGTCGTCTTGGCACGATTTGTTGCAGTCTGTTTCTGACGTGCTGTGGTGCTGTTGCGTGTAGAAGTTGTTCCTGTAGTACGGTTTCTGTTGTAGCTGCTACTTGTACTACGGGTTGATGGAGTAGTACTCCGCGGTTTCGTATAGGAACTCCGTGAAGTACTACGGCTTGTAGATCGTTTCGGTGTGCTGTAACTACTACGGCTTGAACTCCTGCTAAAACTGCGACCCCCACCAAAACCTCCGCGGCGGCTTTCTACCACTTCGGGTACGAAAGTTAATAAAAAGAGGACAATCGCAAAAAATGACAATAGACGTTTGCATGTGCTACCAAATGAATGTTGCTGAAATTTACGCATCATATTGAATTCCTCCAGTTCTTTACACAAAAAACTTGACAAAAATATCTAAATTTGTTAAACTATGTAAGACCTTTTATTACTTGTGCCTGTAGCTCAGTTGGATAGAGCGTCAGCCTCCGGAGCTGAAGGTCGGGCGTTCGAGTCGCCCCAGGCACGTTTTATTCCTGCTCGGTTAGGAAACCCCTGAAATATTATATCTCCTATCTTTCACTCAATTAATATTATGTTATCATAAATAAAAATGAGTGTCAAGGATATTGTAGGACTATTTAGTTTTAGGATTTTTGTCCAATTTAGTCGAAAAGTCGCGACCGGCGAATCAACGCCAAATGCGCGTATGGTATTGTCGAGTCGCTCCTACAGAGGAGTTCCCTGATAATAAAACTAAATGACCTTGAGTATATTGAAAGGAAAAAATATGGCACTTGATGTCCGTGATTCACGTTTATTAGATTTAATTGATTCAGAAGCGGTTGTGGAACAATTGGCTACCGGATGCCGATTTACTGAGGGACCACTCTGGCATTCAATCGGAAGGTATCTGCTTTTCAGCGATATTCCTGAAAATAAAATGCGGCGATGGGATGCGGAAAACGGAATGACAGTTTTCAGAGATCCTTCTGGCAAATCAAACGGTTTAACTTACGATAAAGGCGGACACCTGATTGCTTGTGAGCACGCCAACCGAAGGGTATCTCGCACAACTGCGGATGGAGATGTGCTCACGATTGCTTCGCATTATGAGGGTAAACGTCTGAACAGCCCGAACGATGTGGTTGTGAAATCTGATGGAAGCATCTATTTTACTGATCCACCGTATGGGATATCCTCTGCATCGGAAAAAGAACTTGATTTTCAAGGTGTTTACCGTTTGTCACCCGATGGCGAAACGTTGACACTGCTTGTTGATGATTTTGATAAACCGAACGGTATCTGCTTTTCACCCGATGAGTCTGTTCTTTATATTAATGACACCCAACGTATGTATGTGCGTGCATTTGATGTCCAACCTGATGGCACAATAGCAAACGGTCGCGTCTTTGCGGAGGAAAAAGGGGACAACGGAAAACCTGATGGAATGAAGGTAGATGTGAAGGGCAATCTCTATGTAACAGGACCAAACGGTATTTGGATATTCGCGCCTGATGGAACACATCTTGGAATCATACTCGTCCCTGAACGTAGTGCTAATCTGGCTTGGGGTGGCGATTTTTGGAAAAGCCTTTTTATCACAGCAAGCACATCCATTTATCGCATTGAATGTAAAGTAGAAGGGATAGCAGTATCGTAATGAAGATAAATATAAAGCGCGTTGATGAATCGATTCCATTGCCGAAATATGAAACTGAAGGGTCTGTCGGATTTGATCTACTTTGCAGAGAATCAGCGGAGATTGCCCCTCATAGTATTGTTTTAATCCCCGCAAACGTAATTGTGGAAACACCGCCCGGTTATATGCTGATGGTATGTCTTCGCAGCAGTACACCCCGTAAATTCGGTTTAATGATGCCGCAAGGTGTCGGTATTGTTGACAATGACTATTGTGGCGAAGATGATGAACTAAAAATCCAAGTATACAATTTCACCGATGCCCCCGTGACGATTGAACGGGGTAGTCGGATTGCACAAGCGATTTTTGTCAGAGTGGATACAGCAAAATGGAATGAGGTAGAACAGATGGCCGCCCCATCTCGTGGCGGGTTCGGTAGTACAGATCGGTAACTTTATGCACCCCAAATACGTTTTTATAGAAGGCGCATTATTATTGAAGGGAGCTTAGAACATAATGAAACAGTATCTTGAAGGACTTCAACAGATATTAGATACCGGTGTTGACCGTGAAGGTAGAAACGGTAAGACGCGTGCCCTTTTCGGCATGCAGATGCGATACAATCTGGAAGATGGGTTTCCTGCAGTGACGACAAAGCAGCTCGCTTTCCGTTCTGTCAAAGCGGAACTTCTTGGCTTCCTACGAGGCTATGATCACGTTAAGCAATTTCAGAAACTCGGCACACAGATTTGGAATGCCAACGCTGCTGCCTGGGGACGCGAGGGTGCTCTCGGTTGTATTTACGGTGTCCAATGGCGTAGGTGGCGAAAAGAAAACGGCAGAATTGACCAGTTGGCTGAGGTAATTGAACAACTTAAGACAGATCCCCACAGTCGCAGACATATTGTTACCGCGTGGAATCCAGCGGAATTGGATCAGATGGCGTTGGCACCGTGTCACATGTTCTTTCAATTCTTTGTAGCAGATGGTAAATTATCGTTGCAGATGTATCAACGTAGTTGTGATATGTTTCTCGGGGTGCCTTTTAATATTGCATCTTACTCGCTACTGCTATCTATGATAGCTCATGTGACCGATCTTCAACCAAGTGAATTCATTCATGTTTTGGGAGATGCACACATCTATCACGCTCATTTTGATCAGGTTAAAACACAACTTCAGCGGCAATACTACCCACTGCCAGAACTCATCCTGAACACGAATATAACCTCAATTGACAATTTCAGAACCCAAGACATACAGTTAAAGGGCTACAAGCATCACGATCCGATCCGCGCAAAGATGATTGTTTAAGTGGAGAATCAAATGACCAAAATAAAAGGTCTAATAACGCTCTTCATAAGCCTTGTATTCGTTGTTATACCAAATTAACTTGATTTGAAGTTTTTCGATAAAGTGAAGATTGTGAGGCACAGGGACCTCACACTATGAATCGGGATGACGGCTCCCAAAGCTAAAGCATTGGGTTTCTTTAGCTCCTTCTCCGTTCAGAACATTGGAAGGTGGGCATCTTTTGCATATTAGAATATGCTTCTGGGCTTTTACCGAGTTTTCGTCTGGCTTTTTCAGCATATAGAAAACTCGCCCAGCGACTTGATAAACCTCAGCAATGTTGAGGTGGCACCCGCCAGCAGTGCGACTACAGGAACTACTGCAAACCCAAAATCGTTCCTGATACTTTGGTTCTTTGGCGTTCTGTTTCTATCGCGGTTGTGGAGGGTTCTCCTACACAATCTCTAATGCGATTTCAGAACTCATCACAAACGACTGGCAAGGATCACAACTTGCAGTCTTGGACAACCGAATGTGGCTAAGGGATTTAGTCCCAATCCGTTCTAATCAAAGCAATTTGATTTGGATAGGACACCTACAAGGTTTGTAGGCGATTGCTTTCCTATCCAACGGACTAAAAATAGTATACCACATGTCTTGAACAAAATCAAGGTTTTTTGATAAAAGGAGACGTTAGCGGTGTTTCATCCCCAAGCTAAAGCATGGGGAAACCTTCACACCGAACGTTTGGTAATTGGGTATTAGGTGGACAAGCACTATTAAAATAGTCCCTAAACAGAAAAAGGATCGTTGAATTGTAGCCTACCTGCTAGTGAACCAGAGGAGTGCTAAAAACATTGCAAATCTCAATAATTGCTGCCATGGATCAAAACCGCCTCATTGGCAACGGTCCACACATCCCTTGGCAGATGCCTGCTGACCTCCGACACTTTCGCGAGATGACAATTGGTAAACCTGTCGTAATGGGTCGTAAAACCTTTGAAACGCTCAAACGGCCGTTAGCAAAACGTCGCAACATTGTCCTAACACGTAACCGTGACTATACCGTACCTAAAGGGTGTATCGTTGCTAACTCAGTTGCGGATGTCCTCAAAACTGCAGAGACACTTTCTGAAAACGGTGCATCGGAACTCATGATTTGTGGTGGCGCGCCTATCTACGCAGCCTTTTTACCGCATGCGAGTCGACTTTATCTCACGCAGATTCATGCTACTTTTGAGGGAGATATCTATTTTCCTGAATTTGACATGTCGGAGTGGAAAGAAATGAAACGGACCGACTGTGAAGCGGATGAGAAAAATCCTTATCCTTATAGTTTTTTATTTTTAGAAAAGAAGTAGAAAAGATTGATTGTTTTTCTGGAGTAAATCTGTGCTGAACTTGTGCATGTTTTCCGGTTCTTTTGAATACGACTCTGAACCATCGTTGACTATTTTAAAAACATATATTGAAAAGCACTATCCGATCCAAGTGAATTTGATTGTCTATAATTCAGAGGACGACGATCCCTCTTTGGCAGCATTAGATGATGCAGATGCTTTGTTAGTCTTTACGCGCCGCCTCAATACAGATGGGGAATCACTTAGACAATTTCAAACGTATTGCGAACAAGGTAGACCACTCGTCGGAATTAGAACAGCCAGCCATGCATATCAGAACTGGTTGGAATTTGATAAGGTTATATTAGGTGGAGACTATCAAGGGCATTACGGACATGGTCCGGCAGTGCAATTAGAAATGGTGGAATCGGAACACCCAATTTTGAACGGTATTCCAAAGTTTGAAAGTTATGGCAGTCTTTACAAAAATCCATCGCTTCGCGACAGGACATCTGTGCTGCTGATGGGACATACCGATGAACATTCTGAACCTGTGGCATGGACCCGTTTGCATAGTGGTGGTCGTATTTTTTACACTTCATTAGGACACCAGAAAGATTTTGATTTAGAACCATTTTTACGATTTCTCGCGCAAAGTGTGCTATGGGTATCAAAACAGATTTAGAAATTTCGCAACATCGGAACCTTTAACTTTAAAATAAGGTATTGTCCTTTGCTACCCTTCTGTCTTCTAACAGAGGTCTTTTGGAGATATGGAAACACTTACGATAGTGAATGGCGACATCTACACCCCGACACATTTCGGCAAGGGGACTGTCATCATTCAAGATGGGACAATTTCAGCAATAACAACGAATCAACTTTCAACATCAGGTGAGGTTATTGATGCGATAGGGTGTCTTGTCCTTCCTGGACTGATTGATGGATTGATCCACGGTGGCGGTGGTTGCGACAGCATGACCGGTAAAGTTGAAGATATTGCTACAATCGCACGCGCGCATGCAGTTAATGGCGTCACCTCGTTAGTAGTTGGCATTTCCTCTGGAAGTATGGAGCAGATAAACGCATCCTTAGAAGCAATTGCACAAGTTGTTGACCAACCGGTAGAAGATGGCGCAACGATTTTAGGATCGTATGTTGAGGGAAAATTCGGGAGTCTTGCAAAAAATGGCGCACAAAACGCAAAGTATATTACCCCACCGAACTTTGAAGAATTTCACGCAATGTGGGCAGCCTCTGATGGCACCCTAAAAGTGATTTCTGTCGCCCCAGAAAACGATAAAAATTTGCAGTTTATCAAACATCTTGATGCTTACAAAACAGAAACGTATAACAATATCGTTATAGCAATGGGGCACACAAATGCGACCTATCAACAAGCGATGGATGCTATTGATGCGGGTGTAACACGTGCTACACATACCTACAATGGCATGAGCGGAATGCATCATCGCGACCTCGGTGCACTTGAAGCCGTTTTCGCTCACCCTAACATACACGCCGAATTGATAGTTGATGAACACCATGTTCAACCCTTTTGGGGCAAGCACCTGATTCAGCATAAAGGGATTTCAGGTGTTGGACTTATTACGGATTGCACTGAACATGCTGGACTATCAACAGAAGAATGGCAAAAAAATGCTGTTTATGAACCTGAACATGATGCTTATCGTTTGAATGCCGTAGATTCTGAAACATTCGATTTTTCACCAAAATACATAAAAAACGGTGCAATGTGGTTAGATGTCGGTAAACCTACAGAACGACTCGCAGGTGCAATCATTACCCTTATAGATGGCATCCGAAATGTTATCGGGTGGGGATATTCTTTAGAAGATGCTTTGACAATGGCAACATTAACACCTGCTCAGAATTTAGGTGTAGCGGATAGCGTTGGTTCAATTGCCTCGGACAAAGCTGCAGATGTGGTTATCGTTGATGAAAATTTGAACGTTCAAACCGTAATCGCGCGTGGAAAAGTGATTAAATCGTAAAAAAAGAACAATTCCGATGAATTTTCTAATAATTTTCACAATTTCTTGAATTTAACTTGACAAATGCCTGAAACCGTATTACAATTAAGGTTTTGAGTATAGATGTTAAGTTTGGTCCAGAGAAAAACATAGGGGGCATTCGATTTGGAAGCAGTCTAACGTCGTTTTTCAGAGCAACGTTATTGTGTGTCGGTTGAATTAGAGCCCTGTGAGGGCTTTTTCTTTTGTCTAAAAGTTGTAGGGACGACCTATTGTCATGTATGTCAGTGAGGTGTAGAGATGCCAACAATTAATCAGTTAATCAAAAAACCGCGCAAAAAGTTTCGCAAAAAAACGAAATCCCCGATTCTCCAGCAGTGCCCACAACGTAGAGGCATCTGCTTGCAGGTGAAAACGATAACGCCAAACAAGCCGAACTCAGCTTTGCGGAAGGTAGCACGTGTACGGTTTACATCTTCTGCGGATGAAGCGACCTGTTATATTCCAGGGATTGACCACAATTTGCAGGAGCACTCAGTTGTGTTAGTCCGTGGCGGACGAGTTAAGGATTTGTCAAACGTGCGATACCACATTGTTCGTGGTAAATTAGATACTGCTGGCGTTGAAAACCGTCGCCAAGGCCGTTCTAAATATGGCGCGCGAAAACCGAGTTAATAGACTGGCAGTATTCAAATTGATCTTTATTTTATGAAACACGATGGATTGTATTACCGGTAAGAGATCGAGTAGTACTCGTGATTTTCTGGAGGAGTAACAGATGCCGAGGCGTGGAAACGTCACAAAAAGGGAAGTAAACCCTGACGCCACTCACAATAGTAAATTAGTTTCAAAATTTATCAACCATCTGATGTCGGATGGTAAAAAGGGCACAGCCCAACGGATTGTGTACACAAGTTTTCAGATTATTGAGGATCGTACGAAAGAAGAAGGATTTTCCGTGTTTCGCCAAGCGATCAATAATGTAAAACCTGTGCTGGAAATCCGCCCTCGACGCGTTGGAAGTCAAACGTATCAGGTGCCGATTGATGTGAAAGCTGAACGACGAACCACATTAGCAATTAACTGGATTATTCAATCTGCGCGAAGTAGAGGCGAAAAAGGTATGGCTGCACGGTTAGCAGGTGAACTTATGGACGCAGCGAAAGAAGAAGGTGCAGCAATTAATAGGAAAAGGGACCAACACCGTATGGCAGAAGCTAATCGAGCTTTTGCACATTATAGATGGTAATTATAGTCAATTAGAAAATTAATGATACATTTTTGGTCCATTAGCGATTTCAAACGGACGAATATAATGTTTGAGGCGCAATGAATTGTGCAACTACAAACACCTTTAATCTATAAAGAACTGTCCAGGTAATTTTAGATTAGACTATAAAATAAATAAATTAATATAAAAACTGTAAGGCGGTGTTGTAAAGACCGTCTAAACTTGGAGTTATTAAACCGTGGCGGACAATAATCAGAAAGTATCACGTCGATCAGCCCTATCGCATATGCGAAACATCGGTATTATGGCGCACATTGATGCCGGCAAAACGACTGTATCCGAACGTATCTTGTTTTATACTGGCAAAGTTTATCGGATCGGTGAGGTGCACGACGGTACAAGTACAATGGACTGGATGGTGCAGGAACAGGAACGCGGCATTACTATTACAGCTGCGGCAACTACCTGTAACTGGAAAGATCACCAAATTAATATCATAGATACGCCAGGACACATTGATTTTACAGTTGAAGTTGAACGTTCGCTAAGGGTTCTTGACGGGGCAGTTGCTGTTTTCTGTGCTGTCGGTGGTGTTGAACCACAATCGGAAACCGTCTGGCGACAAGCCGATAAATACGAAATCCCTCGCATTGCTTACGTTAATAAGATGGATAGAACCGGGGCAGACTTTTTCCGAACCGTTGAAATGATGGGTGAACGTTTAGGTACAACTGCAGTGCCAATCCAACTCCCAATCGGTTCAGCCGAACAATTCAAAGGGATTGTAGACCTCATTTCAATGAAAGGACAGTTGTGGGACGAAGGAAGCCTTGGTGCTGTTGTTCATGAAACCGATGTTCCCGCGGAAATGGAAGAAATGGCACACGAATATCGGGATCGGTTGTTTGCAGCAGTCGCAGAATGGGATGATGAACTGACAGTCAAATACCTTGACGGTGTTGAGATCACACCTGAAGAAATTAAGGCTGGGTTACGACAAGCAGTATCGAGTAGCAAAGTTGTCCCAGTGCTTTGCGGTAGTGCTTTAAAAAACAAAGGTGTTCAACCGCTTTTAGATGGTATCGTCTCTTACCTGCCTGCCCCGACAGATGTCAAACCTGTCGTTGGTTTTAACTCAAAAACGAAAACAGAAGAAACTCGTCCGGCAGACAAGGACGCACCGTTCTGTGCACTTGCATTTAAAATTACCACCGACCCACACGTTGGAAAACTGACATACTTACGCGTCTACTCCGGTGTCCTAAACAAAGGTGACACCGTTTACAACAGCAAACGTGAAAAATTCGAACGTATCGGCAGATTGATGCAAATGCACGCTAATAAACGGGAAGAACATCAAACCGTTAGTGCAGGCGATATAGTAGCTGCGATTGGACTAAAAGATTTAGGTACAGGAGACACAATTTGCGACCCCAAAGCACCGATTACTTTGGAAACAATGGTATTCCCGTTACCGGTCATGTCAGTAGCAGTTGAACCACGTTCGCAATCAGACATTGACAAGTTAAATCTCGCACTCTCAAAATTGGCTGAGGAAGATCCGACTTTCAAAGTTCATCAAGACCCAGACACTGGACAAACACTCCTATCTGGGATGGGTGAACTTCACTTAGAAATCATCGTGGATAGACTTGTGAGGGAGTTTAATGTTTCTGCTAATGTAGGCTCTCCGGAAGTTGCCTATCGTGAAACGCTTCAGAAACCGGTAAAAGCCGAAGGCAGATTCGTCCGGCAATCGGGAGGCAGAGGACTGTTCGGACATGTTGTGATTGAAGTTGAACCTCTCGAAAAAGGTACTGGTTTTGAATTTACTGACGAAACTAAAGGTGGCGTTATCCCACAAGAATATGTTCCTGCGGTTCGGAAGGGCATCAAAAACGCGATGAATGTTGGCACTTTAGCTGGGTACCCTGTTGTTGATGTGGGTGTTCGTCTTGTAAATGGGTCTTTCCATCAAGTAGATTCTTCAGAGATGGCATTTTCGATTGCTGGGTCTATGGCGTTCAAAGATGCCGCAAGAAAGGCAGGTTCAGTATTACTTGAACCGATCATGTCTGTTGAGGTTATAGTCCCAGATGAGTACCTTGGGAAGGTGATTGGTGATCTTAATTCTCGGCGTGCTCATATTCGAGATACTGAGGTACATGAAAAATCTCGAATTCAAGTAGTTCAAGTAGATGTGCCACTATCAGAGATGTTTGGTTATGTTAAATCACTTCGTTCGCTGACACAAGGCCGTGCAAACTATTCTATGGAGTTTGGACATTATAGAGATGTCCCAACAAACGTAGCAGAGGATTTGATTTCAAGCACTGCACCATCAACATCATAAGACCGATACCGTAAACTGATATTCGTTCCATTTTTGATATTGATACTATAGCAAACAAAAGATTGACATGCCGAAACGAAATAATCGTTAGGCAATTTTTGAAAGTCCGAAAGCAATCGGGCACTATTGAGACACGTTGCGCGTCAATTACACGCGCCTATGAAAATATAATTCAACCCAGGTTAAGCGATATTTAAAACCTTATACTTAAACCTATAATTGGGAGTTCGGACAGAAATGGCAAAGCAAGCATTTGAAAGGACAAAGCCACACGTTAATATTGGCACTATCGGCCACGTTGACCATGGTAAGACAACGCTTACAGCGGCAATTACTATGGTATTATCAAAACTCGCTGACAAAGACTATGTGATGACCTATGAGGACATTGACAAGGCTCCCGAGGAAAAAGAACGTGGCATTACAATTAACACGGCTCACGTTGAATACGAGACTGAAAACCGTCACTACGCTCACGTTGACTGTCCTGGTCACGCGGACTACATCAAAAATATGATTACCGGTGCTGCCCAGATGGATGGTGCCATTCTAGTTGTTTCCGCAGCAGATGGTCCTATGCCGCAGACACGTGAACACGTACTTCTTGCAAGGCAGGTGAACGTCCCTTCCTTAGTTGTCTTTCTTAATAAGGCAGACATGGTAGATGACGAAGAACTGCTGGAGTTAGTTGAACTGGAAGTTCGCGAATTGTTGGACGAATATGAATTTCCCGGTGACAACACACCTATCATCGCAGGATCCGCTCTTGAAGCCATGGAATCTGCTGGTGATCCTACAAGCGAACAATGCAAACCGATTATTGATCTCATGACATCTGTTGACGAATTCATTCCAGAACCGGTTCGAGATATCGAAAAACCTTTTTTAATGCCGATTGAAGACATCTTTACTATCAGTGGACGTGGTACTGTTGTTACAGGTCGTGTTGAACGTGGTATCGTTAAAGTCGGAAATACGGTGGAAATCGTTGGACTTCGTGAGACACGTAATACGGTTGTCACTGGTGTAGAAATGTTTAAAAAGTTCCTTGACGAAGGCAGAGCAGGTGACAACATCGGTGCACTACTTCGAGGCATTGATCGAGATGATGTTGAACGCGGACAAGTTTTGTCAGTTCCCGGAACGGTTACACCGCATACGAAGTTTGAAGCGGAAGTCTATATCTTAACCAAAGAGGAAGGCGGACGTTGGAATCCATTCTTTAGTGGGTATCGTCCACAATTTTATTTCCGGACAACAGACGTTACCGGTGAAATGACCCTTGCTGAAGGCATTGAAATGATTATGCCTGGTGACAATGCACAGATCACCGTTTCACTATCAAAACCGATTGCTATGGAAGAGCAACTTCGCTTCGCTATCCGTGAAGGCGGCCACACTATCGGTGCCGGCGTTGTCTCTAAAATCCTTGAGTAACGCGGTAGTTTTTCGTAGGTTCCCTCGTCCGGTTCAGTTTGACATGCGACGTGTTTGAGTATCTCGTCGGAGTGTTCTTGGTTAACTGCACGAAGGTTGACAAAAGTTAGTTTGGGACCCCCGACAAGATACCTTGTACCGAATTACAAATCTAACCAAGGATGACATCGTTACTTGCAAAAAAGGAAGCATGAGTCAATAACCCCAAGCTAAAGCATGGGGCTTGTGCGAAGCGCATACCAAGCGTTCACTCCACAAGTTAAACCGTTGTACTACAGTAAAATATCGTGGTATCTTGGCGTGGTAGCCAGCACGATGTTTCGGATGCCCCCCAAGTCCGATCCCTCTCGGATACTGTGATCTGGATGGGGAAACACATACCCTGAAAAGGAGTTCTAACGACATGTTCGTTCCAGTGAAATCTAAGGATGGTGAACAACTGATGCCCACTTCTCCGCCAGTTGCGAGGCACCTTATCAAAAGTGGTAAGGCGACCCCGTATTGGAATAATGGTATCTTCTGTATTCGATTAAACTACGAAACAACAGAATACAAACAAGAGATTGCTGTGGGTGTAGACCCTGGCAGCAAGAAAGAAGGGTTCACGGTGAAGTCTGAGGCACACACGTATTTGAATGTTCAAACTGATGCACATAGCAAAGTGGGTAAAAAAATAGAAAAGCGTCGCGAACTTCGGAGAACCCGTCGGAGTCGTTCGTGTCCAAACCGAAAGAACCGAACTAATCGGCACCCTGCTAATAAAGAAAGGATACCGGCTGGCACGCGTGTGAGATGGGATTGGAAACTGCGTATTTTGGATTGGTTGTCTAATATGTATCCTGTCACACATGTCTGTGTAGAGGATATTAAAGCAAGGACTATCAAACGTGCGAAAAAGTGGAATAGTTCTTTCAGTCCTCTTGAAGTCGGAAAGTCTTGGTTCTATAGTGAGATACAAAAGCGATGGACATTGTTCACACTTCAAGGTTGGGAGACGAAAGAACTACGAGATAGACTTGGACTCAAGAAGTCTTCCAAGAAACTCACAGAGACGTTTGATGCACACTGTGTAGATAGTTGGTGTTTGGCATATCACACTGTCGGTGGGGTGGATGTCCCCGACAACACAGATATATTCTGCATCGCACCGATACCTGTTTCAAGACGTGAACTTCATCGGCAGAACCCACAAAAGAACGGCATTCGTTCGCGATATGGTGGCACCTTATTAGCACAAGGCTTGGTCAAGAACACTTTGGTGAAGCATGTCAAACACGGATTGACAAGACTTTCAGGTATTAACGCAAAAGGTTTGTTTTCAATCTACAGTTTGGATGGGAAACGAATCACCACAGGCGCGAAACGACAGGATTTCAAAGTTCTTACGCGTCTGAATTTTAACTATAGGAGCGGGCTTTCCTCCCCAACCTAAAGGATGGGGTCTCCAGCCCGAAGAGTGATGAAAAATCAAAAAATTCGTATACGGCTCAAAGCTTTTGATTACCGTTTACTTGACAAGTCTGCAAAGCAAATTGCAACTACCGCAAAACAGACTCAGGCACGAGTTTCCGGACCTATTCCGTTGCCGACAAAGAAGCATATCTATACCGTTCAACGATCTACGTTCAAGGACAAAAAGTCGAGGGAACAGTTTGAAATGCGTATTCACAAACGGTTATTGGATATTCTTGAAACCGCCCCAAAGACAGTTGACGCGTTGATGCGGCTTGACCTACCCGCTGGGGTTGATGTCAAAATTACGTTACTTTAGCGGAGGTAGAAAATGGTTAACGGACTTATTGGCAGAAAAGTTGGGATGACTCAAATCTATGAAGAGTCTGGAAAAGTTATCCCTGTTACTGTTATTGAAGCTGGTCCCTGCCCAATTGTTCAAGTAAAAACGCAGGAACGTGACGGTTACCGAGCAGTTCAGTTAGGATTTGGTAAACGTAAAGAAAGTAAGTTTAACAACCCTATTAAGGGACATTTCGCCAAAGCAGAGACGCCACCAACACGAGTACTCCGAGAATTTCGGGTTGAAAGTGTTGAGGAGGTTGTAGTCGGTAACACTGTTGATGCAAGTCTATTTTCAGAAGGCGAACTTGTAGATGTAACGGGAACTTCAAAAGGGCACGGATTCACTGGTGTTGTCAAGCGTTACGGATTTGCTGGCGGTAAAAAGAGTCACGGCGGTGAGCAAGACCTACGTCGTCCAGGTTCTATTGGTGCAAGTGCTACACCATCTCGTGTTTTTAAGGGAAAGAAGATGCCCGGACGTTACGGTGCTAAACGACACACTGTCCAAAATTTACAGGTTATCCAAGCCGACGCTGAGCGAAATTTGTTAGTTGTTAAAGGAGCAATTCCAGGACCGCCGAACGGACTCCTTCTAATTAGGAAAGCGGTTAAGGTTTCTGGAGGAGTCAATACTGAAAGTTAACTTGGTAAACTACCAGTCCATTTTTAACCCCAGCACCTCTGAGAGGATAGCAGGGGTAATTCATGCCAAGTTCAGCACATCGGAGATAATACAATAGAGTTATGGCAACTTTAAACGTACATAATCGTTCAGGAGAAGTCCTTCGTGAGAAAGACCTCGCCGATTCATTTACACATGCTGAAGTGAATACAGATGTTGTTCACCAATGCGTAGTGGCATATCTCGCTAACCAAAGAAGTGGTACAGCTTCTACGAAAAGTCGTAGTGAGGTCCGGGGAAGCGGTAGGAAATTACATCGCCAAAAAGGAACTGGTAAGGCGCGTGTAGGCGATGCAAGATCACCAATTAGAGTGCACGGCGGTACAGCCTTTGGACCGAAACCTCGCAGTTATCGCCAGAGTACACCTAAGCAGGTCCGTCGTCTCGGTTTAAAAAGTGCTCTTGCCGATCGATTTCAAAATGAGCAGTGTCTTCTCATTGAAGATTTCACACTTGAACGTCCGCGAACAAAAGATATTGTGTCCATCTTAAACGCAATGAACTTAGAGGGAAAAGTGTTGTTCGTTCTTGATGAACACGATACAAATATCTATCTCTCCCTACGAAATATACCCAAAGTCAACAGTTGCGCATGGAATATGCTTAATGTTTACGAAGTGCTGTGGCATGACAATCTTGTTATCACTGAACGCGCTGCAGAGAAATTAGAAGCAAAATTTGTAGGATCAGAAGGTTGATTTTATGAAAGACAATTACCAAATTATTTTGAGACCCCACATCACTGAAAAAAGCACACTTCTCCGTGAAGATAATAAGTACACGTTCGTTGTGAGTCGAGACGCCGGCAAAAAGGAAATTCGCCGTGCTGCCGAGGAGTTGTTTGATATTAAGGGAAGTATCCTTGGCATCCACACGATGCGTGTGCGAGGTAAAATCAAAGGGAGAATGAATCGCTATCAACGTGGACGCCGTCCGCATTGGAAAAAAGCTATTATTACCGTGGTAGCGGGAACTCGGATCCCAGTATTTGAAAGTATCTAACTTGGTATAAGTGACGTTGAAGTTTGTCCAACACATTGATCCTTCGCAAAAGAGAGAGAAAATAGGTGCACGTAGGATGTTCTTGCGTGCTTTGGGAGATAACCCATGGTTGCTCAAACTGAGTAACTTGCAAACCATGCAAGAAGAACAATGTCCAACGTTGTTCGGATATGTATAGGTAAATATTATCGGAATTGAGAGTGGCAAAAACATATAGACCTTTCACGCCGAGTCGTCGGTTCATGACTGGGTATACCTTTGAAGAGATTACACGTCAGAAACCGGAAAAATCACTCGTCAAGGGTTCCAAGAAAAATGCTGGCCGTAACAACAAAGGTCGTTTAACAGTACGCAGGCGTGGCGGCGGGCACAAACGTCGATATCGTGTTATTGATTTCAAGCGAGATAAATTTGGTATTCCCGCGAAGGTTGCCACGATTGAGTACGACCCAAACCGTTCTGCACATATTGCTTTGCTGCACTATGCAGACGGTGAAAAACGTTATATCATAGCACCCCTCGGTCTTCAGGTTGGTGACACTGTCACATCTGGACCAGACTCAGAAATTCGCGTGGGAAATGCCTTACCTCTTGAAAATATTCCTTTGGGGTCTTCAATACATAATATAGAGATGAAACCGGGTAAAGGTGGACAATTGGTTCGTAGCGCGGGTGGAGCAGCGCAGTTGGTTGATCGTGAAGGTAAATATGCGCGTATCCGTCTACCTTCCAGCGAAATACGGCTTGTTCTAGTAAAAGCAATGGCAACTATAGGACAAGTTGGAAATGTCACCACTATCGTCATCGGTAAAGCTGGACGTTCAAGATGGTTAGGTAAACGTCCAAAGGTCCGCGGTGTAGCAATGAATCCTGTTGACCATCCGCATGGCGGTGGCGAAGGAAAAAGTTCAGGTGGAAGACACCCAGTAACGCCTTGGGGCGTCCCGACGAAAGGGTACAAAACCAGAAACCCCAAGAAAAAATCGAGCCAACATATTTTTGGAAAGCGCAAATAGTATTGGCAACTTATCTTTCTAAAGCATCACTTCACAGTTAATAAGGAGAGATTTAATGGCGCGTTCTATTAAGAAGGGACCCTACGTTGACGCGAAACTCGCGAAACATATAGCAGAAATGGAACAATCAGGTAGTAAACGTGTCATTCGCACGTGGTCTCGAAGTTCTACTATCACACCTGAATTTGTTGGGCATACCGTCGCAATCCATAATGGTAAGAAGTTTTTCCCAGTTTATATCACAGAAAATATGGTTGGTCATAAACTTGGTGAATTCGCTCCGACACGGACTTTCCGTTCTCACGCTGGCGGTCAAAGAAGATAATTTGGCAGATTTGGTCATATCGAAATTAAGTGCTTCTCTCATTAGACGCACTCAATGTTTTGATACGTTGTTAAGAGTAATATAAAGCAAAACACTGTGCACTAACTTGTGCCTGAAGTTTTGTTAGGAGAAACTAATGGAAGGAAGGGCAAAGATTCAGAACGTTTCGGTGGCACCGCGAAAAGCACGGCTTGTTGCCGATTTAGTTAGGGATCAATATGTTGATGATGCGTTGAATCAACTGCTCTTTACACATAAAGCGGCATCCCCTGTGATTTACAAGTTGATTCAATCCGCCGTAGCGAATGTCCAATACCAAAATCCTACTGTGGATACCGCTGATTTGTACGTCAAAGAGATTCGTGTTGATGAAGGAATTACACGAAAATGGATACGTCCCCGCGCACGAGGTATGGCGAACCGAATACTTAAACGGCAAAGCCATATCACTGTTGTTGTGGATAAGGAGAGCGAAGATGATGGTGAGTAATCAATGCCACAGCATCCCCTCCAAAGTCACAAATGCGGTAGTATCCGAATGGAGGTTTGTGTGGGACAAAAAACTCACCCGCGTGGGTTACGTTTAGGAATAATTGAGACGTGGGATTCAAAGTGGTATAGTGATCGAGATTATGCAAAATGGTTGCATGAAGATTTTCAGATACAGCGGTACATCAAAGAGAAGATGCTACGCGCTGGCATCTCAAAGATTGAAATCGAACGTGTTGCTGAAAAATGCACCGTTAATATACATACCGCACGTCCCGGCATTGTGATTGGGCGTCGCGGCGTAGAAACTGAGAAGTTACAGGCAGAACTCGAAAAACTCATTGGTCGGACAGTCAAAATTGAGGTCCTTGAGATAAAAGTTCCCGAACTTGATGCCCAACTCCTCGCTGAAGATGTCGCAACCAAAATTGAACGTCGAACTAGTTTTAAGCAGGCAATGCGCCGAAGTATTGCTACCTCAATGCAAGCTGGGGCGCAAGGCGTGAAAGTTATGGTTAGTGGCAGACTTGATGGAAAAGAGATTGCCCGTTCAGAATCCAGTCTGGAAGGACGCGTGCCGTTACACACTCTCCGAGCTAATGTTGACTACGGTTTTACTGAAGCAAATACAACCTACGGGAAAATCGGTGTCAAAACTTGGATTTTCAAAGGTGAAATCCTCGGCGTACCAGAAGCATTAAGCGGTGAAGCGGTAAACCGCCGCCAACAGAGTGGCAGACGCGTCAATACAGGGGGTTCGCGTTCCGACAACCGACAATCAGGTTCCCGGACTTCAAGCACTAGACAACGCGGACAACAACGAAACCAAGGACGCAGCAGCAACAACAGACGTAGACCACAAAGAGGTGGCGACGAGCAAAATAATAGTTAACGTAATTGTAGAACTTTGCTCGTTCGCTTTCAAATTGATTTAAGGAGTTATTCAAATGTTGATGCCGAAACGTGTGATGCATCGGAAGGTGCACCGCGGAAAACGCCGGGGAAAACCGAGAAGGGGTTCACAGATTAACTTCGGCGAATATGGGTTACAAGCAATGGAAGTCGGTTGGATAACAAGCAACCAAATTGAATCTGGCAGGGTAGCAATCACTCGTGCTGTACGTCGTGGTGGAAAAATATGGATTAAGATCTTCCCTCATAAACCGATCACGAGAAAACCCGCCGAAACTCGGATGGGCGGTGGAAAAGGGTCACCAGAATTCTGGGTCGCTGTTGTTAAACCTGGTAGAATCATATATGAATTAAGTGGAGTTCCCCGAGAAGTCGCCAAAAACGCAATGGAACGTGCCGCCCACAAATTTCCTATTAAAACGAAATTCGTTGCGCGGGATGAGGTGTAATCATGAAAGCTCACGAGTTGCGAGACAATTCTACAGAAGAACTGGAAAATGAATTAGAATCTCTTAAAGAGAATCTATTTAACCAAAGATCCAGAAGCATTCTGGGACAGTTGGAAGACACAACTCTTATCGGAAAAATTCGGAAAGACATTGCACGGGTGAAAACCGTTCTACATGCTCGCGAATTGGAAACCCAAGATTAAAATGTGGCATTCAAAGCACACAAAATACCATTGCGCGTCAAAGATAAACAGAAGCGTTGGTTTCGTCAACAATGCGGCTATGCCCGCTTTGCTTACAATCACGCTTTGTCATTAGCAGATAGGCAATATGAATTGACGTATGTTAATACACAATAGATCGTGACATTAACGCTGCTAACAATCTAAAACACCTCGCCGTGGGATACGCGGAGAGCATAAACGCTTGTGGACAGAATGTCTGTCCGGCATTGGCTGGCAGTTCTGGATGAAGCAAGAATCACACGTCTTTAGACGTTGTGAGTATCATAAGGATAAATTGAACGTGGAAAAACGAAGACACCGCAAAATCCGAACAGGTACGGTTGTTAGTAATCGCATGGCGAAAACTGTAAGCGTGGCGATAGTTCGGAGTTATCAACATCCTCTTTACAAAAAAGTTGTGCGTTCTACAAAAAAGATTCTTGCACATGACGAGCAGAATAATTGTAACATTGGTGATGTTGTACAGGTGATTGAAAGCCGCCCGCTTAGCCGACATAAACGTTGGCGGGTGCAATCCATAATATCAGCGGCACAGTCTGCCACTGATTAAATTTGGGAAGGAAGGTACGGCAATGGTTCAATCTTATACCCGATTAACCTGCGCTGATAATACAGGTGCCAAAAATCTAATGTGCATTAGCGTACTTGGGGGAACCCGAAGACGCTATGCGCGGGTTGGTGATGTAATTGTAGCAAGCATTAAAGAGGCAGCTCCGAATACACAGGTCAAAGCAGGTGACGTTGTTCGCGCTGTTGTTGTCCGAACCGCTAAAGAATATCGTCGTCCAGATGGCTCCTATATCAAGTTCGATCAGAATGCAGCAGTTCTCCTTAAACCCGACGATAACGATCCAATAGGAACACGTATTTTCGGACCGGTCGCTCGCGAACTTCGAGAAAAAAAGTTCACGAGAATTGTTTCCTTAGCCCCGGAAGTGATTTAGGAGGTCAAATTATGTCTAAGAAAAAGCGGCATATCAAAAGAGATGATTTAGTGTTGGTCTTGAGTGGTCAAGATCGAGGCAAGCAAGGCATTGTGTTGGAAGTGTTGCCAAAGAAAAATAGGGCTATTGTTGAAGGTATTCATTTCGTGAAACGACATCTGCGTCCTAATCAAATGGGGCAAGGAGGTGTTGTTGAACGCGAAGGTACCATCCACATCTCTAACTTAAAAAAAGTCGACAGATAGTTTTACTTTAGTAAAATATCAGATTATAAGTTCCATTTGAAGGTGTTTTATCAAAGAATTAACAATACAACTGTCATGCTATAGGATACAAGGCTAATGAGCCAATTTAAAACATTTTATCAAACAGAAGTTGTTCCTGCATTACAGACTCAGTTTAATTACAAAAATGTAATGCAAATTCCAAAATTGGACAAAATTGCGTTAAATATCGGAGTCGGTGAGGCGGTCCAAAACCCGAAGGCACTCGAAGATGCTGTTGAAGAGTTGACTCTTATTGCAGGTCAACGCGCAGTTGTCACTCGTGCAAGAAAATCTATCTCTGTCTTCAAAATCAGAGGACCGTCAAGGATGCAGCGTACCCCCGGCATGGCGATCGGGTGTAAAGTTACACTCCGCCAGAATCGGATGTACGAATTCCTCAACCGATTAATTAACGTTGTACTACCTCAAATCCGAGATTTCCGGGGTATCTCTCCCGACGCTTTTGATGGTCGTGGGAACTACTCGTTAGGTTTAACAGAACAACTTATCTTCCCGGAAATTGACTATGATGACGTAAACGATATCCGTGGTATGAATGTGACGGTTGTGACATCTGCTGCAACCGATGAAGAAGCCCGGGCATTGTTACGTGAACTTGGCATGCCGTTCCGAAAATAACATGCTACAAATTTTGGGTAAGCAAGAGTAAGTTACGACCAAAGGAGTAATAAAGTTGGCGAGTAAATCATGGATTGCCAGAAATAAAAAAACACCTCGATTCCGAACGCGGAAGTATAACCGCTGCAAGACTTGTGGACGAGCGCGGGGATATCTGCGTAAGTTTGAATTATGTCGTATCTGCTTTCGCCTCTTTGCGCGAGCGGGGAAAATCCCTGGTGTCAGAAAGGCAAGTTGGTAAGAAGGAGATTTTTTCATGTCAATGACTGACCCCATCGCAGATATGTTGACGCGGATACGTAATGCTAATATGTCTGGGCATGAGCGCGTTGAGATGTCAGCGTCCAAGGTTAAAATAGAGATCGCCCGTATCTTGTCTGAAGAAGGGTTTATCCGTAACTACCGTTTAATTGAGGATGGAAAACAAAGTATTATACGTATCTATCTGAAATACGGTGCACACAACAAAGAAAAGGCTATTACTAATCTCAGGCGAATCAGTAAACCAGGCAGACGCGTTTACACGAAGTCAGACAAGTTACCACGGGTTTTGAGCGACCTCGGGATCGCTATTTTGTCAACATCGCAAGGAGTCAAAACCTCAATTGAGTGCCGACGCGCCAAAATCGGTGGTGAAATCCTTTGCTATGTCTGGTAATCATGTGCTGAGTACTCGACAGCGTACCTGCAAGTTCAAATTGTAGATTGGAGAAATAGAATGTCACGCATTGGACAAATTCCGATTCCAATTCCGAGTTCGGTGAAAGTTGCTTTCAATGACAGCGAGGTCCATGTAGAGGGACCTAAAGGCACATTGAATTGGGATATTCCTCAAGGAATTGATGCGAATATTGAAGAAAACGTTATTACTATTACACGCGCGAACGATAAGAAACAACAAAAAGCACTCCACGGTTTGACACGCAGTCTCATCGCCAACATGGTGCTAGGTGTTTCAGAAGGTTTTGAAAAAAAGTTGCGCGTCGTTGGAACAGGATACCGAGCAGAAGTTAATCACCAGAATATTTTGACACTTGATGTTGGATTTTCACATTCTGTAACCTTCACGCCTCCTGAAGGAATCACCTTGGCTGTTGAACCTTCGGAGAATATAGATGGTCAGACGCACACACCCATTCTGATAAACGGAATTGATAAACAAGTCGTGGGACAAGTCGCTGCCTCTATCCGCCAAATTAAGAAACCCGAAACCTATAAACCGTGCAAAGGGATCCGGTATGATGGCGAGCGTGTACGCGACAAAGAAGGAAAAGTTGCTGGTTAATACCGAGACTATAATAACGTAAGTTCGATAATAAGATCAACATGTAGATGTCCGTTGGGTAGAGCATAGTGAAACCCAACAATTCAGCATTTGTTGAACTGACGTTATAATAGGCTGCTCGTTAACAGTATAGTTATAGACTTTTAGATGTGGAGGATTTCCGTTGGAAAAGACGAAAAGAAAACAGATGAGTCATCTCCGACGAAGAAGAAGAATTCGTAGGAAGATCAGCGGCACCGGTCAACGACCTCGACTCTCTGTTAGTAGAAGTTTAAAGCATATCTATGCCCAAATTATTGATGATGAGAATGGAAAAACGCTTGCCCACGCTTCCAGTTTATCGCCTGAAATAAAGGAAAATGTTGCTGAGGGTGGGAAGATAAAAATCGCTCAAAGCGTTGGTCAACTCATCGCGGAAAAGGCAAAGGAGCATCAGATTGAGGGAGTCATCTTTGACAGAGGTGGTCATCTCTATCATGGTCGGATCAAAGCTCTCGCTGAAGCTGCAAGGGAAGAAGGGCTTAAATTTTAAATGCCCCCGGGTTTACCCGGAGAGGAGACTTTTTTGCGTAAAGAAAAAATAAACCCTGAAGAATTTGAATTTGAAGAACGCCCTATCGCTATAAATCGAGTAATGCGCGTTGGAAAAGGTAGAAGAACACCGAGTTTTAATACCCTATCCGTCGTTGGCAATCGTGATGGTATTGTAGGAATTGGTTTTGGGAGTGCGAGCGAAATTTCTGGTGCGCTTCGGAAAAGTTTTGCCGATGCACGGAAAAATTTAATTCGCGTTCCGCTATCTAATGGTACACTTCCTCATGAAATCATCTGTGAATTCAAAGCTGCAAAAGTCCTGCTAAAACCTGCAAGACCCGGTACTGGTATTATTGCTGGTCATGCAACCCGGGCTATTTTGGAACATGCAGGTGTCCGAGACGCACTCACAAAATGCCTTTCTTCAAGGAACGTCAAGAATATCGCTGAAGCGACGATGGTTGGCTTAAGCAACCTTAAGAATGTCAATGATGTCGCACGAATTCGAGGCAAAACGGTCGAAGAACTGTTGCATAAACGTACAAGAAAATCTAACAACTGAGTTTGCTCAGTTATATCAAAGGAATAATAGATTCGATGAAACTCAACGAACTCAAACCTGCCCCTGGTTCAAAACGTAATCGAAAACGTGTTGGTCGTGGAAGCGGATCGGGTTGGGGCGGCACCTGTGGTCGTGGACATAAAGGGCAAAAATCACGTTCCGGTGGTTCAATTCCCGCATGGTTTGAAGGCGGACAGATGCCATTGGTCAGACGTGTTCCCAAGCGCGGACCTCGCAGATTAGGACACAAACGGTTAGAGTATGATGTCGTTAATATAAAAATCCTCAACCTATTTGAAGAGGAGATTGAGGTGAATCCCGAACTTCTTCGAGAAGTTGGCATCATTAAAAAGAAAAACGCGCGCATTAAAATACTCGGTGATGGTCAACTTGACAAACGGCTGAACGTGCGTGCACATCGATTCTCAAAATCGGCAATTGAAAAGATTGAAGCTAACGGTGGCACAGCCGAGGTGATCTAAGTGATTAAGCCAATTCAAAACGCTTTTAAAATCCCCGAATTACGCAAGCGAATTATTTTTACTGTGCTGCTTTTGATCGTTTATCGTCTTGGGGCACACATCACACTTCCTGGTATTGATGATGGAGCTCTTGCGGAGTTCTTTGCACAACTCATGGATAAAAATGAGAGTACAGGCAACGTTCTGGCGTTGATTGACATTTTCTCCGGTGGTGCCTTCAGCCAGATGACGATTTTCGCACTCGGTATCCAGCCCTATATCAGCGCGTCAATTATTATGCAGCTTCTGCCTCTTCTCATTCCGTCTTTAGAGAAACTCTCTAAGGAACCGGATGGTCGTAAAAAAATAACGCAATACACGCGATATGGCACTGTCCTTCTCAGTATTTTTCAAGGTATAATGATTACTGTCCTACTGAGAAATCCAGAACAGTTGATAGGTAGTGGTGCCGGAACTATTGTCAACAATCCGACTCTTTGGTGGCACGCTTTGGCAGTCTTAACACTGACAGCAGGTACGGCTTTTGTAATGTGGCTCGGTGAACAAATTACCGAACGCGGAATCGGTCAAGGTATCTCAATAATTATTACTGTCGGTATCATGGCAGGATTTCCAAATGGTGTTGCTACTATCTTCAGTCGACTATTTGACCCAGAATCGGGTTTTGAACTGATCCATCTCGTTGCTTTACTAACTCTCGTTGTAATTGCTGTGGCAGGCACAATCTTTATTCACCTTTCAATTCGCAAGATACCGATTCAATACGGCAGGCAGATTAGAGGCGGAAAAGTATTTGGTGGACGATCGATGCATCTCCCATTACGAGTTAATACCGCAGGAATGATTCCGATTATTTTCGCTGTCATGTTGATGACGTTCCCCGGAGTACTTATCAGTCTTTTACCAAAGGATTGGGGATGGGTCGCTGATTTAGCAGACTTAATGGATCCAGGAAACCCATCTTTTTTATACCTCTCGATTTACGCATTATTAATCATAGGATTCACCTATTTCTACACAGCAGTACAAATCAACCCTGTTCAAATGGCAGAGGACTTGCAGAAAAACGGTGGGTTTATACCAGGTCTCCGTCCGGGTAAACAGACAGCCAATTATATTAATACAACGTTAACGCGTATCACGCTCCCCGGTGCTTTGTTTCTGGCTGGCATTGCCGTGATTCCCATTGCAATTACGAGTTGGCTTGGAATTGGCGGCATGGTTCAAGGGGCTTCTGTCTTGATTGTTGTAGGAGTTGTATTGGATACTGTGTCGCAAATTGAATCTTACTTAACAATGCGTCATTATGATGGATTCTTAAAAGATCGACGCTTAAAGGGACGCCGTGGTAAATAGCTGCACGATTCTACAAGTGTGGTGCTGTGCAAGAAAGTCTTGCTTGTAAGTTCAACCAACGGCAAACAAATTAAAAGGGAAAACTGTCAATAACCCCAAGCTAAGGCATGGGGCTTGTGCGAAGCGCATACCAAGCGTTCACTCCACAAGTTAAACCGTTGTACTACAGTAAAATATCGTGGTATCTTGGCGTGGTAGCCAGCACGATGTTTCGGATGCTCCCCAAGTCCGATCCCTCTCGGATACTGTGATCTGGATGGGGCAACATATACCCTGAAAAGGAGAACACAAACTTATGTTTGTTCCTGTTAAGACGAAAGATGGTGAGGTGCTAATGCCTATGCACGCTGCGCGTGCGCGCAAGCTCGTCCAACGTGGTGAGGCAACGTCTTATTGGGACAATGGTATCTATTGTATCTGTCTCAATAAAGAGCCTTCTAAGAGAGATACTCAAGAGATTGCTGTGGGTGTAGACCCCGGTAGCAAGAAAGAGGGTTTCACAGTGAAGTCGATGTCTCACACCTATCTGAACGTTCAAGCAGACGCCCATAGCAAAGTGGGCAAGAAAGTAGAGAAACGCAGAGACCTTCGGAGAACCCGTCGTTCTCGCACCTGTCCGAATAGAAAGAACCGGACGAATCGTTTGGCGAATAAGGCACGAATACCTGCTGGCACGCGTGCAAGGTGGGATTGGAAACTACGTGTCTTGGATTGGTTGTCCAAGTTGTATCCTATCACGTATGTATGTGTTGAGGACATTAAGGCACGGGCACTCAAACGTGCGAAAAAGTGGAATAGTTCTTTCAGTCCTCTTGAAGTCGGCAAGTCTTGGTTCTATGGTGAAATACAAAAGCGATGGACATTGTTCACACTTCAAGGTTGGGAGACGAAAGAACTGTGAGATAAACTTGGGCTCAAGAAGTCTTCCAAGAAACTTGCTGAGACGTTTGATGCACACTGTGTAGATAGTTGGTGCTTGGCATATCACACTGTCGGTGGGTTGGATGTCCCCGACAACACAGATATATTCTGCATCGCACCGATACCTGTTTCAAGACGTGAACTTCATCGGCAGAACCCACAAAAGAACGGCATTCGTTCGCGATATGGTGGCACCTTATTAGCACAAGGCTTGGTCAAGAACACTTTGGTGAAGCATGTCAAACACGGATTAACAAGACTTTCAGGTATTAACGCAAAAGGTTTGTTTTCTATCTACAGTTTGGATGGGAAACGAATCACCACAGGCGCAAAACGACAGGATTTCAAAGTTCTTACGCGTCTGAATTTTAACTATAGGAGCGGGCTTTCCTCCCCAACCTAAAGGATGGGGTCTCCAGCCCGAAGAGTGATGAAGGTTCGACCATCTGTTAAGAAAATGTGTAACCGCTGCAAAATAATCAGGAGAAAAGGAATTGTCCGCGTTCTCTGTCCTTCGAATCCGAAGCACAAACAACGACAGGGATGATTCTGTTCTACATATAGGAGGAAACCATGGCACGTATAGCAGGAGTGGATCTACCTCGTACTAAACGCATTGATATTGCGTTGACAGCTATCTTCGGTATTGGTCGTTATACTGCATCGCAGATCGTGACTGACCTTAACATTGACCCAGCCAAAAAGGTTGATGCTCTGGCTGAAAACGAAGTCAGTCAACTTCGAGATAAAATCACTGAAGAATGTAAAGTTGAAGGGGACCTACGCCGCGAGGTTGACCAAAACATTAAACGGCTTATGGATATTAACAGTTATCGCGGTCTCCGCCATCGTCGGCAGTTACCTGTACGAGGGCAACGTACGAATACGAATGCTCGCACACGAAAAGGTAAAGCCCGTACGATTTCTGTTGGCAGAAAACTCAAAGAAGCAGCACGCAAAGGCGGTTGATTTACACAGAATTCCACAGCGGTGCTATTTTTTTATGCTTCACAAATTGCGTGTTCTACTGCGCATTTTAGATTATGTAAAGGAGAAACATTTTGCGTTCACGAAGACGGGAACGAAAGAATGTACCGGAGGGCATTGCCCACATACAGGCTACGTTCAATAATACAATTGTGACTATCACCGATCCCAACGGCAATACGGTAGCTTGGGCGAGCGCAGGAATGACGTTCCCCGGTTCTCGGAAGTCAACACCTTTTGCCGCACAACAAACAGCCGAAGCATGTGCCAGAAAAGCAATGGATCACGGCATGAAGCGGGTTGAAGTGAGAGTCAAAGGCCCCGGATCAGGGCGGGAATCGTCAATTCGCGCACTCGCTGCTGCGGGCTTAGAAATTACTTTGATGAAGGACATGACACCCATACCACACAACGGATGTCGTCCTCCAAAAAAACGACGGGTGTAAACGAAGGAGACACATGAGCAGGTATTTAGATTCTGTCTGTAAATTATGCCGTCGAGAGGGTGAAAAACTTTTTCTCAAAGGTCGCCGATGCCTCGGTGCAAAATGCTCCTTTGAACGGAGAAGTTATCCACCTGGTGACCACGGTCAAAAACCGCCTACGCGTGCGCGTGGTGAGTATCGACGACAATTACGTACTAAACAAAAAGCAAAGCGAATCTACGGTATTTTTGAAAAACAGTTTCGCAACTACTATTTCAAAGCGGCACGTCAAACCGGTATCACAGGTGAGAATTTAATCTCTCTCCTTGAACGCCGCTTAGACAATGTCGTTTATCGGCTCGGGTTCGCAACTTCACGCAAACAAGCACGGCAATTGGTGAAGCATAACCACTTCACTATCAATGGGAAACGCGTTAATATCCCTTCCTATCTGGTTGAAGTTGGAGACGTCATTACACCACGCGAAAAGAGTCGCCAAAACGCCACGATTCAAGAGGCGTTAGAATTTTCACAGCAACGGGGCGCATCTGAATGGTTAGAAATTGATTCCGATAAACCTGAAGGACGGGTACAGAGAACCCCAATTGTGGAACACATTGCGGCAGAGTTGGACACACAACTAATTATTGAATTGTACTCAAGATAACATTTAACAATTTGCCGCTTGATTATGAATCCGCATTTGATCCGTTTGCATAACGTGTTAAAACAACACCTAATGCTGATTCGATTAAATTCGGCAGGAAATAGGTAAGCGCACGGCTTAGCACATTACGAAAATACTATAATCCACCATATTCCTGTTGAAACTCCAAGAGGCAATCCAAATTGTTTATTAAAACTTTCTCCTCGTCTTGTCCTTTTATTTGTGATTAAACGTCAACTTGGAGAAGTCAATAACCCCAAGCTAAAGCATGGGGCTTGTGCGAAGCGCATACCAAGCGTTCACTCCACAAGTTAAACCGTTGTACTACAGTAAAATATCGTGGTATCTTGGCGTGGTAGCCAGCACGATGTTTCGGATGCCCCCCAAGTCCGATCCCTCTCGGATACTGTGATCTGGATGGGGAAACACATACCCTGAAAAGGAGTTCTAACGACATGTTCGTTCCAGTGAAATCTAAGGATGGTGAACAACTGATGCCCACTTCTCCGCCAGTTGCGAGGCACCTTATCAAAAGTGGTAAGGCGACCCCGTATTGGAATAATGGTATCCTCTGTATTCGATTAAACTATGAAACAACAGAATACAAACAAGAGATTGCTGTGGGTGTAGACCCTGGCAGCAAGAAAGAAGGGTTCACGGTGAAGTCTGAGGCACACACGTATTTGAATGTTCAAACTGATGCCCATAGCAAAGTGGGTAAAAAAATAGAAAAGCGTCGCGAACTTCGGAGAACCCGTCGGAGTCGTTCGTGTCCAAACCGAAAGAACCGAACTAATCGGCACCCTGCTAATAAAGAAAGGATACCGGCTGGCACGCGTGTGAGATGGGATTGGAAACTGCGTATTTTGGATTGGTTGTCTAATATGTATCCTGTCACACATGTCTGTGTAGAGGATATTAGAGCAAGGACTATCAAACGTGCGAAAAAGTGGAATAGTTCTTTCAGTCCTCTTGAAGTCGGCAAGTCTTGGTTCTATAGTGAGATACAAAAGCGATGGGTATTGTTCACACTTCAAGGTTGGGAGACGAAAGAACTTCGAGATAGACTTGGACTCAAGAAGTCTTTCAAGAAACTTGCAGAGACGTTTGACGCACACTGTGTAGATAGTTGGTGTTTGGCATATCACACTGTCGGTGGGGTGGATGTCCCCGACAACACAGATATATTCTGCATCGCACCGATACCTGTTTCAAGACGTGAACTTCATCGGCAGAACCCACAAAAGAACGGCATTCGTTCGCGATATGGTGGCACCGTATTAGCACAAGGTTTGGTCAAGAACACTTTGGTGAAGCATGTCAAACACGGATTGGCAAGACTTTCAGGTATTAACGCAAAAGGTTTGTTCTCAATCTACAGTTTGGATGGGAAACGCCTCACCACAAGCGCAAAACGACAGGATTTCAAAGTTCGGACGCGTCTGAATTTTAACTATAGGAGCGGGCTTTCCTCCCCAACCTAAAGGATGGGGTCTCCAGCCCGAAGAGTGATGATTTACCGTCTCAGACGTGTCAAAGGTATAACAGACACAACACATGCTGGTGTAACGAGTACATACGCAGAAAACAACATTAACTGTTCCAGGAAACCACTTCACTCCCGATAACGTCCGTGGGTAGAAAAAGTTCTGTTTTCTGGACCAAGACTTGTTTGACTCTGTAATAGAAACAACTTAAGCCGATAGGAGGAAAATCGATGAATAGGTTGAATTTAACAATGCCCGACCGTCTGGTGGCAGATACCGAAACCTTGCAACCTAATTTTGCGAAATACACTGCAGAACCCCTTGAACGGGGATTCGGTACCACTCTGGGCAACTCGCTTCGTCGAGTACTTCTCTCCTCGATTAAAGGAGCTGCCATAACTGCCATTCAAATTGACCAGGTCAAGCATGAATATTCGACTATTCCAGGTATCTTAGAAGATGTAGTACAGATAATTCTTAACCTTAAGGCAGTTCGGTTTCGACTTCAGCAAGACGAAGAAATGATACTGGAGCTTACTGCCAGTGGGTCAGGAGAACTAACAGCTGCGGATATTCGCCCCAATTCACTTGTTGAAATTATCAACCCCGACCAGCATATCGCCACCCTTGATAAGTGTCAGCGCATTGATATGGAAATTCAAGTTCAAACGGGACGCGGCTACTCACTCGCTGAAGAACATAGGAATCCTAAACAACCCATCGGTTGGATACCAATTGATGCGAAATTCTCACCTGTTGAAAAAGTTAACTTTTGGGTAAACGAAACACGGGTTGGGGACATGACAAACTTCGATCAACTCAATTTCGAAATCTGGACTGATGGCAGTATCACGCCAAAATTGGCTATCACGCAGGCAGCGGAGATTTTACGTAGCCAACTTAATATCTTTACTGAATTTGATGAGACCTACATTGAACCAGAACCCGAAATTGACGAAGCGCAAATCTTGAGAAACAGGTATCTTGCTAAACCGGTCGCTGACTTAGAGCTCTCAGTCCGGGCTGGAAATTGCCTTGAAACCGCAAATATCAAAACTATCCGTGAACTTGTCGTCAAGAATGAGAAAGACATGTTGGAATACAAGAATTTCGGTAAAACTTCTTTGAATGAAATTAAAGACCAACTTGCAAACATGGGATTGTCTCTCGGAATGAATTTAGACGACGAGCAATATATTAACACGGAAAAGGAGGAATCAGATGCGACATAGAAAACGCGGCAGAAAGTTAGGGCGTACTACGAGCCACCGAAACGCCCTCTTCCGAAACCAAGCCACTGCACTGTTCGAACATGAACAAATTCGAACAACATTGCACAAATGTAAGGAACTCCGACGTGTTGCGGAAAAACTTATTACGCTCGCCAAAAAAGACAATTTGAATGCACGTCGACGCGCCGCACGATATTTATATGGGCGCAACCTGCATTATACCCCTCGTCGGGGTGAATCAGGTGCAATACAAAAACACACTGTGCTTCAAAAACTCTTTGATGATATAGCACCTCGGTATGAGAATCGGAATGGTGGTTATACACGTATCATTCGCGGTGAATTGAGACGCGGTGACGGTGCACAGATGGCTTATATTCAACTTGTTTAACGCTATTCCGTCAAATCCCCATGCTTTAACTTGTGGGATGTAGGCGGCCTTTAGTTTTCTTCGTGAAAAAAGATTTGACTTTTCTCTAAAAATGTAGTCCAATTATATCAACTTGCTGGATAGCATTCTCACCCTGCACGCTTGTGCAGGTGCTATCCTTACCTGTGAGAAGGTATGTGGCAAGTTGCAAGTGAGACCTTGTCCAACATCGTTATTATCGGTAGCGTTCATGTAAGTCGTCAGCGGAGTAATAACCCTGTGCCTTGTCCCGCTACCACAAACTTTATTATTTAGGCCCGGGTGTGCAGGGTATAATACCTGATAAAACCGATCTGATTCGGAATAACGGCCTAATGGTGGAGCGACAGTCCGACGGTAGACTTTTTGAGGAAACCGCAGTTGCTATGAAACCGAAGCCCCTACCTTTAGATAGTGGGTGGCATCACTAGACACATCTTGACAAAAAAGGCGGAGTTTCGACTCCGCCCTTTTTCTATTTAAACTAAAAAGAACAGATTAAAATCTATATGCTCCTGATACGAAAACTCGATGTGTATTCCGCTTCGTTGTCAGATCGTTCCTATGCACCTGCCAATTGCCCCACATATATGCAAGATCAAACTTTACGGAATCCTCAAAGATCTTTCCTACACCGAACGTCAAGAAATCACGTTCGTTTTCAACCTCTGTATCTGTAAATGGAATTGTATCGCGAAAATACCCAACACGTACATACGAGTCAATCACAGGCATTCGGTATTCAGCACCTACCCTCGCTTGTAAAGTTGTAGAATAGAATTCCTCAAAATAGTTCTTTGAAACATCTTCTGCTGGTGCCGGATCGTAACGTGTCTGCCGCCAATCCGTAAACTGAATATCACCAGCCAAAATCAACTGTTTATCCAACAATTTTAGGGCGATTCCTGCACCGACCTCAAATGGTCTCTCTATATCATACGCCAAGGCATCGTTTTCTGGATCAGATATCTCTTCGCCATCATCATAAAGCACTACGGTATACTCACGCCAGAGTTCTTCAACTTCTAATTCTGTCGGTGCAACCAACGTCACACCTAAACTGACAGCATCAGTAAAATTCGCCAATATCCCGACTCTACCACCTACACCCGAGTACTCTCGATCAATTTCATCGTCAAATCTGAAACGGGACAACTCAGTATCTATGTTCGACGCATCAGTAGCTGTCGCGTCCAATTCATTAAGGCTGCGTCCACTCCAGAAGTCCAATGAACCACCAATCAGGAAGTTCTTAGAGATATAGACACTTCCACCAAAACTCCAAATCCCAATGCCACCTGAGTTTATGTTGGTTTCATTAACATAAAGCCCACTAAACACGTTTCCTGAACTCGAATCAACGCCTTGAATTGCAGTCTGAAAATCGAAGTTTTGGGGACGATTATAACCGAATGCAATTGCCAGTCCTCCCTGTTTCGTGTAAAACGGAAAAACAAGCCCTATTGAATTCGGACGTACTCGCGAACGACTCGTACCGATTGTCTCATCACTTGTAAAAAAGCTGTCCGTGCTTGCGGTATTATGCGAAAAACTGGTGAACAATTCAAACTTCTGTATCTGCGCCAATCCTGCAGGATTCCAATACAGCGCGGTAAAATCATCGGCGACTCCAAGAGAAGCACCTCCCATACCCATTGACCGCGCACCTACGCCAAACGTGTTACCGACAACTATCTCCTCCACTTGTGCTGGACACACAACTGCCAACAAACCAGTGACGAGTAGACATACAAAAACACACAAAATTGCTCGTTTCATTTTTCGTTTCTCCTTTATTTTCTTCGTATTTTCTTACTTTAACATGAACTAATTTTCATTTCTAATTCTCGGTCTCCGTTGAGGACGGTCGGATCGAGAATTAGACGAAGTCACACTACGTGAAGCTCGCGACCGACGGTTCTCAGATCGGTTCAATACAGCCCCTCTTTTGTAGGTGCTACGCGAGGCAGGCAGGAACGAACTCCCGCGATATCCCCCATAATAACCTCTATAAGGAGAATAACTCCTATAATAACTGTAATAGGGCGCACGATACCCATAATGTCCATATCCATAATACCAAGGATGTGGATAATGATACATTGGTGGATAATATGCATATTGAGGCGGTGCGTAGTATGGCACCCAATAGGAATCATCAGCGTAAGAATAGGAAGAATCATAGGTACGCTTCCGACGACCGTAATATCCCGCAGATTCATCGGGATCTTCTACATCTGAATCGGAAGCCTGTTCTATCTCTTCATCTGTTTTTTCTACATGTTTGTGTTGCTTCTCTTTGAGATATCCTGGATCGTAATAACCGAGTTTGGTATAACATCCAGCAAGCATAACCGTTACAAAGAGAAACAGCAGCATTGAAATGGCTTTCAGGTTCATCTAATCTTCGGGCTGGAGCCCCAATCCTTTAGGTTTGGGAGGAAAGCCCGCTCCTTTTTTGGGCATTGGAAAGGACATCACAAAAGCAATGCTCTTTCCTTGACTAGACTGTTTAACTTGTGGAGTGGACGCTTGGCATGCGCTTTGCATAGGTCTCCCAAGTCTTTAGACTTGGGAAGTTGACCTTTCTAACTCCTTTAGATTCAACCTTAACTCTTGATTATTATATCATATCATTTCTGTCTTGTCCATGCAATATCCCAATTTATCCAGGGTTATTTAGTTTTAAGAATTTTCAGTTGATAAGTGTTACTTAGAGTTTAGGTTGTCCAGCGAAGTAGGCAGATATTATAGTGAAATCCATAATTATTTTGTAGGTTACGGTAGGTGTGGTTAGGAAACCGCACCATAAGCGTCAATTTAGCGTTCCTCCAGGTCCGGTAGGTGCGGTTTGATGAAGATTAACAAATTAATTCGGTAATTCTAATTTTCTCCGTTACCGGTAGGTGCGGTTTGTAACCGCACCCATAAGCGTCAATTTAGTGGTTTTCCGTGTCCGAGAAACCCTCTTTAGTCCCGTAGGGACGGAATGTTTATAGAAAACGTGGTAACCCCAATCTCTTCAGCCCCGTAGGGGCGGAATGTTTATAGCAATGGGGTACCAATCGGGATATGTCGCTCGGATGGAGCTAAAGAGCCGTGCCTGGACGGTGTACTATAAACATATCGTCCCTACGGGACTAAATATGGGACAGTCTCAATAGTCATGCCTATTGAGAAGTGTTCATAAACGGACAGATATTTTCTTAAATTGACGCCTATGGTGCGGTTTGTAACCGCACCATAGGCGTCAATTTAAGGAAAGAACTCGTTCGTAGTCGCGCAATTCATTGCGCCTCTTACATTCAAAGAAAAGAGGCGCAATGAATTGCGCGACTACGAACGCTGATATTCTCGTCCTCTGCGTTATTTGAGGTGTTGATACAAAAAGGTGCGGTTTCCTAACCGCACCTACCGGGTTGGGAACCGCTAAATTAAGGAAAGAACTCGTTCGTAGTCGCGCAATTCATTGCGCCTCTTACATTCAAAGAAAAGAGGCGCAATGAATTGCGCGACTACGAACGCTGATATTCTCGTCCTCTGCGTTATTTGAGGTGTTGATACAAAAAGGTGCGGTTTCCTAACCGCACCGAGTATTGCGAGAAAATTACCGAATTATTTTTTTATCTTCATGAAACCGCACCTACCGGGTTGGGAACCGCTAAATTGACGCCTATGGTGCGGTTTGTAACCGCACCATTAGCGTCAATTTAGTGGTTTTTCAAATATGAGAAACCCTCTTTAGTCCCGTAGGGACGGAATGTTTATAGAAAACGTGGTAACCCCAATCTCTTCAGCTCCGTAGGGGCGGAATGTTTATAGCAATGGGGTACCAATCGGGATATGTCGCTCGGACAGAACTAAAGAGACGTGTCTGGCCGGTGTACTATAAACATATCGTCCCTACGGGACTAAATGTCCGACAATATCAATAACCATGCCTATTGATAAGGGTTCATAAAAACATAGACGTTTCCTTAAATTGACGCTTATGGTGCGGTTTGTAACCGCACCGGGTCGTTCGCGAAAACGCTCGTTTTGAGCATATTCCATAAGATCCGGTGCGGTTAAGCAAGTTTCAATATTAAATTTATGTTTTTGATCTTCAGACCCGTTGGAAGATTGGAAGTATGGAAGTTGGGAAGATAACGAACACAGCGTTTCTTCCAGCTTTCCTTTTTTCTACCCTTCCTCAAAACCTAAAATGTATATTTAATATTGCTTAATGAAGATTAAAAAATAAATTCGGTAATTTTCTAACCATAGACATCTTGTTTTATGTTTTTCTTGTGTGAGGTCTATTATCTGGTTGTCTGAATCGCGGAGGGCGCGGAGGACACAGAAGACGCGGAAAATGCTTTTGTGTCTCGGACATTTGCTTTCGCCAGAGACGGGTCGGTAACAAAGAATCTCTTAATTCCGCGTAATCCGCGTTCTCTGCGATAATCCGCGATTCAGACAGAAAAGAGATCAGAATTACCGAATTAATAAATTAATCTTCATCTAACCGCACCATAAACGTCAATTTAGTGATTGGACGAATATGAGAAACCCTCTTTAGTCCCGTAGGGACGATATGTTTATAGAAAACGTGGTACCCCCAATCTCTTCAGCCCCGTAGGGGCGGAATGTTTATAGCAATGGGTTACCAATCCGGATATGTCGCTCGGACAGAGCTAAAGAGACGTGTCTGGCCGGTGTACTATAAACATATCGTCCCTATGGGACTAAATATAGGACAGTCTCAATAGTCATGCCTATTGAGAAGTGTTCATAAACGGACAGATATTTTCTTAAATTGACGCCTATAGTACAGTTAGGAAACCGCACCTACCAGGGGTGTTCACATATTTTAGATTGGACTATACACATTAACGTTTGTGATAAAGGACGCCCAAAAATCGAAAACTAAATAGCCCTGGACACTTGATAAATTGATTGACAGACGATTCAATCTATGGTATGGTATTAAAAATCATTTTTCTGTTTCAAGAAAAATTAAATAGATTACATTGAGGACACCTACATGACACGGACAAAACAGTCAGAACTTTCCATGATGGAACTTTACAAACAGGTAAAAAAACAGCATGAAGATGCTATTCTCCTCTGCCGAGTAGGTGATTTTTATGAAGCGTTTTTTGAAGACGCTGAGTTAATTTCTCGCCTGCTTGAGATCGCCTTGACAACAAGAAGTCATAAAAACCAAAAAACACCGCCACCACCAATGGCTGGAATACCACACCACGCACTTGACTCCTATCTTTACAAATTAGTTAAAGCTGGACACAAGGTTGCTATTTTGGATCAGACAGAGGATGCAAAATTGGCACGAGATGAGAATCGTCTCGTAAAACGCGATGTCGTCCGCATTGTTACTCCCGGCACCGTAACAGACCCAAAGGTGCTGGAGCATAAATCAAATAATTATCTTCTATCAATTTATCATCAAAAAGATACATTTGGCATCGCTGTTGCTGATCTCTCTACAGGCGAATTTCAGGTGACAGAACTCACAGATGTGTCCCGACTCTGGGCAGAAATACATCGATTCTCACCGAAAGAATGCCTCTTTTCAGAATCTTTTGAAGATGACAAAATGTTTGAGCAGCTTAAAATCGAGCTAAAAACGACACTCAATTTCCTTCCTGATTGGCGATTTGATTACGATACGGCAAGGACTGAACTTCTTGAACATTTCAGTACGATTTCACTTGATGGGTTCGGATGTGAACACCTCTCAACCGCTATCTGTGCAGCCGGTGCACTTGTCTATTACCTCCATGAAACGCAGAAACAGGAAGTAGAACACATTCTGTCTCTTCACACTTACACGCTCTCGGATTTTATGGTTTTGGATGCGGATACACAACGTAATCTTGAACTTACTGCTTGTATTCGAGATGGATCAACAAACGGCACGTTGCTTGAGGTGCTTGATCAAACTGTAACTGCTATGGGTGGTAGAAAGGTGCGACAGTGCCTGTTACAACCTTTGCTGAATGAAAAAGAAATTGAAGAACGTCTTAACGCAGTCGATGAACTTAAAACACAGATTAACCAACAAGAAGAATTGCGGGATGCGCTTGAGCAGATGTCTGATATGGAACGTCTCATCACCCGCATTAGTTTGGGTTCAGTAAACGGGCGCGACCTACATTCACTCAAAGATTCACTTCGTCTTATTCCTGCTGTTAAGGCAGAACTTCAAAATTGCCAAACCCCACTTTTGACTTCTCTGAATTCAGAATTGAATCCGATGGCAGAGTTGGTGGAATTGATTGAACACGGGATTCATCCAAATCCTCCTGCTACAATTCGCGAGGGAGGTATGATTAGCGATGGCTATAACACTGAACTTGATGAACTTCGGCAAATTGTTGGACAAGGCAGGGCGTGGATGGCTACGCTGCAAGAAGAGGAGCGAAAACGTAGCGGCATCACATCACTGAAGATTGGATTTAATCAGGTCTTTGGCTACTATATTGAGGTTACAAAGCCGAATCTAAACATGGTGCCGGAACACTATATCCGTAAACAGACCTTACGAAACTCAGAACGGTTCATCACGCCGGAACTAAAGGAAGAAGAAGCAAAAGTATTGAACGCTGAAGATAGGATACAAACGCTTGAATACGAACTTTTCTGTGACATACGGGATGAGATCGCTAAATCTACTGAAGCCATTCAGAAAATATCTGCGGTTATTGCTATGGTTGATGTCATAGCAAACTTCGCGTATTGTGCTTCAAAATACAACTATGTGAAACCAACTGTGGAGAACACTGACGAAATAATTATCCGTGATGGACGTCACCCAGTAGTAGAACAGATATTTACCCAAGAAGGCTTTGTACCGAATGATACAATGCTCAACTGTGATAGCGAACAACTACATGTTATCACAGGACCGAATATGAGTGGAAAAAGCACCTATTTGCGCCAGACCGCACTTATTGTCTTAATGGCACAGATAGGCTGTTTTGTGCCAGCGTCCGCTGCAAAGATCGGATTGGTAGACAGGATATTTACCCGTGTCGGTGCTTCGGACAATCTCGTGATGGGACAGAGTACTTTTCTCGTTGAGATGAATGAAACGGCGAATATTCTCAACAATGCTACCCGAAAAAGCCTCGTTATTCTGGATGAAGTTGGACGCGGCACAAGCACGTTTGATGGTCTCAGCATTGCATGGGCAGTTTCAGAATATCTGTTAGATGAGAAGCGGATGGGTGCCAAAACTCTATTTGCTACACATTACCATGAACTGGTGGAACTTGCAGACAAATACAAACGTGCGAAAAACTATAACGTTGCAGTCTATGAAGATGGAGAGAAGGTAACCTTCTTGCGAAAAGTTGTGCCCGGTGGTGCTGACCAAAGTTATGGAATTCACGTCGCTCGACTTGCTGGTTTACCACACTCTGTGATTTCGCGGGCACAGCAAATTCTTGAAGTTCTTGAACAGCACAACCTCAGTGTTGAGGCGGACGGTGCAGCGGGAAAACCACAGAAAGCAACCCAAAAAATGCCTCGCCCGAAACATCGTGTCACAAGAAAAACACTTCAGAGCGATTCGCTTCAGTTGGCTCTGTTTACGCCGAAAACTCACCCACTCGTTGAAGAGATACGCCAATTAGAACTTTCTCAAATGACGCCGCTAGATGCCGTAAACATTCTTTACGACTTGAAGACAAAAGCAGAGGAATCCTAACATCTTTTTGGCAGCAGTTCTATAGGTACGCCACCAGACTCATATTACAAATGTCCTTCTGCCACGGAAATTTGCGCACCTATAGAACTGCCTCGGACACCTATAACGTTACAGCTTTTCCAGTCCGAGCACATTCGTAGATAGCCATGTTAAGCGCAACAGAACGTCTGCCTTCATATCCATCAACTGCAGGTGCAGCCCCATCATTGATAACCCGTAAAGTGTCTTGGATTACACTGCCAGGATAAGGTGGAAGTTCAATGTCCGGTTCTTCACCTTCAGGGAAGTTCCACATTTCCGGTCCAAGACCAACGATTCCCTTCTCACCGTGGACGTGAATCATTGAAACGTTATCACCGGGATATGTTGTTGTTGTCAGGACGTGCCCGAGTGCGCCGTTCTCAAATTCTAATATTGCTGAGGTCATATCTTCGGTTTCACAGTTTTCATGGTCGTAGACATCAAAGTGTGCACCGATGATACGTTTGACAGGTCCCATAAACCAGAGCATCAGGTCAATGTAGTGTACGCCCTGGTTCATAATAGATCCGCCGCCATCAAGTTCCCACGTGCCGTGCCAACCGACATAGTAGCTATCGGGTCGTTTCCATTTCATACGCAGCTCACACAGCAAAGGTCTGCCGAGTGCGCCTTGTTCAAGTGCTGTCTTAATCCGTCTGTTGTGTTTACCGTATCGTTCACCAAAGTCAACGAGCAATTTAACGTTATTGTCTTCACAGGTTTTGATGAGCGAATTGCAATTTTCAACACTGACATCCATCGGTTTTGTCGTAATGACGTGTTTTCCGCGACGTGCTGCTTCCTCTCCGAACTTACCGTGCAAACCACTCGGTGTCATAATCATTGCTACATCAATATCATCTCTGTCGAACATTTTAAGTGCATCGTCGTGGCTTTCGCATCCGAACTTTTCTTCTGCAGCTTTGCGCCGTGCTTCAACGAGGTCTGCGACAGCAACAAGCTCAGCTCCATCTGTACTGTGAATTACGCCAGAACGATTCATACCCATACCTAAGCCGACAACGCCAAAACGTAGATTGTTAGCCATTAAATATATCTCCTATAAGCATACTGATAATGTACATAGTCCTATACGATCCTTAATTTATAGGTTATATTTTAACAAAAGTTAGCAATTAGTGCAAGAGGATAACATTTACGTTAATGTCATTCAGTTCCGATTTCTACATATTTTGGAAGGGAGTCGTTTCTAATAAACCTTGCGGGAATAGAGATTTATTGCGCTGGAAAAGTTGAAAGTTGACGATGTGCATCAGGCGGATCGTCGTTCTTGAGCCATGTGATGGGTTGTTCTTCCATTCGTTCAGGATTTACCCAAATAATGTCTCTGATTTCGCCAATCTGTTGAGATGCGCGTGCGAAAAGTGTCCGCACGGTTTCATCAAGCGAAATAACAGTCTTGTCGGTTGTCAGTGCTGCTGCAAGTAGATGAAAATCTTTTTGCATCACTTCATTTTCATCTTTGTCGCTTGTTGTAGTTGTAATTTTGTCTCGAAGTGTGTTATCCTCCGGCGGATCTATGCGAACCACTCTTCTACGGGCATCCATTGACACTCTCCACTCAAGGGCAAAGCGAGATCGATGTTTCTTCCATTCATCACTAATTTTTCTTGTCATAACAATTCTATGATTTTGCGTCATCACACCCTTCAGAAAGTCCCGGCAATTAATAGCTCGCGTATCAGTTGCATCTTCACCACCGGATGCTTGGGCAACATCAGTGTCAATCACCAACCGTTTTGAATTTTTTGCTCTCACGGAGTCTCCATTTTGCCAAATCTAACGTTGTCAACAGCATCAAGAAAACGACTCTGTGCGTTGAGACTGACATCATCAAAATCTACGGACCAATCCCCGTAAGTTCCTGCTTCGTCTAAGTCTACGCTGTCAACTTCGGTAACACCATCTTTGTTTCGTGAAAACCAGTGCAGCTTGACTAACTCTGGTGAGAGTTTTCCTTCTGCAACCAGCGTTTGAACTCCCAAAAGTAGTAGTGAGCTGTGCGTTTCTGCAACGACACGCACACCACGTTTCGCGGAATCTGTCAACACTTGTGCCAATGCGACTTGGGCACGAGGATGGAGGTGTAGTTCTGGTTGTTCGAGGTAAACCAATTGTCCCGGTTCTGCGACAATCAGTGCTACTAAAACTGGTAGGACTTGCGACACACCGATTCCTACATCGGTGATGTTGACCATGTCAGTTTTGCCAGTGTTGTCGTACGGAAGACGACCAACCTGAACTTCAATGCCGATGTCGCCGATTCTTCTGGTGGTAACTTTCCCTGTCAAGCCAAGGGTATGGAGAACTTCGGCTAATGTTTTCAGGTGTACGTCTGTTGTTTCCTGCCATTCGTGAATGACGCTTGCAGTGTAATTTTCAAACGTGCCAGGGTACTCTGATCCAGTGCTGCTTAGTTTGTAAATGCGTTCTGGATTACCGCGTAATCCGGGGAGGTGAATACTTTTAAAAATATTTGACTCAACTTTTGGTGTAATAGTGTAGAAACCATTCTCATTCTGATAACCGAATACTAAAAAACATCGCGCTCGCTTCACTACGTTAAATTCTTTGGGAATTGAATGACGTTCAAATATTGTCTTCATTTCTTCAGAAGTCATCTGAGGTAACAATGTCAAACGTTCAGTGGGAGACAATTGGTCAGAGTTCAATTTTTCTTCACACATCATTTCAACTATTTCAATTGTCCCTTGTTCTTTCCTGAAAGTTAACGTCATTGAGTTAGAATAATCAGGGTCATAAGTTTCAACCCTAACCTGAAAACGATCAGTAGTATTCTTGTTAGTTAGTGCTGAAAGAAATTGTGCTGCCTCAGTAAATTCAACGTTTGGTCCATCAATTTTCAGTGGTCCCGGATCATACGGTGCTTCCAACGTCTGCTTTAGCATCAGTAGCGGTTGCATGATGCTGGATTTCCCAGAACTGTTCACACCGGCAAGGATCGTCAGCGGATGGATGTCAATTTCGCACTCCTCCGCTATTGATTTGAAACCCTTTACGGCTATCTTGGTAATGCCGGAGATTTTTTCTGCTGACATGTGTGCTACTCCCTGTGATAATCGCTTGCCAAATTATTGAAATGATTGCCCTATTCATTATTTGCACTGTCATTCTTTACATTCAGCATTGGGTCTTCTCTTGTGAGTTCCCCATTTGGTAATTCATAATAGAGGTGACCGTTAATATCATACACATTGGGAATCCCTTTTTCACGATTTTCTTCCTGTGCTCTTTTGACAGCGCGATTGCCGATTCGAAGCATTTCACGCGCCCGTTTGTAGGTTTCAGGGCTCAATTCGTCTTGACGCATTATGCACCTTCCTTGTAAATATCTTGTATAAACAGTTCAAACAATTCTTCATTTATCATCATGATCTGACTACCCTCACCAGAAGCCACTTCCTGAAAATGTTCCTCAGAATTGTAGAACAAGTGCCATCGATCAACGATGTCTTTATAGGTATGCCAAAAATTTCTCTTGCTCCGGTAAAATCGACGTACAATGTCTTCTGTTGGGACATTGTGTCCGCCTGCACTTACACGATTTCGGACTCGAGCGATGCACGTCGCTGGTGATTTAAGGAAAAGAAAGAGGATTGCTACTGTATATCCAGCGTGCTTCGATTGACGGATTATCCGTTCAAACCCTTTTCCGGCAAGGGTTACTTCAACAACAAAATCCTTCTCTGCTGCGATGAGTCGGTGGATTTCGTCAAAAAACATGCGACCTGCTTGAATTTTAACTTTCTCAAAGTCCGCTGGTGTTGATGTAAGTTTTTCCGCGATTGCATCTGCACTAATGTATTCAGCATTTGAATCACGCAGATATTCGGAGGCGAATGTCGTTTTGCCGGATCCGTTTGGTCCCGCGATAATCGTCATATTTTTTGGCAAAATGCTCCCTCTCTGTCGCTTCACAATTCATACGAAGTTTGCTGTCAATGTTAAGGATACAATCAATTCCTCATGAGTAAAGAGTGATGTTTATCAAGAAATGCACCGTAGGAAATTGTTCAATTCACCATTGTTGGATAGGTCAGATTATCTGAACGGTGGAATATCGGTAGGTAAACCAACCCGCATGAAAAAACGTGCAAAAGCTTGGGAAAGATGTTCTCGAAAGGGAGGTAGTAATCGGATACGGTTTGGGACATTTGCTGCGAACTGCCTACAAAAATCTAGTGGGAGGGAGTAAACATAGCGAAAGTCAACAATTCTGATTTCTCTTTCTGCCTTCGGTAATTTACATTCCTCAAGCAAAAGATAAGCTGGAAGTTGTCCTCTACGGGCTTCTTCCATACCTTTGGGTGTAGATAAATGTCCTGGTGGCAGTTCTGAGCGATTCCACATAGGAACAAGTAATACCTCCGTGATTTTTTCCCTGCCTTTAACCAAATCGCAACTTTGAGAGATGATAACCACATCTTGTTGTTCCCAGATAAAATCCGCTTCTTGTTCTAAGGAATTTAATGTTAAATCGGCAGGTGGAGAAAATACGGGACAATTTTCCAGAATATCTCCTTGTTGAAGTTCATCTCCACTTACTAAACAATACCAAGGATAAGTTTTTTCTAAAACATTCATAAAATGTTAATGCCTATTCTTCCCAAGGGGCATCAATGGGCATTGGTTTCTTGCGTCCTTTGAATTTTAGCTTAACCCGTATTATACCAGATGGACGAGGAGGCGGAGTTATAGCCACATCCCAGTTCAGGACATCTTCCTCATCATAGGTAGGAGGGGCAAGACGTAGCACTTGCGTATCTGCAAATTCTTGAGTTGTTCCAGATTCAATTTCTCCTTCAAAATTTAACACAAGCCACACGCTTGTGTTTCGTGCTTGAGGATTTGGAATCTTTGGTTTTTCCTCTTCATCTAACAGAGAAAGAAAAGTTATGTCTGCCCCTATTGTTGCTGTAGTCTGTGTATGATAACCTAACATGATTTTCGCCCCCAGAACTTTTCCTGAATTTCATCACTTGTGAGATTACAGAAAAGGTTCATAATTGTGTTATGTGCATCCTGAAACCAGGCCCGCATAGGTTGATATGCAAGGTTGCTGATCACCTTAAATTCCACGTGAATAAGCTCCTGCTTGTTAGAGATTCGTTGAGCATTACGAATCGAAATCGCTACTTCTCCTAAACCGTTTGGTAAATTTAAAATAATTTGCCAATTGATACTTCTTACATTATTTGAAAGTATACTTTGTGTTGTTAGAGATAATAAGTTTGGGAAAATTTTTTCCAAATTGCCAGGATTTTCCCACCCGTGTCCTTTCGGTATAAGATCAATATATGTCAACTCGTATTGTTTAGGAACGAGATGCCCCAAACTTTCCTCTGCCAAAAATTCTTGGAAACGAGATAGGTATTTTTCAAAATTTTCAACGACTTTTTCATACCCTGGATATTCGTCATCTGCTCGTCTTTTTCGCCAGTTGTGAAGAAAGCAATTGCGTTGTACTTGAATGATCTCGTTCTCGTCTCTGTGTATGAACCAAACCCTTGGCAACGGGAACTTATCAGGATTTTCAAAATCCTCTACGGGAACAGGATTTACCAGATTTTGGTCTTCAATTTTCGGAAAATCGGGTCTGAATTTTTGCCATAGGATGCCAAAATGTCCCGATCTTAACTCCTTAATTGAATCAAAACGTATGCCGCAGACGATCTCGTCAATAGGAGGATTTTCATATCTTATGGTTGGTTGTGTTGTTGTATTCATAAGGAATTTTAAAATGTACTTTATGCATTTGTCCACTGCGAAAGAAATTTTAGTTAACTTTACATTTTTATGAATTTCATTAGGATTATAACATAAAACGACAATTCATGCAACGGTTTAATGACATTTAGCAAAATATATAACTTGTGTACATACTCAACGAATTCTCAAACCAATATGAATCTGATGCCATAGTTCATGACGTTATCTAATCCTTTTTATTCCGAAACTCCACGCGGATGTAGCACGCCGTAAGGTAGTCGTTCTCCCTTCAAACCAGCAAATAAGTTTTCCATTGCCATGGTTGCCATTTTCATACGCGTCTGAATTGTGGCACTGCCGAGATGGGGTGCTACGAGTAGATTGTCCAAGTCGAGGAGCGGATGGTCGGTGTTAATCGGTTCCGGTTCGGTTACGTCAAGTGCCGCACCTGCAATCTGTCCTTCAGTGAGTGCCTCATATAACGCATCGTGATCAACCACAGGACCTCTTGCGATGTTGACAAGGATTGCGGTGGGTTTCATCAATTCAAATTCAGTTTTGCCGATCATGCCAATCGTCTCTTCTGTTAGCGGAACATGAAGCGTTACAAAATCGGAAACCTTAAGAATATGTTCCAGTTCAGCGTATTCAATGCCGAGTTCATCTTCCCAATCAAGTCTACGTTCGCGTTTGTTATAGAGCACGTTCATGTCAAATCCCAAAGCACGTTTTGCGACAGCATATCCGATACGTCCCATGCCGACAATCCCAATCGTCGCGTGATGGACATCATAACCCCAAAGAATGTTCGGATCGTAGTAGTGCCACTGCTTGTTAACTTGAACGTGGTTATAGGCTGGCACGACATTCCGGGCAGCAGCGAGCAGGAGTGCCCATGTCATATCAGCAGTGGTGTCGCTGAGAACACCGGGGGTATGTCCGAGCGCGATACCACGTTCTCTGGATGCGTCTTCATCAACATGGTCATAACCAACACCAACAACAGAGATGACCTTAAGATTGGGTGAGGTATCAAACATCGCGTCAGTGACAGGTTCGTGTCCGTAAGTCATCAATCCGTCAAGCGGGGGAATCTTTTCAGCAATCGGGGGTAGAATAGCACTCGTATGCCACATATCCACGTCGCATTCTGCTTGAATTTTCACGAGAACGGGTTCGGGAATGGGGCGAGTGATAAAGATTTTTGGGGATGCCATGGAATGCCTCATTGTGTAAATGTTAAGTTTTTTGGATTAAAATGGCAATTGCGAGGAGGACCCAGAGACCTCACATTACACTGTTGCGGCGATTACGAGACACGGGGCCCCTCGTACTACAAAGCGGACACAGAATTGCGAGGAAGGACCCAGAGACCTTGCACTATAGGTGTTGGTGCTTGCGAGGCACGGGGACCTCACACTACAATATATGAACTATATTTAAGGTTAGTTTCTCCGAAAAAATATGCGGATTGGTGTTCCGTGAAATCCAAAAGTGCTACGTAAATTGTTAACCAAATATGCGATATAAGGGGGACGTATTCTGTGTGTATTTCGACCAAAAATCAGAAAAGTCGGTGGTCGTGTTTCCACTTGTGTGATATATTTCAAAGCAGGTCGTGTGCCTTTTACTCGTGGTGGTGGATGTGCGATGCGCAATTCCAATAGTAGATCATTGAGTGCGGGGGTCGGAATACGGGTGCTATACTCGCGATGAACATCAAGTGCAACATCAAGGATTTTTGACACGCGCTGTCCTGTTAAAGCAGAGACGAAAATTTTTGGAACATAGTCTAATTGTGGTACTTGGGCAGATATATCAGCAACAAATTCAGGATGGGTTGTGTTATCCTTCTCAACGAGATCCCACTTGTTCAAAACCAGTACAGAGGCTTTACCGTTGCGTGCAATGAAACTCGCAATTGTTTTGTCTTGTTGTGCAACCTCACCTGTAACGTCTAAGACTAACGCTGCGATGTCGCTCTGCCGGATACTATGGATAGCACTTTTCACAGTCGCAGATTCCAAGCCATCTCTAATTGCGGATTTTCTACGCATCCCCGCAGTGTCAACAAGTTCAAAGTGTATATTGTCGTATACAAATCGGATATTAACAGCATCCCGTGTCGTGCCGGGACGGTTGTCCACAATCATACGTTCTTCACCAAGCAAAGAATTGAGTAGTGACGATTTGCCAACGTTTGGACGACCAACAATTGAGATTTTGATTGGATCTGAGGATTCTTCCGATGTGTCAATGGATTCAGGAAGAACTTCAACTACTTGATCTAAGAGTTGATGGATACCAATGTTCTGTACACACGACGTCAAAACGGGTTCTTCCAATCCGAGAGCGTAGAATTCTGCCGTGTCCATCTCAAGGCGAAGGCTATCAGCCTTATTGACAACAAGGAGGATAGGTTTTCCAGACGCACGAAGTTTATCCGCAACAATGATGTCGTGAGGCATAATACCTGCACGGGCGTCAACGATAAATAGAACGAGTGTTGCCTCCACCAATGCTTGGTCAACCTGCAGTTGGACATTATCAATAAGCGGATCTTCAGGGTCAACGTCCACACCACCGGTATCCACAATCGTAAATGGCATGTCGTTCCACTTTACATTTGCATAGTTACGATCACGCGTTACGCCGGGTCTATCGTGCACGACAGCAATTTGTTTGGGATGTTCTGAACTTGGTCGTGCATCCGCCGCAATACGATTGAAGATTGATGATTTTCCCACATTAGGTCTGCCGACAATAGCGACAATGGGAAGTTGGTTTTGCATTAGGCTTGCTCCTGTGCAGGTGGTGGGTCCACCCCATTTGCAGCAGATTGTGAAACGGTATGGACAGATTTTATAACAACAATAATTGGAATTGCGAGCAGGACGCCCCACAAACCGAGGATTGAAGCACCCATAATAACGGAGAACATAATCAACAACGGGTCCACATCAATAGCATTGCTCATCACTTTTGGAGAGATAAGAGAATTGTCAATAGCCTGAATACCGAGGATTGCAGCTAAAACAAAAACACAACGGATGAGAAATGAGAAAGTAGAACTGAATTCGCCAGCGGCGAGCCCCATCAGCATCGCAATCAACGCGAATCCGCCACCGACGAAGGGACCGAATGTTGGAATCGCATTACAGAGTCCTGCTAATATACCAACGAGAAGCGCGAAAGGCACACCAATAATGCGGTAGATAGTACAGGAAATAATTGAAACTATCACGATAACAGTGAATTGTCCTTTGAGAAATTGGTGCATATTCCTATCAATTTCACGGAGGTATGCCATAGCGGTCTCACGATGTCTTTCTGGAACTAAACTTATGAAACTATGGATATATTTCTCAAATCCTTGGCTTGCATAGACAAAAACAATGAATGCAAGGAATACAGTTGCGAGGAACCCGCCGAACTGAAAGGCGATGGAACCCGCTAATCCGGAAATCCATTTAATAAACGCGCCGCCGCTTGCTGTCCATCCCGGTATTTTTTGAGTGAGATATTCTTGAAATTGTTTTACAACGGGTTCATCTTTATATTTAAGTATACCTTTCTTTGGGGTGATAAAAGTTTTCCATGCTGATGTGCCTGTGGTGTGGTAATAGATTAGGTTCTCGTTCCCTGCGTAAAGCGCAGATGGAGTAGAAACTAACAGCGAAATAGAAGTTTGTGGGAGACGCGTAGATTCCTGCATCGGTGCCCAATTTCCAAATTCAATATTATCATCCCTCTGGTCCATACCATTCGCTGTACCTGCGTAAAGTAGAACACCTTTTCTATAGGAAGCTGCAAGCACTTGAATTTCAGGCACAGGATCAGGATTTGAATCAAGAGTTTCCCAATCGTTGGTAGGATGCACTTGACGACAATGAACTTCTTTAATAGTTTTGTATTGATTTTCAGAATTATTGGCGTTTTCGTTTGATCCATTCCCCGTAGTAGCAGATTCGTCAAGTATTTTTCTGGTACTCACAACATAAATATATCTATTTTTGCGATTTCCCTCCTCAAATTTCTCAATTGAGGTGATGCTGACAATGGACCTCTCTTCAGAAGATCTATCTTCAGAATCTCCAACTTCAACTCTTTCCCACTTATCCCCTGAATCTGTACTTTCAAAGAGACCTTTATCCGTTCCGACATAGATTAATTCAGGATCCCATGATGGTGCGTTGATAGTTTGAATGGAATAGTCGTCAAAAACATTGGTCTGTATTTTAGTCCATTGCAATTCTTCGGGAAGCGCGATCTGAGATTTTTTTTTCTTCCCAGCCTGATTAGGCACAACAGCTTTACTACATCGATAGATTTCGTCTTCAGCATAAGCAAAGATATATTTTTTTCCTATAGTAATATCCTTAATACGTTTCCCAAGAAGTTCACCGTTCGTGATACCTACCTTTTTTTGATCGTTATCCTTATTTTTCAAAAAATAAATTCCGTGATCAGTACCGAGAAAGAGGGTTTCTTTGTTGTCAGACATGTCACTTGCCAACACCTGAAATTCTTCACCTAAGACTAATGGTAGTAATCCTTCGTGAAAAAATTTCTGCAACCCTTGTGCCATCTGACCCACTTGAGTACCGACTCGTATGCCGGTGAAAATTAACACACCACTACACACAAGTACAATAAGAACAGTTGCAATCACACGTTGGTAAACCCTCTTCAATGGAAGAGCTTTCCATAGAAATCTGAAAAGATATGCAAATCCGAAACCGAGGATGAAAGGCATGAAGACACCCAGCATTCTGATGAAGAGCCAGAGACCAATCATGATGATTTCGAGGTGTACGACAAATTTTATCCCGACCCATCGGTAAATACGAATGAGCAGTGCAATGAGCGCGATTGGAAGGAGTGGATGCAATAATAGTATCCTATTTCCATTTACATCGGTGTTTCCACCGTGGTAGTAGGCGAATGCTATCCAGAAAGCAGCAAGCGCGACACTTATTATTGCAAGGGCAGACTCGCCCGTAATCCCAGATTGACGATGAGTTGTATCGTTTTTGGAGTTCATTTTGTAGGGATGCAATTTTCCTTAGTAGATATGCTCTGTGATATAGAACACATTAGAGCGCACTTACCAAGGCAGATTTAGTTTTGGTCAATAGCACTGTTGTAAAACTAAAGTCGTTAAGAATCGATGCCGAATATGCTTATATTGAACAATGCGAAACCTAACACATAATGAATTTACGTGTTCGAATTATGCGGTCAGGTGTTCGAATTATAATGTTAAAAACGCTAAATATATTGGTTGGGTTTCGCAATGCTTAACCTATAGGTGTCAATTTAGCGGTCCGCCGATCCATGTTGGTGCGGTTTCCTAACCGCACAGGGTGATTTATGCAAGACTACGTTAGCAACGGTTTCCTATTTATTGCATCACGGTTTGGAATACGCTGAGGATGAGAGGTTCCGCGGACGATCCGGTGCGGTTAGAAACCGCACCTACCGTTTTTTGTATTCCTATACCGGACTTTAGAAAAGTCAGATGCGGTTAGAAACCGCACCTACCCGGTATAGAGAAATGTTAAGTTGCTGGAACTTCAGCAGAATCCCCAGATTCATAAGTTTCAATGATACCTGCACCGACGCTGTCACCCCAAACGTTGACGGTGGTGCGGAATCTGTCAAGAAGCCAATCAACCGAGAGTATCAAGGCGACACCTTCGATCGGTAGTCCAACAGCATTCAGAACAATGACCATGGTAACGAGTCCTGCTTCAGGTATACCTGCAGCACCGATCGCGGCGAGTGTTGCAGTCAACACAACAATTACCTGCTCCACCGGTCCCATTGGTATGGCATATACCTGTGCAATGAACATGACAGCGACTGCTTCATAAAGTGCGGTTCCATCCATGTTAATGGTTGCACCTAAAGGCAACACAAAACTGGCAGTCCGGTTTGATATACCGTTTTGCTCTTCAACACCTTCCATAGTCAACGGTAAGGTAGCACTGGAACTCGCTGTAGAGAAGGCGTTTAGCAATGCAGTCCCCATGCCTTTGGCGTATCCAAGTGGGTTCCGCCGTCCTAAAACGAGAAGCAGAACTGGTAGCACAATGAAACCGTGGAAGCCAAGTCCCAATATGACCGTCACGCTATACTTCCCAACTGCGACTAATTCTGGCCAGAATCCAGCGAATCCATCCGCCTCTCCTATCCTACCAGCAATTAAGCCAAAGATGCCTATAGGTGCAATAAACATAATCCAGTTAACAATCTGCATCACAGCTTCATTAAACCCGTTAAAAATAGCTACCGCAGGCTTACCGACTTCACCGATGATTGACAAAGCCGCACCGATGAGCAGTGAGAAAAAGATAAGGGGTAAGATGTCCATGTTCGCCATCGCTTTAAAGACGTTCGTTGGGATCATCCCCTGTTTGCCGGTATCTTCGTTGCCCAAGAACACCTCTTTAATTGTTGCAAGCATATCACGGTCTTCTTTGCCTTCAACATCTGATGCAATTGGTAGGGCAAATGTAATACCTGTACCGGATTGTTCAAGCGTCAAACCACTAAACTGGATGGGGAACACCAGCGAGTTTCCGCTTTCTGCTTTGATATACTCAACACCGCCTGACAGGTCTTCCCATTTTTCTACGGTCACTGTATTGCCATCAATTGATTCAATTTCGCCCACCACATTCTGATCGGTTAGTGTGATGACAAATTTATTTGAATAGTTTTCTTTGATCTGTCCTTCTGGTAACATGATGGCCAGATTCCCTTCACCGCTCAAGGAATAAGAAAGTTCAGGATATTGATCACCTTCTTTTGATAACTCTAACCCTTTTCCAGGAGCAATAAGGTTCACCAGAATCATCCCAATTATGACAGAGATGCCGGTAGTCGCCATATAGTAAAGTACTGTGCGTCCACCAATAGAACCGAGGTTGCGTATATCACCTAAGTTCGTAATACCAACCACCATTGAGAAAATGACAAGTGGGACAACGATCATCCTGAGCAAGGTTAAGAAGATTTCACCTAAAACTTCGGTATGTTTTGCAAAACTAGGGGTAAAGCCACCGATAAGTGTGCCAAGAATGATAGCGATGATAATACCATAAAGTATACCAAGTTCATTCTTTCCGTTTCCGTTTCCGTTTCCATTCATAGTTTGTTCCTTTTGTAGGTGGAGTTTTACCTCCGTTATGATTTGTTTCAGGATAGATGAAGTAATTACTTTGTCTCGTTAACTTTTTCATTAATCCTGATTTACCTGAAGGCGGCCTCTATGACTGCCTCATAAAGGGCGGCAACAATTATGTACTCCTCATCCGCCCAAGACTCTAAGTTCTTTGATACAAATATTTTATCAACGTAAGTTCAACTAAAACCTGTTATGTATCAACGCCAAATGTGTGCAAGGTATTTATCGGGTTTGAACGACGTTAGACCTAAGGTGCGGTTAGGAAACCGTACCTGCCGTCCCTTTGGTAGAACAATGCTAAACCCAACCCAAATCGTGTGCTGTTAAGGATATCCGTGCTACTCATCCACATCCACGCGAATAGACAACTCTTCCAGTTGTTCTTCAGTCACAGTAGACGGTGCGTGGGTGAGTGGACATAACCCCTGTTGAGATTTCGGAAATGCGATTACCTCACGAATGTTGTCCTCGTTGCGCATTAACATCACGACACGATCAAGCCCTGGTGCAATCCCCGCATGTGGCGGTGTGCCGTATTCCAAAGCGTCAATGAAGTAACCGAATCGGGTTTTGACATCTTCCGGTGTAATCTTCAAGATATTAAAAATCTTTTGTTGGATATCCCAACGATGTATTCTGACACTGCCACTACAAATTTCGTATCCGTTACACACCAGATCGTAATGTTGGCTCTGAACTTTGCCAGGGTCCGTATCTAATAACGGCAAAGTGTCTTCTGTCGCACCAGTGAAGAGATGGTGGAATGGTTCATATCGTTTTTCTTCTTCGTTCCACTCAAACAGCGGGTAATCCACAATCCACAAGAAGTTGTACCGATTTTCATCAATCATGTTAAGTTTGCGACCAAGATGTAGGCGAAGATTGCCGAGAGCGTCCGCGACAACTTTCGGTCGGTCGGCGACAAAGAACATGATGTCCCCGGGTTTAGCACCCATTCTCTCTTGTGCTGTTTCAAGCTGCTCTGTTTTGAAAAACTTGACAATACCTGATGAATACTTAGATTCTGGCTTGCCATCAGAGGTAACCTTAACCCAAGCCAACCCCTTTGCGCGGTAAGTGGCAACGAATTCAGTCAAATCATCAATGTTTTTTCTTGAAAAATCTGCACCACCCGGAACAGCGATACCTTTCACCTGTCCACCGGAAGAAAGCGCACGGGTAAATACCTGAAATTCGCAGTCTGCCATAACATCGGACAGGTCCGTGAGTTCCATGCCGAAGCGCGTATCAGGTTTATCATTTCCGAACCTTGCCATCGATTCGTGATAAGGAAGACGCAGAAAAGGTGTTTGAACTGGAATACCCCCTGCTTCCTCAAATATCCGCTTCATCAGACCTTCGGTAATCTTAAGCACATCGTCAACACCTGCGAATGACATCTCAATATCAAGCTGCGTGAATTCAAGTTGCCTGTCAGCACGGGTATCCTCATCTCGGAAGCAGCGTGCAATCTGAAAATAACGGTCAACCCCACTCATCATGAGAATTTGCTTAAACTGCTGTGGTGACTGCGGTAGTGCATAAAATCTACCGGGATAATGCCGACTCGGCACAAGAACGTCGCGTGCTCCCTCTGGCGTGCTGTTCATCAAGATTGGGGTTTCAATTTCAAAGAAACCCTGTTCATTCATATAGTTGCGGGCAGCGAGTGCAGCCTTGTGTCGCATTTCAAGCGTTTTCTGCATCTCCGGTCGCCGCAAATCAACGAACCGATAGCGCATCCGTATATCTTCTGCCACCTCAATATCATCTTCAACAGGAAATGGAGGTGTTTTGGCAGTATTGAGAATGTTCAACGAATCGACAGCAACTTCAATCTCACCTGTGTCAAGCTCTGGATTAACGGTGCCTTGATAAATATTAAGACTGTCCGATTCACGCGCGATGTCATAAGTTCTATTATTTTCCACATCGGTGAGAAGCCATCGTTTTTCGTTCTCGCGAACACTAACTTTTATATCATCGGAAAGCGTATATTTAGTATCTAAATCCGAAAAGAGAACTCGGAATTCGGATGACAACGATGTGTTATCAGTAAGTTCAGCTTGAAATGCTGCATCTGCTGTGAAGAGTAATTCGCCGGGGGTGCGTTCGCGGACTGTGCCGCTGACGTTCAGGACAAACTCACTTCTAACAGCATCAGCAAGCGCGTGTGCCTTTTCGTCAATCTGCGAGTCAAAGACTACCTGAGTGATTCCTGTTCTATCGCGCAAATCAACAAAAATCACACCGCCATGGTCGCGACGACGTCTGACCCAGCCGTTAAGTCGGGTAGTGGTGCCAGCATCACTCAGACGCAGGTCACCGCAATAGTGTGTCCGTTTTAAAGAAGGTTCTTGGGACATAATTGGTTTGTATTTTCCTCCTATTTATTTATCTGTTCAAGTTCGCTTTGAATCTTTTGTTTAGCAAATTGTAGGTCTTTTGGATCTTGGGAATATGGAATGGCTCTATCAATATATTTGATTGCGTCTGCATAGTGGCCTCGCTGCTTCTGAGGCTGATTCATGGCAGCATAAACGTTGCCGAGGATGTAGTGCGAACGCCATGAATTGGCATCCGCTTCTAATCCTTTTTGTGCATATCTCTTTGCTTCATCAACATTCTGTAATTCCAAGTGCATCCTTGCCATCGCAGCAAAAATTGGGGCGGGTAAGTTGGGATCACGTTGTTCTAATCGTTCATAGGTGCGAAGGGCATCCTTGTAACGTTCTTGACGTTCATAATACCCACCGAGAATGAAGTAAATTTCGGGTCTACTCGGATCGCGTCTAAGCAATTTTTCAAGTTCCTTTGTTGCCTTATCAAGTTCCTTTGTTGCCTTATCAAGTTCCTTTGTTGCCTTATCAAGTTGACCATTTCTCTCGTATTGCATCGCCAAATTCTCATACTCCGAGGCATACCCCCCATAAACAACCGCGAGTTTGAGGCGTGCTTGAATATCGTCAGGATTTTGTCGCATGTTCTGTTTCGTCTCTTTTTCAATTTGACGGAGTTCTTCTTGCATACCCTCATTAATTATGCCCGAGACAACCCCGAAGTTGTAACTAATGGTTTCGTCATCCATATTTTTCCTCAACGCTTCGTTCATCAAGGCAATTGCATTTTCAAGTTGTACAGTGGGATTGGCAACCTGCGCTTTGGCATAAGCAATCTGTCCGAGAATCAATTTTTGTGTAGCATTAAAGTAAGTACCAATTTTCTCTCGGACTGCTTTTTTCTCCTCCAACGTCGCACCGTAGTTTTTCAAAAAAGGTGTGACGCGTTGACGATACTTTTTCATTCCTTCAATATTTTGTGCAGTAGAACCTACTAAATCTTCACCTTTAAAGAATTCTAATCTTGGACGGTCATCTGTGTGGATAGGTACAACGCCAGCATACGCTCGGACTGCCTCTGGTCCCATCATAAATGAGTCGAGTAGTGACATACCGTCTAAATCATCTGCCGCAAGTCCTTCACGGATACTCGGTTTCATACAACGTGCCATAAAGTCTTTGTAGTCAATTGAGAGCCTTTTAGGTGTGCCGATAAGAATGACAAAATCAGGGGTGTATTTGTACCATAAGGTTGTTTCTGGAAAAACATGGATAAACGTGCGGACAATCATCTTATAGTGCGACTCTGGTAAGCGATGCAACGGCACCCACTGGCACATAACACCATTTTCAGTAAGGATTTTCTTACACATGTGGTAAAAATCTGCAGTGTAGATATTTGAACTTCCCGCGCTCACAAGCGGATGAATGATGCCTGTTGAAATCATATCATATCTGTTTTGCGTCATCAGGATATGGTTGCGACCATCATTAACTTTATAGTCAAACAATCGATTTTCAAATACATTACCATTAATATGTTTGAAATGTTCTTGCGCTGCAGAAACCACTCCTTTTGACAATTCTATCGCATCAACTCTTACCCCGTGTTGTGTTATTGAATGGGAAGTGAGTCCCATGCCGAACCCTACAACGAGGGCACGTTTCGGATTGGGGTGTAAAAGCAACGGCAGATGCGCTATCACACGATGCGATGGGGAGTCCCAACGTGAAGCATCCGCTGCTTGATTCGCATCTACATAGAGACGATAGACGCCTTCATCATCCCTTAACGTCGTCACCGTCGCATCTATCTCTTCTTCGTAAGCAACAACTTCATCACCTGGGCGTTGTGTTTTGTAAATCGTGCTTTTTAGAAAGATCGGTTGATTTATTGTGAGTAATAAGATTACTGCTAATCCGCCAGTGAGTATCGGCACTCCGATGCCTACGCCTTGTAATGCAGCCTTGACTCCACTCCCCGCTTTTTCATTGCTGAGTCCCGCATCCGTAGTCGCACGCCACCCTGTCAATACAAGCAAGCACCCAATACATGTGTTCAATGCTACCGTCAACACAATGCTTGGACGTATGTTCAGTAATGGGATCAGGATAAATCCAGCGCAAAAAGCACCTAAAATACTTCCTACTGTGTTGACAGCATAAACGTTGCCTATGCTCCTGCCGAGTTGACGTGCGTTGCCAGTATAGATTTTTGCCACCAGCGGAAAACTTGCACCCATCAAAAAGGTTGGAAGACACATTAAAATAAAACAGGAAAAGAATGCCCAAAATCTACTCCCGCCAAAAGTAGACTGAAGCGCAGAGGTTATCCCGTATAACTGCTCAAAAGCAGGCATAAGGATAAGCGCGAAGAGTCCTATGCCGAGTTGTACGATGCCGAAAGTGGTAACAGGTTGCTTTATCCGATCAACCCATCGCGCTAAAACCATGCTCCCAAGTGCAATACCGAATAGAAACGCAGCAAGCATCGTGGCAAACGCATAAGTCGTACTACCGAGAAAGAACACGAGAATACGAGTCCATAGCACCTCGTAAGCCAAAGCACAGAACCCGGATATGCCTATTGCCCATAGTGCTAATTGACGTTCCTTTATCCGCAATCCGCCAATAGCAATCTGTTGTGGTTGTTCGGCTGCTTCGGTATCCTGCTGTTCTGACAACGGTTCGTCTTCATCCGTTTCAATCTTATGTGCTTGCCGAGACAATACCAACGCGACTAACGCTACACCAAAATTAATCGCAACTGCTACACGAAGTGTCCAAGTTATTCCCAAAGCCTCAATTAGGAAAAATCCTGCTGCTACGGTTCCGATGACTGCGCCAAAGGTATTCAACGCATATAGAATCCCGATGTTCGTTCCGAGTTGTTCCAACCTTTTGACAAAAAACCGTGTCAATACGGGTAATGTGCCACCCATCAATGTTGAGGGAATTAGCAGTATACCAAAGGTCAATATAAAACGGATAAGTGAGAGGGTGTAGAATTCAGATGTGATGTTTCGGTAAATGAGAACATAAAGGACAGTTAGGACAGAGAGTAGCAGGGGCCAGATGAGACAAAATCCACCGACGCCTACTTCAAGGAGGGCATATAACTTCAACGGCGACATCTTGCTCTCATCTATCTTTCTGCCGAAGTAGTAGCTGCCGAGTGCAAGCCCTGCCATGAATGCCGTTAGCACGGTGCTGGTAGCAAAGACAGTGCTGCCGAAGACAAGCGTCAGTTGCCGCATCCATATTACTTCATAGATGAGGGCACTTGCGCCTGATAGGATAAAGATGAGCCAAACAATGGGTTTTATGTGTCGCATTTTGTTTAAAAACAAGTATCAATTTCGGATTTATGATGCATCCTCAAACAACCGTTCTGGGCTCCAGATTTGTCCTGCAAGAAGTTGATAAAGTTTCTGCCGCTTATCAAGGTCCACTCTATTGAACTCTGAATGAGCTTGGAATGGTAATCCGCTTCTTTCACGGAATTGCCGAAAACCAGGGTTGTACTCGTAGGCAGATTCATGGAGACTTTTCGCAAGTAGATTTTGTCCGGCGTAAGTCATATGTTTTTCGCAATACGGTTTATCATTAATAGCAGCATTAATTCGCCCTGGCAAAAGCAGTAACCCACCTATGAAATTGCGATATTCTTGAAAATCATACTCATGATCAAAATCGTTATGATGACGCTCAGCATGATTTGCCCAGATATGTTCTATCTCATAACCTGAGGATCCCTGCTGGCAGTAATCAAGATAACGCGAGGGATTATCAGATTCAGTTTCCACATATTCTGTTATTCTCGCGAGTATTCGATGTACCTTTTTACGGTTAGTTCCATGCAAACGAAACCAATTGTCATTCAAGAAACTCTCATCATCATCATCAATGAGTCGCTGGTGTAATATACTAACTAAATCAGCAACATTTTTATCACGGATTTCACGCATCAATATGAACATCGCATAATATAGGGTAGAATGAGATATTGACCTAAAGTTCCAAATTCGTCGATAAATTAAGATATCAAGGTATCTTGAAACAATTCGTATCTTCCGAATATTATCTTCTTCTGTATCCTCTAAACGTAACGGAGCAAGCAATACCTGATATTGAAGTGCAAAACCGTTTTGCGCGTTGTAATACACACATTCAAGATCCTCTATTAACTCTTCAGATGCTCTTACCAACTTCTCATAATAACTTGTATAGAACACAAAGTCTTTTTCAATAAAATGTACCAAGCCATTATCCGAATTAAGACCCAGCCGTTCTTCATTTGTGCGAACCCACCGGTGGAATTGCGTTCCTATTAATTCAAAATCATTAGGTGATGCACCTCTTGTACGTTCACGGATACCTTCGGCATATTGACTACGCAGCCATGCTTTGATAGCATTTGCATCCTCATCTTTACCCATATCTTTAAGGATTCGGACACGATTCCTCCAGGCATTGTTTGCGGAGTTTCTTTGGTTAGTATCATCAAATTTTGAAAGAAGATAACCTTTAAGCATTTCTGCAGGAGTAAGTGATAATCCACGATCATTCATTGTCTCAAATATAGTGTAAGCATCTCCCTCGTCATAAGCCGTAATTTGTACCAAGTAAACGTTCTGTAGCAACCAATCAACAAAATATGGAAGTTCCTCACTTTGCAGTTCAAAATGATTTTCAATGTCGTTGTAGCGTGCTGCAATATTGCGAATTGATTCCGGTTGGTCGTTTGAAAAGAAAGGTTCTAGAGACTCTTCTAAGTAGAGTGTATCCATGATAGATTCTCGCTCTTCAATATCCAAGTTGAATGATCTCTGTCCATATCTTTCAGAAAAAATAAGCGGTGCAATTTGACTTCTTTGATTTTCATCTTCAAGTAGCTGTCGGAGTTTTATCAGAAGTAGGGTTAATGTAGTAAGTCTTTGCTGCCCATCAACGATAAACCATTTTCCCCTAGTCCTACTGATAATGATAGATCCAAGGAAGTAGTGGGTGTAGTTTTCTACCTGAGAACGTGAGTCTCCAGGCTGATAGTTATCAGAGAATTTGTTAGTAAGATCATCAATTAGATCAATCACTTGATTAGTCTGCCACCTATATCCGCGTTGATAGTAATCAAGTGTGTATTTTTTATTAAGTAATTCGCTGATTTTTTTGGCATCGCCGCTAATTTCTCGCCTGTCATTGTTCTGCTGCTCTCTCATCTAAAATCTCCCTTCGGTTAAATTAATTTTGCGTTTCTGCAAAATATGCCAATCCCACCAACAACTATGATATCTTACTTATCCCAAAATTTCAAGCAGAATCTTCCAATCGCACAATATACCATAAGTTGTAGAGAATATTATGTCATCCGTATATTTGCCTAAATCTTATGTCTGATGTGAAGGGACCTCCTGTACCACAGGAATGATATAGCATCGGATAGTCACCCCATCTATCGTCTCTGTTTCTACACGTGGTTCCGGTTCGGTACGATGAGCGAAAACGACGTAATATCCTGCACACACACGTTCTAATTTGAGATATGCGGACAGTTGTTTCTTACCTGCATCATAGCGCATTTTCCCCTCCCAAATCTTTGTTTCAACGATGGACTTACGTCCATTGTGAAAGATAATCATGTCCATCCTGCCACGTCCCGTTTGTGCCTCAAGGAACATTGCCCCATGGATCAGGCTGACAAACTGGTCAAGATAGGCGTAGAGGAGGTCTTGCCCAACATATTCTTTCGGGGTTTCTGGGACTTGGAGTATCCGAAACCCTACGCGTGCAATGAAATTTTGGAAATTATCAAGGAGCCGTTCCATATTAATCTGTCCTGTCGGCGTGAGATAGTCCAGAAAATCGGTGTCTTCAGGGAGGTAATCTTGCTCAAGTCCATTCATCTCAGGCTTGAACGCCTGCAGGATGCAGTCCTGGTAAATCGGATTAACAATTTGACACATCCCATCCGGTGCTTTTCCGATTACACCGAGTGTAACAAGTTCACTGATGATTTCTCTGCGTGGGTTAAAGCGCGTGCCCCTTTCATAAGAAACGATTCGCATCAAGATATTTTTATAGTGTGGGTCTCTACGGATATTGGTCATCAGATGTGTGAGGTTTGCGTTATCTTCTTCGCGTATTTCTATGTGTGCCTTTGAAAAGTGCATCATCGTAATTGTTTCTGTTTTCGGAATGTTCATCTCCTCTGTGAGCAGCAGCGCGAATCGGTTGACAAGGAAAGGTTGTTCAGCAGTCTGTCTGTGAATATTCTCAATGACCTCAGGGGCGAAGGTTTGACCGACCTCATCCGTGTACTGAGCAAGTAGATCACGCACCTGTTCAAAGGTGAAGTTCGGCAAAGTGAACTCGTCCTGGATATTGAACGGTGAAATAGAGCGGTTTAGATTGAGTTGTGTAATGTTCTTAACCCCTACAATACCAATGCTGTAGGGACATTCACGCATAGAACGTTGAACATAGATAGTGCGGAGTGCATGCAAGAAACCGCTCACGGCATCACGAGGAATGCCATCAAATTCGTCAATGATGAGGACAAGTTTTTCATCTCCAAGAAAAGCTCCGAACTGTTGAAAGAATCTGAGCATTGCAACGTGATCGGTTAACTTCGTGTTTTCCAAGAATTGGCTTAGCGTTTCAGATGGCACGTATCCGCGTTTCTTGAAGACAAATTTAATCTCCTCGTATATGCTTTTATAAAGTGCGGTGTAAAAATCGGACGCACTATAATCTTCATAAACCTCAAAATTCAACTCAATCGGGAAGTATGTTTCTGTCCGATCAGCTGTGAGTGCATCAAGAGCCCATTGAAAGAATGTCGTTTTACCTGTCTGCCGAGGGGCGAATATAACGATATATCGTCCCGGCTTGACGCGATTGATGAAATCAGCGAGTTCCGCGCTGCGTGAGACAACGTAATGATCTTCAGGATTCACGGGACCGCGAGTGCCAAATGTTTTCATGTTTCCTCTATAACGACGCAGACAAAGACCTACTGCGTGGGTCTGCTACTTTGTGTTATTCCTAATCTCTCTTCCAACAGCACAATATGCCGATAGGTTGTAGAGAAGATCAAGTCAAGCGTAGCAATGTCTCGATCCTCAAGCGGTGCACGTGAGAAAACACGTCGCAACGATTTTAGATACGTCTCCCAATCCTGATTATAAGGAGTCACCCCAACCTTATCTAATAAACGTACGACCCTCCCGTAAAATTCTTCCAATGCGTTGACTTCGGCATAATCAATATCCGAGGGAGGGTGATCACCCAAACTCGCAATGAACACTTCATAAGCGAATATCTGCACAGCCTGCGCTAAATTCAGAGATGGGTTTTTGGTTGCCATCGGCACGCTTGCTGTCAACTGACAGAGACTTATCTGATCAGTGGACAACCCGAAGTCTTCGCGTCCAAAAAGTAAGGCAACAGGTTTATCTTGTGAAACGGATGCGATTGTATATGCAGCTTCGCGGGCAGTAACAGGAGTTGGTAGACGCGCATCACGGCGGCGGTGCGTTGTGCCGACAAGGTATTTTACTCCAACAAGTGCGTCTTTTAGTTCGGGAACAACGTGGCAATTTTCCAGAACGTCCTTCGCGCCGTGTGCCATATACCATGCTGCGTCCACATTCTGGAATGATACGGGGTTTACAAGGTAAAGTTGTGATAGACCCATGCCCTTCACAACTCTGGCGACAGAGCCAATATTTCCGGGTTCACGCGGTTCAAAGAGGATGATACGAATGTTTGTAAGGTTTTCTGGTATTGCTACGGGAATTGCACGGAAACTCTCTGGTGGTTGAATCGATTTTTTGTTGGTTTCGGTTGACATGTTAATGTAGAGTATAGGATATTGAACTAATTGTCAAGCGGAATTGTTGTGGCAATGGAGTTTTCATATTGCGGGAAAGCAGAATATAAAATAGAGGTCATCTTTGTAACTGCACCGTTACAGCGGTAGGAATTTCAGCATGAAATGCATCACAGTGCCAGAAATGAGTGGAACCGTCAGGTTATCATTAATACGAAGAGGAAGGAGTTCAGCGAGGGTCGCTACCAATGCACCGATAAGACCGACAATCGGGTTTAGCCAGAAAAGACTAATCATGGCACAAATTGTAAAACACGCCGTACTGCCTTCCAGGCTCTTTTTGCCTATAAGTTTCGTGCGTCCCCACTTTTTGCCGACTAAGGCGGCAGCCGTATCCCCTAAAACCATGAAAAAAATGCAGACAATTGCGAGATGTGTCTCAAAAAAGATAATACATAGCAAAGTGCTGACGATGAAGTAAGTCGCACCAGTAATTGCGCCTTTACGTTCGTGTGTACGGAGAATTGGTTTGAAAAGGCGAAAAAAGAGTTCACTGAATGGAGGATATAGCCATTTCAACAATTCCACAACGATAGCAATACCTGCCATAACTCCCACGATGAGTAGCATGACATTGTTATCCATAAAGTGGTAAATGATCGGTATTATTAATCCTGAGATATGAGTGCTTTTCCGTAGTAATTCCTTAATCATAAACCCTCCTATATGGGTTTAGTGTTGCAGGATATAGGATTATTGCAGATTATTAGACATTACTATAGTTTGGACAATTTCTATCTGTTTCACGTTGTGTTTTCAAGTGTTTGCTGATTTTTCATTGAGTTTCGGACAGGAACGTAACTCACAGAAAAAGAATTTCAGGTGCAAGCAAGAGCAGCCCCAGCGGGGCGGAATGTCTATACGGACATTGTGAACAAACCCTCTTTGGTTTCCCCAGCGGGGCGAAAGGTGTCCCAATAAACCAATATTGATGTAAAAAGTGTTTCAATTAATCCAGACTATTACTCAAGAACCCTAAAAATTGTCCAAACTATAGTAGACATTATAATGAATTAAATAACAGGAGTTTCATAATGCCAGGGTCTAAAGTTTAGTCGAAAGTTGTGTAAACCACAACAAGTTTCCATAACTAAATCACAGAACCCTTTCTTCCAATTCCTGAGTTTATCTTGGACGATGCGGTATCTTTTTACACCACTAATCGCATGTTCAACACGTATGCGTATAGACGCTATCTTTCTATTGATTTCTTTTTCTTCATCCGTCCGTTCTCCACCTTTCGGTTTTTTCTTCGGTTGAATGATGTTTATATCAGGAAGGGTGAAACCCTGAAAACCGGTATCTTGATACAGGGTGCTTCCTGGTGGCACACAATAGCCCACCGTATTGGCTATGTGTTTGTCATGGTGTCTTCCTTCAAAAGAGGGTGTCAATAATACGACTTTGCCGGTCTGATTGATAATCAGATTATTTTTCACTGTATGGCATTTCTTTTTACCACTATAATACGCCTTTTGAGTTTGTGGGTCTTTTGGACGCTGTATCAGACGCTCCGTGCCATCATGAAAAAAAAATGTTCTACCTCTTGGCTTTGAGTTGATACCTCACAAGCATCACACATAGGTGCAAGGTCTGTTTCCCGATATGGCACCTCTTCAAGTTTTGCTAATGCTTTGTTCAATATCGGTAAAAGCAAGTGTATCCATTTATTAGCAAGGGGTTGAGGCATACCAAAGAGCGCACCTAATAGAACTTGTTTCGGAGCATCACGAAGGTAAATCAAGATAAATAGCAACATATCTTCATGGGAAGCAAAACGACTATTTTTATAGGGTTTATATCTCCGATTTTTACGTGGTTTGCCATCAAGGGTATGTGTTTGCATATATTCTAAAAAACAACAAGAAAAATGAGGCAATAGTTCCGTAAACTCTTCTAATGTATGTCCGGTGAGGGACAGAAACGCATCAGGTTTATCCTTGAGATCTTGAAAATTGGTCATGAGTTAACCTCCTATCGTAAGATAATAAGTCAGTATAACAGAGGTTAACAAAATTTAAAACTAATTCATTATAATGTCTAGTGTGGAGCCATCTGGGGAATATGCCAGAGATTGAACAGCCCCTGCGTATTGAAGCGTTTGCTTTAGTTTTCCAGTATGTGCATCCCATAAATGAATTTGCTCATTTAGACCCCAACTACCACTTGCGAGTGTTGCACCATCCGGGGAATACGCCAGAGATGAAACATTAGCACGCCCTGTGCCTGGACCCGTAATAAGAGTCTTTCTTAGTTTCCCTGTATGTGTATTCCACATCCGAATCAAACCATCGTGTCCTCCACTGGTGACAGTGTTTCCATCCGAGGAATATGCAACTGATGAAATTAGAGAGTAGTGTCCTAAAAATGTAAGTTTGTGTTTTCCAGATTTGGCATCCCACAATTGTATTTCGCTGCCGGCACTGGCAAGAGTTGTGCCATCTGGAGAATATTTCAGTGAATATATACCTTCATTGTGTCCCGTCCCTACAAGCCTTTGTTTTAATTTTCCAGTACTTGCCTCCCATAGACGAATTGTTCCACTTGCATCCGCACTAGCGAGTGTATTACCATCCACGGAATACGCCAGAGATGAGATAACATTGTCATGTCGAGTAAGAGTATGTAGTATTTTACCTGTCCGCACGTCACACAACAGGACTATATGATTCGATTCCTCATTAAAGTCGGTATTAACTCCATATCCGCAAGCGAGTGTATTACCGTCATTAGAATATGCTAAAGAAAGAATATGATGTGAATGTTCGCTGTGAGTACGTTTTAGTCGTCCGGTTTCTACATCCCATAATTGTACTTTACCATCTCCTGCACCACTGGCAAGTGTAGTGCTATCTGGGGAGTATGCTAATGCGTAGATAGGTTTAGTATGTTCTTTAAGAGTGTATTTTATTTTACCTGTGTTTGTGTCCCACAGCTGGATATCAGCAGTTTCAAGAACCTCACCTCTACCATACATGCCTGTTCCATACCCACTGGCAAGCGTATTGCCGTCTGGAGAATACGTTAGAGCATGTACAGGTTTCGTATGTTCTATAAGTATTTCTTTGAGTTTTCTGGTCTGTGTATCCCACAACCGAATCTCTCCATTGTGATATCCACTTGCAAGTATAGATCCATCCACGGAATACGCCATAGACATGACAATACCCGGACCAGTGAGTAGAGCGTTCTCTTGATGGGTTTTTGCATCGTAGAGCCAAATCCCGATAGAAGACCCAACTGCGATTTGCGTGTTATTAGGTGAAAAAGTTATTCTTGTTGCTACTCCCTTACCAAGGCGAGATTTCACACCCTCAGGTAAATTCAATTGTGATAAATCTTGAGCGATGGCGAATGGAGCACATACGAGCATCACAACAGTGTAGAATGTGAAGATAGAAAATAGTTTAGTTTTCATGAGAAGAGATCCTTTATAAAATATAATACCATATTAACTTCAATACCTTCGCCAATTATCCGGGGTTTAGTTCTTGTTGCGTTTGATGAATAGCACCGATTGATCCCAGACGTTGTGCGATTTGTTCAATAACAATAGTATCAGGTTTTTTCGGAAGTATTTTTAATGTTTCGTGTAAATACTTCGCCCCCCGGTAGCGTGCTTTAAGGTCTAAAACACTAAACTCGGTATTTGGACACCGGAATGTATCTGTGAGTTTAGCACTGACAGATACCATAAACATTGATAAGTTTACGGCATTGTTCACGGGTATCTTGTTGACATTGATAAAATCTTGCAATCCCCAATATTGTTTTGCATCCCGGAAGTTGAACTCTATTTGAAAACGCAGGGAATAATACTCAATCATTTTTTCAGCGTCCAGCGTCAAATCAGAGCTGAAAAGTAAGACGTGTGCTTGCTGTTTCGTGGTCAGGTTCGTCTTGAGAATGCAAACCACGTTCAGTTCGTCTGCGAACTTTTTGTGGCGTGCTTCCATTTGATACACTTCTGTTTTCAGATTTCCGCTCGTGTCGGTAGAGAGACAGTATTTTGCGTCAATCTGTCGTGGGTTGAGACGCTCGCCGTATATGCGGGGGCGTCCCTTTCCGGCATAAGGTGTCGTCGGTGGAAGATGCAGGGCAGCATCGGTGCGTAGTTTTGAAATGAGATGTAGCTTACATTGTTTCGCCATTTGTAGCGCATTATTGTGTCCAAAATATCCATCAAGCACAAAATAACGGAGGGGTATCAAGTTGCCAATCTGTTGTAGCAACCCTTTGACCATTGTTTGAAGTTGCTTCAACACATCACTGAGCACGACAACGTTTTTGTTCCGGTTCCGGCTCCCTTTTGGACGCCCGCGTTTGTGTTTAGGTGTTGCTGTCTCGGTGTTAGCCTGATGTTCGGAAGCACAAACACCTTGATTTGACGATGGCGTGCCACGCACGATTTGCTCCATAACCATCGGGTAGGAACGCTTTCGGTCGACACTCACTAAGGACACGGCTAAAAACGACAAACCGGGGATCGCTTTGCCGAACAATGAGGAAAAGAAACGAGATAAACCATAAGTAGATTTTCCCGCTTTTGGCACAACCACTTCGTCTCCTACGAGGATATAGTCACTTTCACGATCAAGCAGATAAGTGCGAAAAAACGTCCAGCAAATCGTAGTCCAAGGGATAACAGTGTTGAAAAACCTTTGCACAGTGCGGTAGCTACCCCCTTGTCCAGTCCAGCGAGAGATATTTAACATTGTGACCCGCCCTGTCATTGAAAGCAGTGCAAGGACAACTTGGGATAACTGACGCGTCGTCGTTGCGGATAAATGTGGAATCAAAACAGAAAACAGTGCTATAATTTTAGACATGGGTGATTGTCCTTTCTAAGTTATGTTTTAATGTTATAACTTTAGGACATCCACCCTATTTATTCAACTATTTTTTGGCGAAGGTATTGTAACTTGATTCGAAGTTTTCCGATAAAGTCAAGCATTACTCTGTTTCAAACGCGAGTTTTTCAGCTTTAGCTTTCTCATCATTAACTAATGCAAGTAGGATTAACCCAACTATAAAGAAAACCATTAGCGAAATGATAGCAAGACGCGCTGACCCTGTCCACTGTTTAATAAAACCAAATGTAAAAGGTCCCCAGATTGCCGAAAACTTACTAAAGACAGAATAGAATCCATAAAACTCGGCACTTGCTTTCTCTGGGATCATCGCGCCGTAGAATGAACGACTGAGTGCTTGTGTTCCACCGAGTACGAAACCTACAATGATCCCCAAGATAAAGAACTCTTTTGCAGTATGGATGAAATACGCATAAATAACGACACCACTCCATAGAACTAATGAGAACATAACTGCCCGTCTTGCGCCAATTCGGTTTGCTATTCGACTAAATATCAACGCCCCAACTAATGCGACAACTTGGATTAACAAGAGTGTCACCATCAGATTCGTATCAGAAAGTCCTAACTCTTCTTTACCATATATTGTCCCCATGCTCGTAACCGTGTGAATACCGTCGTTGTATACCATATAGGCAATCATAAAAAGAGTGAGGTGCTTGAAATTTCCCACCTTTTTTGCTGTTGCTATAGTCCGACTAATGCCGATGGATAGATATACTTTGCCTTTTGATAGACCACGGTACTGTTCTAAGTTATGATACTTTTCCGGAGGTACTTGTTCTATTTTATCCTCTTTTAGATATTTGACAGTAATTAGTGTCCAACCTGCCCACCAGAGTCCTGTCATTGCCATAGCGATTCGCACCGCCATCACTCGGTCAATGCCAATTGCTTCGTGCATAGCAACGAGTGCCAAAGCAAACCCAAATTGTATGGACCCTCCGACATAACCATACGCAAATCCTTTGGCAGAAACCGAATCAAGTTTGTCCTCCGAAGCAAGTTGTGGTAAAAACGCATCGTAGAAGACATTTCCACCTACAAAGCAGACTTGCGTGCTGATATAAAGCACAACTGCTAACCACACTCCTCCTGGCATGCAAAAAATGAGTAGTGTCGCAAACAGACTTCCCATATATGCAAAACATATCAGAAACTTCTTTTTTGCAGAAGAGAAATCAGCGATAGCACCAAGCACAGGGGCGAAAAGAAAGACCAGCAACGCTGCCCCTCCCAACATAAAGCCCCATAACGCTGTGGCAGTGACTTTCTGCCCGAATATAATTACACCCGCTTTACCCACTATGCCATCTACAAAATATATGGGCAGCAAGGCAACACCGACAGTGGTAATGTAGGCAGAATTTGCCCAGTCGTACATGCACCAACCAAAAATTGATTTTTTATCGTCTTTCATGTATATCCTAAAACTCAGATTTCTTCTATATTTTCGCATATTTCGGACAGATAATCAATACAAATAACCAAACAGAATCGATATTCGGCAAAATAAATATCTTCCGAAGAACTCTTGGAAATATACAGAAGATTGATGTATAATTTTAACAGATTGGGTATAATACCATATTAACTTGATTCGACGTCTTCGGATAAAGTCGGCATTGCGAGGCACGGGGACCTCGCACTACGAATCGGGTTAATTGGGTATAATACCATATTAACTTGATTTGAAGTTTTCCGATAAAGTCAGCAGTGTGAGGCACGGGGACCTCACACTACAAATCGGGTTAATTGAGTATAATAGCAGTATTCATTTTTAACGTTGAAAGCATGTATTCCCGGCAGGAGATACCTGATGAAAATAGTTGAAGTAAAGACCTATATGGTTGACGTGCCACCACCACATTGGGGCGGTAGATATTGGATTTTTGTCAAATTAGTGACTGACGATGGTATTGAAGGGGTTGGCGAATGCACCTATTATACCCGACTTAATCACGTCGTCATTGAATTAATCAAGGATTGGGGAGAACGTTATCTCATTGGAGCAGACCCGTTTCGCATTGAAGGGAATTAACTGACAATCCCACTGCTTTAGCTGTGGGTCCAAAAACGCTTGACATTTAGAGATATTTTGTGATATAATGATAGGACTGACTCAGTGCAGATATTGACAGTATCTGCACACCACTGTCACTGGGAGTCAGAAACCTACAGGAGTCAGACTATGCCATACAGAACACATAAGATAACATTAGATCCGACTTTTAAACAGAAGCGTTGGTTTTCCCAGCAATGTGGTTACGCAAGGTTTGCCTACAATCAAGCCTTATCAGATTTTAAGGTAGGATTAGATACTGATAACTTCCAGTCGTGGCAAACGCTAAACAACAACTTCAATAAGACGAAGCAAGGGGACGATTGGACAAGTTCACAAGATCAGCGTGCTGCGTTATATGCTATTAAAAATCTGGGTCAAGGCATTGCGAATTGGGTATCCAAGCGTGCGAAATTTCCGAAGTTTAAAGGGCGTGGACATAAACAAAGTTTCACAACAGACGCGCAAACTGTTAGAGTTGAAGGCAAGAAAATAAAGTTGCCCAAAATCGGTTGGATAAAAATGTTTCAAGAGTTGCGTTTTGTTGGCAAGATTATCAAGGTTACGATTTCAAGGACAGCACATCGTTGGTTTGTATCTATCACCGTTGAAACGGAGGACACCGAAGCAGTTGATAACTCAACGCACCCTGTTATCGGTATAGATGTAGGCATCAACACACTTGCCACCTTAAGCGATGGCACGAAATATGATAATCCGAGACCGCTAAAACGCTATGAGCGAAAACTAAAACGAGAACAACGCAAGTTAAGTCGGCGCATTTTCAAGTCTAAAAACTGGTTTAAGCAAAAAGCAAAGATTGCACGAATACACTATCGCATCGCTTGTATCAGAAACGATGCACACCACAAAGGGACAACGGATATTGTCAACCGTGCAAGTGGTATCGCGATAGAAACGCTAAAAGTAACGAACATGCTAAAGAATAGGAAACTTGCAAAGGCGTTATCTGATTCAGCGTTAGGCGGGTTTCTAAATAAGCTAAAAACGAAAGCAGATGCTTTCGGAATACCTGTATTAGAAGCACCGCAATTCTATGCAAGTAGCAAAACCTGTAGCAAGTGCGGACATAAGAAAAAAGAACTAAAACTATCAGAAAGAACTTATCATTGCAGTCAATGCGACTATCAAATAGATAGAGATGTCAACGCTGCAATAAACCTAAAACACCTCGCTGTCGGATAGACAGAGAGTCTAAACGCCTGTGGAGTCCAAATAAGACCTCATTCGGAGGCACGAGAGACGGAAGCAGGAATCACAGAGGGGGGTTGTGTGCCAGAAGAAGCACACGGCTTTAGCCGTCGTGAGTATCACAAGATTTGGTCAACACTCTATGAAGGACCTTGCGTGCGGCACTCTGGTCCTCTTGTCACGCCCGCGATGAGCGCAATAGAGATGGCGTGTTGGGATATCGTCGGTAAGGCGGTGAGCCAACCCATTTATAACCTTTTAGGCGGTATGTTTCACGAAAAACTGAGATCCTATTCCTATCTATTGGAATGGCGGCATGGTGATTCTCCAGAAAAGACGGGTGAAGGGAATTAACTAACAATCCCACTGCTTTAGCTGTGGGTCAAAAAACGCTTGACATTTGCACCGAAATAGTATATACTATATGTAGCATCGTTGGACAGGGTTATACCTCAACACTTACCTGTGTTGAGTCCTGTCCCCATCCGTGATAAGGTGTGTGGTGCTGGTGCGAAATCACTCAAAACATTAGAATGTGGTAGAGAACACCTAATATATGTTGTTAGGACAACATCCCTACCACATTCACTAATAACTCGCCTGGGGACACTGGGAGAGTCTAAACGCCTGTGGAGTCCGTGTTAGACTCAACTACGGAGCAGTGGATGCAGAAGCAGGAACAAGGCATTCAGAAACATTAAGGACTGATATAAGACCTAAGAATCCCACTCCTTTAGGTGTGGGAGATGTCAACTTGCACTCTCTTATGTCGAAAAGGGGTTTACTGCTGTCAAATTTGACCCTATTCACGCACACACGGCAGATAGGTTAGAAACGCTCAACTACGCTGAGAGTGTCATCCGTGGGATTCGCGATGCTGTTGGCGACAGATGCGATATTCTCATCGGCACACACGGACAATTCAATACAAACAGTGCCATCCGTTTTGCTAAACGTGTAGAACCCTACGACCCACTTTGGTTCGAAGAACCGATCCCTCCTGAGAATATCAAAGAGATGGCACGGGTTGCACAATCCACAAGTATTCCGATAGCCACCGGTGAACGATTGTTGACCAAATTTGAGTTCGCTGACCTACTTGAACAACAGGCAGCATCTATCTTGCAGATGGATTTGACAATAACAGGTGGTATCCTTGAAGCGAAGAAGATTGCATCTATGGGTGAAGCACATTACGCGCAAATTGCACCACACCTATACGGCGGTCCCATCGGGGGTGCGGCGAATATACAGTTAGATGTTTGTAGTCCAAATTTTTTAATTCAAGAAGGGATTCACATGTGGGACGGTTTTCACACTGAAATTCTCAAGGAACCGATACAGTGGGAAAATGGCTACATCATTCCATCAACTAAACCGGGGCTCGGTGTTGAACTGAACGAAGAAGTTTTGGAAAAACACACAATTGAACTCTGAGACTAAAGGAAAGGCATGTCAACCGCCGACACACCAACGGGTACGCTTGATGAGCTGCCCAAGTCAATTGAAGAAACATTAAAAACGCTGGATATCCATTTTGAAGAGATACGATTTTCTGTCCGTAGCGACATAAGTTCAGCAGGGACTTACGGTGAAGAATGGTTTGTGTTAACAGATACGGCGATATTTACCGTAACGGATGCAGGTGAGGTGCTGCACTATATACCCTATAAAAGTGTCTTGGGCATTCGTGCTGAGATCGTGGTAGACGCTGGTCTCCTCGTGCTGGAAACACAAGAGGGGACAGTAGACCTTATCCGTTACTCAAACGGTTGTGCAGCGAAGTTTGGATTCGTCGCCCGATTCATCGGGGACGAGATAGCGTTTCGAGACGGTGAACGAGATGAGGCACCGATTTGGGACTATAAGATTGAGGAACATTCCTGTAAAACCTGCGGATTACTACTTGCAGATGAGTTTTCCCCGTGTCCTGCCTGCACCAAAAAACATAGGGTGATGCTACGGATACTGTCGTATGTACATCCTTACCGTGGCAAAGCGTTCCTCTATATTCTATTCATCATTGTTGGGACTCTGATTTTTTTAGTGCCACCCTATTTCTCGCGTATCCTAATTGACGATATACTGCTGCTGAACGATACTACCATACCTACACCGGATGGAGAGATAACATGGTTAGGCGGCATATTCCGAGCGATTCAACCTGCTGCAGTAGCACTATCCATTGCTATAGTTGTGCTGTTAATTACATATATAATCCGTGTTTTATTTACTATTCTACAATCGCGATTGGGAGCGTGGTTAACGTTCCGTATCGCAGCAAATATACGTGCACAGGTCTATGAACATCTGCACAATCTCTCTATTCGATTTTTTGACAAACGGACAACAGGCACCGTTATCTCACATATCACCGAAGATAGTGAGCGTCTACAGGACTTTTTGTTAGAGGGGCTGTCGTTTCTTAGTGTGCAATTGTTTCTGTTTTTCGGGATAGGCGGCATGCTTTTCTTGATGAATTGGAAATTGACATGCTTCATCTTAATCCCGATTCCGATAATCGTCTTGGGAGCGGGTTGGTTTTGGCGGAAGGTACGAAGTCTTTGGCACCGAGCATGGCGACGCCGTTCTAAACTGTTTGATGTCGTCAACGATTCTGTATCCGGTATCCGGGTTGTTCGTGCTTTCGGACAACAAAGAAGTGAAGTAGACCGTTTTGGAGGTGCTAACGTTGATGCGCGCGACTATGAAACCAAAGCTGAGTTAATCTGGGCAACCTATTACCCACCGCTAATGTTTGCTATTCAATTGGGTACTCTCATTGTTTGGTATGTTGGCGGACTTGATGTTATCGCGGGAACGATGACACTCGGTACTTTAATTACTTTTAACGCCTATCTCATGATGTTTTATGAACCGCTACGGTATGTCAGTCCACTCATCAATTGGGCTTCTCGTTCTATGACAGCAGCGGAACGGCTTTTTGAGGTGATAGACTCGCAACCGGAGCAATTAGACGATGGCAATCTTAAAGCGATGCCAAATATACTCGGAGAAGTCAAATTTCACAACATGACTTTCGGCTACGATGCACATAAACCCGTGCTTCGGGACATAAACCTTCATGTGAAACCTGGTGAGATGATAGGACTCGTTGGGCATTCAGGTGCAGGAAAGTCTACCCTCATCAATTTAATCTGTCGCTTTTATACACCGGATGCTGGACGATTAGAGATTGATGGTGAAGACATCAAGCAAATTAACCTCAAGGATTTGCGTAGACAGATTGGGGTAGTGCTACAAGAACCGTATCTGTTCAGCGGCACTATAGCAGAGAATATCTCTTATGCAAATCCTGATGCCGCAATGGAAGAAATTATTACAGCAGCGAAGGCAGCTAATGCACACGAATTCATCATTAAATTCCCTGATGGATATGATACCGAAGTCGGAGAACGGGGTGGAAGTTTATCTGGTGGAGAACGGCAACGTGTCTCAATCGCACGGGCAATTTTACATAACCCGCGTATCCTGATTCTTGACGAAGCCACTTCTTCGGTAGATGTGGAAACCGAGAAAAAGATTCAGCAGGCGATTGACAGATTGGTGAAAAATCGAACTACGTTTGCGATTGCACATCGACTTTCAACACTCCGAAATGCTGATCGGCTTTTTGTGATAGAAAAGGGCAGAGGCGTTGAGTGCGGGTCTCACGAAGAACTCATGGAGCAAAAGGGTATTTATCATAAACTCGTAGAAACGCAGCGGGAAGCCGCTAATGTTCGCGCTGAAGCACAAATTGTGGAGAGGTAGACATGCAGAATGAAAATGCCGAAGAACAGAATACGTCTTCAAATAACAAGTCCGAAACGACAGGGTCTCGTGAGCAAGATGATTTTACACAACGTTTTCTGGATGCATCTGAACTCACTTTTACCCGTTCTCAAGTAGGTACTGCACGGCTTGAGATTCGCGAAGATGTCTGTCATCTGCGCGTAGTAGTACGCAGGCTTATGCCGCTTAGTAATCCCAAACAATACATCTCACTCGCGGCGGATGAGGATACTGAAGTCGGTATCCTTGTAAACCCATCGGAACTTGCACCTGAAAGTCTCAAAATTCTAAATGAGGAATTAGATAAACGATATTTCACGCCTATAATTCAAAAGATTTATCGTGTGAAAGAACAATTCGGCATCCATGAGTGGGAAGTACAAACGGCGCGCGGACGTGTGACGTTTTTAGTGCGTGGATTGAATCAAAATATAAAGCAGGTTCCACCTGCACGACTTTTTGTGATAGATGTTCGGGGGAATCGCTACGACATTCCAGATTATCGGGAGTTGGATGTGCAGAGTTTTCATCAAATTCAGCGACATCTGTAACAAGCAATGAAACATAAACGTATTCACGCGGTAATCGCTTCAGTGTTAATTCATCTCATCATTGCTGCGATAATCGGGTTGCTGCTATCAGACCATTATTGGGCTTTAAATGACGATGCAATTGACGTTAGGTTTGTGAAAACCCCACCGACAAGAGATAACGTGCGGCGAACACACAAAATGGTATTTTCACCTACAACTCAGCAAACAGTGAACCCGTTGCAAGTTCCCCTTCCTTCAGTCAGTCAACTGCGAACAACCGATACATCAATTCAAAATCCAACGACTACACCGATGCATGACACGGATGTGCTTAACCCTACCGATGTTTCTGTTCCAAATCTTCAGGTAGAATCCGATCAACGTGTTGTTAATACGGTTCGGAGGACTCCTATAAATGTTCCGACAGTGCCTTCAACTGTGGGAAAAATAAAACCTCGTTCTAATGTTGTTATCAGTCCTAAGCCAAACAATCCTACAATAGGCGGATTCGCTGAGTTCCTTGAAGGCACTTTACCTGACGAGAACTTAAAGGGAAGCATTAACATCAATCTGAAAAATCCTGTTATGCTACCACAAGGACAATTGGGAGCAATCATAAAAGGGACAGGTGACAATTTACGCGGTCATATCCGAATTATCCGACTAAAACATTCACTTTCGGATTGGTGGCAAGATCCAACTGCAATCCCCGCGCTCATAAAATGGATGAACAAACACACCACAATCCGGGCAGATATGAGTTTTGCAGGAGGGGCATTAACCATGACAGATCCGAGGATTTTAGACGCGCCACTCATTATAATGACAGGACACGACAGAGATATAACTGCTGGACGTGGTCTTGCGAGAGATGGTCCTCTGCAGAACGGTTTTACACCTGAAGAGCGCGCAGCACTTCGGAAATATATTGTTGATGAAGGGGGTATGCTCTTTTTTGATGACTGCGGTTTTCACGGTCTCTTCGCGCAAATTGTTGCTGATGAGTTGCAACAGATTTTTCCCGATTATCCGCTTGAAATTCTACCGCATGAACATGAACTATACAGTATTCATTACGACTTGCTAAAACCGCCGATAGGGGGTGACGTATTCTGGGGAAATGAAAATAATGCGCAACCGACGAAGTTTCGTTATCAGAAAGGGATTATTATTGATAACCGATTAGCAGTTGTTTACAATCGCAAGGATTATATGTGCGCGATGGAGACAGCAGAAATTGAGAGCCGCACAATGTTGCGACTTCGACGTTCCCCTGATGTTTATCGGTTTATGACAAATCTGCTGATTTATGCATTGAAGTATGGTGGAAATACGGACAGGACAGAATATAGTGAGTAGTTTCTCTAACGACAAAAAGGGAAGGGTGTAATACCCAATTAACCCGATTTGTAGTGCAAGGTCTCTGGGTCCTCCTCACACTGCTGACTTTATCAGAAGACGTCGAATCAAGTTAATTTGGTATTATAGGTGTGTGCTGAAGTAGTCGTCTGATAACCTGTTGGACCACTTTGCGGCTCGCTTTGGCAGGTCACTGTTCACTGTGGGGAACTGATAGTCAACGACAACCCCATTTGCATACTCGGACAGAAATCCACCATAATAGGCTGCATTCATATCATACATCGCATTATCCAGAGCAGTCATGGTCATCTCCATCGCAGCCAGATAGTCTGCACTCCTAGGGTGGCGTTGTGCTGTCTGGCTTGAATTATACGCGCCAACGAAGGCAGCATACGCAGCAGGAGCAAGTGAACCCCCAGAGGCGACAGCTACGCAGGCACTCACGGCAGCACCCCCAAAGGCAATGAGCGTCACAGCGTTCCCCCTTTTGATGGCTGTCTCGTTTGCTGCGTAGTCTCCTATAAGCGTTGTCATCACATCATAGACCGCGTCGTAGTTCTTCTCAGACCTATAAACTTCTTTCTCTCTGTTTCTAAGCTTGTCTTTCTCAGTTAGTATCTCGCCAAAGTCCGCATAAGACACGTTCTGATAGAGAAAAAGAGAAAACATACAAACGATTAAGAGTATCAATGCTATTCGTCTAAACATGAGAAAATCCTCCTTTTATTTGAGCGGTAAGGAATAGTTTGAAGGTTGAAAACCCGTCACAACAGCATCGGCATCAAGGGTTGACCACCCTAATCTTAATAAATCAGAACCGCGCGCACTGACTTTGGGATACGCGCCGATGACATCCAGCTGTGAATTAATCTCAATCTCTAACTGTAAATATTCAGGAGTATCTGTCTCTCCTATACTTTTATAATAAATATAGAGATACCAACTCCGGGCAAAATCTGCAGCTTCTTGGTCATCAGGTGGGAATGGTGGTATCCATTTCGTACTCCAATGCCCGCGTTCTTCTGCTTGTAGGCGGAGTGCTTTCACTGGGTTTGTTTCAAGCAGTTCCGCGTGATAGGTTAAGGGACCGTTAGACGTTTGAGACACAATAGGCGAATGATTGTGCGCCGTGTCATCTTTGTGTCGATGTGGCCCCGATGGATGTTCATTCGGGCGGACTACGGGTGGCAGTTCCTCCACAGCACCAAGCGTTTCTTGTGGCTTGTTGTGTTCTTGTCGCAGTTTATCGGATTCAGCGGTCTCTTTTTCAAGTTGCTGCAGTTCTGCGTTTTGATCAAGGAAGATGAACACCGCGGCGATACCGAGTAATAGGATGAGGGTTGCAAGCCCCCATTTCATTTGCTTTTTCATGAGTAATTTATCCTCGTTTGACATGCGTTTGTCGCGTGTCGGTTTGCTACCTCGCTGTGTCCAGCATGTAAGGCAGCCTTGTTGATTTTGGATTTTTCGGTTGTTGTCCGCATAATATGATCGGACGACACACCCTGATATGTTGTATCAGATAATCCTAATCCGAATAGTAGCAGTATGCCAACAATACTACAAGCAAGAATAACTGCAAGAATCAGCTCTTCCTGGTATTTGCTAATAACTAAAAAAGGTTTCATATTGAAACTCCTATCGGTTGGGGAAAGTGTGATGCCTAAATACAGTATCAAGGCGGGTAAGGCACTTTCCAGGTTTGGTTCTCACCTACGAAACATCATAAGAGACGTTGCGAAACAGTGAGGTATATTATACCTTTCACTATACATGACACAGTTGCAGGTGCAAAAGGGTGCATAAAATGAAAAAACATTAAAGAAATATAAGTTTCAATGTCTATTGCGAATGTGGCAAGGTGGTGTGCGTGTGGTGTGTAGCAAGTGAGAACGTCACAAGCTCACACAACACGCGGCGACCAGTGACTTCAGTTTGGGTGTCACTTATCAGAGAATGTAAGAAGCGAAATGAATTGCGCGACTACGAACAGGCAAGTGTGTAAGAGGCGCGTGAATTGCGCGACTACGAACGCGTTTTTTGCTAATGATAGACGATCATTCAGAAATGGTATAACAACCACTAAATGCTATCCACAAGCACAGCACGAAAAAAACGCCACACCGACCCCCTGTCTTCCTCTATCTTCTTGTCCATCCATCAACGCACACAAAAAGAAAAAGGCAGATACCCAATAGGATACCTGCCTGTCCACTGTGACCGCGTGGCGTTATCAGCACCGTTATCTGTTATAATAATGTCTATGTGAGGGCCCCGTCGTTCCCACATTCGGATACAGACATTTCCACCACCGATACCGACATTGCGTGCCCGTGCTGTTTGTGTGTGAGCACTGTTGCCGACGGTGGTTTGGTCCGCGTTCACATTTATAGAACGTATGCCCACATAATATCGTCATTGAAATGTGGGCACTTGCCTCACACACATAAAACGCGTGCGTCACGCAATAAGCGGACCAACTATTTGCCGGTATCAAGCGATGTGCAGTGGCCGCACTCGGTGGACCTCTATGCCCCGTGCGCGCCACACACGCATAGTCAATATCCGCAGGCGGTGGTGGTGCAGGATACACAGGCGTATGAGAAACACACGCATAGAAACCTGACGCTTGACAACTATCACCATTCGCATTCGTATGGGTAGTATCAGAACAACTCGTCTGCCATGAATGACCCCCACCTTTGCATCTATACTGAGAACATTCATTGCAGGGCGCATGCCAACCCCCAGACGAACTATTGGGATCATACGGCGTGGAATCCTGACAACCCGCTATATCACATACGACTTTCCCATGAGAACCCGTTTCGGGACATTGCGCATCAACGCAACCCCACCAAACACGACTTTCGCAAGGCGATGTGTTACAGGTATATGACGTATGACTACCCGATACAGACGTGTCATGAATATCACACGCATGCATCAATGACGTAGAAGGATCAGGCGTCGTTCCGCCTGTTTCAGTCGTGACGCTTGATAAATGACACGGCGGAGAATAGACTGTATCATTCGGCGGCGGCCAATCGCCACCATCTACCTGGCGCAGCGTCCAATCCGCATGTGTGTGCGTGCTATAGTGTTGATAGGATGCTGTCCACAACGCACCCACATCTATGGCTCGCAGCTGCATCAGCACGCCATCGTCACTTTGAGAGCGGTTTCCTATGACCTGCTCAATATTGCCATTGCCATTGCTATCACCATCAACATCTATGGTGCGGACATCTAACGCATCGCCATAACAATGTCTACTATGGAATGAGGCAACAACACCAGAGGGCGCATTGACATGAAACCGCTGATGATACGGATTACGATACGCACTGTTGACCCTAAATTCTCTGTCCGTAAACTCGGATAACGTGTTAGCCGTTCGGTATGTGTTCACTTCCCCAAGCCAAGATGACTTTTTACCTGTCAATCCATCATCTATCATATACTCGTAGTGTCCAGTATTCCAAAGATCGTTCCCATTGCCCGATATTGTCGGCACAAATGATGATTTGCTTGGCACCGGTAACTCGGCCCTACTACCGGACGGTGTCATATCCACGTATTCCTGCCGTATCTCGTCAAGCGTATCTTGTGTCCACGTCTTTTCAAGCGTAACGGTTTTTTTCGGGTGGCCCGATCCGTAGTAGCCTTTGAACTTGACGGTGACCTTCATCGGTATGTTGTTTCTGCCATTGAGCTCATCACATGTTTCTACCTGTGTCGTATCCTTGATGCCTTCCAACTTCGCGTCCACAGAAAAAATTGTGCTCGGACTCAGCAATGAAGCAGCCGGGCCACTTGTTGACTCCACCCGATTGCTCACCGTAAATCCGTTATTCATGGTAATCTCAAAATCAAAATCTTCAATCGGATAGACATACGAAGAAGGTTGGCTCTGGCAATAAGAGACATCTACCTTCACACAACACGTCTTTTCCGAGTTCGTGATAAAACTTGTCATGATCGTGTTACCAGATCCCGAACTTTGACCGATTTGCCAACTCCCCAAACGGATACAAGGTTCTGTTTGGTAAATATAAATCTCCGTCCAACTCTGATGAAACGGAACAAACGCAAAAATAAGAAGTAACAAACTGTATAAAATATATTTCGCTTTCATGGGTAAACTCCCTTCATAAATAAGGTTGGGTTATTTCAGACGCGCAAGAGCCTCTCGCGCACCTTTTCCTTCATCGTAATCAGGTTTTTCTTCTGACAGGACAGCCTCTAATCGGGGAATGATGATGTGTTCCACCACGCCACCTAAATCCTCGCGATGGTTTTGTGCAATACGACCTAATACCTCAATGGGCATACGCCGTAATGCTGGCATCAGCGTATCGTCAAGCATATAGGGGATGAGGTATGGCACGGCAGGCACTCCCATCTTTACCAACGCATTTATCGGACCATTTCCCATGATCCTGCCTTCACAGAGATAAGTCGCCATAACTTCTGCGGCGCGTGGGTCATTCGGATCGAGGCGTCCGAGCAGATTTATGGTATCTTCGGCATCGCTGTGTCCTGTGGGACCAGAAAACCCATCGGGTGGGGGCATAAGTTGATTGATCAGATGGACGGTTTCGTCTGATGGCACACCGCCCCATTCCCAAATATTCTTTGAGATGTAGTCAAGTCGTTGCCATGCGGCTTTGACATCGGGGTCTGTAATGCCTTCTGGTATCTGTATCGGTGAAGGGTTGTACTCTCGTGAAGGCTCGGTTTCTATAGGGTCGTGATGTTGTTCCTCGTGGCGGCTGCCACCTTCGTGAACATGCGCTTTTTGTGGAGGGGGTTGCACCTGTGGCGTTTCTTGTGGCTTGTTGCGTTCTTGTCGCAGTTGGGCAGATTTGGCGGTTTCTTTTTCAAGTTGCTGCAGTTCTGCGTTTTGATCAAGGAAGATGAACACGGCGGCGATACCGAGTAATAGGATGAGGGTTGCAAACCCCCATTTCATTTGCTTTTCCATGAGTAATTTATCCTCATTTGACATGCGTTTGTCGCGTGTCGGTTTGCTACCTCGCTGTGTCCAGCATGTAAGGCAGCCTTGTTGATTTTGGATTTTTCGGTTGTTGTCCGCTAATATGATCGGATGACATACCCTGATATGTTATATCAGATAATCCTAATCCGAATAGTAGCAGTATTCCGATAATACTACAAGCGAGAATAACTGCAAGAATCAGCTCTTCCTGGTATTTGCTAATAACTAAAAAGGGTTTCATATTGAAACTCCTATCGGTTGGGGAAAATGCGATGCCTAAATACAGTATCAAGGCAGGTAAGGCACTTTCCGGGTTTGGTTCTCACCTAAGAAACATCATAAGAGACGTCGCGAAACAAAAGTATATTATACCTTTCATTATACATGACACAGTTGCAGGTGCAAAAGGGTGCAAAATATGAAAAAAAAATGAATTTTATCTAAAAATTGGCAAAATTACTTGAAATTAATGATATTTTATACCCAATTAACTTGATTAGACGTCTTCGGATAAAGTTAGCAGTGTGAGGAGGACCAGGGCTATTTAGTTTTCGATAATTCTGGCGCGTTTTATCACAATCGTTAATGTTTTATAATAGTATCGTCCATCGGGTTTCGCTTCGCTCTACCCGAAGGACAATAGAAACTCTCAGTAACACGCATCAACTGACAATTCTTAAAACTAAATAGCCCTGAGAAGTCTTACTATCAATAAAAAATGAAAATCAATTTGAAAATGGCGACAAATTGTGGTACAATTCAAAATCAACAGGAGGGAAAATATGAAAGTAAGTATAAGAGACGGGATGTTACCCGTTCCGTTTGAAGAATCGTTTAAGAAAACAAAAGAGATCGGTTTTGATGGAATTGAGTTATGTATGGGAGCGAATTATCGGCAGCACGCACTTTGGCAAGATGGGGGTATTGATAAGGTAAATAGCCTCGCTGAAGAAGCAGGCATAGAAATATCGTCGCTATCGCCGGGCGGTTTTACTGCATTTTCTTTTATGCATCCAACGGATAGCGTTCGGTCTGAAGGCATTGCGAAGTTGCAGTATCTTGCGGAGACATGCCCGAAATTAGGCACGAATGTGATTCTTGTGCCGTTTTTTTGGTGGCAGTCAAATTGCTGATGAGCATATCACCGCACCTCGTTTCCTTGAAGGGTTAAAGGCTGCAGCAGAAACAGCTGAGAAACAGAACGTTTTTCTCGCAATTGAATCCACATTGAGTGCGGATCAGCATCAACAGATTATTGACCAAGTCGGCTCAAAAAATGTTGGCGTGTACTATGACATGGGAAATGCAACCAATTTCGGTTACGACTCCCCATCAGAAATTCGAAGTTTGGGTAGTTCAATCGTGCAAATGCACATCAAAGACACAGGTGGTAATCACGCAGGTGAAGGTGATGTTGACTTCCCGGCAGTTTTTGAGTCTGCTCATGCCATTGGCTACGATAGTTGGTTTGTCTTGGAAACACCCGGGAAGGACGATCCGATCGCGTCAGCTGCGAAGAACATGAACTTTGTCAGGAACAACTTCTGAACTTGATAGATTGTGGCTGTAGGACGATTTTTAATTGTCCTACAGAAAACCGAATAGTCTAAGATTAAACACAAAGAAAACAATCATTCATCAACAAAAAACGCGACACCTCGCATTGCCCACCTGGAGGGTTGGTATGAGCAATTCAACAAAATTGGTTATCCCACAATCTGAAGCTCAAAAATTACTATCACTCCCTACACGCGAAGGAGAACAACTTTTTCAGAGTTATGAAAAAGAACAACAACTTGAGATTATCCGTGCCACCCGCAATCCGAAACAACGAGAAGAATTATATTATCTCGTTCCAGATTGCACAGAACTAATTCAGGAGAGTCCCACCGAAGATGTTCTTCAAGTTTTAGACACACTTCTTGGAACGGGTCTCGCCTTCGGTTTATTACCGTGTTTATCCAACGAACAGTTTGAAGAAATCCTTGACATTGCCATTTGGCACGAAGGAAAAATAGATGAACATTCGCTAAGTCTATGGCTTTTTGAGTTGTCTGAATGTGACAGAAAAGACCTAAGCCGATTTCTCGATCAAATAGATATACGCATTCTTGCGGGACTCCTCAAGAATCGTGTTAAGTTGAAAGGTGCCCTCGGTGCAATGCTGATCGATGAAGGTCTCATTGATCCGAACTCTTCCTCAATTGATTGTAAAGATGAACAAGCCAAAGCAATTCTCAATGCAATATGGGAGGCAGATAGTGACATCTTCACACAACTGCTGCGAGAAATGTTCGCTATTGACAAAGAAGGTGATGTTGATACTGAATTAGTCTCTGCCTTAGAAAAAGCAACTGCAGAAAGAGAAGAACGGGTCAAAGCACGCGACAGTAAAGCCGGAATCAAGGTCACTGAATCTGACCTGCAGCAGCATGTTGACTTGGATTCACTCGAACTTACCGAGGATGAAGAGGAAAATGCAGACAAGTAAATTTTCCCTTGTAGCCGATGCGACGCTTGATGGGCAGTCATTTTTGGCGCGAACCTTGGTGCACGGCGATGCTCTGGGAAGGATCAACCGTGAGAAATCGGAGACACTTTCCGAAGACATCGCCGCGCTTGCACATAAACTCATTACAATGAAGGTATCAGACCTTTCTAATGAGACAGAACTGCGAGCGCAGATTCAAACGTCCTTTGCTTTAACGAGTCTTGGTTTAGAATATGGTAGCAAAGGGAACTTAGACAAAGCTATCCGAGTGCTGCTTGCGAATCCTATCGTCAAATTTTTCCAAATTGGTAATACGCTCACAGATAACCTACTCAAAAGAGCAGGTTACATTCTTGAACATGCAGTGATTGAGCCTCCAGATACTGTTAGTCATCTTGACATTGACAGCATCCATATCTATAACCATGCTGAAGCAGAATTTCTAAGTGCTTTAGCCTCATACAATACTACTATTTCCTCAGCACAAGTAACAATAAAGAACAACCATCAACCGCGAACCTTCACGAATCTCTCTGATATGGAGATTATCCGACAACAGTTGGATTATATTGAGGCGCGCAGGACTTACGTCCAAGCATTGCCACTTGACGATATTTTTTCTATTGACCCGCCACTTAGCATCGCTATTGACCCAATTCAAACGTTAACGCTCAGTTTAATGGCAAATTTGACAGTGTATTATCAACCTGATATACAGTTAGATACTGATACACTTGCCGATTTTCGAGACATCATCTATGACGAAAATAGTGGTGAGATTCGATCTGCCCCACGCCAACGTTTGTTAGGCTGGATTGAAAACTATCTTGAACAGGATAATCGGTCTGAAGATGTAATAAAGTATACTGTGGCTTATTGGGATGCCTGCATGCAAGAAATGGTTGACCTCGATTCTGACGTAGGGTTGTTGTCGTGATGTAATTCGCGAGATGTTTTAGGTGGATTTGGCGAATTGTTAAGCAAGTTGCATCTCATCAAAATTTGTGGTATCATACATCACATAAAATAAAAATATTCAAGATTGTAGGAGTATTGCGGTGTTCGCCTACGTGTGGAAGCCGTATAGGAAAATGCAATTAGAAACAGCAACTTTTGGGGCGGGATGTTTTTGGTGTGTTGAGGCAGTTTTTCAGCAATTGGAAGGTGTTCATAAGGTCGTTTCAGGCTACACCGGTGGTACGACACTCAATCCAAACTATCGCGCTGTATGTATGGGAATGACAGGACACGCAGAGGTGACTCAAATACAGTTTGATCCTGATGCGATCTCTTTCGGAGAACTATTGGAAGTATTCTGGCAGACACACGATCCAACAACGTTAAATCGACAAGGGAACGATGAAGGGACACAATATCGTTCTGCAATTTTCTATCATTCCGATGCACAACAGCGTATCGCTGAAGAATCTAAAGCCGAGATGGATAAATCTGGGACGTGGGATGATCTGATCGTGACAGAGATCACGGCTATTGATGTCTTCTATCCTGCTGAGGACTACCACCATAACTATTTTCAATTGAATCCGAGACAACAGTACTGTCAATTCGTGATTCATCCGAAGATGAAAAAGTTCACAAAAGACTTCAAAGAAAAGCTTAAATCTGAATAGGGGCTCTCTTACATGCTGGAAGGTGCGCTACATGAGTGTACTTCCTGATGTTAAGAGTCCCTTTTATTGTTTTATTGGGAGGTAAGGGTATGGAACCGAAATTTATAGGTGTTATGTTGACCACTGCATTTTTATTTTGCTTCATCGCTATTGATGTGACACCACAAGAGGCGGAAACACCGACATCGGTGCGTGTAGAAACACCACGGCGTGTTACAATTGTTTCAGAAAAGAGTTATGCCGGACTTTTACAACCGCGTGCAGAAGTTAAGGTCTATGCTAACATTCAGGGAAAAATCGTAAGTTTAAACGCAGAAGCCGGACAGACAGTGACAAAAGGAGATATGTTGGCACAGAGTAGTGCGCGGCAAGCGAGTATTGATGCAATAAAGGCAGAGGTAGCGTTAAGTGTGGCGAAATCGCAACTAACAACGACAGAAGCAAACGCGCAGACGCGTGTAGAGACTCAACTTGTGACAGCAAAAGAGGCAGTTGCTGAAGCGGAAGCGAAACTTGAGGAGACAAAATCATTGGCTGAAATGCGTATTCGGAATCAGTTGATACAGGCGGAATCTGCCTACAAAGCCGCTGAGTCAACTTTTGAACGTTCTAAAGTTAGCGCGAAACAAGGATTGGAACGTGCAAAAGCTGAGTATACAAAAGCTACTTCGGATTTTGAAAGGGATAAGGAACTTCACAAAAAAGAACTGATCAGTGACAGTGATTTTGAATCATCGGAAACGCGTTACAAATTGGTGCAAAGCCGACAGGAAGAGGCAGTCGCTGCAGCAAGTCAGTATGAAGATGGTACCGCACAAGTCACAGTGGAAAAGACGAAAGCAGAATTGGCTGTTGCGCGGAAGATAGTTGAGAGTCGAGGTTGGGAGCGTGAAATCGCTGCTGCTGAATCCAAGATCACACAAGCGAAAGCTAATCTTATGACTGCTCAAAAACTCGTGGATGCAAAAGCATGGGAACGCGAGATTGCAATAGTGAAGTCTGCTGTTAGCGAAACTGAAGAACTGTTGAAACTGGCGCGGGAACAGGTGACTCAAGCGGCAATTGTTTCCCCAATTGATGGTGTTATTTCTCAGCGTCACCTTGAGGTTGGTGATTATGCCAAATCTGCCGCTTCACCGGGCGGACCGGTATTTACAGTTGTAGCAATAGATACGCTCAAAGCCGTTTGGTCGGTACCTGTTAGTGACATAAACCGAATCAAGAACGGGAATATGGTGCTCGTCTCTACGGCGTCCGGTATTCAAAATATAGTTGCTACAATTGATTTTATCAGTCCAACTGTCAAACAAGGAGAGAATACGGTTGTTGTTCACGCAACATTACCTAACTCTGCTGGCATGAATGCTGATGCAGAAGGCGACTCTTCAGTATCAGAACACAATAACGCATTAAAACCGGGTACATCTATCACAATCTCTATCAAAACAGGTGAGCGAAAAAACGTCTTGTTGCTTCCGCGTCGTGCTGTTCTACAAATTCAGAATGGTAGGGGGAACATTTTTGTCGTTGAGGAAAATGTAGCACGTCTTAAACAGGTGAACGTAGGTGGCGTATACGGTAGTGAAATAGAAATCAATTCGCGTCTTGCCGAGACAACACGAGTGATCATTGATGATCAACATCAACTTAAGGATGGAACACCAGTTTCAATAGCACGCGATTGAAAAATCTTGGGATACTAATAGATAGGATTATCTACAGGGGGCAACGATGTCGTGCGTTTTCAAGTGAACTTGGCGGCAGTAAAGTTTTAGATAGGACTCTACGCTAAATCTTCAAGGGACGCTATCTCACCTGCCCAAAGTTCGATATAGAGTATCTTACCATCAGATAGCCACTGATAAAGGGTCCGCTCACTTATACGGGTCGCCGTGGCGATTTCGCTACGGGACAGACCGCCAATGTGTGCTTTTATAATCATATCTACGAGGATGGTTGTGATTTTTGAAGGACGCATTTTAGCAGTATTTTCAGTTTATGCAGTTTCTGCAGGTGTCTCACGGTCCGCTTTTTGGTCATGGACTGTGACACTTAACAATACAGAGGGTGCCTTGTGTGCTGCCTTTTTCGTGTTGGTGATACTATCACACTTGTGATAGTGATTGAAGTAATTTTCAATTTGCATGTTTGTATTTTTGATATTGGATTTGTATGATAAGAGGTTTCTAAAACTCCCTTTCTTCCTCAACCTTATTGGACCTACTCATACCAAATTAACTTGATTAGACGTTTTCTACGTAGCGGTTAGCATTGCGAGGCACGGGGACCTCACAGGACAAATCCCGTTAATTGGGTATCACACATCCATCCCCGCATCCTGATATGTCTGCTTAATCAATTCAATCTCCGTATCTGTCAACCCATAAAGTTCATACACCAAGGTATCTATCTCCCGCTCAATTTCACGCACTTGATCACTTGCTGGGTCTGCCAATATCTGCTCAACAAGCGTTGACAACACAGCTTTCTGTGCCTCAGTCCGATCTGCTATTGGGACCTTCTCCATGTACTGTGCAAAAAACTGCAACCCTCCGCCTGCCCACGGATCATTGAGAGGCAAAACCTTGTGTCGAGCGTACCAATCAAAAAGTTTACTATTTAGGATTGCAAGCAAGGAGAGATCATTGGTAGGTATGAAAAATGTTGTGTCTAAACCAAAAGTCCCTGTCGTGTCATAAATTGCATCAAGCGATTTTGCAATTCTTCGATAGACAATCTTCGGTTTTTCAAACTCAGCATAATAAGTACAAGAACGAAGTTCCCAATAAAATTTGCCCTGATCGTCACGGGCAATCAACCGCTCCCGATAGTCGTTCAGATGTTGATAAATCACAGGGTAAGTTTCAGCAAAAACCCGTTCTGCTTCAGAGTCGTTCCTTGCATCTGACCAGGGCCACTCTCTGTTTGCACTGCTCGCTATTACTATCAGGTACTCGATCTCTGATGCGGCTTTCCATTTGCGAAGGTTCTTGCCTCTCAGCATCGGTTTTATAAGTTCATCACTCCTCGCGTCCTCAGCAACCAACTGCTGACGAACAGATTTCCGAACGATAAATGCATCGTTGCATCCTGTTACTACACCACGATAGAACCCATCTACATATTCACCCAGTGGTATTCCCATATTTTTCAGTTTTTCGAGCAGTCTAAACACATCCGATGATGTCAGTGCCCATCCATCTGGTGATAAGTCATGGGCGTGCATGGAAATAGCATGCTCTTGAAACGCGTCAGAGAGGCGAGGAATGTCAGTACTGTCCCGAAAAGTAGCAGCGAAAAATGCCTCACTACTCGGCGTGGCATTCTCAACAAGGACGATACAGGTGTCCACACTTGCTTTAAAAACCTGAACTCTCCCAAAATCAAGCAGCTCATTAAGACACATTTTATCCGTAAAAAATACTCGGAGTTTCTTACCATATCCAGCCCGAAGAAATTTATTGGAGGAGATGTAAGTGAGAACGCCACGCGCTCGAAGCAGTTCACATCCGCGCTTGTAGAAATAGACATAGAGATCAGCAGTGCCTGTATAGACTTCCGGGAACAACTTTTTTAAAACCGGTTTAATCGGTATAATCTTTTCTTGACGCACATAAGGTGGGTTGCCGATGACGATATCAAATCCGCCTTCTTGGAACACCTCTGGAAACTCAACCGGCCACACAAATCCTTCTGGGTTTTCTTGCCATCCTTGGATGTGTCTTTTGAGTTCAGAAATTTCCTCTCGTAGTCTCTGTTTTTCAGGATCGTTGTGGGTAACCAAAAATTCCGCATGATGTTCCTGTATTTGCTGAATCAGATAGTCTTCGGGTTGGATTTGCTCGTCAGTTGGTTCGGGTGCGGGACCGGTCACACTATCCCCTGTTGCGACTTTATAGTCTAAGTTGGGTAACGGTTCAGGCGTGTCACTTTCATAATCAATAGCAAGACTTAGCCACAAGCGGAGCATGGCGATGTTTACTGCAAATTCGTCTTTATCCACGCCGTACAGGTTTTTCTGAATGATGTCCAGTTTACGTTGATACGTTGATTTTGGATCAACCTGCTTACTTTGAAAAAGCGCGTCGCGTAAGCGCAGCAATTCGCTCATCATCCCAAGCAGATAGGCACCACTTCCGCATGCGGGGTCACATATCCGCAACGTTTGCAGCACCTGTAACACTTTTTCTGGATCCCGGATTTCGGTTGCATCCGCATCATCAACAAATTTCTGTAAGGTTTCTAGTGTCTCATCTGTTTTATTCTGGAGACAGATTTTTAGACTCTCTCGACACATAAAGGATACAACCGGACGCGGAGTGTAGTAGCTGCCTGTATCGTGTCTGCCGGTTACAAGTTCCTCAAACACCTTTCCGAGCATCTCCGGGTCAACTGCTACCTCAACATCAAGTGGTGTCGATTCTGTAACCGTGAAGTTATATCGCTCAAAAAGTTTCAGGATTTCGTCAAATTGTTCGTTTGGAATATGTACAGCGTTACGTTCATCGTATTCCTGCATCTCAAAGAGTCCGCCGTTGAGAAATGGAACTTCTCCCCTACGTTCAACAATCTCAGGTTGGTCGTTAGGCGAACCTCCAGGAGTACCGAGTCCGTTGAAGAAAGCCCAATAGAGTCGATCGTTGAGAAAGTTTTCATCGGTTTCTGCTTCCGTGGCATCGAAAAGTGCACGTAAATAATCGCGGTCACCACTGTAGGTAAGCCAACCCTTCTTTTCAATAAACCGTAGGAACATCAGTCGGTTAAAGAGACGTTGTGTATAGAGTCGTCGTGCTTCCGCATCGTTCTCAGGCATACCTTCAACCGCATCTTCAACTTGTGCAAAGACTCGTTGATAGTCGGCAAAGAATTTGTCGGTAACCGTTTCTACATCAAATGCCGCTTGCCATGCCTTTAGCCATACTTGGTCATCAGAAAACCCCTCATAAGGAAAAGTGAGCGCGGGAAGGTTATATTCACAGAGTGTGCGGATATGCGTATCACCCTGTTCCCAAGAGAAGATGGAAAGCACAGAACGCCGCCAATTTGTATTGGGAGCGAAATGCGCAAAGGCAAAACGTTGAAAGTCGGTTGTTGTGCAGATAAACAGGAGTTGGTCATGTTCCCAAGTGGGTAGGTTTGAATTTCGGTTTCGCCTTTCAACAAGTCCACGGAGGACACGGCGGAGTGCTGTACGATAGATGGCCTCACTGTTAAGTTGAAGGAAGAAGATTCCCCACGGCTGACGTTCTTCTATAAGTCCTAATGTGGGTTGACTGGGTGGGAATGGCGGTAATTGCCAATAGTCAACGATCCGATCTTGCGTTAGTTCATCCAGATCAAGGTCTTCAGCAGATAAAGGATAAGTTACGTCTTCAAATTCAACGTCTTCGGGGATGCGCCAACCGAGTTTATCGCGTAGGAAGTCTAAAAGCGTGTCAAAATTATGGATATTGCGAACGTCAATTGTAGTTATGTTGGGCATAGGTTATCTCAATTACTGGACACAAGGTTTGTAGATTATGGATTGTCGTTAAGTTTATCGCGCGTTCAATCTAACAATCGCGGTAATTGCGCTAAAAGTTGAACGTCGATTCATTTTACGCACTTAATTTGAAAAAATTCAATGGAATATAGTCATCAACAATTGGACGTCCTTTTTTACCCATGAAGCGTACAAAACCGATGTTTTGAAAATCCGAGGTAACACATATAAAAAGAAGTTTGTCATATCTCCAAAAAGGAAGTGAAGACGACTGGTTGTAGCCTCCTACAAGACCTTGCAGAACTTGACGTAAAAGCGTCTTGCAAGCATCAATTTTTACGTTATTATTAAATTCAACAAAAAAGATACCCCACGGTTGTTGACTTTCCAAGGAATTTGCGTCAAAAAGCTGCAATTGCTGAGAGGGTTGTGAATCAGTGTTATGGTTAAGGTGCCTCGCGGGTAGATCAAATATAAGGTCAAAAATCCGCAGTTGTCGGCAACCGATAATTCGAGCTTGAGCATCAGTACTAAGTTTCAGATATTCCGCTGACCAGTCAAAGGTAATATCTTCAAATTCCAATTCGCCATCTGGTATGGGCCAATGAAGTGTATCTCGTAAAAACACAATTAAAGATTCAAAATCGTGAACTTTTTGGAACTCGTTTGAAATGTTGGTACGCATCTTATTATCATAGCCTTATGGCATCCTCCTTTTTGAACAGAAAATAAACATTAATAAACATTGCAGATTATACCAAATTAACGTGATTAGAAGTTTTCTAATAGCGATTAGCATTGCGAGGCACGGGGACCTCGCGCTACAAATCGGGTTAATTGGGTATTAGATATTAGCAAACCTCCATCCATGCGATGAGTTTAGGTTTTTCTCCCATCGGTGCTTGTATCTGTAGAAGGTATTTTTGAATATGCTTTTCAACTTCTTTTAAAACGTTTCTTAGTCCGCCTGGTCCCTCCTCAGTATAGCGCGCTGTTTCTTTATCACAGCGAATTTCAGACCAGATATCCTTAACGTCGTCAAAAACTTCGTCAATTTCAGTGTCATAGAAGTACCATTTTACTTCATCGTTTGGCATCCGATAACAACAGAAAACGCCAACATCACCGATCTGATTAAGTGGAATTAGTTCACCATCACGATTGTACATTGGTGGAGGCTGGACATTTACATCTTTGCCAGAAAAGAGACGTTTTGGTAGGTCTGACAGTTGTTTCCATAAATCAGGGTACGCTTCGGATATACGTTGGCGTTCAAGGTTCATCAATTCTTCAACACTTTCCGTACCATCATAACGTTCGTTGAAAAGGCGAAGTGTTTCATTGTCATCATCAGGTGAAACAAACTTCCCTTCAATACCGAGTGTCCGACTGATGCGGAGTATTTTTCCATCAACCCGTTTCCGAAGTCTGAGAATGTCTTCAAGTTCTGAAGGAGGTAGAAAATTCCATACATGAACGGTTGGGTCTGTACGGTTGAGTTTGGATTCAATGTCTGCATTAAGCCGCCGGTCTAACCTACCGATACGTTGCATGAGACGAACAGGGTTCCAATGTAGATCATAATTGATAATAACGGAGGCATCCTGTAAGTTGAGACCTTCGGCAAGTACATCTGTTGTGATAAGCGTATTAACAGGTTCTCCAGTTTGATAGGGAGTTTTTCCATTATAGAAAGGTGAAAATCGTTCTATAATCTCCTCCCGATTCACCTTACGTCGACTGTCAATTTGCGCAAGATGCTCAAATCCAGCGTACTGTAGTTGAGTGTAAAGATACCGAGCAGTATCGCAGAATTCGGTAAAGATAAGACGTTTTTCGTGAGGAGTTGACTTCAAAAGTTCCAAAAGTTGTTGGAGTTTATCGTCTTTTTCTGTATCGGGTTCGCCACCCAACTCGTCAGCGTAGAAGGATCTATAGATTTTACTAAGCAGCAGCGTCAAGAAGTTCATATCGTCTACAACATCGCCAAACAAACTGTCTAAATCATGGTTTTCAGGAATAAACGTGTCTTCTGTTTCAACTGACGCTATGTCGTTTTCCTCTTCAAGGGGTTGTTCTTGTAGAATGCCGTCTTCTTCAAGGCGTTTCCTGATATGATCCTGCGTAACGCCCCACCATCTCCGATTCGTTCCTTTCCACTCCTCAAACCGTTCTGGTGCATATTTTTCGAGCCATTTTGCCATCTTAAAAAGCAAATTCTCAACAGTAACTTCAAATGATCGCCATGAGCTTTCCAAACGTTTTAGCACAAGCGTACGGATAAGACCGACAATCTGTTTCTGGCGATTTTCTATCTGTCTTTCCGGGTTATTGTGATATCTGACCGTGTTGTATATTGCCAGATTGATAAACGGATAATTTCTGTCAAAAGCAGATCTGAGTTCTTCATATAGTGATCCATATACCTTTTTAAGTGAATAATTGACGGTCGGTTTAATAACACGTTTGGGAAAAAGGATGTCAACGCCAGACTCCTGCTCGGACTCCTTAATGTATTTGCGGCTGCGCTGGATAAGCACCTGCTTTAGTACTGGATTTTGGCGTAAAAAATCCTCTTCTTCAACTTTTTCTATGATTTCTGTATCATCTTCCTCAAGTTGTTTTTCTCTGTCGCGAAAGTGTCTACGGTAATCATGCACGCCGATGCGAGAGAAATAATTCTTACGATTTTGTCCGAAGTAGTTAATCAGATGATAAATATCATCTAAACTGTTATTGATTGGTGTAGCTGTAAGAAGGTAGAGTTTTTTGTCTCTGGCAATATCCATCAATAGCCTGCCACGGTTGGAGCTGGCATTCCGAAAATGGTGTGCCTCATCTATAATAATAACATCCTTATGTTCACGGAAATACTCAAGATCATCCTCACTGATACCACCTTTGCGTCCAAGGTCTGTATGCAGTTTGAGATCATAGTTCTCTCGGAGAAAACGACCGTACTTTGATCGTAGTTGACGCTTAATCTGACTGTTCCAAATACTTTCCGCAACCGACTTAGGGGTAATGAGAAGAACACGTTTGTTTTCTCTTAGTGCGCGTTCAAGTAACATTAATCCAATGTATGTTTTACCACTACCAACGCCATCACATACAAGCGCACCGTTCCATTTATCTGCTATCTTGAGTGCAGCGTGGTAACCATCTTTTTGGTATCGTGAAAGGTTGCGATAAATAGCAGATTCGTTTTCTTCCCACTCATCAGCAGGTTTTTCGCGTCCCTCAAAGTAAGCATGAAGTGCCTTTGCATAAATAGTAAATGGTGGATGCTCCTTAAGGTGCCGTTCAATAGTACGGAGCAGCTCCGCTCTAACTTCAGAGCCTTCTTCCCAACGGTCATTGTACCAATCACGGAGTTTGCCGATATGCGTAGCGTCTGTGGTGAAGGTGTTCAATTCTATATTTTGGGTGAGACCGGGTACGGTGAAGTTAGAACTACCAACGGTAGAAAAGTTGACAGGACTTGAGTCCTCGGCTTTCATCAGGTTGAGTTTCGCGTGAAATTTAGCACGATCATAAACACGAACGACAATCTTTCCGCGGCGTATCGCGCTCCGAACATCCGCAAGTCCTTGGAGGGTATCATCCTTTTCTTTTACGGATTCTAAACTATCATCGGTGATTTCTGCCAATGCCTTAACGAGATGTTCCCTTGTGCGTTTTGACGTTTCGTCACCCATGAGGATTCGGATCCCATCAAGATGTTGCCATGTCTCTCCGAGCGATAGAAACGCACCAATTTCAAACGTTCCTGTCGCTATATCTAAATTTACGCTTTTTAATAGAAGGGTTTCAAGAGTTTTAAGGAGGGTATTACCGTTTACATTGTCAATTATTGTCGGAATCTGCATACTCGTTTCACTTCCTACAAGGTTTGTTTGAGTATATAACATAACATAATATTTTTCAAATTATTTATGTCACCTAACAATAAAACTGGTTTACCCCCAGTTTTTAATAGCACTTATTTTGTATATTTTTCTTCGCAATAAGTAGTTTTGGACTTGAAAATAATTTTTTTTAAAATCGCTATAATCCCTTATACAGACTGATTTTATGCTTGTTTTATTTGTGTGAAAATGGTATAATATTAGGTAAGAAATAGGGAGGCTGTACCCCCTATCAACCCGAAAAGCAGAATGAAGATTAAGAATTTAAACGGGTAATTCCGGGACGTGTGATAACAGGCAGATCGGTTCGTAGTAGTGCGATTCATCGCACGTCGCGTAACCACAATTACCCAATTTATTTGTTAAACTTCATGTTGCTTTTTTAACGGTTTAGTCTTACCTGATATTGTATCAGAAACCGTCAGAAAAAAGCAACTCCTATTCAGAGGAGTATTCTGATGGACTTAATCAAGGTCATGGAACGTTTTCCGGATCAAGAGAGTTGTATTGCACATTTGGAGAAAATGTGTTGGAAAGGTAAACCGAAATGTCCGCACTGTGAAAGCACCCATGTGGGTAGGCGTACAGAAACGGAAGAAGGGCGTATGGGTCGTTGGAATTGCCACGATTGCCATGTTACTTTCAAAGTCACCTGCGGCACAGTGTTTCACGGCACAAAGATAGCGTTGCAGAAGTGGTTTTTGGCGATCGCGTTGATTGCGAATGCGAAGAAAAGTTTGTCAAGTCATCAACTGGCGCGCGATTTAGACTTGAATCAAAAGACAGCATGGTATATCGTGACTCGTATACGTGCTGAAATGGCGAAAAAAGGCGATGCTGGACTTGAAGGTATCATTGAGGCTGACGAAACCTATATCGGTGGGAAACCCCGCAAGAAAAATAAACGTTCCGATGATGAACCCGCTAAGCGTGGACGTGGCACACAGAAGACAACTATAATCGGTTGCTGTGCAACGCGGCGGTAAGGTTGTCCGCACACACAAGTGGCAGATCAACTCACAGGACGCAGTATACTCAAGTTTGTTCGCAGTTTTGTGAACCTCAAAGACTCGGAACTGATAACCGATGAATATCGTGCCTACAACCTGATTGGGAAGGAAATGAAGCACGCTGTTATCAACCACAAAGAGCAGTTTGCTGATGATGAAACACATACGAACACGATTGAAGGGTTCTGGTTGCTCCTGAAGCGTGCGTGGTATGGCTCACACCACCACTACACAACGGGATATACACCGCTTTATGTGGCTGAAGCGTGCTACAAATATAATACCAATTCTGAAAATACATGTCGCATTACCGGTTTTTATGAAATGTGGTGCAGGACAGCACAAACTAAAAGTTTGTGCTACAAATGGGAGATATATAATCAGAAATGGTATAACCAATATTTCTTTAACACTGTAAACCCTAATTCCAAAAGGATAAATTCAAAGAAGGCAGAACAAAAAGAGTCTTCAGGTTGTGGTTGTGGACCGCCATGCGAACTCGTTGAAGCATTTGAAAAGGCGACAATAATTCCAAAAGAACTCCTTGCAGTAAAGGTAGAATTACCGCCAACTATTGATGGGAATTTGGATGATCCTTGTTGGCAAAATTCACCTAAGGCGGTTGATTTTACTGACAGAAATACCGGTGGTGAACCTGCCAAAAACCGAACTGAAGTCAGAATGGTCTATACCGATTAAGCGATTTATATGGGATGGTATCTTTACGATGATAAGCCGGATGAAATCGTTGCACATCAGATAGAACATCAAGTCAGACTAATACCAAATTAACTTGATTAGAAGTTTTCTAATAGCAGTTAGCATTGCGAGGCACGGGGACCTCGCGCTACAAATCCCGTTAATTGGGTATAATACCAAATTAACTTGATTAGAAGTTTTCTAATAGCGGTTAGCATTGCGAGGCACGGGGACCTCGCGCTACAAATCCCGTTAATTGGGTATAATACCAAATTAACTTGATTAGAAGTTTTCTAATAGCGGTTAGCATTGCGAGGCACGGGGACCTCGCGCTACAAATCCCGTTAATTGGGTATAACACGCGAGGATTGGGTCTCGTTTACAATTGATCCGTTTCATACGTATCAATTTAGGGATCGGACATTTTTTATGGCAAATCCTCTTGGCAGTAAATATGTCAGCCATCCTCCAAAACATGTAGATAAAACCGATGTCCCCAATTTTGCGACCTTCAAGTGGAGTCGGAAGATCTCCACCAAAAATTTTACCAAAGAATTCATTATACATTTCTTTAGAATCATCTACCCATTGAGGTAAATATCCTAATCGTCTTTCTAATTGTGCTTCATATAGAGAGAGAGGATATACACTATTTCCAAAATATTCAACATAAGCATCAAGTGGACTATTTCCTGAACTTTGTATGTATCCTATAAGATTAGATTGAGTTACAAGAAAACGGTTGTTGCCACTCGGTTGCCACAAATCAATAGTGGTCCTATTTTCTCTAAAACTATAATCTATAATATTGTTCCATCTTGTATACCCATCTAAATGATGAGGCATACTGCTACCCTTCCCGCTGCTACTATGATGTGTTCTGGAATAGTAGTTGTCAAATAAGGTATTTCGTGGATGTTCTCCATGTCCATCAGGACCATCTATGCTTGGTCCTCCAATACCCCAAGCGACATTTCCAGTTGATCTATTAGCTAAACTAATACCATGAGACATACCATTATCTGTATGGTCTTCTAACAATCCTATAAAACAGTATGTAGCCGAAGCTAATACTGATGGATAATGTCCTCTTCTACCATCGAATATTATACCAATTACCGAATTTGCATATCCGCTAATCCAAACCCCAATTATACTATTTGAAAATCGGCAGCGTTGAACCCATGAGTGAGCCGTATGATTTAATGTTATCCAATTTCGACCTGGTTGTTGAAGATGCACATAATCTTCTTGAAGATTACCATCAAAGTGTATATCTTCAAAGCCAATACCTTCTTGAAGATTTTTCCAGTATACGAAATAATTTAAATTCAGAGGAGTCGTAGTTGGTGCTTTGATAAAAACTCTGTTTCCTTCTATACGATCTATCTCATGAGTTTCGTTAATAATTATACCATTTCGATGTATATTTGAATACCAATCACTTAATTCATTTTTTGCACGTGAGGAATGTTCCGCCCAATCCTCGTCAAATAATCCGCTTGCTGTAATTATAACAAATTTTTTACCTATAAGACTACTTGAATCTACTACATCAAAATGTTTTGTTCCTCTTGGAAACGTTCCCGAAATTTGGGTCTTTCGGTTTTTGCCGTTATGCTGCCATCTGGGTTCAAATAAACATTCCCAGTGACCTTCCAAATGCCCATGCATTTTGATAGTAGTTCCATTTCTATCAGCACCTTGAGCCCCACTACCTCTAATAGTGATATTTCCAGGACCTCCACTTCTTCCTATGATAAATTTACTTATTGATTCACCATTGAGTAGAATATCATATTGTCCAGGTGGGAAAAACACAATTCCGTTACTGCTGGCTGCACTAAGAGTGTCTCTGATAGCTTGTGTATCTGACTCATTATCATTCGGGACAGCCCCATAATCAGTTACATCATAGATTATCCCAGTAGCTACAGGAATACTTTCTTCTCCGTTCTTGTATCCAGCGTAGGAATGATCTATTAAATCAGGTGTCCCATCAGGAACTTGTTCTCCAATAAATTTTCTCCAAATATTTGGCGTGCTACCTGATATACGATCAAACATATCTGTCACAGGTCTAATACCTGTTGCTTGCATTATTTTTGTATGAGATGACCCATTAATATTTACTTTTACTTCAACTGTATTTGTGCCTGCATCAGGACCAAGAATAAGTATTGACTTAACTTCTCCTCTTTCATCTGTTCTAGCATTTGTGATACGCGGTCTTGTATCCAGCGTAGGAATGATCTATTAAATCAGGTGTCCCATCAGGAACTTGTTCTCCAATAAATTTTCTCCAAATATTTGGCGTGCTACCTGATATACGATCAAACATATCTGTCACAGGTCTAATACCTGTTGCTTGCATTATTTTTGTATGAGATGACCCATTAATATTTACTTTTACTTCAACTGTATTTGTGCCTGCATCAGGACCAAGAATAAGTATTGACTTAACTTCTCCTCTTTCATCTGTTCTAGCATTTGTGATAGTAAGAGAACCGTTGCCAGAAATAACACTAAATTCAACTGGATGGTCTGTCAAACGAATTCCGTTTTTTTCTACTTTGATCAAAAAAGGTTTTGGCAACGGATAACCAGCTGCTCCTATCTGATTATCACTTGAAATACTTTGAACAGTAACTTGTGCTTGGGTTGTTAATGAAATTAATAAACATGTGAACAGTATAATTGAAAGCAAAACTAACCTTTTCATAGTTTTTCTCCTTAAAAGAATATTTATGGTTTTATACCAAATTAACGGGATTCGACGTCTTTTGATATAGCACACCGTTGCGAGGCACGGGGACCTCGCGCTACAATTCGGGTTAATTGGGTATTATACCAAATTAACTTGATTCGAAGTTTTCCGATAAAGTCAGCATTGCAAGGCACGGGGACCTCGCGCTACAATTCGGGTTAATTGGGTATTATACCAAATTAACTTGATTCGAAGTTTTCCGATAAAGTCAGCATTGCAAGGCACGGGGACCTCGCGCTACAATTCGGGTTAATTGGGTATTACAACCTTAAAACTAATAAAAAACATATAATATTAAACGTTAATATTATATGACGACTTGTGCTAGTTAACTAATTGTTTTGTTTATTTTCACAGGTATTGGATTTTGTGCTATAAACATTTCGTCCCTACGGGACTAAAGAGAGGGTGTAGGGCGTTTTTTCTATAAACATTTCGTCCCTACGGGACTGAAGAGTGTATATCCAACCTATAAAGATTGGACATTTGTATAGGAGCACGGACAAAACACACCATAGGCGTCAATTTAAGAACATGTCTCTTGTTGGAATGTTTTAGAACCCCGATTTTAAACTGGACACCTATCGCCCCGCTGAGGAAACTAAAGAGGTTTTTTATCTGCGTTTTCTGGACACCTTCCGCACCGCTGGTGCTGTGAAATACTATTCACTATAGCCCCTCGGAGAGGCGAAAGGTGTATAGCACGCGTCAATCCCACCAACAGCAAGCCAGGGTTATTTAGTTTTAGGCTTTTCTGCTATATTTTTTCACATTTCTATATAAACTACCTGTAGGTCGGGTAGAGTTTGCGAAACCCATAGGCGTCAATTTAAGGAAATAAACCTATATTTTGGATATCTTAGCCCCAGCGGGGCGGAATGTGTATAGACCACGATCCATACCAAACTCAAGCCCCAGCGGGGCGAAAGGTGTATATGGGCACATGTTGTCAGACACCTGTCACCCCGCTGGGGTTCAAGAGACTGTTGGACACCGTTTTCTATATACCTGTCGCCCCGCTGGGGCTAAAGAGTTGTGGGTATCACTTTTTCTATACACCTGTCGCCCCGCTGGGGCTAAAGAGTTGTGGGTGCTTTCGTTGCTATAAACATATCGTCCCTACGGGACTAAAGAGGGTTTCTCGGACACGGAAAACCACTAAATTGACGCATATAGTGCGGTTAGGAAACCGCACCTACCAGGGTTGGAGTCCAACTAAATTGACACATAAGGGTTTCGCAAACTCTATCTAATACCAAATTAACTTGATTCGAAGTTTTCCTATAAAGTCAACATTGCGAGGCACGGGGACCTCGCGCTACAAATCCCGTTAATTTGGTATAACCTACGGGCTATGGGTTGTTATTGACATAATCATGAGTGCCGTAGTGCCGAAGTATTAAACCATTTCTGCCAACTTGACAACTGACACGCCTGCCATCATCCACACGGAAATGATCAATTTTACCCGGAACATTTGTATATCGATTGTATTGAAGTCCACCGTCTGTGCTTAGCCCTGATGTAGCACCTTTATTTCTGGTAAGTATAAACGCAATCTTAGCTAAAGTTTCTTGAAGTTTAAGACGTTTCTTGTTATCATTCTCTTCGGCAAAATCTTCGCGAAAGGTAAGCTGATATTCCAATCGTGGGAATGGTAACAGTTCTCCTGTCAATAAATCTGCTTTTGTTCGATTCCAAATCAGGTTTCCCCACGCGGACAACCCTGCAACAGTGTTTCCATTATCTGTTACAGATTCAAGCAGTGTTTCAGGGATACCTTCAAGTTCTTCAATAGGATACATTTCTCCAGCCGCCATCATTGCAAATTTCGTCCGATGCTGTTGGATCATGGATGTATCAATCTGAATTGGGAGGCGTGGAATTCTAATTAGGTCAGACGATCTTTCAAAGATGTATACGGATTCATCAGCATAGAATGTGCCGAAAGTCTGCATATAACCTTGCAGGCTTTTGAAGCCACCAACGAGATTGAAGATTACTTGATAACCGCTATCACGTCGCCACGGCACGTTATCTTCCAACCACTTAATCAGTTCTTTTGTTCCATCAGTGAAAGAATCTGTATCTTTTGTCGAAAGTCCTTTAGGTATCACAACAGATGCCGCAAGGTCTTGTTCTTTAAGGAATTTTTTAATCAGATCACCCGTTGTTTGTCCTTGCGCGGTGTCGGTGCAAATAAGATAGTGTTGATCCTTACTGTTGTCGGGTAATGTTCCATCATAGATGCCATAAATGCCGTTCAACTCTGCACTTGCCTGTCGGTGTATTTTTACGTCATTATTGCTAAGTTTTTCGCTTGCCCGTTCTGCAAGTGTATTAATAACGGTTTTGGGTTTATCCAACAACTCATCTTTTTTAAGATTTGCTGACTCCACAAGTATTTTCGCCCAATCTCTTGCTTCGTCCGGATCGTTTCTATTGATGGAATTTGTGAGGATACTTGTTCCAATGGTTGATACGATAAAATGCATTGTCAGTCTCCCATTTGTCAAAAAATCATGAGTCTCCAAGTGGTGATATTTTGACCCAACCGAGGGGTGCGATTGGGTTATGTCCTTGATATAAGATGCGGCGTGTTTTTGGGAATTCGCGCTCATCGTAGTGTCCACGCCGGGAACGGCTCTCACCCAATTTAAACCGTTTTTGTATTTCCAACCATCGTTCTCTGGGGGGATCGTGGCTATTTGCAAATACACCGGTGACAGTGTTGGCGTGGTACCCTGTGCCCCACCCGATTTGCAAAAGGAACGTATTTTCCGGGAGGTCGTTGTTTAGATCCTCAAGTTTGATATAAAGGCTCGCGATTCTATCAAGGTCGTAAATATCAAAGAATTCGAGTTCGGTTGCAAGGATATCGGATGCCAGCGCACTGCATACCTTATTGATGGATCGGAGTATTTCCTCCTGTAAATTGTTAAATTGGAGTTGCTGTTTTTCGCGTTCTCGAAAAAGAAGTTCGTCAATTTTGAGAGTAAACGTTAGACACTGCCCGGCAGGAATTTGCTGCACGAAGTTTTTGTACTCGTTTCCTCTGTCTATCTTTTTCACAAGTTTGTCGTGATGATTTAGGGTTACTGTCCACGCTGTTCCGATTTCAAGTGCATCACTTTCTAGTGGAGCTGTATCGCTGACGTGTAGGGCACGCAGGAGGTCATGATTAGGGTCTTTGCCGAATACGTTGCTTTCTATCTGGTGCGCGGGTTGTTCTTTCTTTGGATTACCACGTGGTCCTTGATCAATCTTTTTTTGTAACCACTGACTACTTTTGTCATAAACTTCATTATTTTTTATCAGTATTTCGCCTAATAGTGCGTTGCGGATTGCGCCTTTGAGGGTGCTACCAGGTATATAGGGGCGGTGACCGACTGATTTGATCACCTCTCGAATTTCACCTGTTCCTGGACTTTGTTGGCAAGGGAGACTATAGGCGGAAAATTCAGCGGGGTTCATGTTGCGTTGGGAAAGATAACGTTGCCATTGGAAGTCGCGCTGTGACATTTCGGAGGTTAACGCGTTTATATCGGTAGCCGGGTGTTCTAAAACCTTATCCAAATCTATGTGATACCATCTGCCGTTTGCGTAGCAGCCATCCATAAAGTTGAGTGTGTTTCCTGTGCCGATGTGGACGGGGGTAAGTGTTTCAAGTTGATATTTTTGTTTCATTCGGATGCTCCTTTGATGCTGGGCTGTCCATGTGATTCGGTGCGGTTAGAAACCGCACCTACCGTTTTAGTCTAACCTGCCACGCGTAGCCGTAGCGATAAACGGGATGCGGGTAACCCTTCGGTGTTAAATCTACCAACCTGCCAACGGGTTCGTCATAAGTATTTAAGACAGAACCTTCGGCGAACATGTTGATCTGTTTTCTCCGTTTGTAGGTACCATGTGAACCCACCCAACCTGTTAATGGATTTAGGTTGTAGGCGATATCGCCTTTGAGGAGATGCTCAAGTTGCTCCGATGATTTCGGGCATATCGGTGAAAGCGTTACAAATTGGGTGCTGTCTTCCGCTGTCGGTATATCAAGCGCAACTTCGCCAAAATCAAACAAGCCGTATCCAGCGTTGCGTTCACCACCGATGCCGTTGTCTCCAAGCACTCGGAGTAGCGTTTCAATCTTCTGCTTTGTTTCGTCAGAATCGTAATTGACGGCAAACCAGAGTCCGCAGTCCGTGTTGAATTGGACGGTTTCTACGTGCCAGATGCTCGACTCTTCGGTTTGACGGTCAATGGAAACCCGCGGGCGGGTGGTAGTCTCCCAAACGTTCAGTTTCTCATTCATCGCCTTTTTCAGTTGCTTTTTTTCTTCAGAATTAACCCACACCTTTTCACCGGTAATCACGTTTTTCTCGTCTTTTTCGTCGAACGTGGGCAGGTTTCCAGTGATAATGTTTTCAAAAAGAGAACGAGAAACGAATTGGACGCGCTTGCTCTTTTTTGAGGTAGACTTGAAGATCAGAGGCTTGGGAAAGAAGTAAATGTCATGTGCGAACGGGAACGCGGATGTCAACGTGAAGGGTAGTGACCCGTTTTCTGCTGTGTATTGATTGAGAAAATCGGTGAGGCTTGCGGTGTCATAAAAGGTTGCCCAAGTTTGACAGAGTGCTGAAAAGAGGGTATCCGCGGGGATATAGGTCTCAGTCTTCTCTAAACCGAGGCTACCTGTTTGTGCGGCACCTGTGGCGCGCCCAAGATGCAATTGTGTTTTGAATTTTAAACGATAAACGGTATAAGTTCCCATATTGCACCTATTTACCGCTGATGGTATTCTGAATTTGCTCAATATAATTAGATTGGCGCAATGCTTTAATATCGGCATTTTCAGGAAGGGTTATGGGTCTTGGACTCACGTCTGCCTTTTCATAACATTCGCGAGATTTAAACGTCATCGTCAAGTTCTCAAACGTTATCTGCCCAGAGCCACGAGACCCAGAACCGCCGAGGTAGTCGTCAACTAAGAGTTCCATGCCTTTTAGGACGGTGTCGAAATAAGTGACTTCGTCTTGAAGTTGATTGTCGTGATCGCTGCCGTGTTGTGTATAGAGGCTATGGATAATCTGAACGGGACCGAAAGTCGTGCCTGCGGGAACACGTTCTTGTTGCCGTGGGGTTGCAGCAGAGGTAATTCGGTCAATTGCGACCTCCGTTTTGATTTCGGTGAAATCGGTATCGGTATCTGCCCTGTCAAGTGCCTCAAGCGATTCGGGAGTTAAGAAGGTGTCTCGGACGATTAACCTGCCCGGCATCGTTTTGCCACGTAAGTCCCGCTGCGGTGCAACGCCAAAAACTTGGCAAACTTGGCATTCGTAGTAATTCGCTAGCGTTTTGCACTCATGTACCCGGACACTACTACCAACAAGTTTATTCAATTCCTTCTCAGAATGTCGGTCAAGTAGGCTGCGCATCTTTCCTCGCAAGGAAGAACCCGGAATGTAAGGTTGTCGGTTGAAGGCATTCCGTATTACAGGATTATCAATACCGCCGATGTCTAATTCACCGGTGTTTCCACCGATGTGTAAGCCTGTCAAGGCGTTGATCGTGCCTTGCAGAAAAATCTTACCGTGTAGTTGAATACTTGGCATGTGTCCCTCCTTAATCTTTTCCGCCAGCATCTTTGTGATAGGCAAGTGTAGCCTCAAAAAAATCAACGAAGTTTTTGAACCTTTTTGGGTCATCACCAACCCTATCAATCGCTTGTGTTAACGCGTCTTTTAGGTCAGTCACAGCATCATCTCGCGCTGCAGCATAAGCCAATTTCGGTTTCAGCATAATCAGATCATTTCGACGAAACTCATCACTCATCTGAATCTTTTTAACAGCACCGTATACTTTTCGGATTTGTGAGGTTTTGAGTCCTCGGTTTTCAAGCCTGTTTCCCAAATCTTCGGCAGCAGTCACAAGCGGTTCACCGCCTTCTTCAATTACGTCAGCCGGTAAATTATAACCTTGGCGAGATTGATTCCTTGACCTTTGGTTTCTGCCGCCGCGTTGTGATTGATTCCGTGTGTCGCGTTGGTCTCTGTTAGGATAGTTTTGCATTTTAGTCCTCCTTATTTCTAATGCGTAATGCGGTCCATCTTGTAATGACATGGATTAATTCCTCTCTAAATTGAGAGGAATCTTCGTGGTTAAGTTTTTGTTTTAATTCACTTAGAAAATCTTTTTGTTCGTCATATTTATATCTCTCCAGCAAACGATGGAAATAGTAGAGTGAACGCCATGCCCATCGGTGCTCTTTTAACTCTTTTTCCGAATAGATTTGAGTGAGACGGGTGAGGATATCGCGCGGTAATTGGTTTTGACCTGTTAATGATTCTAAAAGCTTTTGATGCCATTCGCGTACTTCAGCGAACTCTTTCCACTTCATCGGTTTTTGTAAAAATGTGATGGCGTTCTTTCCATCACACGCCTTTGCATTTTTCTCCGCATCACCACTCCGATCAGCAAACTGATAGAGTGGAAACTTCATGTGTTCAATCGCAATACCGCCAGAAAGCGTGACGTGATCACCTGTGACAAAGTCGTGAAATTCGGAGCGGATCTTTTCTGCGATTTCCGGCAATGCACTCCACCCACCGACAAGGAATAGGTCATCACCGCCAGCGTAGATAAGTTCAAGTATCTCTTTATCCTGTTCTTTATTATATTGATGGCAAAGCTGCGGCACGTATCCTTCAAAAAAGTGGCGTAGTGCTTGGCTTAGGGATGCGTGGCGTGAAATGGTAGCGTTCCCAAGTTTATCTTTGAACACAGAACCGAGGTCATCAACGTCCATCCGCAGTGCACCGAGCCATTTCACGCCTTCTGATGCGTTGGCGAGGTAATCATAATCTGCAACTGCCTCTGCCCTATCGTGTCGATGGGGAATCACGGGTCGGAATATGCGGAAATCGTAACTTATTTGGATGTCTTCCCACTGATATTTTTCAATATTAGAGAGAAAATTTGTATCTCCAAGTTGATAGACGACAGCACGTTCGGCTTGTTCAGGTTTTGTCGGTGTTTGGTCACTATCTGTGCAGATGTCAATATCCAATCCGAACGTTTTGATTGCTGCATGCCAATTCGGTTTCTCAGGGGATTCTGGCACTTCAAATGCCACGAGGGATGCGTCATGTCGTAGTTTCCGACCGAGTTCATCAAACTGCCAATTAACTTCTCTATTGTCCTGCGGTTCAAAGAGGTTATCAAACATCTCTTGTGCTTCCATCTCTGACCATTTTTTCTGTTTTCTCTCATCCACTTTTCCTGCAACAGCATTCCATTTGCTTGGAAAGTTGTCTGCCTTAAAATCGTGTGCTTTTATTGAAACGCCCGCCAAAATGCAGGAGAGTTCGCTTTGGTGAAGTTGCCATAACTTTTTGGATATTGTTTGGCGGATCGTGTTTAATTTCTCTTTGGATTCGGTATAGGGTGTGAGGATGGAAAAGTGTCCACCACTGGCAAGTAGTAGATTTGTGACGGGCAAATCGAACTGTTTTAAAACCCAATGTGCGATTGCCTCTGTTAGCAGCTGGAGATAGAATGAACGACCGCGCAATTGGTTTGAAGCACCATCAGAGAGGATATGATAGAGAAAGTTCTGTATGCCAGAGATGTCGCCTTTGATGAGCGCGCATATATTCTTGTCAGGATCATTTGGATTGTCAAGTAGTGCGTCAACTTCGGTTTCGGAGAGTTCGCGCCCGATACACGCTGCGATTGCTGCGGTTGTGCGGAGATGGTCATAAAGTGAAATGTCAGAATCAGGGTTATCTTCGTTCTGCCCGGATGGTATCCGTGATGTGTATTTATGGAGTAGTGCTACAATCGTCTGATAATCTGCTGGCGTGTAATGTTTACCTTCTGTTACTTTGCTGAACGCCTCTTTGAATTTCTTCCATAATTTTTCGTATGTGTCCCGATTCACGTCTGCGGTTTCTGTTGGAATGACTGTGTTTTGCTTCTCAAAGTTGAGTTCGGTTAGCGAATAGCGATATTCTTTCCGATCTGTGTCTTTGTTGAGACGTGAGAGAATAGAAACGAGCGCGGAATCAGTGAAACTCTCTGGTGCTGTGCCTTCGGTTTCGTGTTCGGTGGCAGAGAGGCGGTCGGCTAAAATCACCTGTTTTTCTATGAGATGTTCAAGTTGGTCTGGGTTGCGATGGTGGTGACGTATAGCGTTTTTGAAAGCATCCCCGCACGGTGCGAAAAATTCAGCAAAGTCTTCATTAACGAATTCGTAACTGTGTTCTTGATGTTTTTTGTAGCGTTCAGTGGCACGTTGTCTAAATTTGCCTATGTCGTGTAGTAACGCTGCGAGATGTAAATGATCTTGTGTATTCAATGTTATCTGTCCTTGTAGTTCTATAAAAAGATAGTGCTGTAATTACGGACTCAACGCCAATGCACGTGTATAGCATTCAACGGGTCTCTGTCCCGCATTTCTCAAATTCCAAATTGGTTCGATTAAAAGTGAAAAGTGTAACAAGTTCCTACAAGAGGAACGACAGAAATTTCAATTCCAAATTGGTTCGATTAAAACGGACTACCTACATGTTCTACGTTGTACATTATTTCGTTTTCAATGTCAAGTTAAAAGTTATAAAAAACCGAAATGATCATGGCGAGGCAAGCTGCCCCGCCCAAACTGGAGTTCGACCACTTCCTGAAAAGTGTTAAACTCCATTATTGAAATTTCTGTTGTTCTTCTTCAAGGCATTTGTTACACTTTTAGACTCGTTCTTCGAAACGAAGAAATCAGAGTCCTGCTGTCTACAACAAAAGAGTGAAAATGATACTTGAAACAGAACACAAACTCTTCTGTATAGATGCAGCATAAAACCACATTTGATAATCATTTGCTTCCTCCTGTGAGCATCTGCTCTTATATTTAGTTATATTGTAGCAAATTTTATGCCAATATCAATCAGGCTTCGTTCTGCCATTTTGGCACACATAGGAACAATACAAAAAGTCACAGGTAATTTTGGCATATTATCACTTAGAAAAGGTAATGTTGATGTCAGCAAGGAGGGTGATATACAAGGTATTAATTCCAAATTGGTGCAATTAGAAATGAGCCCTGAAGTACTCCTTACTATTACCCATAAGTCGAATTCTTACTATTGACCATAAATTCGACATAAAGTGCAGACATCTATTTTCTTGATTTACATTCACCTGTGCTGTCAAAATAAGTGTATTTTCGCTTGTGTCATAATATACTTGCCTATCAATAACATTTGTGTTATGTTCAATAGATATTATTACCAACACAAGTAACACTTATGAATCTGATACATTGGAGTGAATAATGATGTCTACAAACAAGAAAGAGTTATCTACATCTTGGGTTATTGAAGAGTTTATGGGTCTTGATTTGGGAGATGCCCGTCTGAATAAAAGGTTGCTCAGCGTTGCGGATGCGTTGGCGGCACATCCTACCGAAACCATCAACGCTGCGTGTGGCGATTGGGCATCGGTGAAGGGTGCCTATCGTTTATTTGATAATGAAAAGGTTTCCTCAGCGAAGATATTGGCACCTCACTTTAGACAAACGATTGAGCGGATGAGTGAGCATCAGCGTGTGTTTGCTATACAAGATTCAACTTATCTGGATTACACCGATCACCCATCAACAGAAGGTTTAGGTCCGATTGGTGCCTCGTCTCATCACCATTATGGTTTTGTCAAACACACGACACTCATCGTGAGTGGGTCGGGTCTCCCGCTTGGGTGTTTGACAGATAAAGTGTGGGTTCGGGATGCGCCGACACAAGAAAAAAAACGGAAATCCAGACCGCTGGTAGAAAAAGAGAGCTACAAGTGGATTGAGGCAGTGTCGGCAATAAAATCCGATGCCCCAGAAGGTGTTGAGGTGATTTGCATTTGTGATCGTGAAGCTGATATTTATGAGTTCTTCGTTGAAGCACAAGAGATGCCTTTTGTAATACGAGCTGCGCAAGATCGTGTGGTTGATAATGATGTTGGTAGATTGCGTGCTTTAGCAGAAAGTCTACCTGTTGCTGGTGAGTTTAGCATAAAAGTTGCAGCGCGTGGTGCCCAACCTGCCCGAGAAGCAACTCTGCGCGTTAGTTTCACAAAAACGACGCTTCTCCCACCGCATCGTTCGCAAGCCTCACGCTCCCAAGAACTACCTGCTGTGGAAATATATCTCGTATGGGTGGTAGAGACGAACCCACCCGATGGCACAACACCTGTGGAATGGCTGCTCCTTACAAATGTGGAAGTCACAGATTTCTCAGATGCGATTGAACGAGTAGACTGGTATACTCAACGCTGGCACATTGAAGTCTATTTCAAAGTCCTCAAATCGGGAACGAAAGTTGAGGAAGTCCGCTTCCAAACCCAAGAGAGACTCCTACGCTTTATCGCCCTGCTGAGTGTGATTGCTTGGCGCCTTTATTGGTTGACAATCATCAATCGGCAGACACCGGATACGGACTGCACACATATATTGACTGAAGTTGAGTGGAAAGCACTTTACTGTATAACACATAAGACGCACATTTTACCGAAAAAACTACCAACTGTGTCTGAAGTCGTTGTTTGGATCGCCAAACTGGGTGGCTTTTTAGGACGCAAGTCCGATGGTCAACCTGGAGTGACCGTTATTTGGAGAGGATGGCGAAGGCTTAGTGATATTTCTGACACCTTTGCTCTTTTTCATCAATACACACAAAACAATATCAGTCAGAACCTTATGGATGGACATGTTCCATAAACTTATGGGTAATAGTAAGGAAGTACTCAGAGGTGCCACGGAAATACCGTTTCAATTCCAAACTGGTTCGATTAAAAGTTGTCGGCTTCCGCTTTTCTGTTATTCGCAGAAAAGTGTTTCAATTCCAAACTGGTTCGATTAGAAGTTATCCGCTTATCATTGTCGGGAATCGGAGTTCCCCCCTACCGGTTATTCGTTTTGTATCGCACGCAGACGTTCAATTTCTGCTAACGCCTTAGCAAGTTCAGCCTCAGCGTTTGTTGCGCGTTCTTGCGGCGTTTGCAACCATTGCAATGTCATTGGGTTATAAAGACGCAAGTTCCCATCATGTTCCCCTAACTCCAACCCTAACGTCTCTGAAGGCAAACGATCATTTACAAAATCTATCTCTTGATACTCATCATCAATGAGCCGGTATCCGACAAAACTCGGCACAATCTGCCCCATCGGATCATAGATGTAATACTCCTTCACAGCAAGCACAGATGCATAGAGATCTTTCTTTTCTCCCATATCCTTTGGAAAGGTGCTCGGACTTGCCACTTCCAGCACAAAATCGGGTGTTTGTGTTTCTGCCCATGTCAGATAGGTGTTCCGTTGTTTCTTTTCAACGCCAAAAGCCACGAACACATCGGGAGAGATAGACTTTCTCGGGTTGCCCCTTTCGTAATATATCAGGAGGTTGCCAGATACATAAATATCCTTTTCATTCTGATAATAGTTTCTCAATATCTGAATGAAATCTACCATTAAGTCTCGGTGTGTATCCGTTTCTGCTGTATGTTTCCTGTCCGATTCCGGATAGACTATTGTCGGCGCAGCTTGTATTTTTCTCTGCATCGTGTCATCTCCCAGCATCAAGTTTTGCTTTAAGTATATTATGAAAGTGTGTTGATGTCAAGGGTTTTAATATGGATAGAGTGTCCGGTATGACAGAAGTTCTTATTTCAAACGGGTGTGATTAAAAACTGATACGCGCACATGTGCGAAGTTTCAATTCCAAACTGGTTCGATTAAAAGTCGTAATACCAAAGTCCTCTATATCCTTATTGTAGGTTTCAATTCCAAACTGGTTCGATTAAAAGGATACTAACCTCCACACCCGTCACGAAAGACGTCCACGTGTTTCAATTCCAAACTGGTTCGATTAAAAGATTAATGTATCCGCTAATATACTTGTTAGGATGTTCAGTTTCAATTCCAAACTGGTTCGATTAAAAGGCGTGCCGGAAATACAAACGTCAAATTGACGGTTGAAATAGGTTTCAATTCCAAACTGGTTCGATTAAAAGGTGAGCGCATCTCTATCCTGCGCTATGTAATAGTCGTTTCAATTCCAAACTGGTTCGATTAAAAGTATAATACCTATCTAAGCCAAAATAATCAATGGTAGTTTCAATTCCAAACTGGTTCGATTAAAAGCGGATTTTATACGACGTAGTTATTGAAACTGTTATGTTTCAATTCCAAACTGGTTCGATTAAAAGTTCTAAGTCCTGAGTCTATTACTTTTATCGGATCCAGCGTTTCAATTCCAAACTGGTTCGATTAAAAGGTTCCGCCTTGTCTTGTTGTAGCTGGATAAATAAACGTTTCAATTCCAAACTGGTTCGATTAAAAGTTACTGCCGGCTGCGCCTGCCTTTTGAGAGAGGAACAGGTTTCAATTCCAAACTGGTTCGATTAAAAGTCGGTTGCCTCAAGGGCTTCTTTGACCTTGACTATTTCAAAATTGTTTAAGGGGCGCATACCTTCACTCATGCTTTTTCCTCCATTGGATCAAGGCAAGGACACAGAATAGAATCAAGGCACAGACACCGAATAGGAAAAAGACCCAGACAGCCAAAACATGGTAAAAAGGTGCGCTTGGATCAGTCCCGCTCACAATGTGATGCACTATGCGTTCGGGTTCCGTCCGTAGACTCCTGGCAATCTTGGTACCTATCAGCAGACTCACGAGACCCGCTTTAAGCCATTCGTATTTCATCCGACTCCTCCACTTTTTCGTACCTGTTTCCTGCAGGGTCCTCGAAGTGAGACACTTTACCCCGTTTCAATTCCAAACTGGTTCGATTAAAAGCTAAACCTTGCAAGAAGATTGGCAACAAGCTTGAATGTTTCAATTCCAAACTGGTTCGATTAAAAGTTCCGGGGGTGCGGTACGCCTTGTCCATTGTATGTTTCAATTCCAAACTGGTTCGATTAAAAGTTTTGGCAGAAAGTGAGGACATCACCCATGTTTGCGTTTCAATTCCAAACTGGTTCGATTAAAAGACCAACCCCCGCACCGACCCCCAACAACTCGGTAGACGTTTCAATTCCAAACTGGTTCGATTAAAAGAAAATCAACGTTGATGATTATTGCCAGCTTAAGACCAAGTTTCAATTCCAAACTGGTTCGATTAAAAGTTCACATTGATCCCATCTCTCGCCGCAAAATGAGCAGTTTCAATTCCAAACTGGTTCGATTAAAAGAGGAAGCCGTCGAAAGATTAAGAGAGTTAGCAATCACGAGTTTCAATTCCAAACTGGTTCGATTAAAAGTGCCACCAGTTGCCACCGAAACCACGGAAAATTTGACAGTTTCAATTCCAAACTGGTTCGATTAAAAGAAGTTTCAACCGAATTCGTAAAACTTGTTTGCTTCGGTTTCAATTCCAAACTGGTTCGATTAAAAGCATCATCAGCAGGCAGCGGCACCACAGGTGCAGCAAGCAGGTTTCAATTCCAAACTGGTTCGATTAAAAGGAAGGAAGTCGACAAGTTTGAAGAGCAAGCCGAGGGTTTCAATTCCAAACTGGTTCGATTAAAAGCGCATGCCAACAGCAGACATTATAAAACTGCTACAGCTTGAGTTTCAATTCCAAACTGGTTCGATTAAAAGTTCTTGCATTAAACTCCTCATGCTTGGCATGAGGTAATGTTTCAATTCCAAACTGGTTCGATTAAAAGGAAATTATCATGGCACTATATGACAATAGGATAAAAGTGTTTCAATTCCAAACTGGTTCGATTAAAAGTGTCAGAGTGGCTGGTGGATCCTACGGAGTATGATGCTAGTTTCAATTCCAAACTGGTTCGATTAAAAGCTTAACTTAATCCAGTACCATCCGCTGAAAAAGATGTTTCAATTCCAAACTGGTTCGATTAAAAGGAAGTGTTCATATAAAACGTACTGGACATTTTCTTCGTTTCAATTCCAAACTGGTTCGATTAAAAGTGGTCGAATTGATGCAGGGTTTCTGCATCTTCCGCGAGTTTCAATTCCAAACTGGTTCGATTAAAAGGACCGCGAACCGCATCGCAATGCAATTTGAATTCGCGGTTTCAATTCCAAACTGGTTCGATTAAAAGAAAGTTCATCCTTTTGTGTGTTAAATTCATAAGTAGGAGTTTCAATTCCAAACTGGTTCGATTAAAAGAAAAACTTGAGGAACATCTTCGAAAACTTGAAGATAAGTTTCAATTCCAAACTGGTTCGATTAAAAGCAAAGCGATGAATCTGAAAGACGTTAATAGAGATAGTTTCAATTCCAAACTGGTTCGATTAAAAGAGTCTCACATATTGTAGTATACTATGTGGTAGAGTTTGTTTCAATTCCAAACTGGTTCGATTAAAAGAAATCGCCGTCGAACTACAGGAAATGGTAACCCTCGCTGTTTCAATTCCAAACTGGTTCGATTAAAAGAGAAAGAATTCTTTGCCTTCCTGCTTGTTATAGTGTTTCAATTCCAAACTGGTTCGATTAAAAGCTGAAAATTGACTTCAATGTCGACGTTAACAAAGTTTCAATTCCAAACTGGTTCGATTAAAAGTTGAGCATCATGATAAGACGAAGGTTCCTGTTTTTCGCAAGTTTCAATTCCAAACTGGTTCGATTAAAAGTTCAACCACGCTTACGCTATGCCAAACTGTGGGAGGTTGTTTCAATTCCAAACTGGTTCGATTAAAAGTGCAACGAAAAACGCGAAAGTGACCATCAATTCCGACGAGTTTCAATTCCAAACTGGTTCGATTAAAAGGATATCAGCTGGCTGCTTGTTATCGGTGCTTTAGACGTTTCAATTCCAAACTGGTTCGATTAAAAGCTTAGGAGAAATAAAGGCAAAAGGTATTCAGGGGCTTTTAAATGTTTCAATTCCAAACTGGTTCGATTAAAAGAACGAAGCAAGAGAAGCATTATCATACTTGAAGGATAGGTTTCAATTCCAAACTGGTTCGATTAAAAGTATGGAAATGTGTCGCAATCTGAAGTGGCGACGGCATTGTTTCAATTCCAAACTGGTTCGATTAAAAGTCGAGCGTTATCCCCATGTCTACATAGCCATCGATAGAAAGTTTCAATTCCAAACTGGTTCGATTAAAAGTAGACGATTGAAAGAAACAATGTCAATGTGGCGAAGTTTCAATTCCAAACTGGTTCGATTAAAAGAGCGGTCCGTTTTGCCACGAGACAGTGAAACCCTTGCCAGGTTTCAATTCCAAACTGGTTCGATTAAAAGAAGTATATGACTTTCTTAATAATAACCGTGTTGGGCAGTTTCAATTCCAAACTGGTTCGATTAAAAGCCCCACGCTCGTCTCGCTAGGCGTTGCATTTGTCCATAGCCGTTTCAATTCCAAACTGGTTCGATTAAAAGACAACACAGATACTAACAAGATTGGAGTCACAATAAAGTTTCAATTCCAAACTGGTTCGATTAAAAGAACAAGGCGGGCATGCCTTAGGGCATGTCCACTCTAAGTTTCAATTCCAAACTGGTTCGATTAAAAGTGGAAAACATCTTGTGCTTAGTCCCGGCTACCATTATGTTTCAATTCCAAACTGGTTCGATTAAAAGTGAACATGGCTTACGTGACGAAACAGAGTCAGAATACAGTTTCAATTCCAAACTGGTTCGATTAAAAGCGGAGATTTTATCATGTTTGATTATCTCAACATTCACAGTTTCAATTCCAAACTGGTTCGATTAAAAGCTGTTGAAAGAGGTGCGGGCGCTTTTGTGCACACTATTGGAGTTTCAATTCCAAACTGGTTCGATTAAAAGAGGAAAAAAGCATGAACATTGCCAGCGTTAGCGTGTTTCAATTCCAAACTGGTTCGATTAAAAGTGGTTTTAAAGCCCTGTCTACTCCCGGAGGTTAAGTTTCAATTCCAAACTGGTTCGATTAAAAGGCAATGAAACCGTTGAGGAATACAAAGCCAAAATGCTTGTTTCAATTCCAAACTGGTTCGATTAAAAGTAACATGCCCGTCATTGTAGCAGTCCCATAAACAACGTTTCAATTCCAAACTGGTTCGATTAAAAGTTTATCATGTTTGACGTTCTTGACATTCACAAGGGTTTCAATTCCAAACTGGTTCGATTAAAAGTATACTCGCTGGTTGCATATACAGTAAGGAGAATAAAGTTTCAATTCCAAACTGGTTCGATTAAAAGTTGAGATTCAAGTATCAACCAACCACGCGGATACAAGTTTCAATTCCAAACTGGTTCGATTAAAAGCGAACACCGCTAACACGTTAGATATACCCATTGAGAGTTTCAATTCCAAACTGGTTCGATTAAAAGCTGCTAATCCTACATCCGCTTGAAAGAATGCCCAATGTTTCAATTCCAAACTGGTTCGATTAAAAGACCGCGTTATGAATACACTTGATCCGCTTCCTTACGAAGGTTTCAATTCCAAACTGGTTCGATTAAAAGACACCGCCATCATTACCTATATTCTGCAGGTACCTGAGTTTCAATTCCAAACTGGTTCGATTAAAAGACCTCACGTTTACCTTCTTGTTGGTGTAGTTCAGTTTCAATTCCAAACTGGTTCGATTAAAAGATGCCTACAAGCGATATAATGAAACTGCTACAACTTGAGTTTCAATTCCAAACTGGTTCGATTAAAAGTGCAAGAAGTCGTAATTATCATCGCTTTGGATACTAAGTTTCAATTCCAAACTGGTTCGATTAAAAGAGAAAAATCACAGTATAGCTGTTTCTACGATTCTGTTTCAATTCCAAACTGGTTCGATTAAAAGTCTCGCACAATCGCGTCGGGTGTATCACTAAGTTGTTTCAATTCCAAACTGGTTCGATTAAAAGGCTTTCCAAAAACAACATTAATATTATACTACACCCTTACAGTTCCTGTCAAGTTAATTTTTATTTTTATCAGATTAAAGAGCCATCTGCTGTCGACCTCTAATCGTGCAAATTCTCTGGGAGGTTGACGGCACTATGTGTGGCAAGGGTTGATCGGCAATATTACGCTAAATTGGAAAATATATCTGGCACGAATATTGTCAATTTTCGGAGGTCGACAGCAGATTGTCCAGACATATTTTGTGTTTACACCTTGCTTAGAGTAGGTTCGTAGCGGGATTCTTATCTATTCCCATCACCTCTTTTGTCATCCATTTTGCGTCGCGTAGTTGATAGATGATGACCGAGTCTTTTTCTGGGTCGGTGATTTCTGCTAATCCCGATTTGACGCGTGCAAACTGTGCTTTGGTTAATTGTCCTTCAAAAACAGAGTTTTGTATCCAATTGAGGTGTTGGCGCAGATATTTACATACCTTTGCGACACGTTTTACCTCAATGTCATAGACGAGAATGATATACATTGTGATTGCCTCCTTGTATTACGGGCGAGGTGACCTCGCCCCTACGATTTCAGGCGGTAAATCTGTGTTTTTTTCGGGCGAGGTGACCTCGCCCCTACGATTTCAGATGACTCTTACCACCATGGGCGGAGTGCTTGATACGGCTCCATGTCGACAAGATGTTTGATGAGTTTATAACACTCCAGCCTGATAAGCCGCTGATACGAGACATGGCGTTTCAATTTTCGGTGTGAGATGGTCTCCTTGAGTTGTCCATCGAAAGCAGCGACAAAGGTTTTGCGTCCTTGTTCATTCAGATAACACTCGCCGACCCTTGTTTCAAAATGTTTTGATTCGTTGAGTTGTCCGCGGTTGAATAGTCGGAAGATGATTCTATCTATAATCAGCGGTTTGAAGATTTCCGCCAGGTCAAGGCTAAGAGAAAAACGACGTTCTCCGGGTTCATGGAGAAAACTAATTGTCGGGTTGAGTTGTGTCCGATAGATCTCTGTGAGGCACGCAGGATACATCAATGAGTTGCCGAATGAAATAGCGGCGTTAATCGGATTGTCCGGTGGACGTCGAACTCGACGTTCAAAAGGGGTTTCCAACTCCAGAATGGTATTGAAAGCGGAGTAGTAGGTGTCTCGGATCGTTCCCTCATATCCCATCAACTCGTTTGTATTCTTAGCGGATTGGCTATCGTCAAGGAGCGTTTCTATTGTTTGAATCTGTGTGCTGCAATCCTTGCCGCGATTGGTGTGATACCGCAAAATTCGGAGCATATTGAAGCCTGCGGAGGCGACGAATTCGTGTGCAATCGCCATCCGTTTCGCGGGTTTTTCGTAGTGCTGCACCTGTTTGACGAGCAGTGATCCGGAGTTGAGATATTCTCTTGGATAGTAACTCCCGGAATAGTATCCGTAATAATTGAACACGTGAAACGGAATTTTCTTTTGGGCAAGGAAGTTGAGTAGTTTTGTGTTGAGGTCAAGTTCTCCGTAAAAATAGAGTGCGTCAATATCTTCCACGGGAATAGGGATACGTTTCGCATCTTCAGGTTCAAGGTAAATCGTGTTATCTTTCCGGCGAAGTCTGCCGGGTTGCGTGATGTAGTAATTGCGTGACATATTTTGTTTTCCTTAAGGGTCGCGATTCGGAGATCGCTCCTACAGAAGTAAATCTGTGTTTTTTCGGGCGAGGTGACCTCGCCCCTACGATTTCAGGCGGTAAATCTGTGTTTTTTTCGGGCGAGGTGACCTCGCCCCTACGATTTTATTTTAGCGTGCCTGCTATGTTTAACTCCAGCAGAGTTCCTGATAGCTGCAGGATTTACATATCTTCATATACTCGGCATGTGGAGGTGTTGACAGTGCTGATATTTCGTTCACTTTTGCGATAGAATCTTCCACCTCTTTTTCTCTTTCAGGTGTGAGTTCAACTTCTGTGGTCTTCCGTTGGCGCGGATAGTTGATCACACCTTTTCTATTAGATACACCCTTCTGTTTGAGTAAATAGAGATAATAGCATATCTGCATGATGTGCGCTGTTTCCATTGAGGTCCCATATTTGATGTCGTGTAGGATACCTTGTTTGTCAACAAAGTCTATCTTGATGAGGCTGTCAATATCCCACTCTCTGCGTTTTTCACGCGGATAACTCTCGTCATGGAGGTGTTTACCAAGGTCAACTTTATCGGAGGTATGCTCCATTTCGAGATGGTGTGTGTAAAACCAGAGTTTGCGTGTGCAGATGTAGAGGTAGTTTATCGCTGTGCCGGTGATGTTGGGATGTTCTGGATTTTGCATTTGTGGAGTCTCCTTTTTGTGTTAATTCGTAGGTCGGGTAGAGTGGACGAAAACCGACATGGATTATTGGATATTAGAGATAGCGTCCTCATCAAGTTCAAGTCCAACTTCAAATGTATAACGCGATTGAATTGCTTTAAAACGTATCTTGATTTCTCGTGTTTTTCCTTGGCGGTTTGTCAATCTTTGTGTTGCTTCTCGGGGTAGTATTTTTTCTTTTACACGTGCGATGTGGAATATCCACTCTGATACGCTGAGATAATGTGACTTGTATTTGCGATAATCTTCTTCAACGCATTCAACAAATTCATAAGGAACAACATCATAAGTCTGGTAATTCTTCTTTCGGATAACAACGTGTCCTTCTTCTTCAACATCCTCACCATAATTATCTTGTGGTTTTTTGCCAAATACTATATCTGTATCAATGGCTATTGCAAGTTCGGAGTGCATAAGCGAAGGGCTTTCTGGGTATACAACATTCACCCACTCACACGCATTCTGAAAAGTATAATGCTGCCCAAAGACTTCCCATGAACGTTGCAAAATATCTAAGTCGTAAGGTAAACACGCTTTCTCATTCTTGTAAGGTGGGGCAATATACATACGATGAAGGTAACCATCCTGATTTGGAGACTCTCCTTTTCGGTGAAGTCTGCCTCCCCGTTGAACAATTGAGTCAATCGGTGCGATTTCCGAATACATCACGTCCGCGCTAATGTCTAAACTGAGTTCACTCACTTGGGTAGAAACAAGTATACAGGGTTCGGTGTTGTAAAAACCACGACATTCTAATGCACTAATATCCGTTTCCTCTCTATCTTTCGGCTTCTTGAAAAGGGCACGGATTATTTTTTCTTTTTCGTTTCGGTGCTTACTGATGAAACCAGAATGATAACAGATCAAATTTTCATCAATACCAGAATCTGCTAAAGTCTGATAGATTTTCTTAGCACGTGCAACTTGGTTGACAAATATAATTTGCCTTCTATCAATGTTTTGCCGAATGAGTTCCAGCAGTTCGTCTGAAACGGATTTATCATCCTCATCAATCAAGGTATCAGTTAACCGCTCAATTTCAAAAGGTGTTTTGGGTTCTGAAGTTTCTTGGATAATTGCTGGCGCGCGTTGAAATGTATAGGGTTGATTTGTGACCAGTTTATCTAACTCGTTATGAACAGCACACGGGATTGTAGCGGTCATCACGAGATGTGGAACCTGCAATTCGGTTAACCTTTGCATAGTTTCTGCGATTGCCCCCAAAGTGTGCTTTTCATAATAGTGGACTTCATCAAAAACCACCAATGAAGAAGCGATGTTAGAGAAAGCTCTATCTGCAAATCTATAGCCGTGGTAAAGACTCATAATTAAGTGATCAACTGTGGAAATAGTTATCGGTTTCGCATAGATGCTATTCTCAAATACTTGTGCCATAATTAAGTTTTCAATTTCATCTTCATCAATATCGTCATCGTTGCCTTCTTGTGCCCGTTGTCGAAGAAACTCAGCAGCATCCCCGTGTGTAATTCCTACAAGTTCCTCGGGTATTGCATACTTTTCTTCTAAATCTTTGCTGAGATTGTTTGACGTAAATTTTGTCGGTAACGTAAATATAATTCGGTCAATACGGTTTTCCTTTAGCAACTTTTGTGCAAAGAGCAGTGCAGCGGCGGTTTTGCCTTCGCCGCATCCTGCGTTTAGAATAATCCTCTCCGAGTCTTGCTGAACGATTTCACATTGCATTTCGTTTGATTCGCTGTCTTTCGGAATAAACGGCAGTTTCGTTAGCTGATTATTATTGTAAAACGGGAATTCATTCTCAATACTTGAAAGTTTTTCACGAATTAGGTGATGTTCGCGTGGATTTTCAGGGGTGCCACTGTCAGGAGCATATTTACTGGCGTAAGCATCGGAGGTAGTTAACACATTAAGCATGAGAGAGTATAGGATCTTGAATTGGAGCATTTTTGGACCTTTAATTTCCTGTTTTAACATATTTACTGGAATACAGATCCTATCAAGGCTAAGACAAAGTGTATCCACTTCCCAAGTTTTTAAGGGAAAATCAGGTACCAGTTGTCGAAAATAATCAAAGTGCCTGTTAATGTAGTCAACTGGCAAATTGACATCTTGCCACCGAAAGTTATCCTCTCGGAATGCGTTTTTATGTAGTTGTCCGTGGTGAGCAAGTACTGCTAACATAGCAGCATAAATCGGACTCCTGTCAAATACCTTTGGAACATAACTTGTCATAAGTCCGACACCAAAAGATGGGAGCGCGTGTGTAATTCTGCTACCATTGTCTTGAATATAATCCTGCCACTCGTCAGCTGCTTTTCCGATGTCATGACACCAGACAGCAAAACGTAAAGCCTGCTTCACTTCTTGCCAATTCCAACCGTATCTTTGGCACAATTGACGTAGAAATGTTTCGCGGCGTTCTATAATCTCATCACAAACTGTTAAACAGTCCTGAATATGTCCACGTAAAGTTTGATTAGTTTTACCGAGTATTTCCATTGAAAATTATGTTCCTTCCATCAATTTGATAAGCGAGACGTGGTTCGCTTAATATGACCGATTCTCCTTCCGGTGGAATGGAGTAAATTTGCCGGTGCATCTGCCATTGCGCTCTTGATGCTTCGGTGTACCGAGTAGGCACGTTTACTAACTGACACCCCTCGACAAAACCTGGGATAATTGAGTGAATTTGCTGTACTTCAGTAGGTTGGCATTCCACAATACGAGGAGTGATAACATCAACGACATCGTCTGATTCGCCAAGATAAAGGGGCCAATGCGGTGCACAGAGTGCTTGCTGTGCCTCAACAAGCAATTCTTCGTCGGTTTTAAGGTAGATAGTATAATGAACCTTTATCAGTTTTTGACGCATCAATATTGTTCTTTCAAAAAGTGATTGACCTTCACGGGCAGGTTTAAAAATCTTGCTAAACGTTTCAAGGAATTTTCCCTTAGATTCTATAATGAGGGAGATTTGCCAATTATCTCTGTCCGCGTTCCAATCTTGTGGTTTTCCTCTTGCAGCATTTAACATGCCGTAAAGTGTTGGCGGGGGCGGGATAGGATATGTGACATGAACGTTCACTGCCTGTGGCTGCCGAAAAGATGCCCAAAACGGACAAATTAAGCCGAAGGTAAGTATTTTTTCCATAACATACTCCGCTAAGCGGACATTCGCAAAAATGCCCGCCTTTTGTTGGATTATTCTGCAAGTGCTTCTTGCACATGTGTTGTGAGATTTCTCAAGGCACGAAGTGGATTCGATCTCTCTATTCCAAAATCATCCAAGACCTGAGTCAACGCTTCGTCGTTTTCTACCACCCCTGGCGTGAATCCGCAGAAAAGTTTTGCTCCATCATCCTCCAAATCCTGTAAGATGACCCGTAGTGTTTCCGTGTTTACATTTCCATCATCGTCTAATTCTAATGCCCTTAATGTTCTATGCGAATAACGGGTGTGCATTGACGCTATGAAGATGTCCGGGGCGAGCGATGTAGCGTTACGAGCCTGTTTTGCAAAATCCGTGATTCCACCAATCGCTTCTAAAACCGCAACAGTCCGCTCTATCTTCTTTTCTTGTTCAATCTCTACCGTTGTTTTCCATCCGTTGAATTTCGCATCTTTACCTTTGCCATCATATTGCGGCGTGATAACCTTGCCAATGTTAGCAACATCAAGGGATAATCCAATCCGATAAACATTCGCCATTATCTGAACATAAGCGATTCGTTGATCCGAAGTCTGCTTACCCTCTTTCTCTTTATCACTCATGCGAATCAGTAGATCCGTAACAACATCAGAGGCGATCTGTCCAAGGGCAGGTGTGGCTTTGATCGGTGACCACCGCCTGTCAAAACCTTCGCCGGATTTTGGATTAAGAAAGCCGAACAGATCACAGAGCCAGCATTCTTCGACTTTGGTACAGGGTGTCTCAGGTACACAAAGAAATACGTCTGGGTTGTTCCGATGAATTGCTTCACGGAGCGCATGGCGCACCGATTGACCGGATGCATAAGGCTTACGTCCGTTATCATACGTTTTCAGTTCTGTGATGTTGCCACTGCCACCTTCGCCTGCATTGAGATTGCTCAAGTCGGTTTTGCTAAGCCAAACCATTGCAACACCTTTCAAATCCGTTGTGTTATTAGTCATTTTGACCTCCTTTACTATCAGATTTAAGTTTAAAAACTTTAGCATTGTAAGCATTAAGACAGACATAAGTGGAAAGCGTCTCAGCGATCTCCTTGTAATTTCCATCTGTCAGTCCGTTCAAAATATGATCAATACGTTCTTGCTTGACTGGAACTGGGATGTCCTTTTTTGCGTCTTCGCTTGTACTAAACTTATATAAGCGAAACATGACGGTATTGAGAGCCTCTCGAAAAGCGTTTACACTGGAAATGTTGAACAATTTGCTAATGAGCGTAACATCTCTGTAAAAGATACTTCCAATTGTGGTGCCTATGGCACGCAAATCTTCACGTAAGTTTTCATCTAACACTTGATTTACCTCCAAAAAATGATTTACAAAAACACGAAGCAGTCTCACAGGATGTGGGGCACCTCGCTGTGGAGAAATCAGAACTGCATCCTGATGCTTCCATAGATTAAATAAGGCAACCTTCATTAGGGCAGGGGCACTGGTTGCTATTGCTTGGCTTAACTGTCCGATGGCATTTTCACCATCAGGGGTCCGAGATGACATCCTAACAAGAATGTCTGGTACCAATTTAATAGGGATAGATTGAAAGTCAATTGGTTTTATGAAATCATATAACCGCGTATCCACTTCAACAGTATGAAAATTTTGAAAATTCACAACCTGCCCTTTTGTGTACGGAATAATGACCCAACGCGTCAACTGACTTACGGTTTGTGTGGGTTCTTCAACAAGCGGAGCAAAATCCCATTCACCTTCTGTTTCTTCATCATCGGGCGGTGTAAATTCATAAAAGATGTTATGAAACAACGAAATAGCAAGTGAGTATTGATTAGCAACTCGTATCTGAGTCCGTAAGTTGGTGTAAGGATAAAGTTCCTTCTGCCTTAGATCATCTCTAAGATTCTCGTTCAGTCGTTGATGGACTTTTGCCAACAATTCAAGGTTCCTAATTTCAGGTAAAATAAGTTTTATAGATTGTTTTGATGGGTTATAGACAAATGGAACATTCTTGTCAAGAGTGGCACAAAGGCTAAGCAGATAGTAAACCGGACCAACTTTAGGAACAACAGCAGAACTATAAAATCCTCGCACTTTCGTATTATGATGCTTATTTGCTAATGGATTCACAACCTGAAGCAGATCTTTCGATTTAGAACAGAACCTACCCGACATTTCACAAACTTTTTTCCCACCCTTACTTTGCCAATCCTGAATAAAATCTTGAATGTTCTTTTGCTGTTCTGTTTTAAACTTCTTAGCACTGTTACCTATGCCAATAAAATTAAATCGCATTTGAATGAGTGACATCTTATCCTTAACCGTGCTGTTTTTCCATTGTTCCTTAATCAGGAGACGGTCATGTTCTGTAACTGGAATTAGTTGGTTTTCACTATCAATAAAACCTTGTTCATCATAAGTTAATTTTGTGTGTTTAAGTATTTTTGCACCACGACTCAACCAATAAAGCTGGTTCCATCTTGCTTGAAACGTCTGATTCAACCATTCTTCAAACTTTTCAAGATTTGCTGCATCAGTTGTGATAGTCGCCTCATGTGGTGTCAACTCTAATTTGCAGAAACGCGTAGAGCGCAATTCCGCACAAAAACTCACAATCCCAAAATCTGTCCACGGATTTCCTGTTAGTTGCAATTCCAACGATGGATTCGCACCTAAATCAAGTTTTAATTGTTCCTGCATATCAACCCTCTCCTTTCAACGATATAGGTAACATATATTAACACATTAAATTAAACCTCTGTCAAATTAAAATAAATTTAGTATACATGTCTGGTTTCGTAAACTCTTCCCTACCTATTGGACTATAGGATGTTCGGGTTATATTCGTCCAAGATCAAACCAAGCATTTCATCATAGCGAACGTTTATGAAACACTGATTTATACGTTCATTTACGTTGATTTGCCCTTCCTTCATTAACCTTGCAAATTGGTTGTAACTAATTTGTGTGATGTAGGCTCTCGCCTCATAATACTTACGTGCGTCAACTTCGGTTAAGTATTCCTCTTCATAGCATGCTGGCACAACCTCAACACTCTTAAAGAGTTCGTTAAACTCTTTACGTCCTTTAGAATCTTCAATAAAAGGAACGATGTCTTGCAGATGCCGATCAAACATTTGTTTTGCCTTTTTAAACTTATCATGCTCTTTCTCATCATATCCTTCACCATAGACTTCATCAATTAGACTCTGGATTATTGATTCGTGGAGAGTGTCTACGGATGCGAAGGCGGTTTTGGTGCGTTCAATTTTCTCTGTAGAATAGATATATTTGTCGTATTCACCACCCTCTTGGCAAATGTGGACATCACAGATTCCCTTCTCACCTTTCCTGTTGATTCTTCCGAAACGTTGAATGAGTGCGTCTATCGGTGCTGGTTCTGTAAAGAGGCAATCAAAATCAATGTCAAGCGAGACTTCAACCGCTTGTGTGCCGACAAGGAGATCAGCGTTTTCAAGTTCACCTTCAATCCGTTCTCGGTCACGGAGAATAAATCGGCTGTGTAGGAGTTTGGCATTATCGGTTACATGCTGCAATTCCTGAAACACATTTTGTGCCTGCTTGACGGTATTACAAACAACCATGACACGTTGTCCTTTACTGATACGTTCTTTTATTTTCGGAAGTGCATCGTGGATATTTCCATCAAGTAACTTGACACGGTGCCGAGTGAATTTGTCTCGTTCTTCAGGTGCCATTTCAACTTGTGCAAGTTCCCCAAGTGCCTCACAAATCATGTCTTTGAGAAACTTCGGCATTGTCGCGGTCATAATGCAGAACTTTGCATCATAATCTTCACGGAGTTTCTTTATCATTGTCAAGATAAGCGCGGTTGTGTGCGGATCGTAGGCATGGATTTCGTCAAAGATGAAAAGTCCTTGGGACATCTCCGCCATTTGCATCTCAAAGCCGCGTATACCGAAAAAAGCTTTGAGGAGCTGAAAAGGCGTTAGCACCTTGTAGGGACGGCATATTTTCCGTGTTAGGTTCAGTTCTTGGCGCGCTGATGTAGCAGCTTCTTGAGGTGTGTATTCCTTATCAACGAGTGCTTTATAAATGAAGTATGCGGCTTTTCCATGCAACACACCAATTTTCTCGTCAGATACGAGTTCCATCAACCGGTTATACATTGCGTTGATACTCGCTGTATAAGGTAAAACATAGAAAACCCTATTACCAAAAGTTTCGGACTGATTTTTGTCTGACCAAAGCAGTGCGGCTTCGGTTTTGCCGGAACCTGTTGAGGCAGAAAGCATCAGCTGCCCTGTGGTTTTCCCAGAGGCTTTTTGAAAGGGTTCCCATCCGTGAAAGTCACGTCCTTTTTCCTTTGCCTTCTTTTCAACATGTTGCATAAGGCACGTTTTAAGGTTGTCAAGTGCTGTCTGGATTTCATTTTTGCCTGCCGATGCAAGATGGTCACATGCAATCATACACCCGCGGAGCAGCATGCCGTAGGTGCAGTGCAAGGGAGTTAATTCTCCGTCCTCAAGGTCGTTCCGATACGGGGCAATATATTCTCGGTAACCACTAATGAGTTGATCTGTTGAGATTATAGGTGTCCACAAACATTTTTCCGTAGGACACCAACGCTGCACCTGTTCCTGAATTTCCATCAAATCATCCCAATTCGGTGTGAGTTCTGCGACTTTTCTTTGCCATTCTTGATAACCATATTCGTTTTGTTGCCAACACGGATGCTTCTCTACCAATGTCCCAATATCTTTGTGATGCGTTAAAATCGCAAGTGCAATTGCTTGCTTCGCCTCCTCTGGGAATTGAAGGGTAACAACAAAGCCAGTAGAAAGTATTTCGTGACGATAGTTCCAGCGTTTTCTGTCAGTGAGTTGCTTTTGGAAACCCATAGCTGCTTTTCCGAAATCGTGAAGTGCTACAGCATAGAAAAGATGTTCAAAGAAATTAGGGTTTTTGGCAACTTCAGCTAAGAACGGCATCCGTTCTCGGAGGCTATTATGGACTGCAAGGCAATTCTCTGTATGATCAAGGAGTGTTTCCGGTGGATCACTTTTTGCAAGCAATATTGACATTTGCTTTTCCTCCCGTAGGGGCGGGGTTGCCCCGCCTTTTCTTCCCGTAAGGACAGGGTCACCCTTCCCACATTACGTAGGGGCGGGGTTGCCCCGCCCGATTTTGTGTATTTCAACGGACATTCGCTTTCACCCTTCCCGTTTTACGTAGGGGCGGGGTTGCCCCATCCATTGTTATCTGGATGCAATTGATCTAATTCCCATTTCCTCGGATTATTCTGAATATACTCACGAAGGCGTTGTAAATCTATGTCGTCTCGGATGATATGATCGTGATAATTTCTTTGCCAAATACGCGTCCCTGGCGTATTGTGATGTTGGTTAATATGCTTGGTAGATTGATATTTGAAATATGCTACGATTTTGCCTAACGAGGGCGAGGTGACCTCGCCCCTACGCTTTCTTGCGTTTTCTTGTGGATTAGGAGACCTCGCCTCTGCGTTTTTGCCTAATGAGGGCGAGGTGACCTCGCCCCTACGCTTTCTTGCGTTTTCTTGTGGATTAGGAGACCTCGCCTCTGCGTTTTTGCCTAATGAGGGCGAGGTGACCTCGCCCCTACGTTTTTTTGCGTTTTCTTGTGGATTAGGAGACCTCACCTCTGCGATGTCCCATGCAATAATTCCGTGTATATGATTAGGCATAATGACATACTCGCCTATTTCAACAGAAGAAAAATGTTGTGGAATACGGTTCCAACATTCAACGACAATTTCGCCTATTTCATTCAAATGCATTTTCCCGTCTATTATCGCTCCAAATAAACATTGCCGATGTTGTACACAGATGGTCACGAAATATGCGCCGGGTTGACTGTAATCATATCCTCGCAAGCGCATGGCACGACGCCGTGGAAGATTGGATTTGGGTTTCATAAGAAAAGCCTCCTCATATGGGCGAGGTGACCTCGCCTCTACGATATGGGCAGGTGACCTCGCCCCTACGATATGGGCAGGTGACCTCGCCCCTACGATATGGACGAGGTGACCTCGCCCCTACGATATGGACGAGGTGACCTCGCCCCTACGATATGGACGAGGTGACCTCGCCTCTACGATATGGGCAGGTGACCTCGCCCCTACGATATGGACGAGGTGACCTCGCCCCTACGATATGGGCAGGTGACCTCGCCCCTACGATATGGGCAGGTGACCTCGCCCCTACGATATGGGCAGGTGACCTCGCCTCTACGATATGGACGAGGTGACCTCGCCCCTACGATATGGGCAGGTGACCTCGCCCCTACGATATGGACGAGGTGACCTCGCCCCTACGATATGGACGAGGTGACCTCGCCCCTACGAGCTATTTGAGTTAGGAGTTAAAAAGTTGCATCTGTTCCCCATCCATGTCTTGAACTTGATAGTTTTTGTCAACAGGCTTCTTGCTTTGTTCAACAGGAACGATAAAATCACCTGGAATGCGTTGATGCAAATAGACGCCCCAATCCATATCGGAATCATGTAATACGTCTCCACAATATTTTATTTTCTCTGTGATGAGACAATAAGCACGGATGCCACATGGACGGCGCGGAATATCCGCTGTGAAGTGGGTTGGCAATGCCTGCACCTGCCCGTGAAGTTGCTGATCAGGAAACGGGATTATCGTATTCTTATAGGTCGTTTCCGATCTGCGCTCTAACTCAATTTCATCAATAGACTTAACGGTTGCTAAATCCGAGGAACGTCCCATGAGTAAAGGGTAGTGAGGACGTTCCAATGCCTCTTTTAACCATATTTCTGGCGTGTAGAGATAGAGTTCCGGTTGCACAAGGAATTCGCGTCTGTTGATGTTTGACTTTGCAACTAACGTCCCCCCGAGCTCATAGACTGTTTCCAAATCAACCGCTCTGCCATTACTCTTGAAAACAAACCCAATAGCAGCATCGTGCGGCGTAACCCAATCACCTTTTGCGGCGGTCAAAAGTCCGTAAAGTGCCGACAGTGGCGGCAACGGGAGTGTCGGTTGGAATCCGCTAATGAATAGCGGATTCCGGAACGATGTGACCCAGCCGGTAATGTGAATGCGAAGGACCTTCATGTTTAGTCTCCGATGTGCGTTTCTAACTTTTGTGAGAGTTGGGCAATCACCTTATTTGGCGAATCGTAAACGATTTCGCATGGCAGGCTTGTATCGTCTGCCAATTTACACAGATCGTCATGTAACTCATCCATGAACCCACTCCGTCTACCGATGTAAATTGCATCACAGAATCGGTCTGCGTAATCATCAATAACTTGGCGCAGTGCGTCTATAGATAACTCTCCGACTTCATTTCGCTCTACCATTAAATTCATGAAAGGATGGTTTCCACCTTCAAGGACTGAAAGAATAATCAGTTTAGGTGTAACGTCGGTGAGATGTGATGTCAACTTTGCACCGCCGCTGAGGATAGGCAGTGCTTCGAGCGTCTGTTGGCAACGTCTCACCCGAATCTCTTTTGGAAGCACCCACGGCGACTTTTCGTCTTCCTGAGTGCCACCCGCATTTTGGATAGTCTCCACATAACTTGCAGCGATATTCTTATAGCCAGTCCGCTCAATATCTGAGAATGCGCCAACTGCACTGAGATCTAATGAAAAGATACCTTGTAAGACACACGAATAAAATTGGTGTTCATAAGGCACAGGGTTGCCTTCTTGACGTGCCATCACACCAAAATCATTCGTTGGAGTTTGCGGAGCAATAGAGATAAGCGGTGAACACTTGAGAGGCGATAACCGAGTCACAGTTAAATTCACCTTTTTTCCATCTTGCGTATCGCTTTGTGCACGCATATATCCAAAGACATCATCGTCATCGTAAGTTACTGGGTCTGCCGCCGTAAAAGCGATTTTTTTCTCCCTCTCAATAGGGGAACATTTCCATTCATCAAATTCGTGTTCAAGGGTAGTGCGCCACCAATTACGTAACGCTTGCCCGGAGACATACGGATAGGTAGCCCGTCCCTTTCTAAGTGTCTTGACGGTAACAATGTTCTCTGTTGCTTGAGAAGCTTCCGTTCCAGCGTTGTTTAAGGCTGAATAGGGTGCATCAATTAAGGTTAGTCCGATAAGGTGTTTTGACATGATTAGTCCTCCTGAGTCTGTTCGGTTTGAGATGCATCGTCTGCATCTGATGTATTATCTTCATCGTAATCAACATAACCTTGTTCTTGTAGCCAGTTGTGAAGTTGTTCATAAATCCTAAATAGGAGTAGGTCGCGCGTTTCTCTCCACGGCGTGAGGTTAAGGTTATCACTTGCGGGGAAAAGATGTTCCATATAATCATCTAGCGAGAAAAGGGGTTCGGATGCCCCTTGCTGAATTCTTTCTCGGATGACGAATCGCAAGATATTTCGGCACTCACCGTAGTTTTTAGCACGCTCCAATTGCTTAAGCCGTTTATCGCCTCCAGATTTTTGGATACACTTGGCAATTAGATCACCGACCTGTTTAAGTTTTTCAAGTTGCGTTTGTTCCATAGTTCTAACCTCCTTCAAATAGAGTGAAAGTAGTTCCCAATTTCCGCGTGGTTTTCGCAACCGCCTATTTAAAAAATACCCACGAATTGAGATGTCTCGTAACAAGTTTTCGTACACGCGGTTTGTGCGGTTTTTGTAATCTTCCTCGGATTTCACTTTATCCCAGTTGACTTTAACGTAACCACTTCTGACAATTTCCTGCCATGCTGTTTTAAATTCGCCTTGGTAGACAACGCGTAAAAATTTAAACACTGATGCTGGCATGTAATAGATTTCAAGTTCAGGACCTTGGTTGTAATTTGTCCAGCAGTAAATTTGCATAGGTATGTTCTCATCAGTGTGCATTTCCTGATATTGTGCCATTTCGCGCACCATGTAGAACATCCCGTTGCGCGGATTTTTATAGCCAGGATTAAAACATCCCGTAACGTCCTGTTGAAGTTGTTGAGAGCGAACATCTTTTACACAAATTTGCGCCCAACTTCTCAATGCCTTCCACGAATTAGAGTGGAGTGTAAGATATTTTCCAGCGGTTGCCATATAAACAAGCGGGGACATTTGAATAGCGAGAGCACATGCGGCGCAATAACCTGCTCCCTCGGAAAAGACTGGAAAAAAGTTGCTATTTTTACCACCTGTTAGTGGGACGTTAGTTCTTGAAAGCCATGTGTTTGCATTACGTCTACCGCATCCCATACAATCCCCGATTTGTTCCAATTCACAGATTTTGTCCATGTAATCTTTACATTCGTTTTTGAATAATTCTACCTGATCTTTCTTTCGGAATGCAGCGTTTGTTAACACACTATTTGGAAAAATCCCGTGCAAATTTCCCCAACCTGCATCTGTTTGCATAATTGGCGCGACATCATTAACTACTTCCTGAAGGTCATCAGTCGTAATCTGTTCCGGTTGCACGCTACGTCCCAACCATTCACAAATGCCACAAACACCCGCATCAACAAAAGGATTACCCATCAACTTTTCATAAATTGGCATATCAACCCTCTCCCTTCAACAATATAAGTAACTTATATTAACACATTAAATTCCGTAAATATCAAGTTAAAACAGAACGGACGCAAAATACTTGACATAGATCAACCACACCTACCAAGAGGTGTCCACATATTTTTAGATTTTACTATAAATATTGATAAACTGCTTGAGATTGTAGCGGATTTTAAGTTCGTAGGTCGGGTAGAGCGATTAGGAGGGGGTAGACGAAATAAAGTTAAGGTCTAACAATCCTTTCCTGTTTTAGCATTTCTATTTCCTGCTTCAGTGCTTCATATTTTTTTGTTAGCATCCGTCCTTGCCACGCAGTGATGATCTGCGGGAGTCCTACAGCAATAGCGATCAAAGCAATTAAACCGAGCACAAGATTATAATTGCGACCAACCTGTGTATCCACTGAATTGATTTGACTGGTCAGACGTTTGTCTATTTCCGTGATCTTGGTGTTAACCTTATCGATTTCACCAGAAACATATTCTTTCATACGTGCCTCAGAATCTTTGACAATAGACTCAATTTTCTCAAGGTCCGAGACAGAAAGATCTGCAAATACCTGCGTACTTATCAACAGTATCCCAGCAAGTAAAATCGTAATAATTTTCATCTCCAAACCTCCTGTCATATCGCTATTTTCAAAAGACACTAAGTCTAAACCTTTCCATCAATATAATATAAACAGTTTCACATATTTTACGATTTATGTCAAGAGGAAAAGCGCAACACTACACCCCTACCATCCCAAATCCAGCACTATTCTTATCGCCAAACCCGCATTCATACCCGACCTGAATCAGTGCCGGACTGCCAGACACGTTAAACGGACACATTATCCCGCGTATTTTGATACCTTTGAAATCTACCAAACGGGTGACGCGTCCCTGCTTCCTACGGATATAGCCATCATCAAAACGGAAGGATAAAGCATCGTCTTGTGGGGTGCGTCCGTGGATTGCTTCATGTTTTCGGAGCAGGTTTTGATGGATAAGATCGGAGAGTTTGGGATCATCTGGTAGGCAATAGTGTGTGCGGCGTTGACCTTCGTATTGACGCACTGCGGACATTACAATCGGAGACAGACATCGGAACTGCATCTCAGACCGAAAACGCGGCACACGCGGGATCGTCACATCCTTGATTTTCAGTTGGTGCGATCCGATGGAGAGTCTGCCTTCGGTGAGAAGTGTATCGGCAAAATGAGATAGGAATTGCTCAACAGGAGAGGAGACAAACCACGTCAAGGTAGAACGAAAATGTATCTGTTCGCCAGTGATACGTCTACGTTCTGCCATCAGTTGTGAGAAGGTAAAGAGTTTGAAACGTTTTTCAGCGGCGTGGTAGCCTTCATCGTGTAGAAAATCGGCATATTCAGGGTTGGATTCTGCAAGAAATCGGTAAATTGCGCCAACAAGGAGGTGGTTATAGTTGATAGGTAGTGTTATGCCTTTGCCAACATCGGCAAGGATTTGGACTCGCATAGGGTGTTTCCGTTATACCTTTCTATAGCATATTTCTCTCTCCTTGATTATATGAAGGATGACAAAAGATGTCAATTGATTATTATACCAAATTAACTTGATTCGACGTCTTCGGATAAAGTCGGCATTGCGAGGAGAACCCAGAGACCTCACACTACAAATCGGGTTAATTTGGTATTATAACATTTTGAAACTCATCTTTTGTTGAATGTAAGAGGCGCAATGAAGTGCGCGAGGACGAACGCGTTTTTTGTTAATGAGATGTTATCATTCAGAAATGGTATTATAAAGAGAACGGGGTAGAAAATCAACCTTATTGTAGTGGGTTTTGCAGTCCTCAAAGGTCATCTCAATCATTCAAAATTGCACTATCTGTCTTTAGTAACAAAACTCTCGTTTCTTTTTTGAACCCTATTTCTTTGACTTTTTCTGGGTAGTGCTGTATAATTTCATATACAGTGAAATTTAAAATACCTATCCATTTTCTTTGGATTCGCCGTGTTTGTAGTCGCGCAATTTATTGCACCTCGGACATTGACCTTAGAATTTTGTAGGATGTGTTAAACACACTGAAATCAATAGATCCAGATTTATGAGATACACTCTACAATAACGTGAGTTTGATAAAGCAAAATGTCGGGCTTCTCGTAGAGGCGAGGTCTTCTCGCCCGTAGGGGTTAGGTTACCTAACCCCATAGGTGTCAATTTAAGAAAATATTTTGTGTATTTTGATAAAAAAAGTGTTGCAAAATGGAGACACCTCTTACATAATGTAGAAAACGATTTTAATTAATTCTACAAAAGAGGTGTTCCGATGTCTATACTAACACAGGTTCCCGATAAAATGCAAGAGATACTCCAAAATAGAGCCAATGAGATAGCCCAGCGTTGTGGGTTGGTTCAAAGAATACGTAAACTCACAGGTGCTGGCTTTATTCAGACCCTCGTATTCGGGTGGCTTGAAGCACCTGATGCCAGTTATGCTGATCTTGCCAATACCGCACAGGCTTTAGGCATTGACGTCTCTCGTCAAGCGATTGAACAACGGATGACACCCGAGGCAGCCGAGACACTGAAGGCAACACTTGAAGAAGCGGCAAGCCAAGTGCTTACCCTCAAACCTCAATGTCTCCCGTTGCTGAAACACTTCACGGGTGTTTATGTGCAAGATAGCACTTGGATCACACTCTTAGATGAACTCCATACAATATGGAAAGGCGCATCCTGTAGAACACAAAAAAATAAAGCTGCCTTGAAACTCCAAGTCCGCTTTGATGTTTTGACCGGCACTTTCCAGCACTTTCAACTTACGGATGGCACCACTGCTGATACGAAGGCGGAAGAGCAGTTTCAACCTCTACCTGCGGGCAGTTTACGCTTGGCAGACCTCGGCTATTTTTCGCTTGCCGAGTTTGAAAGATTGACACAAGCTGGCGTCTTTTGGATAACAAAGTTCAAAGCCGGTTGTTCACTTTTTGACGAACAACAAGAACCTTTTTGTTTACAGAAGCGGCTTGCCTCAGAAACCTCAGACACCGTCAACCTGAGTTGTTTCATCGGTGCTTCAAAGCGACTTCCAGCACACCTTGTCGCCTTACGGATCAGCGAAGAAGAAGCAAACAAGCGTCGCCGATATATCAGACGAGATGCTAAACGCAGACAGACAAATCCTTCAAAACAACGCCTAAAACTCGCAGGATGGAACATCTATATCACAAATATAGATACGGATCAGTTTACCCCTGAACAGATCGCAGCCCTTGTTCGCATCCGGTGGCAAGTTGAGTTGATGTTTAAATCTTTCAAAAGCATCGGCAAAGTTCACACATCCCGAAGCAAAAAACCTTATCGGGTCTTATGTGAGGTATACGCCAAACTCATCGCACAACTCATAAGACACTGGGTGATGATAGCAATCGGATGGAGATGTATACTATATAATATCATCAAAACAGCTGAACTTGTCGGTTTATACGCACGCATCATTACAATCAGTTTTCGTAAATCCAAAACTGCTTTATGCAGAACTCTTAGGGATATAAAACAGACTATACTCAATGATGATAGGAGGATACGGAGCATTGGCAAACACACAACTTTTAGACTTCTACAAAATGTTGAAAATCCTTAAATTGACACCTATGGGGTTAGGTTACCTAACCCCTACGAAAATGTCCGTTTATGTTTAGAATTTGCTATATATCAAACTCACGTTACAATATCAACAATACGATACACTTAAATGCGGAGGATTTTAATGACACAACCCAAGTATGTTTACTTCTTTGGACCCGGTGAATCTGAAGGTGATGCGACCATGCGAGCTCTACTCGGTGGTAAGGGATCAAACCTTGCCGAGATGACGAACCTCGGTGTTCCTGTCCCCCCAGGTTTCACGATTTCCACTGAAGTTTGCAAATACTACTACGATAACGATCACAACTACCCCACCGGTCTTGACCAACAGATTACTGAGAACCTTCAGAAATTAGAAAATGCGCTTGGTGCAAAATTCGGTGATACCGAAGATCCACTGCTCGTTTCTGTCCGTTCTGGTGCAGCAGTTTCAATGCCCGGAATGATGGACACTATTCTGAACCTCGGTTTGAATGATGATGCAGTAAAAGGACTCATCGCGAAGTCTGAAAACGAACGTTTCTCTTACGATGCATACCGCCGCTTTGTTCAGATGTTTGGAAACGTTGTGCTGCGGGTTGACCATGATGAGTTTGAACATTTGCTTGAAGAGAAGAAAAAAGCAAAAGGTGCTACATTAGATACGGAATTAGAGGCATCCGATTTGATGGAACTCGTCAAGGAATTTAAGAGTGTTATCAAGCAGAGATCAGGAAACGATTTTCCTGATGAGCCACGCCGTCAGTTAGACATGGCACGTGATGCTGTGTTTGAATCTTCGGGCAACCCACGTGCTATTACTTACCGCCGTCTGAACGATATTTCGGAAGAACTTGGTCGTACTGCAGTCAATATTCAAGCAATGGTATTCGGAAATTTGGGTGGAAGTTCCGGCACAGGTGTCGCATTTACCCGAAACCCATCCACTGGTGCGAATCAATTTTATGGCGAATTTTTGATGAATGCTCAAGGTGAAGATGTTGTGGCTGGTATCCGAACCCCGTTGCCGATATCGGAACTGAAAAATATCTCTCCTGACGCATATAACGAGTTGGTTGGAATCGGCTTGAAATTAGAGAAACATTACAGCGACATGCAAGATGTGGAGTTCACCATTCAAGATGGCACACTCTATATGCTCCAAACGCGTAACGGAAAACGCACGGGTCAAGCTGCTGTCCGAATTGCTGTTGAGATGGTTGAAGAAGGCTTGATTGATAAAGAAACTGCGTTGACGCGTGTTCCTGCCAACGATCTTGACCAGTTGTTGCATCCGAGTATAGACCCAGATGCATCTGTTGAAGTAATCGCAAAAGGTTTACCCGCTTCACCAGGTGCAGCGGTTGGAAAAGTAGTCTTCACAGCAATCCGCGCTGAAGAACTTGCTGCTGAAGGTGAGAAAGTTATTCTCGTCCGCGCAGAAACATCGCCAGAAGATATTGGTGGGATGGACGCTGCTGAAGGTATCCTCACTGCACGTGGCGGGATGACAAGTCACGCTGCTGTTGTGGCACGCGGCATGGGAAAATGTTGTGTTGCTGGATGTTCTGATCTGTTTATCAGTGAAAAGGCATTGGAATTCTATGCTGGTGGTAAACGCTACGCCGAAGGTGATTTCATCACGCTCAACGGTTCTACAGGTGATGTGCTCAAGGGACAAGTATCCCTTATCCAACCAGAACTCAGTGGACAATTCGGAATTCTTATGGAATGGGCAGATGAAGTCCGTACTATGAACATTCGTACTAATGCGGATACACCAGAAGATGCTGAAAATGCGAAAGGATTCGGTGCCGAGGGTATCGGTCTCTGCAGAACTGAACATATGTTCTTTGGTACAGGGATTGACGCTGTTCGAGAGATGATTCTTGCTGATGAAACGGCAGAACGTAAACTGGCATTAGCCAAACTCCTTTCGCACCAACGTAAAGATTTTATCGGGATCTTTGAGGCGATGGCTGGTTATCCAGTTACCATCCGTACCCTTGATCCACCTCTGCACGAGTTCTTGCCGAAAAACGAGACTGAAATCGTTGATCTTGCGCAAAGAATTAACGTTGATGCTCAAAAACTTCGTGAGCGCATTGAAGAATTACATGAATTCAATCCGATGCTTGGGCATCGTGGATGTAGGCTCGGTATTGTCTATCCGGAGATAACGGAGATGCAGGCGCGTGCAATCTTTGAAGCCGCTGTTGATGTGGCAAAACGCGGTATTAAGGTTTTACCAGAGATTATGATCCCACTTGTTGGACATATCAATGAATTCTCATTACAGCGCAAAATTGTTGTTGATACTGCAGAGGAAGTCTTTAAAGAGATAGGTTCTCGTGTAGAATACCTCGTTGGTACGATGATTGAACTTCCCCGTGCAGCACTAACTGCTGATAAGATCGCCGCTGAAGCCGAATTCTTTTCTTACGGTACGAACGACCTTACGCAAACAACGTTTGGTATGAGTCGTGATGATGCAGCGAAATTCCTTGACGACTATGTTAGAAACGGTGTCCTTGAATACGATCCGTTCCAAGTTTTGGACCAGGAAGGTGTTGGCAGCCTATTGGAAATTGGTTGTGAAAAGGGGCGTTCAGCACGGCCTGAACTGAAAATCGGGATCTGTGGAGAACACGGCGGCGAACCGAGTTCAGTGAAGTTCTGCTACGGATTAAGATTCGATTACGTTTCATGTTCTCCGTTCCGCGTGCCGATTGCTCGGCTTGCTGCAGCGCAGGCTGTCATTGAAGCAGAAGCTTAGGTTACAGTAAAGTGTTTTGATATATTGTAGGCGTGTGTGCATAGTATGCATGCACGCCTATACCATAATTGCAACCTGCAAACCTGCAAGTTGTAAAAAGCAGTTGAATTCCATCAACGTAATATGGTAAATTGTCAATAGAATGTAAAAAAAACACTCAAATACTCATCGTAGGAGGATAAAAATGGATGCTCAAGAAGTACGCCCATTAGTTCAAGAAAGCCTGCCCCCTGAAATTTCTACAATGACGTTGGAGGAATTCCTTGAAAGCGATTTAGAGGGATATGAATACATTAAAGGAGAATTAATTCCGATGCCACCAACGTCAGTTGAACACGGTGACATTAGTATGAACCTAATTTCACTGTTAAACACGTACGTTCGCGAAAATCAGTTAGGGCGTGTTTATGCACCAGACACAGGTTTCCAAGTTGGAGAACGAGTACTGATACCAGATATAGCCTTTATATCAACTGACCGACTTCCCGTTGACCGTAGCAAAGCATTTCCGGTTCCGCCAGACCTTGCCGTTGAAGTTATTTCTCCGACAGATGCCTCTCACCGAGTTGAAGATAAGGCTTTTGCATATCTTGAGGCAGGCACGCAGTTGATATGGGTACTTGCCCCTCGATCCAAAACGGTGACCGTCTATCGTTCAGAAACAGATATAACTCTGCTCACACGGAATGATACGCTCAGCGGTGAGGAGGTTGTCAAAGGCTTTTCTTGTCAAGTTTCAGAACTTTTTGAATAGCATGCAATCAAACGGCTGTTCTCTTAGAAAGGACAACATTTATGTTAATCGCAGATGTAAATAAAATAGAGGGGCGGACCTATCCTGCCCGTAGACGCACCAAAAATCTTGTTGGCGGTGCATCCCCTATCCAAATTAAGGAATTCGGCATGGGGTTCGTCGTGTTAGAACCAAACGGTGGACAAGTCCCGTGGCACAATCATGAACAGGAAGAGATATATTTCATCGTTGAAGGTGAAGGCGAGATGTGTCTCGGTGAAGAACGTCAGACTATCTCCACAGGACAGACTGTTTTCATCCCATCATGGGTTTTCCACCAGCTGACGAACACCAGCGACACACCGATGCAGATGGTCTACTGCTACGGTCCCGCAGGAGATGTTGACCATTGGAAACAGGAACTTGCAGGGACACTTCCTAAAGCCGGTATAGATGTGCCGCCACTCCCAGAAGGTGCTGCCCCCCAATGTACTGATAAACCGAAGACGTAGTTCGTCCCTATTGAATGAAGATTAAGAAAATATTTCGGTAATTCTAATTTTTCCCAAACCCGGTAGTGCGGATTCCTAACCGAATCGGAGTTTTTCCAAAATTACCGAATTAATAAATTAATCTTCATATAAGGGGGTTGAGGGTTAAAAAGTCCTTCCTACTCTGCTTTAGTCGAGCAAATCCGCCTGATTCTTCTGATTAAAACAAAAAGGAACTCATTGATGAAAACAACTTTAATTATTAGTTTATTTCTATTAGCAGTTTCACTTTTCACTTTTCTACCGCAGGCTGCTGCGGTAAACACATCAGAATGGAATTTACCGGAAGGTGCCAAAGCGCGCCTCGGCAAAGGCGGGATAAATGATATAACGTGTTCACCAGATGGGGCGTTGCTTGCTGTGGCGAGTAAGATCGGTATATGGATTTATGATGTACAGACAAGCGAAGAACTTGCCCTGCTCACTGGGCATACCGGGGCGGTAGATCGTATATCGTTCAGTCCGGATGGACGCACCCTCGCCAGTGGTGGTCAGGACAACACCTTGCGTTTATGGGATGTTGCTACACAGACAGAAATAGGCACACTTGAGGGACATACTGGGGGACCAGATAGTATATTGTTTAGTCCGGATGGACGCACCCTCGCAAGTTGGGATGATGATAACACCCTGCGTTTATGGGATATAGAGACACAGACGCAAATACACACTCTTGAAGGACATACCGGGTCGTTAGAGAGTGTATCGTTCAGTCCGGATGGAAAAATGATTGCAAGTGGTGGTCAGGACGAAATTGTGCGTTTGTGGGATGTGGATACACGAACAGAAATAGGCATACTTGAAGGGCATACCGGATATGTCAGTAGTGTATCGTTTAGTCCGGATGGAAAAACGATCGCAACGGGGAGTGCGTACGGCACTATACTTTTGTGGGATGTTGATACACAGACAGAAATAGGCATACTTGAGGGACATACCTGGCGTGTTAATAGTGTTGTTTTCAGTCCGGATGGCAAAACCCTCGCAAGTGGGAGTTGGGACGGCGACGTGCGATTATGGGATGTTGCTACGCAGACAGGAATAGCTATACTTAAAATGTCTTTTATCTCCGGTGTCACGAGTGGTGTATCGTTCAGTCCGGATGGCAATACAATCGCAGCTCAATTTTTGTATGGTCGGGACGTGCGTTTCTGGGATGTAAATAAGCAAACAAGAACATCCAGATACGGAAATTTCGGGTATATCGAACATATATGGGAAGTCTTGTGGGTTGCTGCGCCAATAAAAAATATACGCACCATACTTGAGGGGCATACCGGGGATGTCAATAGTGTATCGTTCAGTCCAGATGGACGCACACTCGCAAGTGGGAGTCATGACGGCGGTACTGTTTTGTGGGATGTTGCTACGCAGACAAAAATAAGCACACTTGATATTTGGGGTGTCAAATGTGTATCTTTCAGTCCGAATGGAAATACAATCGCAAGTGGGAATTGGGTATCTGGCCAAACCGTGCGTTTGTGGGATGTGGATACGCAGACAAAAATAGCTATATTTGATATACCGCGTGTCAATAGTGTTGTTTTCAGTCCAGATGGACGCACACTCGCAAGTGCCAGTGGGAGTAATTCCTATTTCGACTATTTCGACATTGTGAGTCTGTGGAATGTGGATACGCAGACGCAAATAGTCAGACATTGGGAACATATCGGGGCTGTCAAAAGTGTATCGTTCAGTCCAGATGGAAATACAATCGTAAGTGCGGGGAGTATTGACGGCACTGTACGTATCTGGAATGTGGATACGTGGACAGAAATTACTATACTTCGAGGACATACAGGGTGGGTAAATAGTGTATCGTTCAGTCCGGATGGAAAAACAATCGTAAGTGGCAGTAATGACCGCACTGTGCGTATGTGGGATGTTGCTTTGCAGACAGAAATAGCTATACTTCGGGGTCATACCAGCGAGGTCTTGAGTGTATCGTTTAGTCCAGATGGAAAAACAATCGTAAGTGGGAGTAATGACCGGACTGTGCGTATATGGGATGTGTCTACGAAGAGTGAAATAGGCACACTTGAGGGACATACCGGTGCTGTCTATAGTGTATCGTTCAGTCCGGATGGAAAAACACTGGCAAGTGGGAGTGATGATGGCACGGTGTTGTTGTGGGAACTCCCACAATTCACCACAGGAACAAAAAATATCGCAGCAGATGTCAATACGGATGGCGTTGTCAATATACAAGACTTAGTGATTGTCGCAAATGCCTTTGGAGCAGCAGAACCAGACTTGAATGGCGATGGTGTTGTCAATATATTAGATCTCGTTATTGTGGCACAAAACTTCAAATAGGAGAATATTCATGAATAAGAAAATCATACAAGGGGTAGTTACTCTCACCATCCTCATCGGTGTATCCGTAGTAGGACAGGGGATTGCAGAAACTGCTACATATCACTGGGAAATAGGTGAAGCCCCTTCAGGGCAAGAAACAGTCTTTGTCCCCCAACCGATAGAGGTAGAAATAGAAGATACTGGCATAAAAACATCTATATCAGATAGTGCAAGTATGAGATTAGCAGATTGGTATAAAGTGTATTTATCGCCTGAATGGGATGCTGATAAAGCATATCTGCTTCTACAGGCATTACAAGATATGAGCAGATATGCTTCAGCTTGGAGGCAGAACCCCAGTTATTGGATATTGAGTGATGCTCATGTGGCGCAAGACATAGACCTGGGTCCCGATGTAGAAGTCGAAGCCGGTAGTCTTCGGACGATAACAATTGCATCAGAGGCTTTCACTTATGCCAATCCATTTGTCGCAAAAATAGATGGTATTCAAGGGCGATATTTTTCCAAGCGACTTTGGCGAGCCGTCCTCAGATTTGCTACATACATACCAGGAATAGGAATCCAACACCGTGCGATAGACCAGATGCTGCAGAGAAACTATGGCGTTACGGTGCATGTGCCCGACTATGAAGTTTTAACAGGGGAACCTGCCTATAAGTTTGACAAATTTACTTATGAAGAAATCATAGGTATCATGGTAATGTTTGAAGAATATCCATCAGGCATGCATGTGACGCCAGGATTGAAATATCTTGTCAGACGGGTAGCAGATCCATTTGTTGGATACGCCGCACACGCACATACAAGGGCAGGCTATATTGAGTTTACAGATAAAGCTTTTATAGATGGAATCACACACGAAACACAGCGAATCATTCTCCATGAAAAAGCACACTTCTTGTGGGCTTATCTATTTGATAAGCAACTCAAAGCAGACTGGATAGAACTAGGCGGGTGGTATTATGGAGATGGAAGGTGGATGACAACCAATCAGACCGAGTTTGTATCCGACTACGCACATGGAAAAAATCCAAATGAAGATATGGCAGAAAGTATCGCTTACTATATCGTCACCCCGGATAAACTAAGGTCAAGATCGCCTGCAAAGTATGAGTTCATACAGAATAGGATTATGCACGGCACACGTTATATTTCGCAAATACGCGAAGACCTCACCTTTGTTGTCTATAACTTATATCCCGATTATGTATACCCTGGTCAAGTCATACGGGTTGATGTGACAGTGGAAGGTGAACCAGAAGGGTCTAAAGAGGTTACTATTGAAATAGAAACCCATACAGAAAACGAATTGGATTACTCAACAGGGGGTGTTGTGTACTTCAGATTGTTAAATGGGGGTCACTTCACTGTTAGACTGCGCCCTATAGATGCACAGGGTAGATATTTTCGTCAGAGGCAGAGCAATATATTGCGCGGAGATACGAGTGTACGTGCGTCCGCACCTAAAGGGTATTACACAATAACACAAGTGTCAACATACGATGCGAATGGACTAAAAAGATATAATTCGGGTGGCTTCGGTTTGCAAATCTATATCAATAACATATACGAAGACTTATACCCACCGGAATATGTGCCGAATTCCGCAACACTGACGGTATCAGATGCATATACCGAAAAAAACGAACATTTCTACGCCGTAACCGCAACGTGGCAAGTAAAAGAGGATAGGGGTCTCTACGGGCATACCGATATACGACCAGAAAAACAGAACCTTGTCCAAGATGCCTACTACAAGAAGCCATACATCCAATCATATGGGAGTAGTTCTACTGGACCGGTGCGTGCTTCTAATGTCAGTCGCGAGGGAGATATTTGGACATTGAAAGCTACTTTTTTCATCCCACATTATCTGCCCGGAGGGGTGTATGGATTAAAAAGACTCTACTTTCAGGATGCTATAAATCATGTAAGTGTGTACTTACCCAAGATTGATGATCAGATACAAAAAGTAACAATAGAAACGAAGAACCCGGATACTTCGCCGCCTACACTCGATGTTAACAGGATCACTGTTGATGCCGAACCCGCAAATCCTGAAAATCCAAATGGTGCGACGTTCGTCAAAGTAGAGTGTTATGTGAAAGACGATATAAGTGGGTTTGAAGAAGGATATATCGCTATCAGAGACCCGTTAGGGGGTGAACGACACTATGATTTTGAGGGACCATACAGTTATATACATACACAGGAAATATATTTTCAAGATGACCCAAATGTTTATAGAAAATATACGCCTACTATCTACTTGCCGGAAGGCAGTTTTCCTGGTATTTGGGGGGTTATCGGAATATCGGTTACTGACAAAGCAAGGAATGCCATTTACCATGATTTTACTGAAATCACGCGATTTGAAGTAACAGAAACGCCATCAGCACCCACCGGCCAGGTTACTTTACCCGAAAAAACAGAACTGCTTGCCAACTATCCGAATCCATTCAACCCCGAAACATGGATACCTTATCAGTTGGCAACGGATGCGGATGTCACACTGACGATCTATGCCTCAAATGGACAAGCCGTCCATCAGTTAACACTGGGACATCAAGCTGCAGGAACATATCAGAGTCGTAGCCGTGCGGCGTATTGGGATGGCAGTAACGCAGTCGGTGAACCTGTGGCAAGCGGTGTGTATTTCTACACCCTCACCGCAGGCGATTTTACTGCCACGCGGAAGATGTTGATACGGAAGTAACCTCTACCAGGATGGACAAATTCCCCTAGATAAGGAAATGCGTCTGTCCTATGTTTAATTGATAAGGATTGTCAATGACCAACCATACCCTCAAAGCACATCGTGTCGGCATCATCATGAATGGCGTTACCGGCAGGATGGGAACAAACCAACACCTCATCCGCTCTATCTTAGCAATTGCAGAAGAAGGCGGTATCCCGATCAGTGACGGTGAAGTGATTATGCCTGACCCGTTTCTCATCGGTAGAAATCCAGCAAAGTTAGAGAAGTTATCTGAATCCACTGGTGTTGAAAAATGGAGCACAGACCTTGATGCTGCCCTTGCTGATGATGCTTATACTGTCTATTTTGACGCGCAGGTTACATCACGCAGAGTTGATGCTGTCCGAGCCGCAATATCAGCCGGAAAACATATCTATTGTGAAAAACCTACCGCCACTGATACTGCAGATGCTTACAGTCTATATGAACAGGCTGCAAAGGCAGGACTCAAAAACGGTGTCGTTCAGGATAAACTCTGGTTACCCGGTATCCGAAAACTAAAACGTTTGATAGATACAGACTTTTTCGGTAAAATCATCTCTGTCCGTGGTGAATTCGGCTATTGGGTTTTCCAAGGTGACGCTATTCCAACGCAACGTCCCTCTTGGAACTATCGCGCCGAAGATGGCGGCGGCATTATTCTTGATATGTTTAGCCACTGGCGATATGTATTAGATAACCTTTTCGGATCGGTCAAAGGTGTATTCTGTATTGCGACAACACATCTTCCACAACGATGGAACGAGGAAGGCAAACCGTATCCGTGTACGGCTGAGGATGCTGCTTATGCTACTTTTGAATTAGAAGATGGGGTTATTGCTCACTTTAACTCCTCATGGGCAGTTCGGGTTAGACGCGATGATCTGCTGACAATACAAGTAGATGGTTTGAACGGATCAGCAGTTGTTGGCTTGAGAGATTGTTGGATACAACCGCTTTCAGGTACCCCGCGCCCTATCTGGAATCCTGATATTGAACAACCGATTAAATTCTTTGACGGCTGGCTCAAGATTCCTGAACAGGAGACGTACGACAACGCCTTTAGAGCACAGTGGGAACTGTTTCTCCGTCACCTTGTTACCGATGAACCGTTTCCGTGGACATTACTTGAAGGCGCGAAGGGTGTGCAGTTAGCGGATAAAGGAATGGAATCTTGGAAATCACGCAGATGGATTGAATTGCCAGAGTTATTTCCAATTGCTTAATTTTCTTCAAATCTATAGGAGTTGAAAGATGGCACCAAATGTAACCCTCCAAAAAATTGACGAATACCGCTGGCGCATCCCCAAAAGTTATATGGAAGGTATGCGCGTTGATGGTATTATCTACGCCAACGAAAAACTACTTAAACAAACTAACAGCGATGAGGCATTGCAGCAAGTTGCTAACGTAGCGCATCTCCCTGGCATTGTCAAACACTCTCTCGCTATGCCTGATTTACATTGGGGTTACGGTTTCGTTATCGGTGGTGTCGCAGCAACCGATCCGAAAGCAGATGGTGTCGTTTCACCGGGCGGTATCGGATACGATATTAATTGCGGCGTGCGGTTGATCCGAACCAATCTTGATGCCAAACAATTAGATGGCAGAACGAAAGGACTCATTGGCGAACTCTTTGATAATGTTCCTTGTGGTGTTGGCTCAAAAGGTCAGATTCAACTGTCTCTCAATGAAGAACGTTATATGTTAGAAAAGGGTGCGCAATGGGCAATAGAGCGCGAATATGGTCACCCACAAGACTTACAATTTACTGAAGCCACCGGATTTCTTAAACATGCGAATGCTGACGCTGCCAGCCAACGTGCTTTAGAACGCGGAAAGAACCAACTCGGTACACTCGGTTCAGGAAACCATTTCCTTGAAGTGCAAGTTGTTGATCGCATCTTTTATCGGGAGGCTGCTGATGCGATGGGTTTGAGTGAAGGCAACGTTTGTGTGATGATACACACAGGCTCACGGGGATTCGGCTATCAAATATGCGATGAACACGTGAAAAGTTGGGTTCAGGTAGCAGAAAGATATGGTATAAATCTCCCAGACCGTCAACTCGCATCTGCCCCAATCAACTCTCCAGAAGGACAAGATTACATTACTGCCATGGCGTGTAGTGCAAATTATGCATGGAACAATCGGCAATGTATTATGCACCTTGTTCGGCAGACTTTTATGAAATATTTTGACACAACTGAGGATGAACTCGGGTTGGAACTTGTATATGATGTTGCGCATAACATCGGGAAGTTTGAAAAACACGATGTTGATGGTGAAGAACGCGAGTTGTTTATCCATCGAAAAGGCGCGACTCGTGCTTTCCCTGCTGGACATCCAGAGATTCCTGATAAATATCAGAAGGTAGGACAACCGGTTCTAATTCCTGGAGATATGGGGACTGCGTCTTATGTGCTTGTCGGGAATCCAGGTGCTATGGCAGAGACTTGGGGAACGACATGTCATGGTGCGGGTAGAGTTCTTTCAAGACGTAAGGCGATTGCTTTAACTGAAGGGCGTTCTATTCAAAAAGACCTTGAGAAACGCGGTATTTTCGTTCGTGCGGAAGGTAAACGGACGCTGCAGGAAGAGACCTCTGAGGCATACAAAGATGTTGATGAGGTTGTCCGCGTTGTGGATGAGGCTGGACTGTCGCGCCGCGTTGCGCGTCTCCGCCCGATTGGCGTTGTGAAAGGTTAAAAAATATTTTTATTACCTATATCAAGTTTATAATTTCGTAGAATGAAGTAAACAGCAAAATGTTGGCATGCGGAGATATGCAATGGGTCATTTAAGAATTTCTGTACTTCCTAAGAGCCGAAAATGGCAAGATATTATCCAATATATTATCGGGATGCAAGTTACTGAAACGGAAGTTGCTGAAATTGCACAAAAAACAATTGAGAATATTAGATCACGGTTTCGTCACATTGAAAAAGACAATGGAGTGTTGAAGGCGTTTCAATTCCTAGTTAATCTCGCTGTTGCGTCGAGCGAAGAAGATCCACAGATGTGTCTGTTAGACAATTTTGGTGTCGAATTGCCTAATAATCCAACGCTGCTTTCTTTTGTTAAAGCAGTTGGATCTTATGTATCAATGAAAAAAGATTCTTTTGAATACGGAGGAATCGCACAACAAGCTGCCGGTGATGCGATTTCTACTTGGTATGATCAGAATCAACAAGATGCCTTAAGTCTTTTTGAGTCGTTGGAAGATCCGTATAAAGTATGGCGAAAAGCAAATAATGGGGCTGGTTTCTGTGAGTTATCTCGCCTGTTTTTCGCAAAGTTCACACAGAGGTATTTAGAATATTTTCTTGAAAGAGATGTCCCTGCGGCTTTAGGAAATATTGATAAGCAAATCGATTTTAAGCACCTTCTTGAAGAACATGTTGATGCTATTTCTTTACATGCTTTTGAAACAGCGAAAATTACACAGTCTTTTGCAGCAGGATGGTTCAACAAACATGCTAAAACAGGTATTCCCAACGAAAAAGAAATTGAGAGGTTTTTATCCCATGCTTTTGGGAAAATGCGTGATGAGTTACAACGGGAGGGCGAGAAAAAATGAAAAACGACTCTCCACTAACTGTAGATGGCTCGTCACAGATTGTAATATGTAACGCTGCAATATTACCCGAAAGTTATGAATTTACATCGTCAATAAGACTTGAATATAGTGAATCTGATATCAATAACCCAAATATAAAGCTTGGTCTCCCCGATTTTATCAGAAGTGTATCTCATATTCCGAATCGGATCCTTGATCTATTGGAAATTGCTGCATATGTCTATTGTGCGGATCGACTCATTTCACGTGGAAATAGAGATAACTTAGAGTACCATAGTTGGTCTCGTTTATTTCACTTTGTTATTAAGGTTAGAGATTACGACTTTTGGAACTCACCAGATGTGATAGATAGACTTGAAAAAGCACTTACCTTCATGTCAGGAGATAGAGGCTATAATTTTACCTTTCAACCCGAACATTTGACACCTCCGGCAGGTCTCTTTGATAAAAAAGAATTTCAAATCGAACCACAACATAATACTAAAGTGATTCTTTTTTCTGGTGGTTTGGATTCGCTGGTTGGAATTGTAGATTGCCTTAAAAATTCAGAAGACCAACTTTATCTTGTTAGCCACCGATCTGGTCAACCAAGAACAGCAAAAACACAAGATCAGTTGATAAAAGTACTTAAAGAACGTTTTCCAAACAGAATTAAACACTTCAAATTTCGTTGTAACTTACGCCAAACTATGGGGCGCAGAGAGGAAACTCAGCGGACACGGTTTTTTTTGTATTCTTCTATTGCTTATGCTTTGTCAAGCGTATTGTCTAATAATTGTATTTATGTTTACGAAAATGGAATCACATCAATTAATTTCCCTAAACGACAAGATCAGATGAATGCAAGAGCCAGTAGAACAACACATCCAAAAACAATAGTCCTTCTCGAAAATTTCTTCAATTCCTTGTCGGAAATTGATCAACCAAAATTTAAAATTGCTACACCTTTTTTATGGAAAACAAAAACAGACATCCTTTGCATCCTAGACAAACTTGGTCAAAAAGATTTAATCTCAAGTTCAGTGTCTTGCAGCCATACGTCACAGAACATTAGTTATACAACCCACTGTGGGGGTTGCTCACAGTGTATTGACAGACGATTTGCAGCCTACGGGTCTGAATTAGACGATGTAGATGAATCCGGTATTTATGCTTCAGACTTTATTCTGGGAAAAGACGTAAATAATGAAATTATTACCTCATTGATTGACTATGTTAACCAAGCAAGATATTTTACACAGTGGGATCTTAGGGAGTTTTCCTATAAAATGGCTAATGAATTGTCTGACCTAATTGATTTTGTTCCTGGTTCAAATGATTTAGAAAAAGGAAATAAAATATTGAAATTATGTAGCAAACACGGTAGGCAAGTTGAGGCTGCAAGTCGCAGAATGCGGGAAATACATGATGATGATTTGTATCGTTCATTGCCACAAAATTCGTACCTTCAAATGATTGCCGATAGGAGATTCTTAGAGGATTCGATTCAAGAACAACACTCTCACCAAGCAATATGTTCTAATTCACAACCGAATAGTATTGAACTCTTTTATTCATATTCTCACATAGATGAAGAAATGCGAGATCAACTTGAGAACCATCTCTCAATTTTGAAATGGCAGAGAGTTATCACAAATTGGCATGATCGGAAAATAGGTGCTGGTACCGAATGGGAAGGACAGATTGACGAACATCTAAATTCTGCCCAAATAATATTATTGCTTATTAGTTCTGACTTCATTTCGTCACCTTACTGCTATGATGTTGAAATGGGACGTGCTATGGAACGACACGAGGCGAATAAGGCTCGTGTAATACCTATATTACTGCGTCCCGTTTATTGGAAAATTGCACCTTTTGCTAAACTTAATGCGTTGCCTACAGGTGGGAAAGCAGTGACTAGTTGGGATAATCAAGATGAGGCTTTTTCGGACATTGTGGAAGGAATCAGTAAAGTAGTTGAAGAACTAAAGCAGACATAAACTGGACATTAAAATTCGAAAACGGAGGTGGATTAAAATTTAAACACAATTTCTATCTTCATTCTATATAATGCTTCTAATGGATTTAAAGAGAGAAAAGCGTTATATAGTCTTGTGGCTCATGTAAAAAGTAAGTGCGTTTTATTTGAATAAACTCGCTGTACACTTGGATTCTCTAGAAGCCTCCGCACTTAGTCTTGACATGAGCCAGTCTTGTTTGTTCTACAAGAATTCGTTCACTTAAGTTCTATTAAATTCAACCGCTAATAACGTTCGAGAAAAGCCATGCCATCTCTCAACATCAAACCTACGCACAAACCCATCAAACAGTTCTACGCAGAACTCAAAGAATATGCCAATGTCAATGCAGAAAACGAAGGCGCGGTCCGTACTGCCTTTCAAAACCTACTACAGCACTACTGCCGACAAGCAAACCTGATCCTTGTTTGTGAAAAAACCCGCTACACGCCAGACAACAAACGGATAACACCTGATGGCGAAGTCGTTGACACATTCGGGTTGCAATACGGGCATTGGGAAGCAAAAGATACAAAAGACGACCTTCCAGCTGAAGTAAACAAAAAATTGGCAGCCGGATATCCAACAAAGAACACCCTCTTCCAATCTCCAAAACGCGCCATCCTCTATCAGCATGGACAACTACGGCTTGATCTGGACATCTCGGATACGAGAAACCTTGTCCACGTTCTTCAAATCTTCTTCGCGTATCAGGCGGAAAACATATCGGCGTGGCATGATGCAGTAGCGGAATTCAGAGAGATTGTCCCCGAGCTCGGTGAAAAATTGGCGGCGTTAATTGAAACCGAACATCAGAACAATCCACATTTTCATGAAGCGTTCTCCATGTTTCATCAACAATGCCAAACCTCTATCAACCCGAACCTCTCCATCGCTGCAGTGGAGGAGATGCTTATTCAACATCTGTTAACAGAACGGATTTTCGCAACCATCTTTGATAACCGTGATTTCACTCGCAGGAATATCATCGCACGCGAGATTGAAACCGTCATTGATGTACTGACCGAACGTACCCTGAACCGATACGAATTTCTCCGTCCTTTGAACCCGTTGTATGTGGCAATAGAGAAAACAGCACGCACAATTACCGACTTCTCACAGAAACAGGGATTTTTGAATGCAGTTTATGAGCAGTTTTTTCAAGGCTTTTCCGTGAAGGTTGCTGATACGCACGGCATCGTCTATACACCGCAACCGATTGTAGATTTTATGGTGAAAAGCGTTGAACATATCTTGCAGACAACGTTTAGTCGTTCCCTGTCCGAAAGTGGTGTGCATATCATTGATCCGTTTGTCGGCACAGGCAACTTCATTGTCCGCATTATGCAGGAACTTGACCCGATCGCACTGGAACGCAAATACAACGCCGACCCGCCAGAACTTCAGTGCAATGAGGTGATGCTCCTGCCATACTATATTGCCAGTCTCAACATAGAACATCAGTTTTTCACGACAACGAACCGATACGCCGCGTTTGAAGGTATCTGCCTCGTGGATACTTTTGAGATAGCAGAAGGACGGCAGATGTCCCTATTCGTGGCGGCTAATGCGGAACGTGTTGAAAAGCAAAAGCAGACACCGATGTTTGTGGTTATCGGCAATCCGCCCTACAATATGGGACAGGGGAATGAGAACGACAACAACAAAAATCGCAAGTATAAGACGATGGATGATAAGATTAAGAATACGTATGCGAAAGACTCTAAAGCAACGAACAAAAGTAAACTCTATGATCCATACATAAAGGCGATTCGGTGGGGTTTGGACAGGATTGGTGAGGAGGGCGTTGTTGCCTTTGTCACGAACAACACCTTTCTTGATGGCATTGCGTTTGATGGCATGCGAAAACACCTCGCAGCAGATTGCGATGCAATCTACATTCTGGATTTAGGCGGAAATGCCCGGAAAGGGTTGAAGGTTTCCGATGCGAATGTGTTCGGTATTCAGGTAGGCGTGAGTATCAATCTATTTGTCAAGAAAAAGGAGGATTCATCTAAGACACCGCAACTCTTTTACTATCGCACCGATGACTTGTGGAACAAAAAACAGAAGTTTGACTTTCTGAATGAACGTCAACACATAGGCGGTATTGAATGGCAACCTATTCAACCTGATGCTCGGCATAAATGGCTCACAGAAGGACTCCACGCTGAGTTTGATACCTTTATACCTATGGGAAGTAAGAAAACGAAAGCAGCAAGTGGTGCAGTGTCAAATGTAATGTTCAAAACTTATAGCCTTGGTGTTGTCACAAACCGTGATGCGTGGGTATACAACTTTGATCGAGATGCACTTACTGATAATATGATTAGAATGATTGAAAATTACAATGTGGAAGTCACTCGTTGGAATCAAAGGACGAATCGGGATGTCAACCTTGATAATTTTGTAATGTCTGATGACAAGAAAATCAAGTGGAGTTCAAGCTTAAAACAGTATCTGAAACGTGGGCAATATGCAGAATTTTCAGAAACCAAACTTCGGCATTCTCTCTATCGTCCCTTCACAAAATTACATCTTTTTTTCGATCGTGTTATGAATCAGAGAGTTCATGTGTTTCCATCCTTCTTTCCTAAGCCGGAAATAGAGAAAGAGAATCAGGTGATTTGTGTAAATATGACACCTGAGCAACCTTTTACAATCCTCATCACTGATTGTATTCCCAACCTTGTTATGACTGCTGGTTTTGGATCACCAACTCAATGCTTCCCGTTCTACACCTACGTCGAGGATGGCACAAATCGCCGCGAAAACATCACCGATTGGACATTGGCACAGTTCCGCACGCACTACAAAGACAACACCATCACCAAGTGGGACATCTTCCACTATAACTACGGCATCCTGCATCATCCTGACTATCGCAATAAGTATCAGGCGAACCTCAAACGCGATCTACCGCATATCCCGTTTGCCCAAGATTTCTGGGGATTTGCCAACGCTGGCGCGCGGTTAGCAGACATCCACATCAACTACGAATCCCAACCCGAATACGAGAAACTGAAGTTCGTGCAGAACCCGAACGTACCGCTTAATTGGCGCGTTGAGAAGATGAAACTCGCCAAAGACAAAACATCGCTTGTCTATAACGATTTCCTCACGCTTGATGGCATCCCCGCAAAGACGTTTGACTATCGGCTTGGCACGCGTTCTGCGTTGGAATGGATTATCAATCAGTATTGTGTCAAAACGGACAAGCGGAGTAGCATCGTCAATGACCCGAATCGTGCGGATGACCCGCAGTATATTGTGCGGTTGATTGGGCAGGTGATTGGTGTTAGCTTAGAGACGGTGGATATTGTTGGGGGATTGCCTGCATTGGAGTAGTAGGTACTCCAGGTGTTGTAACCCATATTTTCTTGATTCTTTAGGTGAAAAATGCTATAATTTCACCAATGGTTGATTCTGGTAACGTAGATTAAAAGAATTTGTCATAGAAGACAATAATATATGGACAATTGTGGAGATTAGTAGATCCAACATGGTAAATGTAAAAATCAAGTGGCTCATATACACGGTGCTTGTAGGGCTCATCCCTGTTTTCTTACGGTTATTAATATGGTCTGTACTACAGAATCGAACTATGGACATCCTGAATGCGTCAGACTTTGTAGCTTTTGGACTGATCTTACATATATCTAATATAAACGAGATAGAACATTTCAATGATCGAGAAAAGTCATGGAAATCAATCCAGAACGGTCTTTCAATTGTTTTTATCGTACTTTACGGTGGTTTGTTCACTTGTTCTTTATTCGATCAATCAAACCCTGGACTGATTGATGCAGGAGCTATGAAATATGCTGCTATAGTTTTAAGTCTTACATCACTTGGTATTAGTTACTCCGTATATCATAGAATCTCAAAATTAAGACAAAGCACGTAAAGTATTTAAAACTTGATCTGTTTCTTTGTGTTAGTCAATCATTTATAAGGTAAATTCTAATTGAGGATAATCAAATGAACACAGCAATTATAATCACATCTTCAATCTTTGCTATAATAGGCATTGGTGTTGCTGTTTGGTCCATCATAAGCACCAGAAAACGGTATTATAAAGAATATATGAGGAGGAAGCGCAGTGCAGACGATTAAAAACTTCATCTATCTGGATGAGTATAAGATGTATTCTATATCGTCTCAGATTTTTGAAGGCATTACCGAATATTTAATGAATTATGAAGAGTCCACAAAAGAAGAATCGGAGGAACAAAAAGGTCCAATTAGCAGTGGACGAGTTGTAGCAGATATTTTGAAATCCGAATCAGGCACTTAAGAAAAAAAGTATCTGCATGATTATGCTTACAAACTTTTTGAAGAAGAGCTTAGTAAATCAAGTAAAATTCTTAGTATTTCTGCAAAGAACATTGATGAAAAAATTGAGCAAATTGGCGATGCAGGCTTCGTTAAAGTAAGAGGTAAAGTTGTATTCAATGATATGAATATACTTAAATCCACTATAGAGAATTTTAATGAGATAGGCGAAGCATTGACGTATGTCAGCAATTTTGAAAATTTGGAAGATGCGCGCCAGCAATTGCAAAAAGCAGCAGAGACTACGAAAAACAGGAATGAGAAAGCGCGACTTAATCATAGACTAAAAAACTTAGAAAATATCAAAAACTTGGCGGAAGGTCAAGGTCTACAGCAAGACTCTGATTTTTTGAAACACTTAGCTTATATTTTAGATTATGGGTTTCAAGATCAGTTTATAGTGCAGATGCTTATAGGACCATACAAATTTTCTGCAGACTGTAAGAGAGACGATTTTCGAGAAGACGAACATTTGTTAGTAAGAAAATACTCCAGACTTGCGGAAAAGGAATTTGTAGTCGTTGGAACTGTTGCACAAAGTTCAAACAACCCTATTGATTATCAAGAAGTTAACGACGAAGATTCCGAATCCCAGCATCTCAGGAAAGCGATTATGGCACTTGTTGAAGCACTTTCAGCGGTAGAATCCGAGTTCTCAGGAAAATTGGAGAATGAAATTATTATTGATCCAATTGCCATATATCGGGAAATCTAATGCAGTATAGTTAACCTTAACATGGTTTACACAGTACCCACTTTTAGAGTAGGTGTTTCAAGTTATTGACACAGATATTCAGAAAGCATTCCATGTTTTACTTGATAAACCGTTTGACTTGTTTTGGACGCATCAGGCGAACCCATACTAAAAAGGGACAAGCGATAGGATTCTAAACGATCCGAGCCAAACGACATTGGCATTTTACCTGTCAACTGTTTTCGTCTCAAGGTGAATTCGATGGGGCCCCTATTTTCTTGTTTATCGTGGATGCGATAAACAACGAACCCAAAAAGGTCTAATTCCGGATTGACAGATACACAACCGTTTAGAATGATGTGAGCGTTTCCAATGTATTGTTTTTGAGCAAGTGTTATCTTGTGTGTCTACCTCGTAGATGATATTAGGATGTTCAGGAGGTTATGTCAAGCATTTCGCGTAGGTCTTAAGGTAGCAGAGTTAAATACTAACAAAACGGAGATAAATTGATTGATGTCTATTTTTTCAGCAGGAGTGTCCAAAAAATAGGCAATTCTGTTCAATAGACAACCAAATATTCGCTTTTTCCATTGGCATAGAAATTGCTCAATACTATCTATGCCTCCTTAGGTGAGTCGGAACTGCATTCTCTAAAATGCTTAGTTTGTAAGCCTGTATTGCACGCGTTAGGTTAGAATCCCTGAAAGTTCTTAACCGATTAGAGATGTGGTTTCCGACTCTTTTCTCCACTTTTTAGAGAAATAGTAAATATACTTAATTTGCCAAAAGCATTGATTCCACCTATGGATTGTGTTAAAATGTGTTGTAGTTTTAACACATGAAGGAGAATCTTGTGAAAAAACTTGCTGATATGTCCTGCATTGAATTCCACGAATTGCTCCAACACCTCACTCATGATGATTTTTTTCACTCACGTGAACGGCTCATTGAGTTGCTTAACACAACCCCGTCATTTGAGAATAGGGCAAAACTGGATACAGAGTTCAGGGAATTTTTTTGTGGTTACGAAAGCTTAGCTTTTTGGCTTGAGGATTATGAAGAAGATCCACTTCACGGACTTGAGCCACATACCGTGCTTGCCAAAAAACTAAAACGTCACCTTGACTATATCCATGCTAATCGGAAAACTACCCGTGAAGAACAAATGTGTAGACGAATGGGTGGATACTTAGAAAGCGATCCAATGCCAGAGATCAAGATATCTGAATTGTCGTTGGAAAAGTATTGTGAACTTATCCGTACACTTGTTACACAGGAAATCTTTAGTGTGCGTGAAAGGCTTATAGTTTCACTTGATCGGAATCCTTCACGTCAACAATTGGATGCAGCGTTTCGGGAATTTTTTGTGGCGTATGAACTCCTTGAACTTGCATTAGAGGCTTACGATTATGATCCTGATGAAGGATTAGAACTAAAGCCCCATATTTCTGCCGAAATCGACAAAAGCATTGCTGGTTACGAGTCTGGGAAAGTTAAGCCGATTCCGGTTGAGGAAGTAGCAAAAAAATTAGGATTATAGTTTTGTAGATGTACCGCTTAGAATTCATGCCGAAGGCTGAGGATGCCTTGGCGCGTTTGGATATTTCAATCGTGCGTAGAATTCGCATTAAATTGGATCGGCTATGTGAAAATTGTGATACTTGGCCTCACAAAGCATTAAAAGGCAGAGACAGAGGAAAGTTCCGTTTAAGAATGCAGAATTACCGAATCGTTTACACTTTCAATAGACAGAAAAAAGAGTTAGTTGTTCATAGAATTGGACACCGGAGTAACATCTATTAATCTATGTAATACTATAGTTTGGACAGTTTTTAGGGTTCTTGAGTAATAGTCTGGATTAATTGAAACACTTTTGAGATCAATATTAGTTTATTGGGACACCTTTCGCCCCGCTGGGGCTGCCTTTGCTGAACCTATAATAACGTGAGCTCGGTATAAGCGATTTTTCGTAGCGCAAACTTTTAGTTTGCGTTACACGGGTGCACAAACTAAAAGTTTGTGCTACTGGCAGAATACGCGTGGGGTATTCTGCATTGGTTAGAAACCGCACCTACCGTTGTTAGAGTAAAATTCAAAGCATTAAGAACTACATAGCTCTTATACCGAGCTCACGTTATAATAGTTTTTCTGTGGGTTACAACTTCGCACAAAACTCGTGGAAAAATAGAAAATACTTGAGAAAACAACATGAAACAGACAGAAATTGTCCAAACTATAGTATGTAATAGTCATTAACTTTATTTCTCATAAAACTGTTTTACCCTGAACCCACCAACTTTCGCAAAGTTTTAATCAACGTTCCTTCAGAAATCCACTTTGCAGCCACACGCCACACACTGGTAGAATAAGTCGGATAAACGTGCATCATTCCGCTCAATTTCCGCAACGATATCCCTTCCTGCATTGCCAAAATATACTCGTGGATTACTTCCCCCGCATTTGTGCCAACAAGGTGAACGCCTAAAATCTGCCCTCTCCATTTAGTTGCAATCACTTTAGAAAATCCGTGTGTTTCCCCTTCCGCAACTGCCCTATCAACATCTGATTGCTCTAGTGTAAACACATCAACATCTCCATATTTCTCACGTGCTTCCGCCTCTGTCATTCCACATCGCGCAACCTCTGGATCACAGAACGTTGTCCAAGGTACAACAGAATAATTAATCTTTTTGGAAAATGGCAAGAGGAAATTCCGGACAAGCAGCTGTGCTTGAAATGCTGCCACATGTGTAAATAGATAATGTCCAATTACATCACCTGCAGCGTATATGTGTTTCACATGTGTCTGAAGTTGTCCATTAACGGCGATTCCATTTTTCTCTACCTGGACACCGATTTTGTCAAGTCCCAAATCTTCAACATTAGGCGCGCGTCCAGCAGCAATCAGAATTTTATCAAAAACATCTTCCTGATTATCTATGGTAGGAGGGGTTTGTAACCTTGATAAAGTCACTCTAATCTCATCTTTATGTTTTTCGACCTTTGCTATACTCGTCCCGAGTCGAATATCAATACCTTCAGAGGTAAGATATTGAAGCATCCGTTCAGAAACATCAACATCCTCTTTAGTCAAGATACGTCCACTCCGTTGTGCTATTGTGACCTTTGCACCAAGCCGATGAAAAGCCTGTCCTAATTCAATTGCGATCGGACCGGCACCTACTATCAGTAGCCGTTGAGGAAGTTCTTCCAATTCCCAAACATTTTCACTGTCCAAATAGTCACATGATTCCAATCCGGGTATAGACGGCGCGAGCGGACGTGAACCAGTACTAATAACAAACTTTTTGCTTTTTAAAGTTCGTGTCTGCCCGTTTTCAGTGTCTTCCACAACAAAAGTATCCCGCGATTCAAAATGTCCGTTACCAAAGATGACATCAACTCCCATCTCGCGGAACCGTTCAGGATTGTCATGTTCCTCTTCAATAACATGTTGTGTGCTCCGTACATATTCCATCACACGCTGCCATTCAGGTACGGTTTCAGCAGTAGTAATCCCATATTTATCAGCGTTACGGACATAGTTCGCGACCTTCGCTGCTTTGAGAAGTGCTTTAGAAGGCACACATCCTGTCCATAGACAATCGCCACCGATGCGATGTTTCTCCACAAGGGCGGTCTTTTTTCCGAGTTTAGCACCAGCAACTGCAAGCACAAGTCCTGCACTCCCGCCACCGATAATGGTTATATCATACGTGTCCACAGGTTCCATCTCCTCTATCTTGAATGACGTAGGACTTTTCCCGGTAGTTTTCCTGTCACATCGCCATCTTCAATTACGGGAATACCGTTGACGAATACCCAATTTACGCCCATAGGTGGTTGTACCGGATCAAACCATGTGGAACGGTCTGCAACCGTTTGAGGGTCAAATATCACAACATCCGCAGCTAGTCCTTGTGTAATTCTACCACGATCAGAAAGTCGGAAACGTTCGGCGGGGAAGCCACTCATCTTATAGACAGCTTCTTTCAGTGAAATCAGTTGACGTTCTCGTACGAATTTGCCAAGATACTGCACGAAACAGCCATAACTCCGTGGATGCGGATGGGGGATGTTATAAACACCATCGCTGGCAATCATCATGCGCGGATGGCTTGCAGTGTGGTTCAAGATCCGTTCATTTTCTTCGGGGGGTGTTCCCCACGGCATCACAAAGGTTTCAATCGCAATCTCTTCTCGGATGAAGTCGAATGCGAATTCTTCATTAGATTTGCCTTCACTTTTTGCAGTTTCAGCGAGTGTCATGCCGATATATTTTTTGGATTTGTTATAGCCTACTATTTGATTGCCATCTCCCAATTTTTCGCGTAGACATGGCAGTGATTTTTCTCGAACGCCATCATTCTCCAAGTTAGCTAACATCTCGTCAGGTGCACCGGTCTGATATTCCATCGGTAGCATCATAGCAAGGTGTGTCATCCCTGCAGGATATAAATACGATTCAAATGTCAAATCGATATCTTCACGTTCAACGCGTTCAAGCACCTCAGCTGCTTCATCGTCAACGCGTTCATGCGAAATATGGACAGGGATCTCTGCGCGTTGTGCGATTTCAATTGTCTCTTCCCAAGCCTTTTTTCTGCCAATAAGTTGATAACGAATATGTGCGGCGTAGATAGCATCATAATTTGCAGCAATCTTCGAAAGAAACACCAACTCGTTCAAATCAGCATTTGCAGAGGGTTGATAATCCAGACCTAAACAGAGACAACATGCACCCGCCTCAAGCCATTCGCGAGTAGTTCGTTCCATCACTTTGAGTTCATCTGTGGTAGCAGGACGCGCATCCCACCCCATTGCACCAAGACGGACAGCGCAATGCGGTACCTGCGGATAGAGGTTTGCCGGAATCTGTCCCTCAAATATGCTGAGATATTCGTCTGGAGTCTGCCAATTGAGCGAAAGTTTTGCGTCTCCATACGCAAATTGCGTGTAGTGCCATAGCTCCTGCGCGAGTTGGAATGACAATGGTGCCCATCCAAAACCATCTGGCGCAGCAAGATGTGTGGTTACACCTTGCATGACAGCAGCAAACTGATCACGCCCACCGAGCAACGAGATTTCAGAATGCACGTGAACATCTACAAAACCAGGACATACAATCTGTCCCGCAGCTGAAATCCGATGATGTGATTCTGCCTTGTCAAGATCACCTATTTCTGCGATTCTATCACCTTGAATGCCGACATCTGCAACATAAGGTTCCGTTTTACCTGTACCATCAACGATGGTGCCACCAACAATAATAGTGTCAAATTCCACAAATTCCCCCTATAGTCCTGTTCAATTCTTCAATCAGCACGAAAATGTAAAAATAGACGGTTTAACCAGTCTTGGAATATAGGTGGAATTATAGCATATTTCAGTGATGTATTCAGTTGCTTTTTTGATGGACTTCTGTTATACTCTGCAAAACATCAAAATAGAAGGCATAATATTGTTGCGGGTTATTTAGTTTTAAGAGATTATTCGGGTTTCGTGCATTTTTCTTATGAAGATCCGGTGCGGTTAGGAATGCAGATCGCATTTGGGCGAGTACGCCGCAAAACCGCACCTACCGGGGCTGGGTAAAATGAGATCAAAGTATGGAAAACTGAATTGCTCTGATATTGTTGTTAATTCTCTTTACAAACTCCTGAATGATGTGTTAAAATTAAGCAAGGGCTTTGTAGATAGTAGTTGTTGGAAAATTCACTTGAAACGGCTGCAACATCAAGTAAACATATTTCTACGGCAGCTTGACGCTAATGATCGCGTATGCAATTTGGTGAAAACGTTGATTGATAGGAAATTGTTTCAGAAGAAATTCTTATTCCATCTTATTAGTAATCCCTACGTAATTTACCCGTTTGCAGCGGGTGTATTCGGGGTTTTCGCGTCGTGGGTGTTCAATTTAGAACCGAATGTTCTCTACCTATTCGGAAGTGCGGTTATCGGTATCGGTCTTCCAATTGGAGCATTGATTACAAAGTGGACTGCTGGCACTGACGATATTGCTAAGCGCGTTCATGAAGAAATACTTCACGAAGCACATCAAAAACAGGAAGAGGAACTGAACGTCCTTCATCAACAATTGAAAAAGGATGGTGACAAAAGAACTGAACAGATGTTGGAAGAACTGCGTGCATTGCACCAATCTTTTCAGGAGGAAGCACGAGATGCGGGTTGGATGGCTACCCTTCCTATTACAGTAAGTGCAGAAATAACAGGTAAAGTCTCTGAACTCTTTACACAAGCAGTTCGCTGTTTGAAAGACACATTGAAAATGCACAAGAAATCTAAAGATTCACAATTAGCAACTGTCAAACGCGTTCTACAGCAACACCGCGAACAGCAGATCGCGGACGTTCAGCAAACAATTATCCAACTTTCACACCTCTATGCCCGCGTGCTTACCATCAGTCCTGAAAGTAATGAAACAGAACTCTCACGACTTCGCACAGAACTTGATGAAAGCCTCGTTTTTGCAAAGAAGGTTGATGAACAGATACGGGAATTTACCCCGAACACTGATGGAATGCGTCAAACAAGTCACGCAGTAGAAGATACTCATACGATGACTGCAGATCCGAAGGCGTCGTCTACGGAAGAAGGAAAACTCCAATAATTAGTTGCTTTTAGCAATTATTGGACTATTTCTGCGATATAAAGTGTGTGAAGATGACTGAAACTTTTGTAACTGAAAATTCAAACAAGTTTTTAGAATGATACAAAATGGATAAAATAAATATCACTTAATCTCACGCTCAGGAGGAATTTCGATGGCAAATGGTATTACCCGTTTATACAAGACTATCTGGTATACGCAAGTCGGACGGGCACTTGAACAAGCAGATAGACTTAGGGAAAACCCTGAAATGGTGCGCGAGACTTCTGAAGGCATTTCCAGCGAAGAGCAGGGAAATAACCAACACCACGAGTGGGACGATAGACTCATGGAAAATCCTGAAGCGGTTCGCGGTGCTTATGAAGACATTATTCGCGACAAACAGGGGAATATCCAACGTTACAAAAATGCGATTGGACAACTCATCGCACTTGTTGAGCAGAAAAAGAATTCACTTAAGGGTGTCACAGATCACATTGACAAGCTTGAACAGATGAAAGCAGGCGCAATCGATAAAAAAAAAGACACAGCCAACGAACTGCAAAAAGCTGGCATATCAGATGAGGAGATCAAACAGCATCCAGACTATGTCCGCTGTGTTACCTCTTATAACGATTTTCAGTCTACCCTTGAGGAGAAAAATGCTCGTGTCGCCAAACTTGAGCAGGATATAGAACGCGCGCAGCACGACATTGAATCTCACAAACTTCAGATAACAGGGCTTCATCGTGATCTGGATAGGATTAAGACCGAACAATCTGAAGCCGTTGCTGACATAATTACTGCACGCGGGCAAAAGGATATTGACAATATGCTATCAGGTATTAGTATGGATGACACTTCAGCGGAATTGGCGCGGATTCGAGAAATTCGGGAGAAAGCAATGGAACGATCAAAGGTCGGAAAACCGTAACTTGTTACAATATCGTAATTTTTATAAAATTTTAATGGATGATTTGAATTAAACTTAATTTCTCACATAGGAGGAATTCCAATGGCAAACGGCATAACCCGTTTTTTCAAAGCGATTTGGTACAACCTAACCGGCCGTGCACACGAGCAGGCTGATAAATTGATGGAAAACCCTGAAGCAGTGCGCGGAGCTTATGAAGATATTATCCGCGACAAGCAGGGGAATATCCAACGTTACAAAAGTGCGATCGGTCAACTCATTGCACTTGTTGAACAGAAGAAGAATTCACTTAAGGGATTGACTAACGACATAGACAAACTTGAACAGATGAAAACAGGGGCAATTGCTAAGGCGCAACGCACAGCCGCTGAACTGCAAAAAGCTGAGACACCGGACGAGGAGATCAAACAGGATCCAGAATACGTCCGATGTGTTTCCTCATACAATGACTTTCACTCCACTTTAGAGGAGAAAAACGCCCGTGTTGATGAACTTGAGCAGGATATTGAACGTGCGCAAGAAGACATTGAAGCTCATAAAATACAGATAACAAGTCTCCATCGTGATCTGGGCAAGATTAAGACAGAGCAATCTGAAGCAGTCGCGGACCTGATCACTGCCGGCGCGCAAGAAGATGTCGCGGATATGCTATCTGGGATCAGTACGGATGGTACTTCAGCGGAATTATCGCGGATGCGAGAAATTCGAGAGAAAGCGAAAGGACGATCAAAGGTCGCTCAAGAACTTGCAGGTACCGATTCACGCGCTGAAGAGGAAGAATTTCTTGCCGCTGCACGTTCTACTACTGCTACGGATGAATTTGATTCTCTTATTTTCGGCGCACAACAGACCGATACCCCGACGAAAACCGATGATTCAGAGGAAGAAAAAGAAAGCAATTCCGAACTGCCGTTATAACTTCTTGTTATAATACCATTTCTGAAAAATAAAATATCATTATAAGATTTTGGGATCACATTCAGGCAAGCGTGCAAGAGGCACAATGAATTGCGCGACTACAAACGCGTTTTTGCTAATGGTAGACGATCATTCAGAAATGGTATAATATAAAACTTGTTTGCGGGTTTCTCTGTCTATTGATTTACCTTAGTTGGATATGGGCATAGACACCCGCTTCATACGTTGCTAAACATAGAAAAGAGAAATAGACTATGAACGTTTCCACATGGCATCAAGATAATACGCCGAGTTGTTGGGAAGGTGTCTTAGAAAGGTTGAGGAATTTTGAAACCCAAGTACACCAGATCAAAAAAGCAAAAAAGAGTTCTCAGGTTCCAATGCAAACCCCTGAAACTTTCTATGAACTTCATAATGCATTGATTACTGAGACAGACAAGGTTTGGCGTACATCTATAGATACCAAGTCTACTGATTCTATAAGCAATGTCTTAGATAATACATTTGTTGAGGCGATATGGCTATCGCTTGAACAGTATCCAAAAATCGTCAACCATCCAAAAATTGAAAACCTTGACACAGCGGGATCCAAAATCTTCACTCTCTTTACACCTGATGCCCCAACAAATGTGGAAGAATGTGAAAATTTCAAGTCTCAACTTCAACAAATATTCCAAATTCCTCCAGATACATTAGACAAACTGAACCGGAAACTGTCTGTCCGGACTGCACCCCTTCAGCATCGGCATGAAATCATGCAGGGTTTACAGACCCGTTTTAATTTGGTGTCGGATAATCCACAACTGGATTCGGATGTCCTTCGTCTTTTTCAGTGCTTATATCCAGGCGCGCCTTTTGAGGTTGGCGAAGTTAAATTGATAAAAACCTGCTCTGCCCTCTATTTCTGCCTCCCTTCTGAGGTGAAAGATGTTCCTGCCGAAACACAGAACGAACAAAAATCCGATATAACAGATAGACCTACTAAGAAACAATCCGGTAAGAAAGTAGGATATGCGCAATTTCTTCGAAAGATTTGGCAGGTAGAACCGTTCGCACACTTCCCTGTATTTGGAACTTTTGATGCAGAAGATTTAGACATAAAATTCCGAGAACAGATTGCAGAAGACGCAGGATTGCCTGTGGAATTGGTTACGATTACACTTACACGAATGGTCGGTGTTCTACCTTTGGAGGAACTTGACAAATACCTGATTCACGATACATGGGGACACCAATGGCAGGAAAGTTTACTTGATTTTGAGGATCTTTACACTGAATTATCTCTCTTTAATCGACCGTTATCTTTGACAGAGTCTGCCTCAGTTTTAGGTGAACAGACAACATTCGCTGAAGCATTCGTTAAGACAAGTACAGGTGAGATTCATCTTGATACTGAAAAACTTACTGAATTCATTGATGCTGAGCTTTATGAACGTTCTATCATCGCCTTTACCCCTATTCTTGCAGAGATGTTGGCAGATGTCGTAGAATATAAATTCTTAATGCTACATCCAGAACAAGCACATCTTATGCCGAGTTCATCGTTACTTAAGGCTTTTCCGAGTAAACTGGATTTGACTCTTGAGGATCTCCACAACTGTTTCAAATGCGCATCTGAAGCATTCCAAACTTGGGTGGATTCTGAGGAGGCAAAACACCGAATTCATACTGAGATTTGCGAAAAACTTAAAATTCCAGATAAAGAGAAAAAACACCAAGAACTGGATCATGTCCTTGAAAAAGCAGTTCAACTTTGTAAGGAACGGCTTGACCGTTTTTATCAACCGGAATGGTATTGGGAGAAAACGTCAGATGGTTATTTGAAACTCAATGCATTCAGTTTTACAGCACTAAACTTTCTACGAATACATACCGCCTTTCTTCAAACTTATGAAACACTCTCACAGATTGAGGCGAAGTATGGTTTTAAAGATGCGCTTGTATTAGCGATGGGAACATTTTTTGAAATGGAACCGCAACAGAATATCTGGTCTCTTGATCGGTTTTTGACAGAGGGTTTTCTTCCAAGATGGAAAAAGTTGGTTGAAGCGAGTTAATTGAATTACAGTAAATCTGAAATATATTGTCACCCCAGTAGGTGCGGTTAGATGAAGATTAATTTATTAATTCGGTAATTCTGATCTCTTTTCTGTCTGAATCGCGGATTATCGCAGAGAACGCGGAGGACGCGGAATTAAGAGATTCCTTGTTACCGGCCCGTCTCTGGCGAAAGGAAATGTCCGAGACACAAAAGCATTTTCCGCGTCTTCTGTGTCCTCCGTGCCCTCCGCGATTCAGACAACCAGATAATAGACCTCACATAAGAAAAACATAAAACAAGATGTCTATGGTTAGAAAATTACCGAATTTATTTGTTAATCTTCATGAAACCGCACCTTATGCGTCAATTTAAGGAAAGAACTCGTTTGTAGTTGCGTCCTTCATTGCGCCTCTTATATTGAAAGAAAAGAGGCGCAATGAATTGCGCGACTACGAACGCTGATATTCTCGTCCTTTGCGTTATTTGAGATGTTGGGACAAAAAGGTGCGGTTAGGAAACCGCACCTACCGCAGTTGGAAACCGCTAAATTGACGCTTGTGGTGCAGTTTCTAACCGCACCGTGAAACCTATACAAAATGCCGTTAGTTACTGTAATTCAACGAAAGCAAACCTGCAACAACAGAAGACAGAGGAAAAAGCAATAGCAATTAAAGACCCTACTTACAAATTCCGTACAGAAGCAGGGATGCTTATTAATTCTGGTACATCGCGGAGTATCGTCCTTCACGGAAATATCCATGACCTCTTTTTTATTGAAGAATCAGAAGAGGAGGATTATATCCCTTTGGTTCCGTTCCTTACAAGAAGTTGGGATATTTCAGGTTTTATCCTGATAGTGTATGAACTAAATGGACCACTCCGCTTTCTGCGCGTAAGCGACAGAGACAAGGTGAAAAATGCCTTCAACTTATGGAGAGGGGCTACTGAACCCTTACAAAAAAAATCAACGGGTCTCTTCACACTCACGAATAGGTTGGATAACCAGAATCTTAAAGGAGGTAAATCTGATGATACCCCTGACAACTTGTTTGACCAATACCTAAATGATGCAATTGGAAGTCCAACATTAGCCCTTGAACTACTACGACAATTCTGTCTAATTTCTCGATCTACAAATGCCCTTGGAGAAAAATTTTTACAGGAAAAACTGCTCATCATTATTGAAGCAACAGATATGTTGCTACCAGAAGGTGAAATCCGAAGTCTGAGTTTAGCAGATAGACATAGGATTAGCATCGTCCAGGATTGGATTTCTGACTCTGATTTTATGAAGGGGACAGATACTGTCGTCTTCACTGCTGAATCAAAAAGTCTGGTTAACTCCCGTATCATGCGTCTACCGCAAGTTGTTGACGTAGAAATCCAATCTCCAGAGGTAGAAGCGCGTAGACATTTTATTTCATGGTTTAACAGAACCCAAAAACCTAATGATAAAGAACTAAATCTTTGGGGTAGCCAATCACAACTTGCTACATTAACAGCGGGATTATCTCTCCAAGCTTTGCGTCAGCTGCTTATTTCAGTTTGCTATTCCGGTGAGAAACTGCGTCCAGATATTGTAATAGAGAAAGTGTCTGAGTTTATTCAAGCCCAATTAGGTGAGGATGTTGTTGAATTTAAAAAGCCTGCACATACCTTGAAAGATATTGTCGGCAATCAGAAACTGATTGAGTTTTTAAGAACACAGATTATCCCCCGCATAACATCTACAGGAAAAGATTCTCTATCTGGATTGAGCGTTTGTGGCCCCATCGGAAGCGGAAAAACCTTTATCTTTGAAGGACTAGCAGGAGAACTTGATATCCCTGTGTTAATACTCAAGAATATCCGCAGCATGTGGTTTGGACAAACGGATGTAATCTTTGAACGGCTCAGACGTTTGCTGATGGCACTTGTGAATGTGCTAATTTTTGTTGATGAGGCAGATACACAGTTCGGTGATGTCGGAAGAGACGCACACGCGACTGAACGTAGACTCACCGGTAAAATTCAGGCGATGATGTCTGACCCGCAGCTACGCGGAAATATCACTTGGTTACTGATGACGGCGCGTATCTATAATCTTTCACCTGACCTTCGGAGGGAAGGTAGGGTTGGTGACATCGTCATTCCGGTCCTGGATCCAACAGGCGAAGACCGTAAAACATTTCTACGTTGGACACTCAGCAACGTTTTCAGTGGAGAGATATCGGACGAAGTGTTTGAACTCCTCCTTGCACAAACTGAAGGTTATTCTGCAGCCAGTTTCGCTTCTCTTCGTGCTGACCTTGAAGCTGCAAAGAACCGCCAAGGTGAGTTGTCTGTAGACGAAATTGTTGACGTTATCTCTGATAGAATTCTTCCGAATATTGGTCCAATTCGGCGTTATCAAACCTTGCAAGCGTTTCTAAATTGCACTCGCAAATCCCTACTTCCAGGGGATTATTCCTCTGAAACCCGTGAATCGTGGTCAGAGCAAATTGCCCAACTTGAGGCAATGGGAATTAGGGGATAATACGGATTGACAGTAAAACATAAACTGACGTGAGTTTGACAAATGTGTTTTCTTGTAGGAGGGCTTTGATGAAGATAAAAAAAACAATTCGGTAATTTTCTCGCAATGCTCGGTGCGGTTAGGAAACCGCACCTACCGGACCTGGGGAAATCGGGATTACCGAATTAAATACTTAAACTTCATGTAAGCCCTCCTACAAGAAAAGTGATAATTAACTAAGTAATACCAAATTAACTTGATTAGAAGTTTTCCGATAAAGCCAGCATTGCGAGGCACGGGGACCTCACGCTACAAATCGGATTAATTGGGTATAACGTGAGTTCAATATTAGAATCTGCGTGTCTGTCCAAAAGTTAATAAAGAGTTGGGTTTCACTCATTTCTGGTTATTTTCAGTTTCAAATGTATCCTGAACCGCTATTTTGTGTTTGATTTTATTGTCCTTTCCGTTCTACCCAACCTACGGGAATCATAGTATCTTTTTATCGAACTCACGTTAAGTACCTTAGTCGTTGATTTAGTACGGAATTATACTGTTGAACATTACGCTAATGTAGGTTGACAACCTCCCCACCTGCAGCTGAAAGGTAACCCGCACAAATAATTTCAATGGAATGTGCTGCAAATTCAGCGTTCATCTCACTCTCAACACCATTTTCAATACAATCTATAAACGCACTGAATTCGCGTTGTCCATCATTTCCTTTACTAACATCTATCCAATGTCGTTTGGACTGCATCCCAATCTCTGCTTGTGTGCTACTCCACATCCCCATCGGGTCAAGCGGGTGTGGTGTTGGCGGTTCAAACGCCGGTTCTGCAGAGAATACTTCTAACCTATTTGCTGAAGCATCAAATGTTAACGTAGCATCAGTGCCAACGAGATGTGCCTTCTGCACACCACCTTTGGCATGACTCTGCCAACCGTAACGTCCAGCAGCAATCGTAGCGGTTATTCCATTTTCTAAAGTTAAGACCAATGCACCAAAATCTTCTACATCGCAGCCGTGATGTTCTTTGAAAAAGTAGTTTGCAGTGCCACCGAACACACGCTGCACCCGTTTTCGCGTCAACCAATTCACCATTGACACAGCATAAACACCGATGTCAAACATTTCAGGTTTTGCTTCCACGAAACTGTAACGTTCCCTAACCGGTTTCTCTATCCGTTTATTACTGATAGGTGCGCTTCCCGGGTGTCCCTTCGCGAACAACACATCACAGTGAATTGCTTTCAGTTCACCGATATATCCACTATCCAATACCTGTTTGACTGTCCGTGCCCATGTGCTATGAATGTTGCTAAACATCTGCGTCCGAACACCGCTTTTTGCAACAGCATCTACAATCTGTTGTGTCTGTTCAGGATTGAGTGCCATCGGTTTATCAAGGTAGATGTGTTTTCCAGCTTCTGCACATTTCGCACCAACACGTCCGCGCCGTTCCACTTCAGTGCAGAGGCTTACAATATGCACATCATCGCGTGCTAACGCAGCATCAAGGTCAGGAATGAAGGGTAAATTTAACGTTTCTGCAAGCGAACGTGCTAATGCTACACGTTCTGCAGGTGCATCGTGTTCATCAGCGAATGCGACTAATTGACAACGCGGATCGTTCGCAAAATTTGAGGCGTAGTTTTCCTGATGTGTGCGATGTCCACCAAGCAAGAGAACACCGTATTTTTCGTTGTTTTGCATCTATTAGCCCTCCACTGCTATAGGTTGATCGCTTGCAAGTGCTTGCGTGATCGCATCCGATAGTTCACCCGAATTACGCAATTGTGGTGGCGTAGCACTCAGATAACGTCTTCCTAACGGTGTTTCATGATAAATGACACCTTTGTTGCCTACCAACATGATGTCGATTCCTGTTTCAGTATCAACCCGATTAATACTCAACACTGCCATCTGTCCATCTGCATATTTAACCATTACCGTAACCTGTGTTGCGTCTACATCACCTTGTGCATAAATGCTTTGCGGTTGCGATGGCATCCATCCGTTTGAGAGCGCAACAATTTCGGCAGCAGGTTGCAGCAGACTACTTGTCTTGCTTGCAATATTAAGCACACATCTTAGAAACACTGGACTTCCTATACGATCCTCGTCAATTACTGATTGAACAGATTTTTTAAGCAATTCCATTTATTCTCCTTTCTATAGTAACGTAAGCTCGGTATAAGCCTACTTTCGCGAGTTCGTGGGTATATTTTTCCACTGATTCCCCCTGTTTGAGAGGTTTAGGAGGAAGAAATAGGTAAAACATCCTATCTATACCGAAACTCACGTTAATTAGAATGGTATTTCATGCGCTAAAAGTCAAGAAAAATCTACAAAACAAAACGCATTTTCATGGCGTTATACCGAATTACCTTGATTCTAATCTATCAGTGCGGTTAGGAAACCGCACCATTGGCGTCAATTTAGCGGTTTCCAACCCGGTAGGTGCGGTTTCTAACCAATGCAGAATACCACACGCGTATTCTGCCGGATCTTATGGAATATGCGTCCGATAACCGTTTTCGCGAACGACTCGGTGCGGTTAGGAAACCGAACCCATAGGCGTCAATTTAGCGGTTTCCAACTACGGTAGATGCGGTTTCCTAACCGCACCTTTTTGTATCAACATCTCAAATAACGCAAAGGACGAGAATATCAGCGTTCGTAGTCGCGCAATTCATTGCGCCTCTTTTCTTTGAATGTAAGAGGCGCAATGAATTGCGCGACTACAAACGAGTTCTTTCCTTAAATTGACGCTAATGGTGCGGTTAGGAAACCGCACCTACCGTCTGGAGAATAGGACAAATCCCGTTAATTTGGTATAAGACGAATACTTTGGTGAATTAAGCATTTTCGAGCAAATTAGTTTTGTTCTGCAGATTTAATTTGATATCATAAGTGAAATAAGATATAATAGCCATAGTAGCGTGTAATACATAAAATAATAATAATAATATCTGTTGTTTTTGATTATATGCGATTTTACTCGATTTATCAATGCTTTGCTTGAGTAGTAACTTAGGTTAAGAATAACAAATCGAGCCAATAATTTGGAGTCCCGATACCTCAAATGAGGTAATACAACTATTTTGAACTGTGAGCGAAAAGTTCGCAGTTACTGAAACCTAAGGAGAAATTTAGAATGCGTAACAAACTTTTACTTTCACTTTTCACCCTAATAATTGCTGTGTTTTTCAGTTCTATTGCAGATGCCGATCTGCTAGATGGATTAATTGGATATTGGCCCCTTGATGAAAGCAGCGGAGAAACTGCGTCCGATGCAAGTGGAAGCAACAACGTGGTGACACTTACCGGCGATGGAGCCACTTGGGATCCTGCTGGTGGGAAGATTGGCGGCGCGTTGCAACTTGATGGCACTGGTGGTGCCGCTGAAGATGCAAACGGCGCGAGTTACATTAATGGGCTTACCGCTTTTACCGTCGCCCTCTGGATCAAATCCGCTGAAGTTGACTCCAACAAGGGCTTCATGCACGGTAAGGACCCTTCTGGTCAAGACGATACATTCACCCTACGATACGATTCCGCAGGTTATGATGGCAAAGGTACTAATGTTATCAAAGCAGGCATTACCACGACAGAAGGGGACACCAGTTATGAGAGTGCAAGCGACGTGCAAACCACAGAGTGGCAACACATCGCGTTGACATGGAGCAGTGGCAATCAACTTGCACTCTACATTAATGGCACACTTGATGAGGCAACAAGTAATAAAGATGCTGTTGAAGGCGAACTGTCCGGTGCCTCCAAATTCCTCATCGGTAAAGGCGGTAAAGATGCCAACGCCTCATGGAACGGCCTGATTGACGAAGTTGGTCTCTACAACCGGGTATTAGACGATGGAGAAATTACGAGTTTGGCATCTGGTGTGAATGTTACCCCTGTTGAAGCACGTGGCAAGTTAGCAACTGTTTGGGGTAGTCTAAAACGTCAATAGTAACATTTTGGATCACATAGTAGGCGTGCTTCGTAGTACGTCTACTACTTAGAAAACAAGATGATCTTGTTTAGTTTTGTTTCTAAGATTATACAATTAGGAGGAATTTGAAATGCGTAACAAACTATTATTCACACTTTTAACCCTTATTGTTGTTGTATTTTTCGGTTCTATTGCAAACGCGGATCTACAAGACGGGTTAGTTGTCTATTATCCATTTGATGAAACTACTGGAACTGATGCATCCGATGCAAGTAAAAACAAAAACGATGCGGAACTTCTTGGTAGTGCCAGTTGGGAACCCAACGGTGGGAAAATTGACGGTGCTTTGAGACTTGATGGTACTGGAAGTTCTGCTGAAGATGATGATGGTGCTGATTATATAAACGGACTTGACGCTTTTTCAGTGTCCGTTTGGGTTAAATCTGATACAGTTCCCCACGATAGAGGCATCTTTCACGGTATTGACCCTGGCGGTGGAGACATTGTATTTACGCTACGATACGATTCTGCAAGCTGGGCTCTCGCTGGAGGGACTAATCTAATAAAAGCTGGCATATCCCCAACCGGTGGCGATCAGCGGTATGAAAGTGCAAGCAACGTACAAACCACAGAATGGCAACACCTCGCGTTGACATGGAGCAGTGACGTACAACTTTCACTCTATATTGATGGCGAGCTTGATGAGCCACATTTTAAATCTGCCGCTACCAATGGTGAAATCTCTGGTGCTTCCAAATTCGTCATCGGTAGAGGTGCTAAGGATGATGGCGGCACTTCATGGACCGGACTCATTGATGATGTTCGCCTTTATAATAGGGTTCTGAAGGAAAATGAAATTGCGGAGCTGGCTACCGGTGCCCTTGCTGTTGAAGCGAATGGGAAATTAGCGACTGTTTGGGGACATCTTAAGCAGAAACGTGATTGATCTGTCTGCATGTCCTAATTAGAGAGCAGGGCGCGTCTCCATCCTGTAACGTATTGAAGCGCGCCCTACAAACAAGTAGGTTGAAGAAATAATGCAATCACACTTTGTTACATCGTGAGTAGATGCGGGTAAGTTTCGATCCAGTATCCAACGTGAATTAGCGGAACTTTACCAAAATGCTGAAAACACCTTTTGACAGACACTGTTGCGCTTGACGAACTGCTTGGTGCGTTAAGTTGCATTTCTTTTTAGGTGATACATCATGGCTACCTTACAAAACGAACTTGATTTTGCTCGGTCTCCTGCCGACAAGACGCTGTTTCGGAAACATGTACAAAGCGAATTAGACGAGATTCGTGAAGAGGTTGAAGAAACTTGTGCAGTGGCTGGCGATGTTTACCTTGTGCTGGAATCTGCTTATAACGATACCCTATCTTTGCTGGAACAGATGCCTCGTGATATACCGATGCCAGATATGATGTGGTTAGAAGATGGTGGGATTGGACTAGAATGGCGACCTGGAGAGGGTATAGCAACGATGAGCCTCTACGGTGATGGTCTTGTCGTCTACGGTGTTTTTTTTAGTAAAGATCGGGAGATCGCAGGAATTTGTCCTTTGGTTGACGCTGCCTTCCTACAAGGTTTTATTGCAACGCTGACCCGCAACCCATGAACTGCATGCCAATATAACACCTTTTCTAATAGATACTATACTTTGGACAATTTTTAGAGTTGTTGAGTGATAGTCAAGGTCAATGGAAACACCTTAGACATCAATATAAGATTTATTGGGACACCTTTCGCCCCGCTGGGGCTAAGAGGGTTGTTCACCCGCGTTTTTTCTGGACACCTTTCGCCCCGCTGGGGCTGCCTTTGCTGAACCTATAATAACGTGAGCTCGGTGTCCGAGATATGAAGTTCTTAATGCTTGAATCGGACTCTCATAACCGCGGTAGGTGCGGTTTGATGAAGATTAATTTATTAATTCGGTAATTCTGCTCTCTTTTCTGTCTGAATCGCGGATTATCGCAGAGAACGCGGAGGACGCGGAATTAAGAGATACTTTGTTACCGGCCCGTCTCTGGCAAAAGGAAATGTCCGAGACACAAAAGCATTTTCCGCGTCTTCTGTGTCCTCCGTGCCCTCCGCGATTCAGACAACCAGATAATGAACCTCACACAAGAAAAACATAAAACAAGATGTCTATGGTTACTATAGTTTGGACAATTTTTAGGGTTCTTGAGTAATAGTCTGGATTAATTGAAACACTTTTGAGATCAATATTAGTTTATTGGGACACCTTTCGCCCCGCTGGGGCTAAGAGGGTTGTTCACCCGCGTTTCTATACACATTTCGCCCCGCTGGGGCTGCCTTTGCTGAACCTATAATAGTTTTTCTGTGGGTTACAACTTCGCACAAAACTCGTAGAAAAATAGAAAATACTTGAGAAAACAACATGAAACAGACAGAAATTGTCCAAACTATAGTATGGTTAGACAATTACCGAATTTATTTTTTAATCTTCATTAACCGCACCGAGTCGTTCGCGAAAATGGGTATCGGACGCCTATTCCCTAAGAGCCGGTGCGGTTACAAACCGCACCTACCGGGTTGGAGCTAAGCGGTTACAAACCGCACCTACCGGTCCTGTGGAAATCGGGATTACCGATTTAAATACTTAATCTTCATTTAGTTTGTGCATCCTGGAACGCAAACTAAAAGTTTGCGCTACAAAAGATTGCTTGGACCGAGCTCACGTTATAATAGTTTTTCTGTGGGTTACAACTTCGCACAAAACTCGTAGAAAAATAGAAAACACTTGAGAAAACAATATGAAACAGACAGAAAGTGTCCAAACTATAGTAATAGATAGAAGAGAAAGAGATTATATTGCAAGAAGGCTTGCACTTGCCAGTAATACCAAATTAACGGGATTTGAAGTTTTCTGATAAAGTCAGGCATTGCAAGGCACGGGGACCTCGCGGGACAGATCGGGTTAATTGGGTATAAATTGGTTTTGCCGCCAGAAGAGATCTAAATCCAACTCCAACCATTACTGCGGAATAACGCACAAACGCAACCCACCCACTAATCAGGTGTGAATGGGTATAAACCAAACAAATTAGGAAAAAATAGATAGATGAAGAGCGACGCGCACGCTTCTAAAGCACACCTACCGGAAAATACGATACATATTCTTGAAAACCTTCTCGGTTGTAAACTGGAAGATGTAATAGAGGAAGGAGTTTTTAACTCCGATTCCTTAGAAACTTTCCTCACCTCGCTTCCCACAGACTCCCTTGAAAACCACCTTACACCGCAATGGGTTGTCCTCGCCGCAGGCAAAGGTACGCGCATTGATCCTACCGGACGTTTGAGCAAGACGTTGGACATAATGTTCGGTGAACAGAATATGCTGCAACACTCACGCCTTTATCTGCCGGGGAATCTTCCGCATATTGTTGTTATCAATCCTCAGATGGCTGCCCGATTAGTTGACATGGAATCATCTGAGCAGCTACTCGGTGGTAATGCTATCACTTGTATTCAAGAAGAAATGAATGGCACAGGTGGTGCGTTGCAAGCGGCACTTCCCACACTTCGCGAGTCAGACGCAGAATGGGTCGGTGTAGCATTCGGTGATGAACCTTTTTTGGAGAGAGCCATCTTTGCACAGACGCTAATATCACATTTTCTCTCTGGGGCAGATGTTACCCTATGTGGCAAGATACCGGATACTGTTGTTGATAAAGGTGGTATATTTTTTGATGCAGACGGCAAATTCATTGGGACAAAAGAGTGGTATGATATGACAGCGGCTGAAAAAGCAGAGATGTGGCAACGTTTAGAGCGCGGTGAAGCATATACCAATACTGGTATTACGATCATTCGCAAAAGCGCGATGTTGGAACGGATAGATCGGTTGCAACCACATACAAACCGAAACGGTGAACTTCACCACGTTGACCTAATTCGACTCTGTTATGAAGATGGTTTGAAAACAAACGCTTTTATCTATCGTGGGAAAGTCCTATCAGGGGTAAATCGATGGTCAAACGTTTTGTCAGGTGAACAGATGTTATATGCCAAGACACGCGAATTTCTTGCCGGGAAAGGTGTTCACGTTGATTCCGCAGCACAAATTACATTAGGTAGTGAAGATATTGAAATTGGGGCGGCATGTTATCTTATCGGCAGAATTCATTTAGGAAAAGGTGTCAAGATTGGTGATTATTGTAGACTTGAAAATGTATCTCTGACCGGTGCCACAAATGTAGGTGATGCTGTTGGGCTGCAGCATGTGACCGCGATTGATAGTATTTTTGAATCAAATCAGATACCTTTGACTTTGGGAAAACCTGTCAGCGGACTTGCGACAGTCAGTGGTATCATAAATAGTTCATTTGATAGTGTTGTAGTAGGCAGTAGTGTCCAACTATCAGATATTCGTGCACATGCAACAATAATTCCATCTGATATCCGACTGAAAAATCAAACATTAGGTGTTCCTTTTGCCGTGTCCTCATTTGGTGTGCCGAGTTCTCTTTTCAATCAAATTATTCCTTCCAACTATAGACCCGGCGTTTTTACATTTGGCGAAAAGAAAGATTTGCCAGATTGGGAAAACCTTCGAGAACATGTCCGTTCACATAGTGCTTCAGAATTGATACCTCGTGCGACGCGCAATATGCAAGTGCAAGAAGACGTTTGCAACGCAGTGAATACGTTAATGGACATACGACGTGCGAATGGGGATTATCTGATTGAATCTCTTACGCCTGAAGAACTGTGGGGAAGTATCTTTGAGATGGTGAAACTACATACGGGCAATCCGAATCCTTACCATCACGATAAACTAAAGGCACGGAAAACAGCATTTGACTTGATGCCGGAATTTTGGAGTGACAATTGGTTGACAAGGTTAAAGCTTGTTGTGGCAGGGAATGTAATTGACTATAGTAGTGCGCGGGTTATCCAAAAGGTGAATGCTAATCCTGACTATTTTTCGCAAGCACTCCGTGCAGCGGTTGAAACGCCTTTCGCCATTGATTGTTATGAACTGTTCCACGAAAAAGTTATTGATGCTGCTCCTCAGCAGATTCTGTGGCTTGCTGACAACGATGGCGAAGTTGTCTTTGATATTGCTTTCATTCTGGAACTTGTTGAATGTGGACATCAAATATGTATTGTAGGAAAAGCGGACAACGCTAGCAACGATGTTACACTGGAAGATTTGCATGACATTACAAAACATTCACAATTCGAAGCACTTCAGTGGGCAATTGAGGCGGGTATGATTACACTTATTTCGTCTGGTGCGAAGACAATAGGTACCAATCTCTATAATGCTACTCCGGAATTTATCAACGCGTTGTTAGACGTTGACCTTGTTATCTCAAAAGGACAAGGAAATTTCTTTACCACGCCCGGATGGCATAAAGACACCTTTTATCTTCTAATGTCTAAAGGTTTAACTGCTGAACGAAGCACTGGTGTGGTAGCAGATAGAAATCTACCTATTGATGGACTTATTTTGGCATATCTTCCAAGTGGAACAAAACGCGTAGCGACGCTACAAGACCTCTGTAACTTTTGAAATCGTAAACTCTCGCTTTCCAGATACAGGAAGTGGGATCTCATCCACAAATTCCATAATTACAGTAACTTCTGCTCCAAGCACATCTTGGATTTTCTGGATAATGTAAGTTCCTGTTTCCTTTGTCCACTGTTCATTAACAACAAGTTTCAATACACACTTCTCAAACGTCTCCTGAATTAATTGAAATTGGCTTACACCGACACTGTTATAGAAATGTTGGGTGAAGTATCCGCCGTGTATCAACGTTCCTGTATTTGTTCGGAAAGTCGCAGTGCTACGACCGAGAAGTTCTGCCAAAATAGGTAGATGGTTACCACACGGGCACGTCTCTTCTGAAAGGCGACCGATATCCCCGATTCTATAGCGAATAAATGGCATTGTGTAGTTGTTCAATTGCGTAACGAGCAGATCGCCAGGTTTGGTATAGGGATCAGGACTATTAACCTCAAGATAAATGTCTCGGCAGTTGATATGCATGTGTCCTTCTGCACATTCCATAGCGATTAATCCGACTTCTCTCCCGCCGTATCGGTTGTAAATCTTTGTGTTAAAGACTGTTTCAGCAAGTGATCGGTAATGCGGGTGTAACATCTCTGCAGATGAGATTATGCCTTTCAAATCCCAATTCTGTGCTAAATTATTGTCAGAGAGAAATTTGGCAAATTGATATAATGACGATGGATAGGTGAGAATTGTTTTTGGTTGCCTCTGTTGCATCTTATTGAATGTTGTGTGCATAGCAGAATCTGTGAGATTAAATCCGTTAAGCCAGTCCTGATTTCGCCAATACCGGTTCAGATTCTGTTTCCAATTGCCATTTTCGTTGACATCTGCAAGTGAACCCCAGATAATTAGCTGCGGTTCTCCGAAATCCCATCCTGCCCACTTGTCAAAGTAGTAGACACTCAAATTTCGCTGATTCCAATATTCCCTGTCTTGATAAAATGTAAGTGGCGTACCTGTAGAACCACCTGTCGCATTCATAATCCGTTTTTGTGGTGGAATTGTTTCAGAACAGAGATTTTCAAGTTGTTCTCGGATCGTCTGTTTTTCGAGCGGCGGAATTCTTGATATGTCAATGGTACTGGGATTAATTTTTCGGAACAGGAAATCTTGATTCAAACCAAGTTTATTGAAAAGTTCGCGGTAGTATGGTGTCGTTTGGTTTGCATGCTGAATAAGTTGTTTCAAACGTTCACTTTGAAACTTTAAAATCGTTTCGCGTGGCGCATTGAACAATGCATCTCTTTCTGAAAGTTGGGAACGGTAACGTATACCTTTGCGGTAAGTATTGTATGCATGCCAAGCTGCTTTTGAGAATAGCACTTTGGCTGAACGATTGATTAACATGATCTAATGTTTTTGAACGTCTAAATATCCGACATTGATCGGACATTTAGACGCATTTTAGGCGAAAGGATATGTCTGGAAGAAGGTCAAGAACGTCCTCTGATGGGATCAATATGTGGTGAATATCCAGGCGGCAACTGATCGCTTGAAGAACGTCCATCTTGGAAAAGTTGATCTGCGTCCGGATTTTCAGGTTCGATAGGTCGTGGGAATTCGCGCCACGCATTCCCATCAAGTGGAAGATCGTAACCATCCTCTCGGAACCAGTTAATCAACCGTTCCCGATAATCTCTTAACGTTCGACCGTATCCGGGATTACCAGCGAGGTTTCGCTCATCAAGCCTGCCAGCGAGACGTCTGAAAAGCCATTCCTTTTGATCGGCAGCGGAATAGATGTATTTGTATTCAGATGTCAAAAGCATATACATACCTCTGCCTTCATGCGCCAATTGCCCAACAATCGCATCCCGTTCAGTGTTGCCGGAAGCAATATCAGCGAGGTCAACCCCGCTACGATCAGTATCTGGTGTTAACCCTGCTGCACCGAGACTGGTGGGAAGCGCATCAACAAGACTCGTTGGCGTATCACATTGAACGTTTGCCTCAAAACGTTCAGGATACCGGACAAGCAGCGGTACTCTTGCTGCAACGTCAAGGAAGGAACGTTTGCCGTAACAATCATAATCCCCAAGTAGTTCTCCATGGTCGGAAGTGAAAAGTATCAACGTATTGTCAAGTTCACCTTCAGATTCAAGATAGTTAAGAATACGACCAACTTGGTAGTCAATGAAAGAGATAGCGGCATAGTATGCAGCTCACATTGTCCGAAGAAGATTCATATCTCTACCTTGGTCGCGGTATTTGTAGCGATTCTGATGCCGGTTCCAGTAGGTGTGCAGGTGCTCATAGTCTGGTGGTAGGAATGGAAGTGGCATTTCAACTGTTCTGTAGAGTCTGTTCCAAGGCACAGGGGATTCAAATGGCGGATGTGGTTTAATGAAATTACTCCAACACAAAAAGGGTCTACTCGTATCTCGCTGGGAGAGGAACTGCAGTGTTTTATCACCTACCCATTGCGTGTGATGAAGTCGGGCAGGAAGTTGTGAAGGTTGTGGGATGTAGTAGTATTCACTCCGTTCTCCGTGTGGCGCAATGATATGATCAAATCCGTTTTCATGGAGGGATTGTGTAAAATCATCGGGACCGGGTCCTTCCTCTGAAAAATCTCTGGTTTCAAACCCCCACATTTTGCGTCCTTGTGGTGTAAAGTGCATTTTGCCGATACCGTGTGTTTGATACCCTACCTCATTTAGCAAATCCATCACTGAAGAACGATCTTGTGGCATTGCTGAATTGGTCGTGCAGCCAGTTTCATGGGGCCACTGCCCAAGTAGAAAACTACAACGAGATGCTACACATACAGGAGATGGACAGTATGCAGAAGTAAAACTTGTTCCCTCTCTAACAATGCGATCCAATGCGGGTGTCTGAATTATCGGATTTCCGAGTGCGCTTACTGTGTCAAAACGCTGCTGATCTGTCATGAGGAAAATTATATTTGGTTTTTTTGCCATGGGTGATCCATTCCTTTCTCATACCAAATTAACTTGATTAGAAGTTTTCCGATAAAGCCAGCATTGTGAGGCACGGGGACCTCGCGCTACAAATCGGGTTAATTGGGTATCAGAGGATATTTGTAAGTTGCTTGTAGAATTATAGTAATAGCATAACACTTTTTCAACCAAATTACAACCATTGGGTGGGTGTGTATCAGAGCCATTCAATTTTCGGTATCTATCCCGATGAGTTTGAGTGCTTGCTCTGGATGTGCGGCAAAATATCGGAGTGAATATGCTATTTCAGTGTATCCAGATGTGCGCAAAAGACTGATCACCGCATTTCGTAATGCACACATTACTTGTGGAATACTACCACACCGCACTTGCGAAGCATCTTCACCAAACAACATATCGCGGGTGCGATGCGCCAAGTTCTCTATTGCTCAATGTCCACGCCGTAGTGTCAAAAGTCGTGCTGCGGAGCCGTCTTCTGGTGGTAGACTTGTTATCCCATATTGTATCCAATGTGTTGTTTTTCCTGTGCGGGTATGCGTGCGTTCGCATCGGTATTGATACACTTGTGTGCAAGCCCCGGCCATGCCAAATAGTCTGTGAGAGCGGTGCTAACAGTAAACGTGCGTGTTTGTATCCAACCGTGTCCTTTTTCTATTGTTTCGTGCGTGTCCAGATGTGCGCCGAGAGCAGCGTGTGTCTTTTTGAGTGCTTCGGTCTGTTCGGATGCTGTTCTTGCTGATGGTAAGGGTTCAAGTAAGGTGCGAATATCATCTAAAAGCGATTTCTGGTTCGCCTTGACAGGCATGACATAATCCGCATCAGCGTCGCATAAGTTCTGGCAAAAAGTGCGTTGCGTGAGAAGTGCGTCCGTGGTGACCACTTTTCCTGCCACATCAAATGCCTCAAGGATCTGTGTTGCGACAGGGATTTCATTCGTTTTCGCAGACACGGGTCGTTGTGTGAGAGTTATGCCAAGTTGATTTGGTATAAGATGGCTGCGAGCGGATGTCGTTTGCCTTGTGACTTGCGCAGGGTTATTTAGTTTTCGGTTTTTCTGCTATATTTTTTCACATTTCTATATAAACTACCTGTAGGTCGGGTAGAGTTTGCGAAACCCGACACGTTTAGTTCATGTCGGGTTTCGCTACTGCTCTACCCATAGGCGTCAATTTAGTGGTTTTTCAAATATGAGAAATGCTCTTCAGTCCCGTAGGGACTATATGTTTATAGTACCCAATGTTCTCAATCTCTTTCGCTCCGTAGGTGCGATATTTTTATAACGTTTTTGTTTGAAATATCGCACCTACGGAGCGAAAGAGACTATTATACGTTTTTCTATAAACATATAGTCCCTAATGAAGTTTAATAAAATATTTGGGTAATTCTATGTTACCCCAAACCCGGTAGGTGCGGTTTCCTAACCGCACCGGACATCAGTAAAAATTACCCGATTAAATTCTTAATCTTCATACGGGACTAAATATAGGACAATCTCAATCATCATGCCTATTGAGAAGTGTTAATAAAAACTCAGATATTTTCTTAAATTGACGCCTATGGGTTTCGCTACTGCTCTACCCGACCTACGAAATAAACTATCAGTAACACGCATCAACTGATAATTCTTAAAACTAAATAGCCCTGGTGACTTGCAAGAATCAGGAACTTCTGCTAACATTTCAAGTAGATGACGAGACTTTTGTTTTGTCATTTTTCACCTCAAATGATTTTAGACTAATCTTTAAGGTGAAGTCTATCATGTGTGGCGTCCAAAGTCATGCCACACATGATGATAACCTATACAACAATATGTATTTCGAAAATTGAATGGCTCTGCATTTTGTTTGAATCTTCTGCAACTATATGCTATACTATTTATAATATCACATTAACGGGATTAGAAGTTTTTTGATATAGCACACGGTTGCAAGGCACGGGGACCTCGCACTACAAATGGGGTTAATTGGGTATAATATCACATTAACGGGATTAGAAGTTTTTTGATATAGCACACGGTTGCAAGGCACGGGGACCTCGCACTACAAATGGGGTTAATTGGGTATAATATCACATTAACGGGATTAGAAGTTTTTTGATATAGCACACGGTTGCAAGGCACGGGGACCTCGCACTACAAATGGGGTTAATTGGGTATAATATCACATTAACGGGATTAGAAGTTTTTTGATATAGCACACGGTTGTGAGGCACGGGGACCTTGCACTACAAATGGGGTTAATTGGGTATAATATCACATTAACGGGATTAGAAGTTTTTTGATATAGCACACGGTTGTGAGGCACGGGGACCTCACACTACAAATGGGGTTAATTGGGTATAATATCACATTAACGGGATTAGAAGTTTTTTGATATAGCACACGGTTGCGAGGCACGGGGACCTCACACTACAAATGGGGTTAATTGGGTATAATATCACATTAACGGGATTAGAAGTTTTTTGATATAGCACACGGTTGTGAGGCACGGGGACCTCACACTACAAATGGGGTTAATTGGGTATAATATCACATTAACGGGATTAGAAGTTTTTTGATATAGCACACGGTTGCGAGGCACGGGGACCTCACACTACAAATGGGGTTAATTGGGTATAATATCACATTAACGGGATTAGAAGTTTTTTGATATAGCACACGGTTGCAAGGCACGGGGACCTCGCACTACAAATGGGGTTAATTGGGTATAATATCACATTAACGGGATTAGAAGTTTTTTGATATAGCACACGGTTGCGAGGCACGGGGACCTCGCACTACAAATGGGGTTAATTGGGTATAATACCACATTAACGGGATTAGAAGTTTTTTGATATAGCACACGGTTGTGAGGCACGGGGACCTCACACTACAAATGGGGTTAATTGGGTATAATACCACATTAACGGGATTAGAAGTTTTTTGATATAGCACACGGTTGTGAGGCACGGGGACCTCACACTACAAATGGGGTTAAATTGAGTTGAAATTTAGAAAGGACACAGATTATGTCAGGACACTCTAAATGGTCGACAATTAAACATAAAAAAGCAGCTAATGATTCTAAACGCGGTAAACTTTTTTCAAGATTAACTAAGGAAATTGCTGCAGCAGCGCGTCTTGGTGGCGGAGATATTGACATGAATCCGCGCCTCCGCACTGCAATCGCTACTGCAAAGTCAGGTAACCTTCCAAATGATAACATAGAGAAGGCTATCCTTCGCGGTACAGGCGAACTTGAGGGTGTTTCTTTAGAAGAAGTCGTTTACGAGGGGTATGGTCCCGGCGGTGTGGCATTGATGATTGAGGTAATAACAGATAACCGAAATCGTGCAATCGCAGAAATTCGACATGTTCTCGGCAAGTATGATGGTAGAATCGGTGAACGTGGATGCGTTGCATGGGGGTTCGACAGGTGTGGACTTATTGTGGTGGATGCAGATAGCATTGATGAAGAAGATCTGTTTATGATTGCTGCAGATGCAGGTGCTGAGGATTTAACCTCGCTGGAAAACGCCATTGAAATCATCACGCCTTTTGAACAGTTTGATAACGTTGTCACTGCTATTCAATCCACGGATGCAAACATTCAATTAGCCGAAATTAGCATGGTACCTCAAAATACCGTTAAACTTGAAGGGAAAGAGGCTGAACGAATGCTACGGTTGATGGAAGCACTTGACGAACTTGATGATGTGCAAAAAGTTCACGCCAACTTCGACATTCCCGATGACATCCTTGAGGCAGCAGCTTAGTTATAGGACATACTGTTAATGATTATTCTTGGGATTGACCCCGGCATTGCCAATACAGGTTATGGAGTCGTCCAATCTACTACAAACCGTGTACAGCCACTCCACTTCGGTAATATCCAAACCAGTCCCAAAACTCTGTCAGAGCAACGTTTGAAATTAATATACGATACAATCATTGCGTTGATTGCACAGTTTTCGGTAGAATCGGTTGTTCTTGAAGATGTTTTCTTCAACAAAAATGTAAAAAGTGCGATTGTCGTTAGCGAAGTAAAGGGTATTATTAAATTAGCGGCGGCTAACATGGATTCGTCTGTGGAAACATATACACCATTACAAGTTAAACAAGCCGTTACCGGATATGGTAAAGCAACAAAAATGCAGGTGCAAAAGATGGTTCAGGCATTACTAAGCCTTAAAGAATTGCCCCAGCCTGACCACGCAGCTGATGCCTTAGCCATAGCAATTTGTCATGCTCGTTCCTATAAAATGATCGACCTTAAAAAAAGTTTGGAAATTAAACGCCAATAGACGTTGAAAGGAAAACGCATCAGCATGATTGCTCATCTAAAAGGAACGCTTTCCTACATAGGGACAAAAAAAGTTGTTGTAGATGTAAATGGTGTCGGTTATTTAGTTGAAGTCGCACCACGAACACTTAGCGAATTACCTCCTATTGGCGAACCTGTCACATTTTATACCTATTATAGCCAAAGCCGAGAAAATGATATAAAACTATACGGATTCACTTCACGAGACGCGCTTGCAATTTTTGAATTGGCTCTTACCGTCAAAGGTGTTGGTCCCGCATTAGCTCAAAATATAGTGACAAGACTATCACCTTCACAATTTCAACAAGCTGTTCTAAAAGAGAATATTCCAATTTTAATGCAGGTTCCTCGGTTAGGTAAAGAACTCGCGCAGTTTATTGTAATAAAATTGAAAAAAAACATTGCCAAAATCAAATTAGAGGGTAAAGTCGCGCCTGATAGTGCAGGATCAATACACCAAGAAGTTATTAATGTCCTTGTTAACCTTGGCGCTTCAGAACTTGAGGCTGAACAGGCAGTAGAAAAAGCACAAGGATCACTTGATGAATCTGCTACTCGGGATGCCTTAGTCAAGGAAGCACTCCGATACATGCGAAATTAGTCATTTTATTATTGCAAATATTATGAATTTTGCTAAAATGCATTCCTTATCTTGAAGCAAAACTTTTTTCGATCCTGATACTGAGACAACAAAATGGACAATTTTGATATTCATGATAATAATGATGATTTTGGATACAGTCTACGTCCAGAAACCTTAAGTGAATTTATCGGACAGGAGAAAGCCAAAGAACAGCTCCGCATCCACATTGAAGCCGCAAAAAATAGGGGAGATGTGTTAAAACATGTGCTCCTTGCCAGTCCTCCAGGATTAGGTAAAACCACACTTGCTAAGATCATCGCTAATGAATTTGAGACTAATTTCAAACAGGCAATTGGTCCAGTAATGGATCGGATTGACCTTGCTTCAACTTTGACAAACCTTGAACGGGGCAATATTCTATTTATTGACGAAATCCACCGAATGAAAGGACCCGTCCAAGAGTCACTTTACCCTGTCATGGAAGATTATATGCTTGATTTAGCAATTGGGCAAGGAGCTGGCTCAGAAGTAGTACAAGTTGCTATCTCTCCTTTTACCCTTATTGGGGCAACAACGCGTGAAGGTTTACTTGAGGGTCCCTTTCGTGATAGATTCGGGATACACATTCATCTTGATTATTACGAACCTGAAGACCTCCAACAAGCCATTCGTATCAACAGCGCAAAACTCAACATAAAAATAGAAGAGGAAGCTGAATACGCTTTGGCATTGCGCGCACGTGGCACTATGCGAATTGCGAATAAGCTGCTTTTTAATGTCAGGGACTATGCACAAGTTAAAAGTGGTGGTGTTTTAACGCTTGATGTTGTGGAGGAAGCATTGGAATTTTTCGGTATTGATGAAAAGGGTTTAAACTCACAGGATTATGCTTATTTCCAAACACTTATAAAGAAATTCAACGGTCGCGCAGGGCTTAAAGCACTTGCCGTTGCACTCAGCGAAGATGAACGAACTATCGCTGTAGTTTATGAGTCGCACTATATTAAAGAAGGATTTCTTATGCTTACACCAAGCGGACGTCTTGCAACCGATGCGGCTTATGAATACTTTGGATACCAAACAGGTAATCAACCGACACTTTTTAGTGTATAACCTATCTGAGTAAAACCCCATTCAAGTATGTCTTGGTTCAGATATAGTAAAACATGAAACTAACAGATTTTGATTACGATCTTCCACCTGATCGGATTGCGCAAGAACCATTACAGCGGCGAGACGGATCACGACTCATGGTTATTGACCGCAGCACACGTGAGTTTCATCATACGGAATTTTCAAAAGTAGGAGAATTTTTACCGAAGTCATCGCTATTAGTTTTGAACGACACAAAGGTGATACCCGCAAGGTTAATCGGAAATAAAAGTGAAACTGGCGGCAGAATTGAACTCCTTCTTGTTGAAGAAAAAGAAACCGACACTTGGGAGGTTTTGGCTAAGCCACGACGGAGTCTACGGATCGGGACACAACTGATATTTGGTGAAGGAATTCTGAAAGGTGAAGTCGTTGAGAAACCTGACGATGGAAATTGCTTAGTCCGATTCACCTATAAAGGCGTATTTTCCGCAATCCTTGCAGATGTAGGAGTGATGCCTTTACCACCCTATATTCGTCGTTCACCGAATACTGAAGATAAGGTGCGTTATCAATCAGTTTATGCTTCTTCAGAAGGTGCTATTGCTGCACCGACTGCGGGGTTGCACTTTACAAATGAATTGTTGGAGAAATTGAAAAGTTTAGGTTTTCAAACTTCTATGCTCACCCTACATGTGGGAATTGGAACGTTTCAACCTGTCAAAGTTGAAAATGTCAAAACCCATAAGATGCATGCTGAATATATACACCTAACGGAAACAGAAACAGATAGAATTCGTAGGACGCGCGAAGCAGGTTCAAAAATTGTCGCTATCGGTACAACTGTGGTGCGTGCGCTCGAAACTGCTGGAGCAGACGGAACAATCAGACTTTATAGCGGGTATAGTGAACTTTTCATCTATCCCGGTTATCATTTTAAAATTGTAGATGTGTTGTTTACAAACTTCCATCTACCCAAATCTACTTTATTCATGCTTGTAAGTGCCTTCGCTGACATAGACTTGATACAGAAAGCTTATGAGGAAGCACTGCTACATGAATATCGGTTTTATAGTTATGGCGATGCCATGCTAATTTTATAAGAAACAGAAGGAGAAATAATTATGCCTGAAGCAGCTGCAGCTGGAAATCCCTTAATGGGTATACTTTTTATGATTATCCCCTTGGGGCTTATCATGTATTTTCTGATGATTAGGCCTGAACAACAGAGACGAAAAAAACATCAGGCGATGCTTGAAAATTTGTCGAAGGGTGATGAAATCGTAACCAATGGTGGGTTGCACGGTAAAATTCTGGGTATCGCTAATGATAAGAAGATTGTTCTTCTATCCATTGGGGAGATGAATAATCAGGAAGTAAAGGTGCAAATCTCGCTGAGTGCTGTTGCCTTTCTCAAAAAGGGAGGTGAACTTATTGAAGGGGAGTAGAACACTCTATGAATAATTGATAACCAATACCTTCATAAGTAATCAATCGGGCGCGGGTTTTTTCTAACAGCACAAGCAGATCATTGTTGTGCAAAACGATTCGCGCTGGTTTCTTGGTAAGGTCATAAAGTTGCAAAGCTGCAGATCCGTTTTCGTTTTGGAATCGGTAGAAACAAACCGCTTCTCCTACCAATTCAGATGACGTGCCGTTTTCTATGATGTGAAGTTGATAATCAGTTTCAGTTTCAATCTCTCCTGCATCTAAAATGATGGCTGCTGTATCAGCATGTGATGGTGTTTTACAAATTGCGATTTCAACGCTATCGGCGTTCGTAATAACTTCATAGGTGGTATGATGTGGAATATATGCAACACAAGCTTCACCGCCAAAAACATCAGCCCGTTCACCCAAGACCCCATTAGCCTTGTTGCCATTATGACCTACTAGTAGGGTGCATTGCCCACCTAATGCTATTAGAGCAACTTCGCAATCATCTGAATGATCGAAAAATGTTGAATTGTGTGCAAGGTTGAGGATGCCGAATTGCAGATTTCTGATACCTATCTCTCCAGGTTTTATCAGGCAAGTATATCCCTCAACAGATGTGTAGTGCTTAGATACTGGCATCAACATTAAATTCCAATAATTGTTCTACAAGACGAGCCAATGGAAGTCCAACTACGTTGAAATAACACCCCTCTATCCGGTTAACAAATGCTGCACCGCGTCCCTGAATGCCATAAGATCCAGCTTTATCTGTTGCTTCCCCGCTTTTAATGTAGTTTACTATCTCTTCTTCTTGGATTTTTCTAAAATAGACATGCGTTTTTTCTGACCAAGTTATCTCCTTGCGTTTCTTTATATCAATTAAGGAAACACCAGTTACTACATCATGGCATCTGCCACTAAGACGTGATAACATCAGTTGTGCATGTTCATCGTTATTCGGTTTACCGAGTAGTTCATTCTCAAACGAAACCAGCGTATCCGCGCCAATAACAACCCCTTCGGTATGACGTTCAGCAACTATTTGTGCTTTTAACGAAGCAAGGCTTTGCGTAACTACCTCAGGGGACATATTGTTATGTGTTTCAGTTTCCTGTAAATCGCTGGGATATACCTCAAAAGTCAGACCAATTTGAGATAATAGAGCAGCACGACGCGGGGATGCAGAAGCCAAAATGAGTCGTGGGATTTTTAAGATGGGCATAGCACTGTTACTTCAAACAATACCATTGATCGTTGTTTTTCTGTTGGATCTGTAATAATTTAGCAGCAATTAATTCCGATATTCCAGCATCAATTTCTGCTTTAGAAAATCCGATTTTACCGAGGACATGATCACGATTTGGCATACGAAACCACTCTGGTTTTTCAATGGAATCTGATTTGCCTCGAAGTATGTCAAGCGCATTATAGAGTCGTAGCGTTTTTGCAGAAAGTCCAACGAGCGGGTTTACATTTGTGTAATATTCAATTGATTCTTTTTGCATTTTTTTATCCTCAACAGATATATATTTTTTTATTCACTAATAGTAACGCATCTTGAAAAAAGCAGGTTACAAAAAATTTATTATTTGTGAAACACCTTAATTCGGTGCATATACATTTTGCAAATGCTAACCTATCTCCTATTATCATTAGGTTTAGTTCTGTTCACGAAAAACGATTTTTAAATGAATTATCAATCTTCCGCTACAAAACCTCGCCTTTTAAGGCGGGGATGTAGTAGCGGCTAAGACCTCCATTGTTAAAAAACTTGACTTTCGCCAAAAAATGTGATATAATTCTACCATCTACGGGTTAGGATTTACAACTTTGGCAACCTTGCCATTGATCCTAACCACTCTTTTGTAAAGAGCAGCGTAGATGTAGAAAACGCAGCCACTACAGAAAAAAGACGTTTCAACGGAGCCAAAACCTTGAAAGATAGGATACTCTCCTAATAACGTTAGTTTTGAAACCGCACTTAGCGGTCAAAGTATCGGTCGCACCTGATAAGGTTTAAGGTGTTTCCGTAGTGAGCCAGATGGCCCGCTCCGCGTGTTTGTCCACGTGTTGCCCGAACTTGAGTCGGGAAGCCTCCTAAAAGGAGATGCAAGATGGCCCCATACCTGCTGGACTTGATAGCAAGTAGCGGTAAACCTTGAGAAACCCGTGCGGGGGTTCCTTCAAAAGAACCCTCGCCCTTCAGGGCGGGGAGCGGTCAGACGCGCATGTTGTCCAGATTCTGTCGTACAATTGGAATATTCTATGTTAACATTGAATATTGAACCTTTTTAAACGAAATACTACTCTAATTCGCAGTTTTTTCTTGACAATTTAAATTATTTTTTGTAGAATACTTAAATGAACAATATTTAATCATAAAGGAGATTTTTGATGCGTAAGTTTGTTTCGTTTTCGGTTGTCGCACTATTAATAGTTACAGGATTAGTGTTTTTCACACAAGCACAACAGATGTCAGACAAAGCGCAACTGGGACGCGAACTATTTCATGATCCAACGTTTAAGGGAACTCTCAATCCAAAAAGTGTAACGGGTCTTTCTTGTGCGGACTGCCATGCTGATTTTGATGAAGCTGCAAAACCCGACGGTTTAACTCGTGCCGGACATAGTGTTATCGGCGTTCCACATCGCGGTACTGCAAAAGGCGGTATGATTTCAGCTGCTGATTTTGAACGTGCTGCTGGCGGTGGCGGTTTCTGTTACCAACATTTTTTACAGAAGATAGCTCCCGCTAAAGTTAATCCTAAGGCGATTCCAGAAGAACATGCGGAAGCACTCATGGCTTATTTCAAAGCCATCTCGGGTGACAACAAAGGTCCACAATTTGAAATTGAAATGTTAGATGATGATGCCAAAATGGCAGCTGGTGAGAAAATTGCTGCTATGTCCGGTGATGCGAAAAAGGGGTGGCAACTTTTCGGGCGTACCTGCGTCACTTGCCACACGACACCTTTCAAATCAGGCATCGGTATTCGTATCATCGGTGCTAGAGCACCGCGCGATATTGATAAAACGGTGGTGCGCTGGGCTAAAACAATCCGCGGCGGTGGTAGTCAACTTATGCCTTTCTATGCCTCCGATATCCTCAGTGATCAAAATATAGCGGATATTCTCGCCTTCCTGCGTGAGCAGCTGGAAAGCATAGCAAAATAACCTATTGATTTGGCGGGGAAACTTCCCTGCCAAATTCCTTTTAGAGTTCTCACCTACTCTTTGTAACCGTTTTTTTTTATTACACGTTTTATGTTTTATATTAATAGGTTTTAACCTGCATATTGACTTTTGCTTAAAAAGTGTAAGTTTGTTAATTTCTGGAGAGGCACATCTACAGATTTCGCCCGCAAACACAAAGAGAAAATAAATAATGAGAACATCTCTTTTCCTTGGATTATTTTTTAACATTTTCCTTATTGGGTTAGTATTAAGTATCTCAAGTTGTGGTGGTAGCAACATGAATAATCCGGTATCAGATACAGATACGATGGAAGATGATACTGAGAGTTCTGACGAAACTATTGGTGAACAAGCGGACGAACTTGATGTATCCATTACCGTCACCAAAAAAACGGTGAAACCGGGTGAACAGGTGGAAATCACTGCCTCGGTGCAGGGGGTTAGAGGGACAAACGTTGTATTAAATTGGCTAAACATTACAGGATACGGAACGCTCTCCGCCACTGATGGAAATCCAGTTACATGGACAGCACCCGATACATTAGGCGAAGTTAATACTCGGGTTGAAGTTCTCCAGCTTGTTGTGACTGTTATCAGCGAAATCGTTTCAGTCGGTGCTTCTGGTATCCAAACTGATACACAAATTTTTTCAGATACCACTGATATATTACTGAAGGTAGTGCGTGAATAATTTATTAGTATTTCATTTGACGCAATAATAACGTAAATTTTACCACAACACACTATTTATTGACACTCATTATTACAACAAATTAGGGTTCGTTACCAAAATCATAAGCAAGGGTCTATTAGAACTACTTTTCAAGTTCATTTGGTAGGTTCTAGCTAGCATAACCAAAATTAAGGATGAAATGAAGGGAATTCTCTAACAATCCCAAGTCTTTAGACTTCGGGTCCAACCCCGCTAACTCGTGTGGAAGTATTTTAGATTATTTGAGACAAGCAAGGCTCTGTAGCGTAAGTCGAACCGAAGTCCACACTGCGAAAAAGAAGGCAGTCCACTGGCACCGTAGTTATGGGAAGTGTGCAGATAGTAAAACTTGGCGGATCCCCAGAGGGACAAGTTGCGGTAAACAGTCATCGCCCGAGACGCTATCTTATCAAAGAGATTTAAGATGCGAAGTGCGAATTAATCTTTAACCTCGCGGTAGGATATACCGAGAGAATAAACGCCTGTGGAACAGATGTAAGACCACATATAAGTCAGTGACTTCGGTTAGCATGACGGGGTGGCAAGTTGTGTAGAAGCAGGAATCACATAGGAGAGTTGTGTGTTTCAAAGAAGCACACGGCTTTAGTTTCCGTAGTGAGTATCACGAAAAAAAATATACAATATGTTATAACCGTATTATTCATGGTTTTTGTTTCGGCATCGTGGACTTCTTCATGTATTGGAATGCTACATAAGGTCAAAAAAGGGGAGACATTGTCGGGGATCGCGAGAAAATATGAAGTTCCTCTAAAATCTATCGTCCAAACCAATAGTATTACGTCTATAGACCGCTTGCAAATTGGAGAAAAATTAGTAATCCCAGTAGGAAGTAAACCGGTAAAGGCAGCGGAAGGTACAGAGGGTAGTTGGTATATTGTAAAAGGTGGAGATTCATTATATAGCATAGCCCGAAGGCATAATATTAATGATTGGGAAAAACTCCAACGTATTAATGGTATCTCTAATCCAAGACGTCTTAGAGTCGGTCAGAGAATTTTTATCCCGGGTGGTGGAAGTGTCGGTTTTGCCAAACCGTTGCGAAAAACTTTAGTTGTAACATCTGATTATGGATATCGTCATCACCCCATAAAACGGAAGCGCCTTATGCACGAAGGTATAGACTTCCGTGCGGCGACTGGCACACGAGTTTACGCTTCAAAAACAGGTAGAGTAACCTATGCTTCATGGAAATCGGGTTACGGAAAAATTGTCATCATACAACACCAAGATAATTTCTCCACTGTTTATGGACACTTGTCAAGGATAAGTGTGTCTGTCGATGACATCGTGCAACAAGGACGGATTATCGGCTTATCTGGAAATACGGGAGTCTCAACAGGTCCCCACCTCCATTTTGAAATCAGATACAAAGGCAAAAGTGAAAATCCGTCTCGTCACCTTGATCTCCCGTGAACTGAGATGGTTGTTTATAGCCATCTTTCTCTTCTTACTCACGGGTTTTCTCTGTGAAAGCATAGCATTTGTAGGTTCGCTCAACGAGAAAACCGAAAATGGGGTTCATGTCCTGAGACCTTCTATTGGCACGCGTGGACTCGGATTAAGTCAAGCTTTTATTAGCGGTGCAGATGATGCGACAAGTCCGCTTTGGAACCCCGCTGGACTTGCAGTACTTGACAATGGAAACCTAATTTACGATCTCTCACAAGGTGCGTTTTCTATTGCGTATCCAATTAAACGGATTGGGACTTTTGGTCTTAACCTCATTGACTACAACTCTTCTGATCGTTTCCTCGTAAATCACATTTCAAATCCTATTGGTACATTTGAATTAGGCTACAATCAAGCCTTGCTATCTTATGCGCGAAAATTCGGTCCTGTCAAACTCGGTGCCAGCACTGGATATAGTCGTGCACCTTATACGAACAGTCTTTGGGCACCAAATTATGATGTTGGTGTACTGATGACATTATCCCCGCACGTTGTCATAGGCATGCAGTTTCGCGATATCAGTGGTGTTTCAATCCGGGATGACAATGGTATCGTTCTGAAATCCATTGACCAGCAAATTGCTCTGGGAACAACGTTAACACCTCATCCCGTGATTCGTTGGCATTCCTGCTTTAATGTTGCGCCCCCCAGTTTCGGTACAAGTCTGGAAATTGTAACCGGTCCTCTTTCTGCTAATGTTGGTTCGTTTTTTTCCTTTGACACTGACTCACCGGCACAATCGTGGAGTTTAGGACTCTCATTTAAGCATTGGGGAAAGCAAACCTATTACACTTTTTTAAACGATGACAATGTAAAACATAAGCATCTACTTTCAATCGGTATGACTTTTGGAGAATCTCAACAAACAGCTGAGCAACCAAAGACCGAAAAAGTTAAACCTAAAGATTCTGAATCAAGCAGCAGTACGACTTCTGCGGTAAAATCGCAAATTCCTGATAAACTTACACCGAAAAAAGTTGAACCTACCCCCCAATCTATAGAAAAAAAGAGCATTCACATTGCCAAAAAACATAATATCTCTATAGAACTTATGTTAGCCATTATCTATGTTGAGTCAAAATTTAACAATTTTGCTGTGTCAAAGACTGGTGCCGGTGGATTGATGCAGATGGTCCCCGCAACTGCCAGGGAACTTGGTTTGAAAGTTCCAAAGTACTCGAATAAACTTAAGCCAAATCTTGATGGAAAAGTCGATGAACGATTTGACGCTCATAAGAACCTTGATGCAGGGTTGACCTATTACAACTATCTTTTGGAAAGATATCTCAATAATGTAACTTTAGCACTTGGTGCATATAATGTCGGTCCCGGCAAAGTAAGAATAAAAGGTCCTCTCATGAGTAGAGGTAAAATTTATGCAGAGAAAGTGCTAAGCCGTCAACGCCTATATCGTAGCGATGCAACAATATTAGAGACTGATCTGAAGAGATTAGAGACAATACTTAAAAAGTAGGAATAATACATGGATACAATTCGACTGGCGATTGTAGGATGTGGTGGTATGGGACACCGTCACATGTATGGGTTAGCAGAACTCCATCGAGCAGGATGGGAGCGGTTTGACCTTGTTGGTGCGTGCGACCCTGTGCTTGCTAATGCTGAGTCACTTGCTGCACAAGCAGAGGAACGTTTCGGCAGGAAACCTGTGGTTGTAGGAAACTTAGAAGAACTGGGGGAAGTCGGCGTAGATGCTGTGGATGTAACAACTACACCCCCTTATCACCATACCGTTGCGGTTGAGACACTTGAACGTAGATGGCACACAATGGTTGAAAAACCGATGGGATTAACTGTTCGCGCATGTAACTTAATTCGTCGTGCCGCTGGGACATCCGATGCCGTGTTGAGTGTCGCAGAAAACTATCGGCGCGATCCGATCAATCGGCTTGCTAAAGCACTGCTTGATGCAGAAGTCATCGGTAAGCCACGTTTTCTCATCCACCATGCGATTGGCGGTTCAAACCGTATGCTTATCTCTGTTTGGCGGCATCAGAAAGATCAAAGCGGTGTTTTACTTGATGTAGGTGTCCACTATGCTGACATGATTGAGTATCTACTCGGTGAAGTTGAAACTGTCTATGCACAAACACGGCTTCATGAACCGATTCGACACAATCCGGCTGCGGTGACTGGTGAATCTGGGTCAAATCCAGCTGGAGTCTACACCGAATGGCAACGTAAAATGCCTGCTGAATTTGAAGCAACTGCGGAAGATGCAGCGTATGCGACATTGACTTTCAAAAACGGAGTTGTTGGGCAGTATATTGAAGATCACGGTGCATGGGGACAAGGGAGTTGGGCACGTCAGATACACGGTTCTCAAGGTTCAATGACGCTCCCCGGTGACCGAAGCGGTAGGGTAATTTCACTCCAGATTGATGGGCAGGGAACAATCAACGATGAGAAACTCTTAGATCTTGTTCCAGATTTTCACCTTGATGCCGTTACAACGGATCTGTTCGGAGGTGACCGCCTCTGGCAATATGATTCTGCTTTTGGAAACACAGACGCGAAGATCATCGCAATTGAGTATGGTGAATTTGCGGAGGCGATTGCAGGCAACCATCCGATTGAAGTTGATGCGTATCAAGGCACACGTTCTGTTGCCATCTCTTATGCAATGCTTGAATCCGGTGCAACGGGGCAAATTGTGCATTTAGACAAGATGTTAGATGAATCCATCAATACCTACCAGCGTAAAATAGACGATGGGTTGGGTATTTGAATCCCGTGTTGATCTGCTGGACGTAGTAACCTACATATCATCCAAACGATTTTCGCTATGCACCAATCTGCGCTTTCAGAAAAGGTCGTTATGGTTGACGATATCTCGCTTGATGGCAACTACGACATAAGTCCGTATCTCGTACATCCCTTTGATGACGTTACCGTCTTATACACTAACCAAGATTGAGTTGCCTTCATCAGAGATGCGTTCGTAGTCGCGCAATTTATTGCGCCTCTTATATTTCTTGTCTTGTCTGAACCAGGATTATCCGGATTAGTCCACCATCGTTAGAGATGCGTTCGTAGTCGCGCGATTTATTGCGCCTCTTATATTCCTTCCTTGTACAGACAAAAAAGACGAGGCACACAGACCCGCCATATAAACGACATGAAATAGACATTAATCAGGTTGTTTGCTTTATTAAGATGGGAATAAAGGAAAGGGATTGCAGGGGTGGGATTTGAACCCACGTCCTCCGGGTTATGAGCCCGACGAGCTACCAGACTGCTCTACCCTGCGGTAAGGAATCAATATGGTCGAGGAGGGACTTGAACCCTCACGCCTGTTTATGGGCGATGGATTTTAAGTCCATTGTGTCTACCGATTCCACCACTCGACCCAATGAATAATATAATAGTATACACGATTTCTAAGAGGTTGTCAACTTTTTTTTATATTTTTGAAAAATGAGGCGATTTTCTTCTATAGGCAGATAATAAATGCGCGGGTTTAACGTCTCCGCGTAGGATGGTTTGATTCCAATTTATTTGTTTACAAAAATCTAACGCCCGCCTGAATCCCACAAACTAAAGCAGGGGGTCTTGGCGGGAAGAGTGATAAATTACCTTAATGTTCCACCACAACTCAATGTAGTGAGTTATCAAGTTTCGGTGTCAAAACCCAATGCTTTAGCTTTGGGATGTAGACACCGCCTTATTGTATTAGACCACAAATCTGAAAAATATTTGGCATTTCCCTTAAAATGTGGTATGTTATTAATAGCATTGCTGGTAGAGATTTTCACCCTTGCTGCAAAGCAAGGTCTCTACCAACACCGAGTGAAAACGGGAGCGATGCTAAAGGAAGTCCACAATGCACACCTACAAATACAAGTTAGATTATCATAGTGATTTAGACGCTATCAACGCTGCTTCTGCATCCGTTTGGAATGAGTGTCTTATACTCAAAGAGATGTGGGATTACGCACACGGTTACCGCACAACTTCCAAAGCGTGTGAGTTGTGGATGGATAAGCAGTTATCCAAGACGCAATCCTTACATTCTCAAAGTATCCAAGCAGTGCGTGAGCGTTATTTCAAATCGTATCAAGGTTTCTTTGCTTTACGCAAGAATGGTGATAAAAAAGCGAAACCTCCGCACAAGCAAAAGAAATATCAGACAACAACTTGGAAAAAGCAAGCAATCCGTGTGATAGACAACACGCTGATCCTGTCTATGGGTAAAGGCAACAAACCTTTAGAAGTTGAGTTGTCCAAAGCGATTGACATTTCAAACATAGCCTTGATTAATCTTGTCTACGACACCGGACAATACGAACTACATTTTGTCTATAGAACTAACAAACCTATAAAGTCTGAATGTGATGGTGTTATGGGCGTTGATATTGGTGAGATACATCCGATAGTTTGTAATGATGGTGTGAACACAACGATTTTCAATGGGCGGTATATCCGAAGTCTATACCGATTGAGAAACAAAGTCATTGCATCATTTAACGCAAAGATTGACCGATGTAAATACAAGTCTAAACATTGGTGGCATTTAGTGCGTAGGAAATGGAAACGCATACGCACGCTTGACAATCAGATACGTGACAGGCTTCACAAACATACCACTGCTTTTGTCCAGCAATGTGTTGATACAAGTATTGGCACAATAGCAATCGGTGACCTTACCAATATCAGAGATAGCATTGATTGCGGCAAGCGCGCTAATCAGAAACTGCATCAATGGGCATTCGGTAAAATCACATCGTTAATCACGGACAAAGCGAAAGCACAAGGTATCAAGGTTGAAATGATTGACGAAGCATACACTTCACAAACTTGCCCAAAGTGTCTGAACAAAAAGAAACCCACAAACCGAAACTATAAATGTCCATGCGGGTTTCAATATCATAGAGATGGTATTGGTGCTATCAACATCAGAAAAAAGTATCTGGGTTGCTTCGGTGACCCCGTAGTGGCGGCCATGGCACCGCCCGTTGGATTTCGTTCAGAAGTCCGATGTTGCTCCGCCTGAGCGGAGAATGTTCCTAAAAGGAACAAAAGAACCCCACTGCTTTAGCTGTGGGAGTATGTCAGAGGAGAAATCCATGGCAACTGATTTGACACATCACATTCAATCTATCCGTTTAGTTGATACACATGAACACATGCGTCGTGAAAACGACTGGGTTGAGAATGGCCCCGATATTCTTCAAGATCTATTCGGAAACTATGTTCCAGCTGACCTCTGTACAGCAGGTGCATCCGATAGTGCTATGAAAAACTTGATGGACCCATCTAAAGACATCAAATCCCGTTTTGAAGGGATACGTCAAGCATGGGAAGCGACTCAATTTACTGGCTATGGCGAAGCAGTCCGCCTCATCGCGAAACACATCTATGGTCTTGATGAACTGAGCGGTGATGGACTCGCGCAAGTACAAGATAAAATAAAATCAATCCGAACGCCAGGGAAACGGTATCATATCTTACACGATCTTGCGAAACTTGATCATATCCAAACGGACGATTTCAGTTGGAAATGTGCGCCAGACACCTCCGGTCCCGATTTTTTTCTCTACGATCTTTCGTGGGCACCTTTCTGTAGTGGACAAGTTAATCCGAGTGCTATTCATGCTGAGACAGGCATTGAAGTCAAAGATCTCGCGTCATTGAAAAGCAGCATGGAGGCAATTTTCGCTAAACATGCTCCCATTGCAATCGCAGTAAAAGCACAACACGCATACAACCGCACACTCAACTGGCTCAAAAGAAGTGATGCTGAAGCAACCGAAGCACTTAATGCTGTGCTAACAAAACCTTCAGAAGAGATTGATAAAGCAACGCGTCTGTGTCTCGGTGATTGGTGTTGGGCGCGCGGCGTAGAACTCACAATTGAACATAATCTCCCGTTCAAAATTCACACAGGCTATTACGCTGGGAATGATCGAATGCCGGTAAGTCGCATCCCCGCAGGAAATATGTGTGCCTTGTTCGCTCGCTATCTTGACGCAAAGTTTGTTTTGATGCACATCTCCTATCCGTATAACGATGAATTGGTCGCGCTCGCGAAGCATTATCGCAACATCTGGGTCGATTTTTGCTGGGCATGGAGCATAGACCCGTATAGTTCGCGTGATTTCTTGCGGCGGTGCATTCATGCTGTGCCATCAAATAAGTTATTCGCATTCGGCGGTGATACAGGATGGCCAACTAGTGCGATGGCTTATGCAATTCAAGCACGAAACGAGATTAGACGCGCGCTTGAAGCCGAAATTGCAGAAGGCTATCTCACCGAGAAACAGGCGATGGCGTTTGCTACGCAAATCATGCGGACAAATCAGTACGACTGCTTTGATATAAATGGCACCCGTGCTAACATTGCAAAAGCAGCATAACACATCAAGTGTTAAACCTATTTATACCAATTCTGAAAATACCTGTCGCATTACCGGTTTTTATCAAATGGGGGGCAGGACAGCACAAACTAAAAGTTTATGGAATAAGTAGTTTTGGACATTAGATTTCTCATTTTTTCACCATTATACCATATTTCACAAAAAAGGCAAAATAACGCGAAAATAGATTTGACTCTCTTATAAAAGTATGCTATAATATATGCGTTCAGACTTCCTGTTCCGAATACCTTTCATTAACAACCGCTGAACACCTTATGGAGGAGGCGGGAATTGAACCCGCGAATAACGCCTGTCAAGAGCATAAACAGAACCCTCTCTCCCCCATATTTAGGTGTTCAGCGGTTGTCTAATTATACGATTAAACCCGCCTAATTACAAATTAAACACCAAATACAGCGAAAAGCAATGGCTTTAAATCAGTTTTCCCATAGGGCTATTTAGTTTTCGGTTTTTCTGCTATATTTTTTCACATTTCTATATAAACTACCTGTAGGTCGGGTAGAGTTTGCGAAACCCGACACGTTTAGTTCATGTCGGGTTTCGCTACCGCTCTACCCGACCTACGAAATAAACTATCAGTAACACGCATCAACTGATAATTCTTAAAACTAAATAACCCTGGTTTTCCCACCTTTAATTTGACATTCCCCCTTTAAAATTGTAGAATCCTTAACAGCCCAAACTAAAACACTCGTTGAACTGCGGGTATCCCACATTCAGTGCAAATTGGGTGTTTGGGTTTGGTCACCAGGGATACCCTCTCCTTTTATATGAGTAAGAAGAGTGTCTCCTGGTGACAAGTGGAATTATAGGTTGATGTCAATGTTGTCGTCACAGTTCAGATTCCACTTAACCCCACAAGGGATATCACATGAAAAACATAGGAATGCTCACTATTTTAACCTTGAGTCTTATTCCAATCAATGGGTTGACACAAATAATCAGAGCGGGGCAGGACAGCACAAACTAAAAGTTTATGGGACAAATGCAAGATATATAATCAGAAATGATATTACACGTTGCGTAATGCCTTTAGACTCTCCGTATAAGGCTGCCTTACTACACCTTTTTCTGTAATAATCGCAGTGACTAATGACGCGGGTGTGACGTCAAAAGCAGGACTGTAGACCTTCACGCCTTTAGGGGCGGTAAGCTTGCCAAACCCTTCTGTCACCTCTTCTGCCGAACGTTGCTCAATAGGAATTTCAGCACCGGTTTCTAATGCGAAATCTAACGTTGATGTCGGAGCGGCGACATAAAAGGGGATGTCGTGTGCTTGTGCGAGGATGGCAACATTATAGGTGCCGATCTTGTTCGCAGTGTCACCGTTCGCGGCAATCCGATCTGCCCCAACAATCACGCACTGGATTTTGCCCTCTTTCATAACTTGCGCAGCCATATTATCACAGATAAGGGTTACGTCAATACCCGCCTGCATCAGTTCCCACGTGGTAAGACGTGCGCCTTGTAACAAGGGGCGGGTCTCATCAGCAAAAACCTGAATCTGTTTACCTGCCTCATGTGCGCTGAACATTACGGCTAATGCTGTGCCGTAGTCGGACGTTGCTAATCCGCCTGCGTTGCAGTGCGTCAAAATCGTATCGTTTTCATTGAGCAACGCCATGCCGTGTTGCCCGATGGCACGACACATCGCTTTATCTTCTTTAATTATCTCCTCTGCTTCTGCAAGCAGCACTGCTTTAAGTTCGGGAATCGGAAGGTGGCTATTCTCTTCCGCTGTCCGCGTCATTCTATCAAGTGCCCAAAAGAGATTAACGGCTGTTGGACGTGATGTCGCAAGATAATCGGTTGCGGACTTGAGTTCTGCTGCAAATGCGTCATAAGTTTTCGCAGTAGAATTCCAGATGCCGAGTACTGCACCTAAAGCACCAGCGATACCGATCGCAGGCGCGCCCCGGACACGTAAAGATTTAATCGCTTCCCAGATTGTTGGAAGGTCATCACAATATATCTGCTTGAATTCGTTGGGTAACAGTGTCTGATCTATTAACTTGATCCTACCGTCTTCCCACTCAATTGTTGAAACTGCCATTTTTTGTACAGTATCCTCCTTAAGAATAGTCAAGTACCCCGCCCTAAAGGGCGAGGCTTGTGAGGGAACTAACCCCAACAAGCCAGTTGTAATAACTGATTTCTCGTTTCACAGAGGATGGTATCCCATACCTCTCCACGAAGGGCGCAAGCCGCCCTATGTAAGATATTTAGAGCCGCGTTGTGGTCGCGGTCAAGTTTCAAGCCACAGGATGGACAATGGAACATACGTTCAGACAACTTCAGTTTGACTGCGGACTTTTGGCAACACTCCGAACAGGTTTGACTCGTATTGTGAGGTGGCACTTGATGGAAGTGTTTACCATCGCGTTTGGCAACCCAGTTGCACCAATCAAAGAACATGCCCCAAGACGCGTCAGAAATAGACTTTGCGAGATGTCGGTTCTTTACCATGTTGCTCGGTTTAAGTTTCTCGGCAACAACGGCATCAAAGCCTTTATGGTGAAAAAGCCGATACGCCGTTTTTGCGAGAAAGTCAAGGCGTTGGCAGGCAACAATATCGGCTTGCTTCGCCAATGCATCCTTCGCTTTATACCACCGTCTGCTCCGATACTTCTTTCGCGAGAGGTCGCGGTGAAGTTTCACAAGTTTACGTTCGGCTTGGCGATAAAAGCGAGGGTTGGGTATCTTCATGCCATCGGAAGTCGTCAGAAAATCCTGCGTTCCTACATCCACACCACAAGCGGATTTCGGGACACATTTCAGCGTATCAGGCACTTCACAAACGATAAAGCAATACCAGCCCCGCGCCGTCTTTTTCAGCGTGACCTCTTTCGGGTCTCCGATGAGTGGACGGTGCTGGCGGATTTTGATTTCACCGAGCTTCGGCACTTTCAGTCTGTTCTGCCGAGAACCTGTTTCACGAATCGGGGGCTGACGAACGCCTTTGTGTTTTCGCAAACTCCACGTCAACGAACGGACGGAACGCTTAAATTTAGGATACCCCTTTTTCTCCGCCCCCTCTTTGCAACGGCGGCGAAAATGGTTGTATGCTGCGTTCACCCGTTTGATGGTCTGCACCTGCATATCCTGCGGATGCTTGGAATAGTGAGAGTTAGAAGAGCGGAGTTTCGCGAGATGGTTGATCTGGTCATAAAGCGATATAGACTTGCTACCATATTCCCACATCTGCGAACGCATCTGGAGCATATAGTTCTGCAACTGCTTTTGGTGGCGCAACTCTGCATAAAGCCATTGTTCTTGTGTTTTCGTAGGATTTGCACGGAACTTGGATGTTATTTTCATTTGATGAGGGTTTTCGGTTAGATAATGATGTTTTAGCAATTTGTCCTAACGCTGCCGCTACACCCTTGTTGAGTTTGGACAAGTATAACAGATTTACGAAAAACTGTTAAGAAAAAATCAGACCGATTTTTTTCTTGACGAACAAAGACAGATGAGGTATTCTTGTCGCAAATCAATCCTCACTTCACAAAGGGGTTCCCTGTTATGAACTGTCCAAAATGTCAACACGAACACTTCGTCAAAAATGGATTCGTCAACGAAAAACAACGCTATAAGTGCAAAGACTGCAACTATCAGTGGACAGAACACCACACACACCGAGGGAGACCCCTCGCTGAACGCGCACTCGCTGTCTTTCTCTATTGCCACGGACTTTCCATGAATGCCATCGCCAAAATCCTTCGCGCCTCACCCAGCACTATTCTCCAGTGGATACGCGACTTCGCAAACCAACACGCACAACCCCCTGAACCCGCAACTGACGCCGTCGTGCTTGAACTTGATGAGATGTGGCATTATCTGAAAAAAAAAAAGCAGAAACTCTGGATTTGGAAAGCTTTGTGTCGTGATACCGGAGAACTCATCGGATGGGAGTGTGGTCATCGGGATAAAGCAACCTTGCAAAAACTCATCCAACGCTTAGAAAAGTGGAACGTGAAGGTCTATTATACGGACGATTGGCATCCCTACCGAGCCGTGATCCCCAAAGATAAGTTAGTGCAGACGAAAAAGGAGACGCATCGGATCGAGCGAAACAATTGTCGGATGCGTCATTGGTTCGGACGCTTTAAGCGAAAGTCTATTATCGTTTCAAAGAGTGTGGAAATGGTGAACGTGACAGTCGCCTTATTTGCGAAATTTCGCGTCAATGGAGATGTCCTTGACATCTTAAAAATCGGGCAGATCGAACTAAATATCATTATTTAGCCGAAAACTCTCCATTTGATTATCGCGTATCGTGCTTTAACCGCTTTTCAAGTTGGTTAGGCGAGGAGACTACACTTAGTGTGTAGTTGAAAAGTCCTCGCCCACACGATAGTATTATTCTAACATTTTTGACGTTATTTGTCAAAAAAAAAAAGAAAGGACAGCGTTTCCTCCCCGCCTTGAAAGGCGAGGTTTCCACGCCGAAGAGTTTGATGAAACGTAACCGAAGCAATTAGACTAAAGACATAGATTATTTTTGACAAATAATACCAAATCTGATAAATAAAATGTCATTACAATGTAAGAGGCGCAATGAATTGCGCGACTACAAACGCGGTATTGAATGTAAGAGGCGCAATGAATTGCGCGACTACAAACGCGGTATTTGTTAATGAATAGCCATCATTTAGAAATGGTATAATACCAAATTAACTGGATTAAAAGTTTTCTAATAGCGGTTAGCATTGTGAGGCACGGGGACCTCGCACTACAAATCGCGGTAATTGAGTATAATAGCATTTTCCCAACCGTTGTGCAATCAAAATCCATGACTTCGTATTGTTACCGTTAAATTGGACATGTCAAATGACCAAGTGTATCGGTTAACCGTAGGTTCTCAGCATAACTAACAGGGCAATCAATAACTGATGGAACATCTTGACTGAACGCGTCATTTAGTATTGGAATCAGTTCATCACTACCTTCAACCTTATATCCTTTGGCACCAAAAGCTTCAGCATACTTGACAAAATCTGGGTTCGTGAAATCAATGTATGCCGGTCTACCAAAGTTATTCATCTGTTTCCATTCAATGAGTCCATACGCCTCATCATTGAAAATAAGTGTAACAAACGGCACGCCCGTTCGCGTAGCGGTTTCAAGTTCTTGTGAGTTCATCAGAAAACCGCCATCACCACATACCGCGAGACATTTACGTTCAGGATAAATAAGTTTTGCCACAAATGCCCCCGGCACCGCAATACCCATAGAGGCGAACCCGTTTGAGATGATGCATGTATTCGGTTGATAACATGGATACATGCGAGCAATCCACATTTTGTGTGCACCGACATCAGAAATGAGGATATCGTCTTCGGCAAGGACAGAACGGATATCGCTTAGGATCTTTTGCGGTTTCATCGGAAACTCTTTATCATCGCGATGCTCAGTAAGTTGATCGAGAATTATTTTCCGTAAAGTGTTTGAAGCATATTCCGCATCTTTCGGATAAATTTCTTGTGCCATCAAATGTCTAATACTCTGTCTGATGTTACCCACCATTTCGACATCAGTAACGTAAGCAGCATCACTTTCGCTCGGTTCAGTATCAATATGGACTAGTTTTTTGTCGTGATTGGGATTCCATAGGCTTGGATGGTATTCCACAATATCGTATCCAATAGCAATAACCAAGTCTGTCCGGTCAAATCCACATGAAACAAAATCGTGTGCTTGAAGACCGACGCTGAGGAGTGAGAGTCGATGTGTCCAAGGGATGCTCCCTTTGCCCATAAAGGTGTGTGCGACAGGAATATTTGTCATCTCAGCGAATTGCGTTAGAATCCGAGATGCACCTTGCCGAACAACACCGTTCCCTGCAAGGATAATCGGTTGTTTCGCATCGTTAATTAGTTGTGCGGCACGTTGTAGACAGGATACGACAGGTTCTGTTTTACTCGGAAAATCGTGCGGAATGGGTTCTGCATCAATTTCCATCTTGGCAACGTCTTCTGGGAAGTCAATATGTGTTGCTCCGGGCTTTTCACCTATTGCAGTCTTAAAGGCTTTGCTGATTGATTCTGGAATAATTTCAGGTAAATGCAAAAGTGTGTTCCATTTTGTCATCTGTTTGAAGACTGAAACCACGTCCATATATTGATGCGATTCTTTGTGCATCCTGTCTAAACTTGCTTGCCCTGTGATTGCGACGAGTGGGGCCCTATCCATATTGGCATCTGCAACCCCTGTGACAAGGTTCATCGCACCGGGACCAAGCGTCGCAAGACACACTCCTGCACGTCCTGTAAGGCGACCATACACGTCTGCCATGAATGCGGCACCACGTTCATCGCGCGTTTGAATAAATTGAATCTTGGATTCCAATAAGGCATCCATCAGATCCATATTCTCTTCACCCGGTATTCCGAAAATATATTCAACGTCCTCATTTTCCAAACATTTCACAACCAATTCTGATGCTTTCATGTTTCAAACTCCTCAGCACAACGATAATATTGTTTTTCTTGCGCGAATTCAATACAATTAACTGAGAGAAGTGTGTAATTGATGTTTTTCGCACTTGTGGTTGGGCAATTTAGTGTATCTATTGCATTGTACTTTCATAATACAATCTTATTAACTATAACAGATTAAATGTGAAATTGCAATTTTATTGGTTACTACGAGACATAGGGTGTGTAAAGTATTTGTCACAATAGGCATCAATTTATACCAAATTAACTTTATTTATCTCATTTTTCTTGGTATTAGGTGCGGTTAGAAACTACACCTACCGTCCGGAAAATAGGACAAATCCCGTTAATTTAGTATTATAACGTGAGTTTGATAAAAACAAGATGTCGGGCTTCTCGTAGGGGCGAGGGCTTCTCGCCCGTAGGGGTTAGGTTACCTAACCCCTACGAAAATGTCCATTTATGTTTAGAATTTGCTATATATCAAACTCACGTTATTATACAAAACTCACGCGAAATTCCTTTTTCTGAAGAAATGGATTTAGATTTTCAACAAAGAATATAAAAGTGAAGGTTACGCAAATTTATGAGAAAATATCGTATTTGTTTTTTTCTCCTCATATTGATGGTGTGTTTCAAGAGTGAAATCATCAGTGAGGTCTCAGAACAGACTATTCCTTCCAATCAATACTATTCACGTTCACATAACCTCTCTGAAATAGCAAGCACAGCGGGCGAACTTATTGTGCGTTTACGTTCGGATGCCACTTTTGCACAACTCCTTGCATTTAGCAGAAAATCAGATGCTAAATCCGTTTCACCAGTTTTCTCACCGACTACACTTAGCGGACAGAACCCATCCCTCAGCCGTATCTATCTTATACAGTTTCCGGTAAATTCTTCATTAGAAAAGTTACGACAAAAGTATTCGGAACATGCCTTGACTGAAGCCGTTGAAATGAATAGACTGAATCGGTTCTGTGCAGAGACGACTCCCAACGATCCGCGATATAGCGAACAGTGGAATCTGAAGGCAATGAATTTGCCAAAAGCGTGGCGTATAGAACAAGGAAAACGATCTGTTATAGTAGCAGTTGTTGACAGTGGTATCAAGAGAGATCACCCTGACTTGCGTAACCAACTTTGGCAGAACCCTGGTGAAATCGCTTCAAATGGTATAGATGATGATGGCAACGGCTACGTTGACGATATAATTGGATGGGATTTTACCGATGCGCCTGCATTTCCTGGACATGGTGATTGGACAGAACGGGATAACGAACCAGAAGACGAGACAGGACACGGGACACAAGTTTCTGGCATTATCGCCGCTGAAGCGAACAACGGAGTTGGGATTGCGGGAATTGCTTGGGGATGCCGTCTCATGCCGCTGAGAGCAGGTTTCCGTATTGGAGGCGGTTCGTTCTTACAAAACGACGATGTCGCTGCAGCCATTGTCTATGCTGCGGATAATGGGGCAGACGTTATCAACCTTAGTCTCGGAGATACAGTCAACGCCTTCGTTATTCAAGATGCAGTTGAATATGCTTACAGTCGCGGATGTATTCTGGTTGCTGCAGCAGGTAATTCCGCTGAACAAGGTTCGTATTATCCTGCAGCACTAAAGAATGTAATATCTGTTGCCTCAATTGATAGGGAAAACCAATTGGGAGGTTCAAATTTCGGTGCCTCAATAGATATTGCTGCGCCGGGTGAAGATATTTTGACCACAGATATCAACAATGGTCAACTTTCAATAGAACAAGGATATGATTACAAATCTGGCACATCAATGGCAGCAGCACACGTCTCTGGTGTCGCATCCCTACTAATTTCTGCCAATCCATCGTGCAGCAACGTGCAAGTCAAGCAATGGTTAACTGACACTGCACGTCAATTTTCAACAACAAATCTTGTTGGAGCAGGTTTTGTTGATGCTTACGCTGCATTGACAGAGCAAAACGGACTTGTCGCACATATTGCCGTTACACCGACATCACAAGTCGAAATATCAGAGGAAAGCAGCATAATTGAGATTTTTGGTAGTGCTGGCGGTTCTGGATTTGTTCAATACAGGCTTGAGTACGGTATTACTGAGACTCCTAACCTTTGGTATCCTATAGGATTTCCACAAACAGAACCCAAGTATAACACTGTTCTTCACGAATGGGACACATCGGCACTGGAAGAAGGAACGTATACGCTGCGACTGAGCGTTAAAGATGAAAACGGCAAAACTATCAGGCGTAAAGCAGTTGTTGAAATTCGGCACACGTTTCCCCGAATTTCCAATCATGAGGCATCGGTGTGGTTTTCAGGTAACCGCTTAGATTCTACCATCATCTGGCATACTGACGTGCTAACTACCGGAGTTGTTGATATTTATCCAATAAAAGAAAATCAAGCACTTATATCCAACAATTCCCCTTTACGAGTTGCGCATGCGGATTCGGTGAACCGACAGCATATCGTTTATATGTCCGAGTTAGGGTTATCTGCTGGAGAATATATGTACCGCCTGAAAGCACAAAATCGTAGCGGATTCATTCGGATTGATGACAATGAGGGTCGATTATATCCTATTACAGTGGCTGATGGACAGATTCAACCATCTCATCTACGTCAAACAGGGTCAGCACTGCTTGGATTGCATGCAATTGTTGCACCTAAAGATATAAACGGAAATGGGAAATTAGAGTTGATCGCAATTGAAACCGGTACAACTTCTGCTCATGTATTTGAGACAGACAATAACGGAAATCTCGTGATGATTTCTTCGCTTGACCAATCTGACCAAAAGATGTCACGAGTATGGGCAACCGCCGACACCGATGGAGATGGACTTATAGAAGTTTTAGCTGACGATTCAGGATATACATTTTTACTCGAACAAACTGCACCAGATGAATTTCCGACCAACCGAATCTGGCATGCTGATGGAGTTTGGGGCGGTACAATTGCGGATATGGATTTAGACGGTAAACCTGAAATTTTTTCTCGGCATGATGCCACTGACTCTATCTCTGTCTACGAATCGGATGGAAATAACAGTTTTAACAACATTGCTACACTTGAGAACCCAACACAAGGAAAAAACAATCTGCCAACCAGATTCGCTATAGGTGATTTTGATTCAGATGGACAGATTGAAATTTTAACTGGTGACCATGAGGGAGAATTATTTATATATGAAAATGTTGGAAATGACCAATACGAACAAACATGGATAGGCAAACTTTCGGATGGCATACCGCACCTTTTTGCAGCTGGAGATATGGATGGTGATGGGACCGCAGAATTTGTTATTGGTGCGAAGGCATGGACTATAGGAATCGATCTTCCCCGGCAACACTGGCTTTTTACAATCTTTTCATCAACCGGTAACGATTCCTACCGTGCAGTGTGGCATCAACGTATTCGCGAACTGCAAGATGGAGAAAGTGGACTAACTATTGCAGACGCTAACAATGATGGTAGAAATGAATTGTGCATTGCCGTTTCGCCAAACTTCTATCTCGTGCAATACGATGGAAGTACCTACCGACCTATTTGGCACCATCCCGCATCCAGCACATTCAATCCAATTGTTGCTGATATTGATAACGATGGTGTCAATGAATTGATGTTCAACAACGGGAATGTCTTTTCCAGTTTTAAGAATCCTCACGCTATTGGAACACCTAAACGACTAACGCCGCCATGGGGTATAACGGCAAAACCGGTAGACGAAACGTCAATCTCTCTTCAGTGGCAGGCAGAACAAGATGCCGTTGCATACACAATCTATCGGGGAAGGACACAGGAATCATTGGTGCCTATTCGCATGGGTGTCAAGGAAAGACGTTTTTCTGATGTAGGACTAACAATTGGTCAAACTTATTGGTATGCGGTTGTATCGCACGGTTTAAGTGGAGAATCTTCACAAATATCCGAATCAGTTTCAGTTGTGCCAACTCGACCTCCACAACTGATTTCCGCAGTTCATTCTCCGCCCAATCAGCTTCTATTAGCGTTTGACAAACCGATGCGTCCATCTACAGCGAATCCTTCGCGTTATCAATTGCATCGACTAAAAAAGCAGAACGGAAGCGGAACAGAACTGGATAGCAAGGATGTTTATGTGCCACAATCTGCTATTTTTGATAGGTCGCGCAAAAGAGTTGTGTTAACGTTTACCTCTGATGTATTTAATGGTGATTATGATTATGAGATTGAAACATTCCAACTTTCTGACATCTATGGTGCTGAGATTCCTGAAGATAAGAGAACGTTACCGGTTGATTTGTCTACACAGTCACCGACAGAAATGATTGTGTATCCGAACCCAGCGCGTGGTAATCAGATCACGTTTGATAGATTACCTGCGGATAGTCGTATTAGCATTTACGATGTCGGAGGGAATCGCATTGCATCCCTTGTTCCAATAGCAGATGAAACCGTAGGGAATAGGTGTAGGAAAATTTGGAACTTGGCAGGGATAAGTAGTGGTATATATATCTATGTGCTTGAAACGGATACGGGTAAACAAATAGGGAAATTATCCATCATTCGGTGAGGCACTGTTTTCGTGTGTTTGTGTGTACCCCGAAGCAATGAATCAACGCCGAATGCGCGTATGGCATTAGATTATCTTTTTACCCCGCGTAAGCGATAAAGCGAAGAATTGAACCGAGGGATCTTTTGAGCATCAATCTCGTAAATGTAAGATAGCACACCTAAAATATCCCGCCGTGATCTCCTTTTGCGGTGCATCTTTTTAGCAAAATCATTTTGAATAACTTTAACTGCTTTTTCTGGATGCTTAAATTTCTGTGCAACCTCTGCCATGTGGTAGATAGCAGGAACATAATCGCTCTGTAGCCGAATAGCTTGTTCTAATGCGTTGGTAGCCTTGTTTAATCGTCCGCTCTTACTAAGTATCCATCCCAACGTGTCTTGGTAAGATGCAACATCCGGATTGAGTCTAACGGCAGCGTATGCAAGTGCTTCCGCAAGGAGATGTTTCTGTTGATAGTTATTAGAATAGAGTTGCGCGAGATTACTGTAAGCTTCCGGCTCGTTGGGGGCTATCTTTATCGCGGTTTCAAACGCCTGCCGTGCTTTGTCAAGTTGCGCAAGCCGTTTGTACGCTGTTCCAAGTATGTTATGTGTCTTATAGTCGGAGGAGTCATTGTTTGGGTTACCCAGATCTTCAGATAAATACGATGCTTCCGCAACAAAGGGATGATACGATTTATCTTGCCGCGCCTGCAAATAAAACTCATAGGCTTCCACGGCTAAAGTGTATTGGTTTTCTTGGAAATAAGCAAACCCCAAATTCTTGTATAAATTAGGGTCTATTGAATCAACACCTCGAATAAGTTCAAGTTCTTCAATTGCCCTGCGATATTTTGCTTGCTGGATGTAGAAACTTCCTGTTGCAAGATAGTCATCAAGGTTATCTAAAAAAGCGATTTCAGCATTAGGAAGATACGGGGATCGCGGTTGTCGTTGCACTTGGGAATATACCAATGCTATTGTTGCAGCGATCAGTAAACAAAACAGGACAAGATAGATGCGCGTCCGCGAGACCCATCGCTTTGATAGATAGGCATTAGGTCGCAACACCAGTGCAAAAATGCTGGGTTTAAACTTGTGTTCTTCCTCCCCATATATCACAACAGATGTATTTGGAACAAGTACCGGAAGCGCAAGTGAAGACCCAAGCCTTTGTAACGTATTCTCTCTCGATTGCAAATCCTTGGGCGAGTTTGTTTCATCTTGTGTATTAGGTTCGGAGTCTTCTGAAGGCACTACCGAGTCTGGTGATTCTTCAGATACTGACTCGTCTGGTTGCTGATCATGTTCTTCTGTTGAATCAATAGGCAACACCTCTATATCGTCAGGGGTGATGCTTTCTTCAAGACTATGAGAGGGAACGGATGGACCCTCAATTAGTTCATCAGAATCCGATGGCATATCGTCAGAATAGTCTTCGATTTCAACGACACTTTCGTCGGTAGTATCCTGACTTATTCTAGGTTGCTCTACCTCTAAAATCGGAGTATCGCTAATATCTGGAGAATTATCGGGTTCAGCGGGGGTATCACTGACTGTTTCTGTCGATTCAGCAGTGTCAGTTTTTGGAATTCTTGCAGTTATAAGGTCAACACTCTTCTGTATTTCTCGTCTTGTCAAAGGAGACAAAGTTGCAATTAACAGGTCATGTAGCGTTGGAAGTGCTGACGTTGTCCCAACTTTTCCAAGCACCTCAATAAGTGTCCAGAGCGTTAAATCGTTTTCTTCTACTTTTATTGCATCCAGAAGTGCTGTTGTTACATCTGGGGAATTGTATCTTTGAAGAACGTTCGCAGTCTCACGTCGTACGCTAGGTGCTACATCAGCCAATGCTTTCAAAAGAAAAGGGACGGCTTGATCACCACCGATATCAGCGATCTCTAGTACTGCTGCCCGACGTGTTGCTATAGGCTGTGAGGTATCCATTAAATTTTGGGTGAGTTGTTCAAAAGATGCCATAATTTGCTTACTGATATGCTTTCTTCTCTGCTACATACAATATCATAAATGGTGCTTATACCACATTAACTTGATTCGAAGTTTTTCGATAAAGTCAGCATTGCAAGGCACGGGGACCTCGCACTACAAATCGGGGTAATTTGCTCTTAGATACCGAACACTATACGCAATTTGTGTAAAACCTACCACTAATTAAACGATTTCTGATTGGATAAGGATACACTTTTGCTGTCAACATCTTTTTGAAAGTCTCTACAATCCCTATAGCAAGCGAAACATTTGTATTGCCGTGATTTGGGTTTAACCCTTTCTTGCATACGTTTAACCCCTTAATGGTTTGTATTTTTCACTTTAAAAAATTGCTGTGAGCGTCAAAAAAATGTTATCGAACTTCGGTGTCAAAACCCAATCCTTTGAATCAACGCTGAATGAGCGTATGGTATTCGGCGGGGACCTCACAGGACAAATCGGGGTAATTGCGTATAAGGTGGAAACTGGGGATCGCTTCTATCGGACAGAGGTGTTAGGGTCTGAATCTTGGAAGATTGGGGAGAGGTAGTTAAGATTCACAGGGTCTCTGAAGAGTATATGCCAATCTTCTGCAAATGTTTCTCTACTCTCGTCAGGATTTTTTCGCAGGAGATTAGATAGACTAGTTCTTGAAATCATAAAGGCATCCATTTGTACGTGTTCACCGCGAAAGCGTTTGTGTGAGAAGTTGCGCAATCTTTTGAAGAGCGTTATTTTGTCATTGTGTTCGTTGATGGCATCATGAACCATACCGTGGGGTTCAATAAAAACGATACGTTGTTTTACTCCTTCAAGTATCCAAAGGATGAAGTCGGGATAGAATCCCTCATTTTGGTAGAATCCGATTCCTTTGCCGCGGCTTTGGTTGCGTAAAAGGAAAATATCTTTTTTAGCGAGAAGTTCCCCACGGTACTTACGCACATAACTACGCAGGTCTTGGACAAAGTGTTCCTCACTTTCTTCCAAGGCTGGTGGGGATATGCCCAATGCTATGTCTGCTCCACCTACTGTCAGAAGCGGTTGGTATAAGTGTCGTTCGTTATGGATGTTAGGGAGATCGGTTAGATCAGGTCCGTATATGTTACCATTCTCTATAAGATGTTCGATTTGTGGTTTAAGGTCGGTTGCCTCTTCATGTGGAATAGAAACGTTCCAATCTGTGAAGTTGTTGTTACCTTCATCTAACTGTTCTAAACGCATTCTATCATCATTCCAGCGTTTTTGGATGATTCGGTAGAATTTTGTGATATATTTACGGAGAAGTGTTAAGACTAATTCCTCTAAACGTTCAAGTTGCTTCAATGATTTTGGTACAACTTCAGATTCATGCATGACATTAAGTTCATACAAACCTGTGTTTGGATTTAGGATCTGCTTGAGGATATCGGTATCAAAGATAAGATTGTAGAGTTGCTTCTGCTGCTTGTATTCAAGCAGTTGCAGGTATATATTCTCCCAATTTATGCGTTCCAAACTTTGCTCTGATATGTGCGTTTTGAGTGCTGCTCCGGCTCGGTCTCCGTGAATACCGCTTTGTGAACTGCTGCCGAGGATTTCTACGGTTTGGGTGGTATGCGTAATAATAGCAGCTGGATCCACGTCAAGCAGGACACACTGTCCCGTAGCAGTTTCTTCATAAGGCTGGACATGTGGAACATAAAGACGATTCGCCAGGTGATCCATGTTAGGCTTAATTGGTAATTCCATTTGCACTGGTTCCTCAGCTGGGACACCTTCGCGCATGAGGTAATCTCGGAATTGTGCCATGAAGTTGGCACGGACAGCGAAGATGTTAAGCGTTTCCAAGAGTGGTAGATTGTCTGGACGTTCGGTATCCTCTGGTGTGCTGCGTCTGAGGCTCATGTTTCTGCCGCGTAGTCGGACTCCTCTGCCGAACAGTTGTATAATCTGAGAACCTTCCTGTCTACCGATGTTTAGCAGTCCCATAGCGGTGACACGCCAACTGTCCCATCCTTCAATGAATTTCTTGGCACCAATGAGGATATTGATGGCACTTTCGGGTTTGTTGATGTCGTTGAAAAGGCTTTCGGTAAAGACATCTTCGGAGTCCATGCTTATGTCCGCATCGTCATTTTGGACAAGTTTTTTGAAGGCGGAGGTGTCTCCGATGTAAATAAGTCCAAAGACTCCACCGTGGGTAGATTTAAGAGCTATTTCACCTTGTGCGTTTCTGACATCGCAGAGATGTAAAGCCCCGCTTGAATTGGTATGGAATACCTCGTCAAGAATGTCGGTATAGATTTGGCGTGGCGTTTCGTTGCGTTCTTTGAGATAGCTGAGTCGGTTTTTAAAGACATCGGTACCGTTGTCATCTGACAAGCCGGAATCTCCGTTGATGATTTTCTCAATGCTATGGATTGCCCACGCTTTTTCGTTCTTCAGGAACCGGTGCAGAAATCGGATGACGTTAAGGACATCTGAACGCGATTTCTTTTTCTCTGTATAAACAGCATTGACTTTACTGCCGACGAATGCCCAGAGTGGGGAGTCTAAACCGTAGGCACGGACTGCGCCAGTGTTTTGCTTGAAATAACGTCTCTGTTCATAAAAGCTGAGAAGATTCCCCAGAAGGAGTGTTTCGGTTTGGGTTGCGTCATCGTGCTTGACGTTGAGGATGCGGAAGTTCTTCCCGTATCCGTCTCCGTAGAAATATCGGTATGAATAATCAAATGCGATTGCTTTTCCGTATTCATCCACGAGATCGGCGTTTTTTGCGGCGGCGAGTGCCTGCCCAAAGGTTGCGCTGTATTCAAAGGTGAAACCGGTTTTGGCGAGTGCTTCTCGGTAAGCACGCCAGACTTTACCACCGCTGCCTTTATGTCCTTCATCTACAAAAATGAGGTTGTTTCCTTCAAATGCTTCGACTGGAACGCTGACGCCGCCGCTTGTCTTTTCCTCTACCAACTTTGTTATTTCAATGACCTGCACTGCGTCTTGAGAGTGCGCGAGACGATTACCTTCAACGTTGAAACGTTCGCATCGGATATCGGAGTTTGCGAGTTCGCGCATGTGTTGTTCGCTTAATCCTTCGTTCGGTGTGATAAGGACGATGTGGTCTAACGGGTCTTTGCAGTAGTGGCGGAACTGGTGGTAGTTGATGTGCATGATGAGCGTTTTGCCTGCACCAGTCGCCATCCAGAAAGCGAGTTTTTCTATATCGGTTTGGGTGAATTCAGTATCCTGTGCGTCGCCAGGTGCTTTTGCCATGTTTTGTGTTTGCACGAAATTGTTGAGGTGTGGTAGGAATTTGGCTTGCTTGTTGAATTTCCAGTCTAAGAAAATCTCTGTGTAAAGCAGAGATAGATATTGAAAATAGCGGAGCACAATCGGTTGTGTACGTCTGTTGTTTATGGTGGACAGATGCCATTTGATGTTGGCATCGTAGGTTGGGAGTGCCTCCTCAATGGCTGAGTCCGGTGGGACGCCGGACATGAGATGTTCACAGACGACAGAGTGTCCATCTGGGTTGAAGCCTTCTTCAGCGTTTTTGACGTCGTTGAGGAGGTCGCGCGTGGTTGTATATCCGAAATGACTGTTGAGCCATCCGTGGAGGGTGAGGTGGTTTTCAAGTTTACGTTGTGAATTGTTTCTGGGCATATCTGTTGTCTACTTTACTGTCGGGAAGCGGCGGCTTTACTAACTGTCTCAACAATTCGTGGTGCAGCATTACGAAAAACTTCAGGGGCAATTTCCCGGAACGTTTTTTCGAGTTCTTCATCCTCAAATACGTTTTCAAAGCTAGTGTCACTGAACGCCCCTTTATCAAGGTCTATGGGAACTGCCTTTTCTTGTTCAATACCGTTGAAGGCATAGAGAACCCGTGCGAATGGAATCCTTCCGTACGCTTCTCCGTAAGGTATTTCTACTCTCAAGAACTCTATTAATTCGCTGCCAGATACAAGTGCCTGGAGAGAAACAGTCTGGATTTGGTAAGGTGCCATTTTGATGGACTGTGTTCGATAATTAGACATGACGATTTCTCCTATTTCCGTGTGAAGTATCAATCAATATACCTCAAACTTATGGTTTACACAGTCGGCAGGTATTGTGCCTTCTGTGAGTATCTCTGCGTCCCGTAGTGTTCTCACAAGTGTTTCTAAAGCAATTGTGAGATTAGGACTTCTTGGTGTGCCGTCACTATCGGGTGGCTGCGGTGCATGTTGCGTCAGGTACTCTCTCATATTTATTGGGTCAACAACGCCTAACAAGAAAGCAGGTCCTCCATCGTGCTGGTATGGTGGATTTATACCGAGCGGCGTGGGTAAAATAGGAGCAACTTCCTTGATCGGATCAAGAAATTTAATTCCTGAAGGTATCGGTTCGTTGATCTCTATTTCATAAACGTACGCTGGATGCTGTGGTGTAGGAATCTCGGTTCCAAAAAAGCTAGCATAATTTAGTGCGATTCCATACGAGCGCGTTAGTGAGATAAAAGGGCTGTTGACGGTTCCTCTGGCAATATGGAGCATCAACCGGTCTGCGGTTGGCTGCATTTGCGGTGCCCGTGCAACAAACCCTGTCTGTCTTGCATCGTGAATATGCCAGTAAGTCCCAATGCCTGCGCCTCGGTAAAATATCGCCACAATTGAATTCCATGTTCTTGTAAGAGCATTTGATTTCAGATTTATAATAACGTATAGGACTGCGTTTGTCAAGAACAACAGTAATCAGAGGCATTCAGTTTTCGGTTTTCCTGATTCAGAGGTGTGAGATAATGCCTACAAAAGGGTTAAAAAGAGGCGCAATGAATTGCGCGACTACGAACGGTCGCGATTCGGAGATCGCTCCTACAGAATATAAGAGGCGCAATGAATTGCGCGACTACGAACGGTCGCGATTCGGAGATCGCTCCTACAGAATATAAGAGGCGCAATGAATTGCGCGACTACGAACGGTCGCGATTCGGAGATCGCTCCTACAGAATATAAGAGGCGCAATGAATTGCGCGACTACGAACGGTCGCGATTCGGAGATCGCTCCTACAGAATATAAGAGGCGCGTGAATTGCGCGACTACGAACCTACTCAAACATCAGTCTTTTGAAAAGCGGGTCTAAAGGTTCAGCCTCTGGGACGATGCTGTTTGTGTTAACATAGATTTCGTCTACGTCTTTTGTGAGTTCTTGTTCCTGAATGAACCTATAATCACGTTCCCAATCTTCTTGTTTCCATCCTTTGGTTTCACGCCAGATTATGACGACTGCTTTTTGTCCGACTGTGCCTTTGTAGACGAGATAACGTCTGTTGCCATCTTTTAAACACTGACGGGTTTTGACAGAAATACCAAGGAGATAGTTGAAAGTTTCGAGTATATCCACGGTTTGTTTTTGTGTCTGCATATCTTTCACGATGTTGAGTTGATAACTGAACGGGTTTTGGAGTTTGTCAACGTTCAAAAACGTTGGACTTTCACGGGTTTCGCTTCCTGATAGGTAGCTGAGTTGGTGTTCGTCATGAAACAGATTCTCACGTTCGGTTTCGGAAAATTCGATATTGTTGAGTGCGTCTTCATAGGATTCAATACGTTGGTATTTGAACATGTGTGAGAGGCGGCTCTCACGGGAAATGGGTTTTGCATCTTTCCATTTTTCTGCATAGACAGCTTTCTTGATACGCGGTTTGAGGGCAGTGTCGAAATGATGTCCCATTTCTACGAGGATGTATTTACGTTTACCGTCATCCTGACGGTTGAGGTTGATGGCAGCATGGGCAGTAGTGCCGGAGCCTCCGAAGTAATCAAGCACAGTATCTTTTTTACCAAGAGAAGATACTCGGAGACAGTCTTCTACAAGGTAGATAGATTTTGGATATGGAAATGCAAAATTGTCACCAAGCAAATCTGACAGAAAAGTAGTTCCGTATATTCCTGCAGAATATAGGTTTCTATCCCACCATGTTTTTGGTAAAATACCTTCTTCACTTAAATACCATTTCAGACGGATTCTAATATTTCCGTTTCTATCTTTTCTCGGATACAGTTCCGATGATATTATCATGTCTTTTACTCTTTCAACTGAGTATCCCCATGTCACTTCTGTACCATTCGTTTGAATCGGTAATACCTTTACTTCATTAGGGTTTAGTGATTCTAAGATCAACCATTGTCGAGTTTCCTCATCCCATTCCATTTTCGGAATGCGTACTCTATCACCACTGACAAAAAGCGGATAAAACAAACGCGGGCTATTTTCCCTAAGTTTATTAGGACCTCCGGCATCATTTCTTAGATTTACCCACTTAAAACGGTGACCTTTTGCATCTACCTCTTTATAATTTTTGAGTTGTTTTTCTGTCCATTCAAGGTGACCTACTTTTATGTCTTGTGTCATACCGAAAAACATAGCGTATTCGTGGGCTGCACCTAATTTCTTTGGAGTTGCAACCCCCGATATGTTGGTACACACTACTGCAATTCCGAGTTCATTTTCTTTGCCGAATAGATGCTGCAAGAGCTGCCAGAGATTTGGAGCTTCTACTTCGTCTATGGCTGCACAGAGTGTGCCATTGGAAGTCAAAAATTCGCGTGAAGTTGAAATACGTTCAGTCATTAACGTCAACCATGATGAATCTTTGTAATTGTTCTTATACAGAATTGGTGAACCCTTAGTGTTATAAGGCGGATCTATGTAGATCGCTTTTAGGGATTCTCGGTATTTCTCTTTTAGTAAATTTAATGCTTGGAAGTTCTCACCGTGAATTAGCAAGCCATCTGTCTTGTTATCCAAATCGTCAAGGTGTGCTAAGAGGCGGTCCTTGAAGTCAGAATCATAATGGCAGGTATCCAAGACGAGATTCGGGTTTTCTTTGAGGAAGTCAACGGAGAGCGGTTCTGTGTAGTCAACACCGATGAGTACGCTGTCTATTTCGTGGATTGCAAAGAGTTCTTTCCATTCTTTAAGTTGCGCAGTGTTCTTTGTGATTTCAGGGTAGAATTCTTCTGGGACGCGGTCAAGTGTGAGGCAGTAGTTCGTGGAGAGGACAAATTTCTTTTTGAGCCAGAGTCGTTTTTGGAATTCTTCGATGTGGGAAAGGAAGTCAATTATTTTGGAAGCGATGGTGTGAACGAGTTTCGCTGTTTCAATCCAATTTACTTTCGTTAAACTGTCCTCTTGAAAATTGGCATCTTCAAAAATGAGAGAGGATAAAGGCATCACTTCATTTTTGATGTAGATATCAAGTTCGCGATTGAGAAACTGCTTAAGGTCTTTGTGAATGAAGAAGTCTGCAGTGTTGCGACGAGTATAGGTGCGAAGGTGTTTCTTGAGAGTAGTGATATCGTCTATTTGATGGTCAAGTGCAGACATTGCGTTATAGTGGTTTGTTAATTTTCCCATGATTTCAGGTTCGGCGGCATCAATGATTTTGTCTTGTTGTTTTTGACCGCTGTAGCGTTTCTTTTCTTCATCGGTGAGGGGACGGTATTCAAATGGAATGCATATCTCATCGGTTTCTGGTTTATACTTTGTTTCGGCAGATAAGGGAATAAAGAAACGTTTATCTCCTTTGACGTTATCTTTTTCAATATCAACATCGCGAAGATCAAAGGTGACGGTAATGCTTTGGGATTTGAATCTATATGAGGAGAAATGCTCACCACTTTTTACATAATACTGGTCTCGGTTTGCCCAGTGGAGGTAGATCTCTTCACCGTTATAAGGGACAGCGTAACGTTCGGTTTGGGAGTAGCGTCTGCGTGGAATGAAGTCTCCGTTATCGTAATAGCGTGAGAAAAAGGTGTAAAGGTGGTTGTAGACGGTATCTTGACGTTCGTTTATAGGGTGTTGCGTAACGAGTTTTCTACGTGCTGCGAGGTATTCTTGTACTATAGGAACATTTTCAAAAGCATTGTTGATGAGGTGGCCGGATGTATCTATGACATTGTCGCCAAGGGCTTGTCGGATATGTTGTGCCATATCCTCAACTTTTTGTTGTGCTGCTTCTACCATAGCATCTGCGTTAAGGATATTATCAACGATAGTGGGGAGATCCTCGTCGATGAAGGTTTGGAGTTGGTCGCGCCGATAGTTGATGATGCGGTAGATACCGAAGTCAAGGTCGGCGGCATCTACGCGGAATAGTTTTTGGAGGAGGTCTTGTAGTTTTTGTAAGGATTCTGACATGTTGTTTTGATTTTGTTGCATTAAGCAGGGTTATCATTGGAGAAAGCAGCGACATCCTTGCCCGTTTTAGCACGCTACGCGATCCTTTTAAGGATGGCGACGGCACTCAATTGAGCATTGTTTTGTCTGCAGCAACAACAAGTTTCTGTTAACTTATGCAAACGCATAAGGTTACCACTCATTGTGATAAATAATTTATGGGTGTATTTCATCTTTAGACTGTATCAAAATAACACCGAGGTTGTGTATACACGTTTTGACAGTCTACAGGGAGGGTTGACAGACACATCTGTCAATGGAAGAGTAGTATTTTCAGGCAACTCGTCCCTATAGGGAGCTGGTTTCCACTTTAAACTAACAGAAAGCGGAACTTTCTGCTATAATAGAAACCAGCGCTGTCATAGTCTGATTATGGCAGTGCTAAGCGTCGCTTGGTGTGGTAGCACCGGCGGCGCACCTAAAAAATTAGGCAGCAGCCCTGACGTAACCCACGCGCACTTCGTGAATTTTTAACGTCACACATATATTGTAGCAAATTATACAAAAAATGTGCAATAAAAAATGAATCAGGTTCTGAATCAGCATATTTAGCATGACTTAACGCCAAAAATACGAAATCAGCAGGACAATTCTGCCAAAAATGCTATAGTAACTTTCCTTCCTTGAATCACGGATTGCACCAAATCAACGTCTCATACGCGTATAGTACTTGATGTGTGGTATTTGTCGGATTACGCGAATTTTGGGGAAACTTCCTGTCAAATCGACGTTAAGGACCTTCTTCTTAGGGTTATTTAGTTTTCGATTTTCGGGCGTCCTTTATCACAAACGTTAATGTTTTATAATAGTATCGTCCGTCGGGCAGAGCGAAACCGATAGGTGTCAACTTAGCGGTCCCCAACCTTATAGGAGCAGTTTCTAACCGCTCCGATTCAGCATCAATAACATTCAATTTTAGCGATTTCTTCTGTAGCGTAATCTTTTAGATTGCAGGCAATACTGCCCAAACTAAAAGTTTGTGCTACAAAAGATACCAACACATCTGTTTGAAACAGGATGGATGGATTTTCAGGATTAGCCTTATCAAGAGTTTCCGCAGAAGATCCAGTGCGGTTAGGAAACCGCACCATAAGCGTCAATTTAAGGAAAGAACTCGTTTGTAGTCGCGCAATTCATTGCGCCTCTTACATTCAAAGAAAAGAGGCGCTATGAATTGCGCGACTACGAACACTGATATTCTCGTCCTTTGCGTTATTTGAGGTGTTGATACAAAAAGGTGCGGTTAGGAAACCGCATCTACCGTAGTTGGAAACCGCTAAATTGACGCATAAGGTGCGGTTAGAAAACCGCACCATAAGCGTCAATTTAAGGAAAGAACTCGTTTGTAGTCGCGCAATTCATTGCGCCTCTTACATTCAAAGAAAAGAGGCGCTATGAATTGCGCGACTACGAACACTGATATTCTCGTCCTTTGCGTTATTTGAGATGTTGATACAAAAAGGTGCGGTTAGGAAACCGCACCATAAGCGTCAATTTAAGGAAAGAACTCGTTTGTAGTCGCGCAATTCATTGCGCCTCTTACATTCAAAGAAAAGAGGCGCTATGAATTGCGCGACTACGAACGCTGATATTCTCGTCCTTTGCGTTATTTGAGGTGTTGATACAAAAAGGTGCGGTTAGGAAACCGCATCTACCGTAGTTGGAAACCGCTAAATTGACGCATAAGGTGCGGTTAGGAAACCGCACCTACCGGACCTGGGGAAATCGGGATTACCGATTTAAATACTTAAACTTCATGAAACCGCACCTACCGCCCGGAAAATAAGACAAATCCCGCTAATTGGGTATTAGTCACGCTATGAGGTACTTTTCTGGTCATCCATTCAGAGGTTTTATATTCTTCTTGATTTCCTGATTTAGCATCTTGATAACCTCCCTAATTATGTTTGCAAGATTACCTCTATGATCTCTATAATAGCCCGAAGAGACTCCTACAACGAGATCATCTAACCTTTGGACACATTCTTCCCATTTACCAGGAATAATAAGGTCTTTGATGTTGTTCGGATCATATCTACGTATCACAAGGACCATTACATTTACAAACACCTCGTCTTTCTCCTTCTTTGCTTCTACTATGATTTTCAGATCATAGTCAGTACGCCTATCAACGTTATCAGAAAAAACGAAAGACGCTTGATCGTCTAAATCTGCAAGTGCCTTTTGGCAAAACACCATAATTTCTTTTTTTAAGACTTGATCTTCTGCTGTTATGTGAACTGCAACGGTTTTCTTTTTTAAGATAGGTTCTTGAGATTTGGAGACAAGCAAAACAGAACCTAGTATTAAAATAACGATCAACGCGCCGATTTGAACTTTTTTATCCATGTTCGTTTTCACTCCTATATGGGACAATTGTGCATAATCGCCAGTGCGGCATCTTTTATACCACATTAACTTGATTTGAAGTTTTCCGATAAAGTCGGGATTGCGAGGAGGACCCCAAATCAACGATGAATACGCGTATGGTATTCGTCGGGGATCTCGCGCTACAAATCGCGTTAATTGGGTATTAGTCACGCCACAAGATCCTTTTAAGGATGGCGACAGCACTCAATTGGGCATTGTTTTGTCTGCAGCAACAACAAGTTTCTGTTGACTTTTGTAGACAGATAATATTACCACTCGTTGTGATACATAATAATTTATGGGTGTATTTCATCTTTAGACTGTATCAAAATAACACCGGGGTTGTGTATACACGTTTTGACAGTCTATAAGGAGGGTTGACAGACACATCTGTCAACGAAAGAGAAGAATTTTTCAGGCAACTCGTCCCTATAGGGAGCTGGTTTCCATTTTTATCTGACAGAAAGTGTGCTTTTTGGTATAATAGAAACCAGCGCTGTCATACTCTATTTATGGCAGTGCTAAGCGTCGCTTGGTGTGTCACCACCGGCGGCGCACCTAAAAGATTAGGCAGCAGCCCTGACGTAACACACGCGCACTTCGTGAATTTTTAACGTCACACATATATTGTAGCAAATTATACAAAAAATGTGCAATAAAAAATGAATCAGGCTCCAAATCGGCATATTTAGCATGGCTTAACGCTAAAAATGCGAAATCAGCAGGACAATTCTGCCAAAAATGTTATAGTTAAAAAGAGTTGGGTTTCACTCATTTCTGGTTATTTTGAGTTTCAAATGTATCCTGAACCGCTATTTTGTGTTTGATTTTATTGTCCTTTCTGTTCTACCTAACGGACGGGAATCATAGTATCTTTTTATCGAACTCACGTTATAGTAACTTTCCTTATTAGCTTGATTCGGCGTCTTCGGATAAAGTCGGCATTGCAAGGAGGACCCGGGGACCTCGCGCTACAAATCGGGTTAATTGGGTATTACACACCCTTCTTCTCAGAGACATTCAGTTTTCGGTTTTCCTGATTCAGAGATGTGAGATAATGCCTACAAAAGGGTCACGATACGGAGATCGCTCGGATAGAATGTAAGAGGCGCGTGAATTGCGCGACTACAAGCGACAGAAGGTAAGAGGCGCAGTGAATTGCGCGACTACAAGCGACAGAAGGTGTACGGGTTTTGACAATAACTTTAGCACATCTGTGATCAATAATTGACTTGACAATTCTCAAAAATATCTATATCATGAAACATATCTATTTTATTGTTGGAGAAATATATGAGAACAAAGTTTTTTGGGCGTTTTTTCAATCAGAATGTTAGAAAAATTGGCATCATTCCTCACTTATTACCAAGTTTTTCTCTGTTAACTTTCTTGTCAATAACGCTGGTGTTATCAATAGTTTCTGTGCCTTTGCTAGCTGAGGCTGATTCCCATGCAAAGGGAGGTACACTAATTTTTGGACGTGGTGGCGACTCAATCGGGTTAGACCCGGCTCTTGAAGAAGATGGAGAATCTTTCAAAGTCTGTGACAATATCTACGATACCCTCGTTCAATACAAAGAGGGGAGTACTGAACTTGAACCTGGACTCGCGACAAGTTGGGAAAGTTCAGAGGACGGTTTAATATGGACTTTTTTCCTTCGGAAAGGCGTAACTTTTCATGACGGTACCCCTTTCAATGCTGAAGCAGTCCTTTTTTCACTTAACCGACAGCACGACAAAACACATCCTTTTAATGATGTTAGTGGTAGTTACGTTTATTGGGTTGTTACCGGGTTGGGAGAGATTGTTGATAAAATTACCGCTGTTGACGAGTTTACTGTTCAAATCAGACTTAAAACAGCGTATGCCCCCTTTATCTATACGATTGCTATAACTCCTTTTTCCATTGTCAGTCCGACTGCGGTGAAAAAAAGTGGTGATGATTATTTCAACAACCCAGTCGGCACTGGTCCTTTCAAATTTGTCCAATGGGATAAGAAGGATAAAATCGTGCTTGTTGCAAACGATGACTATTGGGGTGGGCGTCCAAGTTTGGATCGAGTAATCTTCCGTTCTATTCCTGACAATTCTGTAAGGTTGATTGAACTTCAGCAAGGTGGTCTCCATGCCATGGAATTCCCGAATCCGGACGATTTGGGGCAAATCCGGGGTGATGATTCGCTTGAGTTGCTATCTCAACCGGGTATGAGTATCGGTTATCTGGCGATGAATATGGATAAACGACCTTTTGATAACCCTAAGGTCAGACTTGCGATTAATCATGCTATCAACAAATCAGCAATTATTGAGCATCTGTACCAGGGTCTCGGCATACCAGCAAAGAATCCAATCCCACCAACGTTATGGAGTTATGACGACACAATTGAGGATTACACCTACGATCCAAAGTTGGCAAAACAACTTCTCACTGAAGCAGGATATCCAGATGGCTTTAAAACAACACTGTGGGCACTTCCTGTTCCGCGCCCCTATATTCCTGATGGACGTGCACTTGCAGAGGTCATCCAATCTGAATTTCGAAATATTGGTATTGAGGCAAAAATCGTCACTTACGACTGGGGCACCTATCTTGAAAAAACAAAGAATGGTGAACACGATATGGCAATGTTAGGCTGGAGTGCCGACCTCGGTGACCCAGATAACTTCTTCTATGTTCTTTTGAGTAAGTCATCCGCAGAAAAGCCCGCGGGGAATATCGCGTTTTATCGAAGTGATGCGATGCAAGATGTTTTAGAGAGAGCAAGGGCTACCTCAGATAGAGATAAACGTGTATCGCTCTACAAAGAGGCACAAGGTATTTTCCACAAAGACGTTCCGTGGGTCCCATTAGCACATGCAAAACAGATTTTAGTTGTAAGCAAAAAGGTGAAGAATCTCAAACTTCATCCGTTGAATTGGAAATATTTCCGCAATGTTACATTGGAAAGGTAGATGTGAATAGGTTAATTTTTGTAACGATAGCATTGGTATTTTCACTCCTGCTTTTGACAGGAATTAATGCACAAGATGGAATCACTGTAACTGATGTCAACGATGATGGTGTTGTGGACATCCTTGATTTGACTTATGTTGCTTCGCACTTTGGCGAAAGCCCTGACCCAACACAGACTCCGAGCCCTGATGTCAACGGTGGCGGAATCGTTAATATTTTGGATTTAGTCATCGTCGCTAATATGATAGGCGAAAGTAAAACCGAAACGATGCCATCAGACAATACCCTGATTTTCGGACGTGGTGGCGATTCTATTACGCTTGATCCATCACAAGTTCTTGATGGAGAATCGGCAAAAGTTTGTGATATGATCTTTGATACACTTGTCCAATACAGAGAGGATACAACCGACATTGAACCTGCTTTGGCAGTAGCATGGGATAGTTCCGCTGATGGACTGACGTGGACATTTCAATTACGACAAGGGGTTCAATTTCACGATGGCACTCCGTTTAATGCTAATGTAGCCGCCTTTTCAATAACCCGTCCTAATGCACAGACTGGCGATCTTTTTGATCAATTTATAAATGAATTTACGCTGCAGTTTCAACTTAAAACACCTTACGCGCCGTTTCTCAGCACTTTGGCATCGACTGAAAATTCAATCTTTTGAGTAAAACGACCGCGCAGAAACCGGCACTTAATATCGCTTTCTATCAAAGTGATGAGATGCAGGATGTGCTTGATCGCGCAAGGATGAGTACTGATCGAGCTGAACGTATTGAACTGTATCGGCAGGCACAAGCGATTTTCCATAGAGACGTACCGTGGGTGCCTTTAGCACACGCGCAACGACTTTTGGTTGTTGATAGAAGCGTTCAAAATCTCAGACTTGCACCTGTGGGTTGGAAATATCTGCGTAGCGTGTTGATCGTATCAGAATAGGGTGGGTTTTATAGTAAAGCCTATAATTATTTAGATATTTGTGTGTCATAGCGAATTCAAACGGTTTCCTCATGTAATATAAGAGGCGCGTGAATTGCGCGAGGACAAACGCATCAAACCTATAGAGAGCTGTAAAGGTGATTTTAGGTTTTAACTATATAAACCCAAGTTGCCAGCTAAACAAGGAAAAGGTTATTCGGGTGGAACATTCAAATAATGATGGCTGAAGATTTTGGACATACCGCTCCGCTGGAGCGGAAGAACGGACTAACTTTTTTCTATAAACATATCGCTCCGCTGGAGCGAAAGATTGAAGACGTTATTTTTCTATAAACATATCGCTCCGCTGGAGCGAAAGATTGAAGACGTTATTTTTCTATAAACATATCGCCCCGCTGGAGCGAAAGATTGAAGACGTTATTTTTCTATAAACATATCGCCCCGCTGGAGCGAAAGATTGAAGACGTTATTTTTCTATAAACATATCGCCCCGCTGGAGTGAAAGATTGAAGACGTTATTTTTCTATAAACATATCGCCCCGCTGGAGCGAAAGATTGAAGACGTTATTTTTCTATAAACATATCGCCCCGCTGGAGCGAAAGATTGAAGACGTTATTTTTCTATAAACATATCGCCCCGCTGGAGCGAAAGATTGAAGACGTTATTTTTCTATAAACATATCGCCCCGCTGGAGCGAAAGATTGAAGACGTTATTTTTCTATAAACATATCGCCCCGCTGGAGCGAAAGATTGAAGACGTTATTTTTCTATAAACATATCGCTCCGCTGGAGCGAAAGATTGAAGACGTTATTTTTCTATAAACATATCGCTCCGCTGGAGCGAAAGATTGAAGACGTTATTTTTCTATAAACATATCGCTCCGCTGGAGCGAAAGATTGAAGACGTTATTTTTCTATAAACATATCGCTCCGCTGGAGCGAAAGATTGAAGACGTTATTTTTCTATAAACATATCGCTCCGCTGGAGCGAAAGATTGAAGACGTTATTTTTCTATAAACATATCGCTCCGCTGGAGCGAAAGATTGAAGACGTTAACTGTGACGGACAGACCGATTTTCAATAGGTAGCAACTTGGGTTATGTAATACAAAAAGAAAATTGAATAGGAATCGTAAATGGATAGATCCAAATTTCGCGTGGGTGTGACGCGTGACTTCCTGAAACCTGATGGAAGTTCTGATTTAGACAAGATTGCCGGTCCGCTGTTTGATAAAGCAAGATTGTACTGGGAATATATAGAAGAACATTCATCAGAATTAACTGCTGCACAGGTGAAGGATTACGACGCGCTCTTGGTGTTGGGCGCGGGTATCACGACAAATACGTTTACTGGAACTGACAGATTGGCTATCGTCGCAAGGTTCGGTGTAGGGTATGATAAGGTGGACGTGCAAGCCTGTACTGACAACGGCGTTTTACTGACAATCGCACCGGATGGCGTTCGTAGACCCGTTGCTACCTCTATCCTCACTTTCGTCTTATCGCTCAGCCATCAGTTGCTGATAAAAAACCGACTCATTCGCACTGGTAGATGGGAAGATACGAAAGATTATATGGGTATGGGGTTGGTCGGTAGAACGCTCGGTCTTGTCGGCATGGGCAATATCGGAAAAGAGACATTCAAACTGGCAAAACCGTTTGGAATGCGACATATCACTTGTGATCCGTACGTCACATCTGCTGAAGCAGAAGAAGTTGGCGTAGAACTCGTCGATCTGGATACGCTGATGCGAACTGCTGATTTTGTCTGTGTCTGTTGTCCGTTGACCGAAGAGACGCGAGGACTCATTGATGCGAGATGTATCAGCCTGATGAAACCGACAGCATACCTGATTAACACTGCACGCGGTCCAATCGTTGACCAGAAAGCACTTACAGAGGCACTTCAGGATCGACGGATTCAAGGTGCCGGGCTTGATGTGTTTGAGCAGGAACCAATTAGCGATGACGATCCACTTTTAAACTTGGGCAATGTTATCGTTACGCCACACAGTATCTGCTGGACTGATGAATGCTTTGAAGGTAATGGTAAGAGTGCATGTGAGAGTATCATCACCGTAGCTTCCGGGCAAATGCCGTCGTGGATTGTGAATCGAGATGTTATAGATAGCCCAAAACTACAAAAGAAACTAACAGATTTAGAATAACGTGAGTTCGATATTATACCATTTCTGAAAAATAAGATTTCATTACGGAGATGTATGATATTTTGAATGTCCGAGGCGCAATGAATTGCGCGAGGACAAACGCATTTTTTGTTAATGTGATGCCATCATTCAGAAATGGTATAATACCACATTAACTTGATTATTTGTCATCGCAACCAATATTAAACAACTCTTTAACTAAAGGTAGCAACTTGGGTTATAAATAATAGACAACCTCTGATAGGGCTGCCTGAATATTACCCAAATTATCCAAACTTTAGCCAACTATAGGAGCGGGTTTTCCACCCCGAATACTGATGAGAAAGAAAAAACAGACAACGATTGATAAGCGGATACTAAGAGCGGAGTGTCTGCGAGTTGTGCCAGACCACTACATATCACTTTTTCAAGAAGAGATGCTCAAGGATTTCGACCTTCGGATAGGATTCGTTCATCAAGGCGTTGTTGCACATGTTGAGGAAATTGGCATACCTGAAGAGTTGGAGGCACACGATGCCGCGAAAGATATCGCTATACCTCGCGTGTCATGTTTTATTGTGATTGTAACACAGGTGGCACTCTACAATATCAATCGCCTGCCAACCGCATTCAAGGATGCGGTATGGGAAACTATTGACGATATTATCTATGAGAGTGCTGAAATTCCAGATATCCTTTTATTTGTTATTGGCAACTGCATAGAGAAAGCGATGGAAGAAATCAGTTACAACCAATTGAAGAGTGAAAGTGCCTTAAACCGATTATGGGATAGTATCAAGTCCGCTTGTGGGGAGAAACACGTCGTAAGTGATATTGAGATTTTAGACAACTTTTACGAATCTGAGGATGACCCCGACGATGCAGAATAGCAACAGTTTAGGCAATCAGGACATCGCTGCAGAGGGATGTCTCGGTGCCCTACTAATAACGTGAGTTCGATATTAGAATCCGAGTGTCCATCCAAAAGTTAAAAAGAGTTGGGTTTCACTCATTTCTGGTTATTTTCAGTTTCAAATGTATCCTGAACCGCTATTTTGTGTTTGATTTTATTGTCCTTTCTGTTCTACCCAACCTACGGGCTTGATCCTAATCTATCGGTGCGGTTAGGAAACCGCACCATAAGCGTCAATTTAGTGATCCTCCAGGTCCGGTAGGTGCGGTTTCCTAACCGCACCGAGTCGTTCGCGAAAACGGTTATCGGACGCATATTCCCTAAGATCCGGTGCGGTTAGAAACCGCACCTACCGGGTTGGGGACCGCTAAATTGACGCATAAGGTGCGGTTGGGAAACCGCACCTACCATCCGGAAAATAGACAAATCCCGTTAATTGGGTATTATAACGTGAGTTTGATATATAGCAAATTCTAAACATAAATGGACATTTTCATAGGGGTTAGGTTACCTAACCCCTACGGGCGAGAAGACCTAACCCCTACGGGTGAGAAGACCTCGCCCCTACAAGAAGCCCAACATCTTGTTTTTATCAAACTCACGTTATTATACACATAGCATTTTGAATTAAAAAATAAGAGATCTGATTTTATCATAACACACGTAAAAATATAAAAACCAAACTATATCCTAAAATTGAGGTAATTGATGGCGCATGCATATACCCCCGGGCTTAGGGTCACGGCGGGAATGATAATTCAGAAAAAACGTCGACTCCCGCTTGAAGGTGAAGTACTTGTTGAAGTTGGTGCTACGGTTAAGGCAGAGGATGTCGTTGCCAAAGCGGATCTGCCGGGCAATGTCCAACTGTTGAACGTTGCAAACCTGCTCAGTGTTCAACCGAATGAAGTCGAAGAATACATGCTTAAACCTATAGGAGAAACCGTCTCAAAAGACGAAATCATTGCTACAACAAAAGGACTTTTCGGACTATTCAAATCGCAAGCACGTTCCCCGATTGGTGGCACAATTGAGACTATCTCTGATGTAACTGGACAGGTAATCCTTCGCGAACCGCCTATTCCTGTTGAACTCAAAGCTTACACAGATGGTACTGTAACAGAGACTATCCCAAATGAAGGTGCTACAGTGGAAACCTACGGCACATACATCCAAGGTATCTTTGGGGTTGGGGGTGAGACGTTAGGGGACTTAATTGTCGTGGTTAATTCACCGAATGATATGTTGACTCCTGAACAAATATTGCCTGAACACAAAGACAATATAATCGTTGGTGGTTCGCTGGTTACAACAGATACGATTCAGAAAGCTGTCCAACTTGAGGTGAACGGTATCATCGCGGGGGGTATTGATGACGCGGATTTGCGGCAACTTCTTGGCTATGAACTCGGCGTGGCAATAACCGGTTCTGAGAAACTCGGTATTACACTCGTCATCACTGAAGGATTTGGAAGTATCGCAATGGCGGAACGTACTTTTGCACTTCTAAAAGCGCGCGAAGGCATGAAAACCTCAATAAACGGGGCAACGCAGATTCGCGCTGGTGTTGTTCGTCCTGAAATTGTTATCCCTTTCGTTTCTGAAGGTGAAGACACTGAAGCCGACGCGACTGTGGGATTATTAGGGATCGGCACCTCTGTCCGTGTCATTCGTGAACCGCATTTCGGAAAATTGGGGCGCGTCACTGAATTGCCGATTGAACTTCAGAAATTGGAAACGGAAGCAGAGGTGCGAGTGCTGCAGGTAGAATTTGAAGATGGTGAAAAAACAACTTTGCCGCGTGCCAACGTTGAGGCGATTGAAGAGAGATAATCTTGACATAATCCCAAGTCTAATGAAGATTAAGGATTTAATCGGGTAATTTTCAGTTTCCTTGTGGTGTCCGGTGCGGTTAGGAATGCAGATCGCATTTGGGTGAGTACACCGCAAAACCGCACCTACCGTGTTGGGGACCGCTAAATTGACGCATAAGGGTCTCGTTATCGCTCTACCCGACCTACAATATTAACTTCCCAAAGTTTGCAATTGGCAATTTTTTTATGGTTAACTATGTTAAGGTTTGGAAAATTGAGCGGTAACAACAAGCCTACGGCTGGTTTGCTGCAGGTCTGTGGAATATTAGAGGTTATCTGTTTTACCTCACTTTCGGTGTGAAAGTTTCGCCCTTTAGGGCGGGGTCTATCACCAACCTTCCTTATTGCAAGGTGTGTTGTACTTACTAAGAAGATCGAGTTCAATCGCCCTGCGAGAAAACATGTTCTCTTCCGCTAATATACATAAACAATTCACGTTATTTTGAACTGCACACGGCCATTTTTCATGGTTTGTAGCGAGTCTATCCTTAAACGAATTTGTTTGACCGATGTATAATGGATGATATCTTTTCTCACCATGTTGATTAAATGATTCCTTTGTAAAAACGTAAACACCACCAACATCGTTGAATGTCTCTGTCCCAAGAGTATAGGCTTCAAAAATATGCTTCCGTCCAGAAGCTCCTTGAAATTCTACATTTGTAATTTTTGGCATTTTATTTTCCTTTTCCCAGCATATCTATTCCCAGTTATACCAAATTAACGGGATTAGAAGTCTTTTGATATAGCACACGGTTGCGAGGCACGGGGACCTCGCGCTACAAATCCCGTTAATCGGGTATTATACCAAATTAACCTGATTTGTAAGGACTATCTTCGTAGGGCATTATGTATACTTTTTAACTTTACGTATAATTCGTCATGTGTGATTTAATGACGTTTTGGATATCCAATTCTTGCATTTGAGTGGATAGGATACCACATTTTTTGAGAAGAGTCAAGTTTTTTGGCGATGTTTCCAGGGCTATTCAGTTTTAGACTTTTTGTCCATATTAGCCGAAAAGTCGCGAGCTGGAACTCGCTCGGACAGCGGAAGGTCTTAAAGCGAAAATCTCAATTTTCGGAAAACTAAATAACCCTGTTACTTACCCCAAACACCTTGTGATTCCCAAATATTTCTGGTATACTATTCTAATACCAAATTAACTTGATTCGACGTCTTTAGATAAAGCCAAGCATTGTGAGGAGGACCCAGAGACCTCACACTACAATCGGGTTAATTGGTATAACCCATAAGCGTCAATTTAGTGAGTAACGTTGGTGCATCTGATACACCTTTCGCCCCTCTGGGGCTTTCTGTTGGTTTGGATCAACGCGTGCTATATACCTTTCGCCCCTCTGGGGCTAAAGAGGTTTTTTCTATGCGTATTCTGGACACCTTTCGCCCCGCTGGTGCTAATGTAAGAGGCGCAATGAATTGCGCGACTACAAACGCATTTTTGCTAATGATAGACGATCATTCAGAAATGGTATAACCCTGCTATAGAAAACTTGGAATTGATTTCACTTTGCTCACAATTTCAGAAAATAGCAGAGTCGGTTATAATACCTCATCACCCGATGAACATAGTTACGGGTTTCTTTGTAACCTCTAAAATACCCGTGTGGTGGCGCACCTGCCTCCCATATTTCTGCATGCAAGGCTTTATCCTTTTCAGTGAGTAGACCGAGATTTTTACTGAGACACTTCCATTCATGTGGTTCATGCTCGCGATGCGTTGCAATTTTTTGTGCATCGCTGATATGCCCGCGCCCACCGTTATAACTGGCTAAGGCGATACGAATACGATTCGGATGCGAACTCTCTGGATACAGATCGTATAAACTGCGGAGATAACGGGTCGCGCCAGCAATGCTTTCATTAGATTCAAATGGATCGGTGACGCCAAGTTCTTTGGCTGTCTCAGGCATCAGTTGCATCAACCCTTTTGCACCAACAGGACTCTCGGCTTGTTCGTTAAACCCAGATTCTTGAACAATCAGTGCCGTAATGAGCCGCCAATCCAACTGATGTGACGCAGCATGTTTTTTGATAACCGGACGATATTTTAGAATCTTAGGGGAAACAGCGAGAAGACGCACACCGTTCCAGTCACGGACAAATACGGTGAAACTCACAATCAGTACCGAACAGATGATAAGTCTTACAAGAAAGCGTTTTGTTAGTTTTGCCATGTGAGTCCAACTTCACCCTTAATTTCCCCAAGCATAAGCAAATATAAAAACAAAACGGTGTTGCTGCTCGGTTTCACTCTCTGCATGTTCCTTGTTTTGGATATGTCGCCACGCATAGTTGATGGAACCTTTCAAAGCAGTTGTCGGTCGGTATTTCCAACCGATCCGAATTTCAGAAAGCCTTTCAACTATCCCTGAAGGAAACGGGATGTCTTCATAGTCCTCACCATAAAAGCGATCAGTAATATCCGCCTCGCCGTTTCGCTGATGACTAAAACGTGTCTCAATTGCTGCTGAAGGTGTTGCTTGATATGACACGCGGAACGTAAATATGTCAGCATCCGTGCCAATGGGATGTCCAATCATCATGCCGAAGTGCGTAAACTGGTTATCGGGTTCAAGGTGCGTATACGCCCATCGATTGACTTGGACGTATTCAGTATGAATGCCGAGTTGACGATCCGTAAAGTGTGGATACCACTCCAGACCTGTGAGCCAAGTAACTGCATGTGGGTCAGAGGTTTCGGGGTTATACTGAAAATCATCTGCAACCCACTCCGCATAGAAACGAACACCATCAATCGGACGCACTGCTCCATCGAAACTAATCATGATGTTATCGTCATTTTTGGCGTTGTATTGCACCGCATAATACGGAATAACGGGGTTGAGATAGTTCCACTTCACCGATTGCACGTCACCACCGTATAGCACCCATTCGGCTGCACCGATTTCAAGCCAATCGTTGAATTGATAGTCAAGTCGATGCGCGCTAAGATAGCGTTTATCAAGGTAACGGGTAGTGCCATCGTCATACCAGGTTGAATTGAGTTGTGCAGAAAATGCGGTTGCTTTGAGTGTGCCGATTTTGCATGGAAAAGTGCCGGTGAGTCGGATTAGTTCAAAGGGTGGTGAGTTATCGGAAATCCCAACAGATTTGTCAGGACTTGCGCCCCAGAACACCAAATCTCTGCCTACTAAGAGGTTTAATTCCGCATCTCTGAAAGTCTTTAAATTGTATTGCAAATAACTTCTTTTGAAGTCCACAACATAGTCTCCACGCCATTTTTCAAAACGTTGGTCAGCAGATTTCAGCAGTGGTGGCGGATCAGGCAGAAAAAAACTCTCAATAAAATCGTAACCTTGTTCAAAATTAGAGAATTCTAACTCAGTATATACGGTGAGCCGATTCTTGCTGTTGCCGACAGCGTAATGAAACCCACTTTGAAGTGCCGGTGCAATTTCTTTATTCGCTCCACGAAGTTCTGGTTGGATACGGATGTCGGTCTTTTGTTTGGAAGTCTGGTGAGAATTCTGAGTGTGTGTTTGCGCTAATTCAGATCGGAATTCACGTTTGAGTTTTTGTAACAGTTTTCTGTCTATAGACGATACATTGATTGTTCCTGCTTGGATTCGCGCTTCAGCACTTTGGATAATTTTGGCAACATCATCGCGCGAAAGTGGTAAAGAATGCCGATGAAAACCACCTGTGATACCTGCGACCTCCAGTTTAGCAAGTGCCTCAATCACCCAACCGTCAAAGTTAAGGGGGATATTCGGCGCAGCATAAACTGAAGATGACATGAGCAGTAGCAGCAGACAAACTGAACAGGGAAGAAATCTGGATTTTCTGCCTGCAATGGTAACATACGAGGGTGTCATTTGCTTTCTAACTCCTCTAACATCCTATCAATTTTCCGGAACTGCCAACTCCAACGTGTATTGTATAGGAACTGCCGTAGGTCAAATCTGTTGTCGTCAGGTGAATAGGGTTCCGCGTGGTATGCGGGGGTTAATGTCGTCATTTTATGGCGATTGATCGCGTAGTAACGGAAAAACTTTTTGACCTTTTCTGCGACTTCAGCAGGCGGTAGATGATTCCATTCCTGAACCAGTTTCTCAAACATACTGACGGGACCACACCGATGAACTTTTCGCAGCTGCCCGAAACGACTCAGCTCAGCGTAAGTCATTCCCATATCTTCCTCATCGGTTTGGGTGTAGGTTTCTGTGATGGGTTCTAATTCTGCGGTCGGCGGTGCCTCAAGGATAGTGCCGAGGCTTGGATAGCCAAGATTTTCCTGTGCCCAGTGGAGAAAACTACGTAGATCCGTTTTGCTGATGCTGCCAATAGGATTGATGTCGGCACTACTGCAATCATATTTAGTAAGATAACCGCGCAATGCTTCGTCAACGTTGCCGGTGCCCAAAACGAGAAGCGTCCCACGTTTATTGCGAACCCACGGCAACGTCTGTGCAAACAGATAACTGATGACCATTCGCAGCCGCGCTTGTATGTTTTGTAATGCCTGATTTTCTACGGTGCTACCACCTTCGGTTTTGAACTGAGGTGTTTTTCCTGTGATACCCGTAAACAGTTTTCGCAAAGCACCGACAAGTGATTCCATGTTGATGTTGAGATGATAACTTCCGATTTCACTTGCCAACTGTTTGGCGCGATGCCGCGTTTCACGGGAACTATTCGCCGTACCCATGTAGCACGTATAAAGCAGTTGATTTGCAAGATGCTGTGCTGCACGTTGATAATCGCTAAAATCGGTTCTGATATTTTCAACATATTCCACACCAAGCAATTTTTCAGTATCTCGAATGACGTGTGGTACATCGGCGAGAATCGCTTTCGCAACGAGTTGACACATAGATCCGACCAGAGTTGCTACTGCCCCACTATCAGAACCACCCGAAAGTGGAACGAAAAAGCCTGCTGCCTCGGAACGTCTCAAATAATCCCACAACCAACATGCCGGACCGAGGGCAATCTCTTCTTCAGGTTCGTGAATATTGAGATTGATCTTCGGGGCGGTGACAAATCGCTTTTCAGCGTCTGCTATCTTGAAATCGGCGTAAATTTGCGGAATAGAAACACCGCGACTTGCCTGTACTGCTCCGCTCATTCTTGAACCGCGATAGGACCGCACATCCGAGAGATCCACAGTTGCTGTAACTACTTCAACATCGTTTATAGAGAATTGCGACCCTTGCGCGAGGATGTGTCCATTTTGCGCAATCGTTGCACAACCATCAAAGTAAAGCCTGCCACCATCACACCCTTGCTGATTTGCATATAGGTAAACACCGCCACATTTTTCAGTTGCGTTGCGAATCAGTGATAGGCGCGTATCAAGTTTGCGAAGTTCATGATGCGAACCTGACCCATTGGCAATTATCTCAACGCCGTTGTCCGCAAGATCGATATGCGGGGAGTGCGGTGTGAACAACTCTTCACAGGTTTCCGATGCCAAAATCGTGTCATGTGTCACGATTACTGCACAACCTATTGGCACTGTCGAATTGGCAGTGATTTCGCGTATCTCACGTGGTACCTGAAAAGGTTCCGTTGTCCATCCTTTTTGCCATGCGGCGAACCAGCGAGGCTCTCGGTAATTTCCCTCAGCAGCGAGCACTAATTTTGGACGAATTAGAAAAATCTTTCCATCGCAGACAAACACGCGGCAGTTATATCGGACGCTTTTGTGCATCACCGGCATCCCAATATCACACAAAATGTCGTCAGTATGTCCACCGATTATGATACGCGCAAGGGATTCCCAACTGTGACGTAATGTGTCTTCTTCAAGGAAATGATCCTCGCAAGAATAACCCGTTATTTCAAGTTCGGGACCGAGACGGTATTTCGCACCTGCTGCTTTGGCACGTTCAATTGATTCAATAATGCGATCACAATTTCCCTCAAAGTCAAGTGACCATTGATTCAGGTTGCATGTTGCGAGTGTTGCTTTCATGATATAGTGTGGTTTTTGGGCATTGGTAGTTATTGACATACTCCCCAAGCTAAAGCATGGGGATTCTTAGCTCTTATATTGGCATCAAGTGTTGTTGCCAAATGGCTTTTCCTGCTTCCGTCTCTCGTGCCTCCGAAAGAGGTCTTATTTGGACTCCACAGGCGTAACTTTCGGTGTGTCCCACCGTAGAAGTTAAGTTGCAAAAGCGACACAAGTGTCTGTGCAACTTAAAAGTTAGACGTGTAGGAAATTAAAAGGTTTAGAAAAAGTTCAGTTTTTTTGCGGTGTCTACATCCCCAAGCTAAAGCATGGGGTCTTGACACCGAAGATAGATAATGAAGATTATATATGTGTCAATAGAACTGATAATGTTGACTCAACCCGCAGTTCTTAGGTTTTTTGCGGTTTTTTGCGTGCGGCGGGAAACAAGATGTTATTTAATATCAACCGATACCCCGGTGAATGCTTGTGTAAGTCAAGATTCGTGGGAATTTTGCCCTCGCCAACGAGGTGGCGGTAATCTTCAGGGTCATGTCCACCAAGGAAGGTGAAAGTGCCTTTACCTAAAGTGCCGTGAATATATTTTGCGTAATTCGTGCCTTCAATTTTTGCTAAAATCGTAACGGATGGGTGAATCTTGTCCAAATTAAATGATGTTGTCTGTCCAAGATAACCGGGTACCTCAGAGACGTGGTTTTGTGTGAGCATTGTCGGAATCGGATCATGTTTGGCAGAAAACTCAAATAGTTGAAAATCTTCAACACCTGTATGTGCACTCCGATCAGGATTCGGGTTGTCAACATCGGAAAATTCATAACGGTTTGGGTTTGGGTAAAGCATGAAATCCTTGAAAGCGAAGGTTCGTTCAAAGTCCAATTGGTTTTGAAAATTGGGTGACATTGGTGTAGCGTCTAAAACAGGATCCACAATATCTAACTTTCCACCCTCTGCAGCTAAAGCGATGTCCAAGGTTTCAGGAGCTGAACACATGGCAAAGATAAATCCACCTTTTGCGACATAATCTGCGATGTCCAATGCGGTTTGACCTTTGTGTCGAGAGACACTTTTAAATCCTGCTTCTTTTGCTGCAGTCTCAAAAAGTGCTGTTCGTTGTTGATACCACACTTGGTGCGAAAAAGAGCCATGAAATTTCCCGTGCTGCCCCGTGAAATCTTCATGGTGTAGATGCAGCCAGTCATATCCGTCAGTATGCAAAGCACCGCGTTGCACTTCCTTATCCCAGATTTGGTCATAAGGAATTCCTGCATAATCCAGTGCAAGTTTTACTGCATCATCCCACGGGTCACGATATGGAGATGCTTGAGGTGGAGCGTACACAGCGATTTTGGGAGCTTTTTCTAACAGAATCTCATCCATATTACTCGTATCAATGATGGTCTCTTTGATTGTTCTATATTCAACGCCACTCATCGGTTCAAAAGAGACACCCATCTGTGCAGCGCGTAGTCGGACATCAGCCCCATCGGGTAGCACAAATGATCCGCCGCGATAATTCAGCCACCAATAGCATTGGTATTCACGCGGCACCTCTAATGCCCAATATGTCAGACCGTAAGCTTTCAAATGATTTGTCTGTGATTGCTCCATCGGAACAAGCAAATACTGTGCAGAAGCACCAGACACAATCATCGTAAGACAGACTATTATTAGTAGAGATAGCGCGAGCTTATTGAGTTTAAACATAAACACACCTCATACCATATCTATAGTAAAATCCAAAATACCTATACATTTTTCCTCGTAATTAATGGTTTTGTATTTTTTAACACAATTAGTAGTTTTGGACATAAACAATTTGTTATTTTTTTCGCAATCAGTATTTACGGCTTTGAACCTTTTGCAAACTGATATTTAACGCTATTAATTTATTCGGGAGTGGATTGGTTGAGGTTTTATGGTACATTCCTAATTGACAAAGAAAAACCCGAACATCAAGGTGCGGGGATTTCTCTTTTACAGAACATAATAACTATTTAACTGCAATAGGTTTTATTTTACACACTGCTATATCCGCAAGACCTCGTCTAAGCTTTGAAAGCGCACCTTTTGATACACCATTACGATTTGAATTCAAAACAATCTCCGAATGTGCATCATTATTTTCAAGGGGGACATGTTCAACATCAGTTGTATAGTCTTGTATAGATATTGACCTAACATCTTCAGCAGTAACACTTATAATTCCATCTGTAACATTTTTCTTAGTATCCTCTGGTTTACACTTAAGTTTTGCCCTATTCACAGACGGTCTTTCACCTCCAAGAAACGCTGCAGATTCAATCTTAATTTCACCAGACGCTTTTACAATATAATGAGGCGGTGTTTTTGTGTTTAGTTCATTCAATTCAATTCGCCTGTATAACTCTTCATAATTATCTATATAATCAGGACTGTTCATTAATAATCCATTTCCATACTTTTACATAGTCAGTCTTGCGAAGTTTATTGGTTCTTACTATCGTATTTTTACCTTCTTTCCATACCTTTGTAAACTTTGCACTTTGATGTTTTATGTCAAAATATAGACTCCTTCCACTTTCTCGCCACTCTATAGTTGCACCACCATTTTCACCATTGGATATAAATGGTGCTTCTAATGAATATAATGAATATCCTGCAGAACTAACAGATGATATAAAATCTAACATAATACGCTTTGCATAATCTATATCTTTCGGATGCGGTTTTTCATAACTAATATCATCCCAATCATATTCTTTAGTTAGTAACTCATCAATTTGATCCGATACTTTTTGGAATAACAATTCATAACTTGGTTGACTGATGTTTAAACCTAAATGGATCTCATTTCCTAACTGGTTTATTATCAAATTCCATTGATGGTTTCCGCATATATCATCTACGCTTCTAATTTCTGGAGTTATGACAGAAAAAGCAAAAATTTTAGTTTCGGTACTGAGAGTGCTTTCATGATGGGTCGCCACCGTTGGCGTTTTATCATCTTTAGATATGTTGATACTTAGTCTGAATAAGTTGCTTTCATTATAATTAGAGATTGGCATAGTAGATGAATATATTTGTGGTGCAGTATTCATTATTTCAATCCTCCAACCTTAATTCATATACATCTGATATAATCTTAACGGCTTTTTCTTTTAGCATGTGTATAGGGTTTTCAGATATCCCTGATTTCAATTTAGATAAATTATCTATATCAAAGTGGAAATTAAATTGAAAACTAGATCTATTAATCTTATTATCCATTTTAATATTGATATTCGTATTTATACCTTCCAGTTCAAGACCAAAACTATATTGCTCAAAAATTAGCGGCGTATCAAAATTCTTTGATCGCATGATATTTATAATATTGGCAAGGTCTTCGCTAATTTTTTCATCGGTAAATACAAAGTTCACGCCGTATGATGTAACAGGAGTATATGATAAACAATCACATATTTTTAAGGCATATTCTTCTAACAGGCTAAAATTATCACCTTTTACCAAACTAAACTCTAACTTGTTATCTGTAAAAACAATTTTAATGTCCTTAAAGGATATCTCTATTGGAGCAGATCTAAGCGAAGATGTTGCAGTCATTAGAACATCTACAATAACGTTTTCTCGATTTGGGTTGTTAGGATCTACAGGTCCAAGTAAATTTTTATCAATCCAATGCGGATTAATAATGTTAGGATTCCACCCACCTAAAATAACTAATGAACTAGAGTTATAGTCTAATTTCATAAAGAAATCCTATCTTAAACATATATTGTCAGGCAGATCACACAGGTATTCAATGTGCATCGTAGTGATGCCACCCACTACCTAAAGGTAGGGGCTTAGGTTTCATAGCGACTGCGGTTTTCTCAAAGAGTCAACCGTCTTATTATCGCTCCACCCGCAGGCTATTATTCTGCATCAGAGCAGTTTTATCGTGCATCAAGACACGGGCACCCCAGCCTGCAAAATGTTTATGGCAGCGTTTACGTCTCTATCGTGGCGTGTGCTGCATTCTGGACACGTCCAATATCGGTCTGAAAGCGTTAGGTTCTCATTTTGGTATCCACAGTTAGAGCAAGGTTTTGTAGTGGGTTCCCAACGATTAGCCTTCAAGAATGTTTTACCGTATTTGGCAGAAGTCCATTGAAGTATCAAAGCAAATTCGCCAAAAGCGAGGTCAGAGATTTTGCGTCCCCAGAGGCGTTTCATGCCTTCAAGGTTCAGCGTCTCAATCACAATCTTATCATGCCTTCGCACAAGACGGAGTGCTAACTTGAAAAACCAGTCTCGTCTGCTGTCGGCTATGTGCTTGTTGACACTGGCAAGGTGTCGTTTCGCGCGAAACCAGCCATTAGATAGGTATTGTTTGCGTGAAAGTGCTTTGTGTGCAGAACGGATTGCATTGAGACTTTGCTTGTAAAATTGTGGGGACTCTATCTTCGTGCCATCTGAAAGCGTGAGGAATGTTTTACAACCGAAGTCTGCCCCTGCCTCATTACCGGTCAAAGGGAGTTTCTCGGAAGGTTCGCAATCCTCACACACAAGTGTTAGGTAGTAATCTCCAACGTTGTCACGTTTGATTGTAACTGTTTTGACAGTCCCAGTCCATTCGCGATGTTTCCAAAACGTAAAGGACTTTTTTAGACAGTTGATTGTTAGACGGTTGCCTTCTATTTTGTAGCCCGCCTGTGTGAAAGTGACGGACTTATATTTGTGATCCGGTTTGATTCTCGGTCTGCCAACCTTGCGTTTCGTTTTACCTGTTTGGCGGTCTTCAAGGTTGTCAAAGAAACACTGGTAACCTCTATCAATACGGATCGCAACATCTTGGATAACTTGACTCGGTAGGTCGTTCCAATGCTTTTTTGTCCGCTGTTTCAACTTCGTAATATGTTTCAAAATACGAGAAAGTGGAGCATATTTACGAAAAATACGATGGTAACGACGTTGCAGACGCAATAAATGCACATGCACGCCATGTAGATCGTCTATCAGATTGCCAATCTGTATCAAGTTAGATTGATGAGAAAACTCATATTTATAGGTTTTCATGGACGATGTCTCAAGTATCAAGCACTTAACCCCTTTTCAGTGGGTAAGACAGGCACATAGTCTTGCGACTACGCTGAAAATGCCTGTCAACTTGATACTCTAATCATACAACATCTTTAGAAAAAAGTCAAATCTTTTTTCACGAAGGAAACCAAAGGTTGCCATCTACATCCCGCAAGCTAAAGCATGGGGATTTGACAGAAGATCGTTAAATTAAAATTTGCGAAACTGATAGTATTATAGCATACCTGAATTCTGTTGTCAATAATTTTTGTATAACACGGGTGTGTAAAGTTTTTGTACAAGTTATGAATTGGAAAGATGTTTATAGTTTTACCAAAAAATGGTATCCTTTCCTAATAAACTATGAACATAAACTATGAACAAAATAGGAGAGGATACCGATGTTTAGTATATCATTAGCAAGTTGTGAAGTCAAAGAGTTTGAAGAAGTATTTAAGAAGTTTGTAGAAGAATTCAACGATTTTGCAAGAGAGATGTTTTCCGATCCGTGTATACTGTTAGAAGAAGCCGAGTTTCGTGTATTTGAGGCGTCTCGTTCGTGGGGTCAAAAGTTTTTAGAGATGTTTATCTCTCAAATGGCAGGTAAGTCTGCTTGTGAACCTGTTGAATGTCCTGAGTGTGAACAAGTGTGCCGTCCTTGGTGTAAGAGAGCGCGGCGTATTACGACGGTATGTGGTGTGATCTGTGTAGAGCGTTGGGTGTATCGTTGCGCATCGGGTCATAACCATGTGCCGTGGGAAACCGGACAAAAGTTGCGGGATCAATACACACATCGTGTCGCAGAAGCGATGTGTCGTCTGGCAGCGTGTCTTGACTTTAGGGAAGCGGCTGAGGAGTTGTCTCGTCAGGGGATAGAAGTAAGCCACACGACGCTCCATCAAAAAGTGCGTGAGTGGTCAGAAGATTTGAGCGTGCCAGAACAAGTAGAAACCCAAAATCTTGAGGAAAATCAGCGGTGGTATGTGAGTTGTGATGGGTGTTATACGAACTCACCAAACGGGTGGACTGAAGTGAAAGTTGGGTGTGTTTACAGAGATTATCCACAATGTGGTTCTGAGACGACACCGAGTGCCAGAGTGCCAAGTATCCGGTATGTTGCAAGCTGTAATAATGCGGAACATTTTGGTAAGGAGTTATTTGCGTTAGCAACGCACAGTGGTATCTATCAAGAGGATATAGCGACGCAGGAAGTTGTCTTTATCGGGGATGGTGCGGCGTGGATTTGGAAATTAGCCGATGAATACTTCCCTAATGCTGTTGAGATTTTGGATTACATGCACGCCAAATCTCATCTCTATGGTGTTGCCAAACACGCCTTCGGAGAGACTGAAACAGAAGCTATCGGTGCGTGGATAAATGAGACGGAACCGCACCTCTACGCTGGCAACATCACAGAAGTGGTCGCCCGCATCTATGCCTTATGCACACAAAATCCGGAAGTCAGGGAAAGTTTAGAAAGAGAAGCAGGTTATTTTGAAAAACATGCGCCGCGTATGCAGTATAAAGCGTTTAGAGAAAAGGGGTATCAGATCGGAAGTGGTGTGATTGAGAGTGCCTGTAAACATGTCGTCGGGCAAAGATGTAAACAAGCTTCTATGAGATGGGAGAAACCGGGGATCAATGCTGTGCTTGGTTGGCGGTGTTTATTGAAGAATAAAGATTGGGACAGATATTGGTATCCAAACACAAAAGCTGCATAATTATTTGTACAAAAACTTTACACACCCGTATAACACCAGGGTTATTTAGTTTTCGGTTTTTCTTGTGTAATTTATCACAAGTGTTAATATTTTGTAATATGCAGATGTCGCGTGACTTTTCACGCGACATCTGCTATACTTCACCTTAAAAAATAGGACTCTTTTGAGGTGAACCATGACAAGAAAATTCTCTTGCCACTTACTTGATATGTTAGCAGAAGTTCCAGATCCGCGCAACAATAAAGGAAAGCGACACCCGTTGGTATCTATCCTTGCACTTGTGGTTATCGGTTTGATGTGCGGACATAACGGGTATACATCCATCGCAACTTGGGCACGGTCTCAACCGGCACTCGCAAAAGCCCTCGGTTTTACACATAAGAAGACACCTTGTGCCGCAACGATACACAATCTTTTGAGAAGATTAGATGTTGTTGCTTTAGAAGCGACACTGACAAAATGGGTAAATACAGTCATTCAAAGTCGTCCGGATCTGACAAGTTGTCTTACCGCAGTCGCAATAGATGGCAAAACGATGCGTGCTACCCATAAACAAGAAGCGACAATAAAACATTTACTCTCTGTCGTCTCTCATGAGTTAGGGATCACTCTCACGCAATGTAGTGTTAGCGACAAAACCAACGAAATACCTGTTTCAACACAAATCCTTGAAGCATTTGATGTCAAAGGTAAAGTCATAACAACGGATGCGCTATTGACACAGCGTGCTTTCTGTGAACAAATCATAGATGCGGATGGCGACTATCTGCTCCCTGTAAAAAAGAATCAAAAGCATCTATTTTGGGCGATTGAGACACTTTTTCAAGCCGACGCTGACACGCTTTCTGATGACACAGTGGCTTATGAGACTTATGAAAAAGGACATGGCAGACTTGAAACGCGGTGTCTCAAAGCAAGCCCAGCACTCAATGACTATCTTGACTGGCCAGGTTTAGCACAAGTGATTGAATATCGCTACATTCGCAAAAATATGCGCACGGGTAAAGAAACGCACAAGGTTCAATATGGTATTACAAGTCTTAGCCCGGAAGAAGCGGCTGCCGAACGCTTACTCACTATCCGCCGTGGACATTGGACAATAGAGAACAAAGTGCACTGGGTGCGCGATGTTGTGTTTAGGGAAGATGTCTCTCCTGTCAGATGTGGTGCCATTCCACAAGTGATGGCAGCAATGCGAAATACGGCTATGTCAGTATTGCGATTTTCAGGGTATACCGCTATCACAAAAGCAACCCATTTTTTCGCTTCAAAACCTAAACTCACAGTTAAACTCATAAAATGAAAATTCTTAAAACTAAATAACCCTGGTATAACAATACCTTCGCCAATTATCCGGGGTTTAGTTTTTGTTGCGTTTGATGAATAGCACCGATTGATCCCAGACGTTGTGCGATTTGTTCAATAACAATAGTATCAGGTTTTTTCGGAAGTATTTTTAATGTTTCGTGTAAATACTTCGCCCCCCGGTAGCGTGCTTTAAGGTCTAAAACACTAAACTCGGTATTTGGACACCGGAATGTATCTGTGAGTTTAGCACTGACAGATACCATAAACATTGATAAGTTTACGGCATTGTTCACGGGTATCTTGTTGACATTCATAAAATCTTGCAATCCCCAATATTGTTTTGCATCCCGGAAGTTGAACTCTATTTGAAAACGCAGGGAATAATACTCAATCATTTTTTCAGCGTCCAGCGTCAAATCAGAGCTGAAAAGTAAGACGTGTGCTTGCTGTTTCGTGGTCAGGTTCGTCTTGAGAATGCAAACCACGTTCAGTTCGTCTGCGAACTTTTTGTGGCGTGCTTCCATTTGATACACTTCTGTTTTCAGATTTCCGCTCGTGTCGGTAGAGAGACAGTATTTTGCGTCAATCTGTCGTGGGTTGAGACGCTCGCCGTATATGCGGGGGCGTCCCTTTCCGGCATAAGGTGTCGTCGGTGGAAGATGCAGGGCAGCATCGGTGCGTAGTTTTGAAATGAGATGTAGCTTACATTGTTTCGCCATTTGTAGCGCATTATTGTGTCCAAAATATCCATCAAGCACAAAATAACGGAGGGGTATCAAGTTGCCAATCTGTTGTAGCAACCCTTTGACCATTGTTTGAAGTTGCTTCAACACATCACTGAGCACGACAACGTTTTTGTTCCGGTTCCGGCTCCCTTTTGGACGCCCGCGTTTGTGTTTAGGTGTTGCTGTCTCGGTGTTAGCCTGATGTTCGGAAGCACAAACACCTTGATTTGACGATGGCGTGCCACGCACGATTTGCTCCATAACCATCGGGTAGGAACGCTTTCGGTCGACACTCACTAAGGACACGGCTAAAAACGACAAACCGGGGATCGCTTTGCCGAACAATGAGGAAAAGAAACGAGATAAACCATAAGTAGATTTTCCCGCTTTTGGCACAACCACTTCGTCTCCTACGAGGATATAGTCACTTTCACGATCAAGCAGATAAGTGCGAAAAAACGTCCAGCAAATCGTAGTCCAAGGGATAACAGTGTTGAAAAACCTTTGCACAGTGCGGTAGCTACCCCCTTGTCCAGTCCAGCGAGAGATATTTAACATTGTGACCCGCCCTGTCATTGAAAGCAGTGCAAGGACAACTTGGGATAACTGACGCGTCGTCGTTGCGGATAAATGTGGAATCAAAACAGAAAACAGTGCTATAATTTTAGACATGGGTGATTGTCCTTTCTAAGTTATGTTTTAATGTTATAACTTTAGGACATCCACCCTATTTATTCAACTATTTTTTGGCGAAGGTATTGGTATAACACAACTATTTGATTAAAGCTAGATACATACCGTGTTGGTCGAGTGTTTGGAGAAATGATGGATAGAATTTTTCATAGACTGTGCTAAGTTCTTGGGCAAAATCCTGAATTTTTTTGGCTAATGCTTAGATCGTCTTTGGTATTAATAGATTCATATTTTGAGATTATTTTATTGGTAAATTCGTTGATATTTTCTGAAGTAAGTTGATATTCTATAGGCATAATTATTCTCCTTTTTGTTTGTAATTACTTTTGTAAAATCCCCTGTTGTTTAAGTTTAGCAATAAGTTCTGCTTGTGTCCCCGTGCCTTTAGTAGAATTGCACGCTCCGCAGAGCAGTTGAAAACGAAACTGCACAATAAACACACCTCACTCCGTTGAAACCGCAATAGGTTGATACCCAAACACAACTTTTCCATTGCTCATTAGCGGTGCTTCACTGCCTGGTGTCTGAATGTCAACTGTCCAAAGTTGTCCGTTGTTTTCATATAGTATCCAGCGGCCGTTGGGTGGGATCCAAACAGGACGACTTCCCCCCATTTCAGTTATTTTTTGTTCTTTTGGTTCGCCATTAGAAGAAAAAGTGACAATCCAAATTTGACTGGAGTTTTTACCTGTCCCGCGTGAAAAAGCGAGGGTGTTTTGGTCAGCAGGATGCCAAGCGGGTTCTGCATCATCTGCTTCTGAGATTACGATGGGTTCAACACTGTTTGTTACATGGTCAAAGGCGTAAATGTTGCGGTTTTCACCGACTTCTGGGTTTTCAATTGTTCCAACAGTTGCATAAGCGAGTAATTGTCCATCTCTACGCCATGCTGGATTAGTCATTTCGCGTGCTGTTGAAGGTATTCGGAAAATTTCTTCGCTTCGTAAATGTTGGATGAGGATACGTTTACGTCCTGTTGTCTCGGAATGTGCATACGCAAGGTACTCCCCATCTGGTGAAATTGTGACATCTTCAGCGAGATGGCGATTGTCAAGAAAGACCATGCTTTTCCCAGTAACAATATCTCTGATGATGACATTGTTGTCAAAATCATGGTAAACAAGCATTCCACTTTCTGAAGCAGATGGGCGGAAACCCGCACCGAGTGGTGCAACCCGTGTGTCCACTTCAACGGATGGTTGATCACCTGCTACAGCGTCAACAACACGTTCAGCTGCTGTAGCAGGTGCTATCCGCCATAAAACGCCATCATGACTATAATAGATAAACACGGACTCTGTTGCAAGCGAAAATCCATCTGTACTCAAGTTTTGGGGTAACGTCTCGTTTGGTTCATTCTGGCTGTCCTGCTTATCTTCCGCAGCGGTTTCTGTTTCCTTAAGGATATTCTGTGTGTTCGGTTCAAATTTGTTGGTATCTTTGAGTTTCCAACCTGCCCCATCCGCTTCAAAATGAAACGCTAAGCCCCTTGTCCAATACATCCATTCTTCAATCATTTTTCCATTGCGGGTGTATTTGAATATATCCTCAGGTTCACCGTACATCCGAGCGATATTCCATCGTCCGCCGTCTGAGAGTTCTGCCATCGTGCCTTTCTCATCAACATAAGACGCTAAAATGTCAATATTTACATGCGGTGTTGTTTTACCGGGAAAAACGGTGATAGCAGCTGGTGTGCCACGTACAGGTTGGTGTGTGCCGTAAATTCCGATGCCGTCCGATATTCCAGATAGTCCATCACTATTCTGATCAACGACCGCCAAGACATAGTATTTTCCGGGTTTAACATCAACAAAATATGTGCCATCTTCATCAAGAAAAAGTGGCATCAACATCGGTGAACTAAAGTCTGGTGTCGTAGAGAGACTCAAAATACCATCTATAATGGGATCTTCATTTTCTGATGTAGTGTCTTTGTTTTCTGCTTTAGCAGTGCCAGAGGAGAAAAATGATGTTACTTTTCCTGTGATACTGCCCATCTGTTCCTCTGTTGTAATACCCGGAGTTGGGTTCGAAACGAAATTACCAGCTATAGGGTTGTTCTCTGCATCGGTAATTGCGACAAGTTGCCCTTCCGCGCCATATCGTGCGCTCAGCTGAATGTTAACGGCACGTGTTTCACCTTCATCAAAACCCACGGCGGCAGGTGGTGTCGTGGCTATAGCGTTTGTTCCTAAACCTCCAAGACTATCTCCCTCACTATATCTACCGTCACCATCCGCGTCATGATTGGCTATGAAGTAGTATTCCCCAGGTGGTAATTGCAGACGATACTGCCCATTTGAATCCGTAACGGTACTCGCTATAGGATTAACCAATGCTGATGATGTATAAACCTCAATCCGAACTTCAGATGTAGTTTCTGGGATTGGCATTACACGACCAGAAATAATCGCGGTACTTTCCTTTTTTTCAGATTTATTTTTCACAGAATAGGTTGCAGAAATTTGTATCTCTAAGTCCTCAGTAAATTTATTAGGATTAATCAGGACTGGGACTGGGAATGCACCGCGCTTATGAATATCTGTGACACCGTAAAATCCGAAGGTATCACCATCATCAAGTTTATTGCTGGCGTTTTTATCAACAATCGCCATCAGATAGTATTTACCGGGTTTTAGTCGGAGTTCCCACTTTCCAGTTTTGGCATCAACACGAGCAAGCCCTGCACGGAATTTCCATGACGTATCTGTATACGCGAGGATAAGCCTTTGGACATCTGGACGCATAGCCTCTTCGGTATATTTCAGTATGCCTCGACAACCTGATATTGCTTGACTTAACTCAGTTTTGAATCGTTGGAATTCGCTTGGTCGGTATGTGGAAGTAGGAACAAGTTTCAGTTCGTCGTCTACACGTTGAAGTCGCGCAGTAATCGGAATCTGTATGTCTTTCAATAGTGCTTTTGCACCAATATCAACCGCTTGATGCTTTTGTGCTTCATTTTGCCATTCGTTTATCCCTAAGACACCATAACCGTCCCCTTCGTCAAATTTGCCAGAACTATCAATATCAACATAAGCGACTAAATAATATCTACCCGGTTCTACACGGAGTGCAAATGTTCCTAAACGCGTTATCCCGCTGGTATAAAGGTCTTTGAGTTTTTCATCACGATACACCGAAATGTTTGTTTGTGAAAGATTCTGCCCTTTCCAGATTACTTTTCCAGATAGTGTTGCGGTCATTCGTTTGAATGCCGGCTCGGTGTTGGCTGAATTTGGTGGTACCACCTTTTTTGACGATTGTTGTGCATGCAGCACCAGATTACCGATAAATCCGATACAGATAATAAATGTAAAAAATGCCAATCGTTTCATAAGTTCTGTCTCCATTTTGGTCTGATCTACTTGCAATATATTATCTTTTTTATTTGCTGCTTTGCATTTTACCATATCTTTAAGTAATTTTCAAGAAAATCATTGGAAGATGGAAGATGGAAGATAAGAAGATTGGAAGATCAGGGTTATTTAGTTTTAGGCTTTTTGTCCATATTAACCGAAAAGTCGCGACCAGGAGGTCGCTCGGACAGCGGAAGGTCTTAAAGCGAAAATCTAAAATGTTGGAAAACTAAATGACCCTGTTGGAAGATTGGAAGTGCAGAGCCATTCAATTTTCTAAATACATATTATAACGTGAGTTCGGCATAAGCAATTCTTGGGAATTGGTGCGGTTAGAAACCACACCTACCGTCCGGAAAATAGGACAAATCCCGCTAATTTGGTATAACACCAAAACTTTTTGCACTGAGATCATCTGTATCTATACCATTCCATATCGTTGTTTATCACTCGTCAATTGGTATTGTTTCTGTGTTTGTGATGGTTACCCGTTCTACGTTATCTCCTTCTATCAGAGACGGATCTATCTCCGAATCAGTGACAATGTAAACATTGGCTCCCTGACCCTTGCTCTGACGTAGCATCGTAAGGACTTGCATCAATTTCTGCCTATTTTCCTGCTGTTCCTCAGGTAACACCTGTATCCATGCCTCAAAGAGCGCAGTTATATCCTCAAGTTCGACGGGACCTCCGGACATCTGTTTCAGTTTGTCCATTATCGCTTCAACTTCTGAGGATTGACCATATTTCTCCTGCAGATACGCCTGTGCTTTTGCAAAGTCTTCCTCATCTGTTTCTCCGTCTAAGAGTGAAGCGACTTCTTCTGGTAACCCAAAAGCGGGAAGTAAGTGTGTTGGATCAAATTTGGATTCTTCAGTTTTTTCTGCCGATCCTTCTTTATCTTCTGTGACATTTATCGACTCAGACTCAACTGTAGTTTTTGGTTTAACTTCAAGATTTCCGTTAACCGATTCTGGTGATGGTGTTGAATTAGATTGTTTGGTAGACTTGATTGTATCATCTTCGGATACAGATTCAGATGGCGTAGTGGACTGCGGAGGCACTCCAAGTTCTGATGTAAAACGTTTGTAACTCCACTGTGAATATAAGTAGATGCTTGCTAAGAGAAGAATAGCAATAATTACTATACCCCCAATTGCCTTGAGATCAAGTTGCTTGAACATGTTTTCTCCTTTTCTTTTTATTGTTAACTTGCAATATAGTAAAATCCATAATTGCTTGGACACTGTGATAGGTGTTCACATATTTTTAGATTGGACTATAATTATTTACCGTTCCTTTGGATTGTCAAATGTAAAGCGAAACACGCCTCGTCCTTGTGTTCCGACGTAAAGCGTATTTCCATCTACCTCAAAAGTGGAAACAGAATGTGTAATTTCAGGTGTGACCTGTCTCCATGTTCCTGAATTCCCTGTTTGATTTAATTGATACACTTTTTGTCCGGATAGACCGTAAACCATTGATTTATCAACCGCAAATCTATCCACTACAAGAAGTTCGCCTTGCGTGTCCGTGATGGCTTGCCAATCAATGCCATTGATTGATCGCGCAACACCCTTATCGGTCGCGACATAGACGGTTTGTCCTGCAAAAACGATTTCTTTGTAATGGTCAACAGGAAATGGAAGATCTGCGGTTGCATGTTTCCAAGTGTCCCCTTCATCAAAGGATTGCATGAGACGTCTATCCTGCGTTCCTACATAAACAGTGTTTTTCGCAACAGCGAGTTTAAAACCAAAATCAAAAGTATTGAAAAAGTCTTCTGATTTTACAAAATTAGCACGTTTGCCTTTATCTACCAGTCCGGTGTCATACCATTCTGTAGTGCCAGGTTTCCATCTGAAGAGTCTCTGCTTGTATTCCACATAGTAGGCTGTCCGACTAACTGCAAAACTTCCGAGCGGTGATACCATGAATAATACAGTACCAATGTCGTGACTCGCTACAGTCATATTTTCGTTTAAGGTGGTAATATCAACCAAACTTTCTGGATCTAAAGGTGCGTCAGTGTTGAGCTTTCCTTTTCCATCAAACTTATATGTTTCCACCACAATTGTATTGGGTTTCGGTGTCTCCATTTTTTCAATAACTGGTACATTAGGAATTTCGATTAACCTATTCGCCTCGTGTGAAAATCTGAAAAGTCTAAGAGAGGAATCTTTTTTGTTCATGGCGTAAAGGTTGCCATCAAATTCCAGTATACGTGAGTATTCATCTGCATCTCCAGCCACTGGTGTCCACGATTCTCTACTGTCAGTAGAACGGACAACCATTAGTTCACCTATGTTCGCGTAGAACGTGTTGTTAATGTTAATCAACTGGTGGATAAATGTACTGACGATCCCTGCATTAAATTTATGCCATGATGCGTCACCTTTGGTTGTCCGATGAATTCCGGATAATCCACTTCTGTAGAAGGTGTTGTCATTCAATAGCACAGTCCCAGAAACATTGTTTATATCACCTATACTATCTAAATGTGTCCAAGTCTGACCGACATTAATTGAGTAGAAATGATTCTTACCGGCAACCACTAAAACTTTTTCTCCAGATGCAGCTACGCGGATAAATGGATTCTTTCTGATGACTGTTTTATTTAATGACGTCGACATTTCACGTATTAAATTAACTAAATTAGTTGCTGTGTCTGTGGTGTCCAGTTTCGGTGTTATAATATTCCATGAATCGCCCCGGTCATTTGAGTGATAAAGGAACCATGAGAATTGTTGGATTTTCACATCATTTAATATTAAATCCTGACCTTTTCCAGACGAATGAAATTCCTCCACATGAAATTCCTCAACCTTCTGTGCGGCTACATAGAGATGATTTTCTGAGACTGCTAACGCTGAGATGTCAAGTGTTTTGCCTTGCATATTCTCTTGATCAATTGACACCTGTTCCCATATATTGTCATTGAGACGATATAATCCTTTGGCTCATGTAAAAAGTAAGTGCGTTTTATTTGAATAAACTCGCTGTACACTTGGGTTCTCTAGAAGCCTCCGCACTTAGTCTTGACATGAGCCAATCCTTTATGAGTTCTTGCGAAAACCGTGTCTTGCGTTGCAGCAATTGAACGGATTTTTGTGTCTATCAACCCTTTGTGTAATGGTGTCCATGTTTTACCGACATCATCTGTTCGGAAAACACCATTACTGTAAGCGAGATAGACTGTCATATCTGGATCTGCACCTCCGACACCTTCTGTCAATACCATGCCAACAAGATACCCTTCATCTCCTTTTACACTTTCACAGAGTGTCTCCCATGTTTCGCCCCTATCCGTCGATTCCAATACCTCTGTATCGGTAGCAAGGTAAAGCGTCTCTTCTCTCTCTGCTACAGGCCACCACCATACGTTATCATATAATGGCGGTGACGGACCTTTGATAGTGTTTATGAGTTTCCACGTGGTGCCATCATCAGTAAGTCTGTAGAGACCGTTTAGCGTGCCTGCATATACATCACCTCTTGTAGTTGTGAATAGAGTCGATATCGCACCGCCTTCTGGACCTTTCGTTTGAATCCACTCTGATTTCGAATTTGGAATTACTGCATCATCCGATTGTGCTGCTGCAGCGAATAGAGGTGTGTCCTGTTGCTGTCCTGTCCCATTATTTTCACCGATAACATCTGAACGTCCAACCCGATTCCGTGCCGCTGTTTTTGCAGGAGAATCAAGCATAAGTTGTGCATCAACAATTTCAATCGTTGTTTCTGATGTTGACTCTAAACTATACGGTTTCTGAAAACGAAAAAGATATTGCATCCCAACTCCCATCAGCAATAAGAGTATTATCGCTGACGCAGTGGATATACCTATCGGTACCAAAGGTTTGCTACCAGACGAAGCTGTAGGTTTTAGCTGTGATATTTCCTTCATAATATTTTCTGTCGTTTGTGTCGGAAATTGGACACTACTAAGGTTTTCTCGGATCATTGATTCTTCCTCTTTTAACCGCTCTCGCGCACGATGCAGTCGGCTCTTAATCGTGTTAATAGATACACCTAAGAACTTACCAATATCTTTGGCAGTCATTTCGCCTAAATAATAAAGTGTTATAACAGTCCATTCACTTTCAGGCAGTTTTTTTAAAAGTTTGTTTACAATTTCAAGTCGTCTCTCGGTTGCCTCTGTATCCCTCTGTTCGGATGCATACTTGTTGTATGAAGATGCGTTAATCTCTGACATTGATGTGCCTTCTAATGATTGGATCGTTATTTTTCTTTTTTGCTGCCACTTGAGACATAAACGATTGGCAATTACGTATAACCATCCAGCAAATTGGTTTGGATTCCTGAGTGTGGAAAGATTTTGATATACTTGGATGAAGGTATCCTGCGTAATCTCCTCTGCAAAGTGGAAATCACCTGTTTTCCGCCAAGCGAAAGCATGAACACCCTTTCGATACTTTTGAACTAAGGTGCTGAATGCAGTATCGTCCCCTGATAATATTTTACGTATGAGTAGCACATCGTCATCTAACATCAAAATACTCCAATATCGTCTGATAAGATCGGTGTATACTATATTTACACATTATTAGCGAAAAATGTTCCGGACTGATGAATCAATTGCTTGTTATGAATAAATACATTCCATGCTTTTAACTGTTATAAGATACACTTTGGGAGCAGAAAGGGTGCATTAAATTATCAAAATGGGAGAAAGTAGTAAATATAGGTAATTCCATAAGCATCTCCGGTGCGGTTTCCTAACCGCACCGAGTCGTTCGCGCAAATGGTTATCGGACAGATATTCCCTAAGATCCGGTGCGGTTAGATGAAGATTAAAAAATTAATTCGGTAATTTTCTAACCATAGACATCTTGTTTTATGTTTTTCTTGTGTGAGGTCCATTATCTTGTTGTCTGAATCGCGGAGGGCACGGAGGACACAGAAGACGCGGAAAATGCTTTTGTGTCTCGGACATTTCCTTTCGCCAGAGACGGGTCGGTAACAAAGAATCTCTTAATTCCGCGTCCTCCGCGTTCTCTGCGATAATCCGCGATTCAGACAGAAAAGAGATCAGAATTACCGAATTAATAAATTAATCTTCATGAAACCGCACCTACCGGTGTTGAGGTTCAAGCCCGAATTACCTAATAGTACACCGTTGCGAGGCACGGGGACCTCACACTACAAATCAAGATAATTCGGTATCAAACAACAAAAGACTTTACACCCTTTTAAATTTTATGTATAATAAAACCAAAAAAACTGGAGAAAAATGTTCTATGCAGCTTTACGAAGCTGTCAGTCCCTTAGATTTTAGATATTATGGCGGCGATGATGCTTTTATGAAACGTCTCCTGCCTTATGTCTCTGAGGCAGGATATGTCACTTATCAGGCGCAAGTGGAGGCAGCGTTAGTACGCACACTTGCAAACTATGATGTCTGCTCGTCAGCGATTGCCGATGAAGTCGAACAAGCAGTGGAATTAGTAACAGCAGAAGAGGTTTACGAGGAACAAAAACGTATCCGACATAACATCCGATCACTTGTTAACGTGATTCGGAGCAAAATTAGTCCCGATGCACGCCCGTATGTTCATCTGTTCGCTACCTCAGCAGACATCTTGGATACTGCTACAGCATTACGGTTCAAAGCACTAATTGAAAATGTAATTGTTCCCGACCTGATTGAATTGGAAAAGCAGCTGATCGTGTTGGCGCGTCAGCATGCGGAGACACCGCAAATCGGTAGGACACATGGACAACACGCAGAACCTATAACGTTCGGTTATGCGTTAGCACTCTATATCAGCCGTCTTGGCACCCGAATTGAGAAGATTCATGAGGCGGGACAAAATCTTCGTGGACAATTTTCTGGTGCGGTGGGAGCGTTTAACGGATTGTCGCTAATCCATGATACACCGGAACAGATTGAGACGGATTTTCTTGCACTGCTCGATTTGAAACCATCGGATACACATACGTCAACACAGTGCGTGGAACCGGAATTTATCTCTGATGTGGCGTATCAGGTCACAGCGGCGTATACAGTGCTTGCGAATTTCGCTGACGATATGCGGCACCTCTATCGCACTGAAATCGCTGAGGTCGGCAGGAAGTATAACCCGCAACTGGTTGGTTCGTCAACTATGCCTCACAAAGTCAATCCTGAGGCGTATGAGAACGTCAAAAGTATGTGGAAAGCGTTTGTTCCGCGCATGCAGACCGTTTTTATGGACAGCATTTTGGAACACCAACGTGACCTAACCAATTCTGCATCAAGTCGTTTTCTGGCAGAACTGTTTACGGCTTTTGATTATTCAATCTATCGGCTTCGGCGGGCATTGGATGAGATGGATGTTAAAGTTGAAAACATGCAACGGAATCTTGATATGAGCGCAGAGGACACAATCGCAGAACCGATCTATCTATTGATGGCATATTACGGGTTTCCAGATGCTTATGATCACACCCGTAAATTGATAGGACAAGTTCATCAGACAGGAAAAAGCCTGACAACTCTATTATGGGAGGATGAGATCTTTCGACCGTTCCTTGATAAGTTGACAGAACCGCAACGCGAAGCACTCCGATCACCAATGAATTATATCGGTGCTTCGGTTAAGCTAACCTATGCGACATGTGATGAATGGGAAAGTCGGGTAGAAAACCTTAGCCCTATTTAAACGAAAACGTCGCGGTTACTGGGAACTTAAACAAACGTGAGTTCGATATTAGAATCCGAGTGTCTGTCCAAAAGTTAATAAAGAGTTGGGTTTCACTAATTTCTCGTTATTTTCAGTTTCAAATGTATCATGCACCGCTATTTTGTGTTTGATTTTATTGTCCTTTCCGTTCTACCCAACCTACGGGAATCATAGTATCTTTTTATCGAATTCACGTTAAACAAGAACCACGAAAAGTTCTCACTTAACAGAAAATGTTTGATATTACCTATTTAGGACGGAGATGTTTCCGTTTTATCAAACGCTACCCGCGTACGTGGACAATAATCGGTTTTCTGGCGATTTTCTCCATCGGTATCTGGGTAGGTAGAGAGGTTCCGTTTGGTAAAATACCTGACTATTTTAAATCCTATACGGATCCTGTGAAGACCGATGAAACAAAGCAAGTGTTTCCTGGAATTGTCCATCGACAGATTTTAGACGATGGCGTGCTAACAAACGTTCTTTCAGTGCAACCAGATGCGGTAGACGTCCGTCCCTATCGCGCACTAAGCGCGGGGATTGGCACAGAGAATTTACCCGCAATTGCCCGACGACATAAAGCACCTATTGCAATTAATGGTGGGTACTTCAAAATGGATGGCACTTTTCGGGGAGAATCGGTCGGTGCGTTGAAAATTGATGGAGAATGGATAAGTGAACCGGAGCAGGGACGAGGGGTCGTCGGGTTCAGAACCGTCAATGGAAAAATTGAAACGTATATAGATAGAATTGTCCTCCAACATGAACTTATCTTACCGAGCGGAACTACATTGACAATTGACGGTATTAATCGGGAACGTTCGAGAAACGAACTGGTGCTTTACCGACCCCTCTTCCACGCTGTGACATTGACGATGCATGATGGCGTTGAAGTTGTTGTCCGAAATGATGAGATAGTAAACATTTACGATGGACAAGGAAGTACACGCATTCCGGTTGATGGTTATGTTCTTTCAGCAAGTGGAAAGAAACGGGAATTGTTATTGGAACATATCGCTCGCGGGGATTCGGTGAAAATCCGAGAAACAGTAATCCCTGAACGTGTTGGCGACAGTAAGTTATGGGGGAGTTTTACGCATATTATCGGTGGTGGACCCTTACTATTGCGGAATAGTATTACATCTGTGACAGAATCATACAAACGGGAAGGATTTAATGCCGCCTTTCACAGTTTTTGGCATCCGCGCACGGCAGTCGGCAAAAAAGAAGATGGTACTCTTCTCTTTGTAACAATAACAGGGGCAAAACCATTTGTTCGCCGTGGCGTCAAGTTGCAGCAACTCGCAAAACTTTTTCTGGAATGGGGCGCGACAGACGCTGTTAATTTGGATGGTGGATTTTCATCAATGATGGTCATTCGGAATGAGGTGGTAAGTATTAAGCGAGAAATACGCGCGCGCACCTCCTCTAAGGATAAATCAAAACCCGCTACACCAGACAAACAACCTGATAATAAATCTAAATCCGCTTCACCAGATAAACAACCTGATAAGAACGCTAAACTGTCGTCACCAGATAAACAACCGTCCAAAAAAGCAGCACCTGAGAAGAACACGAAAACTGCACGCGGTAACCGTAGGATTCGTCCTACGTCAAGGTTCCAAGGGCGCGCGGTTTCAGATGCTATCTTGATTTTTCCGCGCAGATCTGATGTGTCAAAATAGGGTAGTTACTTGGAAATCTTGTCTGCAATTACAGATTTTATTTTCAACATCTCGATGTGCTGAATGGACAGCAAAGTCTACGGTCCGTGGTTTACGGATCGGCAACCGTATTCCCAAATGCCGATGCCACAATGACCAAGTCCTGAATATTCACAACACCATCACCGTTGAGATCGGGTTTCGCTTCACCAAAAGCATTCGCGACAACAATCAAGTCTTGAATATTGACAATACCGTCCTTATTAACATCTTCGGGTAGTTGTAAGGATGGTATGTTCCATAGGAAGCATGTCCCATCAGCGGTCGCACTTGCGAGTGTCTTTCCATCCGGACTAAACGCTACACCCGTGACCAGATACGTATGTCCTGTAATTCTGCGAAGAAGAAACTTTGTTTCCACATCCCAAAAACGGATAGTATAATCATAACTTCCACTTGCCAGTGTCTTCCCATCCGCGCTGAATGATACACTTGTAACATCGTTTGTATGCCCCTTGAGTGTGCCAACAGACCTACCTTTGTTTGCATCCCATATACGGACATCACCCTGCGGCCACCAACTTAAGTGTAACCAAGCCGCGAGTGTGTTTTCATCTGGACTGAACGATACACCTAAGATAAGATTATCAAACCCATACCGCAAAGATTGGAACTTGTGAAGCAGGTTGCCCGTGCCAACATCCCACACAAAAACGCCTCTGTTATACACCCCGCTTGCGAGAATCTGATCATCCCGACCGAACGATACCCCAGTGACCCAACTATCTGTTACAATAGTGCGCAGCAAATCACCTGTATTCACATTCCAAAAATGAATAGTTTTATCCCTACCCCCACTTGCCAGCGTGCGGCCATCCGAGCTGAACGATACGCCAGTAACCCTGTCCGTATGTTCTATCAATGTGTGAAGCAGATTGCCCGTGTCCACATCCCATAAACGGACAGTCCTGTCCCAACTGCTACTTGCCAGCGTGCGGCCATCCGGACTGAACGCCACCCCAGTGACCTTATCTGTATGCTTTGTCAAAGTGCGGAGCAGGCTGCTTGTCTTCACATCCCAAAAACGAATAGTCTTGTCCCAACCCCCACTGGCAAGGGTGCTGCCATCCGGACTGAACGCCAGCGTAAAGACTGAACCTCTATGCCCTATGAGTGTGCGGGGAGGGATACCCTGAGGCACACCTAAAAAATGGGTGCCTGGGTTTGCATTCCAAAAAATGACATTACCATTCGCGTCCCCACTTACCAGGGTGCGACCATCCGGACTGAACGATACGCTATGGAGATTCCGCGAATTACGCCCTTCACTCAGGATCCGGAGTAGACTCCCCGTACTCACATCCCAAATTCGGAGTGCTACACCGCTTCCAGTTGCCAGTGTACGACTATCCGGACTGAATGCTATACTGAGGAGAGCATCCGTATCCCCTATTTTCCGGTTGAATCCGTGAAGAAGTGTGCCCGTTTTCGCATCCCATAAACGGACACCTTTCCACTGTGTCCAACGCGCAATAGTCTCCCCATCTGGGCTGAACGCTACACGCCCAACTCTATGATCCTCTGATACTATTTTCTGCTTGTGTGTGCCTGTCACTACATCCCATAAATTGAGACCAGCCGAACTGCTACTCACAAGTGTCTTTCCATCCGGACTGAACGATACGCCACTAACCCGATTCACATTTGCTGTTAAAGTGTGCAGCAGACTCCCTGTGCTCACATTCCATAAAAAAACAACGCCTAAACCTCCTCCCGCCAATTCTCCACCCGCCGCAAGGATGCTACCATCAGGACTCAACGCTACGGTAAGGAGAAAACGCATTTGACTCCGGTTGAGTGTATGAAGCAGGTTCCCCGTGATTACATCCCATAAATGGACACCCGCCGCACCACTACTTAGGAGGGTCTTTCCATCCGCACTGAACGATACACTTGTGCGGAATAATAAACCCGGATCCGATCTGAGCAGATACACTTTTTCACGCGTCTGTATATTGTAAAGCAATATACCAGTGTAATGCGCTATCGCTAACAACTTGCCATCGGGTGAATATTCTACATCGTAGATGTACCCTTCACCGAGACGCAAGATTGATTTTGCACCTTCAGGTAAAACGCCAGGCTCTGCATTCTGGGCAAAGGTATTGGGTATAAATGCAAGTGCCATCAACAAAATGTTTAAAATCAAAAATGGTTTGGTTTTCATTGTAAAATTCTCCCTTTGCTTATCAGCCATAGTTTAAGTAGAGTTGGCAAACCTAATGAAATTTGACAATCAAAATGGGTAATGTTGTGAGGGTGTATTCGTTCGGGCACGGGAACCCAACGAACAGACAAATAGTCAATTTTACCGAACTTGAACGTCAAAACTTATTAGGTGTCAATTTAGTGGTTGACTCGCTAAGTAATTTCAGTATTCTATGTTTTGAAATCCCTAAATTTCCAACCCCCCTGTCCCCCTTATATGAAGTTAAATAAAATAATTCGGTAATTTTCTCACAATGCTCGGTGCGGTTAGGAAACCGCACCTACCGGTAATGGAGAAAATTAGAATTACCGAATTAATAAATTGATCTTCACTCAAGGGGGAGGGACTTTTGGATCTATTCCGTCCGTTCTCTATATGATAAATGTTTAGCGAATGAACCATTTAGTGGTTGACTCGCCAAGATTTTATAGTATAATTCTTCTGTCTATGGTATAATTCTTCTATCTATTGTATCAAAATGGAGAGGAGAATTTAGATGGGCAAACGAATACATCACCTTCGTGAAGTCAGTGAAGCAGAAGTAGCAGAACTGCGAACACTTTCAAGTTCACGCACACAACCTTATCGGACGGTGCAGCGTGCGAAGTTGATTGTCAGCATGCTTGATGACGAGACGCTCACAGCGACCCAAGCTGCGAAACAGGTGGGTTTCAAATCAAGCAACTCTGGTGCGTGTTGGGTCAAACGCTTCAATGAAACAGGTATCAAAGGTCTTGCTGATAAACCGAAAAGTGGCAAACCGCGCACGCATTCAACTGAAGTGCGGGGTCAATTGATAGATTTAGCATTGCGTAAACCGCGTAGTCTTGATTATCCGTTTGAGTTGTGGACACTGAAACGCTTGCAAACTGCGTTTATAGAGAGAACGGGTATTCATCTTTCTGATTCAACGATCTGGGAGTGGCTCAAAGAAGAGGGGTTACATTGGAAGCGTCAACAGAGTTGGTTTCGTGAAGCAGAAAAACAGGACGAAGCGTTTGTTGAAAAAAGGGGGCCATCATAGCAGCATACGTCAATCGTCCGCCTCAAACGCGTGTGATTTGTATTGACGAGCTGGGCCCGATCTCGGCTAATACCAAATTAACGGAATTCGTATTGTTTTATTTTTTTTAATCTGCTACACTAAACACATGAAAAACCCTAAACACGGAGTTTCACCACACATGAAAAACCCTAAACACGGAGTTTCACCACACATGAAAAACCCTAAACACGGAGTTTCACCTCATTTGTCAATAGAAGCATTGAAACAAAGGTATCTGGCATGTGAATGCCCACGGGAACGGATGCGGTGGCATGCGATTTGGCTCCTTGCTGACACCGAAAATCCGAGAAAACCGCGCGAAGTTGCGGACATCGTTGGCTGCACGCCTGACTGCGTTAGGAAACTTCGCAGGCACTATAACGCTGATGGCGAAGAGGCACTGCAAGACAAACGAAAAACCAATGGTGGGCGTCCCTTCCTTGATGCACAACAGCAAGCATCCCTTGAAAAAGCACTTTCGGCACCGCCTATTGATGGCGGGCTCTGGACAGGTCCCAAAGTTGCGACTTGGATATCTGAGACACTGAAGCGACCTGTGAGTGCCGTGACAGGTTGGAAATATCTTAGAAGACTTGGTTGGACTTTGCAGAGACCGCGTCCGCAACATCAAGCCGCTGCGACACCGGAGGCACAGCAGACCTTTAAAAAAAAGTTAGAAGAGCGTGTTGCTGCCCTTAAAAGTGAGCACCCGGAAAAACCGGTAGAAGTTTGGGCGGAAGACGAAACCCGTTTGGGTTTATTACCGGTTCACCGACGTGTATGGGCGAAAAAAGGCGTGCGACCAACGGCAACGGTTTGCCCGGCACATAAATGGCTCTACGGGTTCGGTTTCGTTCGTCCGCAGACAGGCGAAACCTACTGGCTTCTATTGCCCACCGTCAGTGTTGAGGTGATGAACCTTGCACTGGCAGAGTTTGCGCGCGATGTGAATCCCGAAGCAAAGAAACAGATAGTGCTGCTTGTGGATCGCGCAGGGTTTCACATAAGTAAAGCGGTGCAAGTGCCTGCGGGCATTGAGTTGTTTTATTTGCCTCCTTATTCGCCAGAACTACAACCTGCCGAACGACTTTGGCCTTTGTTACGAGAAGTGATCGCCAATCGTGTCCTGAAAACACTTTCGTCTCTTGAAAAAGTGCTTGTCAATCGGTGTCAATGGTTCTCAAAAAACTGGGACATTGTGCAGCCACATGTCGGGTTTCAATGGATTTGTGAAATCGAAAAACAATATGAATCGCGTTAATTTGGTATAAGACATACCCGGGTGAAGTGTGGCAACAAGGTTCGCATCGTGCGACATTTGAACCGGACTATGGTCGTCGTGGGAAAGTGTGGGTTCATGGTGCGTTTGAACCGGCGACGGGTCAAGCGGAGATAGTGATTTCAGAGCGTAGGGATAGTGCGAGTCATATTGCGTTGATTGAGAAAGTAATGGAGAAGTTTCCTTCAGAAAGATGGCTTCTGATTGAAGACAATCTTTCTACTCACCATAGTCGTGATGTGAAGACAGCATTATTGGCGTGGCCGGAGATTGGGGTGCAGTTTATTCCGAAATATGCGTGTTGGTTGAACTTGATAGAACCTTGGTGGAAACAGTTGAAGTCTCTGGCACTGAAAGGGAGGCGATTTGAGACGCGAGAGGAACTGACCGATGCGCTTGATAGTGCGGTGTGTTGGTGGAATGAGCATAAACGCCCATACCGGTGGAAGAAAATGCCACAACAGCAACCGAGATACAAGTTAGGTGCCTATGGCACCAGTATGGAGAACATAAATCAAATACTTACCGAGTGAACCATTTAGTGGTCCTCCCTACCGTTTATGTGGCATTAAGCGTGCTATTCTTCAGTGGCAGAAACCGTATTCCCAAATGCTGATGCCACAATGAGCAAGTCCAGTATATCAGCAACTCCATCGCCGTTAAGATCCGGTTTCGTTTCCCCAAAAGCATTCGCGACAACAACCAAGTCTTGAATATTGACAACACCGTCCCTATTGATATCTTCGGGTAGTAGAATAGGTAGGACATCCCACAAGAACACCGGACCGTCCCTACTTCCACTCGCAAGTGTCTTTCCATCCGGACTAAACGCCACGGTATTGACTCTATATGTATAACTCATGAGTTCGCCAAGAAGTGCTCCTGTGTTTGTTTGCCACAGACGGATCCTACCGTCCACACTCCCACTTGCGATCGTTTTTCCATCCGGACTGAACGCTATACCATAGGTAGTGATGCGAGGGTCTATCGTGTAGTACACGTACCGATTTCCATTTTTAAGTCTACGGAGGTGTGTACCTGTATCCGCATCCCATAAATGAATGTAGAAACTCCCACTTGCGATAGTTTTTCCATCCGGACTGAACACTAAGCCTGTGACATTCAGGTAGTGTGCTTTGGGGATGTGAAGGAATTGTTGTCCAGTATTCACATCCCAAATATGGATACTACCGTCCTTACTTCCGCTTGCGATAGTTTTTCCATCCGGACTGAACACTACGCTTGAGGGCGCACTCGTATCCGTGATTGTGCGGAGACGTGTTCCTGTGTTCACATCCCACAGACGAATAGTAGAGTCAAAACCTTCCCCTCCACTTGCGATAGTTTTTCCATCCGGACTGAACGACACGCTTGATACCCATGCCGCATGTGCTGTGATAGTGCGGAGGCGTGTGCCTGTCGCCACATCCCACAAATAGATAGTTCCATCCAAATCTCCACTTGCGATCATTTTTCCATCTGGACTGAATGATACGCTATTGACCCAATCCGTATGTTCTGGGAACAGATCAAGTTTCTTACCAGTCTGTACATCGTAGAGACGCATTCCAATCGAACTCGCCACTACTAAAAGTGAGCCATCTGGAGAATATTTTATGTCACTTACCCAACCTGTACCGTCTTTACCAAAGATATCAATACGTTTTTTCGTGCCTTCCGGTTGATGAAATTGCTGCCATCGCGGTGAATCTTGCGGAAAAATGTTCGAAGTAAATGTAAGTATCACAAAAAGGATGATTAAAATCAAAGATGTTTTGGTTTTCATTGTCTAGCCTCCTTCTACTTCCTTATGGGTTGGATTGAGCGGTAACGAAACCCAGTATGTGTCAATTTAGTGTTCCTCCGTGCCCGGCAGATTCGATTTCCTAGCCGAATCAGGCTTATCCCAGCAACAACATACGTGTTTTTTGATATGAGCGCGTAGGTTACGGTTTTCACAAATGACACGGAAGCGGTTAGGAAACCGCTCCTACCGTTTGCGTAGCATCAAGCATACTGTTCTTCAGGGGGCAACCGTATTCCCAAATGCCGCTGCCACAATCACCAAGTCCTGAATATTCACAACGCCATCACCGTTGAGATCCGGTTTCGCTTCACCAAAAGCATTCGCGACAACAACCAAGTCTTGAATATTGACAACACCGTCCGCATTAACATCTTCAGGCAGTTGTGATGGTGCAATATTCCACAAACGTACAGTGCTGCCCCACATCCCACTTGCGAGTGTATGTCCATCTGGACTGAATGCCACGCTACGTGCAGATATATTCATAGATTCCGGCATGTTGTGAAGATAACTACCCGTATTCACATCCCATAAGCGGACCCCTTCTCCACTTGCACTTGCGAGTGTCTTACCATCCGGGCTGAACGCGATGCCATAAAGTGCATCCGTATCACTTGTCGCACGTGTGAGCCTGTGAAGAAGACTACCCGTGCTTGCATCCCATAAATAGATACCGTTCCACAACCCCCAACTTGCGAGTATTTTTCCATCCGGACTGAACGATACCCCCAATATGTCACGATGTTTTATTATATAACGACTTGTGCCAGTTAACTTTTTGTAATATTTCTGATACTATAGTTAGATTTATTTATGCGTAAACAACGTCTTTGAGTGCCATCAACTTGCGTCCTAAACATTTGTTCAAAAAAACACCGAGTGTAAAACCACCAAACTTGTTACTCAAGCGTGTGCGAACCCCCCAATGACCCCGGGCGCGTATCCGTGAAACATTGAACTGATGGGTGAGTTGACTTATCGTTGTTTCAATCCGCCGTCTGAGTTTAGCATGCTGCTTACGAAACCTTGGCGGATATTGTGCCTTCTGATTCTTACGCCGTGTCGGTAATAGACACACATTGTAAGTCCTCAGTAAATCAGTCTCAAGTTTCTCGGAAATATACCCTTTGTCTCCGAGAATAATAGGATAAGTGCCACGTTCACATAACAAGGGTAGCACTTCTCTATCATCGGTATTTGCAGTCGCTATGGCAAAATCAACAGGGAGCCCGTAAGCAGTGGTTATTACACTCCCACGAAATCCTAAGAAAGTGCCAAGTCCTTTTGTGACACACTTTCCATAAGTAGCCAAAGTGCCGGTGCCATCAGCACATTTTAGAGGTGATGTAGAAGCAGGCGCACGCTTGAAATCACAAAGCGGGATAGGAAAACTATCTACAATGAAAACCTCATCACCTGGTAAAAACTGTATCAAAACAAGTCGGAGTTTTTCGCTTGCGTAGCACAAGTTGCGGCGTCTCCGATTGAAGCGAGAGCGTTCCGGCAAATAGGGAAAAAGGTGTCCGAGTTGTGCTTTGATAAGTTTGTATCCTGCGAGTTCACTATCCTTTCCTATCAGTTCAAGCACCCACGCGAGTGTGAGTATGTCGCTGTCCGGACATCGGCTCGTTGGACCTGGACGCAGTGCTTCTGCACCCGGGAAATAGTGGTCATAAAGCGTTGACATGATCTTCCGACAGACCGACACAACTGCTTCAAGCGTGCGGGTTTCCATATTTTTCAGTTGCAAAACATACTGTTCTAATGTATCCTGTAAGTCCATCCTTATGTTCCTTTTTATATGAGAATTTACTATAAAGGATAGCATAAGGGTGGATTTATGAAAACAGAAAAATACTAAATGTGTGAAACATAATATTACATAAATAGAACCAACTAACACAAGTCGTTATATAAGTTTGTGTGTTTGTACTTGTTGCTATATCCCACAGACGGACGGTGTTGTCCCAACTCCCACTTGCGAGTGTGATGCCATCCGGACTGAACGCGACACTTGCGACACCCCGCTCATGCTCCGTGAGGCGATGAAGAAGTTGTCCCGTTTTTGCATCCCATAAATAGATTGCCCCAGTAGTCAATTTTTCACCATCTGAGATGATATATCTCTCTACCCCGCCACTTGCGAGTGTTTGCCCATCCGGACTGAATGCTACGCTGTATACACCCCATGAATGGGCTGTAAGCGTCTGCTTGTGTGTTCCTGTCACTACATTCCACAACTTGATATTACCCCGATGTCCACCACTTGCGAGGACTTTTCCATCCGGACTAAACGCTATACAGTCCCCATTAAAACCTTCTTCTGCTTTGATCTGATAGATTTTTTCAAGAGTTTGTGTGTTGTAGAGGTGTAGACCGGAACCAGGGTAAGCCACTACTGCCAATAGTTTGCCATCCGGTGAATATTGTATGTAATCTACAGCACCGTCAATGTGTATTTCGACAGGTTCAGGGTACTCCCCCGGTACATCCTTAGGAAATATGGTCCCCGGAGGAAAGTCGCTATGAGAATTGAGGGGTAAAACGAGAATGGATAGTGTCAGCATCAAAAAAACCTTGTTTTTCATTGTGTGTCTCCTTATACTTCCTTGAAGGTTGGGTTGAACCGAGTGAAACCAATATATGTCAATTTAGCGGTCCTCCCTGTCCCCGGTAGGTTCGGTTAGGAAACCGAACCTACTGTATCTTGGGCATCAAGCATACTGTTCTTCAGGGGGCAACCGTATACCCGAATGCCGCTGCAACCCGCACTAAATCTAAAATATCAACGGTGCCGTCACAGTTAACATCCGCAGCATGTGTTTCGCTCTGTCCAAAGTTTGAACTAACCACAAGTAAGTCCAAAATATCGACAACACGGTCGTCATTAACGTCTTCAGGTAGATGTGGAAATTCGGAAGCCGTATTCCCTAATTCATTTGACACAAGTGCTAAATCTGAAGTATTGATGCGACCATCACCGTTAACATCCGCAAGAGACCAAACATATGTTTGGGGATTAACTATGTTTGACGCAACTATGTTTAGGTCCGAATTATCAATAACACCGTCCCCATTAACGTCTTCGGCTTGTCGGATATGTACGCCTCTATCATAACTATACCCTCTATCGGGGCCAATACCTTCGCCAAAAAATACTTGACACGCGGATTGATGGTCGCTTATTTACGGAGATGTTTCCAACAACAATATTTTTCTGTGAGTTACGATCTGGGACAAAACTCACAGAAAAATCGCAAAGAACTTGAAACCGATAGGTGGACGCATATTTTATGATCTACGCGATAAGTATTGCTAAAATAATGTGATTTTCCGCAGATTTCTGACGTGTTTGCCTGTTTACAAAACGTAATTACAATCTGTGCGTCTGTCCTGACAGACTGAAATTGTCCAAACTATAGTACAATTTAAATCATAATTACGTTTTGTAACGTGCACATCATACTATAACGTGAGTTTGATATATAGCAAATTCTAAACATAAATGGACATTTTCATAGGGGTTAGGTTACTAACCCCTACGGGCGAGAAGCCCTCGCCCCTACAAGAAGCCCGACATCTTGTTTTTATCAAACTCACGTTACTATAGGTTTCAAAAAATGTCAAGTTAAAAATCGCAAATTTTTTGATGTTTTCACCTTCTTGTCAATTCAATCATAAACGCGAATTTTGCAACAGCAATTAGTGCTCTTATAGTTTTGAACCTTTGATGGAACGTGTTTCAAATTTCACAGTGATAAAAAAGAGTGGATATTTTTTAACAGATATGATAAAATGCATAATAACGAGTAAATTTGAACACGAGTATCTCAACAAAAGGAAAAAGACATGAAAAGAAATTCTGTTTTACGCGGTTGCCATGGATCCGGAGCAAACACACATAAGGTATTCCGCCGATTTTTGAAATATAATCTATTTTGCCTGATGCTTTTTTGCCTTGTCCTTTCCGCAAATGCTCAAGAAAGTTTTGTAGATGCGATCGGACCCGTTACGGTTCGCGAGGTAACATCAATCTCCCCCTTGGTCGTGCCATATATTACATGGGGTGGCGAATCTGCATTGTTCCATGCTAACGGAGGGTTAACAACTCAGGCTGGCACAATCATGGAAAAACAAGGGTTGAACCTAAAATTGGTACCGGGTGACAATTTTCAGCAGCAGGTCAAAGATTATCTCTCAGGTAAATCCCCTTTCCTACGCGGTACCTTTAGAATGATTGCCCAGGCAAGTGAAGCTGTGGGACGCGATCCCCGGACAAAGCCTGTTGTCTTTGGGCAGCTAACGTGGTCAGCAGGTGATCATTTCGTGGGGCGCGCAAACATCCGTAAGATTTCTGACCTAAGTGGAAAAAAGATTGCTATTCAAAAGGGCGGTCCCCATGTTGGGATGCTCTACGATATGTTGAAGACTGCCCGACTCTCAAAAACAAATGTCCAAATCGTATGGGTAGACGAATTGACGGGTGCAAATGGACCCGCAGAACGTTTCCGAAATGACTCATCTATTGCAGGCTGTTTTGTCATCACACCAGACATGATCGGATTGACAGGCGGTCCTGACAATGCCGGCACAGGCGCAGAAGGCACCGTGAAAGGTGCACATGTTGTCGTCAGCACTGCCACACTCTCACGTTCCATTGCTGATGTTTACGCATGCCGCAAGGATTTCTATGACACTTATAAGCCGCTAATTGAGCAATTCTTTGCTGGTTACTTGAAGGGTGCTGAAGAAGTAATTGCCCTAAAAAAAGTTTATGAAAAAAGCGGATCGACACAATACAATAAACTGCTGACAACAATGCAGAACATCTACGGAAAAGATGTGTTACCAACGCTTGAGGAGGATGCCCACGGCTTAATTGCAGATTGCACTTTTGTCGGGCAACCCGGCAATATTGCTTTTTTCAACGATCCTACGAATACGATCACAGGTTTCGCAGGGTTCAATAAAGCAGGATTGGATATGGCAGTGAATTGGGGATTTGCAAAGCGACGATACGCGCTCCTTCCCTCTGATCTAAATTTCAATTCTAATACTTTTAAGAGCCTGCTTGCCACAACCGTTTCAGCTCCCACGCAGCTAAAACAGACACGTTTCAAAAAGGAAGTTGTCCGTGCAGAGATTGAATCGTTTAATGAGGATGCTACGCTTGATGAAAAGACGCTCATCTCCTTTACAATTCAATTTGATGCGAATCAGAACACGTTTAGTGCCACCCAATATAGTAGTGAATTTGATAGGGTGGTTGAACTCGCCTCTAAATATGGAAACGCTGCCATTGCTATAAAAGGGCACAGCGATCCGACACGGACACTGCTCGTGTTGGTTCGAGCCGGAAAAGATAAAGGAATTTTAAAACAGACAGGCACACCGGGAAACTATAGATATTTTATGAATGGCAAACCCCTTGACCTCAAAAATACCGCTGAATTGATTCGTCTCGTAGAGCAGAAAACATTTGCCGATGGCACCGCTGTTGAAAGTCCTTACCAGGTAATGCGGGCAGCACTCAAACTTTCAGAACAACGTGGTGAAGCGGTTAAACAAGCGATTATTGCTTATGCGCGGCAAAAAAATGCACGCATTGATACGGATCAGATTGTACCAATCGGTGTCGGAATTAAGGAACCCATTATTCCGAAGCCGACAAGTCTTGCCGAGGCAGCAGAAAACCGGCGTGTTGAATTTGCACTTATTAAGGTTTCGGCGGAAGCTGTCGCTGCCTCCGATTTCGACTTTTAGGTGTGTTTAGATAGGAGCCTCTTGTGAAACAAATAATAGCATTGTGTTTTCTTGTTCTCTGTTTATTCGTTTTTGGTCAAACAAGTATTGCAGAAAATGACATTCACACAGACAATATTGTGATAATCCTTGATGCCTCTGGTTCAATGCAAGACAAGTTTCGCGCAGACCAGACAAAGTCTAAGATGGATGCGGCAAAGGTGGCACTTCGGGAGGTGCTCGCGAAAGTGCCTGATGACACCAATATCGGGTTACTCGTATTCAGTGGGAAAAATATTCAGGACGAATGGGTGTATCCGTTGGGACCGAAGGATACAGATAGATTAATAGCGGCTATTGATTTACCACAACCTGGGGGTGGGACTCCTTTGGGAAGATATATGCGGATTGGGGCAAATCGTTTACTTAAGCAGCGGGAAAAACAGTATAGTTACGGAAACTATCGGTTGCTGATTGTGACGGACGGTGAAGCACAAGATCCGGCGAAAATAGAACAGTATACGCCTGAGATTCTAAACCGCCAAATTCGCGTGGATGTGATCGGTGTTGATATGAAAACGGATCATAAGTTAGCCCAGGATGCGGATAGTTATCGCAGAGCGGATAATCCGGGTGAGCTTGTAGCGGCAGTCTCGCAAATCCTTGCCGAAACAGGTGGAACGGGAGCTGACATTGATGGCGAAGACGCATTTGAAGATATTGCTCCGCTTTCATCGGAGGTCGCTTTAGACCTCATTCAACGGATTACAACACCACCGAGCAATACAGCAATTACTACGACGTCTGTAAATAGAGTGCCATCGCAACCGCAAACACCAACGCAACAACCGCAACCTCAGCCTGTCCAAGAACGCAGCAGCAGTGGTAACAGTGGATTGCTCATTATTGGACTCATTATTGTGATTGTTGGCTTTATCATTTTTAGACGAATGAGAGGATAAGAGTCGTAGGGTCCTCAAACCCCGGTAGGTGTGGTTTTAACCGCACTATAGGCGTCAATTTAGTGGTTTTCTCAGTATGAAGATTAAAAAATAAATTGGGTAACTCGGGCTCAAACCCCAGGACCGGTAGGTTCGGTTTCCTAACCGCACCGGACACTACAAGGAAAATGGAAATTACCCGATTAAATTCTTAATCTTCATTATGAGAAACCCTCTTTAGTTCCGTAGGAACGATATGTTTATAGAAAATGAGGTAACCACCGTTCTTTAGCCCTAGCGGGGCGGAATGTTTATAGAATTTGAAATATTTACACACTGCAAATGATTCTTGACTAAAGCTAGCTGTGTCCACCAAAATATTGTAGGTCGGGTAGAGTTTGCGAAACCTGACTTGTGCTGATACACGAATCTTGTCGGGTTTCGCGGACGCTCTACCCGACCTACAAACCACAAAAATTAGGTGGACAAAGCACTAGTAGTCTTTACAGGTAGCATCTTTTGCAATTTCCACTGATAGATATTAGGAATTAAGACGTATGGAAACCAAAAAAAGAAGCAGAATCATCATGGTGGCAAGTTGGCTGATTATCATTGGTATAATCGGACTCGCCTATAAGTTCCTTGTTGAACCTCGTATTGGTGGCAGACGCGACAAACTCGTCGAAAAAACCAGTAAGAAGCGGTATGACCACGAAATCAAAGTGGCGCACGACTCTTTTCCCGGGTACGCCATACTCCGGTCCGATGCTGTAAGAAACCTACTGGATCGTCAATCGATTAAGCTGACCTTTATTGACGATAAAGCCAATTATGTTCGCAGAGCACGTGACCTGAAAAGTGGTAAGGTGAAGATGGCAGTTTTTACCATTGATGCATACCTAAAAGCGGGTAGTGTAATCGGTGAATTTCCGGGTTCAATTGTGCTTGTTATTGATGAATCTAAAGGGGCAGATGCGATTGTTGCACACAAGCGAGGCGTTGCAACCATCCCAAATTTGAGTAATCCAAAGGCGCGTATCATTCTTACGCCAGATTCACCGAGCGAAACACTCGCCAGAATTATGATTAACACGATGAGCCTGCCCAGTCTGCCTGCCTCTTGGGCATCTGATGCGAAGGGTGCTGAAGATGTCTATAAAAAACTCAAATCTGCCGATCCAGATGACCCGTTCGCCTACGTTTTGTGGGAACCTTATGTGACCAAGGCACTTGCGATTGATGGTGTACATCTGCTGTTAGATAGTTCAAAACTAAAGGGTTATATCGTTGATGTGTTAATAGTCCAGCGCGAATTTTTAGATTCACAACGCGAACTTGTTACGCATGTTGTGCAGGCGTATCTACGTGCAAACTATGATTACACCAACCAACCTGATGGATTGCTGACTTTGATCGAATCAGATGCGAAGCAGTACGGCGATTCACTTAACCGCAATGAAGCAAGTCAGCTTGTTAAAGGCATTGAATGGCGGAACACTGTTGAGAATTACGCACATTTCGGGGTGATTTCTGGAACAGAAGCAAAAGAAACTGAAAAACTTGAGACGATGATTGGTAAGATTATGCAAGTACTCGTTAAGACCAATTCACTTTCATCAGATCCTCTGTCAGGGAAATACGGGGATCTATTCTTTGAAGGTATTATACGTTCACTTCACCATGATAAATTTCATCCGGGTGTGTTAAACGCAAGTGGTACGGATGGGTTAGATGGTATTCTCGTTGATACAGCACCTGTGATAGAGGAAAAAGTTAGGGAAGAGACTGCTCTGAATCCGCTATCTGACACAAATTGGAACACGCTTGCACCTGTCGCAGCGATGAAAATAGAACCGATCCAATTCGGTAGAGGGAATGCTCGCATTCTGCTCGGTAGCAAACGTGCACTCGCGGACATCGCATCAAACCTGAAGTCGTTTCCGCAGTATTATCTGAGAGTTGTCGGTCATACGCGCAAAGAAGGAGACCCAGCAGCAAATAAAATTCTCGCTTCACAAAGATCTGAGGCGGCTGCCAAAGCACTCAGAGAACTCGGGATTGCAAAGCAACGAATCCGTGCAATCGCGAGCACCAGAACCTCTACGAAAATGCAAGGAGGCGCAGCACAAAGCGTTACATTTGAACTGTTAGGAAAACCGTATTAGAATTTGCCCGCAGATACCAATAATATTGAATTAACCAGATTCGTCTAAATTACTCATATAGCATATTTGACAATTGAAATTGAACACCGAAACTGAATACCGAAGCCATTCATAGGAGGACAGAAACATGTCAATCGACAGAAAACAGACAAATAGAACCAACTCGCGTTTCTCACGTCGCACCTTCATCAAAAGTTCTGTAGGACTTGCCACTTCCGCGGTTGCTGGCGGCGGATTGCTTCGGTCAGCACAGGCACAGTCGCAGTTTGGAGAATATATCCCTTATGATGCTACACGCGATGTTCACTGGGGTTATAGCAATCGAACTGGCAGGCGAGAATTCATTGAACACCACCACCCAAGCATGGATCCGACAGGTGAAAAATTCACGTTTGTCCGGCTCAAATATCCCGGTGGTGATTGGTGGACGAATATTGTAAACTCTTACCTTTGGCAGTCAGACCTAAAGTTTTCGCAAATACTCGCCGCGAATACTGCAATCGATGTTGATTTACGTAACAATCCGCAGTACGTAGACATTGATGATGAATGGTTGTTTTCATATCCGTTTCTCTACATGACAGGACACGGGAGAACCTCGACAGGAATGCGCCTGACTGATGAGCACATTCGCAAAATGAGAGAATATTTTGACCGCGGGGGTTTCCTTCATGTTGAAGATTGCGATATCCGCTATAATCGGTTCCGCCCACAAATCGTTCAGATGCTGCGGCGAATTTTTCCCGATAAGAAGTTTGAACGGTTGGATATGAGCCATCCGATTTATCATACACTCTATCGCCATGATGACTATCTCGGTGGTGATAAACTTATTCCACAATTTGCTTATGATGAGGCTATCATGGACGAGGACAAGGTGATGGTCTACTTCTGTCCCAGCGATCTAAATTGTGCTTGGGAGGGGAGAACGTGTAGTCCTGGTGGTCGAGAACAACGGATTTGGGCATTTGAACAAGGAATGAATGTTGTTGCGTATGCTCTTACAAGGTAATTTATAGTCAAATCTAACAAGGAATACCACGGTAGGAGCGGTTTCCTAACCGAACCTTTTTGTATCAACATCTCAAATAACGCAAAGGACGAGAATATCTGCGTTCGTAGTCGCGCAATTCACGCGCCTCTTTTCTTTGAATGTAAGAGGCGCGTGAATTGCGCGACTACAAACGAGTTCTTTCCTTAAATTGACACATAAGGGTTTCGCTATGTTCTTGCCTAACCTATAGGACTACTTGAATGTCTGTGGAAGTTGTGCCAACAATTTGTCTCGGAAACGTTCATAGGCGAGACTTGCCCCTGCGATATTTCCCGATGCAGGTCCGACTTGGAGTTGCGCTACGGTGCCTGACCCAAACAGATTTTTGATTGAATGGAATTGTAAATCGGAATCAAGTTTTGGAAGACCACAAACAAGTGGGATAGGGTATTGTTGAATTAGTTCTCTTAGGAAACCGTAACGACGAAGATTAAATTTATATCCTATTGCGAGTATTATGTGAGATACGTCTGCAATCATACCGCGTGTTGTTTCAACCTGTAAACCTTGCACTAAATTGTCACCTTCTACCGGGACAATATTGCGGATATAGGTCTCATGATAGATTTCTACATTCGTGTCATTCTTCAATGTTTCCATCACATCAGGGGTAATGCTGCCTTCGCCTCTGTTTTCTTGAATAATTTGGTATCGCCGCTGAAAATCGGTCTCGCTTGCAAACTCGGCAAGTGCTTTGGGACCTAACCAGATCGGTGGAAAATCGAACTGCTCTGTCTTCAGCTGCTGTCGAGCAATTAGCACCACTTGATGCCCATGTTCGCTAAGGCTTCTTGCAAGTGTTCCTGCTGTTAATCCACCCCCAACTATCACCGTTTTACCGCTATCTTCTACTCTTTGTTTATAATCTACCGAAAATTGGGATGCGTGTACAATCCTGTCCGGATATTGACGCTGCCATTCGGCAAACTCAGGTGGTACGTGTGCGCAATCCTCAGATCCAATAGCAAGGATAACACAACGACTTCGAAACCCTTCATTGTCCACCGAGATTAGGCGGAACGGATATTTACCTGCCCCTTTGTCCCACCGTAATTTAGCTACCTCAAACTGATGATAAACAGGATATTTTTGGAGTTCAGCAAGTGCATCATTGCAGAAATCCCAAAAGAGTGATGTAGAGGGTTGCGAATATGGTGGTGCCAACTCATTTGTTCGGTTGTGGCGTTCTGCGTATTCAACGATGCCTAAAGGATCAGAGGTAATGTGATGGACTGCTGGAGAACGGAGAAACGTCATGCCTTGGCGAACCGTTTTGTGTCGCCATTCGGTGAGCGGTTTCGGATACCGATCTACGATTGCGATGTGGCGCGCTGCTGTAGGCATGTCGCGTAGCAGTCGGAGAGTTATAGAGATGCCGTGTATTCCGCCGCCGATGATGGTTATTGGGATATTTCGATGGGCAAGGGTTTTCATATTCGCATTACAAAAAATTTAATCTGTATGAGGGCCGGGGAGGTGAACGTTTTTTAGCGCAAAGGTCTGTGTCTGGAATGTATCTGTAGCGCGATAACGGCTGAATCTATACTGGACAACGCCGACTGAAGGCGCGACCCAGTAGACTGCGGGTGGACTAATCAGGCGAATTGATGGGTCTTCGCTGACACCGTAAACCACCTCCTCGTAAACAACATAAGTATTGTAGCTGCCTGCGGGGACGGTGATTTGAACATCCTTATCTGCAACAAAGCGGGTGGCAGATACAGGTGTTCCTGCAATTTTATCAAAAACAACCCATTCTTTCCCGACTTCCAATGGAAAATCCCACAGACGCCGTGGTGGAAAATGTTTTTGGTGAAATACCGGATTTGAGGACGAAAGAAAGGCATCATACGCGGATTCTACCAACGCTTGCGGAGTTTTGGTAAAGTAGGTTGCCAAAATCGGAACTGAAGATCCGTAAAAATCGGTCTCAAAATTTCGAAAGTAATATGCGTTTGCTGCCAAGTGGTCAAATGTCACAAAATTGTCTTCTTCAGGTTCGACAAGGCTGATTTCGCTAAGTGCCATCTGCCGATGTGTTGTTCCACTGATGTCACGTGTGCCTCTAACGCGGATCGTGAATTCCTGATTGGTGTCAACGTTGATGTATGTCCATGCCGATCCTGTATCTGTAGGGAAATCAATAGCGTGAAACGTGCCTGTTGTGTCGGGAAGTCGTATCGTGGTTTCACCGTGCGGATCAATCAGTCCTTCTTCTCCGCAACTCACGAAGAACAATAATAAAAAGGTAACGATATAACAAGAGACTGAGAGTTGATATTTATGCATTATTTCACCACAGAGAATTTTCCGGTACTCTGGTATCCGTTCCCGTCAGTAGCACGGAAAAAGTATAAACCGGTACATACATTTTCGCCGCGTTGGTTTGTGCAATCCCATTCGGATGCATTATCAATTACCTTAATTCGATTCCCTAAAATATCGTAGATTTCCACGGTTAAGCCCTTCGGATAGAAGTTTAGATGTTGGTTTCCTTGTCCTGCACGCAGTGGATTAGGTGCAACTAAAACATTACGGTTGGTATTATTTGGAAGATAACTGAAGGTTTGTCCTTTCCAAATTTTATTTCCTGTTATACCAGTAGGTGTTTGTCCGCGTATCTTATAGAGATAGATGCCTGTCGGTGGAAATCCGTTTGTGTGAAGGGTGCCGCGCCATTTAGTTGCTGTTTCTTGCGTCAAAATGATGGTATAGTTGTCTCTGTTAGGACTGTCTACAGTTAAGAGTGGTGCACTTTGCAGCGGATACGTGCTTTGAACTTCAATATTCCACTCACCAGTGCGCTGCGGTTGGGTGTTGATAAAGAAGGTGGGGGCACCGTTTACGGTATCCACACTTGGCGTAATGCTATCAGGGATAATGCTCGGTGTGCCCATAATTCTCATAGCGTCAACAGGGACAACCGCATAATAATAATGGACGTAATGGACGTAATCGGCGTTATCTGGATCAGTAAAGTCTATATCAATATCTTGGAAGACGGTGGTATCTTCAAACTGGGTTTGCGCAGTGTTTACTCGTCCAACGATTGTGATATCGTTTTCGGCGATGCCATCCCCATTCCTGTCAACAGCGGCACGGACTTCATCTGCGGATTGAAAAGGTTGAGGTTCATCCGTTTCACTCTCCAAGATGTAACGTTTTCTTACGATTGCGACTTCCTGAATGCCGGTCGGGTCGTCAAGCGTCCACTTGACTATGGGACCTCTATTACCTTGTGAGACCTGAGCATTTGAAAGTTGACCTGTTGGCGGCGCGCCAGCCATGTAACTGATAGAACCGCCAAAAGTGCCGCCGGGAATAATAACTTGTTCGACATCGGGATGCATATTGATAAGGACAAGCGTAATTTCCTGAATTTCACCACCGAAATCTGTGAATGTCATCTGTGCTTCTTGTGAACGTTGATAGGTAAATGCTTCTCTGACTTCGCTACTTCCATTCCGTTTTTTGACGATAAATTTGGCAGCCCACCCGCGCAAACCTATATTGTTGTGACGCCTTAATTCTCTTTCTATGTTCGTCCGATCATCGTTTGTCAGACCGCTCATATCTATCGGTGCGAGGTCTGCACCATCAATTTTGATAGCGAATTCTGGCATAATCCCGTTGGGACGAAAGACAATATACCGGCAGGAAAAGTGCTCTGGCATCGATTCTGAATTGAAATCTGCACGGATCGGATAATGGGTGTGAACATCGTTAGGATGAATGGCTACGGGTGGAAACCTATCTGCGTTCCTATATCCAGGAAGTTCGCGGTTTGTATTGGCGCGGGAATGCGTGAAATAATTCCATACGGTGAAGGTTTTGAACGTCTCCGCAAGTGTCGTGCCGTTATTGATGAAAACATCGTAGAAGTTCCCCATCTCGCGATAGCTTCCATCGGTGGCGTTTGCGAAAAATTGCCGAATGATGTCATAACCGAATCTCTCTGCCATATATAATGCCCAGATGACGGAACCGTATTCGTGATCCCCGATTCGGCTTTCAAGTGAAATATCTGGAATAAGAAACCAGCGGCGGAGTTGGTGGGTGTAGTAGTTGTAGGAATTGGTTTCGTTGGGTTCGTCTGGGTCGGGGAGAGTGTCGCCATCGTCAATAAGTCCTCCATCGTAAGTCATAACTTCTATCCACGTAGCGGATGCTTCCATGAACCATGTCGGCATATAGGCGTTGTAGGCGAACTGGATGCCGTGCAGGAATTCATGTGCACAGGTTGTTTCAAGATAACGTATTCCCTCCGCTTTTCCAACATAATCGTAAATGCGGGAATTGATCATGAAATAAGGTGCGACCGTCAACGCAGTGGATAACACGCGACCTTCAAACCAGTCTGCAGTTGTGATTCCGAGGGCAGGGAAAGTAAAAAGATAAACATCAAATTTATGGTTGCCGCCGTTCTGTGCTGCCCAAAAATCGATGTAAGGTTTCTTAAATCCCATTAGGTCAATTTGGACGTGATATGCGCGCTCCATAGCATCAGCACAGAGATCAACATAATCGGGGACACCATTGCGTGGGTGAAAATCTTCCGATGGAGGCGCGTGCGGTCCTCTCCGCGTGTAGTGCAGCTTGAAGTGTGGTGTGTTGAAATGTTCTGACAATTCGATATCACCGAAAAAACTGCCGGGAAGTCCGGGTCGTAGAAAAATAGGCTTGAGTTCCCGTCGAAATGTTGCAGGTAAGTTTTGCCAATTTTTTGCGATGGTGACAAAACTGTCGGTAGCACATTCCATTACTTCATTTGGGTTGTAACTTGGTTTGAGATGGGTAAACTTTCGAGCGGTTTCGATTGCACTTTGGAGTTCTGCGTCTGGTGGAAGGGCGTGTACAAAGGATGAAAATGTTATAAAGAAGGCGATGATGACAATAGGAGATGATTTCATTTTGTTTTATTGTATGTGTCTGTTATTTTAGTCGTCGGTGTGGGCTTGATAATAATCAATTATTATACCTGCTGGTAGACGGAAAATCAAGGTAAATAAGGGATATTTAGGACAGGACCTAAGCAAAATGGGTGGGTTTTCCATCAAGGCTGACGTGGTTGGTTTCTTCCCAATATGTCTTTAAGCCTTCTGGACCTTTCTTTGCTGCCCACGTGTTTAACTGCTCTCTTTCGCCGACGTAGTCGTAAAGTGGTACAGCCATTCCACAGGAAGTTTGAACGAGGTTGATGTTGAGGTCAAAGATTTGCCTTGCACCGGGAATTGCGGGGAATAGTGGGAAGAGAAGTTTCCATTCAGGATCGTCGTTGTGGACAGCCTTTGCGGTGCCGTAGAGTCGGAGGATCATAGGATTATCCTCAAATGCTGTCCACATAAGCGTCATCCGCGGGTTTTCCTGAACGTGTGCTGCGGTTTCATTTCCGCTTCCTGTTACGTTTAACCAGGCAACGCGGTTTGGATTGAGGACGCGCAAGGAATCCATGCCTTTTGGAGAGAGATTGATTCTACTGTCGGCTGTTGCTGTTGCGACGAAAAATATTTTTTGGTCTTCTATAAATTGCTGTAATTTAGGTGATATTTTTTTGTAAGGTTTTGACATTGCACTATTAATTCCTGAAAATGAGGGTGTAGACGACCTTATACCGAATTAGCGGGATTTTTCTTATTTTCCGGACGGTAGGTGCGGTTAGATGAAGATAAAAAAATAAATTAGGTAATTCCAGAACCATCTCCGGTGCGGTTAGGAAACCGCACCTACGGGTCCTGGGGAGAATCGCCGTTTACGAGGATATTCTCTGGCGGTTCCGCGGCGTATGCGAACATTGCAAGTCCGCACAAGCATATTGTCACAAGCAGACAGATGATAAGTAAAATCTGTGTTATTTGTGTTCGCTTTCACCTTCACCACCTTCACCACCTTCACCACCTTCACTGTCATGTTCACTACCTTCTTCGTCATGTTCGCCGTTGCTGTGTTCACCGCTGCCAACTTCGGGATGCGCGCTCCATTTATCAAAGTCTGTGCTTGTTGCAGTGAGTTGTACATCTTTTTTTGCGCCAGGTGCTAAGTCAGCAGAGGGTGTCGGACCAAGCTCTTTTCCGTTTGACAAGTGGACTTCAACGCGAACTTGCTTCAAGGTTTCGTCAGTAGTGTTTTCCACGGTTCCTTTGAATGAATTAGATTCAGCGTCGTAATTCAAGACGAGTCGCGCACCGTTTCTAACCTTATCGTATGTTTCGTCCAGTGCAAGTTCAGTGCCTGATTCTTCTTTTCCATCGTCAACAGCCTGTTTGTCCGTTCTTGAACAACCGATTATAACGACTATTAACAAGACAACAATTACTGCAAAAATACTATATATGTGATTCATGGATATTCTCCTTTTTGCTTGTTTTAGAGATTCATAACGTGCCGGATTCGTCGGAAAAACCTACGGATGCGGCTATGTAGATTATTGGGAAACTCAGGTGTATCATCACTCTTCGGGCTGGAGACCCCATCCTTTAGGTTGGGGAGGAAAGCCCGCTCCTATAGTTAAAATTCAGACGCGTAAGAACTTTGAAATCCTGTCGTTTCGTGCCTGTGGTGATTCGTTTCCCATCCAAACTGTAGATAGAAAACAAACCTTTTGCGTTAATACCTGAAAGTCTTGTTAATCCGTGTTTGACATGCTTCACCAAAGTGTTCTTGACCAAGCCTTGTGCTAATATGGTGCCACCATATCGCGAACGAATGCCGTTCTTTTGTGGGTTCTGCCGATGAAGTTCACGTCTTGAAACAGGTATCGGTGCGATGCAGAATATATCTGTGTTGTCGGGGACATCCACCCCACCGACAGTGTGATATGCCAAGCACCAACTATCTACACAGTGTGCATCAAACGTCTCTGTGAGTTTCTTGGAAGACTTCTTGAGTCCAAGTCTATCTCGCAGTTCTTTCGTCTCCCAACCTTGAAGTGTGAACAATACCCATCGCTTTTGTATCTCACTATAGAACCAAGACTTTCCGACTTCAAGAGGACTGAAAGAACTATTCCACTTTTTCGCACGTTTGATAGTCCTTGCTCTAATATCCTCTACACAGACATGTGTGACAGGATACATATTAGACAACCAATCCAAAATACGCAGTTTCCAATCCCATCTTGCACGCGTGCCAGCCGGTATCCTTTCTTTATTAGCAGGGTGCCGATTAGTTCGGTTCTTTCGGTTTGGACACGAACGACTCCGACGGGTTCTCCGAAGTTCGCGACGCTTTTCTATTTTTTTACCCACTTTGCTATGGGCATCAGTTTGAACATTCAAATACGTGTGTGCCTCAGACTTCACCGTGAACCCTTCTTTCTTGCTGCCAGGGTCTACACCCACAGCAATCTCTTGTTTGTATTCTGTTGTTTCGTAGTTTAATCGAATACAGAGGATACCATTATTCCAATACGGGGTCGCCTTACCACTTTTGATAAGGTGCCTCGCAACTGGCGGAGAAGTGGGCATCAGTTGTTCACCATCCTTAGATTTCACTGGAACGAACATGTCGTTAGAACTCCTTTTCAGGGTATGTGTTTCCCCATCCAGATCACAGTATCCGAGAGGGATCGGACTTGGGGGGCATCCGAAACATCGTGCTGGCTACCACGCCAAGATACCACGATATATTACTGTAGTACAACGGTTTAACTTGTGGAGTGAACGCTTGGTATGCGCTTCGCACAAGCCCCATGCTTTAGCTTGGGGTTATTGACCTTCATCGGGTTTGACTGAGAATCGGGCAAAAGCAATCCCTAATTCAAAAAAGTTTACCTTTTTTTTTGTAGGTTCACATTCGGAATCCTCTCAAATTAAATAGGAAGGGCAGATTTTGTGCCTGCCCTTTAGGTAGGAATTCCGGCAGCGACCTACTTTCCCACGGGGTTGCCCCCGAAGTATCATCAGCGCTGAAGGGCTTAACTGCCGTGTTCGGAATGGGTACGGGTGGGTCCCCTTCGCTATAACCACCGGAAAGGTGTTTAATAATATTTGACAATTGTATAGATAGTGAGGGGTCGGTAGAGAAAGATATAATTATCAAGCCCTCGGCTTATTAGTACCAGTTAGCTAAACCGTTTGCACGGCGTACACATCTGGCCTATCAACCTCCTTATCTCGAAGGAGCCTTACCAACTTCATGTTGTGGGATATCTTATCTTGAGGCAGGTTTCACGCTTATATGCTTTCAGCGTTTCTCCTTTCCGCACATAGCTACCCAGCGATGCCACTGGCGTGACAACTGGTGCACTAGAGGTACGTCCACCCCGGTCTTCTCATACTAGGGGCAGCTCCACTCAAATATCCTGCGCCCGTACCAGATAGGGACCGAACTGATTCGCATCGTTCTAAACCCAGCTCGCGTGCCACTTTAATCGGAGGACAGCCAAACCCTTGGGACCTTCTGCAGCCCCAGGATGTGACGAGCCGACATCGAGGTGCCGAACCGCCCCGTAGCTGTGAGCGCTCGGGGGCGACTAGCCTGTTATCCCCGGAGTACCTTTTATCCATTGAGTTACGGCCTTTCCACACAGCACCGTAAGATCACTAAGCCCTGCTTTCGCATCTGCTCGACGTGTCCGTCTCGCAGTTAAGCTCCCTTCTGCCTTTACACTCTGCGCGCGGTTTCCAATCGCACTGAGGGAACCTTAGGGTGTCTCCGTTACATTTTAGGAGACGGCCTTCCCAGCCAAACTACCCACCTGACACTGTTCTCGGTTCGGATTCACGAACCAGAGTTAGAATTTCAATGCAACAGAAGTGGTATTTCAAGGACGACTCGACTGAAGCTGGCGCCCCAGTTTCAAAGTCTCCCACCTATCCTACATAGGCAACATTAAAACCCAATATCAGGCTATAGTGAAGGTTCACGGGGTCTTTCCGTCTTGGTACGGGTAACCGGCATCTTCACCGGTATTACAATTTCGCCGAGTCTCTCGCCGAGACAGTGCCCATGTCGTTACGCCATTCGTGCAGGTCGGAATTTACCCGACGAGGAATTTCGCTACCTTAGGACCGTTATAGTTACGGCCGCCGTTCACCAGTGCTTCAGTTCGGAGCTTCAGGTTGCCCTTGACTCCTTGCCTTAACATTTTGGCACCGGGCAGGCGTCAGTCCCTATACATCATCTTACGATTTAGCAGAGACCTGTGTTTTTAGTAAACAGTCGCACGGGCCATTTCACTGCGACTTTTTTCGGTTTAGCGTGCAAAACGCGTAGCCTACTCAAAGCACCCCTTCTCCCGAAGTTACGGGGTCATTTTGCCGAGTTCCTTAGCGAGAGTTCTCTCGAGCGCCTTAGGATTTTCTCCTTGCCTACCTGTGTCGGTTTACGGTACGGTCACCGTGATTCGTCCACTCGAGGTTCTTTTCTTGGCAAGCATCCGAAACAGTTTGTATCCTTGCGGAATCCTGTTCACCTCTCAGAGTTTATATGCACCGGATTTGCCTGGTGCACTCTGTCGGGCTTAACCCAGCATTTCCATCAGCTGGTAGTTCCTATTGCTTGCGTCTCCCCTAGTTTCATACTAGTCATGGTGGTGCAGGAATATTACGCCTGCTTCCCATCGCCTACGCCTTTCGGCCTCGGCTTAGGATCCGACTAACCCTGGGCGGAATTGCCTTGCCCAGGAATCCTTAGGCTTTCGGCGAACAAGCTTCTAACTTGTTTTATCGCTACTCATGCCGGCATAATCACTTCTAATTCGTCCAGAGTACCTCACGGTCCTCCTTCAATCCTACTATAGAACGCTCCCCTACCACACCCATCATAAGATGGATATCCATAGCTTCGGTAATACGCTTAGCCCCGGAAATTTTCGGTGCAAAGTCGCTCAACCAGTGAGTTATTACACACTCTTTAAATGGTTGCCACTTCTACGCCAACATCCTGGCTGTCTCAGCAACTTAACATCCTTTACCACTTAGCGTATATTTAGGGACCTTAGCTGATGGTCTGGGCTGTTTCCCTCTCGTCAATAGAGCTTATCCCCTACTGACTGACTCCCATGCTTTAGACGATGGCATTTGCAGTTTAACTGGAGTTGCTAACCTGGTGGGGCCGCGAGTCCAATTAGAGCTCTACCGCCACAGTCAAACACATGAGGCTAGCCCTAAAGCTATTTCGGGGAGAACCAGCTATCACCAGGTTTGATTAGCCTTTCACTCCGACCCACGGGTCATCCCCCAAGTTTTCAGCCTTGGTGGGTTCAGGCCTCCACATATTTTTACACATGCTTCACCTTGCCCATGGGTAGATCACCTGGTTTCGGGTGTACTCCATGCAACTAAACGCCCTATTCAGACTCGCTTTCGCTACGACTCCACATCAAAAATGTTTAATCTGGCTACACAGAGTAAGTCACCGGCTCATTATGCAAAAGGCACGCGGTCATGCATGTCACTTGCGTGACTTAGCACTACCACAGATTGTAGGCTGTACGGTTTCAGGGACTTTTCACTCCCCTAACAGGGGGACTTTTCACCGCTTCCTTCACAGTACTTCGTTCACTATCGGTCGCCAGGGAGTATTTAGCCTTAGGAGGTGGTCCTCCTGGATTCCCACAGGTTTTGCGCCCTATCCCGTGGTACTTGGGGTATCCATAAGAATTACTTACAACTTTCGCTCACGGGACTTTTACCCGCTCCGGTTGCTCTTTCCAGAGGCATTAAACTAATTATAAGATCCTTCTTAGCGTAACTGAACCTACGCTTAACGGACCCCGCAACCCCTGATATACAACGTGTTCAGACTTTAACATATATCAGGTTTAGGCTGTTCCCTTTTCGCTCGCCGCTACTAGGGGAATCGAGGTTTCTTTCTTTTCCTCAGGGTACTGAGATGTTTCACTTCTCCTGGTTTTCTCTTGTGTAAAACACAAGTAGCAGGGATTAACCTGCTCGGTTGCCCGATTCGGGAATCTCCGGATCATAGTTTATTATGCAACTCCCCGAAGCTTATCGCAGCCTGTCACGCCCTTCATCGTCTCCTGGCACCAAGGCATCCACCGTAAGCCCTTAGTAGCTTGATAAGGTGATATCTTTTATTCTTCTACCGATTTACCCTCTCTATACAATTGTCAAAGAACGCCGCCTATTTTCAGAAGTGAAAGCACTTCATTTAGGCGATGGAGATGAGCGGAGTTGAACCGCTGACCTACTGCATGCAAAGCAGTTGCTCTCCCAGCTGAGCTACACCCCCTCGCGAAATGGTATATTAATATACCACTAAATTCAACATAAGTCAAATTCTTTTCAAAGGAAATAGTATTATACTACAGAATCTGAAATAAGTCAAATTTATTTTCAAAGAACGGGATTTACTTTAATTTCCATTTGTAAGCAGATATTAGTATACTACATAACGTGATAGATGTCAAATTAATTTTACAAAAACTACTATAAAATTACAAATAATATCAAATTAACTGGATTTATCTCATTTTTCTTGGTATTATACCAAATTAACTTGATTAGAAGTTTTCTAATAGCGGTTAGCATTGCGAGGAGGACCCGGGGACCTCGCGCTACAAATCCCGTTAATTGGGTATTAGGTGCGGTTAGATGAAGTTTAAGAATTCAATTGGCGGATGCGTTGTCTATTCCGAAAGCGAGACTATATCGGGAACTGAACACGATGCGTCTTTATCTCTGGCAGCATCTTTTTGTGCGTATCGGGTGTTCTATTGCGTTAGAGGCGATCCGGGAGATTGTCCCCAAAAGTGCTGCTTCTCTATCGCGTCTGCGTCCCGTCATCAGTGTGGATGATACCTTTGTTTTCCGCTATGGAAAGGGTCTCGCCTACACATCCGACTGGTGGTCTTCTCAAGCAAAACAGCCGATGAAGGGGCAAAATATATTGGGGATCGTCCTAAAGATTGGAAAACAGATCATTCCCCTGAATATGCGACTGATCAGCAAACAAGGACGCGGGAATACGGATAAACCCTCCTGTGTCATCACTATGTTCAAGGAAATCTTGTCTTTCTTTGAAGGGACCGGAATAGATATCCGAATGGTGCGTATGCGAACTTAGGCGTGAAGTGATGAGCTACCTTTTGATACAACATGTCAGTCGTTCCGTGCGAAAAACATTTCATCAAACACAACTTGAACTCACAGGACAAAGACAGATGCTGTCTCAGGGCTATTTAGTTTTCGGTTTTTCTGCTATATTTTTTCACATTTCTATATAAACTACCTGTAGGTCGGGTAGAGTTTGCGAAACCGACACGTTTAGTTCATGTCGGGATAAACTACCTGTAGGTCGGGTAGAGTTTGCGAAACCCGACACGTTTAGTTCATGTCGGGTTTCGCTACCGCTCTACCCATAGGCGTCAATTTAGCGGTTTCCAACTACGGTAGATGCGGTTTCCTAACTGCACCTTTTTGTATCAACATCTCAAATAACGCAAAGGACGAGAATATCAGCGTTCGTAGTCGCGCAATTCATAGCGCCTCTTTTCTTCGAATGTCCGAGGCGCAATTCATTGCGCGACTACAAACGAGTCTTTTCTTAAATTGACGCTTATGGGTTTCGCTACCGCTCTACCCGACCTACGAAATAAACTATCAGTAACACGCATCAACTGATAATTCTTAAAACTAAATAACCCTGGATGCTGTCTACTATCAGCGAGCATTTTCATGACGAATAGCAAGAAAACACTGATAAACATTGACATCTGAAGATTTTTGATAAATATCAGACTATTAATAAAGAGATACCGAAATAACTTGACAAAAACTCTAAAACCGTTTAGAATTCACAAAAAATACAGACTGGAGACAAGAATGAAACTCGCGATATGCAACGAAATGTTTGAAAATTGGAAAATAGAAGATGTGTTCACTTATGCTGCCGAACTAGGGTTTGATGCAGTTGAAATCGCCCCATTTACTTTAGCAGACTCGGTTTTGGACATCAATGAGGCGGAAAGGACGCGAATACGAAAAGCCGCTGAAGATGCTAAGATAGAGATCGCAGGGCTGCACTGGCTCCTCGTTTCACCGCCAGGACTCTATATCAACCACTCAGACGCAGAGATTCGCAACGAAACACGTGACTATCTTCTTGCATTAATTGAACTGTGCGCGGATTTAGATGGAAGGATACTAGTATTTGGGTCACCACAGCAACGGAATGTCATGGATCCACTCACCTTTGAAGAGGCATGGGACTATGCACAGGATACCTTCACAGCGGGTGCGGAACTTGCCGGTGAAAGAGGAGTCACCTTGTGCATGGAACCGTTGTCAAGCGATCAGACTAATTTTATCACAAATCCTGATAAAGCGGTTGAGATGGTTAATGCTGTGAACCACCCTAACTTTCAAATGATTTTGGATGTCTGTAGTACTGCAAAAGAGGGTTTGGACATGCCGACACAGATTCGCAACTGTGCCAAACACGTTGCACACTTCCACTCCAATGACGATAACGGTTACCTCCCCGGTTCTGGCAATGTTGACTATCCGCCGATTATTGAAGCATTGAAAGAGATTGATTATCAGGGTTATGTCTCAACAGAGGTTTTCGATTTCAAACCCGATCCGAAGACAATCGCAAAACAAAGTATTGAATTTTTGAACTCCCTTATTTAGAACTAATATGAAATCTGAAATCCACGAATGCTATAATGCTTTTAGTAAGCTCAGAACAGAAATGAGGCGTTGGCTCAAACAGAGCATGATGCTTGACCCACCCGGTCCGAACAATGGAGGCGAGGATGAGGCGAACTACGCACTCGCGTGGTTTCCACACTATCTAATCACTAGTGATTCGAATGTCTTAGAACGCTTTGATGTGTTGAAAGCTGCACTTCTCGGTTGGGTAGAACGCGATTGTGTGCATGGATATGAACCGAAAGCGGAGGCACATCACGGACCGGAACCTTTTCTGCTTTTCCTGCCCCGTTATATCGGTTTAAAACCGGACGATACCGAGGCGATTTCCCTCTTAATAGACGCAGCTGAACATATTGGGAATTGGGTGCCGGAAATACCGCCTTGGTACGATTATACGCGCGATACATTTATCGGCTACAATATCGGAACGGAATATGTTAAGAACAGCGAAAAGGATACTTATGAACTCGCGGAGCACTTCCGTTTTATCCACATTGCGCTCGCTGCGTATCGCGTTACAGGCGAAAAACGATATGTAGAATGGGCATTGCGGTACGGACAAAAACGTGCTGAACGTATCATCGCTGCACCGGATGTGATGCCGCTACTCTGGGATTTGGATGAAAATGTACTTAGCGAGGCAGATGTCAACGCGAAAAATTTGCACAAACTGGTTGCAAGTTCACACCATATTCCGGGCGATCCTTTGGCAGGAATAGAAGTCCTACTTGCTTCCGGGGCTATTTATGCCTTAGGCGATCTATATCTTTTGTCAGAAGAAGAGATTTACAAATCCGCAGCGAAGCGCATCGTCGAACCGCTTGTTTCGTCTCTTAGCGACCCATATAATGACCCGGCTGCAGCAGCACTCAGTTATTATCGATGGACTTTTGAAGATACCAGTTTTGATGATGCAATTTGTGAAGAGTTACAGAAACTACCGTCTACTTCACCTGAATTGCTTGCCCTTGTTATTCCGCAAGAGGTGCGTCGCAGAGAACTCGGTGTTGGGAAAAGGGCGGATATGGCGTATTGGGGAGAATGGTCAGATGATGGTTCGGTTAAACCGATTCAGGAACCGTCAACTGCAACGTTAACGCTCGCGTATCAGGTAACAGGTGAGGTTACCTATGCGTTACGTGCATTGCAGAATGCTGCTACACGTCTGGACATCGCACGACGTGTGTTACGCGGTGGAAGGGAACATGCTGATATGGGTGGTGCGGTTTGCTCAGTTGCCGCAGGACACGGACGCAATTGGGGACAAGGTGCTGTAACCGCTTGCTATGGTCCGCTGCTCCTTGGCACTCGTGAAATCTTAGGTAAGGTTGTCCCGCTCATAGACATTAAAAAAGCAGAACGGCGAAGCCAGACGCCATCAACACTTCTCTCTTTGGTACGACCTATTGTCGGAATAGATAACACTGCTGAGATAATCTTTTACAATAGCGGCGATTCACCGCTCAAATTTTCGTGGCAGCAACATAGTCAAACAGATGAGTCAGTTGAAGAAATTCCATGGCGCGAAGAAACGCTTGGAGCAAATGAAATTCAAATGCGGATTTTTTAAGTGAGATTATGTGATAGTTTGGAATTCACCTAATTAATTTCCGAAATTCTGTGCGACAAGTACCAAATCCAGAATATTAACTTCCCCATCGTTATTTACATCTCCCTCCGTATCTTCCTGTCCGAATCGGGAAGCCACAAAGACAAGGTCCAGGATATTGACAACCCCATCCCCAGTCACATCATAGAGTAGGTTGGAACTGACCAATTCATAAACAATATCTTGACTATTCTCAAATTTAACAGGACCAAAATTCGGTGCAAGCCATTGGTAGACGGTAGAACGCGATATTGAGGCAGCGTCGGTTCTTGTGCGTAATCTTATTTTTAGGCAATTCTCAAATGTTCCCGCAGGTGTTACAACATCTTCTACTGCTACAACTGTGTTAACACTAGTGAATGTGATAGGTCCAGCCAAGTTAACCTCTAAATCAGTCGTAAACTCCCACGAATCTCCGAGTTCAAGCGACAATGGGTAAAAGAGAATAGGCGGGTATAATACACCAGCTGCTACGCCGAGTGCTGCTGAACCGAGTTCCACTTCAAATTTATGTAGTTTAATTCCGTCTTCGTCAAATTCCACAAAAAATTTCTCTGTTATGATTGAATCTGTTCCTAAGGTTTCAGTCGTAATTTTGAGTAGCGCAAGGTCTTTACGGTTAATGGACTCATCAGATGCTTCAAGAGTATATGTGAGTCGCTCTGTTTTATCCTCGCTTTCCATAACCCATATATTGCCGAGATTTGTGGGATAATAATTTTGTGCTGCCGCCGTAATAGTGATGCCGATTATGAGGCATGTCATCAAAATAATTCTAAATGTAATGTGCCGGAACATTCAATCCTCCTTGTGTATAAATGACCTGAGTTAACGCGTACAGTAAATGTAAGAGGCGCAATGAATTGCGCGACTACGAACACAGCAAACTTAACTGTGAATGTCCGAGGCGCAATTCATTGCGCGACTACGAACACAGCAAACTTAACTGTGAATGTCCGAGGCGCAATTCATTGCGCGACTACGAACGCAGCAAACTTAAAGGAAAACGCCTTGCTACAATTATCTCTGTGCAATCTGTAAAGTAGTTTGCCAGATGCTTGTGAATCAAGGCGTTTTGTATTTCCTATTGGAAACTTAACCTACTTGAGGATAACCATTCGTCGGGTAGCAGAGAAACTCTCTGTTTGGAGGGCATAGAAATAGATACCGCTCGAAACATGTTCACCCGCTCCGTTTTTACCATCCCAATAGGCTGCAGTCGAATTCGTCATGTAAGAACCTATCGACTTATGACCCAAGTTTAACGTCCGAACCAAATGACCGGAAACATCATAAATCTTAATCGTTACGTTTGTGTCGCGGCTCAGCTGATAAGGTATCCATGTCTCAGGATTGAACGGATTCGGGAAATTCTGACCCAAAATCGTTTCCTTAGGACGCACATTGCCAACTTGCATCTGCACACTCATATATGCATTGTGGATATCTGTGGTAGTAACTTTGTGTTGGAAGGGACCGGATACAATAGTACCTTGCTCGTCATGAAGGACAATCTCAATTTTATCGCCTACTTCAATGACGCTTTTACGATTCAAGTCTGCCCAAACAGCGGAAACGTGTCCTTTGTTGCTGGTGACATCCTCGGTAGTGATAACTCCCGTTCGAAGGTTTTTGGCAACCAAGGTGTAAGATGTTCCTGCCTCCTTATCTTGCAAGTTGCTTGTGATGACAAATGCCCACGCGCGCTTAGTTGTTGCGATTTTAGGTGCAGCTGCTGCGTCATCCGATTGGTTGTACCACGCCGTACCCGTGAATGTGAAATCTCCGCCTGCCGGAGTATTCACAATATAACCACTGTTACCATCAATTCCGAAACCTTCCCCTTCTTCAGCAGCGGAGTAACCAACGAAACTCTGTTTTGCAGCATCTAATTTGATAACAACCGTGGCACCCAACATCCCAGCAAAGGATTTCGCTGTGTAAGGCTCTGCTGGCATCAGTGGGACAGAGATCAGGTTCAATCCCGATACAAGAGTAATATCAAAACTGGGTTTGGTCGGGGTTGGTGTTTCTTCAGAGGAAACAGGCGTAATCGTTAACGTCGCTGTCGGTTCTTTCCAAGCAAATGCTGCACTCACATCTCCAACGCCTTGAATGCCTGGGTGTGGTGTAATTACACCGCCTTCTGTTGGAACGCGAGCATTGCTACCCTCTGGATCTGCATCGGCATCTAAACCGAGTGGACCCGGAATATCGGAAGCAAGTTCTGTGTTCTCTTCACTACCTGCATCGTAAGCCATCAACTCAAGCGTTGTTGAAACAGGCATACCGTTTTCATCATAAAGGGGAACGTCCGATGCGGCGATGAACCCATCATTTGTTGACACTAACATTGAGGCAACCGTCAGTGAAGAGTTCAATATATTACCCTTTAACCTAACGGTAACAGACCCGCCGGGAATCACAACATTGTCTGCGACAGCAGTGTCTGCACCTATAGCAGTTGCAAATTCCAGTAACCCTGAAACATCTCCATTTTCAGCAAGTGCGACGAGTGCTGGAATCGCTGGTTCTCCGACTTTGGCAAGACCATCACTTGCAAAGTGCGCGGCAAAAATTGGGTGTGAGAAAATTTGCCCGCCCATTCCCGGTTCCCCGGTGGTGAGGTTGGTCAAGGTAATTTCAAACACTTGATCGCTAATAGGTGGTATACCGGGAGGTAATATAACAATAGGTTCCCGATCAATTGGCACGAAAACAGCACCATCCCCTGTTACGAATTCTAACGTCTCACCAGCGGCATTGGTTATGACAACGTTTGTTAGACTGATGGAAGATGCTTTTACCTCAATAACTTCAAACGTGACTGTGGTAAGCGTGCCATGACCGTCTGACTCCCCTTCGCTTGCAGTCGCTGCGAGTTGGACGCTATTCTCAGTCACTTCAGCCGTATTCACCGATGCACCTGCAGGTAGGTAATCACCGTTTGTGCTTGAAATGTATTTTAGTGCTGTTGGATCAAAGCTCACGGTCAATTGGTACCCTGCGACACCTTCGCCATTACCGATGTTAATACTCACTGTGAATTGCTCACCTACAGCAGGAGATTCGATATTAACAGGATTAACGAAAATATGAGTAGGTGTCTGGAGTATTTCAGGGGTTTCCACCACTGGTTCTTCTGTCGGTTCTACTAGGTTATAACTTTCCAATTCGTATACAATACCTTGATCGTTCTCATATTTGACGGGGCCGACATCAGGTCCTAACCATTGGTAAGAAGTTGATCGGAGCGTTACAAGTGCCGTGACGCTTTTTCTGCTAATTTCAAGTTTGACGCAGTTTTCAAATGTTCCGATTGGGGTTTCAACGTTCTCAACTGCAACAACTTCTATAGTACTGGTAGTATTTACTGTACCAACCAAGTTAAGTTCTGCTTGCGTTATGATGTTCCACGTACGTCCTAAAGGTAAGTCCGCAGGGAAGAAAATCGTAGGTGGATCAAGTATTGCCGCTGCGATGCCGAATGTACCTTGATCCAGTTTTGTCCGGTGAAGTTTCAGATCGCCAGCACCATCAGAGATATAATAAATATCGGTAGCAACGGCATCTGTGCCAAGAGTCTCAGTGACGATTTTCAGGGTGATAATCCCTTCATCGTCAACGTTATCGGATTCGCCAATTGAATAGGTGCGACGTTCAGTACCATCTACACTTAGGAAAACCCACGTGTTGCCGATATTCGTCGGATAATAATCTTGTGCCATGGCGGTAAGCGTAAAACTACATACAATGCCAAACACCATGATCATTTTGAACCAAGATGTAGATCTGGCTATTTTCATAATTTGGTCTCCTTTTCAGATTACAATATGAGTGATGTTTAACATTACGGAACATCTCCTCAGTAGAATTTTCGTTGGATAGGTATACATGCCCGATTGATAATTTTGTGCTTCGTAGCGGATATCATCCTGTTCCGATATATACCGATATCCCAACCACATTCCAATCGCCATAAATAGAATGGCAATGGCTATAACAACTAATACCACTTTCCAAGTTACCATGTTGGCTTTTCCAAACGCATGTGTGATAACGGTTATATTTTAGCAATTTTTAAACACTTTTTCAAGGTGAATTCCTGAAATTTTGTGCGATGTGTGTGAAATTCAAGATATTGACTATGCCATCGCCATTTACGTTTCTTAATACCACATAGGGTTGAGTAACAGTATCTAAAAATCTATATTTTTCTTGATAAATTCGTTGATATGTGTTATGATATTTAGACATTGTTTGCGATATTTTTAGGCAATACCCACGTCTATTTTATCAAAAATCACGATAAAACAAGAGGCTTCGCGAACATTTTAGCGCATTTCTGAATTTCAGAAATGCTTTGGGAGATAGCCCCTGGGTGTCCTCGGACACCTTGAAAACCGTGTATGGAAGTGAAATGCCCAGCATTGCACGGAAATATATAGGTTAATACTATCGGTTACCTAATATTAATAGCATAGGTGTCAATTTAGCGGTTTCCTAACTGCACCTTTTTGTATCAACATCTCAAATAACGCATAGGACGAGAATATCTGCGTTCGTAGTCGCGCAATTCATAGCGCCTCTTTTCTTTCAATATAAGAGGCGCGTGAATTGCGCGAGGACAAACGAGTTCTTTCCTTAAATTGACACCTATGGGTTACCTAATATTAATAGTTACTTCAATAGTTACTGTAGTTTTACCTTTGTCATTTTCTGCAAAAAGCGTTATTGTGCCGATGATAGGTGCATTCTCAAAGATTCCCGCAACCCATAGATCTTGTTTTCCTTCTGAGTTAGTTGCAAAACCAGTACCATCCCCAGGCGGAACAATATCTCCAGTCACGGATTCTATTCCTAAATTTCCCACTTCCGAGGCAAAATCTTCAACATTTTCAAGTATCTTGGCATTGAGAATTCCACCGAGACGTGAACCAGGGACTTGAAACACACGAGACGGCAGTTGCCACACGGGGCGATTCTGCGCTTGTTTAACAGGTGGACCGAACATTTTGAAGTTAGTTATCTCAAAGACCATTCCTTCGCTTGTCTCATATTTGACTGGACCGAGATCAGGTGCTAACCATTGGTAGGATATTGTTGGAGCGACGTTTAGAATCTCACTATTAATTACCACTTTCAGCTCAATTTTGGCACAGTTCTGAAATGTTCCAGCTGGTGTCACAACATCCTCAAATCCAACAATTTCTAAATCGGTGGTGCTTTTTATTGGGATTCCAAGGATTGTTGCATCCGCCTCAATTTTCCATTTATCCCCTTGCACTAATACTACTGGGAAAAAAGTAGCAGGTGTTGGAAAATCTGCTGCCACAATGCCATAAGGAGCTTGTTCAAGGGCAATTTTATGAAGTTTAATCGCTTCGTCATCAAATGTTAAAAAGTACTTGTCCGTGTCAACAATATCGCCTGTGTCGATCTGCTCAGTCTCAATTTTCAGGAGGATGAATTCTTCATCGGCAGCATCTTCAGGCTTCTCAAGTGTATAGGTGCGCCTTTCCTTACTGTTAGTGCTCTCTAAAACCCACTCATTGCCGATATGGGCGGGATAATAATTCTGTGCTGTTGCTGTAAAAGCGAAGGAAAAGACAAACCCCAATACAAAAATTGGCATTAGCCAATGCCAAAATGCGGTTGTTTTCATGGTTTAAATCTCCTGATGTCGAATGCTATAGGCAAATAATGGTGATATAAGATTTCTGCTGAATCCGATGACCTTATTGACTTTTTCCAGAATTCGTGTGATAATGTTAACAGGCTTACTATAATATACAGAGTGTTGTGATACTCCTAACCTCTAAAGGCGTGGGCTTCTTGCTTCTTCCAACGCTGCCTACGCGGATAGTAGGTAGGACATGTTGTCCACAAACGTTTAGGCTCTCCGCGTATCCCGCGGCGAGTGTAATGTAGGCAAGGTCTGTTATTTTTTTAATAACAATGTTTTTTGGTGTTCTTGCCTACATTTGACTCAATCTACTTCCTCGTCAAAGGTGTGGCAGGTGTTGACACACCCGCCACTAAGTAGATTATACAGAGTATACCACAAATTAGGATGAAAGTCAACGTTTTATGACCCACAACTAAAGCAGTGGGATTGTCAGTGAATGCCCTTCAAGAAGAAAAGAGCATAAAGAGAGTAGCGAATCAACTTGCACTCGCTATAGTAACGTGAGTTCGACTAAAGTAGGTTGGGTAGAACAACGTGAAACCCATAGGTGTCAATTTAAGGATTTTCAACATTTTGTAGAAGTCTAAAAGTTGTGTGTTTGCCAATGCTCCGTATCCTCCTATCATCATTGAGTATAGTCTGTTTTATATCCCTAAGAGTTCTGCATAAAGCAGTTTTGGATTTACGAAAACTGATTGTAATGATGCGTGCGTATAAACTGACAAGTTCAGCTGTTTTGATGATATTATATAGTATACATCTCCATCCGATTGCTATCATCACCCAGTGTCTTATGAGTTGTGCGATGAGTTTGGCATATACCTCACATAAGACCCGATAAGGTTTTTTGCTTCGGGATGTGTGAACTTTGCCGATGCTTTTGAAAGATTTAAACATCAACTCAACTTGCCACCGGATGCGAACAAGGGCTGCGATCTGTTCAGGGGTAAACTGATCCGTATCTATATTTGTGATATAGATGTTCCATCCTGCGAGTTTTAGGCGTTGTTTTGAAGGATTTGTCTGTCTGCGTTTAGCATCTCGTCTGATATATCGGCGACGCTTGTTTGCTTCTTCTTCGCTGATCCGTAAGGCGACAAGGTGTGCTGGAAGTCGCTTTGAAGCACCGATGAAACAACTCAGGTTGACGGTGTCTGAGGTTTCTGAGGCAAGCCGCTTCTGTAAACAAAAAGGTTCTTGTTGTTCGTCAAAAAGTGAACAACCGGCTTTGAACTTTGTTATCCAAAAGACGCCAGCTTGTGTCAATCTTTCAAACTCGGCAAGCGAAAAATAGCCGAGGTCTGCCAAGCGTAAACTGCCCGCAGGTAGAGGTTGAAACTGCTCTTCCGCCTTCGTATCAGCAGTGGTGCCATCCGTAAGTTGAAAGTGCTGGAAAGTGCCGGTCAAAACATCAAAGCGGACTTGGAGTTTCAAGGCAGCTTTATTTTTTTGTGTTCTACAGGATGCGCCTTTCCATATTGTATGGAGTTCATCTAAGAGTGTGATCCAAGTGCTATCTTGCACATAAACACCCGTGAAGTGTTTCAGCAACGGGAGACATTGAGGTTTGAGGGTAAGCACTTGGCTTGCCGCTTCTTCAAGTGTTGCCTTCAGTGTCTCGGCTGCCTCGGGTGTCATCCGTTGTTCAATCGCTTGACGAGAGACGTCAATGCCTAAAGCCTGTGCGGTATTGGCAAGATCAGCATAACTGGCATCAGGTGCTTCAAGCCACCCGAATACGAGGGTCTGAATAAAGCCAGCACCTGTGAGTTTACGTATTCTTTGAACCAACCCACAACGCTGGGCTATCTCATTGGCTCTATTTTGGAGTATCTCTTGCATTTTATCGGGAACCTGTGTTAGTATAGACATCGGAACACCTCTTTTGTAGAATTAATTAAAATCGTTTTCTACATTATGTAAGAGGTGTCTCCATTTTGCAACACTTTTTTTATCAAAATACACAAAATATTTTCTTAAATTGACACCTATGGGTAGAACAACGTGAAACCCATTGGCGTCAATTTAAGGAAAGAACTCGTTTGTAGTCGCGCAATGAATTGCGCGACTACGAACCCTGATATTCTCGTCCTTTGCGTTATTTGAGATGTTGATACAAAAAGGTGCGGTTAGGAAACCGCACCTACCAGTGAATGTAAGAGGCGCAATTCATTGCGCGACTACGAACCCTGATATTCTCGTCCTTTGCGTTATTTGAGATGTTGATACAAAAAGGTGCGGTTAGGAAACCGCACCTACCAGTGAATGTAAGAGGCGCAATGAATTGCGCGACTACGAACAGGAAAGTGTGTAAGAGGCGCGTGAATTGCGCGACTACGAACGCATCAATGAGAAAGTTTAGCAGAATACGCGTGTGGTATTCTGCATTGGTTAGGAAACTACACCTACCGTTTTGAATGTAAGAGGCGCAATAAATTGCGCGACTACGAACAGGAAAGTGTGTAAGAGGCGCGTGAATTGCGCGACTACGAACGCATCAATGAGAAAGTTTAGCAGAATACGCGTGTGGTATTCTGCATTGGTTAGGAAACTACACCTACCGTTTTGAATGTAAGAGGCGCAATAAATTGCGCGACTACAAACAGGAAAGTGTGTAAGAGGCGCGTGAATTGCGCGACTACGAACAGGAAAGTGTGTAAGAGGCGCAATTCATTGCGCAACTACGAACGCATCAATGAGAAAGTTTAGCAGAATACGCGTGTGGTATTCTGCATTGGTTAGGAAACTACACCTACCGTTTTGAATGTAAGAGGCGCAATGAATTGCGCGACTACGAACAGGAAAGTGTGTAAGAGGCGCAATTCATTGCGCAACTACGAACAGGAAAGTGTGTAAGAGGCACAATGAATTGCGCGACTACGAACAGGAAAGTGTGTAAGAGGCGCAATTCATTGCGCAACTACGAACAGGAAAGTGTGTAAGAGGCGCAATTCATTGCGCAACTACGAACAGGAAAGTGTGTAAGAGGCGCAATTCATTGCGCAACTACGAACAGGAAAGTGTGTAAGAGGCGCAATTCATTGCGCAACTACGAACAGGAAAGCGTGTAAGAGGCGCAATTCATTGCGCAACTACGAACAGGAAAGTGTGTAAGAGGCGCGTGAATTGCGCGACTACGAACGCATTAATGAGAAAGTTTACGGTACAAATTGGGTTAATATGATTGGTGAATTCATAGGTTAATGGTAAACTTGATTCTACATACAAGAATTCAGTTTGATAGGAAAATAGCACTATGTCAAATAACTCGAACATCCGAGATAACAATATGTACGGCACGGTCGCGGAATTTCTGCAAGATAAAATTGAAGATGGGTCGTGCCTCTCTTTTGTATCCGCCTATTTCACTATCAACGCATTCCATCAACTCAAAGATAAACTGGCAAATATTGAATCACTCCGTTTTCTGTTCGGTGAACCGACTTTTATCCAAGGTCTGGATCCTACTAAAACAGAAAGTAAGGTATTTCGTCTCACTGAAAAGGGATTGAAACTTGGGAATTATCTGCCGCAAAAAGAGATTGCTAAAGCATGTGCCGAATGGATTGAAGATAAAGTAGAAATCAGATCGGTAGCGAAATCCAATTTCCTGCACGGTAAGATGTATTATATTGACAAGGATGGTAGTGAGGATGCTATTATCGGCAGCTCAAACTTTACCGTGCGCGGTTTAGGATTGAATGAAAAAACGAGTAATATTGAACTCAACCTTGAAGTGGATAGCAAAAGCGATTGTGGCGACCTCAAAACATGGTTTGATAACCTCTGGGAATCGGATCAGGTGCAGGATGTAAAAGATGATGTTCTACGATACCTCGAAAATGTATATACAGACAAAGACCCGGAATTCATATACTTCAAGACGTTATACCACCTGTTTGAGGATTTCTTGACAGATGCAACGGATGCAGAATTCGCCCAATCAAATCCGAAGTTTCAAGAGTCAGAAATCTGGAGGATACTTTACACATTTCAGAAACACGGTGTTCAGGCGTGTATCCAGAAACTCAAAGCATATAACGGTTGTATTATCGCGGATAGTGTCGGGTTAGGTAAAACTTATGAGGCACTCGCCATCATCAAATACTTTGAAATACGTAGAGCGAATGTGTTGGTGTTGTGTCCTAAAAAGTTAGAACAGAACTGGACTCTTTACTCTTTAAACTATAACAGAAAGCATAATCCATTAAAAAAGGATAATTTTCATTACACCGTCCGTTCACATACAGACCTAACAGACAGAGGTACATCAGATTTTGAATGGGACGGTTTTGACCTTGTCGTTATTGATGAATCTCACAATTTCCGAAACCGACCCACGGACACATACAGTGATGATGGAATTCTTATCCGTAAAAGTCGGTATAACAAACTATTGGAAGACATTATCAAAAGTGGATGTCAAACACAAGTGCTTATGCTGTCTGCTACACCTGTCAACAATAAGCTGACCGATCTTGAAAACCAGATACGACTTATCACAGAGGATAATGACGATGCTTTTGTAAAAACTGGTATTTCCAGTATCAGAGAAACGGTGAGAACTGCACAAAATAGGTTCGAAAAATGGACATCAGAAAACGGGGAGACTCTGTCTCAATCAAGGCGACAGGATAGTCTTGCGGAAATCCTGAACACTGACTTTTTCAACTTGTTAGATAGACTTACTATTGCTCGGTCCAGAACACATATTGAGAGATTTTATGAGGATTCAATAGATGAAATAGGCGGGTTCCCTGATCGTGAAGTGCCTATACCTGTCTATCCTGAAATTGATAGTGATGGTATATTCCCCAGTTTTCAAGATATTAGCACACAGATTGATGGGTATAAACTCTCGCTTTTTAACCCATCGTATTATATCAAACCAGAATGTGTGCATCATTATGATGATAGGGTTCTGATACATCGGGAAAGCAACCTTATTGGGATGATGAAGGTGAATTTTCTGAAACGGCTTGAGAGCAGTGTTCGCTCCTTCGCAAAGACTTTGGAACGCACTATTGAAAAAATCAATGTACTTACGATTGACATCCAAGACTTCTTACACGAGGCTACCGATGGCAATACCGATTACAACGCATTTGCGGAAACAGAGGCGGAATATGGTGAGGATGAAGATCTGCTAAATGGTATGCAAGAGAGTGAAAATGATATACATCAATATGAACACCTCGACCTTGAGGCATGGTTGGCGGATCTACAGAACGATGGAGAACAACTGAGAAAAATATATCGGTCTGCTGACAATATTACCCCCGACAGAGATGCAAAATTAGCAGAACTCAAGCGGCTTATATCTGAAAAGGTACAGAATCCTACTACCAATAAGGATGGTAAAAAGAACCCCAAAGTCCTCGTCTTTACTGCTTTTGCTGATACTGCCAATTATCTGTATGAAAACATTCACGAATGGGCAACTGAAACTCTTAAGATTAAGTGTGCTGTGGTTACGGGTTCGGCAAATAAGACGACTTATGGCAGCACAGATTTTAATGATATTTTGACCAATTTCTCACCGATTGCTAAAAAACGAATAACAGATGACACGGATGAAGAAACGCCAGAGATTGACCTACTGATCGCTACAGATTGTATCTCTGAAGGGCAAAACCTACAGGATTGTGATTATCTTATCAATTATGATATACACTGGAACCCTGTGCGTATTATCCAACGATTCGGACGGATTGACCGCATTGGCAGTCGCAATAAAAAAGTCAGTCTTGTGAATTTTTGGCCCACACCAGAACTTGATGAATATATCAACTTGAAGCTTCGTGTGGAGGCGCGGATGGCACTCGTCAATCTTACCGCGACAGGGTATGACAATCCGCTAACATCAGATAACAGAGATGAGAATTTGGAACGTGTCTGGTCACACCGCGACGAACAACTCCGGCGTATGCAAACTGAAATCCTTGACTTTGATAAGATGGATGAACAACTCAATATCGGTCAATTCACTCTTGATGACTTCCGCGCACAACTCCTCAACTATTTGCAGACGAGAGAGGATGAGTTGAGATTAGCCGATCTGGGTTTATATGCTGTTACATCACCCTGGACGCATGCGGGATCGCCTGTGGATATAAAACCGGGTGTTATTTTCTGCCTAAAACAGATTTTTGCGGATGAGGATAATAGGGAAGGTGAAAAACTCAATCCACTCCATCCATACTATCTGGTCTATGTCAATAATGATGGTGTTGTTTCTATCGGTTTTACTAATCCGAAGCGGATTTTAGAAAGGTTCAGCGCGCTTTGTGTTGGTAAACCTACAGCAGACACCGATCTGTGCGACTGGTTCAATGAGGAAACTGGTAACGGTAGCGATATGACGATTTATGAGATGCTACTTGAGGGTGCGTTGGAATCAATTCGTGGGGACTATGTTCGGAAGGTGAATGATCAACTTGATTCAAGGGCAGATGCGTTGTTGCCGCCTGCTAATAGTCAGATTACTGAGGAGACTGAATTTGAACTGGTCACGTGGCTTGTGGTTGGTCGTTAGTTTGATTATAGAGAACAACGGGCGGGGAGACCCCGCCCCTACGATGGTTCGGTATGCTAATCGGGCGGGGAGACCCCGCCCCTACGATGGAAAGGGATTTTTGGGATTACGCGGATTATGTGTTGTAGGAATTGTTTATTGTCTGAACCAGGATTTTCAGGATTGGGAGCGTTCTATACACATTCCGAATAATGTCTATTATACGATATTATGATGTATTTTTCAATGAAAAAAGTGATGTTCAATGAAAAAAGTGATGAAAAGAAAAAAGTGATGAAAAAAGTGTTGACGTTATTTATTTTTTAGAATATAATGACGTCAGATAATACCAATTATGGAACACAGATTAGTAAAAATTGGTATGGTAAAATAGGTGCAGTTTATTTAAACTTACGTAAAAGTGAGATTCATTTCTCTAGGAGGTTGAACGACATGAAAATTATGTTGGTATTAGCAGGATTTGTGTTGATGATAGCTTGTTTTGTTATCAGCACGAGCGACATGGTACAGGCGGAGGAAGTCTTGGGAGTAGGAACGGAGGCACTGCTAGGAGGAGACCTAACCGACCCAGAAGACGATGGTGATCCTGACTTAGATGAAAATTACAACGCCATTTTCTCAGCCAACAATAAACCCGGATTCGGGGGCAGGGAACTTGCGTTTAACGTCTTTGATAACCGCCTTGGGGGCGGCAATGACAAATGGTGCTGCGGACCTGGGGGCGGCATTCCGGATGAAGGTCTACACGTGACAGCTGAGTTTGAGGAGGCGCACGCATTGACACACTTCACCGTTTCTTCAGCGAACGATGCTCCTGCGAGGGACCCTATAGTGTGGGAGGTTCAGGGGTCGAACGACGGCGATAATTTTACGACCATCTTTTCTCACGACGGGGATAGCTTTTGGGATCAGCGGCTGCAAGTCGTCCGTTTTGATGCGGGGGAAGATTTCGACGTTCAAACCACCGGGTATCGGTTTTTTCGGCATGTTACTTTTGACACCGCTGATCGCTTTCAACTTGGCGAAATTGAGTACTTCGGCGATGATAGTTTTGCCGCCGTAGACCCTAAAGCCAAGCTCACAACCACATGGGGAAGCATCAAAAACGTCCGATAAGCGCAAATATCGGACATTTTCTAAATCGGCTTGAATCCAGTAATAACCTGGTTTGAGCCGATTTTCATCTAATCTTCGGGCTGGAGACCCCTGCCTTCAGGTAGGGGAGGAAAGCCCGCTCTTTTTTTGTTGACAAATAATGCCAATCTATGTTGGACTATATTCAGCTTTAAATTCACGAAATATCTTCTGAATTTGAGATGTTGATACAAAAAGGTGCGGTTAGGAAACCGCACCATAGCTGTCAATTTAAGGAAGGACTCGCTTACGGAGGTGTATGACATTTTGAATGTAAGAGGCGCGTGAATTGCGCGACTACGAACAGGAAAGTGTGTAAGAGGCGCGTGAATTGCGCGACTACGAACGCTGATATTCTTGTCCTTTGCGTTATTTGAGATGTTGATACAAAAAGGTGGGGCTACAATGGGTGTTATGCAGGGGTGTGAATGAAAGAGGCGTGTTTTTTTAGGTAACTTGCCCTTGAGGGTGCTGGTTTCCATTTTTACCTGACAGAAAGTTGAACTTTCTGGTATAATAGAAACCAGCTCTGTCATATCCATACTATGGCAGTGCTAAGCGTCGCTGGTGTTTGTAGCACCGGCGGCGCACCTAAAAAGATTTAGGTAGCAGCCCTGACGTAGCCCACACTCGCTTCGTGAATTGCTAACGTCAACATATATTGTAGCATATCAGACAAAATATGTGCAATAAAAAATTGTGTCACGCATTAAATCCGTTTATTCAACACTGTGTAACGCTATAAATGCTACAATTTTGATGTTTATACCAATTCTGAAAAATGATGTAGCATTACCGAATTTTACGAAATGCGGTGGAATAGGACACAAACTAAATGAAGATTAATTTATTAATTCGGTAATTCTGCTCTCTTTTCTGTCTGAATCGCGGATTATCGCAGAGAACGCGGAGGACGCGGAATTAAGAGATTCTTTGTTACCGACCCGTCTCTGGCGAAAGCAAATGTCCGAGACACAAAAGCATTTTCCGCGTCTTCTGTGTCCTCCGTGCCCTCCGCGATTCAGACAACAAGATAATAGACCTCACACAAGAAAAACATAAAACAAGATGTCTATGGTTAGAAAATTACCGAATTAATTTTTTAATCTTCATACAGTTTGTGCTACATAAGGAATAGGACACAAACTAACAGTTTGCGCTACATAAGAGTGATATATAACCAGAAATGGTATTATTACTCTCCCGCCAAGACCCCCCGCATATCCCTGCTCAATGTGCAGCTTCTTTTTGACTTTTTTCTGATAACATGCTAAACTGCTACAAATTATGCTTATACCAAATTAACTTGATTCGAAGTTTTCTACGTAGCGGTTAGCATTGCGAGGCACGGGGACCTCGCGCTACAAATCGGGTTAATTGCGTATTATACCGGTGAAGGACTATATGAATTCAGAGATAAGAGTTAAGCAAGATATTGAGAATGCTCTAAAGAAGTTCCTTGATGAACAGATGCCGTTAAGGGATGCTGCTACTCACCTTCTAAACACACTCGGGTATTATAGCCAACGCGTCGGTAACGATGAAATTGATAACGATAGGTGTGACCGACTCATTAAATCTGCCCTTGTAACAGCGAACCCGACTGACAAACTCCGAATTGACGACTGGGACTCCTTTTACCAGATCATGCAGGTGACGGATGATGAGATTAACCAACAGATAACTCCTGAACAGAGGAATTTGTTTGAAAGTAGCGGTATAGATGATATGCTGCGGACTTCTTACATGTTTGTCGCTGTTCAACTTTCTGAAAACACCTACACACGCACACAACTTGCCGATATCACCCGTTTTATCAACAAAGAATTCCAAAAACCGATTATGGTGATATTCCGATATGGTGCTGTTCTTACACTGGCTATTATCAACCGCCGTCCTAATCTAAGTGATAGCACAAAACAGGTTTTGGAAAAGGTTACGCTTATCAAGGATATTCACCTTGATTCACCCAAGCGTGCACATATTGACATTGTATCGGATCTATATCTCCACCGACTCATTGAAAATGAAGGTGTTAACAATTTTGATACGCTCCATAAGGCGTGGGAAGGCATTCTCAATACTGAGCCGCTTAACAGAAAGTTCTACAAAGAGATTTACGAGTGGTATGAATGGGCAGTTGCGGAATGCGAATTCCCTGATGAAGATGACGATATGCAGGTTATCCGAATGATAACACGTCTCCTTTTTATCTGGTTTCTCCAAGAAAAGGATCTGGTGCCTGCGGATATTTTTGAGTTGGAAAATGCGGATGCGTCTCTAAACAACTTTTCGCTGGATACATCGGACTATTATCAAGCCGTGCTGCAAAACTTGTTCTTTGCAACGCTCAACACGCCGATAAAAGAACGTAAGTTTAGCACGCGCGATTCACGTACCCATCGCGACGCAAGCAAGTATCGATACGAGGATCTTATCCAGGACCCGAATGGTTTTCTGGAACATCTTAAAGAGGTTCCGTTTGTTAACGGCGGCTTGTTCGACTGCCTTGATACATTTGAAGCAACCAACGATGGCGGCTTCCGCATCGATTGCTTTACAGACAATGAAAACGATAGACGTAAATTGCATGTCCCGGCAAAACTCTTTTATGAAGAAGATAACGGTATTTTCGAAATTTTCTCACACTATAAGTTTACCGTTGAAGAAAATACACCGGTTGAACAAGAGGTGGCACTTGACCCTGAACTGCTTGGTCAAGTATTTGAAAATCTACTCGGTGCGTATAACCCCGAAACGCGTATTACCGCGCGTAGAGCGACCGGTTCCTACTACACCCCGCGTCAAATTGTTAATTACATGGTAGACGAAGGACTCATCGCCTATTTACTTCAGAAGGTTTCTCCTGAGGATGGCGACTCTGAGTTCTTAGAAGAACGGCTGCGAGATGATCTTCTTGCTTATGACAAACAAGGTAATATAGATACCTCCAACGAACATTTGATTTATGAGTCTGAAGTTGAACAAATTATAGAAGCGATAAACGATCTGAAAATCATTGATCCGGCTGTTGGCACGGGTGCGTTCCCTATGGGTATTCTCACTAAACTCGTGCTAATTTTGCGAAAACTGGACCCGCAAAATGAACATTGGAAACAGCGACAACTCACGCATGCGGATAAGATTGACGACCCTGAAAGCAAAGAGAGTGCTAAAAAGGCAATTGAGCAGGTATTCTCCGAAGCGAACCGATATAACGATTATGGTAGAAAACTTTATCTCATACAGAATTGTATCTATGGTGTTGACATCCAACCGATTGCCATTACTATCGCCAAACTGCGGTTTTTCATTTCATTGATTATTGAACAAGGAACAAACAAAATTCGGGATGCAAACTACGGTATCCGTCCACTTCCTAATTTAGAAACGAAGTTTGTCGCTGCCAATGCACTTATCGGTTTGAAAGAGCTAATGGAACCTGAATGTAGACTGTTTCTTGAAAACGAAGATATCCTGGAGCTTCGGCAGGAAATTGCGGAACTTCGGCGTAAGCATTTTAGCGCGAATACCCGTCAAATCAAGTTGGGTTATATGAGGCGGGAAAAAGAATGTCGAGAACAGTTGGCTGAAACGTTGGCAGCAAAGCACACGGAGTGGCGCGAACAGATACAAAATAGGATAGAAGATCTGGTAAATAATGCCCAGCTATCACAAGAACAAGCACGGCAGGAACTGCGGGAAGAGTTACAGGAAGAATATGCTGCTCACGAGGCAATACTCGCAGCAGGGCTTGAAGAGGCAAAGCGAATTGCTCACTGGGACGCGTATGACCAAAATGACAAAGCAGGATTTTTTGATCCGGAGTGGATGTTCGGCGTAAAAGACGGATTTGATGTGGTAATTGGCAATCCACCATATATCCAGTTGCAAAGGGATAACGGGAGACTTGGAAATCTCTATCAAGATGCAGGTTTTGATACTTTCGCTCGCACTGGCGATATTTACTGTTTGTTCTATGAAAAAGCACATCAACTATTGGGAGACAGTGGACACGTCTGTTTGATTACTTCCAATAAGTGGATGCGTGCTGGCTATGGCAAAAAGCTACGAGTTTATTTTGTAACGCTTACCCAACCCGTTCAACTGCTGGATATGGGACCAGACGTGTTTGATGCAACTGTGGATACTAACATCTTGCTGTTTCAAAACATCCATCTTGATGTTCATGCCGCTTTCAGGGCTGTATCCCTCGGAGCAGATTTTGATAGACAGATCGGTAACATCTCTCAATATCTGAGCGATAATGGTACGAGTATGGAGATGCCCGCTATAGATAAACCGTGGGCGATTCTCTCATCTGCTGAAATGAACTTGAAACGCAAAATTGAGGATGTCGGAAAACCGCTTAAAGATTGGGATATAAATATCTATCGTGGAATTACAACAGGTTGTAATGACGCATTCATCATAGACGATGCAAAACGCGAACAACTTATTGAGCAAGACCCGAGGTCAGCAGAAATCATAAAACCGTTGCTGCGTGGACGTGATATTAAACGCTACAATGCTAAGTGGGCAAAATTATATCTGTTATTCATTCCATGGCACTTTCCATTACATGAAGATCCTACAATATCTGGGGCATCTGAAGTGGCAGAGAATCGATTCAAAGAAGATTATCCTTCCATCTACAATCATTTATTGCAATATAAAGATAGGCTGTCTAAAAGAAACAGATCAGAAACAGGAATTCGGTATGAATGGTATGCGTTGCAACGCTGTGCAAACACCTACTATCCCGAATTTGAAAAGGAAAAGATCATTTATCCTGACATTTACCGACGCCCAAGTTTCACAGTGGTCACGAATAATTTTTACCTTAGCAATACCTGTTATTTTATACCTACAGAGAAAACTTGGTTATGTGGCGTGCTCAATTCAAAAACTGTGGAGTGGTATTATTCGAGGCTGGCGAACACATTGGGAAGTGGTGGTTCTCGCGGATTCAGTATCTTTATGAAGCAAATCCATGTTCCCAATATTGATTCTGATCGAAAAACCCTTATCACTAATCTTGTCAATGAAATCCTTGCAGCGAAAGGTGCAGACCCCGCAGCAGACACCTCTAACCTTGAAAATGAGATTGACAAACTGGTATACGGGTTATACGACTTAACTGACGATGAGATTGCTATTGTGGAGGGGAGTGTATGAGCAAATCATTAAAGGTGTTTATTACTTATTCGCATACCGATTCAGAAGCGAAAGATAAATTGATAACCCGTCTTGATGTCATGAAGCGTCAGGGCTTAATAAACATCTGGCACGATAATGAAATTCTCGGTGGCGACAAATGGCGAGAAGAAATTTTCACCACGAACCTTCCTAATTCGGATATACTGCTATATCTTGTCTCTGCCGAGAGCCTTGCCTCTAAAAACTGTAACAAGGAATTAGCAATTGCCTTAGACGAAAAGATAAGGGTTATTCCAATTATCCTTGAGGCTTGTGATTGGAAAAATGATCAACTTAGTGATTTCCATGCTTTTCCTGAAGGAGTAATACCTATTAATGAATGGCAACCTGAGAGCACAGGTTGGCAAAGCGTAATAGATGGTATCCGAAAGGTTATTAAAGGAATGCAATCTCAGAAACAACCTTCGTCTACTGTAACACCTGAGGAAATAGAAACACTTGCTTTGTTAGCGTTCCATCGGGGAAACTTCATGATGATGTTGAAGCAAATAGACGAGGCATTAAATGATTACTCAAGGGCAATTGAACTCGACCCGAATGATGCTGGATCCTATAGCAACAGAGCGGCAGCTTATATTAGTCTTAACGAGTTTGACAAAGCTATCGTGGATTTGAGTAAAGCGATACAATTAAATCCAGATTATGCCACAGTCTACCTCAACCGGGGAGCAGCCTATGTTGGCAGAGGTGAGGTTAACGAAGCAATTAAAGATTATACCAAATCTATACAACTCAGACCTGATGATGCCTCAGCCTATAACAATAGGGGAACAGCTTACAATATAATAGGCGATTATGACAAAGCTCTCCAAGACTTTAGCAAAGCTATGGAGTTGAGACCCGATGGTGCCAGTGTCTATAACAATAGGGGCAATGTTTATGCTAACAAGGGCGAAGTTGACAATGCTATCAGAGATTATAACACCGCTATAAAACTCAACCCCGATTATACAGAGGCATATAGCAATCGAGGCAATGTTTATACGGAGAAAGGCGAAGTTGACAATGCCATAAAAGACTATAATACCGCTATAAAACTCAACCCCAATGATGCCATAACTTACAACAATCGGGGTAATGCCTATGCTGACAAAGACGATCTTGATAATGCCATAAAAGACTATAACATCGCTATAAAACTCAATCCTGATTATGCCAAAGCCTATTACAATCGAGGCATGACTTTCAAGGAAAAAGGTGAGGTTGATACTGCTATTGAAGACTATACAAAAGCGATAAAACTAAAATCTGATTATGTCGAGGCATATACCAATAGAGGCAATGCTTATAGAGAGAAAGGTGAAGTTGACAATGCTATCAAAGATTATAACACCGCTATAAAACTCAACCCTAATGATGTCATAACTTATAACAATCGAGGTAATGCCTATGGTGACAAAGACGATCTTGATAATGCCATAAGAGACTATAACACCGCTATAAAACTCAACCCAAATCATGGTTTAGCCTATTACAATCGAAGTTCTGTTTACGCTATAAAAGAAGATTATGACAACGCCATAAAAGACTGTACCAAAGTAATACAACTTAGTCCCGATTCTGCCCAAGCTTATGTCCGCCGAGCGGCGTTGTGGTTATACATGAAGAAATGGGATAAAGCAAAATCGGACTTCATCACAGCCAAAAATCTTGGCGTAAATCTGATTGATACATTCCATAGCGACTATGAAAGTGTTGCCGATTTTGAGCAGAAACATAACGTAAAACTACCAGAAGACATCGTTGAAATGCTGACACCGCCGTAGGTGTGTAAGCGAGAAGATTATAATCGTGTGAACTATACTCGGATGCAGGTGCAAGTTCCAATTCAATCTAATCTCAAGGATGGGAAATTGTTTGGAATAAAAATAAAGATAAGGAGTTTATGTATGTACAATAAAAAACTTTGTGGACATGATTTTAATGAAGATTGTGATTGTGCTGCAAAAGGCATAGGAAGTTTTGAGATGCGTCAATTAATCAACAAGACAGCTGATTTATTGACAGAATCAAGTAATATTATCGAACAAATATCATCGCTTAATGGTGAAAAAAAAGTTGCAGAAGACCCTAGATACGTAAGCTACGTTTACACCTATACGGACATTGTATTACGCGGAAGTAGAAGTTTTCAATTATCTTGTGCTAGATCTGATATAGGACTAATAGGGGCAGCAGGTGCTGCACGTACATTATTTGAAATAGGAATCAATACCCTGTATATAAAAAATGATAAAATCCAACGTTTACAACAATTTATGGCAAATGCTACCGGAACATTTGAGAAGGGAGTAACTTTTTATTGGAAATATAGAGAAAAGCAAGATGCGGAAATTCCTGAAATATATCAAAAGTCCAAAGAAAGTTTAGAGAAATTAAAACAAATCTATGGAGATCCGCGTTTATCAAATCAGTGGTCAGGTAGTAGAGTCGGGGGCAGAGCAGATGATATAGGAATAAAGAAAATTTATGATTATGTCTATCCTTTACTTTCAAGCATCGCCCATGCTTCTTCAATACAAATGTCTGCTTATTCTGATATGGGCAAAAACGTAACAAGTGATAACATAGTTAAACTTCATAAGGCTCCTGACATCTTTTCTAATTACTTTTTCTTACATTCTGCTTGGATGGTTGTACTCTGGAGTGTTGATATAATGATGAGTGAGTTCATAAGTGTTTTTGAAATTCCATATCGAGATACTATGGAGTATAGAAAAATTAGATCTTTTACTAATAAAGTTGTAGAAGAGTATTTTGAATTATGTGAACTTTGCAGTGAAAAATCATCCTAAATTAACGTGAGTTCTGCATGAGTCTAGTAGGTGTATAAAGACACGAGACCTAACTTTTCTTATTTGCTATCGGGTTGTCTGTTGGGTATCGCACCTCTACCATACTTACAATCTACTACATAATTCTTACACCGAAAACAATTTAATCCGATAAAATTGCGATTGTGGAGGGTGCAGATATATGAAATTGAAATGGGAAGGTAGAGAAGCATTTGTATACACAAAACCTGTCAACGAGTTATTAGACTGGATTCCGCACTTCATAAGATACCAATGGTACCTTCATAATGGTGGCACTAATAAATACCTTGATGTGATAGTTCGTCAAGCTCTCAGCACTGATGGGGAATATGTTAAAGACCGTCAGAACATACCAGTATGCACAGCGACGAAGCAATATCACCTTTTTCAACATAGAGACGTATTCGAAGCATTGGTCGACGTTTTAGAATTGTTTGTTTCTGATATTCAGTCTCATAAAGCCACTTTGAAGATTAAAGAGTATGGCGAATCTATGTGGGTCAGTTTTACCTTAGCCAACTATCAATTAAACGAGGCGGACCAATGGCCTTTTTTCCTGGAAGTTAGCGGATTAAACACAATCGGAGCAGGCAAAGCCTTAGATATTCGGTTAAGCTGGCATGAACCTACATACAAAACCCGATTTCCTTTCGGTATGTTATCCTCACACAAGGTAAACTTCAAAAAGGAACATCGGAAAAAGACAAAGAATTTAGACACGGATACATTTACTCATGAGATACATTCATTCTTACTTACACATCTCGATCACATTTCAGGTGAACGCGAGTTATACAAACGTTGGATAGCAGCTGAGGTAAACCAAGATACATTGGCGCGTTGGATAGATACAACCGTTAAGGATAAATGGAATCACCAGATGGCAGCAAGGGCATATAGCATTGCTATCAATGGATATGATATACAAGTAAAAAACTCAGAACAGATAACAGAATTAGACCAAAAACCTGATAGTAGAAAAAAGATTCCACCCTCCGAACTTACCCGATATTTCCCCGACCCACATTATTATGTCCGGACAGATTCTGCCCCAGAAAAATTTGCACCAGCGAAAAACGCCTTTGATGTCAGTTTAGTCCTTGGTTGGGTGTTAAGTCGACAACGCACAATACCGCATCAACTTAAATGGGTGGACATACCGGGACTTATGGAGAAATTGGTTGCTATGGATGATAAACTTCGGTTTTCTTTGAAAGCTTAGGAACCCTTGTTCAAATAACCTCACAGAAAATGGTTGTGTAGGATTTGCAAAACCCAACTGATTTTAAAAATAGTTTGTTGATTAACAAATTGGGAAAACATAGTGTTAAACTACCGGAGGACATCGTTGTAATACTAACACCGACGTAGGTATGGATATGAACCAAAACTGTTTGCTTGGTGGATTATCTGATGTTACAGACTTTTGAGTCACTGCGATTCAGATAATAGGAAACACCGAACCCCTAAACGCACCAATTAGAAATTCCCATTAAATCCGTTGATAACTGGCTCAAGTTGTGGTATACTTTCCTCAAATGTTTGTAGGAAAAGGTGGATATCATGAACGATTATAGAAACATTATTACCATTGAATCGGGTAAACGCAGCGGGCAACCTTGTATTCGGGGAATGCGAATCACCGTTTACGACATCTTTGAATACCTTGCATCGGGTATGACAGTAGCGGAAGTTCTTCACGATTTTCCTGAGTTAACAGAGACAGACATCCGTGCCTGTTTTGCTTACGCTGCGGACAAGGAAAAATCACAGGTGGTTGTTTACACAGATGAAACTTCTATTGGATCAGAACCTATCCGACCAACTGGTGGTGCTGCTGGCGGATCTGTTTCCTAATTCTACCCATGTCAAAACTATTGGGTTAGACACAGCAACAGATATCGAGTTATGGGATTACGCTCGTGAAAACGACTATTTTATCGTTTCAAAGGATACCGACTTCAGGAATAGAAGTGTTATTCACGGTTATCCTCCAAAAGTGATTTGGATCAGGATAGGGAATTGTTCTACGAGTGCCGTTGAATACAATTTGAGAAAGCATTTCACTGATATTAAAGAGTTTTCAATAGATGTAAATGTGGGGTTATTTGTACTGCGGTAATCGGTGATACACCTTTCGCATCGGAATCAACGTCGAATGTGCGTATGGTATTTGTCCAAATCAACGCCGAATACGCGTTTGGTATTCGTCACCTACAGAGGAAGGGAATGAACGGATTGTCGGGTTTTGAAAGTTTTACCCATAGATGTCAATTTAGCGATTCATCAAAATGGTAGATGCTGTTTCTAAACCACATCGGAACAGATAAGAATCGATAAGAATAACAGCTTTAGCACAGAATCCGGAGCGGTTAGGAAACCGCTCCTACCGTTCTTGGGGAATCTATGGTGTTGTGTTTTCCTTAAATTGACACCTATGGGTTTCGCTGTGCTCTACCCAACCTACACTTGATTCCTTATTTCGGACTCACGTTATAGTAAGATCAGCAAAGGAGAAACAGAGATGCGGTTAAAGGGGCGCGTTGCAATTGTGACAGGTGGTGGTGGTGGCATTGGAAAAGCGACATGCTTGGCGTTTGCACAAGAAGGAGCAGATATTGTCATCCCCGAAGTAAATATGGCGAATGCTGAGGCAGTATCAAAAGAGATCACTGCCCTCGGAAGACAATGCCTCGTGATTGAAACGGATGTTGCCAATGGCGAATCCGTTCGTGGTATGGTGAACAAGACTCTTGATGAATTTGGACGAATTGATATTTTAGTTAATAACGCGGGCATTTTTAGCTACACCCGCATAGATGCATGCAGCGAAGCGGAATGGGATAGGATGATGGCAGTCAACCTCAAAGGTCCCTTTCTGTGTTCGCAGGCGGTAATGGAAACGATGCAGGAACAAAAATTTGGTCGTATCATCAACCTCGGTTCGTTAGCAGGACAGGTGGGTGGTTTGGTAGCCTCTGCACCTTATTCTGCATCAAAAGCAGGTGTGATGTGTCTGACGAAATCATTTGCAAGGGTATTGGGTGAGTTCGGGATAACGGTTAATTCTATCGCGCCGGGTATCGCAGCAACGGAGATGGCGAAGAACCATCCGGATATGACGGATCAAATTCCGCTTGGGCGCGTCGCTGATGCCTCCGAGATTGCCAGTGCAATCCTTTTCCTTGCATCGGAAGAGGGGCAGTACATCACCGGGGCAACACTTGATGTTAACGGAGGTATTCGGATGGGATAGCAAGTTTTAAAAGAAAACCAGACTTAGGTATAGAAATAAAAAAATAGGTAGCCCCTGAATCAAGCAAGGATTACCTTTCTTATATTAACCTAAGTTGCTACTTAAACATTGAGAAACATCATTCGAACTGAACTTTTTGATAAGGACAAAATCACGTTCCATCACATACCGCTCCGCTGGAGCGGAAGAACGGACTAACTTTTTCTATAAACATATCGCTCCGCTGGAGCGAAAGATTAAGCACGCTAACTGTCCGAGAATTGATCTATTTTCAATGGGCAGCAACTTGGGCTATATTAATACCTATGGGTTTATAAGCCATCTAAACTACCTGTGCTATCCCCTATCTGGCCCAAATTAACATCCATGCGGTTGAGCATAGAAAGCCAAAGGTTGTTAAGCGGGGTTTCCTTCGGATACTGGATATGTCGTCCACTTTTTATCGTGCCACAACCGCTGCCTGCTAATAGAATTGGAAGATTGTGATGACTGTGTCGATTACCATCAGAGTTCCCGCTGCCGTACACAATCATAGAATGGTCAAGTAACGTGCCATCCCCTTCGGGTATAGCGTCAAGTTTCTCCAGTATGTATGCCAGTTGTTGTGTATGGAAAATGTTAATCCTGCGAATTTTATCCATTTTCGCTTCATCACCGCCATGATGCGACAGATTATGATGACCTTCAGAGATATTAATAGTCGGATATGTTTTGTTGCTGCCTTCATTTGCTAATGTAAAGGTCACAATTCGCGTCACATCTGTTTGGAATGCAAGAACGATCAGGTCTAACATAAGTTGAACATGCTCCTGAAAATTTCTCGGTATCTTTTCTGGAGCATTATAGTCAAGGTTCTCAATTTTCGGAAACTTTTCAGCAGATTCGATTCTCATTTCAATGTCTCGAATAGCAGCGAAGTATTCATCAAGTTTTCGCGCATCGTTTCCGCTGACTTGGCGGATTAGGTCTTTTGAATCCTGTCTGACAAAATCGAGAATGCTTTTTCGTTCTTCATCGCGTTGTTGTCTTTGCGCGTTAGGCTCGGTGGAAAACATGCGTTTAAATGCAAGTTTGGGATTAACTTCTTTCGGGAGCGGTTGCGTTGCTGACTTCCATGCCATAGTTCCTGAATAAACGCAGCTATAACCAGAATCGCAATTGCCAGCTCTGTAACCGGGTTCAATTCCGAGTTCAAGAGAAGGTATCCGTGTTTGATCGCCGATATGTGAAGCTGCGGCTTGGTCGACAGAAATTCCGGCGTGAATGTTTGTTCCACTTGTTTTGCGCGGTTGTGCGCCTGTGAGAAATGCTGCCATTGCCCTTGCGTGGTCACCGCCACCATCACCATTTGCGCGTGCCTTATCCGCTGTAAGTCCACTGAGGACCAGTATTTTATCTTTTACGTTTTCAAGAGGTTTTAAGGTATTCGTAAGGTCGAAATTAGTCCCTACCTGTTTGGGTGTCCAATCCTCCATAATTTTTCCGTTAGGACTATAGAGGAATGCCATCCGATTCGGTGTTATCTGCCCTGTTGCCACTTTTGTTGCTGCGGTTGCCCAACTTGTGAGTGGACCCATCGTTTCTAACCACGGTAGGGCAATACTGACTCCTAATCCACGTAAAAAGGTTCTTCGTGAAAGTTGTTTTGATGTTTTCATAAATGTCTCTTATTACTCCTTTGTGCCGTGTCATCTGCAAAACAGATTACAATATTGATAATCTGCGATTTGATAGGAGTTGATGTTTTATGATGCTGCAAGTTTTGTAGTTATACGGAATTAACGTGAGTTCAATATAAGAAGGTTTCTGAAATTTTCAGAGTATTCTACAAAAGAGAACAATAAACTACATAATCGAATTTAATATTTTAAAAAAGCGGGGATCCTTGTGCTTCTACAAAAACTGAATAGAGAGATTGACTTGCAGTCATAAAGAGTCTGTTTCTTTTCACCCCACCGAAACAGATATTGGAACAAATTTCTGGGAGATGAATCTTACCGATTAGTGTTCCATCTGGATCGAAGATATGCACGCCATCGTAACCTTCGCCAACCCAACCTGCACCTGCCCATACATTCCCATCAATATCACACCGAAGACCGTCAGCGTTGCCGGGTGCCGTTTTGTAGAACACCTGTTTTTTGCCCAATCGCTCACCGTCTACTACATCAAAGACAACGATGTGTTTTGGTGTTCCTGTGTCAGCGACATAGAGTTTATCATATTTTGGGGAAAAGCAGATACCATTCGGTCTTTCGAGTACATCTGTCACGACTGTTGCCTTTCCAGTGTCCGGATTGAGCCGGTAAACGGAAGTAGGCAATTCAAATTCTGCCTTATGTCCTTCCTGACATACTCCCACAGCTAAAGCAGTGGGGTTCTTTTGTTCCTTTTAGGAACATTCTCCGCTCAGGCGGAGCAACATCGGACTTCTGAACGAAATCCAACGGGCGGTGCCATGGCCGCCACTACGGGGTCACCGAAGCAACCCAGATACTTTTTTCTGATGTTGATAGCACCAATACCATCTCTATGATATTGAAACCCGCATGGACATTTATAGTTTCGGTTTGTGGGTTTCTTTTTGTTCAGACACTTTGGGCAAGTTTGTGAAGTGTATGCTTCGTCAATCATTTCAACCTTGATACCTTGTGCTTTCGCTTTGTCCGTGATTAACGATGTGATTTTACCGAATGCCCATTGATGCAGTTTCTGATTAGCGCGCTTGCCGCAATCAATGCTATCTCTGATATTGGTAAGGTCACCGATTGCTATTGTGCCAATACTTGTATCAACACATTGCTGGACAAAAGCAGTGGTATGTTTGTGAAGCCTGTCACGTATCTGATTGTCAAGCGTGCGTATGCGTTTCCATTTCCTACGCACTAAATGCCACCAATGTTTAGACTTGTATTTACATCGGTCAATCTTTGCGTTAAATGATGCAATGACTTTGTTTCTCAATCGGTATAGACTTCGGATATACCGCCCATTGAAAATCGTTGTGTTCACACCATCATTACAAACTATCGGATGTATCTCACCAATATCAACGCCCATAACACCATCACATTCAGACTTTATAGGTTTGTTAGTTCTATAGACAAAATGTAGTGCGTATTGTCCGGTGTCGTAGACAAGATTAATCAAGGCTATGTTTGAAATGTCAATCGCTTTGGACAACTCAACTTCTAAAGGTTTGTTGCCTTTACCCATAGACAGGATCAGCGTGTTGTCTATCACACGGATTGCTTGCTTTTTCCAAGTTGTTGTCTGATATTTCTTTTGCTTGTGCGGAGGTTTCGCTTTTTTATCACCATTCTTGCGTAAAGCAAAGAAACCTTGATACGATTTGAAATAACGCTCACGCACTGCTTGGATACTTTGAGAATGTAAGGATTGCGTCTTGGATAACTGCTTATCCATCCACAACTCACACGCTTTGGAAGTTGTGCGGTAACCGTGTGCGTAATCCCACATCTCTTTGAGTATAAGACACTCATTCCAAACGGATGCAGAAGCAGCGTTGATAGCGTCTAAATCACTATGATAATCTAACTTGTATTTGTAGGTGTGCATTGTGGATTTCCTTTAGCATCGCTCCCGTTTTCACTCGGTGTTGGTAGAGACCTTGCTTTGCAGCAAGGGTGAAAATCTCTACCAGCAATGCTATTAATAACATACCACATTTTAAGGGAAATGCCAAATATTTTTCAGATTTGTGGTCTAATACAATAAGGCGGTGTCTACATCCCAAAGCTAAAGCATTGGGTTTTGACACCGAAACTTGATAATTGAACAAGATACCGTATCCAGGATCGGTAAACCAGATATGTCCATCGGGGTGAACTACGACATCGTTCGGTGCGTTGAACCTTTTTCCATCAAAGTTATCTATCAGCACAGTAATTGTGCCATCATATTCGGTTCGTGTGACGCGCCGAGTGCCGTGTTCACAACTGATGAGTCTACCTTGTCTATCGCGAGTATGTCCGTTGGTATAATTAGACGGCTTACGGTAGACACTCACTTTTCCTGTTGCTTCCTGCCATTTAAGAATACGGTTGTTTGGAATATCACTCCACAGGAGAAATCCACCGTCACCGAACCACACAGGTCCCTCGGACCAACGCGCTCCTGTCCACAATCGTTCCACAACAGCGTTTCCAATTTTGTATTTCGCAAAACGCGGGTCAAGAACTTCAATCGAAGGATCAGGATATCGTGTAATCGTTTTATTGCTTGTAGATTCATCCGCCCAAGTTGTCAGTGGACCCATTGCACCTAATACAGGTAGGGCAGCACTAACCCCGAGGCTGCGTATGAATGATCGACGTGAAAGTTGTTTTGAAGTTTCCATAAGCATATCCCACTGTGGTATTATACCATATCAACTTGATTTGAAGTCTTCTGATAAGGTCAGCATTGCAAGGCACGGGGACCTCGCGCTACGAATCGGGTTAATTTGGTATTATACCATATCAACTTGATTTGAAGTCTTCTGATAAGGTCAGCATTGCGAGGCACGGGGACCTTGCACTACAAATCGGGTTAATTTGGTTTTAGTTTACCACGTACAAGTGTTCTTGTCAAGTTAATTTAAAAGATCTGGTGGAATATAACGTTTGCCATACATAAGCATTATCCGATTATGAATAAAATCGTATTTTGCGGGGCAACATGCACGCAGTTTATCCGGATACACGAGATAATATCCGAGACTTTCCGCCATATCCTCATTTGGGTTTTTTTCATAAGCGTAATTTGTTACAAATCCTTTTCGATCATTCTTTGTTGACCAACCTGTTTCACTCTCTTTGTTTTCATACCATCCACCAAGTTCCATCCAATGCTGTTTAAGTTGGTCGGGAAAAAGATGAGTCCATAAAAAATGAGATTTTTCATGTGCAATTAATCTGCGAGTATCATTAACATTATTACGTTCAAAAAGAAACTTAGCAAACTCAATATAACCGTTACTCGTCCAAGCTAAACCCGGTGCTCTGATATTGTTGTCGTTTCGACGTATCACATATTTTAATTGAGGCATTTTCTGTAGTGTCTTCGGGAATTCTTCAAGTATTGATATGAATATCATCAGATCTTCGTTTTCATAATCCGAAAAGTGTGCTGCAGTTTCTTTTGAGGTGTTTTGGGTTAATATGGCATAAGAAGGTATATCAACAGTAATGCCGTACCTTTCTTTTAATATTAATTTTATTGCTTGTTCATTTGTGCCATTTTCAGTCATAAATAGAACGACAGCGTAAAATAAGCGTTTTTCTGGTGCTAATATCCCTTGAGAATCTTCAATTGGAAAAACATCCTTGCTAACAGTAACGTGGTTCATTCCATTTTGATATCCGATCTTAATATCATTTTGTAATTCATCGTCACTTATATTCCATATAGAAACTGACGTTTTTAACTTTGGGGATAGAGATTTAAATACATTTAAAAGTGCTTGTGCTTGTTTTGTAGTGCATGTAGTAGAATTCAAATGGACAGAATAATTTTGATCAAGTTGTAAAATAGGATCATCTTTGTGGGTTTCATAAAGTAATGTGGAACAACTTGTTTGAAAAACGGTGATTGTGAAAAGTGTGATATAAGCAATTCTACGCATCATTAAATTATCCTTTTGTGCCGCGTCGCAAGCGAAACGGGTCGCTTTTGACAATTTCTGTAATCAGTGTGGAACTTTTGTAATCATTCGCTTCAAGTTGAGAGACGATCCGTTCAACGGTAGGCTTGTCGTAATACTCCAATCCTCTACCTAATGCATAGGTTAACATCTTTTCCGTTAAGCACTGTGCGAATTGTTTTTTTCTGTTTTTGAGGATCTGTTTTAAATCTGCGATACCGTCAAACGTGGTTCCATCTGGTAGTTGTCCGGCAGAATCAATCTGCTGTTCACCGTCTTTTGTTCGAAACTTACCGATGGCGTTGAAGTTTTCCATTGCAAACCCGATGGGATCCATTTTGGCATGGCAGTTGGCACAAGCAGGATCTTCTCGGTGTTGTTCAAGACGTTCTCGTAAGGTGGTTCCGGTAATTGCATCGTGGTCCTCTTCCAATTCAGGAACATCTGGTGGTGGCGGTGGCGGCGGTGAACCGAGTATTTGTTCTAACACCCAACGTCCTCTTTTAACAGGTGATGTGCGAGTGGGATTAGAGGTTACCGTCAAGACGCTGGCTTGTGTGAGAATGCCGCCGCGTGCGGAATTTTGCAACGCAATGCGCTGAAATGCATTGCCTTTAATCGGTTCTCCTTGTGCGTTTTTCCAAATACCGTAATGTGCCGATAGACGTTGGTTGAGAAACGTGTAGTCTGCATCAAGCAAATCCAGGATGCTCCTATCTTCATGAAAGATCGATTCCAGAAACAGTTCCGTTTCTTTTAACATCGCATCACGCAGCTTGGTGTTGAAAGTTGGAAAACGTTCGGGGTCAGGAGTTACAGTTTCTAATCGTTGGATTTGCAACCATTGCACACCAAAGTTACTTGCCAATCCCGTTGCTTTCGGGTCTGCAAGCATCCGTTGAACTTGTGCCTCAAGCGATGCGGTCAGCTGGTTTTTCTCTGCAAGTTGAAGGAGTTCATCGTCTGGAATGCTGCTCCACAAGAAATAGGACATGCGTGAGGCAAGTTGAAATTCATCAATCGGGCGAGGTTCTTCGGTTTGTGGACGGTCATCTAACTCTAATCTAAATAGGAACTTGGGAGAGCAGAGGATGACTTTAATTGCCTGCTGAATACCTGCTTCCCATTTTGCACCCTCAGCTTGAATAGATTCCACAAACTCAGCGAGTTGTTCGATCTCTTTTTCACTTGGCGGGCGGCGATATGCCTTACGAAGTAACCGCGTTAACACTTCACGTGTCTGTTCTGTTTGTGGGATGTCTGGAGTGCAAGCTAAAATTTTGAGTTGCGATGCGGGTCTTGTCTCCAATGGACCTTCTGACCAAACCCCGCGAATTTGAAGTTTTGCGTTCGGTTCACCGTCTATAGGCTTCACCATTGCAATTCCTACTCTGTCAATGTTTGCAATACGGTTAACAAGAAATTCGACCGTTTGTGTCTTTTTCGATTCACGTGCGGTAATCTCAAAAATCTTCAGAATTTTGAGATTGTTGTCTGCTGTGGGGTCTACACCTATTAATCGTGTTAGTTCATCTGGTGAGGAAACATCTTGCAGTTTTTCTCCCTGAAGGATTAACGCAACTTCAACGGGGGTTTGACTATCCGTCTCCGCATATAGTGTTGCTCGGAGATATGTTTCTGCATCTGGGAGGAATTTGAAGGACGACGCGCCTGTCGTAAAGGGACCAGATTTCCATGGTTCTGCTGCAGTTGGATCAAGTAAGCGAAAACGTCTATCTGGAACATTTTTGTGGCGTGGGTCAAGACGTGTTACCTTTTGGTAGTGTCTTGATGGTTTGGGTGGATCTACTATGATGACACGCGTGGTGATTGCCTCTGCTGCTTCAAGATACCGTTCCATCAGAAGTGGTGACATTGTCAGTACATCGCCAATATTATCAAATCCGTGCCCGACATCGTCTGCTGGGAAATTCTCAGTAGGATCAAAATCCACTCCTAACAAATCTCGAACGCTGTTTTTGTATTCGACTCTATTGAGTCTACGTACTGTTACACGCCCTGGATCAGGTTTAGTTGTACGACTTGCGCCCTCAAAGATCGCATCAACGTGCTGGATAAAAGATTCCAATTCTTCAATAGGTGGTTGATCGCTATCCGCAGGCGGCATTTGGTTGGTCGTTAGCATATCTAAGACTCTCTCCCAGATATCATGGTCTTTGATCAACGACATATTGTTTTCGAATTTATCAAGGGAGAGATTCGCTTGGGGTTGATCACCAGCGTGGCAGTCAAAGCAGTACTGCTTTAAGAATGTGATACCTTCTTTTGCAAAATCGGGAGTACCTTTTTCACCAATACCGGGTTTCAATGAAACGGACATCAGGAACAGGATTAGAAAAATGAAAAATGATATGGCCCCGTAATAAACGGTCGGCTTTTTATGAAAAATGGTGTATTTCAATTTTTGTTTAATCATCAATGCTGCTGAATTGTCTTTATTTTAATTTTAATCATGACACCCATGATTGTCGTAAATGCCAAGTAAACTGGAAGTTAGTAGATTAGCTTGAGTTGAGAATAAGCCGGATTCTGTATATGATGATCATTCATCTGGGATCAATGTCTCCATTGACCTCAAGCGGTTACCCGGGGACAAAGCGAGCACACCTTTAAATGTCCCCCATTTTACCTTGCTCCAGATGGGGTTTACCAAGCTCCATAAGTCGCCTTATGGACTGGTGCGCTTTTACCGCACCGTTTCACCTGTACAACGTTTTGTACGTTGTAGTCTACTTTCTGTTGCACTTTCCATAGCGTTGCCGCTCCTGGGTATTACCCAGCACCCTGCCCTGCGGAGTCCGGACTTTCCTCATCCCAATATTGAGACGCGATCATCTACTCAACTCAAGTATTTGTTAAGGATACCATATTTTATGGCAAGTTAGCAATATCAATTTTTAGTGTATTATACCAAATTAACTTGATTCGGAGTTGTCCGATAAAGTCGGCATTGTGAGGCACGGGGACCTCGCGCTACAAATCGCGTTAATTCGGTATTATGTGATTTGGATGGGATTAGGACTCACGCAAACCCTTTGCTTTAGTTGAGGTGTGTCGTTCACATCGGGTTGCGTAAGTCCTATTTGTATCATAGAGGAGGTTTATGAACATCCACTTGTTGCACCGCAATTAGTGCATCGGTAGCAGATTCCACTTCGCACCATAATTGCGCCACAATCGTGGCATGGAGGTGCATCTCCGTGTCGGAGTGTAATCATTTTCTCGCGATCCGCCAATAGATTAGAGTCCCCGTTATTTCCGTGCCCATGCGAACGGGTTTCTTCGGGTAATGCCATCTGTTGATCTAACTCAAGAACTTCAGTGGTATCTTCTTGACCGTCTTTAGGGAGAAACTCTTTTCCGAGCCAGCGGAAAATATAATCAACAACTGATTTTGCCATCGGAATATCAGGATCTTGTGTGAACCCTGATGGTTCAAACCGAACATGACTGAACTTATTGACGAGTGACTCCAACGGAACACCGTACTGCAATGCGACAGAGATGAGGATAGCAATAGAGTCCATGAGACCTGAGAAGGTAGAACCTTGTTTACTCATGGTAAGGAAAACTTCACCGGGGGTACTATCTTCAAAAAAACCGACAGTCATGTAACCTTCATGACCACCGATGGTGAATTTATGTGTAATAGATTTTCGTGTGTCTGGAAGCCGCTTTCTGATGGGACGTTCGTCGGCTTCACTCTGTGCATCCTGATGGCTACTAGTTGAAAGAGGTTGACTCCCCTTGCTTCCATCCCGATAAATTGCGAGACATTTCACACCAAGTCGCCACGCTTCAACATAGAGTTCTTTAATATCGTCAACTGTTGCTTCATGCGGGACGTTAACTGTTTTTGAAATAGCACCTGAGATGAAGGGCTGCACAGCTGCCATTAATTTTAGTGGTCCCATATGATAAATATAGCGAGTGCCATACTTACCGGATTGAACCGCGCAATCAAAAACAGGATAATGTTTAGATGATAGATGTAGTGCACCTTCAACAGTCCCAGTACCGCAGATGATTTCCTCCGCAGTTGCAATTTCACTTGGGTTGAACCCAAGATAGGTAAGTAGGTTAAATTCTGGCAATGCAGCTTTATCAGGAGTTATCCCTAATCTTTCAAGGCATTCTTCCCCGAGGAAACCGGGTGCAAAAGCGAGATTCAGGTCAAACGCGCTTGGCAACATCTTCTCAACAGACGCGATGTCTTCTTCTGTGAACCCTTTATATTTGAGGGATTCCGGATTGATATAAGGTGTTCCTTCAAGTGTGCCTGTTCCAACGATATGCGTGACAATTGCCTCTATGTGTTGTGGTATGTAACCGAGTTTTTTCAAAGCATCGCGAACACTCTGGTTGACAATCTTGATATAACCACCGCCAGCCAACTTTTTAAATTTGACTAATGCAAATTCTGGCTCAATACCTGTTGTATCACAATCCATAAGAAGTGCGATGGTTCCGGTTGGTGCGATAACACTGATTTGCGAATTTCGATATCCCCAATTTTCCCCCTTTTGCTGGCAGACATCCCAATCTTTTCGGGCTGCCTCTAATAGATCCGATGGGCAAGTTGTCGCATCAATTTTGTATGCAGCATCTCGGTGCATATTGATTACGCCTAACATAGAATCGCGATTCTTAGCGTATCCAGAAAAAGTTCCGATACTTTTGGCGATTTCTGCACTTGTTTGATAGCCATGTCCACTCAGGATAGCAGTAATAGCACTTGCATAACTACATGCTTCGGCACTATCATAAGGGATACTTAATCGCATCAAGAGTGCACCTAAGTTTGCATATCCAAGTCCGAGGGGGCGATATTCGTGAGATCGTCTGGCAATTTTTGGCGTTGGGTATGATGACAGACTCACAATGATTTCCATCGCGGTGATAAACACGCGGACAGTTGCTCTGAAACTATCAATGTCAAAAGTGTTGTCATCATTAATAAATTTGACAAGATTGATACTAGCAAGGTTGCATGCGGAGTCATCCAAGAACAGATATTCACTGCAAGGATTACTTGCGTTAATCCGATCTGTCTGTTTACAGGTATGCCATTTCTGAATAGTATCATCAAATTGGACACCTGGATCGGCACAAGCCCATGCTGCCTGAGCGATTTTATCTACAAGCATTTTTGCTTCATATTCAGCAGCGACTTCCCCAGAAGTGCGATAGGTTGTCTTCCAAGAATTTCCTTGAAGGTAAGCATCTATGAAGACATCCGGGATCCGCACAGAATTGTTACTATTCTGTCCACTAATAGTGCTGTACGCTTCACCGTTAAAGTCTGCGGGATAACCCGCTGCGATGAGTGCCTTTGCCTTCTCTTCCTCTTTCATCTTCCAATCAATGTAGTCAACGATTTCTGGATGGTCCATGTCTAAAATGACCATCTTTGCGGCGCGTCGTGTTGTGCCACCAGACTTAATACTGCCTGCCCATCGGTCAAACCCTTCAAGAAAGGAGAGAACCCCGGAACTTTCACCGCCACTGGAGAGGTGTTCCCCTTTTGCGCGAACCTTACTAAAATTAGACCCTGTACCACTACCATATTTAAATAGACGGACCTCAGCTTTTTGGAGATCAAGCATGGAGTCTAAGGAATCATCCACACTTTGGATAAAACATGCCGAGTTTTGTGGGTATTGATAAGCGTTTTCAGAAACACTAACCTTCTGTGCGTCTCTGTCCCAATGATAATTTCCACCACCACCTTTAATCCCGTATTCATGCCATAAACCGCAGTTAAACCATACAGGTGAGTTGAAAGCCCCTCGTTGTGTAACAAGGATATGTGTCAACTCCATTTCAAACGTATCAGCGTCCTCGGTGGTAGCAAAGTAACCGCCGATTTCTTCACCTGCACGTCGAAGTGTACGTGCAACACGTGTAACTAATTGTCGAACACTTGTCTCCGATTCAACATCCGGAACACCAGCTTTTCGAAAATATTTTGAGGCAGCAATATCCGTAGCGAGTTGTGTCCAAAAAACAGGCACTTCAACATTATCCTGTTTAAAGATGACATCGCCTTTCTCATTATAGATAGCGGCATCACGGTGCTCCCACTCAATCTCATCAAACGGGTGAACCGTAGATTTCGTAAAGTGGCGTTCAAAGGTAAGTCCCGTCCCATCGCCATCCATCGGATGTTTCACTACTTCATCAATTTCTTTGTTATCGTTAGCAGCCATATCTTTTCCTCCTGATATACATTTTAGCAGAAATAACGAAAACTTTGCAAGTAAAAAACGGGATAATCTGACTTAATTATATTAAAGAATTAATTAAAGCAACCATGTGAAACTCAATCCTAAATAGTACAATTTCTACTACAAGTATTATACCAAACTCTCACAATATGGCAGGCATGTGATTATGCGGAAAAACAGTCAGCACCGTTTTCTTAACTTCAATATGTAACGTTAGACATACATAATTTAGATACAGAATATTGGAACAATTAAGCATTAGATAATTTGTATTTTTGCTATTAGTAGAATCTAAAACCTCTATACATTTGTCTTTAATGTGCGGTGTTTGTAGTCGCACGATTTATTGTGTATTTACAATAACGTGAGCTCGGTGTCCGAGATATGAAGTTCTTAATGCTTGAATCGGACTCTCATAACCGCGGTAGGTGCGGTTTCTTGATGAAGATTAAAAAATAAATTCGGTAATTTTCTAACCATAGACATCTTGTTTTATGTTTTTCTTGTGTGAGGTCTATTATCTGGTTGTCTGAATCGCGGCGGGCACGGAGGACACAGAAGACGCGGAAAATGCTTTTGTGTCTCGGACATTTGCTTTCGCCAGAGACGGGTCGGTAACAAAGAATCTCTTAATTCCGCGTCCTCCGCGTTCTCTGCGATAATCCGCGATGCAGACAGAAAAGAGATCAGAATTACCGAATTAATAAGTTAGTCTTCATCAAACCGCACCTACCGTGATTGGAGGACCGCTAAATTGACGCTAATGGTGCGGTTACAAACCGCACCTACCGGGTTGGAGCTAAGCGGTTACAAATCGCACCTACCGGTCCTGTGGAAATCGGGATTACCGATTTAAATACTTAATTTTCATTTAGTTTGTGCATCCTGGAACGCAAACTAAAAGTTTGCGCTACAAAAGATTGCTTATACCGAGCTCACGTTACAATAAGATGAGTAGTCTTTGACAAGAACTTTACACCCACTCTAAAAACTGAGTTGCATAAGTCTTGATTTTGTGTTAACATAATAAAAAAGGTTGACTTTGAGGTGATAAAAATGAATGAAAATTATCGTGTTGCAATTGTCGGTGCAACAGGGGCAGTTGGCAACACTATGTTGGAGCTTTTAGAAGAACGCTCCTTTCCTGTTGGTAGTCTGAAACTGTTAGCGTCTCATAGGTCGGCAGGTGAAATCCTGACTTTTAAAGGCGCGCACATAGTTATTGAGGAGTTGACACATGACTCGTTTGATGAGGTTGACCTTGTTTTCTCGTCAGCGGGTGGATCAGTGAGTCGGGAGTTCATTCCTACAGCGGTTGAAAAAGGGGCATTGGTTATTGACAACACAAGTGCTTTCCGCATGGACGATGATGTTCCCTTGGTTGTTCCAGAAGTCAACATGGATGCTGCTTTAGAACACAACGGTCTCATCGCAAATCCAAACTGTTCAACTATCCAGATGATGGTGGTACTCAAACCGATTTATGATGCTGTTGGCATCAAAAGAATCGTTGTTTCTACGTACCAGAGCGTTTCTGGTAAAAGTGGACGAGCAGTGAACGAATTGATTCTACAGACAGCTGAGGCGTTGGAAGGCAAACCCATTACCCTTGATCGGTTTCCACATCAGATGGCTTTTAACGTCGCTTTTGATTGGCCCGTTACTGATACCGGTGATAATGAAGAAGAACTGAAGATGGTTAACGAAACCCATAAAATCCTTTCTGATGATACTATAGGGGTTTCGGCAACAACTGTGCGAGTACCTGTTTTCTTCGCGCATTCTGAATCGATTAACCTTGAGACCCACGAAAAACTCACCTCGGCGGAAGCACGTAAGTGTCTTGCAGATGCCCCGAGTGTGCAGTTAATTGATGATCCGGACAATTACAAGTATCCCATGGCTATAGAAGTTGCAGGGAAAGATGATGTATATGTTGGACGCATCCGTGAAGATTCATCGATCCCGAACGGCTTAAATCTGTGGGTTGTCGCTGACAATCTTCGTAAAGGTGCTGCTTTGAATGCTATTCAGATAGCTGAAAATCTGTTGTTGTAATAACTCCTCCGTTGTTTTATTCTCAGGGCGTATTAGGTGTGCAGCCAACGAAGGACACGGATATAAACTGTTCTAACCTAACATCCTTATATGTGTCCCGAGGACATCACACTTTAGAAAAACGTAGACATAGATGGAACTAAACAGAGAAACTATTCCTCAATATCTTCGCGAACGGCAGGTTGAGATAGGATTTTTCGGTCCGAATACCGAGTTGCATTCTGAAGAAATCGGAGATGGAAATCTGAATTTTGTCTATCGGGTTTCCGATGCATCTCATCCGGAATCTTCGCTTGTGTTAAAACAGGCACCACCTTATATTAAGATATTGGGTCCAGACTATCCATTGCCACCAGAACGTTTGACTTTTGAGTCCCGAGCACTTGAAATATACAATCAGTTTGCAAATGAGATGGTACCGACACAGTACTATTTTGATAGTGATGTAGCTGTAATTGTGATGGAAGATCTCCGCGGATACAGTTTGCTACGAGATGATCTCGTTGCCGGGCTCGTAAATCAGACAGTTCCTAAACAGATTGGAAGGTTTATGGGGATTGCGCATAGCCAAACTTATGCCGACAATCTTGACAGTGCTTCAGTAGATAAATACCGAGAAAACTTTGCCAACACTGTTATGCAATCAATAACTGCAGATTACGTTTTCACTTTCCCATTTACCGAACATGAGACAAATTTCTATACAGATGGGTTAGAACCGGATGTTAAGCGATTAAAAGCAGATGAAGTTTTCTTGCAACAAGCGCGAAACCTTAAATCATCTTTTCTCACTGAACAAAATGGCTTAACACATGGAGACCTTCACACTGGAAGTATTATGGTGAAAGGTAATTCCGCCAAAGTTATTGATGCTGAATTTGCCTTTTACGGTCCCGTCGGATTTGACGTTGGACTGTATTGGGCAAATTACCTCTTATCCTATTTTTCACACATAGACAATTCTGATGTTCAATCGGGACTTAAAACTGCAATTGTTGAAACGTGGGATACTTACACGACAGAATTTAAGATGGACGATACGGTGCAGAAATCTTGCACGTTGCAAAAAATTTTCCACGAATCAATAGGGTTTGCAGGCATGGAAATGTTACGACGGATTGTTGGAGCAGCACACGTCAAGGACATTGAGAGTATTGCAGAAGTGCAACGTAAATTGAAAGTAGAAACCGCCACACTCAAATTTGGAAGTACTCTCGTTAAACAACACCAAAACATTGCTACCATTAATGCGTTAATAGCATTATTGTAGGATGGCATTCTTTGATGGGACATGCCAAAACCAACTAAGAAGTAATGCCTCAGGAGACCATGAGAGACTACTACGAAATACTTGGCGTAAACAGAAACGCCACTTCAGAAGAAATTAAAAAAGCCTACCGCAAATTGGCTGTCAAGTACCACCCTGACAAAAACCCTGGGGACAAAGCTGCTGAGGAGAAATTCAAAGAGGCATCCAACGCCTATTCGGTGCTATCTGATCCTGAAAAGCGACGAATCTACGATACTCGCGGGCATGCTGGTGTTCACGGTATGGGGTTTGAGGGATACACGAACGTGGAGGACATCTTCGCGAACCTCAATTTGAACGACATTTTTGGACGTTCTGCTTACGGCGGGTTTGGTGATGTATACGGTGATGTGTTTGGACAGCAACGTCGAACAACTCACACCTACCGTGGACGTGACCATAGCATTAACCTTGCTATTTCCTTTGCTGATGCTGTGCTTGGAACACAGAAAGAGGTCAGCGTTCTTGGAAAAAATATAACCCTTAAAATTCCGCCCGGTATTAAAGATGGTCAAACACTACGGGTTCGTGGACATGGGGAATCTATGAGCGCGGGGACATCAGGGGACCTGTTGGTCAAAATCTCTGTTCAACCGCATCCGACCTTAACGCGTGACGGACTTGATCTGGTGACAGATGTGCAAGTGCCAATGACAACCGCAGCGTTAGGCGGCACTGTTCGAGTGCAAACACTTACAGGAAACGTGGATCTCAAAATACTATCGGGTGCACAACCTGGACAGCAGTTACGACTGCGTGGGCAAGGGGTAGTAGACCCATCTGGACGAAACGGAGACTTACGGGTCCGGTTAGTTGTGGAAATTCCTAAGTCATTGTCGCGAAAACAGAAAGACTTATTGAAACAACTCGCGAAAACGCTATGATACAAAAACTCTCTGAACTTGACAAGACACCACAACAAAGTGGACAATTTGATACTGTCTCAAAACACATTGTCCGTCAAAATCCTGATGAATGTATAAGGTTTTGCCTTGGTACACCAGATGCAGAAGCGATTGAAGTACTTGAAACGGAGCAGCCGATTGTTAAATGGTATCGTGCCGATAGTTTCATACATGCAAACGTACGTGGAGAAGAAGCCATCGTCCATCTTGAATTTCAGACGCACGATAGCACACAAGTGCCAATGCCTTACCGTATAGCAGGTTACGTAGGTTTGGGTATTCGTACGTATGAATTGCCTATCTATTCACACGTTATTTACCTGCATCCTGATGCAGGACTCAATGACCCTGGGGAATACGTCCAAAATATTTCAGGGTATGAGATTACTCTCAAATATAAGGTAATCAGACTCTGTGAGATTGAGGGACAAGCCGTTTTGGATGCAAGACTGAAAGGACTCATCCCTTTCGCGCCGCTGATGAAACCACCGGAGGAAACGGATTCCAATGAGTGGTTACGGAAATGTGTTAAGGTTGCTCAAACGATCCCAATGGACGAGGCGGATAAGCCTGATTACTTCGCCTCTATGGTTATTTTGTCTGACATGATATTTGATTTTCAAGACATTCGTAAAATTTTACCGGAGGAAACCATGCAAGAATCATCTGTTATCCAATACTTTAAGGAACAAGGAATTGAACAAGGAATTGAACAAGGAATTGAACAAGGAATTGAACAAGGAATTGAACAAGGAATTGAACAAGGAATTGAACAAGGAATTGAACAAGGAATTGAACAAGGAATTGAACAAGGAATTGAACAAGGAATTGAACAAGGAATTGAACAGGGAATTGAACAAGGAATTGAACAGGGAATTGAACAGGGAATTAAACAAGGAATTGAACAGGGCGAGAGAAAGGGTGCAATTGAATCTCTCCTTGATGTGTTAGACGTGCGCTTTCAATCCAGCGAAGTGCAAACTTTGAAACCTAAAATTGAAAGCATTGAAGAATTGCAAACGCTTAAGCAGTTACATCACGAGGCACTTCAGGTGTCAAGCCTTGATGAATTCAGACAGATTTTGGCATCAAATAGGAATTGAACCTTATCGTAAATAACATAAATCTGTGTGTTGCGACAGTGGGATTTACTGAAGCATTTGGTGAAAACTTTATGAGAGAAGCATCTTCTGAACAAGACCCGGCACCGTCGAGTGGACAGTTTGATACCGTATCAAAACGCGTCATTCAACAAAATCCTGAGGACTGGATCAGGTTCGCCCTCGGTATATCAGAGGTTAAGGTAATCCAGATTCTTGATACGGAGCAACCTACTGTCAGAGCGCATCGTGCCGATAGTTTCATACACGTGGATATTCTTGGTAAAGAGGCTGTGATGCATTTTGAGTTCCAAACGCACGATAGCACGCGGATTCCTATGCCGTACCGCATAGTAGGATACGCTGGCAGAGGTATTGAAACCTTTCAAAAACCTGTCTATTCACACGTTATCTATCTGCATCCGAATGCGGGAATCAGTGATCCAGGGGAATATGTTCAAGACATGCTGGGTCATGAGATTACTCTCAAATACAAGGTAATCAGACTCTCTGAGATAGAGGGACAAGCCGTGCTTGATGCGAAGTTGAAGGGATTAATTCCTTTCGCACCGTTGATGAAGCCTCCAGAGTCAATGGATTCTGGTGCGTGGTTGCGGGAGTGTGTCCGTGTCGCCGATACTTTACCAATGGATGAACCGGACAAACCTGACTATCTTTCAAGTCTGGTTATCTTAAGTGGATTGATATTGAACTTTCAGACCATTCGTCAAATTATATCGGAGGAAACTATGTACGAATCATCGGTTATTCAACACTTCACTGAACAAGGAGAAAGAAAGGGGACAATTGAATCTCTTCTTGATGTGTTAGACGTGCGCTTTCAATCCAGCGAAGTGCAAACTTTGAAACCTAAAATTGAAAGTATTGAAGAATTGCAAACGCTTAAGCAGTTGCATCGTGAGGCGGTTCAGGTGCCGAGTCTTGATGAATTCAGACGTATCTTAGCATCAAATGGAAAGTGAACCTTGTCGGAGGAAACCATGCAAGAATCATCTATTATAGGACTTACGCAGTTTCCATTTTTAGAGTAGGTGATCTAAGTTGTTGACACAGATACTCAGAGAACATACCATATTTGACTTGATAAACCGTTTTCCCCGTTTCAGAGGCTTGACGCTTCAGGTAAACCCAAACTAAAAAGGCACAAGTGATGTGATTCCGAACAATACGCGCTAAACGACATTGACACTTTTCGAGCCCTGTCAACTGTTTCGCTTCACGGTGAAATTCTTCAATCTTCCAGCGTAAGGCACACACCTTTTGTGTGACCAACACATCCGATTGACGTAAGTCGTTTGTAGCAACATATTCCGTGCGCCGAGAAGACGCCACCCGGAAAACTTTCACCTTGTGATTTTTCGGAAACTTGTTGAGTTTGACGCGTTTGCCTGACTGCTGTTCTGTATCGCTCCATTCTAAACTGTCAATGCGTTGATAAGGTTTTGTTCCGTTAGAATCATCTACAAGACGGTTCTTTTTTATGGGACAATAATACTTTTTACCAAGACTTTCAATGAATAACATAAGCGGTTTGCTGGTATACCAACTATCCATCAACACCGTGCTAAAAGCAACCTTGCGGGAGTTCACTAATACATCAAGCATATCGTGAACATGATCTAACTTCGTTTTGCCATCACCTTCTTTATCGTAGATGCGAAAATCAATCAACCAAAATAGGTCTAACTCCGGATTGACATATACACAGGTGACAACGCCTATACCATTTATCACACCATGGGCGTTTCCACTATATTGTGCTTTAGCAAGGGCTATCTTTTTCGCCTGCTCTTTGTCCAAAGTAGTGTCATCAAAGATGACATATCCATTTGGCGTTTGCTTCAAGTCCGGTTTGACACTTTCCCATACTAAACGCGGTGGGAGCCGATCCTCTGCGAGATAGCGGTTTATCTGATCATGACTAAATCTCTCACAGTGGTCTGCAAAGTGAGTAAGAGTATAGTTAGTAGGTGTGCTAAGTAGATACTGACAATAATCAAGACGGGTTGGTTTTGTCATCTTTATTGACCTCCTTACACAACATATTAGTCTGTTGAGGAGCCTATGTCAAGTATTATTGCGTAAGTCCTGTATTATTCAACATTTCACTGAACAGGGAATTAAACAAGGAGAAAGAAAGGCTGCAATTGAATCTCTTCTTGATGTGTTAGACGTGCGCTTTCAATCCAGCGAAGTGCAGACCTTGAATCCTATAATTGAGAGTATTGAAGAACTACCGCACCTCAGGGAATTGCTGCGTGAGGCGGTTCAAGTGTCAGGCCTTGATGAATTCAGACAGATTTTGGCATCAAATGGGAATTGAATCTTGTCGCAGGAAACTATGTACGAATCATCGGTTATTCAACATTTCACAGAACAAGGTATTAAACAAGGAATTGAGCAGGGCGAGAGAAAGGGTGCAATTGAATCCCTTTTTGATGTGTTAGACGTGCGCTTTCAACATAGTGAGGTGCAAACGTTGAAACCTAAAATTGAAAGCATTGAAGAATTGCAAACGCTTAAGCAGTTGCTTCGCGAGGCACTTCAGGTGTCAAGCCTTGATGAATTCAGACGCATCTTGGCATCAAATGGAAAGTGAAACATATCGGAATTAACAACTATTTTCGATATGTATAATGGAACATCCCTGTTTTTGTATACATTGAATGTCTCCCATAGCGAAAAAGATTTATGGTATAATAAAAAACTTTTGAAGAAATAATAGGATTAATTTTCCAATCATGGTCATTCTCAAAAAATGTAAGGAGAACGAATGATTTCACTATCACAACGGAGTCAAAACGTAACACCATCGTCCACTTTGGCGATCACTGCAAAAATCAACGCGCTGATCGCTGATGGTGTAGATGTCGTCAAATTTGGGGCAGGTGAACCCGATTTTGACACCCCCGATTATATCAAAGCCGCCGCTGTTGCTGCACTTGATGCTGGCTTTACGAAATACACCCCTGTCCCCGGTATCCCCGAACTGCGAGAGGCAATCGTGGACAAATTCAAGAGAGATAACGGACTGAGTTATACACCATCCCAGGTCATCGTTTCGTGCGGTGCAAAGCATACCCTATACAATATCATGCAAGCAATCTGCGATCCGGATGATGAGGTCATCTTTGCTGCGCCATACTGGGTGAGTTACCCACAGCAGATCAAATTGGCAGCAGCTGTCCCACGTGTAATTGAAACCACAGCCGCACAAAACTTCTGCATGCAACCCGATCAGGTTGAAGCAGCGATAACACCGAAAACAAAAGCGATTCTGATCAACAGTCCGAGCAATCCTACCGGCACCGCTTATGATGTTGAAACACTTAAACAGATTGCAGCACTTGCAGTCAAACATCAGGTGTATCTCATCTCTGATGAAATCTACGAAGCACTGCTCTACGACGGTGCAACACATCAGAGTCCGGCTTCATTCAACGCGGAAACGCAAGCAATTACCTTTGTGGTAAACGGCGTTTCAAAAGCCTATTCCATGACAGGGTGGCGTATCGGGTATACTGCAGGTCCCGAAGATGCAATTCAAGCGATGTCGCGCATCCAATCACATAGCACCTCAAATCCGACCTCTATTGCACAGAAAGCAGCCGTTGCTGCACTCAATGAACCGCAAGATGCCGTTGAGGAGATGCGTAAGGCGTTTGAAGAACGCCGCAATGTTATCTGTCAACGTTTTGATGAGATTGACGGTGTGAGTTATGTCAAACCGCAAGGTGCGTTCTACATCTTCCCCGATTTTTCTGTGCATTATGGACGCGTTCTTAATGGCAAAAAGATTGAAGGTTCAATGGACATTACTGATTATCTACTTAATTCAGCAGGTGTAGGTGTTGTGCCGGGCAACGGATTCGGTGCGGATAACAATTTGCGTCTTTCCTTTGCTACCTCTTTGACAGAGATTCATCGTGGATTAGATCGGATTAAAAAGGCGTTGCAATAAGGTTATTGTTTCTTGTAGGCGGGTTTCCCTCTTGTAGAGGGTTTTGTAAGCCCGATTATTGTCTGAATCACGGATTTTCGCAGATTACACCGATTGCGCGGATTTTAAGAACACGTAGGTCAGGTTGAATTTGCAGCATGCCTTATGTGCATGCTGCGTTGATTTGGGTTGAGTTTGCAAAACCCATAGGTGTCAATTTAGAGAAGAAAATCAGGGTTGAAAACCTCTCCAACAAGAAATACCTGAATAAATCGGGGTTGAAAACCCCTCCAAGAAGAGGTTGCATCACTAAATTGACAGTTATGGGTTGAGTTTGCAATACTCAACTTATATTTTTGACAATTTCTTTAGGATATGCTAAAATAATTTCGCCACCTAACGAAATAAGGATATGATTTTCTATTAAGTCAAGGAAAATGATAATGTTGAACGTTCGGAGAACATTTTGGAGCATTTTCGGGATACTCTTTATCTTTTTAATCGTTTCTGCTGCCTTTGCGCAACAAGAGCAACAGCCTGATTCCGCGCTTTCACAATCCCAATTTATGCAGATTATTGATAGGATAGACAAATCTGAAGAGAAATTGCGCGACCATGTTGACAAGAAATTTGGTGAACTTGACAAGAAAATTGATGGACTTGACAAGAAAATTGATGGGCTTGAGGTAAAATTTCACGAACTTGACAAAAAGGTTGCTCTTGTAGACCTGAAAGCGAATATTTTAATAGGGGTCTTCGGAGTGATTATCACATTAGTTGTTATTCCTATCCTTGTTCCCGTTTTAAAACAAATAGTGCTAAATCGCCTTAACTCTCGGAAAAACAACAAAGTATCCTCAGATCCCCAAGCAGAAGTTAATAGAATTTTAAGGCAAGGTAATTTCGGAGATCGGGTATAACCCGATATTAACCGATCCTATAGGAAAGCCCAGATGAAAAAAGATACTTCTTCCAAGAGCAATGCTAAATCTGCAAAAGACTACATTGATATAGGCAATGCGTTCTTCGATCAAAAAGATTATAGGAATGCCATATCTAACTATAACGAGGCGATCCAGTTAGACCCTAACAATGCGAAAGTCTATAATAACAGAGGTGTCGCAAAGAGTAATTTAGGACAATATTCTGATGCGATCTCTGACTTTGATGAGGCGATCCGATTAGACCCCAACGAAGCGAAAGCCTATTATAACAGAGGAAACGCAAAAGGCGATTTAGGACAATACTTTGATGCGATCTCTGACTTTGACGAGGCTATTCGTTTAGACCCTAACTACGCGCTCGCCTATAATAACAGAGGACTTGCAAAAGCCCGTTTAGGACACCCTAAAGATGCTATTCTTGACTTTGACGCGGCTATTCGACTTGACCCAAAATATATAACAGCCTATCGCAACCGTTCCACTGTGAAAAGCGATATAGGACAACATTTTGAATCGATATCCGACTTAGACATGGTCATCCGTTTAGAGCCTGACGATGACATAGCATACAATGATAGAGGAATTGATAAAGTACGTCTTGGACACTATGATGCCGCTATATCTGACTTTGACGAGGCTATCCATCTAAATTCTGACAATACAGAGGCATATTTCAACCGGGGGCTTGTCAAAAAGAAATTAGGACGGGATGCAGAGGCAGATCAAGATTTTCAGAAAGCATTAAGTTTGGCAGAGGCGGCAGGAGATGCGGAACTTATAGCGAAAATTAAGAAACAGATGTAGTAGCATCTGTCCCAATGGTAAGTGCGGTTTCTAACCGCACCATAGGCGTCAATTTAGTGGTTTCCCGTGTATGAGAAAGCCTCTTTAGTCCCGTAGGAACGCAATGTTTATAGAAAACGAGGCAGTCAATCTCTTGAGCCCCGTAGGGGCGGTATGTTTTAGCAGCAGATTAGCAATCGGGATATGTCGCTCCTACGGAGCTAAAGAGACGTGTCTATACGGTGTACTATAAACATATCGTCCCTACGGGACTAAATATGGGACAGTCTCAATAATCATGCTTATTGAGGGGTGTTCAAAAAAAATACAGACTTTTCTTAAATTGACGCCTATGGTGCGGTTTCTAACCGCACCGATTAGACGAAACCCAACAACCGAAACCAACAACCCCATGAATGTCCAAAATAGAACCATCTTCTCAAACGACAACCTACCTGTCCTACGAGGCATAGACACCGAATCAGTTGATCTGATCTATCTCGACCCGCCCTTCAATTCTAATCGGAACTACGCTGCACCGATTGGGAGCGATGCAGCAGGCGCAGCATTCAAAGACACTTGGACACTTTCCGATGTAGACAACGCATGGCACGGCGAAATAGCCGACCGCGAACCCGCATTATATCAGGCAATACATGCAGCCGAACTCACACACGGCAAAGGCATGAAGTCTTATCTTATCATGATGGCAGTGCGGTTGTTAGAGATGAAGCGTGTCCTCAAAAAGACAGGGAGCATATACCTGCACTGCGACCCGACAGCAAGCCATTATCTCAAGGTTATGATGGATAGCATCTTCGGGAAAAATAACTATAGGTCTGAGATTACATGGAAGCGTGCAACGTCGACACAAAAAGGGTCTCAACATCGCAGTTTACGGTGGGGTAACAATGCTGATATGCTTTTGTATTATGCAGCATCTCCAGATACATCTTTGCGCCCAGAAAAAGAACTGACTGAAGTCGAAATCCTGAAAAAATTCGAACTTGTTGACGAGAATGGTCAAAGATATTACAACGACTCAGCCCATATTTGGAGTACACCAAATATGGGTGAACGTCCAAACCTTTGTTATGAATGGCGTGGCTTCGTCAATCCGCATCCATCTGGGTGGAGGTTAAGCCGAGAACGTTTGGAGGAGGAATATCAAAAAGGAAATTTCGTAATTCGTCCTAATGGAAAACTGGAGCGACGGAAATATCTTAAAGATTACAAAGGCTCTTCCTATGGTAATATCTGGGATGATATACCTCCACCATCAGGAGAGGAACGCACCGGCTATCCCACCCAAAAACCTGTCGCGTTATTAGAGCGCATCCTCAAAGCGAGTAGCAATCAAGGCGATATTGTATTAGACCAAATTAACGGGATTAGTCTTATTTTTCTGGGCAGACAGCGCGCTTACAAAGCACCAAATCAACGCCAAATGGCCTATGGCATTTGGCACCTACCGATTGAGATCAAGTTAATTTGGTATTAGACGCACTCGGCTGAATCGTTTGCCTCACACTGTTGTGATACTTTCTGCACATTACCTGCCCAGTATAACGGACAGGACTGAGACCTACCTATTTGATGAAACCGATCTTGAAGTCGCCGGCAGTAAAAATTGAAATTACGGAAAGCAAATGACCTCCGACTTGACTGTGACTGGGTTTATCCACAAAACTACCCATCCGGCAACGCATAAACACCCCACCGAACCTTAACAATCTCACCCGTATTTACAAGTCGCCTAAGTTCATTATCTATTGATTTCGGATTTCTATCAATAGCTGCCGCGAGTTCCGATGCTTTTTTCTCGCCATTTGCAAGTAGAGAGAGTATCTGCTCTCGGAAAGAGACACGTGGTATGTTGCCTCCCCGCAGTTTATTCAACAAACGGTTTGCATGCGCTGTAGAGCATCCCAAGATACGTTCCACCTCTGTTCTACTGGTTTCAGCAGTTATCGCAGCACTTTCAGCCTCAAAACGCTCGCGTGTCGTTATTACCTCCGGCAACTTGTGTAGCCCACCGGCAACCTCAAAATCTTCCCAGTCAAACAAAAGAGTCTCAGGTCTATCGGTAATATCTGGCAATGGGAAGCTTGTGATCAGCACAACCTTCTTATTTGGCAAATAGGTCAAGCCTGCCTGTCCTATAATCTTGCTGAGTAAACCGCCAACGTGTGTTTCATAAACGTTCTGGACACGTTCGTCTTTATACCGGTGAGATTCCGTTTCAATTTCATAACAGAGCGGGGTCTCGTTGTTTCCATATAAAATCTGTGCTCTTCGCCAAATGATGCCATGTGCCCAATACGGTGTGTCGACTATCCATAAGACTTGTGCTTCTTGAAAAGCGGTCTCTAACCCTTTTAATACTTTGAAATCCGCGATGAAACAGACGTTGTCACTTTCTGCGACATCTGGCAACTGCTTGATAATTGAACTGTAGGTAACAATCGCATGCTTAACGTTTGGGTCGCGTGCAATTTCTGATCGGATACCTTGAAAAAAACGTTGATCCGTTTTAGATACGCCGAGAACGTTCCAGCTTTTGTTATGTTCTAACACTGTTTCTCGTGGATAGGTGCCTGTACGTATCTGAAAAACCTGATTTCCCTTGACCCAGGCTGCCGGTTTAACACGAATGACTTTGATCTCTTCATTCGGGAACGCTTTCCGTAAATCTCGTTCAGAAAAGGTTGATGACATTAACAGCAAGCGTTTGACGCTTGAATGCAGCACTGGCAGCATCCATAAATGCAAGACGTTGTGATGCAATATCATCGGTGCATCCGCATCCTGTGTGTAATATGCCAAGAAATGTTTCAGCTGATGCCAGAACGTCCAGTTCGGATACCGACAAACAGTGGGAAATTTCTGAATGCTCTGGACGGTCTCCGTGTTCAAGATGCCCAATTGAATAGCTTCTGCCATCTGCATAGGGATTTTCATGTCTTCGTTCAGCACGAAAGAGTTAGGGATAAAAAGTGGCAACCCCTTTGCAGTGAGTGTCCCTTTCGCGTTTTTGTCTAATGGAATGTAAGCAGAAGCACCGCCTTCAAACTCAATGGTGAACCGCGCCAATTCCTGTCTGGTTTCAGCATCAACATATCCGCGATTGATGACTTTACCTTTCACAGGCACTTGACACATCTGTCTGATGAGTTCCGCTTCGTATTGTTGAAACGCTTCCACCGCAGTGCGAATCCGTCTAACAGCATTATCATTCGGATCGGTTTTGATTTCTAATGCGTTCAACAACGCTTTGGCAAACTTTCCCAAAATCTCCCCTTGCCAGTTGACACTCCATTCTTCTAATATCCTTTTTGGCATATAACATTCAAAAAACAGACCTTGCGGTGGGATTTGATCAATGATACAAAGCCGTTCTGTCCCATCAACTTTTTCAAGGAGCTCTGCTACGATTTCCGAGTATTGTGGATCGTAAAACTGATAAAGCGTTCCCGATATTTGTGCTGTGGCGCGTTTTAATGCGGCGGGTTGTGATAGATAGCCGCGGTCCTGGCATTCTGTCTGAACGGGGCATTGCGGGCAAATACTTTCATTCGGGTTGCCACCTCTTGCCTCAAGTGTGCTGCACCGTTCATAATCCTCACACATATTTCCGTGTTGGAAAGGGGTTGCCATCCGCACGTCAATAGGTATATCTTTCACATGATCCCATCGGAATCTTCGCGACCGCCAACGTGCGACCGATTGCACATTGCGCTTTTGAAATTGCTTTGCTATCTCTTCTACTGTCCAAAAACCTGCGTTCAAACTGATAGCCCCACCGTTGAGAACATAGGAGCCGGCTGCATAAGTTTTACCTGCCCCTGTTTCGGCAATGAGCCCAATAACGCGTTCCGTCCTGTCAAAAGCTTGTTGGATCTGAACTTTATTCTGTTCGTGTGTGTTGTAATTCTTTTGCGTCTGTTCCGGCTTGTGCAGCACAGGAGGTAGGCGTTTTATTGCCAATGGACTCAGTTTTCCCTCCCGGACAGCAAGCACCTTATCGGATACAGGCAGACCGGTAGCAGGTACCGGTGGTATAATGCCGGTATCATCCCAGATATCTGTGATAGACGTGGCATTCATGGGGAATTCAGTATTCGGTGTAGCCGCGCGGACCCACACGGTGCCGCGGTCCTCCCATAATAACACAGAGATGTCTCTACCCTCGCTGCCCTGACGGGTCCACTGGTGAAAATTGTCCTCCTGTTTAACATAAGAATAGCCGTGTTCCAAAAACGCATCTTTTGTGAGATCAAGCAGATTTGAACCGCTGGTTTACCCCCAGTTTTTAATAGCACTTATTTTGTATATTTTTCTTTAGTTGTTGTGCCAAAGCGTTTTGTCTGCTAAACTACTTTCAAGTTTTATTTTATAGTGCATTTTTTGGAGGTTTTCCATTGAAACGTTTTACACCGAACAAAGTGAATACGCGTGCGCTCATCCCAAAAGTAAAGCAAGGGTTCAAAATAGTATTGAAACGTCCTGCGCTCAGAAATCTGATTTTGGTCATATTTGCGAGTGTTCGCGCACCTACTTTTCGGATAAACACGCTTGCGGCGCACTTACCTGTGTTAGTAGCGCATTATAAAACGAAGCAAAAGCGGTTGCTCCGTTTTATCAACTCAAACTTTCCGACAGATATTGCGTTAGTGGCGTGGTGTCGTTTTGTCTTATGCTGGCTATATGACAAGATCGGTCAGGCACCACGCATCGTGCTCGTTGATGAGACCGACATTCTTGAACACTATAGAGTGATCGTCATGGCAGTGCCATTTCGCAAACGGGCTATTCCGATCTATTGGAAAATCTACCGAAAAGACGCTTTTGACAGAATGGTTTACCGTAGTCATAATGCGCTCGTTCAAGAGTTTTGTTATGAGTTCATGAAGCATTTTGAAAATGCGTTGCCGAATGTCCGCAAACCGATTTTGGTGTTTGATAGAGGATTTGCTCGCGCAAAATATATCATGAAACCTTTTATGGAAGCCGGTATTGAGTTTGTTATACGCGTTTGCAAAAATACTTGTTTTTATCACAACAACCAACGCATCAAACTTGAAACGCTGCAAAAGACAGGAGCCTATCCTGACATATCTTATCACAGCACGGAGAAACTCAAACTAAACCTTTATGTTTTCAAAGATGCACGCCATAAAGAACCGCTTTATCTTGTTTCAAATAGTTTGCGCAATACACAACTCTATCTCACCTATAAACGGCGGATGCAGATAGAAGAATGTTTTCGTGATATAAAGACACTTTTCGGATTTCGGCAGCTACGATTGAAACAGCAAAAACTGCCACGCGTCGCATTGTTATGGTTTTTAGTCTGTATCAGTTATGCTATCTGTTTCCTACATTTTGAAAAAGCTGCTGAGCGGTGGATACGCGCCTATAATACGCGTTCAACAAAAACTTATTCCCTCATCTTTGTGATAAAACGAACACTTGAAACAACATGGGAACCTAACATCTTCCTTGACCCATATTTTCCGATTTCCGATTGTGCAGGCTGAAGCTCGTGTTAGTCCAGTATTGATCTCCTCACACAAAACATCTAAAAAACCTTATGTACAATCATCGCAAAAAAAACTGGGGGTAAATCAGGATTTGAACCGAGGGATGGCGGCGCAACGGTGCTGGCTTGGGGATCCGGTTCCAGGGTTTGCTGCCCAAGTGGTGTAGGGTCATGAATTTCAGCGCGAAGTTTATCAATAACGGTAAAGAGGATCTCTTCGGAAACCACGGGTGGGTCTAACAGATTTCCAAGCAGTATTTCGTAGCGTGCATCCCATCGGTTGTAACCCTCTTTCCCGAAGATTTCGAGATACACGTCTCGTTGATGTGGATTTTCCGTGCTCGGTGTGTGCTTATAGATATACTGCTTCGCCTCATGGGTATTTGGATGTAGGTAATTCGGAACTCTACAGGAAAAACGCAATCCACCAGACTTTGACATTGTCAACAACGGGTTTACAACAGCATTGACAAGTGTCTCGATACAGTTCAAAACAGCGTCCGGTGCAGCACATAGTGCCTGATATGTAAAATTGAGGTCGTGCCATTGTGCGCCATCGCGTTCGGAGGGGATACCTGTATACACCTGAATTCCGCATGATGTTTTCCATCGTCTTATTCCCCAATTATCTACGGTTTGGCGTTTCAAGAACCTTTCACCGCCAAAAGGGTTTGGACCGTGGTCATTGTTAGGGGCGCGTCCTATTGGCATAAAAGAGATGGCTGCCTGTTCTAAGTCATACAGTCTGACAGGATATCTGTGTGCACAATAGACTGTGAAATGATAAGGAAGTCCTTTGTAAGGCGCAGGTGTTATGATTGTCTTTCGTTGCCGAAGCGGTTTCTTGTGCCGTTGATGGCAGCGTTCAATAATATTTTTCAATGATTGCATGGTTTCTAAAAAGAAGTGTGATATAGCAGGCACGCATTAGAGAATTGGTGGTACATAATAGCATGAAATCCTTTCTTGGTCAAGATTATTGTGATTTAGGGTGTAAAGTTTTTGGCATTTGTCTGAACCAGGATTTTCAGGATTACCAGATTTTCAGGATTAGGAGTCTCTACTGTCAAAGTATAATGCCAAAGATAGACTCTCCAGATGGTGCTATCAATTATTACAGTTAATCTTTCACATAACAATCTTGATGAGAAACAATCCTGGAAATCCCGACAAATACCATACGCGTATTTGGCGTTGATTCATAATTCTGTAAATCCCGGTTCAGGCAAAAAATAAATACTTTACACATCACCATGGTTCAAATTTATTGACAAATTGATTATAGTGACTTATAATTTCCATATTAAATCATAAATATGATATAATATGATATATTTTATATTAGATTTAGAATGGATTTTAACAATTTCTGACCATGTTTCCGCTTCGCAGCAAAGGAGTAAGTAATTATGCAATCGGAGTCTTTCAAAAGATGGTCCGTTTGTCAATGTCAATCCAAGTCTTATCCAAGGTGCTGGTACCACAGGTGAACGGAACACCTATACGTGGACAGACACCACCGCCAAGCCGAATGTTCAGTATTACTATCAGATTGAGGATGTGTCTTTCGCAGGCGCGCGGCAAACGCTTGCCACGAAACGATTGAAAGGCATTTTCTCTGCGAAGAATAGATTCATGACGCAGTGGGGAGATTTGAAGAAACAGGGCCGGTAGGTTCTATTCCTAACCGCACCGGATCTGTCTGAATCGCGGATTACACGGATTCCGCGGATTTTGTTGGGTTTCGCAAGCTCTACCCAACCTACGGTTAATCACGCTGACATAAATGTAGTGACAACGTGAGTTTGATATATGGCAAATTCTAAAAATATGCGGACATTTTCGTAGGGGTTAGGTTGCCTAACCCCTACGGGCGAGGGGACCTCGCCCCTACGAGAAGCACGAAGTCTCGTTTTTACCAAACTCACGTTAGTGACAACAACTAATATTAAAGTCGTACGTCAACAAGGGGAAAACAATGAAAATGTAGTTGATCCAATACCTATAACTATATCATTGAAAAAAGTAAAAGGTGATAAAGTAAAAGCTGTTGTTCATACAGGCGCACCTTTTACAGTGGTTATACCGATAATAGTTGAAAATGATAGTATTATAAAAGATGGTGAGGTTCAAACCACAATAACCATTGAAAAAGGTAGCGTTGAAAGTATACCACTTGCAGTTATTCGATCTAATGGATCAGTAGGCGATGTTTCAGCGGATATAGGAATAGTTCCAGAACCTCCAAATAATCGTGGTTATGAACATAGAGGTTATATTCTTAATAAATCTGACAACCTTCCATTGATAGTTATTTCTGAAGGAAATGCTCCTTTAAATACAGCAGATAAGATTCCTGATCAAGACGCACTTCTGCGTAACTTTCCTAATCCGTTTAATCCAGAAACGTGGATACCTTATCACTTATCCAAGCCCGCTAATGTCACGTTGACAATCTACAATGCGCGTGGTGTCGTGGTTCGGGAATTGAGTTTAGGACATCAGGTTGCAGGGTACTACACGAGCCGCAGTCGCGCAGCGTATTGGGATGGTACAAACGAATTTGGCGAACGTGTTGCAAGTGGACTCTATTTCTATCAACTGCAGGCGGACAATATGTCGCTCCTCCGCAAAATGGCTATTTTGAAGTAAACGCAAATGTAGCACAAACTTTCAGTTTGTGCAAGGACGACACAAACTAAAGTTTGTGCTACAAAGAGAAGACGCAAACTGAAAGTTTGCGCTACAAAGAAGTGATAGGTGCGGTTTCTAACCGCATCTATCACAAAATCTACTATAAATAATTCTGGTCTGATGTGTTTGGAACACTGGATATCAAGTGTAATAGTTTACAACCGAAAAACATTATTAAGGAGTTTATCATGAAAACGCTAATAGGAAATAAAAAGTCCGTCGTATCCATTTTCGTGACGATTTTAATAGTTTTTAGTACGATCAACATCGTGCATGCACAAGACACGTTGGTGACCAATATTAACCAACCATATACATGGTATCATGAGTTTGGTGAAAAAATTGACCTGCCAGATTGGCTTGATGATGACGACGATGAAGCCACCAGCCTATTTGAGTTGGTGACGATTAGTGCAGGTTTTGCGGCAGGCGCGTACATAGGTGCCCACGGAGGATTCGCGGGTTTCGCAGTCGGCGCGTTCATAGGTAAAGAGGTGGGAGAAGGAGTAGCCGAGTTGACCCCCGAGGTTGCCGAAACTGTAGCAACAGATATGAATAACTTCTTAGGAGTCGTAGAAGATACCCACGATAGACATACGATTCCGTTTGGAATCTGGAACGGCACCTTGGCTCAGGAATTCACAACAGGTTCAAACAGACATGGCTACTCCTTGAGTTCTATCGCGATTTATGGTCGTTTCTATTCAGATTCTCTGATCAATTTTCCTGCGTCTGTCAACATTTGGTCGAGCTCAAATGGCACTCCAGGGACACTTCTTTACACGTTGCCATTTGCAGATTATGTGAATGATCGTAGCCATGCGGTGCGATTGGTTTACCAATCCCAGCCGTTCGCTATACTTGAACCGAATACGCGCTACTTTATTTTTCTTGAACATGCCGAAGACTCCAGGGTGGTAGTTACGCCATCAGCCAGCGAAGATTCTGGTGCTTCTCCGGGATGGTCAATTGGAGATCGCCTTCTGGAAGTAAGTGGAGGCAATTGGCGTTCCGTGCCCTCGGAAGATCCTGGTAGGAAGGTTTTTCCTGCGGATAAAAACCCCATACTAAGAATCGGAATTCAGGGATCGCCACTTGACTCCCGGACAATTACTGTTTCATTGACAAATGTTGGTGCAGGTCAGTTCAAAGCCACGGCAACCGCGATTTCACCATCTGATATCGTCCTCCCCATCACCGTCATCAATGGCACAATAGCAGACGGTTCAACAACTGTCACAATTCCGGCAGGCAGCACAGAAAGCGATGTTATCAACGTATCTCGAACGCCTGGCACAACGTTTCCGGTTATTGTTAATATCGGGAACCTACCGAATCCACCCGCAGGCTACGAACTGTTCAAAACACCCACACGGCTGCCGATACAGGTGCTTGAAGGCTTGTCGGGGGGGATCACTCCGGTCAGCGAGCGCACGCCACAGGTGCGCGATGCAATTGTGCGAGCAGCGGGTGTTAACTCTGCAAACGAAGTGACCGAAGCACACCTCACTGCGATTACGTGGTTAGGAGTTAACCACCCATCAGGGACACCCTCGAGTAGCACACCTATTGAATTTCAAACAGGCGATTTTTCGGGGTTGACCGCACTGGCAACCCTTGAGATGAATGGGCATGCAGGTATTATCCTCCCAGACGACATTTTTGACGAGCTTACCTCACTGGAAAGACTCAGCCTTTACAACTCAAAATTCACTACCATCCCTAACGCGGTCCTCGGTCTAACCTCACTGAAGATTCTAAATATGGGTTACCACCGAATCACTTCCATCCCTGCCGGAGCTTTTGACCAGTTGACCCAGCTAAACACACTTATTTTGGATGGTGCTGCCTATGCGAATACGTTTACCTCCCTGCCGGATGGCGTATTTGACAACCTAACATCACTGACAAGGCTCAGCTTGTCCGGAGTGGAACTCACATCCCTGCCGGATGGCGTATTTGACAACCTAACATCACTGACAAGGCTCAGCTTGTCCGGAGTGGAACTCACATCCCTGCCGGATGGCGTATTTGACAACCTAACATCACTAACATATCTTTCGCTGGGTAACATCGGTAGTTTATCGGCGGATGATTTTTCTGGTCTGTCGTCGCTCACATCGCTTTACTTGTCTCGTAACAAGTTGACCAGCTTGCCTGCAGGTATTTTTTCTGGTCTGTCGTCGCTCACATCGCTTTACTTGTCTCGTAACAAGTTGACCAGCTTGCCTGCAGGTATTTTTTCTGGTCTGTCATCACTGACATCGCTTAGATTAGGGAGCAACTTAGTTTACCCGCCTCCCCCGCTGCCTCTTTCCGTGTCACTGGAAAAAGTTGGCGATGGGCAGTTTAAGGCAGTCGCACCCTCAGGCGCGCCGTTTGATATTGTGGTACCGGTCAATGTCAGGAATGGGAGAATCAGTGGCGGTGCAACTACCCTTACGATTTCTACAGGTGCCGTGGAAAGTGCCTCCCTCACTGTGACCCGCACCGCTGGTACTACCGCCGCTGTTACAGCGAATATCGGAACGTTGCCGGGGCTGCCCACCGATGTGAACCAATATGGGGCCCGTCTCCATCAAGGCTACACGCTCGTCAAATCTAACGACTTACCACTGTTCGTCATCAGTCGTTTGGTAAGCGGATTTATCCCAGTCAGCGAGCGCACCCCACAGGTACGTGATGCTATCGTCGCCGCGGTGCCGGGTGTTAATTCTGCCAACGAAGTGACAGAGGCACACCTTGCAGCGATTACGGTCCTAGATCTATCTGGTCAGTCAATTACCTCGCTAAAAGTTGGTGATTTCGAGGGACTCACCGGCTTAGAGGAACTCCACTTGGGCTCCAACCAGTTAACGATACTGCCGGAAGACATCTTTGACGGACTCACCGTATTGACAACCCTCCGCCTATATGACAACCAATTAAGCAGCTTGCCGGAGGACATCTTTGATGAACTTACCTCGCTGACATGGATCCAACTCGGTTACAACCGGTTTACTACTCTGCCCAGCAGCATCTTTGACGGGCTAACTAAGCTGACAGTTCTGGCTATGAGGGGCAATCAGTTCACCACTTTGCCAGATGGCATTTTTGAAGAGTTGACCGGACTGACAAGGCTCCATTTAGAGGAAAATGCAGCTTATCCCCTGCCCCTAACCGTTTCCCTTGAGAAGATTGGTGCGAATCAGTTCAAGGCGGTGGCACCGACCGGTGCGCCCTTTGATATTGTGCTGCCTCTCAACATCGCCAACGGCACCATTTACAGTGGCGCAACGACCATCACAATCCCTGCTGGTGAATTGGAAAGTGAACCTCTCACAGTATTACGTACATCCTATAGCACCTCCACCGTTACCGTGAATATCGGAACATTACCAAGGCTACCCGCAGATCACACTGGCTACACACTTGCAAAATCCAACAACCTACCACTGACATTCACCAATCTGGGTACTGTATTCACTCCTGTTAAGGATCGCACACCGCAAGTGCGGGATCAAATCACGCTGGTTGTTCGTGCCAAGTTTCAGCATCAGGGCGTGACTTCTGTCAATGATGTGGCACCGGTACACCTAAGTTCCATAACGCGCCTTCAACTATTTAATAAGTCAATTACCTCACTGAAATCTGGCGATTTTTCCGGATTACCTTCGCTGGAAAACCTTAATCTGGATAATAATTCTATAACGAACCTACCAGAAGATGTGTTTGACGGGTTGTCAACATTAACAGAACTCTGGCTACAATCAAATGGGTTAACGAGCCTACCGGAGGATGTGCTTGATGGGTTGTCGGCACTCGAAAAACTTCAACTGTCAAGCAATGCACTGGCAAGTCTGCCGGAGGATGTGTTTGACGGGCTTTCAAATCTGACATCACTTAGTCTGTCAAGCAATGCACTGACAAGCCTACCTGGAGACGTATTTGATGGACTTTCAAATCTGACGACACTTTTTTTATCAAGCAATTCGCTAACAAGTCTACCGGAGAATGTGTTTGATGGACTTTCAAATCTGACATCACTTTATCTGTCAAACAATTCATTGACAAGTTTACCGGGAGATATATTTGACAGACTTTCAAATCTGACAACACTTTATTTGTCAAGGAATTCACTAACGAGTCTACCAGAGGGTATATTTGAAGGACTCTCAAACCTGACAAAAATTTCTATGCACAGCAACTCAGCTTCCTTGTTGGTTACCATTTCATTACAAAAAGTTGGAGAAAGTCAGTTTAAGGCAGTGTCACCGACGGGCGCGCCGTTTGAGATGGTGTTACCACTCACTGTTACCAATGGGAGTATCAACGGTGGTGCAACGAGCATCACGATTCCTGCGGGGCATGTGGAAAGCGAAATCCTTACCGTGACCCGTGCTTCCGCCACGACCAATGCTGTTGCCGTGGATATCGGAACGTTGCCGGGGTTGCCCTCTGGTCATTCTGACTATAGGCTCGTTAAATCACCTGGCTGGCCACTGGAGTTCACAGAACTGGGTGGGACAGCATTAACCCCGGTAAGTGAGCGCACGCCTCAGGTACGGGACGCGATTATGGCTAATTTAAATTCCGTTCGCGTTAACGATATGTCCGTTGACGATGTGTCCTTGGCACATCTCAAAACAATTACATACCTCGACCTGCAAATAAAGTCAATAACTTCATTGAAATCTAGTGATTTCGAGGGTCTCACTTCGCTGCGATCAATCGGCTTGTGGAACAACGATTTGACGACGTTGCCTGCCGGCGTATTTGATGGGCTCACCGCACTGACAAGGATCCCCTTGTATGGCAACGATTTGACGACGTTGCCGGATGGCATATTTGAGGGGCTCACCTCACTGACAACCATCGCGTTGCAGAGTAACAATTTGACGACGTTGCCGGATGGCATATTTGAGGGGCTCACCGCACTGACAACCATCGCGTTGGGTAGAAACGATTTGACGACGTTGCCGGATGGCATATTTGAGGGGCTCACCGCACTGACAACACTCAAACTGCGTCAGAAGACAACGGATCTGTCGCTTACCGTATCATTGGAGAAGGTTGCAGATGGGCAGTTTAAGGCAGTCGCACCCACAGGCGCGCCGTTTAATATAGTGCTGCCCCTCACCGTTACGAACGGTAGTATCAGCAGGGACGTAACAAGTATCATGATCCCCATTGGCAGTGTGGAAAGCGACGTGCTTACTGTGAACCGTCCCGCAGGTTCAACCGCTGCTGTCACCGTAGATATTGGGACATTGCCGGGGTTACCGACCGATGCGGACCAACGCGGTAGTGCTCTTCACCAGGGTTATGAACTTGTCAAATCTGCCGATCTACCGTTGGAAGTTATCAGTGCAACCGCACGACAAATAAGAGTTGTAAACATCCCCGATGCCAATCTCCGTGCCAAAATTGCGGACGCGCTCGGCAAAGCATCAGGAGACCCAATTACCGCGACGGAGATGGCAACGCTTACCTCGCTTAACGCGCAAAGTTCGCGTATTACCAACTTGACAGGGCTTGAAACAGCGACAAGTCTGACAACGTTGAAACTTGGAAACAACTCTATCTCGGATATATCCGCACTTGCAGGATTGACAAGCCTAACAGAGTTGCAGCTTTGGGATAACCCATTCTCTAACCTATCTATACTGGCAAGCCTAACGAACCTGACAAAACTGTATATCTGGAGGAACGGTATCTCAGATATATCTGCGTTGGCAGGCTTGACAAGCCTCACGCAGCTGAAGATCAATGAAAATTCTATATCAAATATATCTATCCTGTCAAGATTGACAAACCTGACAGAACTCAGTCTGAAAGACAACGCAATCTCAGATATATCCGCAGTGGCAGGTTTGACGAACCTGACACAACTGCAAATCGGTAATAACACTATTACGAACATAACACCTGTGCAGAACCTAGCTAAACTGGTGTGGTTGGATATGCCGAACAACAGCATTTCGGATATATCTGTTGTCCAAAACCTTACGTCACTGGCAGAGTTATATTTTCAGAATAATGCAGTATCCGATCTCTCGCCTTTAGTTGCTAATACCGGATTTGGAGAGTTCACTGAGCTGGATGTGTCTGGTAATCCGTTGAGTTATCCGTCTATCTATACACACATCCCCGCGCTGCAGGCGAAAGATGTCTACATAGGATTTGATAACCGCGTAGTGACCGCACCTGTGAAAATATCGGGCGATACGCAATCGGGTAACACTGGCACAACGCTTGCACAACCGTTTGTCGTGGAAGTGCGAGATGGCAGCCGTGTCGTATTTGAAGGGGTGCCTGTAACCTTTGCTGTCACAGCAGGCGGTGGTAGTCTTAGCGCAACCAACACCACTACCGATACGAACGGCAGAGCAGAAAGCACATTGACGCTTGGCAATACCGCAGGCGCAAACACCGTGCGCGTCAGTGTGGCAGGTATCACGCAGACCACAACCTTTACTGCCACAGCGACAACAACACCAATCGCTACAGTATCGCCTATAAGTAACCGCACGCCACAGGTGCGCGATGCTATCGTTGCTGCAGTGCCGGGGGTAAATGCTGTCGCCGATCTGACAGCAGCACACCTCGCCGCGATTACATCCCTTGATCTAAGGTCTCAGGATATTACAGCACTGAACCCCACTGATTTTGATGGGTTGACCGCACTCACAAATATCAATCTATATAATAACCAGCTGAGTAGTTTACCGGACGGTATATTTGAAGGATTGACCGCACTGACAACGATTCGCTTAGGTAGGAATACAGTTGATCCGTTACCGATTTCTGTAACACTTGAAAAGGTCGCAGAAGGGCAGTTCAAAGCGGTGGCGCCCACGGGTGCAACGTTTAATTACGTTTTGCCTATCACCGTCACCAATGGTCGTATCATAGGTGGTGCAACGTCAGTTACAATACCACATGGCAGCACAGATAGTGCTACCCTCACCGTAACCCGCACCGCTGGCACAACAGGTGCGGTCACTGTGGACATCGGGACACTACCGAGACTCCCTCGTAATCATTACGGTTACGCGTTGGCCAAATCTGTTGATCTACCGCTGGAAGTTATCAGTGCAACCGCACCACAAGTAAGAAGTGTCAACATCCCCGATGCCAATCTGCGTGCCAAAATTGAGCGCGCACTTGGTAAAACATCCGGTGCCACCATCACTGTGACCGAGATGGCAACGCTCACCACGCTTAATGCACAAAGTTCGCGGATTACCGATTTGACAGGGCTTGAGACAGCGACAAACCTCACAACACTGAAACTTGGAAACAACTCTATATCGGATATATCAGCACTCACGGGGTTGACGAGTCTGACAGAGTTGCAGCTATGGGATAACCCATTCTCTAACCTATCTATACTGGCAAGCCTAACGAACCTGACAAAACTGTATATCTGGAGGAACGGTATCTCAGATATATCTGCGTTGGCAGGCTTGACAAGCCTCACGCAGCTGAAGATCAATGGAAATTCTATATCAAATATATCTATCCTGTCAAGATTGACGAACCTGACAGAACTCAGTCTGAAAGACAACGCAATCTCAGATATATCCGCATTGGCAGGCTTGACAAACCTGACACAACTGCAAATCGGTAACAACACAATCTCGGATATAACACCTATTCAGAACCTCACCAAATTGGTGTGGTTAGATATGCCGAACAACAGCATTTCGGATATATCTGTTGTTCAGAACCTTACGTCACTGGCAGAGTTATATTTTCAGAATAATGCAGTATCCGATCTATCGCCTTTAGTTGCTAATACAGGATTTGGTGAGTACACCGAGCTGGATGCGACAGGAAATCCGCTGAGTTATCCATCAATCTGGACACACATCCCCGCACTGCAGGCGAAAGATGTGTATATAGGATTTGATAACCGCGTAGCGACCACACCTGTGAAAATATCGGGCGATACACAACGTGGCAACACTGGTGCAACGCTTACACAACCGTTTGTCGTGGAAGTGCGAGATGGCAGCCGTGTCGTATTTGAAGGGGTGCCTGTAACCTTTGCTGTCACAGCAGGCGGTGGCAGGCTCAGTGCAACCAGCACCACAACCGATACGAACGGCAGAGCAGAAAGCACATTGACACTCGGCAATACCGCAGGCACAAACACCGTGCGCGTCAGTGTAGCAGGCATCACGCAGACCACAACCTTTACTGCCACAGCGACAACAACACCAGTCGTTACGGAATCACCTATAATTGACCGCACCTCACAGGTGCGCGATGCCATCGTCGCGGCACTCCCCGGTGTGAATAGTGCCAACGATGTAACCGAAGCACATCTTACGACGATTACGCGTCTCAATCTGCGCAGCGCAGGCATTTCAGTATTGAGAGAAGACGATTTTGATGGGCTTTCGGCTCTACAAGAAATCCGATTAGACAAGAACCAACTGAGCTCTTTACCTGTGGGCGTGTTCCAAGGATTGTCGTCTCTGAGTAAACTCTACTTAGGTGAAAATCAACTGACCACGCTGCCCGCAGGTGTGTTCTCCGGATTAACAGCACTCAATGATCTTTACCTACATAACAATAAGCTTACGAGCTTACCGGCAGACGTTTTTTCCGGTCTTTCGGCATTGACACAGATCAACTTGCATACAAACCGGTTGACGAGCCTACCAGTAGACGTTTTTTCCGGTCTTTCGGCATTGACACAACTCTACTTACATAACAACAGACTGGCAAGTTTACCTGTGAATGTGTTCTCTGGATTATCAAAACTCCAATATCTCTACTTGTATAACAACCGATTGACAAACCTATCACCGGGTGTGTTCCGCGGGTTGTCAACACCGACATTGCTATGGCTACAAGACAATGCTATTGACCCGCTACCCCTGACCATATCACTTGAGAAGGTTGGTGTAAACCGATTTAAAGCGACCGCGCCTGCGGGTGCACCGTTCACAATTATCCTGCCTGTTAACGTTGCGAATGGCAGAATCAGCGGCGGCGCAACCACCCTCACAATTCCGCAAGGGGGCGTGGAGAGTACATCTCGGACTGTGACGCGCACGTCCGGCACAACGGGTGCAGTTACTGTGGATATTGGCACATTGCCGAGGCTACCTACGCGACATAGAGGCTACGAACCTGTCAAATCTGCCAATCTACCGTTGACGATCTTCAACGCGCCCAGCAACCGTGCGCCTGTGTTCACGGACGGCGTAAGTGCTACACGCACAATTGTAGAAAACACGGCATCCGGTGTCAACATCGGCACTCCTGTTTCTGCGACTGATGCCGATAACGACAGCTTAACCTATAGTCTAAGCGGCACCAACGCTGCAGCGTTCAGTATTGTACGCAGTTCTGGTCAGTTGCAAACCAGTGCTGCACTCGACTATGAAACCAAGTCCACCTACACGGTTACAATCACCGTCTCTGATGGCACCTTGACAGATACAATCACCGTCACAATCAACATCACCGACGTAGTTGAATTGCCTACAGATTCTGGGATTTGTGCGGTTGGGGATATTCTTGCCCCTGGTGAAAGTTGCACCTATCCCGACTCAGAGGCTGTTTTCTCTGTGCTTGACAATGGAAATTCACAATGGGAAATCCCTAATTTACCCTCGTGGCTCCAGTGGATTAACCAAGTCTCTATTGGTGAATCGATGCGTGTTTCCAGCACTATCAACGGTGTAGATTACCACTTCAAGGCAAAAGCGGTTTCAAACAACTCATGGGAAATTGAGGAGATCGGAGATGATAGAGGAACGCAACCTACCACACCTGTTACCCCCGACCCTCCTGGAGACACAGGCATTATACCGACGCTAAGTGTTATCACTGCAGCACCGATAACAGAGGCAACGCTGCATGGCGGTGTCATCACGCTTACACTCAGCGATGGTGCTTTTGGGAGTTCAATTTTCTGGATTAGAAATAATGTGTCGGTTTCAGGGATTAACGGTGTAACCGTTGAATCGTTCGGTGGGGAACGTATCAGTGATACGCAAGCCACGATTGAACTTGAATACGATGGTAACATGACTGCTAATGGCACGCTCACGGTTTCCGTAGGAGCGGGTGCGATTGAGGATTATGATGGAACAGCGTTGACATCGCAAATAACTGTCCCCGCTGTTACGGAGTCGGTCACTACATCGACTGCTGCGCCTTTGACAGAAGCAACATTAGATGAGAGCGTTGTTATCCTCACACTCAGTGGACGGAAATTTGAAGGACGGAGTTCCACAATTAGAAGTGCTGTGTCTGTCTCTGGCATTACAGGTGTCACCGTCCGGAGTTATGACATAGACCGTGAAAGTGACACACAAGTCACCGTTGAACTCACATTTAATGGCAACATGACTTCTAATAGCACGCTCACCTTTACCGTCGGCGCGGGTGCTATTGCAGGCTACACTGGTCCTGCTCTCACTGCGCGAGTCTCTGTCTCTGCTGGCACTGACGCACCTGTCGTGCAAACACCTGAGACACCTGGGGACGATCTACCAGAGGTTACCCCAGACAACCGGACAACGTTTGAATCATCTACACCATCGGGTTACACCCGTGTGACGCTGAATAAAACAGGCAGTGTTTGGGGTATTCCGACAAAATATACCACCGATTCTAATGTCGGCACAGTGGCATATATGGTGCTCGCGAAACTCATGGGATGCAACTTCGCTGATACTGAGGTGAATAGACGAAGTATCGTGTATATCAAGCGGGATTCTTTGGGAAGCTTGAGCAATTTTGCATCGGAAGCCGTGTGTGGAAAAACGAGTCGCACCTGGTCGACTTCTTGGGATGCGGTTCGGATCACACACCTGCGTTTTTACGACGCGAATAGTTCGCCCAATATCAAAGAGGCTGTTTACAATTCTGTTACCGGTCAAATAGAGATACCTGGTATATGGCAACCACCACAAGATACAGTCGACACCCAACAACCGGAAACACCTGTTGTGCCTGATGTGGAAACGCCTGAGACACCGCAACAACCTGTCACCCCTGATCCCCCTGTAGACACAGGTGGCACGCCAACGCTAAATGTCTCCACGGCGGCTCCACTCACAGAGGCAACGCTGCATGGCGGTATTATCACGCTTAACCTCAGCGGTGGCACTTTTAGGAGTTCAATTTTCTGGATTAGAAATAATGTGTCGGTTTCAGGGATTAACGGTGTAACCGTTGAATCGTTCGGTGGGGAACGTATCAGTGATACGCAAGCCACGATTGAACTTGAATACGATGGTAACATGACTGCTAATGGCACGCTCACGGTTTCCGTAGGAGCGGGTGCGATTGAGGATTATGATGGAACAGCGTTGACATCGCAAATAACTGTCCCCGCTGTTACGGAGTCGGTCACTACATCGACTGCTGCGCCTTTGACAGAAGCAACATTAGATGAGAGCGTTGTTATCCTCACACTCAGTGGACGGAAATTTGAAGGACGGAGTTCCACAATTAGAAGTGCTGTGTCTGTCTCTGGCATTACAGGTGTCACCGTCCGGAGTTATGACATAGACCGTGAAAGTGACACACAAGTCACCGTTGAACTCACATTTAATGGCAACATGACTTCTAATGGCACGCTCACCTTTACCGTCGGCGCGGGTGCTATTGCAGGCTACACTGGTCCTGCTCTCACTGCGCGAGTCTCTGTCTCTGCTGGCACTGACGCACCTGTCGTGCAAACACCTGAGACACCTGGGGACGATCTACCAGAGGTTACCCCAGACAACCGGACAACGTTTGAATCATCTACACCATCGGGTTACACCCGTGTGACGCTGAATAAAACAGGCAGTGTTTGGGGTATTCCGACAAAATATACCACCGATTCTAATGTCGGCACAGTGGCATATATGGTGCTCGCGAAACTCATGGGATGCAACTTCGCTGATACTGAGGTGAATAGACGAAGTATCGTGTATATCAAGCGGGATTCTTTGGGAAGCTTGAGCAATTTTGCATCGGAAGCCGTGTGTGGAAAAACGAGTCGCACCTGGTCGACTTCTTGGGATGCGGTTCGGATCACACACCTGCGTTTTTACGACGCGAATAGTTCGCCCAATATCAAAGAGGCTGTTTACAATTCTGTTACCGGTCAAATAGAGATACCTGGTATATGGCAACCACCACAAGATACAGTCGACACCCAACAACCGGAAACACCTGTTGTGCCTGATGTGGAAACGCCTGAGACACCGCAACAACCTGTTACCCCTGAACATCCTGTAGACACAGGTGGCACACCAATGCTAAGTGTTATCACTGCAGCACCGATAACAGAGGCAACGCTGCATGGCGGTTTCATTACACTTACCCTCAGCGATGGTGCTTTTGAGCAGTCAAGGTACTTGATTAGAAATGCTGTGTCAGTTTCTGGGATTTCTGGTGTTACCGTTGACACGTCCGGTGTGGATCGTGTGAGCGATATAAAGGTCACCGTTGAGCTTGAATATGAAGGCAATATGACTGCTAATGGCACCCTTACAATCTCTGTGGGAGCAGGTGCGATTGAGGATTATGATGGGAATGCGTTGACTTCGCAAATGTCTGTCACTGCTGTCACTGAGTCGGTCACTGCATCGCCATCTACGCTGACAGAGGCGACATTAGATGAAAGCATCGTTACCCTCACGCTCAGTGGCAGGAAATATGAACGATGGAATTCCACAATTAGACCAGCTGTGTCAGTCTCTGGCATATCAGGTGTTACCGTTAGAACATTTGACATAGACCGAGAAAGTGATACGGAAGTCACCGTTGAATTGACGTTTGATGGAGACATCACTGCAGATGACACACTCACATTTACTGTCGGCGCAGATGCCATCGCAGGGTATAATGGTCCCACCCTCACTTCGCAAGTCTCTGTGTCTGCTGGCACGGAAACACCCGTTGTAACCGATGGACAAACCCCGGTTACGCCACAACAACCCGATAATACAGGTGGCACGCCAACGCTAAGTGTTACCACTACGGCTCCACTCACAGAGGCAACACTGCATGGACAGGTCGTGACACTCACACTTCGTGGAGCTAAATACTCAAGTTCTATTTGGGACATCAGAGATACTGTGACAGTCTCCGGTATTACAGGCGTAACAATGCCATGGAACCAACCAGAGCGAAAAAGTGATACCCAACTCACTATTGAACTTGAGTATGCTGGTAATATAGACACTAATGGCACGCTCACCTTCACTGTTGGCGCAGCGGCTATTGTAGACTATAACGGACCGGCATTGACCGCACGAATAGCTGTCTCTGCGAATACGGAATCTGTAACCGCTTCGGCTGCATCACCTTTGACAGAAGCCACACTCGATGAGAGCGTCGTGAAACTCACACTCAGCGGTGCTAAATACTCAAGTTCTATCTTTGACATCAGAGATGCAGTGTCGGTGTCCGGTATTAACGGCGTAACAAAGCCGTGGCACCAACCGGAACGAAAAAGCGATACCGAACTTACGGTTGAACTGGAATTTGATGGCACCGACTTTGACTCCACTTCCACGCTCACCTTTACTGTGAACGCGGATGCTATCGCAGGATACAACGGGCCCGCACTCACCACACAAATATCTGTCACCGCAGTGACAGAATCGGTTGTCGCATCGACCCCGGCACCGTTGAAAGAGGCGACACTCGATGGAAGCACTGTCACACTCACGCTCAGTGGGGCTAAATATGCAGGGTCTATCTGGGACATTAGAGATGGCGTGACAGTCTCCGGTATTACAGGCGTAACAATGCCATGGAACCAACCTGATCGAAAGAGCGATACACAAATCACTATTGAACTCGAATTTGATGGCAACATGAATACCGATGGCACGCTCACCTTTACCGTCGGTGCGGAAGCCATCGAAAACTACAATGGATCCGCACTCACAGCACAAGTACCTGTTACTGCTGACAGAGAAAACGCCCTCTTGGCGAACTTCCCGAACCCGTTCAACCCTGAGACATGGATACCTTACAAGTTGGCTAAACCCGCAAAGGTTAGTATCTCAATTTACAATGTGAAGGGACAATTGGTGCGGACGTTGTCGCTTGGTCAGCAATCGGCGGGGTTGTATCAGAGTCGTTCCCGCGCTGCGCATTGGGATGGCAAAAATGCGTTTGGTGAGAAGGTTGCGAGTGGTATCTATTTTTATAGACTTACCACAGGCGATTTTTCTGCTACGCGCAAGATGTTGATACGGAAGTAATCTGAAAGGTAAGAGCGGGACCCCGCGCCCGCCTCTGCAGGCACTACAATACATAATTACCGAAGGTTGATTTTCGCTCACAAACCATAAGTTTTCACAATCTAGCGACCCGATAACCATTCGTTAGTCACAAATTTAAAAAGGAGAAAAAAATGAGAATAATTTCATTATTTCACACATTGGTTTTCATGGTAACCGTGCTGACCTTCAGCGTGCCTTTTGTCACCCTCGCCCAACAGAATGCGTTGCAGGCAGAAGCCATAGCTGATGCTGAAAAAGATGCTGCAATCAATGTCAATACGACCCGTTGGTTCTGGAGAGGCTGTTTCGGTGACGTAAGAGCGCTCATTCAAATCTATGAGCCATCTCCACCTGCGGTGCGCCTCATCGGCAGATCGCCAGAATATATCGCCTATTATACGGATGCATACAAGGCAAAAGCCTCCAAACTTCAATCTTCAGCGGTTAAACAGGGTTGTATTACTGCTGGCGCAGTCTGCGTTGGATTCAGCATCATAGGAATGATAGGGATTGTAAGCTCTGACTCTAATTCTAATGGCTGTAATGGTTCGTCTTCTAATGGCTGTAATGGTTCGTCCTCGTTCTTTGAACTATGATCATCAGAGTATCAGGGGTGTAATTAGGTGGCAACTTGGGTTGTTAACCGGTGTCTTTTTCACGTGTAAAGAGTGGGTGGGCACGAAAGTCTTTCCGCCCACTACGACAGCAAGGGGCCATTTCGTATTGAAATCGAATAGTTCTATTTTGACAAATTGCTATTCAAAATGCGTCGATATGACAAGGATACACGGATGCCACTTGATGGCGCGGCGTTAGACAGTTGGCGAAGTTCGTCAGACTTCCAATTGTTAGTCACAAGGTATTGGGGTAGTATCACAGATATTGGCAACCCTGGGTATAGAGGTGGTGGTGCCGTGCCTGTTACGTTATCCCATTTCCGAGCAGAGCACACCAATGTAGGCGTTCTCCTAAAGTGGACGACCGAATCGGAGGTAGACAACGCAGGGTTCTATATCTATCGCAGTGAAACAAAGGATGGGGAATTTGTGGTCGTCAACCCGGCTATGATTCAAGGCGCAGGCACAACAGGTGAACGCAACAAGTATACATGGACAGATACCTCTGCTAAACCGAATACAGTTTACTATTATCAGATAGAGGATGTCTCACATGCGGGTGTTCGCAAGCAGTTGGCGACTGTTCGGTTGTGAGGGCTTGTGTCCGCGAGCGGTAAGTTGACCACCCGCTGGGCAGATTTGAAAATGTAGATGTAGATTGGGTAGAGCGTATCTATCCAGCAATCAAATAAAAAAAGGAAGTATTTTATGAACACACGAGTGCTAAAACAAAAAGGTTTTGTATTCATTCTGGTTACCATTTTGATGGTAACCTTTGGAACACTAAACATCAGTTACGCACAGGAAGTAACTCCAACAATAACAGCTTCCGTTGAAACACCACTAACGGAGACGAATCTGAACGGACAAGTCGTGACGCTTACGCTGAGCGGTGCGACTTACGCGCGCTCTACCTTTGTCAGAAGCGGTGTATCAGTCTCCGGTATTGATGGTGTCACCGTTGGCACGTTTGATGTTGATCGTGTCAACGATACAAAGGTAACCGTTGAACTGACATTCTCTGGCAACATTGATACGGATACGCCCCTTATCTTTACGGTCGGAGCGGATGCAATAGCAGATTACAACGGTGCTGCACTCACTGCACAAGTGCCTGTCACGGCAGTAGCGGAATCATTAGTCGCAACAACGGAGGCACCCTTGACAGAGGTAACCCTGAGCGGAAGTGTTGTGACACTCACACTGGGCGGGCGTAGTTTCGCCAGTGAATACAATGTCTATAATGCTTTGACGGTCTCTGGCATTGAAGGCGCGTCGTTTTACAAATATGATGTAAAACGCATAAGTGACACGAAGGTGACCGTGCCATTGACATTCTCTGGCAACATAGACATGGATGGAACGCTCACGCTTACTGTGAGTGCAAACGCAATTGTGGCCTACAATGAGGCGTTGACTGTACAACTCCCCGTCACCGCAGTAGCGGAGTCACTCGTTGCAACAACAGCAGCACCCTTGACAGAGGCGAACATTAGCGGCAGTGTGGTGACACTCACACTCAGCGGGCGTTCTTTCGCACGGTCTGAATATGACATTGAAAGGGCTTTGACAATATCTGGTATTGAAGGTGTCGCTGTTGATCAATATGATGTGGAGCGTATCAGTAATACAAAGGTGACAGTTCCACTGACATTTTCCGGCAATATAGACACAGATGCAACGCTCACAATCACCGTGGGTGCGGATGTTATTATAGGCTACAATGAGGCATTCACTGTTCAACTACCCGTTACGGCAGTAGAGGAGTCATTAGTTGCATCAACGGCAGCACCCTTGACAGAGGCAACGCTGAGTGGCAGTGTGGTGACACTCACACTCAGCGAGCGTATTTTCGCCAGTGAATACGATGTCTATAATGCTCTGACGGTCTCTGGTATTGAAGGCGCATCGTTTTACAAGTATGATGTAGAACGCATAAGTAGCACGAAGGTGACCGTGCCATTGACATTCTCTGGCAACATAGACGCGGATGCGACACTCACTCTCACCGTAGGTGCAGATGCTATCAATAACTACAATGAGGCGTTCACTGTCCAACTACCCGTTACGGCAGTAGAGGAGTCATTAGTTGCATCAACGGCAGCACCCTTGACAGAGGCAACGCTGAGTGGCAGTGTGGTGACACTCACACTCAGCGGGCGTTCTTTCGCACGGTCTGAATATGACATTGAAAGGGCTTTGACAATATCTGGTATTGAAGGTGTCGCTGTTGATCAATATGATGTGGAGCGTATCAGTAATACAAAGGTGACAGTTCCACTGACATTTTCCGGCAATATAGACACAGATGCAACGCTCACTATCACCGTAGGTGCAGATGCTATCAATAACTACAATGAGGCGTTCACTGTCCAACTACCCGTTACGGCAGTAGAGGAGTCATTAGTTGCATCAACGGCAGCACCCTTGACAGAGGCAACGCTGAGTGGCAGTGTGGTGACACTCACACTCAGCGGGCGTTCTTTCAACACGTCTGGCACCGTGTCAGTATCTGGTATTGAGGGAGTAGGAATAGTAAGCCGCGGAATAAGACGGGTCAGTGCCACAGAACTGACAGTTCAGCTTGCTTTCTCAGGCAATATAGACGCGGATGGCACACTCATCATCACCGTAAGCACGGCTCTTATAGCGGGCTACAATAAAGGGTTCACTGTTCAACTGCCTGTTACAGCAGTAGAAGAGTCATTGGTCGCAACAACAGCAGCACCCTTGACAGAGGCGAACATTAGCGGCAGTGTAGTGACACTTACACTCAGCGGGCGTTCTTTCGCACGGTCTGAATATGACATTGAAAGGGCTTTGACAATATCTGGTATTGAAGGTGTCGCTGTTGATCAATATGATGTGGAGCGCGTCAGTAATACAAAGGTGACAGTTCCACTGACATTTTCTGGCAATATAGACACAGATGCAACGCTCACAATCACCGTGGGTGCGGATGTTATTATAGGCTACAATGAGGCATTCACTGTTCAACTACCCGTTACGGCTGTAGAGGAGTCATTGGTCGCATCAACGGAGTCTCCGTTGACAGAGGCAACGCTGAGTGGCAGTGTGGTGACACTCACACTCAGCGGACGTTCTTTCGTAGAATATAGTAGGGATCCTATAATAACAATATCTGGCATTGAAGGTGTGAATATCGCCAGGTATGGAATAGAACGTGTGAGTGCCACTAAAATGACGGTTGCCCTGACATTCTCCGGCAATATTGACACCGATGCTACACTGACCATCGCGGTTAGTGCGAATGCTATTATAGGTTACAATAAAGGGTTCACTCTCCAACTCCCTGTTACGGCTGTAGAGGAGTCGTTAGTCGCAACAACAGAGACTCTTTTGACAGAAGCAACACTTAGCGGCAGTGTGGTAACACTCACACTCAGCGGGCGTAGCTTCACCGGTGCAAGATGGGATATCGTAGATGCCTTGACAATATCTGGTATTGAAGGTGTCACCATAGGCAGTTGGACAACTTTAGATCGCGTAAGCGACACGGTGGTGACTGTTCCATTGATATTCTCTGGCAACATTGACGCGGATAGCACACTCACTATCACCATGGGGGCAGATGTTATCATTGGCTACAATGAGGCGTTCACTGTCCAGCTGCCTGTTACGGCAGTAGAGGAGTCAATAACCGCAACAACAGAGTCTCCACTAACAGAAGCAACACTGCACGGTCACGTTGTTACATTCAAACTTACCGGACGCAGCTTCGTCAGTAGGGACTCAGACATCGCTGATGCGTTGACGTTTACGGGTATACAAGGCGTTTCTGTTGCACGGTGGGGTATAGATCGGGTGAGCAATACTGAAGTGACGGCTGTGCTGCTCTTTTCCAATGACTTTGACACCGATAGCACACTCACTATCACTGTCGGTGCGGATGCTATCGCAGGCTACAATAAAGACTTTACCTTCGACTTCAACGTCACTACTGTGGAAGAGACGTTGGTAGTCTCTACAGAAACACCCTTAACAGAAGCGAACCTTGGTGGATATGTTATCACGTTCACGCTGAGCGGCCGTAGGTTCATCACAAGTGAATCGTTCATTGCAGAAGTGTTGACAGGAACCGGGATTGAAGGCGTTTTTGTTCGTAGTTGGGGTGTAGAACGTGTCAGCGACTCAGAAATAAAGGTGTACCTGTCGTATTCTGGCAATATAGACACAGATGGCACACTTACTTTAGAGGTCGGTGCGGATGCTATCGCAGGCTACAATAAAGGATTTACCTTTGAGTTCGCTGTGCCTGCTGTGGAGGAGTCGTTGAAAGTCTCAACTGAAACACCCTTGACAGAAGCAATACTGAATGGCGGCACAATCACACTCAAGCTCATCGGAAGGCAATTCACGTGGTGGCGATGGGATATTGAAGATGCTGTGACATTATCCGGCATAGAAGGTCTTACTGTTGGTAGATTCGGTATAGATCGTGAAGCAGGAGATGAGGTGATAATTCCGCTTACCTTTGATGGCAACATAGACACAGATGCTACGCTCACCATTGAGGTCGGAGCAGGTGCTATCGCTGGCTATAACGAAGCATTCACCGCACAAATACCTGTTACTGCTGTGGAGGAGTCACTGGATATATCATCCAAGTTTGCCTTAAATGAGGCAAACCTTAGCAGAAACGTTGTTATATTGAAACTGAACGGGCGTTCTTACGAGGAGTCCAGATTTGACATAAGAAATGCAGTGTCAGTAGTTACCGGTATTGAAGGTGTCACTTTTGATGTGGATCGTGTGAGTGATACTGAACTTGCGATTACACTGAGTTATGATGGAACAGATTTTGATACCGATGGCACGCTTACCTTTACCGTTGGTGCTGGGGCGATTGCTGGATACGGTGAAGCATTGTCAGCGGAAATCCCTGTTACTGCGATAAAACAATCCGGTGCAACGGTCAGCATATCGCCAAATCCAATCGTATCTCCGCCACTCTATGAACAACTGACTATCAGTCTAAATATCACAGGTGGGAAAGATGTCGCTGGATTCCAAGCTGTCGTCTGGTATGATGATGATTCGCTTGCATACTTGGGAAGTGCTAAAGGCAACTATCTGCCAGCGGATGCGTTCTATGTGTTGGAATCCGTTCCGGAGGATGAGTTTTATCGGTATACTTATGTGCCAGTTGGTGCTACTGCCCTTGATGGCGTAAGCAACGGTAACGGCACACTCGCCACACTCACCTTTGAGGTTTATGATGTTACAGATTCCACAATAAGGTTATCCAATGTCTACATTGTAGACCGCGATGGCGTGCGTTGGGAAGTTGAGATTGAAGGGGCTGAGGTGACTGAACCTGCACACGATATCGTTGGGGATATCAACCGTGATGGTATCGTGAACATCCGCGATTTGGTACTCGTCAGTTACCGTTTCGGATGGTGGGGAGAACACCGCGCGGATGTCAACGGCGATGGCATTGTTGATATTGCTGACCTTGTGCTCGTAGCAAATGCAATCGGTGCGAATGCAGCTGCGCCACCGTTGAACCCACAGGTATTGGAACTGATCTCTGCCGGCGATGTTAAAGGTTGGCTGACCCAAGCACGGCGATTATCAATTACTGATCCTGAATACCTCCGTGGTATAACCGTGCTGGAACAACTCCATAGGGCACTGACTCCCAAAGAGACAGCACTCTTGCCAAATTTCCCGAATCCGTTCAACCCTGAGACGTGGATTCCATATCACTTGTCAAAAGATGCGGATGTTACACTGCATATCTATGCTGTAAATGGCACATTGGTGCGGACGTTGACGCTTGGACATCAAGCTGCGGGGATGTATCAAAGCCGTTCCCGTGCGGCGCATTGGGATGGTAGAAATGTGTTTGGTGAGAAGGTTGCGACAGGTGTGTATTTCTATACGCTTACCGCAGGCGATTTTTCTGCTACGCGGAAAATGTTGATACGGAAATAGCATTTAATCTAAAAGCATGGAAGGGTGCTATCTTACACCCTTCCATCAATAAACCGATTGCATTTTGCAATCGAAAATCAATAAAAGGAAGTGGCTCATGTCAAGACTAAGTGCGGAGGCTTCTAGAGAATCCAAGTGTACAGCGAGTTTATTCAAATAAAACGCACTTACTTTTTACATGAGCCAAGGAAGTTTATTATGAAAACTTTAGTTGTAAATGGAAAAAAAATTGCGTCAAGGCTACTAATTTTGAGTTTTGTTATAGTTGTTTCGGTTATGTTCTCTACAGTTCCTGCTTTAGCAACTGAATTTGAGTTCGGAACACAATTTGGAATTTCCCACACTATAGCGAGGAATGATGAATATAGCGACACCACAAGTTTAACCCTTACCCATATACCTGGAGGACCGAGAAGTGGCTTCTCCCTTCCCTCGCTTTACGCTACCTGGTTTCCGAATAAGAATTTTGCGGTTGGTCCGGAATTCCGTTTTGGCAGAGGCACGTATGATGGGAATGATAGCATAACATCACTCTATTTTGGTGGTCGGATCGCATACATCCTGGATAGTTACTCAAAATCTGCACCCTACATTTTTGGGCGATCATCTATTCTTGCAGAATACCTTTATTCTGATGTAGAGCTCGCTGTAAATATTGGAGGAGGTATTGGGTATCAGTGGCGTATAGGACCTGCTTTTGTCCTTCGGACAGAGGCACAGTATCAGCGAGTGTTGTTACAAACTGAGTATGATACGGGTACTGCCAATGAATTCTCATTGATTATCGGGATTGGCACTCGGTTCGGAACCAACGATAATCAGCAACCTTAAGATAACACGCGGTGGCACTTTCACTGCTACACGCAAGATGCTGATACGGAAGTAAATTGTATCAGCACAACCCGGAAGGGTGGAAGATAACACCCTTCCATCAATAAACTGATTGCACTTTGCAATCTAAAAACAATAAAAAGGAGTTTGTTATGAAAACGTTAATTGCGAATCGAAAGATCATCGTGTTAATACTACTAACTGTTTCCTTGATTTTTGGTATACAAGGAACGAGTCACAGTTTTTTTGGTGGCATCCTTGGTGCTATCGGTGATGTTGCCGGAGCTGTCGGAGATGCCATCGGAGCGGCTGCTCAAGGTGTTGGTGCTGTTTTCGCGGCTGCTGGAGAAGTTGTCGCTGTTGCTGCCGAAGCCATCGGGATTGCCATCAGAGCTGTTGGTGTTGTCTTCTGGCATACAGACAGCCTCAATAGTATTGAACTTTTCCCGAACGGTGGCATAATTGGAGTCGTAGTTTCAAACCTTATCCACTTGTGGGATCCGCTCACAGAGCAGACCACAGCTACACTCACACACGACGCAGCTATCAGAAGCATCGCTGTTAGCCCCGATGGTGGGCTGCTGGCAAGTGCAAGTGAGGATGGCACCATCCAATTGTGGAACCCTAACACCGAGACACTTCTAAACGTACTTCGTGGACATACCGAAAAGGTTTTGGATGTCGCCTTCAGTTCGGATGGAACATTACTCGCCAGTGCAAGTGAAGATGACACTGTCCGCCTATGGGACCCACATTCAGCGACCTTGCAAGTAACGCTCCCAAGGCACCTGGATGACGTCTTGAGCGTCGCCTTCAGTCCGGACGGAACACTACTCGTTTGTGCAAGTGCTGATGGAACAGTCCAAGTATGGGACCCAAACACCTATACGATCAAAACAACCCTCACAGAACACACGAATAGTGTCTTGGCCGTCACTTTCAATCAGGACGGAACACGATTTGCCAGTACGAGTGCTGATGGAACAGTCCGAGTATGGGACCCAAACACCTATACGTCCCAAGCAACGTTTGACCATGAGTCACCTGTCTTGAGTATTGCCTTTAGTCCTGATAGAGAAATACTTGCCAGTGGAAGTTCAGATGGCGCAGTGCGTTTGTGGGATTTAGGTATGGAGAAAGTCATTGCCAAGCTCGGGCATGAATCACCTGTCAGAAATGTCGCCTTCAGTCCCGATGGTAGCATGCTTTACAGCACGAGCGAGGATGGCAATATGCGCAAGTGGGAAATCACAACTGAAGAAACGACACCTGAAGACACACAGCAGGTCGCTGATATTGACACGACACCTGAAGACACACAACAGGTCCCTGATATTCAGCAACACCACGAAATCACAGCTGAAGTCACAAGGTTTAGTGTTAGACCTGGTGATAATAGCACATCACTTGTGATTCAGTTCACTAATTCACGCCTTGCATTTTTTAGAGATTACGGCTTTGCGTTCCAATGGCGACAAAAAGAGCCACAAGGAAATTGGCATGAAAATTGCCTGCCTATTATGGAAGGTGCAATAGCCGGGAAAGGTGCAGTTATCATAAATAACCTTGCCCCGCATACCACATATCAAGTGCGATACAGAGAAGAAGGTTTTAGTTGTGTTTTTTATAAACATGGTGAGGAATCTGATGGCTGGTCTCCGATTGCTGAGGGAACAACAAGCGGGGCAACAAGTACTGACGATACCCCAAGTACTGACGATACCTCAACCCAACAATCGGATCCAACATCTGCAACCATCGATGCCGTGGTGAGCATCTCATCCGCCTCGGTTGCATCTCCTGCTATCGGAGAACAGTTAGAACTTAGCCTGAACATCACAGGTAGTGAAGCCATCGCAGGTTATCAGGCAACTGTGCAGTTTGATGATACTGCCCTCCGCTTTGTTTCAGGTACGAATGGCGATTTTCTATCAACCGGTGCGTTCTTTGCGCCACCAGTTGCAGAAGGAAATCTTGTAAAGCTTTACGCTGCATCTCTCGCTGGAGAAGTAGATGGAAACGGCACCCTCGCTACGCTCACCTTTGAGGTTATCGCTGTAAAGACATCTACTTTGATGTTATCTGAAGTGCTGCTTTCCAACAGTGCAGGGGAAACGTTTGTCCCTCATGTTGAAAACACTGAGATAACTGAAGCACCCAAACTTAAAGGTGATGTAAACGATGATGGACAGGTCAACATTGCCGATTTAGTGTTGGTCGCCTCAAATATCGGCAAGACAGATCAGAATGCTGCAGATGTGAACGGTGATGGCGTTGTTAATATCGCGGATCTCGTCCTTGTAGCTGGGGCATTAGGCAACAGTGCAACTGCACCGTCTCTGCTTTCCCAATCCTTAGCACCTCTCACAGCTACAGACATCAAACAGTGGCTATCTGAAGCACAGCAGTTGGGTCTCACGGATGCATTATCGTTACGCGGTATCTTGTTCTTACAACAACTCCTCACAGTGTTGACTCCCAAAAAGACAGCACTTTTGCCTAACTTCCCGAATCCGTTCAATCCTGAGACATGGATACCCTACCACTTGGCGAAGGATACGGATGTAACACTGCATATCTATGCTGTGAACGGCACATTGGTGCGGACGTTGACGCTTGGACATCAAGCTGCGGGGATGTATCAAAGCCGTTCCCGTGCGGCGCATTGGGATGGTAGAAATGTGTTTGGTGAGAAGGTTGCGACAGGTGTGTATTTCTATACGCTTACCGCAGGCGATTTTTCTGCTACGCGGAAGATGTTGATAATGAAATAACGCAAAACAGTAGATGCGGTTTGTAACCGCACCATAAGCGTCAATTTAGCGGTTTCCAACTACGATAGGTGCGGTTTCCTAACTGCACCTTTTTGTCCCAACATCTCAAATAACACAAAGGACGAGAATATCTGCGTTCGTAGTCGCGCAATTCATTGCGCCTCTTTTCTTTCAATATAAGAGGCGCAATGAAGGGCGCGACTACGAACGAGGTCTTTCCTTAAATTGACGCCTATGATGCGGTTTCTAACCGCACCTACAAACGATGGAAAACAGATTAGTAAAGATTGGTGAGGCTGCAGAACTCATTGGTTCAACGCCTGCCACATTACGTAAATGGGAAAAGACTGGTGAGAAACTTCTAACCTCAAGGTCTCCCCTTGGGAGAGGCGACTCATGCTAAACGCGCATTGGGCGTTGATTTGATATAGAATAATATCTCCCGAATGACTAATACCAAATTAACGTGATTAGAAGTCTTTTGATATCGCACACAGTTGCGAGGCACGGGGACCTCACACTACAGATCACGTTAATTGGGTATAATACCAAATTAACGTGATTATTCTTGTATATATTTTTTAGATATGTTATTGTGAACAGATGAAAAAGAAAAAACACCAGGTTTTCCCACACTTTTCAGTAGAAGTTCTTAGACAAAGGTATCTTGAATGTCCTCGGGAACGGACGCACTGGCATATTATTTGGCTCCTTGCTGATACCCCACATTCACGAACACCCCGCCAAGTCGCTGATATTATAGGATGCACTCCGGACTGGGTTCGCAAGTTGCTCAAACGCTATAATGCTGAAGTGAAGCAGCTGGACGAGATAAACGCAAAAACAATAGAGGACAGCGTTTTTTGGATGAAACACAGCAAGCATCATTTGAAGCTGCCCTTTCTGCGCCTCCTGCTGATGGCGGTCTTTGGACAGGTCCGAAGGTGGCTGCGTGGATATCCGAGACACTCCAGCGTCCTGTCAGTGATGTGTCAGGTTGGAAATATCTCAAACGTCTCGGTTGGACTGGACAAACACCTCGTCCACAACATCAGGCAGCTGCAACACCAGATGCGCAGCAAACATTAAAAAAAAACTTAAGGAGCGGGTAGTTACGCTTGAAAGTCAGCACCCTGAGAAACCGGTAGAGGTCTGGGCAGAAGATGAGACGCGCGTGGGATTATTACAAGTTCATCGACGTGTCTGGGCGAAGCAAGGTGAAAGACCGATAGCCCCGGTGTGTCCGGCTATAAATGGCTTTATGGTTTCGGTTTTGTCTGTCCGCAGACAGGTGAGACCTATTGGCTTCTGATGCCAAGTGTGAGTATTGAAGTCATGAACCTTGCGTTGGCAGAGTTTGCGCGTGATGTGAACCCGGAAGGCAAGAAACAGATAATCCTCTTGTTAGATCGTGCGGGTTTTCACACGGGTAAGGATTTAGAAGTCCCACAAGGGATTGAGTTATTTTATTTACCGCCATATACACCGGAGCTTCAACCTGCCGAACAGCTATGGCCTCTGTTGCGAGAGGTGGTTGTGAATAAAGTTTGGACAACACTCTCAGCACTTGAAGAAGAGGTTGTGAAAAGGTGTCAATGGTTCTCCGAAAACAGAAAGAAGGTGCAGGCACATGTCGGTTTTCAGTGGATTTGCAAAATGGAAAAACAATACGAATTCCGTTAATTTGGTATTAGACCCGTTCTGTGGATGTGCCACAACCTGTGTCGCTGCAGAACGTCTGAAACGTCAGTGGATCGGCATAGACATAAGTCCCAAAGCAGTAGAGTTAGTCAAAACGCGATTAGCGCGCGACGAGATGCTTACAGAAGATGGAAATTTATTCGGACAGAAAATCATCCATCGCAAGGACATCCCCAGACGTAGTGAGAAGTTGCCTAATTATCGCACACACAAGCATACCCTATTTGGTAAGCAGGAAGGTTTATGTAACGGATGCAGGACACAATTTCCGTTTAGAAACATGACGGTTGACCACATCGTGCCACAGTCGCAAGGCGGCACCGACCATGAGGACAACCTACAACTCCTCTGCGGTGCATGCAACTCTACAAAGGGACAAGGCACACAAGCGGAGTTGATTTCACGATTAAAAGCACAAGGCGTTTTACACTAATCGCTTACGTCCTTTAACGTGAGTTTGATATATAGCAAATTCTAAACATAAACGGACATTTTCATAGGGGTTAGGTAACTAACCCCTACGGGCGAGAAGACCTCGCCCCTACGAGAAGCCCGACATCTTGTTTTTATCAAACTCACGTTCCTTTAGGTTGAACTCACATCAAACTTCATCAAAACGAACTATCAAAATAGAAAAAGGAGATATTATCATGGCACAACAGACAACACCAAACTTAGTCTTCGTTATCACTGATGACCAAGGCTACGGCGATTTGGGATCTACCGGAAATCCTGTTATCAACACCCCGAATCTGGACGCACTTGCAGGAGAGAGCGTCCAACTGCGGAACCTACATGTCGGTCCTACATGTTCACCGACGCGTGCAGGCATCATGACCGGTCGATACTGTAACTCAGCAGGTGTGTGGCATACCATCGGTGGCAGATCACTTCTCCGAAGCGATGAGGTCACGATGGCAGATATCTTCAGACGCAATGGCTACAAAACCGGCATGTTCGGCAAATGGCATCTTGGCGATAACTACCCGTTTCGTCCACACGACCGTGGCTTTGAAGAGGCACTCTATCACGGCGGCGGCGGTATCAGTCAAACCCCCGATTATTGGGGTAACGACTATTTTGACGATACCTATTTTAGCAACGGTTCAGAACAACCTTTTGAGGGATATTGCACCGATGTTTGGTTTCAAGAGGGGATGAAGTTTATTGAGAGAAATCGGAATCGTCCATTTTTCTGCTATATTCCAACCAATGCACCCCACGGTCCGTTCCGCGTTCCTGATGCCTATAGTGAGGTATACCGAAGGAAAGGGGAACCAGAAGCACGTGCCTGTTTCTATGGCATGATTACTAACATAGACGATAATATGGCACGACTGCGGCATCATCTCAAAGTACTCGGACTTGAGGAAAACACTATCCTAATCTTTATGACCGATAACGGTTCTGCCGCCGGCTGCGACTTAGATGGACAGCAGTATGTCAAATCAGGATACAATGCTGGGATGCGCGGTAAAAAAGGTTCACCTTATGAAGGCGGACATCGTGTGCCGCTCTTTATGCATTGGCCCAGTGGAGGATTTTCACAAAAGAAAGAGGTAGATGAACTCACAGCCAACATTGACCTACTTCCGACGTTAATTGACCTCTGCGATTTAGAGATGTCAGATACCTCCCGTTTCCACGGCACCAGCATCTCACCGTTACTGCAAGATAAACTTGTGGAATGGGAAGATCGGGTTATTGTCACCGATTCGCAACGTGTTGAAAATCCGATTAAGTGGAAACATAGTGCCACAATGTCGCAAAGATGGCGTCTCATCAATGGCACCGAACTTTACGACATTCAAGCAGATCCCGAACAACGAGAGGATATCGCGGATGCACATCCGGATGTCGTTGCGGAACTCCGCGAGCATTATGAAGCATGGTGGACGTTAGTGTCAGAACGGTTTGATGAAGAGTGTCCAATTGTTGTCGGCACACAAAACGAGCAGCTTGCCTGTATAACAACACATGATTGGCACGGTAGTGGAAATGCATGGAATCAAGGATCTATACGGAACGGAATGGAATGCAACGGGTATTGGGCAATTGAAATTCCGGCAGATGGGGAGTATAGTTTTGAGTTGCGCCGTTGGCCCCGTGAAGAAAATAGAGCGATCACGGAGGGCATCCCGGGTGAAAACATTGACCTTTATAACGGAGGGCGTGCATTAGACTTGAAAACCGCACAAATCCGTATTGACGATCAGTCGGCAACGCAGGCTATTAAACCTGATACAATAGGCGTCACTTTTACATTCAATCTAAAAGCGGGACAGACGCGTCTCCATACGCAGTTCTCTGATGAAACAGGAGAATTATCGCTCGGAGCATATTATGTCTACGTGAAACGGGTGATTTAAGATGTGAGGTGTACAGAATAATCAATGTTAAGCGTATATTTAACACCGTTTATTTATGTACACCCTCAAAAAACTAATTTAACGTTGCTGTCCTTAGAATAATCCGATCTTCTGTCCAATTATCCCGATACCACGTGCATGCCTCAAAGGTATCGTTGAGAGCATCCATGCGTTGCTTTAACATCTCGCGAAATTCATTCCGGATATTTTTTGATGCTTTGTCATCTACCAAATTACGGGTTTGGAACGGGTCTGCTACATTATCAAAAAGTTTTTCGCATCCATCAGGACGGTGAACAGCGTAGGTATACTGCTTCGAACGCAGTGCGCGCCACTCATGACCATCTTCCCATTTTGCAGTACATCCCATCCCCTGCATGAACGCTACATCCGGTTCATCAAAAGGTTGGTTAAATGTTGCTTGACTGAGATCCGAACCCTCAACATCTTTTGGGATTGGCAATTCCATCATTGATAAAAGTGTCGGCATGATGTCCGGTGTATTCAAGCATGTGTCTGCGACATGTCTCTCCGGAATTTGATTACCCCAGCGGACAAGAAACGGAACGCGTACTGCTTCCTCATAAAATATATTTTTTGCTTGGCGACCTTGAGCACCGAACATTTCACCATGATCAGAGGTAAAAACAAAGATTGTGTCGTCGTGCAATCCGAGTTCATCAACAGCCCGAAGCAACCTACCGATATTCCAATCTAAGTTCGTTGTCATTGCGTAATAGACCCGCATCCATTCAGGAATTTTCTCTCGTGATGCCGCTGACATTTGTGCCCACGAATCACCATAAGGGTCGTTTTCTTCTTTATAATTCGGTGGCAATGGAAAATCAACATCACGGAACATCTCATAATATGCACTCGGGACGTTGTTCTGTGTCCATGGGTCATGCGGTGTGCCGATTGAAAGGAAAAGTGCGAAAGGATCGTCTTCTGTGGATGCGCGTTGCAGATATTCAATCGCTAAATCTGTCTGCTCATCTGGTTCATAGCCGGAAATCGTTATCTTTTCTGGACTGTCTTTATGATAATATGTGTCAAAATAGGTGTGATGGAAATTATATGCAGACCACTCTCCATCAAACCCGAGACGGTGCGGTCCTGGCGGAATATAAGAATTCTGAGAGTCGTGATGTCTTCCCAACTGATTCGCCCACAGATGCCACTTACCGATGTAACTTGTCTGGTAACCGTTCCGATGCAAAACGTGTCCGAAGCAGTCATGATTTGGGTTCATCCGGAGTTCATTGATTGCCATACCAGTGCTACTTGCATATTTGCCGGTGAAGAGGGATGCACGATAAGGTGCACACATCGGACTACCTGAGACTGCATTGCAGAAATTCGCACTTTCCGTAGCAAGTCGGTCAATATTAGGAGTACGTGCGCGGGTATCCCCCACATAACCACATGATTGGTAACGGAGTTGGTCGGCGAAGACGTAGACGAGGTTGGATTTTTTGTTCAATGAAGCCATGTTGATTCCTTACGTATTATAATGATGTTTTAGTTTGTGCGGGTTTTCGCCATTGCCCACCAGTGACATTATCAATGAGGATACGCGCTTTCTGACTTTCGCGCACCTGTTTTTCAACTTCAACAGGATCCCACTCTGCGAATAGTTGTTTTTCCATCTCGTTACAGATTGTCTGATACTTCGGTTCATTGGCAAGGTTGTGAAATTCACCCAGATCTTGGACTATATCGTAAAGTTCAGGCGGATCACCGAGGCTATAGTTGAATTTGTATTTTCCTTTTCGCAGCATAGCCATTGGACGTTTGACACCGTGTGCGAGGTATTCAGAGAAAGCAAAATCTTTCCAATTGGTTGCGGTGCCTTGTATCAGAGGAATCAGGCTATCACCATCAAGTTGACTTGAGGAGTGCTCACCTGACATATCTACCAACGTTGCTGTCAGATCAACAAGTGAAACAACTTCATCAAGACGTTCGCCTGCGGATAGATGGTCAGGAAACATAATCTGTAAGGGGACCCGAGCAGAAGCCTCATAGAAGTTTGACTTACGCCACATGCCGTGTTCACCGTTCATCTCACCGTGGTCACTGGTATAGATGACAACGGTATTCTCCAACTGCCCAGTCTCCTCAAGTGTTTGGAGCAGATTTCCAATCTTCTCATCAAGGTAGGTAATCAATCCGTAATACCCCGCGCGTGCGCGGCGTACTAAATCCTCCGGAAAATCAACACATCCAAACATGCGGCGCATCCGTTGGTAAACTGGATGCTGGTTTTCGAGGTGTCCATCTGGAATATTGGGCAGGTCAATCTCTTCAAGTGGGTAGAGGTCCCAAAATCTTTGGGGTACGATAAGCGGAAAATGGGGTGCTATGAACGATACGTTGAGTGCCCACGGTTGTTCTTGCCTTGCGGGATCACGGAGATACGTCAGTGCCGCTGACTCTGCAAGGTCATCAACTTCAATTTCTTCCGTTGTACCGGGTCCGGCTTGTGCAGGTCCTTGCCATGGATTGGATGCAGGCGGTGTACCGTTCTCCCAATCCGTAAGTCCGTGTTGTCTTTCTGCGTGTAGGTCGCGGGCGAGTTGAGTCCGAAAGCCGTGCAACTTATCCAGTCCACCGAAATGCTGTTTCCCTGAAAGAACAACATCATAACCTGCATCGCGTAGGAGATGTGCCCACGTGACAGCATCTGGTCGCAATGGTGCCGCGTTGTCCCATGCACCAATATGATGTATATACTTACCTGTCATAAATGACATCCGCGATGGCATACAGAGTGGCGAATTGCAGTAGGCATTCGTGAAGGTAACACCGTCTTTAGCAAGTCTATCCATGTGTGGTGTTTGAACCAGTGGATGTCCATAAGGTCCGCTATACATTGGGGCATGTTCGTCTGACATTATGATGAGAAGATTGGGAGGTTGGTTTGCAGGCATGGTGTTCTATTTTGGGTATGGCATGCTAAAAGTAGATTTAGTTTTCTTTCCGGTATCAATTAACGCGGAATATGTACAATTCACTAAATTCATATAGGATGAGTCTTAACTTATTGCAGGATAGCACCTCTCGCGCCAACTGTCAACAGAAAATCCAATTTTTGCAGAGCCATTCAATTGCCCGGTAGTTCTCACCTGATGCTCAAGTCTCTTTTCTGTCCGAGCGATCTCCGAATCGCGATCCTCTCTAAAATGTAGTGAAAAACTTGAAAACTGAATGGATCTGCCATTTTTGATACAGTCTGGGTAACCGTATGAACATCTTAATTGCAAATCTTTGCAAACTTAAAACACTTGACACCGACTGTTAATTCTGATAAACTTTAGGGTGATTGTGGGAACGGTTGGGCTCCAAGACTTATTACTAAACCCCAGAGAATTGCGAGAGGAGGAAATACCTTGTTAAATACAACAAAAAAATGGGTGCTTGATACTGTTGAGAAGTTATCGCACACTGAAATTGAAGAACTGAAGCGTTACTTGGAATACCTCATCTTGAAAACACAACTCCCAACAGAGAATCTTAGATACTTACAAGATTCGCAAAAACCTGAACAAAAAGGCCGACCTTCACAAATCTTAGGAGCCATAAACAAATCGCAAAAGATGACAATAGAAGATGCTGAAGCGTTACTTCAATCAATTAAAGAAGGGGAAATTCCAATCCGTTTTGATTCCGCCTTTGACAAGTCAACGGGTGAGTAACTGAAAGGTTAAAAGATAAAAGTGGTTACGTCCGAAAGTGGTGTTGGAACAGTGTTTCTAAACTCAGATAAGGACTTTTTCAAAAATTCTTCAACCATGGAAGTGGTTTATTGATACCGAAGGAATAGCAAACTGCCTCACTTGTTCCGGAAGTATTGTCTTACTGTTTCCAAGTGAGTTTCCTTCTATTCTGCTTTGAGATTGAGATAGATTTTTTGACATCAATCGAATTGACTTATGTTCTATCTGTTGCATTAACATTGCAGTAATATCCTCAAATAAAGGCGAATCTAGTCCACCTTGCGGTTGAGATAGGTTCTTTACCGTTGGATGAATTAGTGTTTGCTCTGCTTGCTGTACTAACATCATAACTATGTCTCTCGGTAATTTAATGCCAGTTTTTCTTTGATATTCCTCCAAACTTTGATAGTCATTTCGAAATATTGCAATGATATCCATCCCTCTGTTTATGGCATCTGTCAAATCTCGTTTAGCTTCCTTCCAATCTTGCTTGTGCAACCAAATCTTAGCACGGTTATAATAGACTGGTGCATAATTTGGATCTAATTCTAATACTTTCGCATAATCACGTAGAGCCTGATTAAACTCGCCATTTCCGAAGTAAGCCAGACCACGATTGTGATAAAATATTACCTCATTCGGGTTTAGATTTATCGCCGTACTATAATTTGTAATAGCTAAGTCAAAATCACCTTTATTCCCATAAACATTGCCAAGATTGTTATAAGCTGTAGCATCATCTGGTTTCAGTTCTACCGCCCTGTTTAAATCATCAATCGCCAAACTTACTTCGCTTATGTCCCCATAAGCAACACCGCGATTGACATAGGCTCTGACATGCTTGGGATTAAGTTCTATCGCCTCGGTATAGTCCCTGATAGCCAATTCAAGCTTTCCTATGCTATTGTAACCAATAGCGCGATTGAAATAGATATCCGCATGATTGAGGCCAAGTCCTATCGCCTTCGTACAGTCATCTATAGCTTTGTCAACCTTGCCTATAATACCGTAAGCTGCCGCTCTACTAGCATAAGTCTCCGGATCATTGGGATTAAGCTGTACAGTCGTTGTGTAATCTGTAATAGCCGAGTCAAGATCGCCCTTGAGTAAGTAAACATTACCGCGATTATGATAAGGCACAGCAAACTTTGGATTGAGTTGTATCGCGATCGTATAATCTGCAATAGCATTGTCAAAGTTGCCTTTGTTACTATAAGCAATGCCGCGATTGATATAAGTTGGAATATCGTTGGGTTGAAATTGAAGGACTACAGTATAGTCTCTGATAGCATTATCCAATTCACCTTTCGCGCTGTAAGCATTACCACGATAGAAATAGCATTCAATGTGGTGTCGATTTAGTTCAATAACTTTAGTATAGTCTCTAATAGCTTTGTCGAATTCATCTATACTGCTGTAAGCATTGCCGCGTTCGTAGTAGGCATTCACATTGTAGGGAACTAATCTTATCGCTTTTGCAAAATCCGTTATTGCTAAGTCAAACTCTCCGTTGTTACTATAAGCCATACCACGAATTAGATAGGCATCGGCAGCTTTCGGATTACGTTCTATCGCGCTTTCACAGTCCTTGATAGCAGAATCAAAGTCCTCTTTAAGGCTATAAGCAGTTGCACGGGTAATATAAGGACCGGCAGCATCAGGGACAAGTTCCATCACTTTCTGACAGTCTTCAATAGCAGACTCAAAGTCGCCTTTAAGTACATAAACGTGTCCGCGAATCACATAACCCTCAACATAATTCGGCTTCAGGCTTAGTGCCTTTGTATAATCTGAAATTGCCAAATCAAACTCGCCTTTGCTGTTATAAGCGTTACCGCGTGCAATATAAGTATTTACATAATCTGGCGTGAGACGTATTGCTTTGCTATAATCCATAATTGCAAAGTCGACTTGACCTTTTCTGCTGTAAGCGTTACCACGAACAAGATAGGCATCAGCGATGTCGGAGTTAAGTTCTATTGCTTTATCACAGTCCTCAATGGCACGATCAAACTCGTTTTTATTGACATACGCGTGACCGCGATGGTAATATGCCTCAGCGTAGTCAGGTTGGTATTGGATCGCCTTAGTAAAGTCTTCAATTGCTTTGTCAATATCACCTTTAGCACCATGCGCCATACCGCGACCGTGATACGCCCTAGCAGGTTGCCGGGTCCAGAAAATTGCTTCGGTATAGTCAGCAATTGCAAGATCAAACTTGCCCATTTTGTGGTAAACCTCTCCGCGGTAGATGTAGGGTAAGGCAAAGTTTGGTCGCATCTCAACTGCTCTACTATAGTGCTTGACAGCTTCTTCATAATGCTTTATCTGTGTTGGAGTCGCCATCTTCTGAACCTCCTTTTTGTTCGTGAATTAAGCCTTTGTAAATTGCCATGTAGACTTCCAGATGGATGTTCTGATCTCTAATAAAACCATGAATGTCGTTGTAAATGGTTCCGACAGATATTCCGTGGGAATTTAGTAGATGCGTTAGTATAGGCTGCTTGAGATTCGCTGGAATATTGATAACATCGTCTTTGTTGGGTTCAATAAAACCATCCGGATGCCGAACAAATATGCTTTTCTGGGCAATGACACGATTTATCGGTTCGTAAGATTCCACAATGTATGGATTTATCTGATCCTTCTTTTGTAATATAATCCGCCCATCCTTACAAATGGAACCATCACAAGCCATGAAGAGTGCTACAAGATAATCTGTAGTGAAATCTATAAGGTTGGTTTTACCTCCATAATGTTGGATTTCGCCAAGACGTTGGAGTTCGGTAGCCGGTTTGTACGAAAACTTACCAGCCGAAATTAGCATAACTTTTTGGAATTCCTCTATATCAAAATGTTCAGTTTCAACATCAAATTCTTCGTCTTCAAGAAAGACACGATAGAGGTTTGATGAAACCTTACCGAGGTAAGGGTCTTCCTCATAGCATTCCGGTTCACCGCGATAAAGATATTCCCCGGTATCCGCTTTTGCTTCTATTTTTCGGAGTATCCCATCAACTGTGTTTTGTGCGTCTTGATTTACTTTGTCCATCCACTTTCCTTAACGTTATTGATTTCCGCCATTTGAAAATGATACCATATTTAATTAAAGATTGCAACGGATTTACGAACGCAATTATATGTGGAAATTTATTTCAGAATAGGGTAACATATTTAATGCGTTGGTTAAGTTAAAAGGGAGTTTTATTTATCAATCGCGCCAATCAAAGGCGATAGATGTTTCAATAATATTTTGCAAAAATACCACCACAATTGATAACCATAGTGGCGAAAACACCTAAATCATCTTCACATTATTTAACGCTCTTCCGTCAAATCCCCATGCTTTAGCTTGCGGGATGTAGATGGCTAAGTTGTTGATTTATAGAAAAAACTTGACATTTATTCAAAAACATGGTATCTTAATATGTAACTTGCTGGATAGGAATGTCACCATTGCCACTCGGCAGTGTCCTATCCTTACCAGTGACATGGTATGTGGCATGCAAGTGAGACCTTGTAAAACATCGTTATTATCGGTAGTGTTCATGTAATACCAAATTAACTTGATTCGACGTTTTCAGATAAGGTCAGCATTGCGAGGCACGGGGACCTCGCGCTACAAATCCCGTTAATTGGGTATAAGTCGTCAGCGGAGTAATAACCCTGTGCCTTGTCCCGCTACCACAAACTTTATTATTTAGGCCCGGGTGTGCAGGGTATAATACCTGATAAAACCGATCTGATTCGGAATAACGGCCTAATGGTGGAGCGACAGTAAGACGGTAGACTCTTTGAGAAAACCGCAGTTGCTATGAAACCGAAGCCCCTACCTTTAGGTAGTGGGTGGCATCACGTATAAGGAGTTATGATGGCTGAAAATACTTTTGAGATCACCGACGATACGTTTGAGGGAATGGTGCTTAAATCTGACACACCTGTTGTTGTTGACTTCTGGGCAGAATGGTGCGGTCCATGCAAAATGATTGCACCTACTTTAGAGGAACTTGCTGCTGAAAACGCTGACACTTTTAAAGTTGGGAAAGTCAACGTGGATGAGAACCGTCAAACAGCAATGAAATATAGCGTGCGTAGCATTCCGACGCTGCTTGTCTTCAAAGATGGACAGGTTGCGGATCAGATCGTAGGTGCGATGCCGAAAGATGCGCTCAAGAAAAAAATTTTGGAAGCAATTTAACGCTCTTCCGTCAAATCCCCATGCTTTAGCTTGTGGGATGTAGACGGCGCATGATGTGTGTGAAAAATAAACTTGACAAACGCCCCGAAAATGTAGTATAATTATAGCAACTTGCTGGATAGGAATACTACCCTGCATACTTATGCAGGTCCTATCCTTACCAGTAGTATGGTGTGTGGCAAGTTGCAAGTGAGACCTTGTCCAACATCTATTATTGTCGGTGTCGTTCATGTAAGTCGCAAGCGGAGTAATAACCCCGCGCCTTGTATTGGCACCCCCATTTATTATTTTTTGCAGGCTGGGGTACCCAGGACAAGAATGCCTGATAAAACCGATCTGATTCGGAATAATAGCCTGCTGGTGGAGCGATAATAAGACGGTGGACTCTCTGAGAAAACCGCAGTTGCTACGAAGCCGAAGCCCCTACCTTTAGGTAGTGGGTGGTATCACTCTATTCCTCTATGTAGAATATGTAGAAGCAGCATAGCCGGAGCAGCCCTGCTTCGGCAGGCTTCTGCGTGGATTTGCCCTGTCAGATAATAAGATTTTCTTGCTGTAACAAAGCATTATGTTTTGGCGATTTGTCTACAACACCTTTGCAATTCCCGCTATGTATATCGGATTTCACGCTGCGGGGTGCTGCAATCGCAAAATTCGTGAGGGTATCGTTGGAAGGCGACAGGTTATTGAAAAATTACAACGTCAACTCAATAATGCCCGAAAGTTAGAAAAAACCGCATGGTTTCATTTTACTTCTGTTGGTGAGTTTGAACAAGCAAAACCGCTGATTGAAGCGATATATGCAGAGACCCGAATTGTTTTAACTTATTTCTCCCCTTCGGTTGCCCCAAATGTAGAAACCTATCCGTACGTTGATGCAGCCGTTTACCTCCCGTTTGATACCTCTTGCAATGCTGAACGTATCATAAATCTCATCAAACCTAATTGTCTGATTTTTTCGAGATACGATATTTGGCCCAACCTCGTTTGGAAGGCTTCCAAATACAATATTCCTACCATTATAATTGCTGGCACGCTTCATGCTGGATCGAAACGTCTTTCTCGGTTCGCGAGGTCTTTTTTCAGGAGTGTGCATCGGCATATTACATTACATTGTGCGATTTCGGAAGCGGACGCTGCTCGGTTTCAACAACTCTGTTCTTCAAAACATCAGGTAGTTGTTACTGGTGATACCCGTTACGAACAGGTTTACCGACGGGCAATTTCGGTTGAGTCTGACACAGAATTTTTCCCTGGACAAGCGGTTTTTAATCGGTCTATTTTCATTGCCGGTAGCACTTATGCAGATGATGAGGAGGTTATACTGGAGGCGTACCAGATTCTTCGTAAAGATGCACCTGAGCGTTTGCCACACTTGATTTTAGTGCCACATGAACCGACATCTGAACGGATTGATGAAATTCTTTCTGTGTTGAATCAGCGTCAATTGACGTATCGCTGCTTCTCAAAACTTGAGAACGATGCGAATTTAGAAAAGATAGATGTTCTCATTATTGACACTGTAGGGATTTTAGCAAAACTGTATCAATTAGCGGATATTGCTTTTGTCGGTGGAAGTTTTCACGGTAGCGTTCACAATGTGATGGAACCTGCAGCAATGTCAAAACCGATCCTATTTGGACCAACTATCCAGAACGCTTATGAAACGTCTTTACTACTGGAGAGAGGCGCGGCGAAACTTGTACGGACGCCACAACAGATGGCAACGGTTATAACTAAGTGGTTAAACAGTAAAGAGGAGAGAATAGCTGCTGGAAAAATCGGAAAGCAGCTGATTGAGGAAAATCTCGGAGCAGTGGAAAGGACATTGGCGCATTTGCGAAAATATGTGTAAGAGACTTGGACACAATCTAACATTGCAACTGGGCTTTGGCATCTTTGCACTTGTCCTTACCGCATGGACATGCTAAACTGACAGCATGAAAGTCTTTGTCCAAATCGGGCACGGTGTCATCGGTGCCGCTGTAATCTCTTTTTTATGTATCTGGCAAGCAGGCAGCTTTGGTGAAGCAAGACACACAATCAGTATCATCGGGGCTATTGCTATCCTCATTGCAAGCCTCTATCTCCTCCGAAGTCGATGGATACGTTGGGGTAATCGGCAGGTATGGCTCAAATACCATCAGCGGGTTGCATCCCTCGGTTTGTGTCTTGTGCTTTTCCACTCCACATTCCAACCGCTTGCGTGGCATTCATGGCTAACATTTCTACTTGCATTATCAAATTTAGGCACGGGAATTGCCGTAAGCCTTACTGCCCGGAAAACGCGCCAGACGCTGCTCAAGTGTCATCTTATTCTTGCGCCAATCTTGTTGATTAGCATTGTTTTTCACGGACAAGCCAAACTTGACCACGACGAATTCTTCCCGCTTACCGATGTGCACGATGTCCCATGTGCGAAATGCCATACATCTGAACCATTACTTTTCCATGTTGATGTCGCTCTAAAGCAAGAATTGGATACGTCTGAAACTATTCCAGACGATATGCTGTGGTGGTTCTTACAACACGAAATAAAGATACCCCAAACTGCAAAAATATCAATCAAGGAAGTTGGCAACGTTTGGACAATTGACGACAAAGAAAACCGCCGCAGCTATCACGTCAAGAAAACGACAGAACAACTTGCACTCTATGCGGATACTCCATACCGTAGTTACACATGCATCACCTGCCACGAACATAACACACCAGAAATCATTTCTGCACATGAATTGCACGGTGTAAGCGATTTTCACAGATGCCTCGTCTGCCACCAAACTGAAATTGGCGGCATCCTTTACGGTAGACAACGCTTAAATTGGGACTACGATCCTAATTGGTAATTGACTCTCGACAAAAAATGGCTTGAACTCAGTAAAATACTGAAGTCAAGCCAACAACATAACCGATTATACCAAATTAACTTGATTCGACGTCTTCGGATAAAGTCGGCATTGCAAGGCACGGAAACCTCACACTACAAGTCGGGTTAATTGGGTATTGGACCAAATTAACTTGATTAGAAGTTTTCCGATAAAGTCGGCATTGCAAGGCACGGGGACCTTGCACTACAAGTCGGGTTAATTGGGTATTATATTATTTATCAGTGTGATTTAATACTACCCCAAGTTGTAGTGAGTTTGTCTGTCGGTTCCACAGCCAGAAATTCACCGTCCTTTAACTGATTAATTTCATTTTCCGACAAAGCACGTCCAAAGATATAAAACTCATCCAGAAGTCCAATAAACCAGCGTGTATTGTTATGTTGACCAATTCCAGCCTTAACACCCCAGTTGTCTGAGAGTTTTCCTGCCCCCTTAACTGAGTGGGTTTCCTCGCCATTCAGATAAGTTTTCGCATCACCGCTACCACTGTCATACGTTCCCGCAAAATGAACCCACTTATTCGGTTCAAGAACGGACCCCGGTCTGATACTGAAAATTGGTGCCTGTGTCCCATCTCGATGGAACCATCTGACACCTTCAGTTTCAATTTCGACGTGGTAAATTCCACTCTCATGATCGGTACCAATTGCATCAAACACCGACTGATCAGTGGCTGGACCGGTGTGGTTAACCCAAAACGCAAGTGTAATACCATCGATTGGTGCGTTCTTAAATTCAGGACCATTCATATCAACCCATACATTGGTTTGTAAAGAAATCGCTTTGTCAATAACACCGTCTTCCCATTTAGCATTACCTTCAACCTTTCCATCGTTACCATTTTTTGAACCGTCTTTGACGGTTTCACTTTCATCGTCAAAACTATAGTAAACAGATAATGCTGGATCATTAAGATCTGCCTGTACTTGAAGCACACATGCTCCAATAAATAATAAAACAGTAAAATAGACAGGAAGCAATTTTAATATATCAAAACGCATTTTTTCCTCCAATCAGTCAAATTCAAAATTATAGAGAAACGGTTTGAATCCAGCAAAACACTGGATTCAAACCGATAAAACATACACAATTTACCTAACGATCCGATTTAATGCTGCTCCAAGTTGTAGTGAGTTTTTCTGTCGGTTCTACTGCCAGAAGCGCGCCATTCATCACATCCGAAATTTCATCTGCTGGCAAAGCACGACCAAATATATAAAACTCATCTAATAGTCCTTCAAACCAGCGTCCATTCTTATGGTGACCGATCCCCGCAGAAACACCCCAGTTGTTTGAGAGTTTTCCGGTGCCAGTAGCTGAATGGGTCTCTTCGCCATCAATGTAGGTTTTTGCATCTCCGCTATCACTATCGTAAGTCCCGGCAAAATGAACCCATTTATTTCCTTCAATAACCGGACCTGGGTTGATATTGAAAACAGCTGTATTTGTCCCATCTCTATGGAAGAATCTAAATCCAGCGGGTCGAATTTCAAAGTGGAAAAGACCACTCTCGTGGTCAGTGCCTATTGCATCAAGCAGCGTCTGCGGACTACCGGCACCAGTATGATTGATCCAAACAGCAAGTGTGAACCCATCCACAGGTCCATTCTTAAATTCCGGACCATTCATATCAATCCACGTGTTGGTTTCCAGAGAAATAGCATCTCCAAACATCCCTTCTTCTCGGTAGACATCACCCACAACCTTACCGTCATTACCATTGATTGAACCGTCTACTACGACCTCACTATCTCCGTCGAAACTATAATAGACAGAAAGTGTTGGATCACTCAGGTCTGCTTGAGCAGATATCGCGAATGTTCCTATTATGGCAAAAATAGCGGAACAAACGAGAAATAATTTGATCAAATCAAAACGCATTTTTTTTCTCCTATATTGAAAAATAGTTATTATAGAACATTTGTCTCTGAACACGTCTGAGAACGTGTTCAACCATGAATCTTTACATATAGCCAAAGTCACAAACCTCAGTATCGATTTGGACTCATCAATTTACATCATATTCAGAGTAATTACAATTCAAACCATTTACAGCAAAAATTATGAGACTGAATTGGAATTTTTATAATATCAGGACTTACGCAAATTTGGATTCCGTGGCGAAATTGATCGTAAATCACCAAGAACGTGCAATGGATTTGCGCTACTACAAACCAAATAGCGCGTAAAAAGAGCAACCTGCGTAAGTCCTAGTCTTATTATATTAACGACTTGTGCTGGTTAACTTTTTGTAAAGAACCATAAGCGTCAATTTAGCGGTTTTTCAAATATGAGAAATGCTCTTTAGTCCCGTAGGGACTAAATATAAGACAGTCTCGGTAATCATGCTTATTGAGAGGTGTTTGTCCAAACGCAGACGTTTTCTTAAATTGACGCCTATGGTTAACTTTTTGTAAAGAACTAACCTACAACAATCGTTATAAGACATACATTATTTTAATAACTTTACTATAAAATAATGTCTTATAACGATTATTATACTTTTTTTCCGACAAAAAGTCAACATAAATTTACGCAATAATATAGAATTGTGTTGGACTATTCTATTATGACTACATTTACACTCTCTGAAAAGAAGCAAAGTTTATATTCCGATTATTGTCAATTTTTGTTAGCAAGTTTTACGAATTTTACTCAAACTTATTTTGCTGATCGGACAGACAAATGGAACCATGATCAACTCAATCGATTTCTGAGAAACGAAAACATTCCTTCAAGTGAACTCTGGGAATCCGTTGAACCGGATATTGAGTTTGATAAAAAAGGATACCTGATCTTTGACGATGTTGTGCTGTCTAAAATATACTCCAAACTGATTGAAGCCATCTACCCTCAATGGAGTGGTAGCGACAAAAAGGTCATCAAAGGCATCGGTATTGTGACGTGTGTTTATGTTAATCCAAAGACACATGAGTATTGGGTCATTGATTACCGCATTTTTGACAAAGACCATGATGGTAAAACCAAAATCGATCATTTACTGGATATGTTGCACGATGCTGTCTTCAAGAAACAACTCCCGTTTCGGACAGTGCTAATGGATGCTTGGTATGTATCCATGAAAGTGATGAAAGCGATTGAGGCACTTTCCAAGTTGGGCTATGCGCCACTGAAACGCAACCGGCTTGTGAATGATACGGATGGCGTTGAACCGCACTAGCAAGTCCAAGATTTATCTTGGTCTCCATCAGAAACGACACGGGGTAAACGCGTGCATATCAAAAGGTTTCCGAAAGGGCATCAAGTGAAGTTGTTCCGGATTGTGTCTGATACAGGACGCACGGAATATATTGTGTCAAACGATTTATCTCAATCGGATGCGAAGGCGACAAAACAACAGTGTCAGGTTCGCTGGAAGATTGAGCAACTTCATCGTGAGATCAAACAGATAACCGGTATTGGCAAGTGTCAATGTCGTCCACTGCGTGCCCAACGAAACCATATTGCGTGTTGTTTCCAGGTCTGGGTCTGTTTGAAACGTGTTGCCCGGAAAACCACCCAAACGATTTACCAACTCAAACAAAGTTTATTGGATGATTACATGCGACAACAACTCTCTAATCCTTCAATAATATTCAAAAATGCGTAAGTCCTGAATATATCACATTTAACTTTTCTTGTAAACAAAAAAAGTAAATTCGGGTGGTAAAGTTTTTGTCAATTGGACTATTGGTTAGGTAGAGCGCAGCGAAACCCAAAAATCAACCATTTCGAAGGTCATAACATGTTGGGTTTCGCAAGCTCTACCCAACCTACGACATTTTCTAATGACCCTATTTTTCATAGACAAATATCACTAATTCATGTTATTATACAAAAAACAGGTCAATAACCCCGCGCTAAAGCGTCGGGGCTTGTGCGAAGCGCATGCCAAGCGTCCACTCCACAAGTTAAACGGTTGACTAGACGATATATCGCGGGTCTTGTCGTGGCAGGAAACCACAAGATGTTACGGATGCTCCCCAAGTCTGTATCCGCTCTGATCCCGTGATGTCGATGGGGAAACATATACCGCGAGAGCGTGGGCTTATAGCCATTATTTTCTGGTAAAGACATCGTGTCAGGTCAAGTAAGCGAGTAGTGACAGTCTCACTGAACGAAGCAGCACAACTGAATCCAGACTCCCAGTGTGCAGGTGGAGATAAAACAGCACTCCCCTTTTGGGGACAAATTATAACTATAATAGGAGGCGGGCTTTCCTCCCCTGCCTAAAAGCGAGGGGTCTCCAGCCCGAAGATTTTGATGAAACATCTTATAATATTTCGTTACTTGTTCATAGTTCTGCTCTTTTCGGTGGCTGTAATTTTGCCAGCACAATCAGCAGACGTAACCGTCGGGTTGTTGGCAGGAGACAACCAACTTGGAGAAGTCGAGGAAGCTGCCTACCAATGGGCAGACGACACTTTTCAATCGACAAAACTTATCGCTGACAATGGTGCTTTTAAGAACAGTGGCGGCAATTCTATAAAATTGGATCAATTTGCTGTGTTGTGGCTCTTCTATACAGAAACGAACACATTGCCAGAACCTTTTCTTGAGGACGTTACCAAAAAGGCGATTCTTGATTATATAGAAGCAGGTGGAGGCATATTTCTCTCTGCTCTTGGTCTTCGCTATGTAACTGACCTTGGCGTTGATGATGGCGGAAACCCGCGCGTTTTCCAACCCCTCGGCAAAGGTCCACCTGAAATCGGTATTATGCCAACGGATGATTACAAAGACCATTCAGTTTCTGACATACTCCCACAGCTAAAGCAGTGGGGTTCTTTTGTCCCACCTGCTGTGTAGATTGTGGTATCAACAAGGGTTGCTTGCTAAGCAAGTCTAACACCCTCTACTCCAACAGACGATGCCCCGCCTGCACACCCGAAGGTGTCTTATGAACATTTTTGAGAGTGCTGTTTTCGGGATGGTGTCCTACCACTCTTTCCCATTACACTCTAAGCTTCCATCAGCAACTATCTGGTGTCAAAGACTTCTACCGCTTGTGTCGCAACTTTACGTGAGTTCACTCGGTATGTAGCGCCCAGAACGCCTGCTCACAACCCGTGGAGTTACGAAAAGAGATTATAGCAAGAATCGTGTTTTATGTCAAGAAAAAGTTTTGGTCTAATACAAGAGGGCGGTGTCTACATCCCAAAGCTAAAGCATTGGGTTTTGACACCGAAACTCGATAAAGGGTTTGATACCAGCGGTCCCATTTTTCTTACCAGCATGGATCAGGCGGGATTCACTGCGGATTTCATCAACTTCAAAGACAAACCTCCTGCTGGTAATATTCTTGGCACAAAGACACGTGATGGCGGGGCTGGCGGTGGAGAACGCCCCTTTGTTGAATATGATGTTGAAGCGGGGAAAATCATCACACTTGGACACCATAACGGTGTTTACACTGATACGAAGTCAAAAGAAGCGGATAATCTCAGAAAACTTTCGGAAAACGTGCTAAATTACCTTGCTGAGAATTCTGCATTCCTTGCTGTTGAACCCGATGGAAAATTGACAACCACATGGGGGAATTTAAAGTCAGTATTGAAATAAGCTATCACATCTCTCTTTATTAACACAAGAAACCCGTAACAGTTAATGTTACGGGTTTTCTTTAGCGTGCCACCGTTTGTATTCGCGCAATTCATTGCGCCTCTTTTATTGTAGGATGACTTCTAAGCTCACAGAATTCCATCCTACAATAAACATTGACGTTTACTTTCACCACAATAATCTCACAAAATTGTCTCTTTGTCCGTTTCCGTTTGTCTCGTTTGAATAGGTGAGTTTAAACTTGAGTGATGCATCGCCCAATAAATAGCTGCCACAAACACACCGCCGATAAGTGTTGCCAACATCCATATTACAGATCCTACAAAAATAGGTATTGCCAGACTTTTCGCATCTCGGTATACTGCAACCGCAAAGGTAATATGTATTATTACAGTCACAACCCAAAACACAACTATCCAAAAAGCACTAATCCCAGCTAAGATAGCAGCAAATTCAAGTTCGTTAAAATCAAATTGCATCTCAATTTCTCCATAGTTAATTTTGATATAGTATACAACCTGCCCAACTAAGTGTCAATATTATCTAACCATAAAACCATAAACCTAGAGCCATTCAGTTTTCAAGTTTTTCACTACATTTTAGAGAGGATCGCGATTCGGAGATCGCTCGGACAGCAGAGAGTCTTAAGTTGAAAATCTAAGTGTTCAGAAAACTAAATGCCCCTATAGGTTCCAGGGTTATTTAGTTTTCGGTTTTTCTGCTATATTTTTTCACATTTCTATATAAACTACCTGTCCGTCGGGTAGAGTTTGCGAAACCCGACACGTTTAGTTCATGTCGGGTTTCGCTACCGCTCTACCCATAGGCGTCAATTTAGGGATTGGACGAATATGAGAAACCCTCTTTAGTCCCGTAGGGACGATATGTTTATAGCAACGGAGGCACCCTCAATCTCTTTAGCCCCGTAGGGGCGGAATGTTTATAGCGTTTTATTTCACATTTCGCTCGGACGGAGCTAAAGAGACGTGTTTGGACGGTGTACTATAAACATATCGTCCCTACGGGACTAAATATGGGACAGTCTCAATAATCATGCCTATTGAGAAGTGTTCAAAAAAGTCCAGACTTTTCTTAAATTGACGCCTATGGGTTTCGCTACCGCTCTACCCGACCTACGAAATAAACTATCAGTAACACTCATCAACTGATAATTCTTAAAACTAAATAACCCTGTATAGGTTCTAAATACCTTTTGACAACAATCACTGATTGTGCTATTATGATGACTCTAAATGTTCAATATTCCTATTCCCAAAAGATTGAAGAAATGTCATAGCACCCACCACCTAAAGGCGGGGGCTTGTGCTTCACAGACAACAACAATCCCGAAGGATTGACTTATATCGTCTCCACGTGGGGTTCTAAGCAGCCCCGAAGTATGTTGATAGCAGCATTGATGTCTCTGTCGTGGTGGGAGCCACATTTTGGACATGTCCACTGTCTATCTCTAAGAGAAAGATTATCGTTTTGATACCCGCAATCGGAACAAGGTTTCGTTGTCGCAGTCCACTGTCCAACTTGATGGAACTCACGATTATGTTTGAAACATTTGAACTTCAATATCTCAACAAACTGATAGAAGGCAAGGTCAGAGACTTTACGTCCCCAAAGCCTTTTCATACCGTCAAGGTTCAGCGTTTCGGTCGCGATGAAGTCAAACCTTCGGCAAATGCAGTTGCAGACGATACCTGCCAGCATATTTACCATAAATGCGGAAGTAGCGTTGCTCAAGACGCAGGAAGTGATTATGCACCTCTGCCAAATCGTCAAGCATATTACCCAAACGTTTGTTTTTATCATGATTGCGTATCTTGTGTTTATAGGTGCGCATCACTTATATCCTTCAGCATTGCTCCTGATACAACTTAGTGGTGGTAGAGACCTCGCTTTGCAACGAGGGTTGTATTTCTCTACCAATGATGCTGAATATAGTATAACATAGATTGGCATTATTGGTCAACAAAAAAAGAGCGGGCTTTCCTCCCCTACCTGAAGGCAGGGGTCTCCAGCCCGAAGATTAGATGAAAATATCTGAAATTCAGACTGCATTAACAACATTAAACCTTGATGCTTGGCTTCTATACGATTTTCGCGGTATCAACCCGATATCACAAAACGTAGCAGGTTTGACAGGTGCCAACATCACACGTCGTTGGTTCTGTCTAATTCCCGTGCATGGGGAACCACGATGGTTAATTCATCGGATAGAAACATCAAACTTTACCGATGTAATAGGAAACGTTTCACTTTACACTGGATGGCAAGAACTCAACGAGGAGATGAAATCCTTTCTTGCCAATGTTCAATCAGTTGCGATGGAGTATTCGCCTAACGCATCAATTCCGTATATCTCACGCGTAGACGCTGGCACGTTGGAATGGATCAGAAATTTCGGCATTGAGATACATTCATCTGCGGAGCTGGCACAACATATAGAAGCACGTCTAACCGAAGCACAGTACGAAGGGCATCAAAAATCTGCACACTTGATCCTGCAAGCAAAAGACTATGCCTTCACGTGGATTGGTGACCAACTTAAGGCTGGCAATACAATCACCGAATATGACGTTCAGCAGCAGATTCTTAGCCAGTTTGATGAAATGGAGTTGGTAACCGATCATCCTCCAATTGTTGCTGTCAATGCCAACAGCGGCGACCCACATTACGCCCCTACCGCAACCCGCACACAACAGATTAAAACGGGGGACTTTATCTTAATTGATCTTTGGGCAAAGCAGAAAGATCCTGACGCTGTTTTTGCTGATACAACGTGGGTAACTTATGCCGGAACAACCGTTCCTGACCGGTATGTCGAAATATTTGAAATTGTTAAGGAAGCACGAGATAAGGCAGTGGCGTTCATCCGTGAGAAATGGGCAGCGAACGAGCCGATTCCGGGCTGCGCTGTTGACGATTGTGTGCGCGAGTATATTACCGAAAAAGGATACGGTCAATACTTTATCCATCGGACTGGACACAGTATCGGCACCGTTATACACGGTAACGGCGCAAATTTAGATAATCTGGAGACCCGTGATGAACGTATTCTTATCCAAGGTGTTTGTTTTTCAATTGAACCGGGTATCTATCTCAACGCTTTCGGCGTGCGGACTGAAATTGACGTTTATTTAGCCGGAGAAGGGAGAGATGGCGTAATATTGACAACCTCGCCCGTTCAAAATCAGGTATTGCCTCTGCTGTAACTTTATAATTCCGCTTTTTCAAATCTTTTAATATGTGCGCGAAGTAGATACGAGCATTGAGTATCCACTGTTCTGCATAAGCCGTAGCGAGGAGCGGCAGCGCGATTGATAAGCGAGGCGCGTTCATAAGCCACTGTTCCGCATACGCAGCAAAGTCTGTTTCAACAAGTCCTGTACAACCGAGTGTATAGATCGCAATACGTTTGTCTTCACGTTGTTCTTCTTGAACCTCAAGTGGTGTTTTTAAAGACATACGCCTGTTACTATCAATTTCAAATACCCAATAAAAGTAATCCTCGTTGTGTGCCAGATAACCGATCTCCACATCAAGTCTATGTGGTAACCCTCTTACAATTGGGATCGCTTCCAGCTCCCGTTTAACTAAAACTGGATACACCGCAGCAAAAAAGATTTGCTCTAATCCAAGCGGTTGTTCTACATGGTTCAGGATATCCACTAGAACTTGTTGGTCTTTCAGTTGGCGTAACTCAAGACAACTTTTTGAAAAAACTTCATCGCGCAGTGCATGCATTTCGGGTAGGGCATTCTCTGCAAGTGGTTTTAGTTCAGTCACCAATTTAAGGATACGTCGACGTTTCGGCAAAACGCGCCAAAATACCCAACGTGCCAATGCTTGCCATGTTTCCCTCTCAAACAATAATGCCAGAAATGCTTGCACAGCCGTAGAAATCCGTTTAAAGATGCTTTCAGATGCCAGACCTCTTCGTTGGTTTGCCATAATTTTTTTGACTTTTCTCCCAAAATGTGTTATATTTAAGAATAGGATATATTAGAGAAACTCTTGTAGAATAGGTTTCTAACCCGATTGAGCCGGAGTGGTGAAATTGGTAGACGCACTGGACTCAAAATCCAGCGGGCCCTGGGTCCATATCGGTTCGAGTCCGATCTCCGGCATCAGGCGATGGTTTTATCGAGCCATCGCCTCTCCTTTGTGATGCCACCCACTACCTAAAGGTAGGGGCTTCGGTTTCATAGCGACTGCGGTTTTCTCAAAGAGTCAACCGTCTTAGTGTCGCTCCACCATTAGGCCGTTATTCCGAATCAGATCGGTTTTATCAGGTATTATACCCTGTGCACCCGGGCCTAAATAATAAAGTTTGTGATAGCGGGACAAGGCACAGGGTTATTACTCCGCTGACGACTTACATGAATGCTACCGATAATAACGATGTTGGACAAGGTCTCACTTGCAACTTGCCACATACCTTCTCACAGGTAAGGATAGCACCTGCACAAGTGTGCCGGGTGAGAATTCTATCCAGCAAGTTGATATAATTGGACTACATTTTTAGAGAAAAGTCAAATCTTTTTTCACGAAGTAAACCAAAGGTTGCCGTCTACATCCCGCAAGCTAAAGCATGGGGATTTGACAGAACAGCGTTAAATTAACCGCTACATCGCTATAATTTTTCGCATCCGTTCCGCAAGATCAATTTGTGCTTCCCTATCCCCGCCGACTTCATGAACTACATATCCATCGTAACCGACAGCACGGAATGCTTCCATAACCGATGCCCAATCTGTATCTCCATCTAACAGATTTACAAAACGATGGGAGCCACGCGAAAAATCCTTGAAGTGCACACGTTTGATACGGTGACCGAGTTCACGTATCCAATGTTCAGGATAACCATAAGCCATCATATTCGCGGTGTCAAGATAAGTTCCAACCCAATCACTGCCGATTTCGTCAACAATCTCGCGCATCTCTTTCGGACTAAGCAGGAATTTGTTCCACACATTTTCTAAACCGATGGCAACTTTGTGTGACTCAGCTGAGGGTGCCAGGTCTTTTAGAATGCCAACGAGATTATCCCACACTTGTTGATAGGTGCCTTCAACGGAGAGTTGACCTGGGTGCAGTAAAATTCCACCTACGCCGAGTGCTCCTGCAACCTCTAACCCGCGTGCAAGCGATTTCGCACCACTCTTACGTTGCTCCGCATCAAGACTGAGCAGACTGCCACGATTCGCGTAGCCCGCGGTTATACTGGCGATCTCAACTCCCGCGGCTTCGCACTTCGCGGCGATACCTTGAAGTTCCGTATCGCTCATATTGATGTCTGTATCTTTACCTTCACCAAAGGTAAGTTCAACCGCATCGTAGCCAGCATCTTGGCAAAGAGAAAGTGTATCATCCAGTGACATATTTCCGAGAATTATTTGGGTAACGCCTATCTTCATATTTTATTTTCCTTTTCCTTTTCAGTGTGGAACTGTGTAGGTGTCAACGCCTGTATGCACAAGTAGCGTGTTTCAAGACATTGTGGACACCGCAGCTCAACAAAATACGCATCGTTAAACACTGCATCAATCCAATCTGATAGTCTGTTTTGGGATTCACCTAAGAACTGTTCAAGCACCTCATATTCTTGATCGCAATCCGGACAGATTTGCAAGTCGTGTCCAATTTCAATACTGTCTAACCATCCCATTATGCTGTTGGTCCTTAAAATATCCTGCTATCTCTTGAACATGATTATGAGGGAGTTTCTAAACGCATGAACGCTATAAGATATTCGGTGTTGATTTACTACGTTAACGTGAGTTTGATAAAAACAAGATGTCGGGCTTCTTGTAGGGGCGAGGTCTTCTCGCCCGTAGGGGTTAGGTAACCTAACCCCTATGAAAATGTCCATTTATGTTTAGAATTTGCTATATATCAAACTCACGTTACGTTATGTTGGAAGTAACCGAAAACTGTGATACCGATTTGAGATAGCGACTTGGCAAACGCGCCTTAACGTGAATTCCATCCTCAGCATAATCTGTTCCCAACACCGTGCCATGCTTATATAGCATGTCTAATGCTTTTCCCTCAGCATAAGGGATGTTCAGATCAAGCATAACGCCGTGTGATAGAAAACGTTCTGCTAACGTCTTCAATAAGTCTGAGATACCATCCCCGCGCTGCGCTGAGATGGGTATCGCCTCTGTGTAACGTGTCTGAAGGATATGTAACAGGTCTTCCGTTTCAAGTTGGTCAATTTTATTGAAAACCATTACCATCGGAATATCGGACGCATCCAATTCTGAAAGAACCTGATCCACTGCTCCAATTTGTGCTTCTGCTTCTGGATGGCTGATGTCAACAACATGCAACAACAGATCCGCCTCCGCGACCTCCTCTAACGTTGCTTTGAACGCCGCAACAAGTTGGTGTGGTAACTTCTTGATAAATCCAACAGTATCACTCAACAACATATCCTGATTTCCGGGCAGACTCACCCGTCGAGTGGTTGAATCCAAGGTAGCGAAAAGTTTATCTTCCGTTAATACGTTTTCGCCTGTCAATGTATTAAAAAGGGTTGATTTACCCGCGTTGGTATATCCGACAAGAGAAACTTTAATTTTATCTGATCGGTTTTGCCGTTGAACCTGTCGCTGCTTTTCAACCTTTGTTAAGTCTTTTTTGATTTGAGATATTTGCCTGCGAACCCAGCGTCTGTCCATTTCAAGCTGCGTTTCACCGGGACCACGTAGTGCCCCACTACCGCTGCCGCCACTGGTTGCAAGTCGTGAAAGGTGTGTCCACATGCGTGTGAGTCGTGGGAGTGCATATTCCAATTGTGCCAACGTGACTTGCAGCCGCGCTTCGCTGGTTAAGGCGCGTTGCGCAAAAACTTGTAGGATAAGACCTGTTCTGTCAACGGTCGCAATATCAAGTTCTCTTTCAATATTTCGTGTCTGCGCGGGCGTTAGTTCTTCGTCAAAGATGATTACATCCGCTTCAAGTTCCGCAACAACCTCCTTTAGTTCTCCTATCTTACCTTTTCCAATAAAATAGGTTGAATTCGGCACATTACGCGGTTGGATAGTCTCACAAACGACTCCAATCCCCGCAGTTTCAGTCAGTTGTTGAAGTTCCTGCAGAGATTCCTCAGTTTGGTGCATCAAAGCATCGCGCAGTTTTACTCCGACAAGAATCGCACGAGACGGTGGATTTGGTGCTTGTGTGTCGTAAAGTTGTTGCATCTTACCCCCTAAGACAGTAACGGAATTCTGTTAAGACTATATACAGTTTACCAGATTCACGCCCCGTTTTCAACCAAAAGTTTAAAATTAGGTTAGTTGTAGTGTATGGAATTTATAATTGGAAATTGTTGGGTTCACTACGTTCAACCCTTATGTGTCAACTTTAGAAAATATCCGTGTTTTTATGAACGCTTCTCAATAGGCATGACTATTGAGACTGTCCTATATTTAGTCCCATAGGGACAATATGTTTATAGAAAACGAGATAATCAATCTCTTTAGCTCCGTAGGAGCGATATGTGAAATAAAACGCTATAAACATTCCGCCCCTACGGGGCTAAAGAATTGAGGGTGCTTCCGTTGCTATAAACATTGCGTCCTTACGGGACTAAGGAGCATTCTCACATTTGAAAATCCTTAAATTGACACCTATGGTGCGGTTTCCTAACCGCACTGGATCTTCATAAGAAAAATGCACGAAACTCGAACAATCTCTTAAAACTGAATGGCTCTGGGTGTCAAATTATATCATTTGTATCATTCTCTCATTTCATGCTATACTTTGGCAAAGTTATATCTCAACTGGAATCAAGGAAAAATAATGTCTGAAAGTTTGATCGCATTTTACGTAATCATCACCATAATCTCAATAGGATACGGTATCTTCCAAATCGCCCTCTCTGTTAGATTGTGGCGAGTTCTTGGAGATTTACGAATAGTATGTAACGCCTTTTTATCGGAAAGCGAGTATCAAAAAAAGCACTCTATAAAAATGTTCCTGCAAGGCACACATATTGATGACATTGCCAGGCAATTGCATGTAGAAACGCAGGACGTTTGGGACTGGACAGAAAATGCCCCCGAAATCCAATCCAAAAAACAGCGTGCCTTAGAAATGTATAAGGAAGGGAGTTACAGCATTTCTGAGATTGCAGAGCACTTGTCCGTTTATTTAAACAGGGTAATGCAATGGTTTATGAGGGACCCAGAGATCTTAGCCGACAAAAAGCGGCTTGCCGTAGAATTATATAAGACGAAGGAAGAAAGCGTGTCTTCTATTTATGATATTTCCAGCAAAATAGAAGCATCTTATGAAGAAGTAGAAGCATGGATTGAAACCGGCCTAGCTGACGAGACAGAGACACCACAGAATGAACGTTAAGGCTAAGGCTCATCATCTTTTCAGTAGGAAGTATCCGTTGTGTAGGACTTAACAAAACCTCAAGAATGTGGTAGGATCTATAAAAACCTATAAAACTCTACACTCTTCTTTTGATTTGTGCCGGACTTCCTGCTTCGTCGTTTCGTGCCTCTCAAGTGAGGTCTTACAGAAACTCCACAGGCGTTTATCGTCTCCTCGCAACTCGTGGCGACGGTGTTATGGTGGAGCGGGACAGAGATTGATAGCGGCGTTGAGGTCTCTATTGCATTCAAAGTCACATTCTGTGCAATGATATGTCCGTTCAGAGAGCGTCAAATCTGTTTTCTTGTGTCCGCAGTTGCTACAGGTCTTACTACTCGCAAAGAACTGATCCGCTTCAGTTATCGGTATCCCACGTCTATCTGCCTTGTATCTAAGCATGGTAAGAAATCTTGAAAGTGCTGAATCCGACAACGCTTTTGCCAACTTCCTATTCTTGAGTAGTCCGCTGATATTCAGTGTTTCTATACCGATAGCAGAGGCTTTACGAATAATCCGTATGCTTGCTTGGTGGTGTGCGTCTTCACGGATATGACGGATACGGGCATGAACACTTGTGAGCATATCCTTTGCCTTATACCAGTTCTGACTGCCTTTTTGTCTACGAGAAAGCCTGCGGTTCGCACGTGCTAACTTCCGTTCATATCGCTTTAGCGGGCGTGGATTATCATAAGTTGTGCCATCTGAACAAGTAGCAAGCGTATTGATACCTACGTCAATGCCTATCGGTTGCTTAGCGTCAAACAGGTCAGGCTGGTGCTTATAGTTACCACTGTCAAGGTGGACACTGATAGAAGCGAACCATTTGCCGTTAGACTTGCTGATCACAACTTTACTGATTTCGCCTGTCCAGCGGAGTTCTTCACGCATACGTATCCAACCTATCTTTGGCAGTTTGATACGCTTTTTATAGACTTCAACTGTGCCTACACCATTGTCTGCTTGATAAGATACTTTATCAGATCGTTTCTTATAGGTAGGAAAGTTGTTTTGTCCTTTTTTCCAGCGTGATACAGCGTCTCCAAGATTATGGAGAGCGTTTTTAGAAGCATTTTGTGATAAATCAGAACACCAGTCAAACTTATCGTGTTTGACTGCGTTAAACTCACGTTTTATGTCAATATAGCTACGCCATTCGTCCTTGTCTAAACCAGACTTAAAGGACGATAGACCGAAGTTAAACGCAACACGGGCATAACCCGCATGCTGCGACAGAAGCGTTGACTGCTTATTATTCGGATTGAGTGCTATCTTCTGGGAGCGGATCAGCATTATTCGCACCAAAGTTAGACTGCATTTGCAGTTGCTCGTCGTTGACGATTTTATCAATTTCTTCTGCCATTTTCTTTGATTTGTGTGAGCGTCCACCATAGAGTTTCGCACAAAATACAGTCATGATTTCCATTACGTCTCGCGTTAGTTCCTCCGCAAAGGAAGGTTGCTTACTTTTATTGATAATGACAACTTCTATACCTTTGAGTTCACAGATACGGAAAACTATCTCTGCACCAAAGCGAAGAAGGCGGTCTTTATCTGTGATAACCAGACGAGACATTTGACCATGCACCATTAACTCAAGGAGGCGTCGAGGCCTTGATTATTATAATTCAGGCCACTACCTAAGTCTCTTATGATTTCAGTTTGCCACCCATTCTTATTGCAAAATGCTTCAAGGACAGCATGCTGACACTCTAAATCTTTCTTTTGATCAGAACTGGAGACGCGCGCATAAGCAATTGTAGGATAAGTCAAATCATTAACACCCAGAAGTTCTGCTAAATCGGACATTCTTTGTCCGCCTGGGGTTCGGTGAGACGGCATAATTTTACCTTCCACTTCCCAATTCCGAAGTGCCTGAACGGACACACCTAAGAGTTTAGCAGCTTCACCAATCTTAACAAATCTATTATTCATACATATATTATAGCAGAAACAACAAGGCTTTGTCAAGTAAAAAACTACATAACTTTAGATCTTATGAGGTTTTTATAGGTTTTTGTAGTTAATTTTTAACTGCAACTCACCCCAAAAGGAGCGTTTCTTCCGGTTCTCTGCTAAAGGCAACATCAGCAGTCGCGATTTCATTTGTTCTGTCTCTAACGTAGACAACAGTTTTGTTTCCCGTGCTTTCGTGTCTGTGAGTTCAGACTTAGCATCCTCAAGATGCCCTTGTAGCATTTCAATGACGACCTGCGGTTGTAATCGGCTTCTGTGTTTCCATTGCTCTCTATTTCAGGTGCCTCTTTCTGTCTAGTATTACCGTTTGTGTTGAGTTTGCCGTAATATCTTTCTAGTTCCGATATGTCAACGACAAGTCTGCTCTGAGTATCCGTACCCGTTGATATTTTGCCTTGTTTGGCATGAATGTGTAATCGTGAAATATGATCAAGGAAAAAGGCTTTCGTGTTGGTCGGACTGGCTGTAACCGCTAAATCAGGACTTACACAATAATACTTGACATAGACTCCTTAACAGGCTAATATGTTGTGTAAGGAGGCCAATAAAGGTCAATAACCCCGCGCTAAAGCATCGGGGCTTGTGCGAAGCGCATGCCAAGCGTCCACTCCACAAGTTAAACGGTTGACTAGACGATATATCGCGGGTCTTGTCGTGGCAGGCAACAAGATGTTACGGATGCTCCCCAAGTCTGTATCCGCTCTGATCCCGTGATGTCGATGGGGAAACATATACCGCGAGAGCGTGGGCTTATAGCCATTATTTTCTGGTAAAGACATCGTGTCAGGTCAAGTAAGCGAGTAGTGACAGTCTCACTGAACGAAGCAGCACAACTGAATCCAGACTCCCAGTGTGCAGGTGGAGATAAAACAGCACTCCCCCTTTTGGGGACAAATTATAACTATAATAGGAGGCGGGCTTTCCTCCCCTGCCTAAAGGCGAGGGGGCTCCAGCCCGAAGATTTTGATGAAATGTCTATATTTCTACCGAAATGTAAGACTTTTATAGGATGGAATTATGCACTTAACAACACTGAAAGACTGGTCAGAAACGGAGATCCTCAAAACTGTAGAAGATTGCCTTAAGATCAAGAACTATCCTGAAAAATATAGACACGCTGCGAAGGCATTAAGCCTTGCACTGCTATTCCAAAAAACCTCTACTCGGACGCGATGTGCAGGAGAAATTGGGATTGTGCAGCTTGGTGGACACGCACATTATTTAGATTGGCGGACAACTAACTTTGGTCTGGCTGACCTCAGCGATGAAATTCGCGTTTTGTCTGCTTATGTTGATGTGATTTTAGCTCGATTCCTTAAACATGCGGACATTTGCGAGGCATCCGCAGCAGCATCCGTTCCTATGATTAACGGTTGTTGCGACAGATACCATCCGACCCAAGCCCTCGGCGACCTAATGACAATACAGGAACACCTCGGTAGACTGAATGGTGTCAAGGTATCTTTTATCGGTGTGCACAACAATGTCTGCAATTCACTCATCGCCGCGGGGATGAAGGTCGGACTTGAAGTGACTGTTATTGCACCGGCGGTAAATCCCGCTGCTGTTGATGAGGAACTATGGACTGAAGCGGAACAAAAAGGTTGCTATAAAACGGTTTCCACAGATACTATTAATAGCGCGTCGGACCTGCAGGAAGTCATAGCACAAAGCGATATTGTATACACAGATACGTGGATAGATATGGAATTCTTCACGGATCCAGATTTTGCTGAGGAACGGGAACGTCGTATAAAGCAGATGATACCATATCAGTTGAACGATGCACTGCTTAAGGGTCTCAATTGTCGGATTATGCACTGTCTACCAGCACACCGAGGCTACGAAATAACGGGTGAATTGCTTGACGATCCGCGCGCAATTATTTTTGAGCAATCTGAAAACCGACTCCATAGTATGAAGGCTATCCTACTCAGATTGTTTGCGCATTCATAAAACTTCATATTTCCTCAATCGGTTATTTAAGACATGAAACACTATTTACAGCATCTTGAATGCAGCAATTGTAACGAAACATACCCACACGAAATACCGCAGAACGTTTGTCACTCGTGTGGGAAACCGTTGTTTGCACGCTATGCGCTTGACCAATTGGCTGATACATGGAAACCTGACCATCTCCTGTCAAGAGCGCCGTCCTTATGGCGTTATAAGGAACTTCTACCTGTCTGCGACGAAGCAGACATTGTCTCCCTCGGTGAGACGATGACACCGCTCATCCACGCGAAAAGGCTTGGTGACCAACTCGGTTTACCTGAACTCTGGATAAAAGACGAGTCCCGTTTACCGACTGGTAGTTTTAAGGCGCGTGGTTTAGCGATGGCTGTTTCCAAAGCGAAGGCTCTCGGGATAAAAAAATTAGCTATTCCGTCTGCAGGAAACGCGGCGACAGCTTTGTCGGTTTATGCTGCGTGTGCTGGTATCTCCTCTTACATCTTTATGCCGAAAGATACACCTACCTTTAATCAGGAGACGTGCCGGCTTGCGGGTGCAAACGTTACCCTGATCGATGGCTTAATTACTGATGCTGGTAAAATTGTTGCTGAGCGGAAGAAGGATAAAGGCTGGTTTGATGTCTCTACTCTTAAAGAACCTTACCGTGTAGAAGGTAAAAAGACGATGGGGTTTGAACTCGCGGAACAGTTCGGTTGGAAACTCCCTGATGTAATCATCTACCCGACCGGAGGCGGTACAGGTATTGTGGGAATGTGGAAAGGTTTCGCAGAATTAGAAAATATAGGCTGGATCGGAAAGAAAAGACCTCGGTTTATCTCCGTTCAGGCAGCGGGATGTGCGCCAATTGTTAAGGCATGGAATGAAGACATGCCGACTGCTGTTCCTTGGCAAAATGCACAAACCGTCGCAAGTGGGTTACGAGTGCCGCAAGCCATCGGAGATTTTCTTATTTTGGATGCAATTCGCAAAAGTGGTGGTGCAGCAATTGCTGTCACGGATGATGCTATCAGTGAGGCGATGCAACTATTACCTACAACCGAAGGCATTTTGACATGTCCTGAAGGGGCAGCCACAGTCGCCGCACTCAAACCACTTGTAGCAAATGGGACGCTAACGTCTTCCGATCAGATTGTCCTGTTTAACACCGGTGGTTATCAGGCTTAAGACTTCGTATTATCTCCGTGGGCATGCCTTGAAAGTGCGCCCACGGAGATTGTCGTTCTATCGGTCCTGTTCAATGTAATCATACTTTGGCTTCTGCTCCTCAGCAGGATTCTCACCTTCCATTGGTTCTGTCTGTTGAGGTGGTTCTGTCTGTTGAGGTGGTTCTGTCTGTTGAGGTGTCGTTTTCCTGTAGGTACGGGGACCGACTTTATAGGTGTGAACTTTTAATACAGGATAAGGTCCGTCAAACGCTACGATTTTCCCTTCTACTTCCACCTCATTATTGCCTCTTGAAACATCAATTCGCAACTGATCGAATTCTGGGGATGACTTGAAAACAAATTTCTGGTTACCGTTTCCGGCATTGAGTGCGTGATGAATCTCAGAAGTATGAGCTCTCCGACGCGCCCATGCAGGAATATCGCGGACATTGCCGCGTGTGAAACCGGGGTAAGCAAACATAGTGCCTTGAACTTTCGCTTCGGTTTTTAGGAGGCGGACCTGCCCCAACCCATGCCGTCCACGATATCGAGAATCCTTCAACTGTCGCGTAATGTCGTAGACGTCAAATGTATGTGTTTCGCTGTATTTCGAAATGCCCGTTCTCGGCTTTACTTCAACTACTGTGGAGAAAAGTCTTTCTTTGCCATTTTTGTCAACGGGCTTATGGAAGGTAATATCTTTTGCGTCTGCCCACGGTGATAATAGCCGTCGAATTTTTATGGCATCCATAAGACTAACAACATCCGAAATTTCTACCTTCAAGGTTACCACTTCTGCCATACTCTGTGTGCTTATGCCGACGATTAGAAACAAAAACAGTAGCACACAAAATATGCTGATAAAATTTGCGCGTTTCATAATGCGTTCCTCACTTGAATTTTAAATTCTACGTCCGTTGTTTTTATCAATACTTGTGTCAAAAAAGCTTAATAACTTAAGAGGATACTTTACCTATATTTTTTATTATATCACTATTAATTGTGTTAATCAAGGCTTATTCGAAACCGCGTGCGCAAAGTATTCGGTGGATCGCGACCAGGAGGTCGATTCTGCAGAGGAAGAACATGTCTTTGTACCCGCACGTTGTTTTTACTAAGAAATGGCGAGGCACAGAGATCGCGCCTACACATGATTTATGAGATAGACTGTAGCAAGTGCTACATCGCCAATTTCGTATCGTCAACAAACCACCGAGCGTCAACCATCCTTGCATCTGCCTCAGACGATTTTGGTTGATGCTTGGCAAACTTTACCTTATCGCAGTTCCCAAAAAATCGTTGGATACATTCAATATATAAATCGTCTATCTGTTCACGCCTCATCCATTGAAGAAGGCTAGTAGTTGTCAACTCTAATGCGGGGATGCGGTAACGTGATGCTATGTATTCGCGAATGACATAAGAAATTCGGGTGTGGTATGTCTCCATATCGCACGATGCGGTTTCAAGTTTTTCCAACTGTTCAAAAGCAATTTCATGTGGCGGACGTGTGACTACCTCTTCAATTGGAGCGGGTATCTCGGTCTGACGACGTTTTCGAAGATATACCCATATTGTTCCAACAATAGCAGCAAGTATAAGTCCACCGAGAAGGAAATAGGGTAGCAGGTTTTGTGGGACATCCAGTGGCGGTTTGATGTCCCGTAGACTTTGCACGTTCAGTGGTGCCTGCAAAAGAATTTGGGGAAAAACGGACATAATAGACATTATAATGATTTAATAGAAGGTGTTTGATAACACCATGGTCTGAAGTTTAATCTAAAGTTGTGTAACCCACAACAAGTTTCCATGACCAAATCGCTGAACCCTTTTTTCCAGTTGCGCAGCTTATCTTTTATGATACGATATCTCTTGAAACCGCTAATCGCATGTTCAATGCGGACGCGTATGGACGAAATCTCGTGGTTTCTTTCTTTTTCTTCAACCGTGAGTTCTTGACCTTTCGGTTTCTTTTTCGGTTGAACAATGTTTATTCCGGAAAGACTAAAACCTTGAAAACCGGAATCTTGATACAAAACACTGCCACTTGGCACACAATAGCCTATAGTATCAGCGATGCGTTTGTCGTGAATGCTGCCTTCGCACGTGGGTGTCAATAATACAACTTTACAGTCAGCATTAATAATCAGACTGATATTTCTCATACTGGTCTTGCACCTAATAATAATCAATAGAAACAAGGTCCAACGCCATGAAAATGCGTTTTTGCTGTGTCCATTTTCCTTGACTTTTATAGCATGAGATAGCATCCTAATAAACATATATTTAAACTCAAGTAGTCCATTAGGAGAAAATCTCATGCGAACTCATCTTATCAAATCAACAGTCTTTTTTCAACAACTTCTTTCTTCACGTTTTCGGACCTTGAAAGAACGGGTGGTCAAAACCATAATGTTGCTTTCATTGTGTCATCTATTTAGGCTCTACAACCCGAATCAAGTGTCGGATGCGTTGTCTTGTCTATACCGAAAGCAAGCCTATATCGGCACCTGAACGAAGTGAGTCTTTATCAGTGGCAGTGCCTATTTGTGCGTATCGGATGTTCTGTTGCACTACAGGAGATCCGGGATGCCGAGTTGAAAAGTGCTTCAACACGATCCCGAAAGTGTCCCACGATAAGTGTGGATGATACGCATAACGCATGAGACACAGAGAAAGTGTCCTATTGCTACAACTGGTGGTCTACAAAAGCGAACCAACCGGTGAAAGGACAAAATATATTAGGCATCACCATCAAGATTGGAAAACTCAATATTCCGCTGAATATATGTTTTGTCAGCAAACAAGGGAGAGGCAATACGGATAAACCCTCCTGTTTTGTCTCTATGCTCAAAGAAGGACTGGATTTCTTTGATGCGGAAGGGGCGGATCTTCAAAAATATCCAATCACCTTTGATTCGTGGTCCGGCAGTCGCAAACTGATTGACATCTTGCAAAAGATGGGATTTGAGACGATCCTGATACATGGTAAAAACAACTATGTGATGACTATCGGTGAAGAAAAGACAAAACTTTCGGAACATAAAAAGTCAGGACAACTGCTCCCAAATCAATGGGGGTGTCCTAAACCGGTCTATCGCACCAAAGGCAATAGTCGGACATTTGGAGATGTTGTGCTGTTGTTCTTTCAAGACGGCGGAAAAGGACAAACAATGATGGTTTTTGGCAAACCCTTGCGGGCGTGTGAGATACTCAGGATTTGGTCGCAACACCACGGCATAGAACAGTTTTGGTAGAATACGCGTGTGGTATTCTGCATGATTTGAAAACAGACTTGAACCTTTCATCAATAAGTTTAGAGGGACGACAGGGTGCTTATGCGAACTTAGGTATAAAAATAGTGAGCTACCTTCTGTTACAACATGTGTGTCGTTCAGTGCGTCTAACATTTCATCAAACACAACTTCAACTTTCAGGAAAAAGACAGATGCCGTCTACTCTCAGCGCGCATTTTCATGAACAAATACCAAGAAAACACTCATAAACATTGATATCTGAAGAATTTTGATAAATATCAGAACAATTATTCTAAACAACGCTGCAGAACCCGCACCCGTCCAATTGCTATTTTCCCCTTTTGAAAAGGTTAAAAAGGATTATACCAATTCCCATAATCAGAAAAACAAAGCTACCTATTTCAAAAAAACCTATCCCCCAATTATCAGTATCATATAAGGCATATTCGAGAGAAAACATGCCAAATAAAATAGCCCATATTATAAATGTAAAACCGCATCCTACATTCGTTTCATTTTCTTTTGTTAGTCGCCCTGTTTTTAGCAAATGAACTTCCAATAAGTATGCAGCGACAAACAAACCTCCAACCAAAAAAAACCAAAGAAACCCTGCCACCACAGAACCAACATGAAAATGCCTATACGAAGGGGCTAAGCAAAAGCATACGAAAAAACACCCACGTCCCGTTTTTTGACACCCTGTCCTTCCCTGTTTCTCTCTACGTTGTTGCAGTTCTTGTGTTTCATCTGAGAATGTTTTTTGAATTTTTGCTTTTGCTATTGCACGAGTTTTACGACTATCAAAATTACGCTGTGACCGTGCCCCGCGGTAAGTTCTTCTAATGCTTTTCTTTAACAAATTTCTGTGGTATCCTCAAAAAATAGAATATCATAACTGATATTTCTCATACTGGTCTTGAACCTAATAATAATCAATAGAGACAAGGTATACCCTACACTCCGCACTTGTTTTGACACATTCTGGTATCTTTAGGACAAACCCGCGTTACAAAAGGATTCGCACAGGATAACGGAGATTTGGAGTTGTAGATTAAGATCCCATTTTCCACTTGTCTTTTTCTCTGGTTCACCTGAGATTGCTTGCTCAATGTAGGGACCACGCAGGTTTGAGAAATAAATTCCTAAATCGAAAATTAGAAGTGCGGAGTGTAGGGTATACCGCCATGAAAATGCGTTTTTGCTGTGTCCATTTTCCTTAACTTTTATAGCATGAGATAGCATCCTAATTACATATTTACGAAACATTGTGTCCATTAGGAGAAAATCTCATGCGAACTCATCTTATCAAATCAACAGTCTTTTTTCAACTTATAGAAAATCGGACCTACAGACCGATTAACTGGGTGTGTAAAGTTTTTGGCATGAATATGATTTGAGATCGGTTCTATTTGTATACGGACTTTAGTGCCTTCAGGCAACGACAAAGGCTTAGATAAAACAATGCCGCCATTAGACATTCAAATGGATACATCTGCTTTTTCCATTATTAAATCAGACTTTAGCGGACCTTGGAGAGTTGCCAGCTCGCGAAACACAATCTGTGCTTGTTGATGTGCCCGCAGATACTTCGGATAACACTCAGGTTCTGAAACATTTTTTTTCATGATAGCACCGAGCGTTCGATCCAGCGTCCGAAAGACCCACAACGCCAAAAAGCTTATTATAGTGGGAAAAAGAAACGGCATACCCTTAAGAACCTCCTTGTTACGAATGCTAATGGTAAGGTCATTTTATTATCACCTTCATTTGAAGGTAGAATACACGACAAGCGCATCGCTGATGCTATAGGATATGACTTCTTGCCAAGTGGTAGTGATTTGTATCAAGATACCGGTTTTCAAGGTTTCACACGCCCCGGAATAAATATCATTCAACCGAAAGGGGGCGAACTCACTGCCGAGGAAAAAGAAGCGAACTGCCTCATTTCGTCCATACGCATACGGGTTGAACACGTAATTGGAGGTGTCAAAAGGTTCCGCATCGTCCAAGATAAGTTGTGCAACTGGAAAAAAGGGTTCAGTGATAAGGTCATAGAAACTTGTTGTGGTGGACACAACTTTCGACTAAACTTCAGACCTTGGCGTTATGAGACACCTTGCGATTAAATCAGTATAATGTCTAATGCTAAAGTAAAAGCGGAATAGGTTCAACCACTATCGATTTTGGATCTGTTGGACATGCGTACTGACAGACGCCACACCCAGTACATCCTGAATCAAGAACTTCTACTAATCCATCAGACGCGAACTTAATCGCTTCTTTTCCAATAGGGCAGGTGTCAACGCAGTAGGTGCAATCGACCGATTTTGTGCGGAGACAAGTTTCGGCGTTGAAAACTGCGATCCCGATCCTAATATCCTCGGCAAAAACCTTTTGTAGTGCACCACTTGGACAGACATACATGCACGCTAACGAATCACAAATCACACAAGGTTGTTCATCAGGGACAATGTACGGCGTGTTAGCAAGGTTAGGGTCTTGACTTTGTAGAGGTAGTATTGCATTGGCTGGGCAGTTTTTGACGCAGTTACCACACCGATGACACGTTTCCAAGAATTCAGGTTCGGGCAGTGCACCCGGTGGTCTCAAGATTACACGGTTCGGATCATCAACCGGTAACTGATCGCCGATCTTGTCGTCAATAAATTCTGCAACAGGTTTCATGATCTGGTTCAAGGCTTCCTTGAAAAAATCACGTCTCCCTTTTTCATTAGACATGGAAATTACCTCTTATACCCAATTAACGCGATTTGTAGCGCGAGGACCCCGTGCCTCGCAATGCTAATCGCTATTAGAAAACTTCTAATCACGTTAATTTGGTATTAGTTGGGTTAGTAACGGTTAGGTAATTGCAAAAAGAATGAAGATGCCATTTTATTTTATAGTGGAAACCATAATTACTTATACATTTTTACGATTTCATCGATTGACGCTTCGGCATTGTATTCCCATTTGCGCTTTATGTTCGCGAAATCTCTTTCAATAGGATTGAGTTCAGGCGAATACGGAGGTAAAAATAGTAAACTCACACCGCAGGCAGCAATCAATGCCTCTGTTTGCTGGCTTTTATGGAAAGATGCATTATCCAATATGACAACATGCGATGCGTCAAGTAGCGGACACAGCACGTTCTCAAGCCACGCATTGAAGGCAAGTGTATCACAAGCACCTTCAAAAAGCACAGGTGCCGTGAAACGCCCCTGGATTTGTGCAGCAATGAGCGTTGTGCATCTATACCGATTGCTTGAGATTTTATCCGATACGCAAACCCCTCTTGGCGCATAAGCGGACTGACGAACACTTTCTGTGCTAAAACCGCTTTCATCAACAAAAACAGGTGTTTTTCCGTTCACAAGTGCCATCTGAAGTTGGGTGAGATAGGTCTCCTGTTTTACTAGGCATTGTTCCTTGTAGGTGAATGTCTTTTTTTCGCGTGCATCCGATCTTCTTTGGAGACTTCGTCAAAAAAGTCTTTTGAAAGAGTCTCCGAGTTTAATAGTGCAAATAAGTTGCCTAATACCTCATTTTTTGCTTCAATACGTTGTATTTGCTCTTCTCTTATTTTATCAACATCAGATGTATTTATTGCTGCTTCGTATATTGGTCCATATTCTTCCTGGAATCGTTCATTTTTTGGATTTGCCACTCTGAACTTGTTCATAATCCATTTGCGATTGCTTCTGGTATCATCAAGATCTAATTCCTCCAACATTTTTGTGTTGGTAGCATAAACGCCAATCCTTGATAAGCCGTATTTACCAAGCCATGACACATACATACCATAGTGGTGCTTGCTAACCTTTGGCATTTTAGGGTTTGTAGGTCTTGCCACATTCGTTCACCTTTAATGACCTTTCCACATCCAATGGTATATAATACCACGTTTATTAACCCAAAACATTCTTACACGTTTATATTTTAGTCGCCTTGGTGGCTTCACTTCTATGCGTTCTGTATAAAAACCATCACCGTATGTCCCTTTCCGTTTGATAGTTCCTGGAGCAAGCTGTCTATCAATAAGTTTTGAATAAATATAGATTTTGCCTTGAGCACCATCAGAAACAATATCCTGAGGAGGTCCCCAAGAACGTATTAGTCGGGTAACAGGAGCACCTTTCCATGATTTCATCGTTTCACTTATTTTTTTACTGTCTGCTTCCATTATAACAATAAGCAAATACCCGGTAGCACAGAGAAGTATTCCTCCAACAACAGCCTTTGTTAATTGGTCTTCTCTATAATCATCATATAGACTATTTGATGAATTTGAAGTTGTAAATCCACAACCGTAGAATGTAACTAAAAATAAACAAACAATTGCTGAATATTTCATTTTATTGAACCATCAATTAAACTTTTTGTAGTGTTCTTCTAATTTTAGCCAATGCCACCCACGTGTTTTTGCTTCGCCCTGGATGCATTCTTTGGCAAACTCCATTTAGTTTCTTACGCTGCTCCAATGTTGAAGTCGTAGAATCGTAGAATACATATACAGCGATTGTGTTCGCTTTGCCTGTAGTATAGTATTTGATAGAAGTTGAGGGAACACAAGCATTTAGATCTAATGCTAACCATTCAAGACGCGTAGGTGTATAAGGCATATTCCCTTCAGGATGTCGCGCAAACCGAACTGGAATATAATGAGTCAGATAGGTTTTCGCAAATGCTTTCATGTGCCAGTAGCATGCCGCTTTGACCCAATCCCTATTATTCTTCTCCTGTTCGCAGCGTGCCTCCAGTTCCAGCAGTGTCATCTCCTTCGCCTCCATCAAGACTTTCCTGTAGCTTGAGTGCAAGGGAAGCAATCTCGAGTTTTCTGTCACCTGAAACAAACTTAAGTTTGACTGTTTCGAGGTACAATTTAATCGTGACATCAATTGGTATCTCCTTAAAGTCCGCCAACCTGAACGCCATTTTCAGATCTTGTGCTAGTTGCTTTAATCCTACGTCATATCTATTGTGATCGGATCTTTCAAGTTCAACCATATTGGCGGCCGAAATGGCGGATTGGACAATGAAATATTCGTAGTATTCTTGTTTACATCTACTTTTTTTTTATCTGTCGCGTTATAATAATTTGGATTCGCCTTACGAAATTTTTCAACAGCCCATTTCCTGTCGTCAAGCGATTTTGGATCTAACCCAAGGTCAATGAGTATTTCTGTGATTGCATCCTTAACACCCGCTTTGTCGTTTCCAAAATCAGCGACATACTTAGTAAAAATGTAGTAATACGCATCATCAAGCCGTCTTGGATAGCGATCGTTTTTAGGCATAGTTTTGACCTTATTTTTTGTTGTTTGCCAATCTACCAAATATCGCGCACTGGACAATCAAAATTAACGAGAGCAGTGTTTCTGTAAGACTGAATCCGCCATAATTAAGGAACCATCCTATACATATCAACGGAGTGCCATAAGACAGAACATTAATAATAGTGTCCATTTTATTTCACCATGACTCTATCGTAACGGTCACCTACCGTCGGCTTCTGAAGATATTCCTTGGTAGCATCGGAATCACGTTTAGCTTTCGTAATACGTCGTGTTGCAGTCCCAATTTTGTATGATAGTGATGTAGATAATTTAGGTATAATTGGAGTTGAGGGTGTAGTCGGTCTTGTAGTTGAGCGTGGCACAGTGCCTGAATTATGGTAGTGGTATCCGCCATTTTTCCGGTCGTGATGCCCACCATATTTATCTGTCCGCCCTGAATGTGTGTAGGCGAACACGGCTGAGAATAATAGAATAGACAGGATTGTTGCTATTTTGAAACCGTACTTTTTTAACATGATGTTCTCTTTTTATTGAACCATTCGCATTTCTCTGTCGGACATACTGCCACGAGCGGGTGGTTGTGCTTTCTTGGCGCGTTTTTCAAACTCTTTTTTCTTACCGAGATGCTTCGGCACTTGTAGAATACCTCTGATTTTGAATCGTTCCACAGCATTGGCGAGCAGTTCGAAATCACCACCAGATTTTATCTGTTGATCTAACACCTGTCCGAGTGCGTTGAACTTTGTATTGAACTCACCGCGGCGGGCAAACTGCCAAGCTTCGTAAGTTTCAATCAGACTTTGACCGACACTATCAATATCAAAAGATTCTATATTAGGTGCTTTGCTTGCTGCTTTCAGACCATAACAGATACAACGCTGCGACACGCCAAAATGTGCAGCGCGTTCCTTCTGAGTGCTGTCTGGGAACTTTTTGACATGTTCAGCGAGTGCTTCTGGGTCAAGCCGATAAGGTTTACGAGGGCCCGGTTTTTCGTAAGTAAAAGGATCGGCTGCGTCTAACCAGTTATAGATACAACGGCGTGAAACTTGAAATCTACGGGAAGCTTCTGCTTTACTACCACCAGATGCTATGAAATCAATAACGCGTTTTCGTAAGTCTTGTGAATATCTCATAATATAACTATTATCACAAAAACCGAAAAAAATGTAAATATATTTTTGATTTTAACTATAATATCAATTCGTTTAGGTTGCTTGTTTATCTGACGAAGATTCCAAATCCTGATTCGTGCGGTCATCTTTAGGAATGCGGTAGCAACATTGGTGGCTTCCCTGCATAAGATGTTCAACACGATAGACCTTCGTTCCTAAAGATTGTCTGAAGAGTGCTAATTCAATTTCACACACGTGCGGGTATTCTTGTACAATCGCTGCGATAGGACAATTGTGTTCAATTAAGACGTAATCACTATCGTTTTCATCAAAGCGAGCCATGTAACCTTCTTCATCACGAATACGGGCCAGCTCTTTGATACGTTCAAGCAAAGTTTTTCCGTGAAGTCGCTGTTGATACATCTGAAGCTGCGATTTCATACGGCTACGGAAAACTTTATTGATGAAACCGGGACCGCTGAATTTTGCGACCTCATGCATCAAACCCACAGCAAAATTAGCATAAGTTGTGGGAAAAAGGCTGTTTGCTTCATCCGTTAAAGCATAGAGATGATGTGGACGACCGCGCCCACGCTTTTCTCGATGGTATTCAACTAAACCTTCTTCTTCAAGGATTGAGAGATGTTGTCTGATCCCCATAGCACTGATGTGCAACGCTTCAGTGAGTTGACTGACAGTCATGTTGGAACGCATCTTTAAAAGTTGCAGGATTCGCATGCGTGTTTCGCTCATTTCGCAATTCACGTGACTTTCCCCTTACAAATATATGGTTTAAAAAGAATTATAGTATATTTTTATTTACAATTCAAGGGTTTTTGTATTATTTTCAATAAAAGAATTCCGCTCATGTATTAAAGTATGTGCGTTTGTTTCTAATGAAGGCAATGGCCACGTGGGTTAAACTTTTTCATTAGCACTCATTCTTTACATGAGCCAAGAATTCTAATGCGTATCTCATAAATCACTTGTAGGGGCGGGGTCTCCCCGCCCATTTAGAAGATCCATTTCTATATAGGGACGAGATAACCTCGCCCCTACGATGAAGGTGTGATAATCTGAAAGAGAACAGGTATACGATTTATGAGATAGACCGTATCTAATTCTGTTCTTAACTCAAAATTTATTAACGAAAAATATCACATAGTGAATATGGTTTTTTCTCTTTAACTACAAATTGAGTGTTCTATTATTCATTTAATTACAGAACAAATGCCGAAATTCTTTTAGTGCACGAATTGAGAGTGCCATTTTCGTTGAGAACCGAAAATAAATTTGACTTTTCTGTTAAAATATGATATACCTTATATGATATGTTTTGCATGTAATTTTTATGGAAGGTTTAGATTGAATGGCGAAAAAAAAATCAAAAAGCGTTAAAACGTTGAAAAGTTTTATAGAATGGGCAGAACAATTCAATGATGGAGAATATGTATTCCGAGGTGTTTCAAATGTGAAATACCTAATAGAAGCATCTACCTATCGTCGTCTAAAAAATAAAGATGGCAACCCTGAAAAACTTCTCAAAATCAATGAGGAGTTACTTGAAGATGCACGGCGTCAAGGGCATGGTCGGAGAGATGGAGAACCTCTAAAAGACTTAGATTTGCTTGCAGAACTTCAGCACCGCGGTGCAGCTACTTGTTTGATAGACTTTACAAAAAATCCACTGGTCGCGCTCTGGATGGCGTGTAGAGAAGGTTCCCGTGGAAACGCAAATGGTAAAGTCTTTGCTGTGGATATCAGTTCTCAACTCACATATCAACCGGTTACCTTCCAATTGTCACAAGAGAAAGACATTGATCATTTTTTTCAACGCGATGAAAACGGTAGATATCAACTTTATCAGTGGCAGCCCAAATACCAGAATAGCCGAATGTTTGCACAGCAATCTATTTTCCTATTTGGTGCCGAAATTGAGTCAGCAGCAGAATGTATAGTTTTTAAAAATAATAAGAAAGATATCCGGAATTTTTTGAAAAAATTAGCAGGTATTACTGAAGAGATTCTATTTCCTGATTTTGATGGTTTTGCAAGTCAACGTGCCCAAAATGAACCCTACATTGAACCTGATCCGCAATATTATCTTCAGCGTGGTCTTGACGCGTACCGAGAAAGCAAAATAGATGAATCTATTGATTACTTTACTCAAGGCATATCGTTACAACTGCAAGATAAAGACTTGCTTGTTCATTTGTATATCAATCGTGCCTTTGCATACGAAACTAAAGGTAGACATGATCTTGCTATAAAAGATTATGACGAGATAATTCGTGTGGATCCCGATAATGTAGGAGTATATAACAATCGGGGTGCTGCGAAATCCACGCTGGGGCTATTCAAGGAAGCTATCACCGATTATGACGAGATGATTCGTCTAATACCCGATGGTATTGCTTACAATAATCGAGGCATTGCGAAGTCCGCGCTAGGGCGATATGATGAGGCGATTTCTGATTATGCCGAAGCAATTCGACTAAACCCAGATTATGCAAACGCTTATTACAATCGAGGCATTGAGAAGTTTGAACTGGGGGAATATGATGAGGCGATTTCTGATTATGCCGAAGCAATTCGACTAAACCCAAATAACGCTGAGGCTTACAATAATCGAGGTGCAGCGAAGGCTGCACTGGATCAATATGAGGAAGCAATTACTAATTTTGACGAAGCAATTCGACTAAACCCAGATTATGCTGAGGCTTACAATAATCGAGGTAACGCCAATTCCGCACTCGGGCGATATGGAGGAGCGATAGCCGATTATAACGAGGCAATTCGTCTAAAACCTGACGATGCAAGCTTTTACAAAAGGCGTGGTAATGCAAAATCCAAACTGGAACGACATAAAGAAGCAATTGCCGATTATGACAGAGTGATTCATCTAAATTCCAATGATGCACATACCTACCAATTGCGCGGACGCACGAAGTTTGAACTACGACAATATGATGAAGCAATTTTTGATTGCGACAAGGCGATTCGTCTTAATCCTGATGACATGACTGCTTATCTGTTGCGTGGTCTTGTAAAGTCTGAACTAGGTCAACTCAGCGAAGCTCAGCAAGATTTTCAAATGGCATTGCAATTGGCAGAACAGACTGAAAATGCGGATCTCGTAGCAGAAATTAAGAAGAAACTTAACGAATTTAAATTGCACAGTGGGGAATCACAATGAACAAACTCTACTTTGGTGACAACTTACAAATCCCACGCGTGACAGACGGTCAACACGTCTGTCCTATTGGAACTGACTTGCTCTTGAATCAAGACAGAGATATCTTATGAAAGATTACAAATTTATAAGTGAAATAAAAGAATTTGCAATGTTCTTGGCAGGCGGAGTCTTTGCAAAATTGCATAAGGAATTTATGAATCCCTCGCAAGTAATTTTCCCAACGGATCACTGGACAAATATAGTTCACCATTCGTTTCACTTTTGCATAGGTTTATTACTTCAAATAATATTGTGTATATGGTTGTTAAGGATTATCGTAGTTGCAGTAAAAACTCTATCAACGGAACGCAAGAAGGAAGAATAATCAACTTTGAGCTTAATCATTAATCTCCATGTCTACAGTAGTGTAGTGTATCAAATTTATTACCAACTCTTATGTCTAAAAAGCAATAAAATCTAATGAACAAACTCTACTTCGGCGATAACCTACAAATCCTACGCGAAATGGATGACGAACGCGTCCATCTAATCTGCACCGACCCACCCTTCAACAGTGGACGTGATTACAATGCCTTCATCAGCGATTCCCTTGCACAAAAGAAGGCGTTCACCGATACCTGGACTTGGGACACCGCCGCACAAGACGCTCGCGCCAACATTGAATCGCGCGCAATTACAAGCGACACCTATAAAGCACTTGATAATTGCCTAAAAGGATACGACATGGTACTGCAAAACACTGTATCTGGTAGCCAAGGCGGAATGCGTGCCTACCTCGCCTTCATGGGAGCGCGTCTTACCGAAATGCATCGCATACTCACCAAAAACGGCAGTATCTACCTCCACTGTGATCCAACAGCAAGCCACTATCTCAAAGGAGTTATGGATGCTATCTTTGGCGTAGAGAATTTCAGGAACGAGATTATCTGGCAACGCACCAATGCACATAATGACGGCAAGCAGTATGGAAGGGTTCACGACACAATTCTATTCTATAGCAAAAGTAGTCAAAGAGTATGGAATCCTGTTTATACAGAACACGATCCAGAGTACATAAAAAAATTTTATCGCCATCATGACGAAAGAGGACCCTACCGAGTTGGCGATCTATATGCCCCAGGGGTGACGCAAGATGGGGAATCCGGTAAGCCGTGGCGAGGAGTAAATCCGAGTGAAGTAGGCAGACATTGGAGTACACCACGTAGAGAAGCGTGGCCCGAAGGTATTGAACCGCCTGAAAATTATGAATCCTTTTCAGTTCACGAAAAACTTGATGCTTTAGACACGAGTGGCTTAATTTATTGGCCTCCAAGGGGTAGTGTTCCAGGGTTCAAGCGATACTTATCTACGTCAAAAGGGACCAGAGTTCACGATGTCATTACAGACATCTATCCGCTTGTGAGCAAATCCAAGGAACGCCTCGGTTATCCAACGCAAAAACCACTTGCACTTTATGAACGCATGATAAAAGCCTCCAGCAATGAAGGTGAAATCGTAATGGACCCGTTCTGCGGGTGTGGCACAACCATAGATGCCGCACACACCCTCAAACGGTATTGGATCGGTATTGATATAACAATCCTTGCACTGGACCCAATGCGGGAACGGTTAGCAGACCGACACGGGTTAGAACCATCCATTGACTACCAAATCGAAGGTTACCCGACCAACATGCAGGAAGTCCGAAAGTTGTTAAAAGAAGGGGACAAACGCAAATATCACGACTTCTCAAATTGGGCAGTAACACGACTTGGACTAAAACCAACAAAAGACGCGGACGATGGTGGACTTGACGGTGTCGGACATTTAACGTTATGGGACCCGCAACAGATGAAAGAGTCAGATTCACGGATTCTTGCCGAAGTCAAATCTGGCAAACCTACTATGACGCAAGTGCGTGCCTTCTGTCATGTTATGGATCAACACAAAGCGGAAGTCGGTATTTTTATCACTATTGAACCTGTTACCGCGAAAATGCGACAAGAAGCGCAGAATATGGGCACTTTTGAACATAACAACAAAACTTACCCCCGCCTTCAATTCTGGCAGATAGACGATGCATACTTTGAGAACCCGGATATTATCAACACTCTCGTCCGGTTACCAGATGCATGGCGCATCCGTCCAACCCAGAAGTCAGAACGCCACTTTGACGACCAGCAGCTGCAATTACTGCGTGGGTAATTTTAATTCCGCTTTCAAGCAACTTCGCGCCTTCCATTCCTAACCATTTCCTCTTTCTTAGTTTCTTGTCTGAATTTTTATTGAAAAATTTTTGAAAATCTGTTACACTAAAAAGAGTGAAACCAAGGAATAGAGGAATTATATGAGGATTTGGAATTATAACATAATACTGCTATTAGTCTTTTGTGGGTACGTTTCGTTTGGTTACGCTGCAGATGGCGAAAAAAAGTTGGGGTTGTCAGAGGCTGCAATCCAAATTCGGGATGAACTCTCTATTCGTAACATTCGGAAAGACCTTGCACGTTTATCAAGCTTAGAAAGCCGCGTTACAGGCTATCCACAAGCAGCAAATGGAAGTAAATATATTTTTGACCGTTTCGTTGAAATGGGATTGAAGAATGTTGAAAGCCGTGAATTTTCTGTTACAGTCCCTGTTGATCACGGTGATAGTGCCATTGAAATCCTTTCCACTGATGGCACTGTGCTGCGGACCTTCCCGCTCAAATCGCTTTGGCCCAACCTCGTCCGGACATCCCTTCTTGCCGATGGAGTCAAACATACCGTTGTGGCAGGAGAAACCCTTGAAAAAATTGCGGAAAACTATGCTGTCTCTTTAACAGACATCGTAGAAAACTCTCATAACCAATACCTTCCGACTCCTGTTGTTGAAGGCAACACGGTTTTCATTCCTACTGGTGGTCTTACCGGTACGTTGTTTTACGGTGACGATGCCCAACTCTCAGATTTCAATGGTAGTAACGTCGGTGGCTTTTGGTACTCGCTCCAAGAAGGCGACACGCTTGTTTCCCTTGCGAGACGTTATCGCGTCACACAAGCAAGTATAACCGATGATGTACTCAACGGACACCTCCAAAAAGCGTCTGATGGCATTGATAACGATGAAGATGGCGTTGTTGACGAATACGGTGAAATTCCGATGTTATCAGAAATTCTTGGTTGGGCAACAGATGGAATTGACAACAATGCCGATGGCTGGATTGACGAAATCCCTGGTGATGCCACAGATGGACTTGATAACAACAAAGATGGACAAATTGATGAAACAGGAGAATTCATAGCGGCGAGTGAATCCCATCTCTTTATTCCAAAGGGTGCTATCATCCTAACTGAGTTCAACTCTGGAACCCGATGGATCAACGCTGCGATGTTAGGTGCATCCGCTGTCGTCTTTATTGAACCGGATACGACTATCCGCGGTGAAGCAGAGAACAAGTTTCTGACCGTTCCGGCAAATATCCCTCGGTTTTGGGTCTCCAAAACAGATGCAGTCCAACTGAAAAATCTCCTCGCTACTGGTGAAGATGTCAATGTCCGTTTGCGCGGTAAAATGAAATGGGAACGGCGCGTTGGTCAGAATATTCGAGGCTTTTTGGAAGGCGGCGATCCCGTCTTGCGTGATGAGTTAGTCGTCCTCACCGCATACTACGATTCAATGTCTGTTGTGCCAGCAATTGCTCCCGGTGCTGACCCAACCTGCGGAATTGCTGTCTTGATGGAACTTGCGCGTTTGTTTGGAGAACCGCAATATCGCCCCGGTCGTTCGGTACTATTTGTCGCTGTCGACGCGCATTTCCAAGGTTTAGCTGGGATGCGTGCGTTTATGGAAGGTATTGGACAGGACATTGTTGGAACAGCAACGGACTCTCCAGGGACGCCTACACTGCAAGGATTGAGACGGGGATTGTCTACCGATATAATTGAATTTGAAGAATTAGGTCGCAAGTTATTGCTCTCCATTGATCGTAGTATTTTGGTGGACCTTGACGCGGATTTCTATCACGGCGTGCATGGTATAAAGGATGACCTTGATTCACTTGCTACAACGCTTAAAGGGCTCGCTTCTACCCGCTCACAAATTGATTCACTACATAGGGCACAGCGCGATTTTTCAGAACGACAAAAAAAAGATGCGGATCGGAACCGCAAACGCGAAAAACAAGGATTCACAGAAGAAGAGAAATCAAGACTCAACGCGAATCTCATCCGTTTTGAAAAAGAAGCACTGCAAACCACGCACTTCCTTCGTCAAATTGTTAAACGTCTTGGGCAGATTCGAAAATCCGCTTTAGATACAAGTAGAGAGGCTCAGCAAGAACTCATTGTAAACATCGCCCTACCTATTGCCCGGTTAGACACATGGGCTGTGGGTAAACTGATGCAAGAACTTGAATCAGGTGAGATAGACGACCAATATGGCACGCAACCGAATACATCCTATTTATTGCCAGAGAAGAACGGTTCTGATTACGAAGTTCCCACACCTTCTGATCTACCGCCAGAATTGGTTGCTGACATTGGGCAGCTCAACAATACCCTCGCCAATTGGGAGATGAGTGACCTGCGAAAGTTTGCCTTAATGTGGACGCCGGATAAGATACTTGATCGTCATTTAGATTTACCGACTCTCAAGGAAGCAAGGAATGCACGTAAGATCCTTGCAAATACTACAGAATCAAAGGAAGCAGCAATATCACGCGAGCGGGCATTTCTTCAAAAAATTCAGGAAAATCTCAAAGATACTACGACTACCGAAAATCAAATTAAAGACGCCATCAAAAAATTGGGTGATGAACGTGAGCACGATCTACCACCGGAAGTGCGAAGCCAGTATATCACAGTTTCATCGCAAGAACGAATTGACAGTATTAATACGCAACTACGGCAACGTTTGACCGAAGCAGCTGCAGCGGATACCGTAAGTAAAACCGAAGACGGTCTGATTAAGGATTTAGCACGCGATAAACAAGGTATCTTTGAAATTGCGCTACGGAATGCACGTTTAGAACGACCACGCATCCAAAATCTTCTGGATTTCCATCAAACCCTTACGCGCGAATATCTGGACGAGGAGTTGTTGATTCTACAAAGTTACCTGTCAAGTGAAGAAGTTAAACAGGCAAAAGAGGCACGCAAACGTATCACTGCCTATTTGCTTGAAGCACAAATACTACAGTCAGTCAAACAAAACGCAGTCGCAGATGTGGTCGCTCTGGAAAATTTCATTGAACTACTCCCTTCGCTCACCACAGATTTAGATGCACAGACAAAGGTGCTTCTCCGCGATAACATGCTCACCTTAAGAAATGCGCGGTTTCGGAACATTCAAAGCCGAGTTGAGAAAATGACGCGCATAAGCGAAATAGAATATAACCGCAAACTTGCACAGATTGAAGCTGCTGTAGCACTACAAGACCTTTTCAATCGGTACTATACATCGCTTTTCTGTAGTGTTGACCTTTCATCTCAATCAAATCAATTCGGTGTATTTAACAAAGGTTGGTTTTATGACCAAGAACCGGAATTTGTGCTGCGCCGTGAGTTCGCCAGTATCGGAAATAAACTGGCAGCGTATGCGTCAGATGCCGATTTCGGTGTTCGTGTCAGAAAATTATGGCAGGCAACAGATGACCAAATTCGTCAAGCGGTTATGGCGCGCCAATGGTCGGTTGCGAGTCAGATTTCAGACAAGGCTGCCCTTGAAGGAAAAACACTCGAAACTCTCCTCAGCGCACACTATGGGAAACTTACCGGTTTAGGTGGTGTTAGTCGTTTAATGAGAATGCAGTTTGAGCAGTGGCGAAACCGGGGTGAACCTTCTGAAGATATGCTCAAGGATATGGACTATATCCGTAAGGAAGTAGAGCGATTTATCCGAAATGATGTCCGCAGTGCAAAGAAAAATCGGAAGAATAGTATCCGCATGCGCGAACAGTTGGATGCGATGCTCAGACTTCGGCACGAGGACCCCGACACATTCACAGAAGAAGAGATTGAGGACATCAAAACATTGATCTCAATTGTCGGACTCGGCGGTAGCACTAACTTTGTCAATGCTATCTCTGCCAGTGGTGGGAAGACTTGGAAAACCTATATTCCGGGTAAAATCGCTTTTGACAGCGAGGTTGCGACGCTTGTCGGTAAAACAGGTATAGCGTTTGCAACTATTGAAGATGCGCGCGTCCTCACCGACACACCGCTTGATACGATCGAGCGCGTTGACCTACGCGAAGATGGCAACCTACACCAGCAAGCGAAGACCTTAGCGTCATTGCTAATACAAGCGTTACGTGACCCACAGATGCCAACTGCAGCAAGAGTTGGAAACTTCTACTGCAACCTTTTCGGTGATGTCGTTGAATTTGATGCGCGAGAATCTGCGCTACCGAATAAACCTGTGCCATACCCAATCCTGACCCTCCGTCGTAAACATAAGACTATGATGGGGGTGCGTGGTGACCTCTTCACCATGGGTGATAACAAAGGCAATTTTGAAGTCGCTGGGTTGGCAATGGAAGGCAGGGCGACTCGCAGACTTGGGGGCACACAGGAAGTTGAAGCATACATTCTTGACCCTGATTCAGGGGATATTGTCTACGCGCCTGATTTAGGAAATTACGGTGCCAAACTGCTGCCGAATAAAGTACCGATCAATACACGACGACGCGGATGCCGGGTTGTTACCTTCCCGTGTGTATCAACAACTATCTACGATCTGGTTGACCAACGTTATCTTAGGACTTTACGAGAATTAGAAGTATATGATGCACTATCCGATAGTCCGCCAGAAAAATACGGTGTGTCTAAACCGTGGCAACAGGAAGGTGTTTCAGCAGCTGAACCGATCGCGCTTGTCTATAGCGAACCTCATACTCGTATAAAGATTGGGATGGCGTACGGACAAATCGGCAAACGTCTACTTCTTATTAAAGCGACAAAAAGTGGTATGAAAAATCCAACGTTATATACTGGCGAAGGGTTTGTCGTACGCGAAAACGGTAGCATCCGTCTTACGCCGTATGTTGTTGTGCGGGATATGTGGTGGCTTGATGAAAACAGGTCTCGACTATACAAACGGTTCGGTATTTCAAGCGACCGGCTTGACAAATTACACCAATTTGCCGATGAATATCTCACACGTGCAGAAACCGCACTTCTCCAAAACGACTACCAACAAGCACTGAAGTTGGCACGTGCTGCGTGGGGATACGAATCACGCGCCTATCCAGATGTTAAAAGAACAGGCAACGACGTTGTAAACGGTATTATGTTCTACCTTGCACTCTTGATGCCATTTGCCTACTTTATGGAACGGCTTATATTTGGTTTCCCCAACATTAACAAACAGATTTTAGGCACTTTTGGCATTTTCCTGCTTGTCTTTTACTTCTTAAGTCAGGTTCATCCTGCGTTTCAGATAACAACAACACCTATAATTATTTTAATCGCATTCGTTGTCCTTGCCTTGACTGTGATTGTCATAAGCATTATTGTTAGGAAATTTGAGGAGCAACTTGAGAAAATTCGTCAGCAGGGCAACAAGGTGTATAAAGCCGATGTGGGTAGATTGAGCGCAAGTGCTGCAGCGTTTAGCCTCGGTATATCCAACATGCGGAAACGAAAAGGACGGACGATCCTTACGTGTGCAACGTTGGTAATCCTCACGTTCACTGTTATCTCGTTTACATCAGTTCGGACATTTTTGCGTCCTAATCGAACCAGTTTACCACAAGTGACACCGCGTTACACAGGCTTGCTCATCCGAGATCAATATTGGCGTCCACTTGAAGAACCTGTCCTGAACTCAATCCTAAACGATATGCAAAAGACGCAAATTACTGTTGAGGACTTAGAGCGACTTCTGGAACAGAAAAACAATCTTCTGGCAAAGCGGGGGCAAACGCCGTTGGATATCCCCGCTGCACTTGCGCAGTTACAGGAAAATGGGTTTATCCAAAATGTTGATAAGAAACCGATCCTTGCTGTTCAGAATGTTGTAGCCCCTCGCTCTTGGTACCAGTCTTCTGGAACGGGTGATCAATCTTTCGTACAATTGACGCGGAGTCCAAATACACAGGATCCTGCACCACCGACACGTCCACTCACAGGTGAATCCTTGGGTTTTGCAGCAAATATGCTTGTTGGGATGAGTGAGTCGGAACCTTCAGTTACCGGTATTGATCGATATCTACAATACGGAAAATGGTTTGACCGTGCCGATACTGCCAATTGGCCAACGGAGTGGCCCTACGCTATCGTCCTTCCGAAAGGGATGGCTGACCTTTTGAAAATTACAGAGAGTGATATGGGGAAAGCCACTGTCTCTGTATATGGGGCAGACTTTACCGTAGTTGGTGTTTTGGGAATAGGATTCAAGGATTTGACAGATAACGATGGCGAAGAACTCACACCTGTAGATTATCAATTGATGCAACAGCAACAAAGTCGTGGTGGTACAGGTGATGAAACCCTTGAAGGGGAACTTCAGAAATATATGCATCTCACCCCTGATAGTATTGCCGTTTTGCCTTATGAAGTCGTTATGAACCAAGGTGGAACGCTTAGAAGTGTCGCTGTTAATATGGATCCTCAAGATGACGATCCGAAACTACTCGGTGCAATTGATAAACTTGATCTCATAATGGCACCGCTGATGAACCGCATCGCGCTTGACTTCTTTGTGGGACGCGACAAAGATACCTATCTTTACAGCAGTATTGGCATGACAAGTTTCAGCGGGATGGGCAACCTATTTGTCCCGATTCTGATTGCTGCTTTGATTGTTTTGAATACTATGCTCGGTGCAGTTTATGAACGTGTGCGTGAAATTAGCATTTATAGTTCCGTTGGACTGGCACCTATTCATATCGCTTTCCTCTTCCTCGCGGAAGCGTGTGTCTATGCTATTGTTGGTGCTGTTTTAGGTTATTTGATGGGACAGGTGATCGCAACAACGTTGGTGCACTTCGGATGGCTTGCAGGCTTAACACTCAACTATTCATCAATGTCTACAGTCATAGCAACAGTTATTGTGATGATTGTCGTGCTGCTCAGTACGCTTTATCCTGCTGTAAAAGCCTCGCGTATGGCAGTGCCAGATATTGAACGTAAATGGAAGTTGCCCGAACCCGAAGGCGATGTTTGGCACTTCAATTTGCCATTCACCGTCCTGGCAGAAGAATCACTCGGCTTGAACATCTTTATGCGTGATTACTTTGATGCACATGCCGATGAATCCGCCAGTGATTTCTATACGGATAACGTCACTTTCAGCACGAAAACCGAAGAGGATTCATACGAGATCGGCATGATGGTTTGGCTGGCACCTTACGATTTGGGGGTAAGTCAGTCGATTCAATTTGTCACCTCACCTGTAGGTGGAGAAGAGGAAGACCTTTACAAAATCACATTAGATGTGCACCGTGAAAGCGGAGAGATTGCCTCATGGAAGCGCGTTAATCGTCGTTTCCTCAACCTATTGCGGAAACAACTTCTGATTTGGCGAACATTTAGTGTTGATATCAGAGGAGAATTCCATGAACGGGGCAGAATTGAAAACACGGATACGTCTGAAGAAACCGCACAATTAGATCCTGCCCTGACAACGGCTGATTAAAGGATAATGTATGATAGAAGCTGAGGTTCGACACCAGATAGATCGTTCTTTGGAAGCAAACGGTTGGATACTTGATCCTCATGACATTCTACAAAATGTTTTTTTTGAAAACGCCGTTAAAAGTAGGTTGTCGCAACGGAGTCGCATAAGATTGGGGCAGAAAAAGCCTGACTACACACTGTTTGACGAAGTTTTACCAATAGCTGTGATAGAGGCGAAAAAATCTGATGTCGTGAATCTTAACGAAGCACTCGATCAGGGGAGCGACTATGCGGATTGTATGGAAGTGGATATAGTGTTTGCGTCCAATGGTTTTAGTATTAAATCTCGGCATTTGAAGAAATCCGAACCATTGTATTTCAATGGTGTTGAGGTCAATGAACTTCCTTCACCCAATCTATTGAGAAAATATCACGTTGAGAACACCAACGAGATATTCACCGTATCCAGAGAGGTCATTAAATCCAGAGACGAATTGATCAATCTATTTGCAGAACTCAATGACGATTTCAGGGCGGCGGGGATTCGCTCTGGCATTGAGCGGTTCAGTGAATTCGCCAATATCCTTTTCCTAAAATTGCTAAGTGAAAAAGGCGAGGACGACATTTGGAACTCTTTGATAAGACTCCGCGAAAATGATATTCTGGACTATTTAAATAGAGTGATCATTCCGCGCCTAAAAAAGGATTACGGTGGAGAAGTTATTTCACTGATAACAGCCGAAAGCACTCCTCTAATTAAAAAGATTGTGCAAAAACTCAATCCTTTGAATCTTACCGACATCGACGAAGATATTAAGGGATCAGCATTTGAGTATTTTATGGAGAAGACAACCACAGCGACAAACGACTTGGGGGAGTATTTTACGCCGCGTCACATCGTCCGATTCATGGTTAGACTCCTCAATCCAAAGTTCGGTGAAACCGTGTATGACCCATTTTGTGGAACTGGTGGGTTTCTTACGGAGTCCTTCAAGCACATTAGCCAACAAGCGAAACTGTCAAAAACGATTTCCGAGAAACTCCATAATAAAACGGTTTTTGGCAGTGAGATAACGACCACGGCGCGAATTGCAAAAATGAACATGATATTATTTGGTGACGGTCATTCTGGAGTGTCCCAAAGAGACAGTCTATTGGCAGACACTACTAGGGAGTATAACAATGTTCTTTCAAACATTCCCTTTTCTCTTGACCTTTCCGAAGATATATTGAATAGGACAGGGGGACATAGCGGGCATAGCGCAAAAGATGCTGACGAAGCCTGTGTCCTCAAATGCTTCAACAGCCTAAAAGTCGGAGGTTCGATGGCAATTGTCGTGCCGGAAGGGCTACTTGTAAACAAGTCGCATCGAAAAATGTTGAGATTCATTTTAGGCAACTCTCGCGTCAGAATGCTGGTTAGGCTTCCGCGCGGTTGCTTTGCACCTTATACTGATGCTAAAACTGGTATCATCTATTTGACGGATAAAGGAGTTGGTAAGACTGACTGGTTTTACCGCGTGACAATTAACAATGATGGTTTTGACAGTAAGAGAAAGCCAGTCATAGGTATAAACGATTTAGATAATGTTCTGTTTTTCCATACCCTGTCTGATATACCTGTGGAAAACTTGCTAGAAGGTTTTGAAGTCGGCGTTGTGCAGGTTAAAAATGTTCAAAGCGACAGGGGTTTCAGTTTGCATGAGGATTGGAACGTTGGCGACAACATGGATTACGTGAATCTTGAAGATGTCGCTATTTTGAAAAATGGCAAATCTATTACGGAAGCCACCACCACGGAGGGCAACATTCCTGTCATCGCTGGGGGCAGAGGAACTGTTGCATATACGCATGGTGAATCCAACTACCCAGGAAACGTGTTTACTGTTAGCAAATCAGGAGCGTATTCGGGTTATGTGTGGTGGCATAACGATCCAATATGGGCTTCCGACTCAATCATCGTCCAAAGCAAAGATGAATCAAAATTTCTAACGCGATACCTTTATATGTGCCTAAAATCTATGCAAGACCCACTTTATCGTCGTCAGCAAGGCACAGGGCAACCTCACATTTACATTGAGCATATCAGAGATTTTCCTGTACCCGCTATATCTATTGACGAACAAAAAGCCAAAATCAAACCGATTGAAGATATAGGCGCAAAATTGAGGGCTGTCAAGGAGGAATTATCCATACGTGAATCTGATGTCAACGAGTTTATTAAATCATGTTACGAATAAAGTTGTCACAAGCCAAGTCCAAAACTACTAATTGCGTTAGGTATATCGGATTCTCACTGAACAAAGGAATTGTATATGGAAAGATTAGCAGGTTTTATGATTATTGTTGGGACTGTCCTATGGTTAATCAGCATCCTGTTTTTAGGAGGACGTTGGCAGTGGCAGATGTTCGCAGCACTCATTTTGATTATTGGAATCTTTACCGCTCATTTTTGGGAAGAACTTAGTGAAGGAAAGAAAAAAAATACACCGAAGGATGACAGTTAATATGAACCTCGTCTTATCAGATTTCGGTGTCAAACCCCAATGCTTTAGTTTTGGGATGTAGACACCGCCTTCGTGTATCAGCCCAAAGTGTGTGACAGAAAAAAAGCAGTTGACATATTTTATCGGTTTTGTTATAGTATCTATAGCATTGCTGGTAAGGTGGGACATTTACCTCTCTTGAGGTAATGCTACCGCTATTGACTGTCCTTGGAAGCAATGCTGGCGGCTAAGCAATGCGGACCTATAAAGACAAACTTCAGAACCATAAACGCAATCGTCATTTGCAAACTGAGACGCGTATCATTAGCGAAGTGTCCAACCATTTTGTTGCGTTGACGCTTCGCCACTATCGTCTCTTCGGAGATTGTGAAGGCTATAAGCGTGCCTCCTATAACCGATTGAGTGAACACTTGACGAAACTCAAGAAGTTGGAAAAGTATGCACACTGGCATATCCCTTACTCGTGGGCATTGCAAGAATGCCTGAGACGTCTTGACCGCGGGTATACCAACTTCTTTGAAGGCAGGGCTAAGCGTCCACCGCAATTCAAGGGTTGGCGCAAATATCGTTCTATGACATTCAATGGTAATCAGGTGAAAATAGAAGTGCTTGAGAAATCGGATGGGTGTCCAGTAGCAAAAATCCGTATCAACGGACGCTGGTATCGTTTCTGGTATTCTCGTGAGATTAGAGGTAACATCAAACGCGTGACCATCAAACGCGATCCGCTCGGTGATTGGTATTTGACTATTCTGACAGATGACGAAGGACTTGAACCGGCACCCAAGACTGGTAGAACAGCAGGGTTTGACTTCGGTTTGAAAACCTTTCTCACCTGTTCTGATAGCACGAAACATCAATCGCCACTGTTCTATAAACAATCCGCAAAGAAAGTGCAACTTGCTAATCGGCAGTTGTCTAAAAAGAAACGTGGCAGCAACAATCGGGAACGGGCGAGGAAACACTATGCAAGGCAACATCGCAAGATTGCCAATCAACGCGCTGATCATCATTGGAAACTCGCCCTTGAACTTGTCCGAAAGTTTGATGTCTGCTTTTTTGAAGACCTCAACTTGCAAGGCATGAAACGGCTCTGGGGACGCAAAGTCTCTGACTTGTCCTTTGGTGAGTTCATGCTCAAAATCAAGTGGCAAGCACAAAAGCGAGCCAAGCGCGTTGAAACCATCGGAAGATGGGAAGCCACAACGCCAATATGCCACAACTGTGGACATCGGAATGAAACGATGGAGTTGAAAGTGCGCTCTTGGGTTTGCCATAAATGCAAACTTTCTCACGACCGTGATATAAACGCGGCGATAAACGTTCATAAGGTCGGGGCATCGACCTTTGGAGGAGAGGGTGTTAGACTTGCTCGCGCAAGCAACCCTTGTTGATACCACAATCTGCACAGCAGGTGGGACAAAAGAACCCCACTGCTTTAGTTGTGGGAGTATGTCAGTAGACGATTTAGCACTCATCCTTAACTAATACTGTCAACGTAGAGATATGTTCCTAAAGAAAGGAGAACATTCAATTTGGCGCGAGAGAGAATCTCACAAGCAGATGAATGGCAATCTTGGGCACAACGCTACGATATAGAAGGCGGCGTACGAACCTTTGAATCGGGATTAACCGTCAAAGTATTCTTCGGCGCACTCTTTGTCGGGTTGCTCATGATGCCCGGTTCCATCTACCTGAGTTACGTATCTGGTCAGTCCGGTGCGGCGGCCGCCCCTTGGGTTGCGGTCATCCTCTTCACCGAATTAGCCAGACGTTCCTTCACCACGGCACGTCGTCAAGAACTCTATATGCTCCTCAGTCTCACTGGGGCAGCGGTCGGTAGCGGTATGCAATATCGGAATTTTATCTGGTATGCCTACTTTGTGAACACACCGCAAGCCGTTTCTTACGAAATTGCCGACAAAATCCCTGCATGGGTTGTTCCAGCAGGTGATTCTGCTGGGGTATTGACGCGAAGTCTACTACATCCCGATTGGTTATTGCCTATAGGCATCTATCTTGTGGGTAAACTGCTTGGTACACTCCGTTTTGTTAGTGGTCAGTATATTCTATTTAGACTTACTGCTGACCTTGAACGGCTTCCGTATCCGATGGCACCGATTAGCGCGCAAGGTGCAACTGCTTTAGCAGAGACAACCGGCAAACAAGAAACATGGCGATGGCAAGTGTTCTCTATCGGGTCTATGGCAGGCTTAATATGGGGATTCATCTATATCGGTGTTCCAGCGCTCACCGGGGTAATGATGAGTCAACCGATCCAGATTCTGAAGATACCGTGGATAGACTTTACTCAGAGCATTGAAGGATTCGCGCCGACAGGGGTCTTCGCGCTTCGGACAGATTTCGGGCAGATGCTTATCGGTTTCGTAATGCCGTTCCCTGTTATGATGTCCGAATTTGTTACCGCGATACTCTCGCAATTTGTTTTGAACCCGCAGATCCTATACAGGCACGAGATCCTACATCAATGGCATCCCGGACTTGATGTGCGGGCAACTGGGCTTTTCAACAATCTTGATTTCTGGATGAGTTATGGCATGGGTAAGATGTTTAGCCTTGGTCTCGTTGGTATGGCAGCCTCTATCCCGATGCTTTTCAAACTCCGCAGCTCCAAGAAAAAGGCGGGGGAACGTGGTTCGCTTGCGACTCCTCCTAATCGAGGTGATTTTCCACTATGGCTTATGGGGGCGTTGTGGCTCATCGGTATGGGTGGATTTGTCTGGCTTATCCATTGGATGGTACCGAATTTTCCACTCAGTTTTTTACTCGGATACGCGTTCTTATACACACCGCTTAATTCCTATATCACAGCAAGGACATTCGGGGTACTCGGACGCGACCTATTTGAAATCCCGTACTTGCATGAGATTACCTTTATTCTCAGTCGGTACGAAGAAATTGATATCTGGTTTGCGCCGTTACCTGACGAAGATTACGGACAAGGCACACAAGGGTGGCGGGTGCTTGAACTTACTGGAACGACCTTTACTTCAAACCTCGCTGCAACGTTGTTAATTATGCCTATCTTACTCGTCAGCGGGATTGTTGTCTTACACTTTATATGGAAACTCGCGCCGATTCCGAGTGCGCAATATCCGTTTGTCCAGATGATGTGGCCGATTAACGCAACAAATGAATGTCTCTGGAAAACATCACTGCGGGATGGGAATAGTGAGATGCTACAAGCCATCAGGGGGGACTATGTCGCCGCAGGATTTACTTCAAGTCTCGCCATATACGGTTTGCTTTGGGTGTTCAAATTCCCATCAATGTGGTTCTACGGTATCATCGGTGGAATTGGGGCGGACCCGGGAAGTATGGTTGCACGATTACTCGGTGCTGTCATCGGTAGATTCTATATGATTAAGCGGTTCGGTTTGAAACGGTGGTATATGTTCAATCCAGTATTGGCAGCTGGTTTCGCATGCGGCGTGGGATTGATAGGGATGGGTACTGTTGCAATTGCCCTTGTCTCAAAAGCTGTCATTGTTAAACCGTTTTAGGTGGCAGGACAATGATATGGACTGGACTCTTTTTGGTTGGGCAGGCATTCAATTAGAGATTCCGCACACTTGGGAAATCAGCGGTATCAGTGGTGATGAGAAGAATGGCTACCTGCGGCTGGATGACTCAGAGATGCCTCGGTTGGAACTCAAATGGGCAAAGACGCGAAAAAAGAAACCTGACCTACACAAGACACTTGACGAATACTTCAAGTTAGTCCGTAAAAACTACAAACGCGGTGGTAATGTCTCATTTCGAAGGAACGTTGATCTTATCAAAGACGAGGATTTCTTAAAAGACAGTACAGTCCTTGGGTTTAGTTGGAAAGGTGGTATCCGTGCAAACGGGTTGATTATCCATAATCCGAATACTAAACGGATCACAATCGTTCAAGTTATGGGTCGTCTCAAAGAGAATTGGCGTCCCATCGTGCTTCGCATCTTCAAATCCATTTCAGACCAAGCAGACCCGCAGCATACCATCTGGAGTGCCTACGGTCTCAGACTTGCTGCCCCGAAAAACTACAAGTTAGAAAGCCAAAAACTTCTCAGCGGATACCTGTTGTTTACATTTACCAGAGGAAAAAATCGTAAAATCAGTGTTGAACGTTACGGTCCTGCGGAGGTGCTACTAAACGAATTCAGTTCAGAACCTAATCAATTAGAAGCATGGTTTAAAACAAGATACGCAAAAGCAATTCGCGGCTATGGGTTTGAAGTCTCACCAAATAACGAGCACGGAGATGAACGTATAACGTTTGTCGGACAACAGACACGACTCTACGATAACGTGCCTCTTTCATCTGTGCTAATACTTGATAAAATCCGAAAACGGACAAGACTCGTCTTTTTTATATGGCGTTGTCACCATACCAACCGTATCTATGTAGTGCAATCAATTGGACGCACTGAGGTTTCCGAAAAACTGGCGCAACAGGTTGCAGAGAGTATCCACTGCCACTAAGTTCAAGGTAATAGCACATTCAACCCTACTTATAAAAAATGCTCAACAAAGTTCTATACGCTCTAAAAGTAAAAAAGCGACCTGATGTAGATAGAGGTAAAGTCCTCAAAGCGTTCCCATTACGAAATCAGTTGATAACGTGGGAATTGGACGACAAGGGCGAAGCCTCACTTGTCATCCCGCAGAAAGATAAGTTCTTGATAAGACTTACAAGCAAACTCTTTATGCTCCCTGATAAACGGGTCGTCGTGCTGGATAGCATCGGTGCTTTCGTATGGCAGATGTGTGATGGCAAGCACACCATTTCACAGATTATCAAGGCACTTCAGAAAAAACATCAGTTGACTCGAAAAGAGGCAGAAACGTCTCTCTTTACCTTTATCAAGCAACTCGGGAGACGGAATTTTATCGGATTTGCTATTCCGACAGAAACTAAACCGAATGCAGCAGCACTGCAGAAACCAGAGCAAAAGAGACGTTTCGGGTTTTTATCTAAAGGGTAGACCTAATTTTGTGATCGATCGCTCACAATAGGAGAAAAAAGATATGCAAACGGAAATAGGTGGCGTACAACCAAATCTCGCCGAAACATCAAAGCGATTTGAACGTATCCTTCCTAAAGAGAATACAGTCAGAGTCAGAAACCTTATCAAGCGGTACGAGATGGGAACACAGACTGTGGATGCACTACGCGGTGTCAATTTCCAAATTCAACGCGGCGAATATATATCTATTATGGGACCCTCTGGTTCAGGGAAATCTACGCTCTTTAACATGATTGGTGGATTAGACAAACCTACGGAGGGTAGAGTCTATATTGACGAAGTAGACATTGCGCAACTTGATGCTTATGAGTTAGCGTGGCTGCGCTGTCGGAAAATCGGTTATATTTTCCAATCGTTCAACCTCATCCCTGTCATGACAGCACTTGAAAACGTATCACTCCCCATGATATTTGCTGGCATGAGTGCTGATGACAGCAGAGAAAAAGGCGTTGACCTACTCTCTCTTGTCGGATTAGGTGACCGTGTCCAGCACAAGCCGTTAGAACTTTCCGGTGGACAGCAGCAACGTGTTGCAATAGCGCGTTCCCTTGCAAATGACCCTGCCATTGTCCTTGCCGATGAACCGACAGGTAACTTGGATACCAAAACTGGGCTTGAAATCATTGCTTTACTCCGTAGCCTCAACAACGAAAACGGCGTAACCATTATTACCGCAACACACGACCACAAAATGCTTGATGTCTCTGATCGGATTTTCCACATGGCAGATGGTAGAGTTGAAAAAATTGAGTCGCGCGATGAAATCGACCTTCACGTCGGAAAGTTAGACGGTCAAGAAGTCGGATAAACTTCTAAATGTCAATCTACAAACGGTTAGGTATCCGGACAGTTATCAATGGCAATGCAACCTTAACACGACTCGGTGGATCCATCATGCCACCTGAAGTGATTGCTGCGATGGCTGAAGCTTCAAAGCATTTTGTAGACATCATTGAACTTCAAAAACGAGTCAGTGAAGAAATAGCAAAACTCACCCATAACGAAGCAGCCTACGTTTCCTGTGGTGCTGCCGCAGCCTTGACGCTTAGCACCGCAGCGTGTATCACCGGACTTGATGCTACTAAACGCGGAAAATTACCCCATCTTGACAACGCAATGAAAAGTGAAGTTATCGTGCATCGTCACGGTAGAGTCGGATACGATTTTGCTGTGCGTCAGGTCGGCGTCACATTCGTAGAAATAGGAAACGAAAACGGCACAACACCAAACGAACTTGAAAACGCCATTACCGATAAAACCGCTGCGATCTTTTACTTCGCAAATCCCAGCAGAGAACATCTTTGGGTGCCTTATGAAAAAGGCATTGACATTGCCAAAAGACATGGTGTCCCACTTATTGTTGATGCCGCAGCACAGTTGCCTCCACCTGAAAACTTATGGCGTTTCACACAGATGGGAGCAGATTTGGTTATGTTTAGCGGTGGAAAAGGGTTGTGTGGTCCGCAAAGTAGCGGATTAGTCGTTGGTAAAAAATCATTGATTGACGCCATCGCATTTAACGGACCGCCTCACCCTTTCATCGGAAGAGGTATGAAAGTTGGCAAAGAAGAGATGGTCGGATTGCTGGCTGCTGTGGAGTGGTATCTGAATCAAGATCATGCACAATTAATGCAGTCTTACGAGGACCAGATTGCCTACTATGATGCGTTTTTCAAAGATATTGAAGGCGTTACAGTGCATCGCAGCTTCCCGTCTGAAGCAGGACAACCGATGCCGCGCACCGAAATCCGATTTGACGTAGAACAACTCGGTATCACACGCGGTGACATTCTCCATCAACTCCAAATAGGAGAACCCGCTATAGATCTTGCAGGCGCGGGTGCAAACGGCATATTTATCAATGGACAAACCCTGATGCAGGGTGAAATAGAAATTATTGCACAAAGATTAAAGGAAATTTTAGATAAAACAAGATGAAACTTAACAACGGTATTCGTTTAACATGGCTTGGACATGCTACGTATAAAATAGAAGCAGAAGGCAAAACATACTTAATTGACCCCTGGGTTGATAGTAACCCCGTTTGTCCTGATGAACTAAAATCCTTTGACACCCTCTCTTCAGTCCCGTAGGGACGATATGTTTATAGAAAAAACATCGGACACCCTCTCTTCAGTCCCGTAGGGACGATATGTTTATAGAAAAAACATCGGACACCCTCTCTTCAGTCCCGTAGGGACGATATGTTTATAGAAAAAACATCGGACACCCTCTCTTCAGTCCCATAGGGACGATATGTTTATAACACTAAAATAGATATTTGTGAAAAACAACAAAACAAATGGTTAACTGGCACAAGTCGTTAGATTAGGATATTTCGATACGGACCTTGAAGCCCAAATGCATAGGTGGATCTTAACAATTCCTGTGGGTTACCCGTGTCATAGCGTTTACCTGCAACTTGATAACCGTACATGCCTTCCTGCTTTACTACTTCAGCCATTGCATCCCGTAGTTGAATCTCACCGTGTGTCAGTATCTTGTTGCGGTAGTTGTAATCCAGTATGTCAAACAGGAGAGGTGTGAGCAGATCAATCCCAAAGTGGCAAAGATATTTATGCGTTTCCGCCGCATCCCATATCCCTTCAACGCGCATGTGTTCTCGCGCATAAACTACCGTCGGTTTTTCAGCAATTCGTGCTAATTCGAAAAGGTCTGGATTGTCGTCAGTGGTATTCCCTTGCACAATGCCGTTTAGAGAGAGTTCGCTTTCATCACATACATCAAGACTGGTCACGGATTTGCCAACTTGTGCATAGACATCAACCAACTGCTTTGCGCAAGAGGCTTCAGTATCCGAGATATAAAGATGGTCACCAAGCAGAATCATCACGGGTTTGCCTGCAGCGAAATCTTTGGCACAATAGATGGCGTGTCCGAACCCTTGCGGATCCGCTTGAATTGCGAATTGGAGACGTTCCCCGATTTCTGCCAATCTGTCAGTTTGTTCCGCCAGTTCCGGCTTTTCGCGAATAGCATCTGGGACGCCGCCAGAAAAATAGTTGGTAATCGGTTCAACTTGATGGGGTTGTGCAACGAGACACACCTCTTCCACGCCAGCCGTTAATGCTTCTTCAATTATCAACTGAATGATCGGTTTTGCGAGACCGTCTTGCGCGATAATTGGGAAAAGTGCTTTCGGCACAGCTTTCGTTGCGGGGAAGAGGCGTGTTCCGTATCCAGCTATCGGGATAACCGCCTTTTGAATTGATTGCATCAGACCTTTTAGATTCTCTTACGTTTGAGTGCTCCCCAAGTGGTAGAAAGTTTTTCAGCAGGTTCAACGGGTAACTGATCGGATTTCGCCTCAAAATTCTGCATAACCTCATCAGCACTCAGAACACGGTCATAAATGCGGACGTTATCCATCATCCCATTTAGCCAGCGACCATCGTGTTCGCTGCCGATCCGGCGTTCATCCATGAGTTCAAGTGCTGCACCAGCCCCGGTTTGTTTCACAAATTCTCCATCTATATAGAGTTTCAGTTCATTTGCTGCGGTATCAGTAGTTTAACTTTCGGATTATCTGATGGCATCGGGAATTCCATTAGGGATATCCTGAAGTATCGGTTCATCTCACAATTTTTGATAGTTTATCATATACTGTTAAAAATTGTCAAATCAATTAATTTTTTTTGGGGGGGGGTGTGTAAATATTTTGTCACATAGGTTCAATTTGTGATGTAACCTTCGCGTTTATCCACTGTAGGGCGGGGTCCCTGTGCCCCGCCATGCTTGATATTCAAGCAGCGGGTGGCATAGAGACACGCTCCTACAATGAGTTGTGCACAGATTGCCAAAAACTTTACACACCCAATTTTCTTAGTAAATATCTACATATTTTTTATGCTAACGCATCTTCAAGATTCTCCACTGCATCAATAGCATCCTCAAGTTCTTTTCTGTAGATGTTTGCAACGGACGCATGAGATAGTTCGTTTAGGGTAAATTTTCGAGCCGATTCAATTTTGTCAACAATTTTTAGATCCAAAAGAAGGACATCAGTCTTGTCCATTTCCATTTTTATCGGCACCCAGAAATCTTCACTTTTCAAGTCTCTCGGGTTTTCGCGATACTTAACAGCGAGATCCTTATTTTCGCAATATTGCTTGATTGCCGCTTCAAACGCTGTGCGAACATAGACTGCACAAGCTTTATAGTCGTTAGTTTCAAGATATTCCTTCGCTTTTTCTAGATACAGGGCATCTTCCTTACATACCGGGATTTCGTATTCGTCGGTTGCCATGAAGTAGAACTCGGTATATTTCCAATCCTTTTCAACTGTCCGCTGTTTGACAATCTCATATCATGCTTTATCGTAAGTCATCAAAAAAATCTGGTAATCTTTGAAATCCTCCTCAAGGATATCAAGTACTGGAAAGCGATTAGACATATCCAAACCGATTAGTACATCATCAAGCGCAAGAATTCTTAGTCCACTTTTGGGCTCTGGTAAGCACAGAATTGATGAGAGATAGATGGAAATAGCAATTGCCGACAACTTCGCTTCGTTCAGTAAAAGGTAACGTTCAGAAATATCCTCGTCAAAGAACTTGACATTTAAATTTATATGCTGGTTATCAAGGGTTTTGTTCTTTTCGTTGTATATTAGTCCGTGAAAATCTAAATCAAGGTCAACTTTGTATCCAAATTTGCCAAGTATTTCGCGCACCTTTGGACGCAGTTCTGCTAATCTGTTTACAAGTTCGTCGTTAAAAACGTCTATCTGTCTTTTAAGGTCGACTATTTGGCGATTTGCACTTCTGCGCGGAAATGGTCCTTGGATTTTATCCCACTCCTCAGCAAGGGTTCGATCCGTTAGTGGGTTGACAGTGTTTGCCAAAAGCGTTTTAACAAGCAAATCAAATATATTTACTGCCTTGCCTTCGGGTTGCAAATAGTGCACTCCCAGTAGGTCTTTGTAGTCAAGAAATCCACTTGCTTTTGACGTATCAATAATCAGATCGTCATCTGTCTCTATTACGTTCTCCGACCATTCATAGGTCTCATGCTTTCGTGTTTGCTCTGAATGGAAACACACTTTAATATAACCTGGTTCCTCAATAAAGATGTTCTGATGTTTCTCAAAACCTGTACTTTTGATTTCCTCGTCAATTATATTGACACCGGATTCAAAAAAATACTTTAGCGCGAAATACAGCGATGATTTCCCGCTCCCATTTTCTCCGTAAACTAATAAATTCTTTCCAGCATTGTGTAGGTCAATTTGATAGGATTTCGGAAAAGCTCTAAAGTTTTTGATTTCAATGTTAGTTATTTTCAAATTTTACCCTCAATAATACGAACCTGTTTTACACTATCCAGATAATAAAGGTTGCGCCGGACAAGATGCGTTTTTTCATATAGCAGCTCAAAGATGTCTCGTAACACGGTCATTTTATCACCTTGAATTTCCTCACATGAAGGCAATTGCTCCTCTAACAACGGTTGGAAAAAGTGTTTGTCACTTTGATGAAGCTCTTTAGGTAGATACGCCTCATAGACCAAGCCATCAATAACCCGCTCATAATATCCAAGCATTATACGGTCGCGAGCGTATTTTAAATCCTTACTATTTATTGACGGCTGTTGCTGAAGATAGATCAGATAATCAACGATTTTGGCGATCAATGCCTTCTGGGTTGACGTGATGCCCGGAATAGGAATCTGCTTTATATACTCACTACGCGCACGGAGCGGGTCAATCGTCAATTGGTTTGACACCTGCGAATAAAACCATTCCACAGTACGGGAATTGAGGAGACCACAAAGCCACGTTTCCGCTGTTGGAATAAGATAGGACGTATTGCCATAATAATAACCGACAGTATCAACTGCAAAAGTTTGATGATTATAGGTGTTTGGAGAGACCAGTTTCGGTTGCGTAAAACGCTCCGCATCACCGAGAGATACTGGCAGTTCATACCACTCCTGTTTGCCTTTTCTCTTGCTCAGAGGTTCTCGGTATTTTTCTAAGTGTTTTAGGATGGCTGGATAGTCGTTTATTGCTATGCCGCGGTGGGCAAAGATGAACCACTGCTGAGGTGTGTCAACATGCCAACGCCTTAAATCTTGTCCGTGCAAAAACGGCTTCAAGATATCAGCAGATAAAGGGTGCGCCGCGATGAGTTTATCCCGCGTTGCTTTATCTACGACGAACGCCTCAGTGGGTGCTGTGTTGATACCGAAAGCGGGTTTCGTTTTGACGTACTCACTCAGCGGTATTCCCGCATTGCGAAGCTGCGAACGCAAATTTACCACATTCGGAGATTCAATCGGATTGCCATCGGCATCTAATATTTTTTGTGTCTTGGGATAACGGGTCCGCCGACGCTGTGTTAAGAGGAGTGCGATGTCTTCCGGCAGCTTAACACTATGTCGCTTCTCATAAGTTTCAACATCTTTGTAAGAATTATGAAACGCGGCAGTGATATCCACTCCCATACGTTTTGCAGTTGTCAGATCAGTTTTGGCTTCTTCCCACTTTTCCAAACGCAACCATGCTGCTGCGCGATTGTAATATACCATACCAAGTTTAGAGTCAATTCTTAATGCAATAGTAAAGTCTTCAATAGCCTTAATAACTTCACCATTTTTTTGGTAAACAAGACCTCGATTGTTATAGGCATAAGCATAATAAGGATCAAGTTGTATTGCTTTATTATAATCTTTAATTGCAAGAGTTACCTCACCGTTTTTCAAGTATGCATTGCCACGATTGCAGTACCTATTAGCAACATTAGGCTTAAGTTGTATTGCTTTATTATAGTCTTTGATCGCTAGTTCAACCTGGCCATTGTCATTGTATGTATTACCACGATTGTAGTAGGTGTCTGCATCATTGGGGTCAAGTTGTATTGCTTTGTTGTAGTCTTTGATAGCACAATTAAGTTCCCCTATTTTGTGGTATGCATTGCCCCGATTGATATATGCATAGACATAATTAGGATTCAACTTTATCGCAGTATTATAATCTCTGATGGCAATGTCAACATGGCTTTTATCGTAAAAAGCCACACCGCGATTATTATAGGCTTTGGTATGATTTCGCTTGAGTTTTATCGCTTTGTTGTAGTCTCTGATAGCAAGATCAAGTTCGCCTTTATTACTATAAACCACACCGCGATTATAATAAGCAAAAGTATAGCGTGGATCCAGTTTAATTACATCCGAGTAGGCATTTATTGCCAAGTTTAGTTGCCCGAGCATTGTTAGGGCATTACCATGCTGGAACGCTAATTCCACATGAGACTTTATTTCCCCAACTGTTTTTCGAATTCCATCCACCACATTTTGCCAACCTTCACTCTCATCTTCCCATTTAGAAATGGGCTTACCTTTGGAAGGGAGAACTTCAAAGCCGCTGAGTTGATGACGCAGCCAATCGCAATGCTCAAGGATAATCGGGATAACCCTAATCTCTTGCTTTAATGCTTCTGCTAATTCCTTGTTGCAATTTTTAGAGGCAAGACTCGCAGCGGAAACAAGGTAAAGTAGCAAATCTGAATCAGCAACCTTTTTGAGAATGTCCTCCTGAAGTGCTCCGTCCCCAGGGGTAAGTTGGCCATCGTCCCAAGTTACTAACTCATTTTGCTGCTCCATTATGGCAAGACGTTTGCGTAATTCGTCTTTTTGTGCAGTATCCTCGTGTGAGTATGTAATGAATCCTTTTAGCGGTTTGCTCAAGAGATTTCGCCTCCGTAATGCAGGTACTTAGTGTTAATAATAACATATCCAATCAACAAATTTCAACCGAATTCTATCAAGACCACACTCAATTAACCTATGACTTCTCTTTCAAACTTCCCACCTCTTCAGCGGTCAGGCTACCACAAAACTAGTAATCACTTCGTAAGATATTGATTGCCTCTGCTTTTTCGTTGACACATCCTAAATATTAAGGTATACTTCCTTTATGTATAGAGGGGAACGCCTTTTGGAGATAAACAGCAATTAATATGGAGGACATTTTTTAGATGAAAACAGAGTTGAAGCGATACTTGCAGGGATCATTTATTGGCGTATTGATTTTAGCCCTCCTCATCATTACCTTTACAGATAAAACTGAATCGCAGAATGCTGCGAAAACATACCAAATTGACGCAACCCATTCAGCAGTAATTTTCCGCGCAAAACACCTGGGAGTCACATATAATTACGGGCGGTTCAACGAATTCTCAGGCAACATAACGATGGACGATACCGATGTTTCTAAGAGCAAAGTTGAATTTGAAGTGAAAACTGCAAGTGTTGATACTGCCAACGGAAAACGCGACCAACACCTCAGAAGTCCAGACTTTTTCAATGCCAAACAGTTCCCAGTCATCATCTTCAAAAGCACAGAAGTGAGTACGAAGGCAGGACAAGAGAATATGCTTGAGGTTACAGGTGATTTCAATTTGCACGGTGTCAAAAAATCTATCACTGTTGATGTTGAAATTACAGGAAAAGCGAATGTGCCACAAAAAGGGGAACTAATCGGACTCGAAACGACTTTTACAATTAAGCGAAGCAAATATGGCATGAACTTCGGTATGCAAGGCGTTAGTGATGATATCCGCATTACTGTGAGTATTGAAGCAGCACATCAATAGACATTCCAAAGCCCTACCACAAGAAATCGGACTTCCAAAGTCCTCCTACATGAGAACTTCGCGAGTCATGAATAGTCTGAGGTCTTAAGCAGTGCCAACTTTGAATCAACTGTTTTTCAGTATGTTTTTGCCTGCTATCATCTGCGGTGGGATTTATGCTATTGTAGCGTATCAGTGGAAGCGCGATGGAAGTAAGACGTATTTACAGTGGTTCGTTGCGGCTGCTTTGGGAATTGGGGACATCATCGGTTACATCGGAATAGAAGGTAAACCGATCTTTCCGCCAAGAGAAGGTATACACTGGCTTTTCTACTTCGCTATTTTTGCGATTTTTTCCAGTACTTATTGGCATCTCTCTCGGTTGAGAGCCTTAATATCGCAGCTCCTCTATTCAATTGCTATACCGCGTATACTTTTGAATGTATATTTTCAGCAGACTTGGGGAACACTTGAAAGCATAATCTGGTGGGTATGCCTTGCTGTTGGGATACTGATTTTTTGTAATATAGTGCAACAGAGTTTTTCGGTACTTCCATCTGGTGCTTCCATTCCATTTGTCTACTTTGGCATATCAGGTGGAACAGCATTGATTCTCGCTCTTTCTGGCAGTTTACGGTTAGCACGACATGCTGGAATATTAGTTGCGCTTTTCGCTGCGATTTGGATTCTCACTCTTGTTATCTCGCGCTGGATAAAGTCTGATACTGACAACATTGAGGGAGTGTTGCTACTCAGTATATCTCCAGTTGTGACGATCCTGCTTGTTGGCATCTGGATGAACGGTTATTTTTATGCGGAAGTACCATCAGTGAGTGTGCTTTTGTTAATGGTTTCGCCACTTTTGGCACAGGTTGGACGAATACAGGCAATACAGAATTTGGGAGGTCGCAAATCAGTTTTTATTCAAATCGGACTTATAGTGCTTTGTGTGAGCATTGCCATAATTATTGCAGTTGTCCGCTCAGGACTTTTCGGTGAAGACGTTTATTATTAAACAATCGGAGGAAATCAGAATGCAATTCAACCATCACAATATTTCAAGAAGAAACTGGAAGGTGCAGATCGCTACATATACAATCACGTTTATCCTTGGTGCCATGCTCTTTGTCAACGGTTGTGTTAAGATGGAAGCGACCCGTAAAGCAGATTGGGAGACAAACTTCACAGACCTGCATTTTGTAAACGCGAAGAAGGGATGGCTTGTTGGACTTGAAGGTACAATTGTCCACACTGCGAATGGTGGAAAAACATGGCAAAAGCAAGAAGTGGACACTACCGGTGATTTCAAAGCTGTCTATTTTGCTAATGACCGATACGGATGGGCGGTCGGTGATAAAGGTTTGATTGCAACAACCGATGATAGTGGTAGACACTGGACTCTGCAAGCAAGTGGAACTTCTGCGATGCTGCGGGACGTTTTCTTCGCAAATGGGAAGGAAGGTTGGATTGTTGGTGAAGATGCGGATGTCCTCTACACGAAAAACGGTGGAAAAAGTTGGAATCGTTATCAATCTGTCAGTGAATTCGCACTTAACGGTGTCTGGTTCGCTGATAATGACATAGGGTGGGTTGTAGGCATCTATGATAGGATTTATCATACCAAATCCGGTGGTGAATCATGGCAAGAACAGAGTAATCGCTTTGAAGGTGAACGAGATAGGATGATTAACGAAAACAAGCAGGTCTTCTTCATCAGCAATAGGGAAGGTTGGATCGCTGGTAGTGACGGGTCTATCTTTCACACGACCACTGGCGGCATAAATTGGGAAAAGCAAGATAGTCGCATTCCTCTGATTAACGGACACGTTCGAGATACGATTAACAGTATCCATTTCACAAATGAGAACTATGGAATTGCGGTTGCGGATGTTGGGTTTATCACCCGCACAGAAGATGGTGGCGAAAACTGGCAATTGATGGAGAGTGGAACAGAAAATAACTTGACTGGCATCCAGTTTACCACGCCAAAGGAAGCTTGGGCTGTGGGATGGGCAGGCACTATTCTACACACGACTGATGCAGGCGCAACTTGGGAGATGGTTAGCGGCACAACAGCGAATGATCTGCAGAATGTGCAATTTACTGATGCGAACCGTGCTATTGCTGTCGGCAAACGCGGCAGTATGGTGATGAGCAATGATGGTGGAAAAACATGGAATGAACTGGACACAGATATTTGGGATGGGATTTGGAATATCTATTTTGCTACAGACAAGCACGGTTGGGCAGTGGGAGAACGCGGACTCATCATCCATACAAACGATAGCGGTGCTAACTGGGAACGTCAAAGTGCCCCCGCAGCATTTACACTTCGATCTGTTCATTTTGTTGACGAGAAAGTTGGGTGGATTGTTGGTGATATTGGCACTATTCTTCACACAATTGATGGCGGAAATACCTGGTTGCAACAAATCTCTATTGGCGATTTTTATTCAACAATGTTGAAAGGCGTATTTTTCCTTGATGCGAAAAGAGGGTGGGCAATCGGATGGCCCGGTGTATGTCTTACAACGCAAGATGGTGGTTTGACATGGAAACAGCAGTCTACTGATACTTTCAATGAACTTTACGGTGTTTACTTCGTTGATGAAAATATAGGGTGGATTGTAGGACAATTTGGTGAGATTTTACATACAAAAAACGGTGGAAAGAACTGGATTACCCAACATAGCAGAACACAAAAGAATTTGAATAAACTCTATTTTTCCGACGCACAGCACGGCTTAATTGTGGGAGATAACGGTGTTATGCTAACCACCGTTGATGGTGGAAAAAAGTGGGAACTTCAAAATAGTGGTACCGAAAATGACCTTTACGGGTTAGCACTCTCACCCGATGGCGTGGTCGCGGTTGGTAAAGGTGGAATTGCGATGCGTTACTCAGTAGAAAGTGTGCAATTGCCAGCGAAATTGCCGCCTATCGCTAAGGAGCCAGAAACTGTAGTTGTTGAAGATGAAAAACCTGTTGTTCCTGTCGTTTACTATTGGGATATCATCAATCAGGCAACATGGCGAACTAATTTTGCCGACACACATTTTGTTGATACCGATAACGGATGGGCAGTTGGCTCAGGTGGGGCTATCGCACATACAACAGATGGTGGGAAAACGTGGTTACCACAGCATAGTGGTGTTAGTGAAAATTTGCGTGAGATCGAATTTATTGACAAGGATCATGGGCTAATCCTTGGAGCAAATATCCTACTTCGAACAGAAGATGGTGGAAAAACCTGGAAACCTATTGTCAGAACAACGAGTCAAAATCTACCACGTATAAGCATGATGCAGTTCATAAACGAGGATGAGGGATGGCTTGGTGCATCAATTGGACAAATCTTACACACAACGGATGGCGGTAAAACGTGGAAAGTTCAGCAAACAGGGACGACAAATCAAAACATCACCGACCTTCACTTCATCAATAGTAAAGAAGGATGGGCAGTTTCCCCGCAACGTAGAGATGGCGGATTCATACTTCACACCGTGGATGGGGGAAATTATTGGAAAATCCTGTCAAAGACGAATCAATCCGGTATTGCGGTGCATTTTGCTGATGCAAAACATGGTTGGGTTATTCTCGGTAATGGGAACTCATTGCTGACTGAAGATGGTGGTGTAACATGGAAACTGCGAACTACAACACAAAATCCACGTGGTTTAAGACGTATTACTTTCCGTTCACATACACACGCCTGGGGGAACGGGGGTAGTGGTGCCTATATTACTGAGGACCAAGGTGTAAATTGGGAACCTATTCCTGTTGCAACTGGAGACGATAGATTTGCCATGCAACAACCTTTGCCACAAACACCGGAAGAATCTGAGAAAGATGCGGCAGCAGATCAAGAAGAGCCAACGTCTGCTTTTGAGGAGTCCCTCGCGGATATATTCCAAAGGCATCTTCGGCAGCAGCGGCAACGTCCCGGTCGCCTTGCCCTAGAAGGCACACTGCCACCTAACGTTGAGCAGGCGAATCGTCCAAATGAACAACAATCCACTCCACCACCTGAACCGAGAAGACGGTTCGGACGCGGTGGCGGTGGAATCGCCAGTGTGTACTTCCTTGACACGCAACATGCTTGGGCAGTTGGAAGTGCAGGGAGCATTTATCGCACTACTGATAGAGGGAAAACATGGGAACGGCAACTCGGTGAGCAGCAACGCAATGATTTCCGGGAAGTACTCTTTTTCAACGACAAAATCGGATGGATAGCGAGTAACGATGGCACGTTATTAGAGACACAAGATGGCGGACAAACTTGGGAGAAACTTGCAATACATACGCGCCAACGTCTCATCGGTATACACTTCGTCAGTCTTGAACCTAAATGGGGGTGGACAATGCGACGTGACGGAACAGTCCTTTATACGACTGATGGAAATACTTGGACAGCAGGTGACACCCCCGAGCGACCACCGCTTTTTGAGGACGATCCTCCAGGTAATTTCTCGCTTAACGATGTTGACTTCGGTAAGTTTTCTGAAGGTTGGGCAGTCGGTAGATTCGGGGACATTATCCACAACAAAGATGGGGGTCCCACGTGGACACTCCAGCGCACCACGGTAAACGACACACTCATGAGCGTTGATATGAAATTTGCACCGCTCGGTTGGGCAGTCGGACAAAGCGGAGTTATCCAGCGGACTATTAACGGTGGTGACTACTGGCGAATGCACGAATCCAATACGGTTTATAACCTAAATTCTGTTTCATTCATCACGAAGCGGATAGGATGGGCAGTCGGACAAGCTGGTATTCTCCTGAAAACAGTGGATGGTGGTTTCACATGGCAACCCAAAATGACCGGCATTGCCAAAACATTAAATGGAATTATCGCGCTTTCTGAACAGGAACTATACACTGTCGGTGGAGAAGGAACGATTATCCATTCAACCGATGGTGGTGAAACGTGGGAGCAGGAACACACCGATATTGACAACGACCTCTATGTTATTACCCGTGCCAAAAATGGTAAAGCAATTTGGGTTGTCGGTCAATGGGGTATCATCCTCCGCAGAAAAATAGAAACTTCCCTGCAGGCGTCAACGCGATGAAATGTATTTACGTTGTAACAACCACCTTTCAGCATTTTTATTTGTAAGTTATGGTAGATTTTAGAATTACTTGGACGCTTGGTAGGTGCGGTTTCCTAACCGCACCATAAGCGTCAATTTAAGGAAAGAACTCGTTTGTAGTCGCGCAATTCATTGCGCCTCTTACATTCAAAGAAAAGAGGCGCAATGAATTGCGCGACTACGAACGCAGATATTCTCGTCCTTTGCGTTATTTGAGGTGTTGATACAAAAAGGTGCGGTTAGGAAACCGCACCGAGCATTGCGAGAAAATTACCGAATTATTTTTTTATCTTCATCTAACCGCACCGAATACCAAGAAAAATGAGATAAATCCCGTTAATTTGATATAACAACCATCTTTCAGCATTTTTATTGTAAGTTATGGTAGATTTTAGAATTACTTGGGGTAGTAACGGTCATTATAATGTAACCTATACGTAGCAAAAAAACGTTACGTATAAGTATAGTTAGAACTTATAAACGAATTAGTCAGTCATAGATTGACTTTTCATTGTAGAATTTGAGAGAACACCATAATGCCTGAATCCAATCAACCTGTAGACTATCTACAACGGCTTCGCCATTCTACTGCACATATCATGGCATACGCCGTGCAACAACTGTTTCCTGATGGTGAAAACACTGTCAAACTTGCGATCGGTCCTCCGATAGAAAACGAATTCTATTACGATATGGAGGTCCCGCGCCCAATTACGCCAGACGATTTTTCTGAAATAGAAAAGCACATGAAGGCTATGATTAAAGCCAATGTCCCTTTTCTGCAGGAAACATGGACATACAAAGAAGCGCGTGCGTGGTTTGCTGAACGCAACCAAAAATTTAAACTTGAATTGATAGATGGAATTTCTGACCGAGAAGTCAGTGCCTCGGAGGAAGGTGTTGCTGACGAAGGCGTCTCTATCTACCACAATGGGGACTTCACGGATCTCTGCCAGGGACCGCACGTTGAAAAAACGAGGGAATGCAGATATTTCAAGTTGCTCCGCGTTTCAGGCGCATATTGGCGTGGTGATAGCAATCGCGAGCAGTTACAGCGGATATATGGCACCGCATGGGAAACAAAAGACGACCTACAAACATATCTGAAACAACGCGAAGAAGCTGCAAAGCGTGACCATCGGAAATTGGGACGCGAATTAGAACTTTTCCAGATGCACCCCGAATCACCCGGCAGTGTGTTTTGGCTTCCCAAAGGGGCGTTTATCTATAACCATCTATCTGAAAAGGTTAGAAAACTTTATATCAGTGAAGGTTACCAAGAGGTACGGACACCACTTATTTATGACAGCAGTCTCTGGAAAACGTCGGGACATTGGGAACACTTTAAAGATGATATGTTCCTTATAGAGAATGAGGATGGTGAACCGACGAGTGCGCTCAAGCCGATGAATTGTCCTGCACATATGCTAATTTACAAGAGCACACGTCACAGTTATCGCGATTTGCCATATCGCCTTCATGATCAAGGTGTCTTACATCGGAATGAAGCGACAGGAACGTTGAGTGGTTTGTCTCGCGTTCGGCAATTGTGCCAAGACGATGCACACAACTTTGTTACTGAAGATCAAATCGCCGATGAATATGAACGTATCCTTGGACTTTTTCAACGTATCTACGGTAGTTTTGATCTTCCGTTCCGCTGTGATTTCAGCACCCGCAACCCCGATAAGTTTATGGGGGATGTAGATGTGTGGAATCGTGCTGAGGATATTCTCGAATCTGTATTGAAAAACAATCAGATTGAATACGCTGTTGAACCAGGTGAAGCGGCATTTTATGGACCGAAACTCGATTTTCAAGTTCGCGATTCACTCAATCGAGATGTGCAATGTGCCACAGTCCAGCTCGATTTTCAGTTGCCTGAACGGTTTGAATTGATTTACATTGCATCAGACGGTTCTGAAAAGAGACCTGTGGTTATCCATCGTGCAATATGTGGAAGTTTCGAACGGTTCATCGCTATGCTCATTGAACACTATGCCGGCGCTTTTCCGACATGGCTTTCACCGGTGCAATGTGTTGTAATGACAATCAGTCAAAAATTCGTAGATTACGCGACAGAAGTTCAGCAGCTTCTATTACAGAAAAACTGTCGTGTTGTGTTAGATAATAGTGATGACAAGATTGGAGCGAAAATACGCCAAGCCCGTCTGCAACGGGTTCCGTATATGTTAATTATTGGTGAACGCGAACAGGAAAACCGAACTGTCAGCTTACGCAGCCGAGATGAAGGCGATATCGGTGCGATGTCTCTTGATAGTTTTGTTGACAGAATTAATCGTGAAGTTGACTTAGATTTCTAATATATCACATGTTGACATAGGTTTACGCGCCTGCTTTAGATGTAGGTTGCTTTACCTACCCTTGTAATACAAATTAACTTGATCCCACTCGGTAGGTGCGGTTTCTAACCGCACCCATAGGCGTCAATTTAAGAAAATGTCTGCGTTTGGACAAACACTTCTCAATAAGCATGATTACCGAGACTGTCTTATATTTAGTCCCGTAGGGACGATATGTTTATAGAAAAACGTATAATAGTTTCTTTCGCTCCGTAGGTGCGATATGGCAAACAAAAACGTTCTAAAAATATCGCACCTACGGAGCGAAAGAGATTGAGAACATTGGGTGCTATAAACATATAGTCCCTACGGGACTGAAGAGCATTTCTCATATTTGAAAAACCACTAAATTGACGCCTATGGTGCGGTTTCTAACCGCACCTAATACCAAGAAAAATGAGATAAATCAAGTTAATTTGATATAAAACACTAAAAGGAGCAAATCAATGTATAAATTATTGTCATGCCTACTACTCGTCGGTATAATCGTTTTCAGTGGATGCGGTCCTACCAAACAGGTCACACGTATCGATAGCGATACCACAGTTGACCTCTCTGGTAGATGGAACGATACAGATTCTCGAATGGTTGCTGAACAGATGATTTTAGACTGTTTAGGCCACATCTGGATTACCAATCATGCGAAAACTACACAAGCAACACCCTTCGTTATTGTAGGAAACATCCGCAATAAGAGCAATGAGCATATTGCTACACAAACTTTTATTAGCGATATTGAGCGGGCATTTATCAATTCTGGGAAAGTTCGGGCGGTTTCCAGTAAAAGTGAACGTAGCGAAATTCGGGAAGAACGAGCGGATCAGAGTGAGAACGCTGCAATTGAAACTATCAAGCAGATGGGACGTGAACAAGGTGCTGATTACATGATGACAGGTGAAATCAATACCATTGAGGATCGCGAAGGTGGTAAACAAATTGTGTTTTACCAGACAGACCTTACGTTGACTAACATTGAAAGCAACGAAAAAGTTTGGATCGGTCAGGAAAAAATCAAGAAATATATTGGGCGTGGAAAGTTTAAAATGTAGTCCCAATTTCAAATATATTCTTATGTTGAAGTATTGGGCGGGTTACAATTCCCGCCCACTCTAATTTTTCAAATCTATAATCACAATGACTAAAATACTTCTATTTTTATTTTTTGTTTTTTTTATGATAGGGTGTGCAGGTTACAATTTTGAAGAAGTCGAAATTGACTTGAAAACCGGCAAGCCAGAAGATGCCTACAACTACCTTAAGAAAAAATCACCGAAAAAACCGGATATTCCACATAATTATGAATTAGGGTTGACTGCCCATTACGCGAACTTATTCGCAGAAAGCAGCAAAGCACTAGAAGAAGCTGAAATGATCGCAGAGGATCGCTTTACCAAAAGCGTATCAAAAGAGGCTTTGTCGCTGATAACCACTGATAATCTACGTCCATATTCTGGCACCCGATATGAGAGGCTATTGAGTCACTATTATAGTGCACTCAATTATATCTACGTAGGAAACTTAGATGGAGCCCAAGTTGAATGTCGTCGTGCTACCAATCTAATTCAATATTTTAAAGGTGAAGAAGGGGAGGATTATAATTTCTTTGGCACCGGATTTCTTGCACACTTCTGTGGTATGGTGTTTGAGGCAGCAGATGAGTTGAATGATGCCTTGATCTCTTACAAGCAAGCAGAAGAATACTATAAAAATGCTGCGGAAAAGACAGGCGTTTCAATGCCTGAGGATGTAGGGCATTCTCTCGTGCGTGTATCACGCAAACTCAACTTTACCGACGATTATGAGCGTTACCGCAAGCAGTACGGCGAACCGCCTCAACTTCCTGAAAACTATGGCGAACTGATCCTCTTTTATGAATCTGGTTATGTGCCTCGTAAAACAGAGCAGAGTTTGACTTTTCCAATCCTTAAAACCGATAAATTTGGTGAAGGTGATGACAAAGACACTATGACGTTTGCTCGTACTATTAGAACACGTGAAGGCTTGGTTGTAGAAGAGATAAAACTTGAATATCTATTACGTGTAGCAATACCGACAATTCGTTCCAATCGTCCCTACTTCAAAGGCATTCGGGTTTCAGTGGGAGAAGAGATTGCCCATAGTGAGTTAATAGAGGATGTAGAAACAATGGCGATTGAGACCCTTGAAGCTAAACGGACTGTGATTCTAATCCGAACGTTAGCACGTGCCTTGGGTAAATACTTAATATTCCGTAAAGCCAACAAGGAAAGTAAAGTTTTGGGGGCAATTGTCAATCTTGCGGGGGTGGTTACAGAAAGTGCTGACACCCGTTCATGGCAAACACTTCCAAATCAGATTTTTATGGTGCGGATGCCGTTACCTACTGGCACACATACACTTAAACTATCTTTTTTAAATTCAAGCGGACAAGGCAGCCGTAGTAAATCTGTTGGAGATGTTAAGATTTCTGAAAAACAGATAACCTTTCTGAATTATCGAACTTATGATTGAACCATTTTATTGCTGTAGCAGCGACCTCCTAGTGGTCTGTCCATCCTAAAATTACGGGTATGTGATTTGGCTATAGGGCGAGGAAACCTCGCCCCTACGATCAAATTACCCTAAAAATAAAAGTGGACAGAACACTAGTCGCGACATGGACAAAGACATGCAACGAATCTATCTTGATTACAACGCAACAACGCCTCTCCATCCTGAAGTCCGAGACGCAATGATGCCCTATCTCACAGAGGCATTCGGTAACGGGTCCAGCATTCACGCCTACGGACGCGAAGCGCGCAACGCCATTGACACTGCTCGCGAACAAGTCGCAGAACTCATCGGTGCAAAAAGTCCAAGTGAGATTGTGTTCACCGGCAGCGGCACCGAAGCAGATAACCACGCCATCAAAGGACTAACCGATCTGCAAAAGAGTCGAGGAGAAGGTAACCATATCATCACCTCGTCTGTGGAACATCACGCTGTGTTGCATACCTGCCAATATCTGGAGCAACGCGGTTTTGAGGTTACCTATCTACCGGTAGATCGATATGGACGGATTGACATAGAGCAACTCCGCACTGCTATTAGCGATACCACAATTTTGATTTCCATCATGCATGTCAATAACGAAAATGGCACTATCCAACCGCTTGAAGAAATCTGTCAGGTTGCACAGGAACACGATATTCTGGTGCATACCGATGCTGTGCAGTCAATTGGCAAATTGGATATCAATGTGCAGAAACTCGGCGTGAATCTGCTGTCGCTTTCCGGACATAAGATTTATGCACCTAAAGGCATCGGAGTACTTTACATTAGACGGGGTGCTCGTTTGGCAAACCTCGTTCATGGCGGTTCACACGAACGCAATAGACGCGCGGGTTCTGAAAACGTCCCTGCTATTGTCGGACTTGGCGTTGCATCGGAACTTGCTAAACAAGAACGGGATGCCTATGCTGAACATCTGGATAAATTAACTCGCCGACTCCGAGAAGGACTTGATGCACACATCGATCGGTTGCATTACAATGGACATCCGGAATACTGCGCGCCAGGCACGCTAAATGTATCTTTTGAAGCAGTGGAAGGTGAAAGCCTTATCTTACGATTGGATATGGAGGGAATCTGTGTCTCAACGGGTTCTGCGTGTACCTCTGGGTCTATGGAACCTTCACATGTGCTTGCCGCACTCGGCTTACCACCCAGATTAGCACAGGGTACTGTACGGTTTTCGCTCGGAAGAAACACCACAGAAGAGGAAATTGATACAGTAATTGCCAAATTACCGAAGGTGATTAAGCAGATGCGAACCTTGTATAGAGGCTAATAATATCAAGCATACTTGATTGAAGTCTTCTGATAAGGTCGGCATTGTGAGGCACAAGGACCTCGCGCTACAAATAACATAGAAGCACTATAATTTTTTAGGATTCCAGAATGCACAAATTACTGCTGTAATCGGAATCGCTAACACCAACCCGAGTGTCCCCGCAAGCAACCGCACAATCTCCACGGAAACCACACCAATACTCAGCAACTGTACTGGCGGATCTTTGAAAAGTTCAAAATTTGGTGTTGCAATCGTAATCACCAGTAACAATTCCGCACCAAGATAGGCGAATACCAAGGTATTCACCATTGTGCCGAGAATATCAGTCCCGACATTAAGTCCCGAAGCAATTAATCGCCAAGTTGACATATTCGGGTTAGCGCGCCGAATCTCCTCCATGCTTGATGCCACTTCAATGGCACCATCAACCGCTACACCTAATACACCCATCAACATACCTGCTAACAGGATTTGCACAAAATCGAAGGGAGGTGTTCGCGTTGCCTCAACAATATCTGCCGCAATTGCGTCTTCTATGCCGGTAAAATGCAGCTGCTGTTGCGCAAAGAGCACAATCAACCCCGCTACCAGGATACCACCCATCGTCCCAAGCACAGCAGAGAATGTCTTCCGACTTGGACCTATTACAAACACTAAAGAGACAAACGCTACAACTCCTGAGGTTAGTGTTACAACGAGCACAGCATTCATACCCTGCGAAATTAGCGGAAGCATGATAAAGTATATGACCGCACCAGAAATTAACATGGCAAATACAGTCCGAATACCTTCAATCCTACCGACAAGGATGATTAGCAGAAACATTCCACCTACAAACCAGACAAGAAATCTGTCCCGCGCATATTCTTTCACAATGTTTACAAGACTAACCCTTTCTTCATCTCCACTAACTCTACAAAGAATTATATCACCCGGTTCAGCAGGAATGCTCAACAACGGCATACTGTGATTGACAATATTCCGATACACCAAACGTTTGCCTTTATACATACCGCTCAGCATTTCCACCTCAATCACGTGATGTTCGGTTTCGGAATCGTATACGTTGAGAACGTTTGTCCCATCTTGGGCAGCGCGTATGCTAAAAGTCTGTTCATATTCTGAATCGGTAATCAGCCATCTGCTGTCTTTCCATGGTTTAATAGAGATAGTGACGTTATCGGATAAAGAAATATCTTTATTAGCAAACGCCTCAAGCAAAGCAGAAGGTAAGATTTTCTTGTCCAAATCGGTTGCGTTAGATGCGTCTATAGTGAATAGAAAATCACCGTTTGATTCGAGCAATCGGATTACTTTCCCTTTAGCATACTCCGATTTTATAATTATTTTCCCTTGTTCGTCGCGAGTTTCGGAAATTGTCGCGGAAAGCCTGGTTGTACGATAATAGACAAACGCTGTGGCGATCAGCATCAGAAGCATGGCGATTGGCACAGCAATCCGGCTGTGAGAAATTCGAGATCCGCTATGTGTTGTTTCACCCCCAAAAGATTCTTCAAGTTCTTCCTCTGATGGTAAATTTTCATGAATCTCCGATCTTTTTACTTCAGTATATTTTGTAAGGAAACCTGCAACTGTAGCAGCAATAGGAACGGTAAGCACTAATCCAATTGTTCCAACAACAGCTTGAATTATCGCGAACGTTGTCGTTTCTTGGTTGACCAATAGAAGAAACGGGTATAACACACCTGCCTCTGGGAAATCAATACGGGGCAGCAACATCGTAATCATATATGCACCGAGGTAGGCAAAGATAAGCGTATCTGCCATCGTGCCCATGATGTCGCGTCCAACATTCAAACCGGCACGGATTGATTGTCGTACGCTGATGTTTGGATTTACTTGCTTGACTTCATGAACACTGGAAGAGATGGACATGCTGACATCCATCATCGCACCCACCGCACCTAAAATGATACCTGCGGACAGGATACCTGCGAAATTCCAATGATGTGTTTCGGGAGTGCGCCATAGTGAAAGACCGAGTTCCATAAAACCGAACTCTTGTGCTAATCCTGTCAGCACCATCAAATGTTGACTAAGGATAGACAGGATTCCAACAGCAGTTAAACCTCCAAGCGTCCCGATCACACCGGAGATAACTTTGAAACTAAATCCTGTAATGAGAAGAAAGGTTGCTAACGTCAGCAATGCAGCGATCAACAACGCTACTGCAACCGGATTGTAACCGCTAAGAGTTAAAGGAACAAGAAGATAGAGTATAGAGAAAGCAGTGACAAACAAAGTCAGAATCGCGCGTACACCTTTCATACCAGCAACGAGGATCATCAAAACCCCTAATGCCCCCGCAAGATACAGCAGATATGGGGTTCGGAAGTAATCACCGATTGAGGTTCTGCCAATTTTCGAATTTTGAGGATCACGGATCTGAATCTGAAGAAACAGGACATCGCCTTTGCTTAATATGCGGTCACTGAAAGAACGCCCGATCCAGATATTATCTACCTGAACTGTTTCCCCACGAAACTGTCCGGAGAGAATACGTAAGGATAAAATCTGGTCAACGTCTTCACTTGTATCTATCGCATCAACACGACCTAAGCATACCAACGTTTGCAATTCGCCATCATTCGTCATCGCAGCAAAACGATAGAGTTTCACATGTAAAAAGGCAACGCTCAGTAGGATAAGCAAAATACCGATGATTTTGATGTTTTTTTCTTGCATTTTTCGTTCTCAGTAATTAGATGAAGCCAACATTGCGAAGCACGCAAACCTCACACTACAAATCGGGTTAATCTAATCAGGTTTGTAGCAAATAATATGCCAAGACAGAAATACCGTGCATCCGAGAAAACTCTTGTATGTATTCACATTGATTGCACGATATAGGGCAAAAACGTATTAAATAGCACAAAATGGTGCAGCTTAATTAAGTTATACCAAATTAACTTGATCCCACCCGGTAGGTGCGGTTTCTAACCGCACCTAATACCAAGAAAAATGAGATAAATCCCGTTAATTTGATATTAGAATAGATTGGGATAGAAATGGAATTATTTAGAGATGTTTTCGGATATTTTCGGCAACATTTCGGGGAATTCCTTTTACAGAGAGCAGCTCATCTAAACTTGCCTGCCGAATTGCATCAATTGAACCAAATTGTTGTAATAGAGCCTGTTTCCGCTTCGGACCAATGTTAGGAATTTCGTCAAGCACAGATGCACTGAGTGCTTTCTGCCTGAGTTTGCGGTGATAGGTAATCGCAAACCGATGCGCCTCATCCCGCAACCGCTGAATCATGTGCAATGTAGGATTATCTTCCCGTAACAAAATCGGATCCGGATTTCCCGGAACGAAAATCTCCTCAATCCGTTTTGCTAACGCAATAATTGGAATCTGAGTCGGAGCAGGGTCTAAATCTACTTCAGCGAAAGGTTGAAGCGCAGCTTGCGCAGCACCCAATTGTCCCTTCCCACCATCAACCAGTATTAAATCTGGTAATTTGCTAAATTTTTTATCTCCTGCCTCAGCGCGGCGAAACCGACGTGTAATAACCTCTTGCATCATACCGTAATCGTTCTGCCCAATAACGTCGCGGATCCGAAACTGTCGGTATTCACTTGAAGCGGGTTTCCCATCTTCCAAAACTACCATAGATCCAACGGCATATCTATCTCCAAGATTCGAAATATCATACGCCTCAACCCGTCTGAGCGGATGATTTATCTCAAGGAGTTCCTGAAGTTCAACTAGTGCTGGATCCACATCGCTACTATAAACGACGCTTTGTTCCCGCTGTATCAATAGCACTTCAGCATTTTTTGTTGCCAAAGTTTGCAACCGCCTGAGTCTTCCTGCCCTCGGCACGTGCAAAGATACATGGTTGCCCCGTTTCTCACTAAGCCATTTTTCAATCAATTCCACCGATTCAATCGGCATCGGCAAAACAATCGTTTTTGGAACTAAAACTGCATTTTGATAATACTGCGAAACGAAAGCACTTAGCGCAGTTGGTATTAATTCAGGATGTACATCGTTTAGATAATAATGTTCACGTTCAAGTAGTTTTCCATCTCGAATGTGCAGTACTTGGACGCAGGCAATATCACCAAGTCGACTTTGCACATCATGCTCAAAGGCAGTTGCGATACCGATAACATCTTCATCCGCAGTTGAAACATTGTCAAGACTCTGCTGTGTGGTAACAGCCTGTTGCACGTCGTTAAGCATGTCTCTATATTTCGCTGCAGTCTCAAAATCTAAGGATTTCGCTGCAGCTTGCATCTGCTGCCGAAGTTCCTTTACAACAGCGGATGTATTTCCACCCAAGAACTGACAGACCTTACGAACCATCTTTTTATAATCCTGCGGACTTATTTTATTTGCACATGGCGCGGGACACCTTCCGATGTGATAGTCCAGACATGCGCGATATTTGTTCCCAGATTCCACAAGTGGTAACGTACAGGTGCGGATTGGAAACAACTTAGTTAACTGTTTTAGCACTTGTCGTGTAGAACGAACTCGAACAAAAGGACCGAAATATCGTGTTCCGTCACTCTCTGTTTTACGCGTAATCATAATCCGTGGAAACGGCTCATTCGTTGTCACTCTCAGAAATGGGTAGCGTTTGTCATCCTTTAGTTTAACATTGTATCTGGGTTGATGTGCCTTAATCAGATTATTTTCCAGAATGAGAGCTTCGATCTCAGTGGTCGTAACAATATAATCAACCTCTGTTACATACCGCATCATCTGTGCAGTCAGCGGGTTGTCAGTGAGTCCACCCTGTTGAAAATAGGAGCGAACGCGATTCCGCAGGTTGACTGCCTTACCGATGTAGATAGGGGAACCGTCGGAAGCTTTCATCAGATAAACCCCCGGCGCACCCGGGAGAGATTGCCACATTTTTGACTGGTTTTCTTTCATTTCCGCTACCTCAAAAATTTGACCTTAGCATAGATTGCTCGTAATGCCAACTCACATTCTATTGATGCGATTTGAAGCACATCATCAAGTGAACGGAATTCTCTCAGTATCCACTTCTCATCTTGACAGATATACTGTTCTACATGCACACCATTTTGTGAAACAAGGATATATTCCTGCAAAGATTCAAGGGTTTGATAAGACAGAAATTTGTCGTTGCGATCATAATTTTCTGTTGATGGAGAAAGCACTTCTACGAGTACAGTTGGATTGAGAAGTGTATCAAAGTGATTATCATCAAAACGGGGTTCATCACAGACAACGACAACATCTGGATATGTGTATAAACCCGTATTACTAACTTTTACCCGCATATCATTGACATAAACTTCACACCCTCGTTCCAACAACTGTATGTGAAGTCCGCTGGATAAATTAACCGTGATAAGATTATGTTGGCGACTGGCACCGGGCATCGCAACTATTTGTCCGTCGCGATATTCGCTTTTGAAAGCCGCTTCCCGTTCCATAACCAAATATTCTTCAGGGGTTAGTAGGATTTCTGCAAGTACAGTTGCCATAATTCACTCTAAAATTACATCTTCTGATAAACCGCGCGATAGATTTTCCTGCCTTCTAAACGATATTTCGTTTCAAAGTTGGTGTCGATATGTTGGTATCCGCTTGAAATCAGCGGAACTGGTTTTAGTTCTTTCAGTTCCGAAAGTCTTTCTTGAATCTCGCTAAAATATTCAGCATAATCTGTTGCAACATATAACTTACCGGCATCTAATGTAAGCGTTCGCGTAATTGCGGTAAGGAAATCCTTATTCCGAAAGATTCTCCGTTTTTGCTGCCGTGCTTTCGGCCATGGGTCGGGGAAATAGATATGATAGGCTTGCACCGATTCCTCTGGTACATACCGTGTTATAAAGTAATTTGCATCTGTCCACACGAGGCGTACGTTCTGGAATTTCCCCGAATTTTTATCCACTGAGAAATGCCGTATGTATTTCTCAAACCGTTCATGTGTGAGTGCTACGTATTTTTGTGCGCGATCAACACCGATGTAGTTTATCTGCGGAAACTGCTTTGATGCTTCCAATAAAAACCGCCCCTTGCCGAATCCGATCTCAACCTCTACCGGTTGTGTATTACCAAAGAGCATATTCCAATCAATCGGGGAAGGCAGTTCATTTAACGAGACAGCATTACCCCGCACAACATCAATTATCTGAGATTGGAAAGTTGTGCATTCATAGTAGATGTCGTTGTAACGAGGTTCTGCATTCATAACTCACTTTTCAAAAATTTGTGTAGATGTGTCTTAATCAAATTGTCTTGTGGTTCATACCCTAACACTTCAACCGCGCCACTGATATCAAGGTAACTCTGCTGGTATCCATCTGAATTTGCTGAGCGACCGTAAGTTATTAGATATTTGACAGGTCCATCGTAATCTACCGCCAAACTGAACAGTTGCACGCAATCGCGTGGTGTTAGAAGTGTACTACAGTGTCGAATCCCGCTCGGTTCATAAGTGCCGTTAAAACTTCCGATGCGGATGCTGATAAATCGCATATTGTGTGCATCAACGAGATATCGTCCAGCAATTTCTGCCATCCCTTTCATTGCACCATACCAACCATCAGGCCTGAACTGATCACCGGTAGAGAATTTTGGTGGTGAACTTAATCGCTCATTCCACCCAGATGCATGATTTGTGCTTGCGTATACGATCTTTTGTATTCCACCCTCTCGTGCAGCCTCAAACAGAGCCATTGAAGCACCGATGTCATTGACTTCACCCGGAACTTTACTTGGCGATTTTTGGCGGAGATACCCAAGATGCACCAAGACATCTTGTCCTTGACACAACTCGTGCATCGCAGCGTAGTCTCGAATATCAGCCTGCTCAACGCGAGCGGTTGCCCCCTCAATCGGTTTGATATCTGTCAAGGTTAATGTGTAGACATCCTGTTTTTCCCATGCCTGCCAGAGCGTTGAACCGACCGTCCCCGCTGCACCTGTGATAAGTACTCTTTGTTTCATCATTATCTATTTGAAAGTATTCTATAAATTATCTACCTATTTGCTTGTGTTATGATTAGATGTCAGGTCCCACAGTAAAATTGTTCCGTCACTGCTCCCACTTGCGAGTCTGTTTCCATCCGGAGCAAATAATAATGAAGTAAACCTATGCGGATGTCCATCTAAAGTTGAATTTGCTCAGGGCTTACGCATTCCCCCTTATCAAGGGGACTTTAAGAGGAAATGCGTAAGTCCTGTTTGCTGTACATTTTTCACAACCCAAATGAGAATTTCCTTATCTCCGCTCACCAAACTTTGACTACCTGGTTAAAACACTCTGGCGAAAACGCTAATGAACCGACACCAGATGTATGATCAATGATTTACTTATTTTTTTCTGTCAACATCCCATATACGAATCTCATTTCCAACTAAACCACTTAGACTCGCGAGCGTTTTACCGTTTGGTGAATATTTCAGTAAAGTAATCTTTTCTGTATGCCCTTTGAGTGTCTTCAATTTTTCCCCGGATAATGTATCCCACAACCTGATGGTGCTGCCACTCACACCTGCAATTGTTTTACCGTCTGGAGCATACACAAATGGAGCATCTCCATTAAGTTTATATATAATCTTGCCACTTGACACATCCCACAAGTATATCCAAGTACTAGATCCTCCCGCCAATGTCTTTGCATCAGGAGAATATAATAGCTCAGTGATATACCGATCACAAGCAAGTGTGTGCTTAAGATTACCGGTTTCTGCATCCCATAATATTATCTCTAAGTCTTTTGAACCACTGTAACCGTTAATGTTTCTTCCGATACTGGCGAGTGTCTTACCGTCTGGAGCGTATACAACCTTTTCCACAGTATGCGTATGTCCAGATAGCGTTTGCTTATGTTTTCCCTTTACCACATCCCACAATTGCACTTTTTCACTTATTCCGATTCCCTTTACGCTGTAGACAATCATGGTGCCATCCGGAGAATATGACAGAGAATTGCTATTCCACGATGCATTAAAAGTCTGTATCTTTTGCCCTGTCGCCGCATTCCACAATTGTATAGGACCGTTACCCCAAGTTGCAATTGTGTTTCCATCTGGAGAATGGACAAACCAATTACTCATAGGAATTATATATATGTATACGCCGGTCATGGCATCTAGTGAAAATATTTCGGATCTACTGCTTCCCACAAGCGATCTACCATCAGGGGAATATGTAATCCATCTTATTGGTAAAGATGCTTTGAATAGTGCAACTTGGCTACCAGTAATTGTATTATAGATCCGAGTCCCAATATTACTTGCTACAGCAAGACGGTATCCATCTGATGAATACGCAATGTCATTTACCCAACCTTCACAGATACGGATTTTGACACTTTCAGACAAATTCCATTGAGAGATATTTTGCTTAGAATTCTTATCGCGTTCAGAGACCTTCACCTGTGTAAAGGATGGCAGTTTCCAGATCAATATTGTACCGTCACCACTTGCACTTGCAAGCGTAGTCCCATCAGGAGAATATGCTACTGAAGTAACACCCCCCAAATGTCCAGAAATTGTCTGTCGGTGCTGCCCTGTTCCTGTGTCCCATAGACGAATTGTCCTATCTTCACTTGCACTTGCGAGTATGCTTCCATCAGGCGAAAATGTCACTGAAGTCACCCTATCCGTATGCCCAGAAAGTTTCTGTCGTGGTACACCGGTTTCCGCATTCCAGAAATAAATCATATTGTCTACACATCCGCCTGTAATCGTTTTTCCATCAGGAGAATACACAACAGAAGTCATCTGACCAGCGTTGAAATTAGCTTCAAGTATCTGCTTGTGTTGCCATTTTTTTGCATCCCACATACGGACTTTATTGTGATCTCCAGAACTGACGAATGTTTTACCATCAGGTGCAAATGAAATTGAGGTAACCGCACTTTTGGGTTCCGCTAACGTCTGTAGATGCCAACCGCGTTTTGGATTCCACAAGCGAATTTTACCATTCTCACTACCACTAACAAGTGTCTTACCATCTGGTGAATATGCTAACGATCTGACAGAGTGTTGATGCCTAATATCATCCCTTCGAACAAAAGGGTGAACCTCATCAATATGAGGATCCAGCATCCGTATGAACCTTCCGTTATTCGCGTCCCACATACGTATCTTATTATCCATGCTTCCACAAGCAAGAGTCTTACCATCCGGAGAATAGGCCAGCGAGGTAACCATCTTTGTGAACGAACTTCTCCACGAGTGGCCTTTTATTACTTCAGGAGGGTTCTCCATATCTGTAAGATCAGAAAGTGTTTGAATATATTTACCAGTTTCAGCGTCCCATAGATGAACATCACCGTTCATACCACCACTTGCAAGTGTACTGCCATCCGGAGAATACACAACGCAAGCCACATAACGCGTATGTCCTCCAAAAATCCATTTAGGCAATTTGCCAACTTCACCCCACAAACGAATCGTCCCATCCAGACTCGCACTAGCAAAAATCTTGCCAGTCGGGGAATAGACCACAGATGTTACTTTTTCTGTATGCCCTGGAAGACTCCGTTTGTGTGTAAGATTTGCTGTATCCCACAAATTAATAGCACCGTCTTGACCTCCTGTGGCAATTGTGTTGCCATTCAGAGAAAATGCTAAGGAATAAACTGGAAATCTGTATCCATTAACGGGCTGCATCGATTTCTTGCTTATCGGATCATACAATAATAATTCACCATTGATCCAACTTGCAAGAGTGGTGCCATCTGGAGAATACTTGAGTGATGATATATATCGCGAATATGTCTCTGGATTGACAATACGTTTATGTCCTATAATCGTTTTATTGTGTCCACCACTTAATGCATCCCACAAATGAATTCTACCATCCCTACATCCACTTGTAAGCGTTTTGCCATCTGGAGAATAGACTAAGGATGTAACACTGGCTAACCTACCCCTAAAGATATGTCTGTGTTCCCAACCTTCAACGTTCCACAGTCGAATTCCATCATTACCACCACTTGCAAGGGTTTTCCCATCCAGAGAATATGTTACAGTATTTACGGGTCCTTTATGTGCCCCAAGTGTCTTAATGTGTTGTCGGTTTCCTACATCCCATAATCTGATTGTCCAATCACTACTTCCACTTGCAAGCGTTTTACCATCCGGAGAGTACGCGACCGAAGTGACCAGTTCTGTATGTCCTTTTAGGAAGGCATCCTCTGTGCCAGTGTTTATATTGTAAAGCCATATACCGATAGAACACGCCACTGCAAGTTGGCTGCCATCAGGTAAAAATGCCATATCTGTTATCCAACCTTTACCGAGGCGTGCTTTGACACCTTTAGGCAATTCCCATAGGTGGAAGTCTTGTGCAAAAGAGATCGGCAGGCACGTTATCAGCACTAACAAAAAACCCAATATGATTGTAAGTCTGTTTTTCATCTGTGTTTTCCTCTTGGATGTGAGGTTTTTTAGTTGCATAGTGGTCTGTCCACCCAAATTTATGAGTAAGGTCGCGATCAGGAGATCACTCCTACAGTAGGAGGGAACTCCGATTCCCGACTATTGCTGATACCCTTAATTTTAGAGTGGACAGAACAATAGGCATTTTTTCGTGTGTCGGTTAGGTTCTACAGCGTAAAAATGTTTGTGATCGCGCTATTTATTGCGTCTTTTCAAATTTTGAATTTGTGGACGGTACACAAAGCGTGCCTACTATTTTTAAGTGTCCATCCAACATCCGTTTTTTATGAATGGTGTTTGGATAAATACTACTCACATTACTCATTCGCTGGTAACTCCGCTAAAATTTGATCACGTACCTTCTGAGGATCAGGCACAGGCTGCACATAAAATCTATCAACCGCTTGTCCCCCTAATCCAGAGCATTTACACATTTCAACATTCAACTCCAATTTCGCCAGAATTCCGCTGAAATAATGGAGAAACCCCACTTTCTCTTCACCTGTCACAACGATTTCTGTGTAATTTCTCGCTGTTTCTACAACTACATCATCTACTCGCCATGTGCCGGTTGGGTCAACATAGTGTTTCTCAAATATCTGTTCAAGCGTTACCTCTCTCGCCATTAAGCTTCGGATATCAAAATCCAAATCCCGTTTTAAATCTTCGTCAAGCGGCAGCGGTTCTCCACTATGATGAGGAGGCTGATGTACCAGTCGGTAAATTTCCAATTCAACGTTTGTATCCTGTTTCGTGTAGACGCGTGCATCACTAACATCAATGTTATTTGCAAAAAACAGACCGCTCACCGTGTGCAGTTTACCGATACGACTTTGACTGCAAAGATGCAGTTCCGTAAATCCTGGCTTATCAACATATTGAAGAATAGCGGCACTTGCTGTTAGATCCGATTTATCTGAAGAGGTAGTTTCAACCTGTGCGATCATTTTAATATGCATTGATATCTCTTCAGATGGAATGCCAATACGATATATGACAGGCATCTGATGCAGAAATTGCTGAAATTCTTCGGGCGGCGCGAAAACACCCCATTGTGTCTCTTCTTTACCCACGAAACGCACCCGCACAACCTCGTATAAACGTTTGAGATTATGTTTTACCAGATTGCTAAAGTTTTGAGAACCGTTCGCTTTTGAGTCACAGTAGGTCAGCAGATAAAGTGCAGTTAAACGTTCAAGAGAATTGACCTCCTCACAAAACTCCGAGATAGTGCCTTCATCCCATTGGTGATAACGTGCCAATGTAATCATTGCAAGATGCTCCCGTATCAGAAAACATATATCTTCAGTTTGTTGCGGGTTAAACCCGAATTCTGGAGCGATACGTTTTGCTTTTTCTGCACCTGTTTGCGGATGAGCCGGATCGGGTTTATCAATATCATGGAGAAAAAGTGCCATGTATAGCGATGTTGGATCGGCAAGCGAACGAAAAGCAGTGTTTAACTCCTCTAACTCAGAGTTTGCAGAGGATGTCATCGGTTGGCCGAGACGCGCGCCACCAACTGGGCTGCTTGATTCGGTTCGACGAATTTCATCAAGATGTCCTATAGCTACGAGTGTGTGTTTGCCTACGGTATAAGGGTCAAGGCTACGTTCGCTCCGAGTCATCATCGCTTTTTCAAAACGTTCACCTCCCTCTCCGAGTCGAGACAATATCCCAAGCCTGTGCAGACGCGTCAAAGTCTTTTCAACATTACCCGGTGTGTTTATGAGTTCGGCAACTTTTCCTTTGAAACGTTCCCAGTCAAATGCATCAGCATAGGCAAAGATGAAGGTCGCAAGTGAAGGATCAATCTCAAAATCGTACTGTTGGAAGTATGTGAAAAGTTTATAGAGTTCATCCGTATCAAGTTCCCCAAAATTATTATCAATGCAATATAGGGCGTCTGTTCTCACACCGAGTACATCGGAAACCGGAATTCCGTTAGCGAGAAACTTCCGAATCAATAATTCCGCCTTAAAGTGCAAATACTTAGCTTTGTTATAGTAGTCCGCCATAAAATCGTAGCGGCATTCACCGGTTTTATCTGAATAACCGAGTGCAGAAGCAATTTGCGCCTGAAACGTGTCACCTTGTTCAGGATGATAAGAGAGCGAATCGTGCGGTGCATCTGCTAAAACGTGAAGCAAATTTCGCACCTTGAACATAAAATCAAGAGAAGGTTTTAGTTGCTCATCATCATAACGTTGGTAAAGTTCAAGAATTGACGTAAAATTAGGAAGTCCGCACATCCAAAGTGCATATTGAAGCGTTCGCAATCCGCCTCTACCTGTTTTTACATCGGGTTGATTGAGGTAGATGGTATCCTCGGAAGCCTTGAACGAATCTGCCTTTGATTGTAGCAGGTCCAACACAAGCGAAATATCTGATTTTTCTGAATACACGGCTTTTCGGAACTTCTCTGTCAGTGTAGTGTCACCAGCAATGAACCGCATATCAATAAGGGCAGTCATGTCCTGATAATTCCACTTTGCGATATCTGCCACCGGACGGTAAATAAAACTAAACTCGAACCCAGGAATCACCGAATGGAGACTGTCAAAAAAGTCGTAGAACCACCGTATTAGTTCAAGAGTGCCCTCGTCATATACTTCCTCAAGGTCAACGGAAGAGGTATATACAACGTCCACATCTGAATAGTAGCAGAGTTCATTTCTACCATAACTCCCTACACCATATAGCGCAACATCAGGTGACCATTCATCCGGAATATCGGAGAGCAATTCGCTGGAATCAACATCAGGTATCTTGAGTAGTTCTTCGACCTGTTTCGTGTATTCGGACTGAATCTGATATGAAGTAACTTCGTAAACTTTCTGGATAACAGCATCCCATATCTGCGTGTGCATAGAACACGCAGAAAACCCGTTCTCTCCATCCATGATGTGTTTTTTGAGTTGTTCGCGTTCAGATTGAATGAAAGTGGCTAACTGATTTTGCAACACTTCTTGAGAGATATTCAGGTTTGGAATGTATTGGGTAAGTCGGTTTTCGATCTGTATAGACATTGATTCAAAATTAATTTCTGATTGAGAATAGGCACGGAAATTGGAAAGATTTATACTCAATTAACGGGATTTGTCCTGTGAGGTCCCCGTGCCTCGCAATGCTGACTTTATCGGGAAACTTCTAATCAAGTTAATTTGGTATTATACCAAATTAACGGAATTCGTATTGTTTTATTTTTTTTAATCTGCTACACTAAACACATGAAAAACCCTAAACACGGAGTTTCACCACACATGAAAAACCCTAAACACGGAGTTTCACCACACATGAAAAACCCTAAACACGGAGTTTCACCTCATTTGTCAATAGAAGCATTGAAACAAAGGTATCTGGCATGTGAATGCCCACGGGAACGGATGCGGTGGCATGCGATTTGGCTCCTTGCTGACACCGAAAATCCGAGAAAACCGCGCGAAGTTGCGGACATCGTTGGCTGCACGCCTGACTGCGTTAGGAAACTTCGCAGGCACTATAACGCTGATGGCGAAGAGGCACTGCGAGACAAACGAAAAACCAATGGTGGGCGTCCCTTCCTTGATGCACAACAGCAAGCATCCCTTGAAAAAGCACTTTCGGCACCGCCTATTGATGGCGGGCTCTGGACAGGTCCCAAAGTTGCGACTTGGATATCTGAGACACTGAAGCGACCTGTGAGTGCCGTGACAGGTTGGAAATATCTTAGAAGACTTGGTTGGACTTTGCAGAGACCGCGTCCGCAACATCAAGCCGCTGCGACACCGGAGGCACAGCAGACCTTTAAAAAAAAGTTAGAAGAGCGTGTTGCTGCCCTTAAAAGTGAGCACCCGGAAAAACCGGTAGAAGTTTGGGCGGAAGACGAAACCCGTTTGGGTTTATTACCGGTTCACCGACGTGTATGGGCGAAAAAAGGCGTGCGACCAACGGCAACGGTTTGCCCGGCACATAAATGGCTCTACGGGTTCGGTTTCGTTCGTCCGCAGACAGGCGAAACCTACTGGCTTCTATTGCCCACCGTCAGTGTTGAGGTGATGAACCTTGCACTGGCAGAGTTTGCGCGCGATGTGAATCCCGAAGCAAAGAAACAGATAGTGCTGCTTGTGGATCGCGCAGGGTTTCACATAAGTAAAGCGGTGCAAGTGCCTGCGGGCATTGAGTTGTTTTATTTGCCTCCTTATTCGCCAGAACTACAACCTGCCGAACGACTTTGGCCTTTGTTACGAGAAGTGATCGCCAATCGTGTCCTGAAAACACTTTCGTCTCTTGAAAAAGTGCTTGTCAATCGGTGTCAATGGTTCTCAAAAAACTGGGACATTGTGCAGCCACATGTCGGGTTTCAATGGATTTGTGAAATCGAAAAACAATATGAATCGCGTTAATTTGGTATTACACATATTCAATCAAGTTCATTATATACCAAATATATATTAATATCAACACTTTTTCAGAAACAGCAGGGTTATTTAGTTTTCTATATTTCTGACGCATTTTATCACACACGTTAATGCTTATAATAGTATTGTAGGTTGGGTAGAGCGATAGCGAAACCCAACAAGTATATGCAAATGTTGGGTTTCGCTATCGCTCTACCCAACCTACAATATAAACTTTCAGTAACACTCATCAACTGAAAATTCTTAAAACTAAATAGCCCTGCTGCTTCCCGGAGGCGGATTTGGAAAGGATCGTTTTTTTTGTTGAATAAATGGATAAGTTTATCACGTTTCGGTGTCAAAACCCCATGCTTTATCTTAGGATGTAGACACCGCCTTGTTGTCCCAGGCCAAACGTCTGAAAAAGATTTGACATTTTTTTAGTTTCTCGTATACTCTCTATAGGTTGATAAATTTGGAACACAATAAATGCTGAGACAACCGCAAGATGCTAATTTTTCCCTTAATAAAGAGAAACGTGGTATATTTTACTAACAGGACTTACGCAATAGGTTCAAAATTCTACCGATAAAGATTTGACATTTTTTTAGTTTCTCGTATACTCTCTATAGGTTGATAAATTTGGAACACAATAAATGCTGAGACAACCGCAAGATGCTAATTTTTCCCTTAATAAAGAGAAACGTGGTATATTTTACTAACAGGACTTACGCAATAGGTTCAAAATTCTACCGATAAGGGGAATTAAGGGGTTAAAAACGCCTCAATAACTACTTTTTGAGTAAAAAATATCCCTTTTCCACTAAATTTGCGTAAGTCCTAACTAAAATCAAAATGTGGAGGAAATCCCATGAAAGTTGATTTGAAAAACATCGTAACAAACCGAGTTGTTATTATTACCGTGATCGGCTGCCTACTAATTATCGGTTGCCTGGAAGTTATCGACCAAATCACAGAAGATAAAGAGGTTACCGACACGCAAGCAGAGTTTGGTCCTGTTTCTGGTAACTCTCACGTGCCATACACACATCCACCGTTTGCTGAACCCTCACTTGAAAGGCTTGTCGCAGAACTGAAGGTGGAACTCGGTGTCCAGGACGCTGATATCAATGTAGAAGAAGTAGCCGCGGCAAATACGCTTTACACCCTAAATTACATTGATAGCCGTCTTCCGCCCGAAGAGGTAGCCGCTGCGTGGACAGAACGAAAAAAACTTGTCATCGCCAACCCTGAGCTGCTTTGGACACCCGGGTTCACACTGCCACCTTATGTGCTACCTGACCCTCCGCCCTGGAAACGTGGGTACCAAGTAGGAACCTTATACGACTACGAATTTAGGTACGGTATTGATTTTACCGTCTCAGATGAACAGTTGGAAAGAATATATGCGCTACGAGATCAGGCACAGAAAGGTGAAATACCCAGTGAAGAAGCCAGACGAAAAAGGGGAAAGATTATGGTAGAGAGGCTTGACCTGCTTTCTGCCGCTAAATATTTTCTAAACAACGGTGGTGTTGGCTCCGTTGAATTGGAACTGGGTCGTGAATATGCGGAGCGCGCCTTCAGTGAAAACTCTAACTCCGTAGAGGCACTCCACATCTGGGTGCTCTGTCACGATACACTAGAAGAACGGGAAACCGGTTTCCATCGCATGCTTGATGAGTTCCCGAACTCTGCCATCGCACATAGTAGTCTCGCCGGTGTGTTATGTGAACGTTTATCGCGTCCTGAGGAGGGACTTGTCCATATCCAAAAAGCGATCCAACTTGACAGCCGCATTCCGCGCTATAATTATATCCTGGCGCATTGTTACAAGGAAGCGGGTGAATACGAAAAGGCTCTTGCTGTCTACCAAGGTATGTCTATTATTGACTCGTTCATTACCCATGATTATCTCGTTGAAAGCCAAATAAATGCCTACGTACTAAGGGTGCAAAGTCAATAACCCCAAGCTAAAGCATGGGGCTTGTCCAACACGGCAGCCAAGCCTATAGGTTGGACGAGGGTAACTTGTTGACTACAGTAATATATTGCAGTGTCTGGGCGTGGCAGCCCGCAAGATGTGTGTCAAAAGGCATTTCTTTGTGGTGGAAGATTGCTGAAGGATGCTCCCCAAGTCCCACTCCTCTCTGGCACTGCGATCTGGATGGGGCAATATATACCCGTTTTGCGGAGTTTTACCTGTTTTCTTTCACAGCACCGGGTCAGGTCTATTAGGTGAGTGGTGACAGTCTCACTCAACGAAGCAGCCCACTGGAAAGAATCGCCTACGGGTCTGTGGCGAAAAAACAACCCGCACCCCTTTTGGGGACAAACTAAAAATTAGGAGGCGGGCTTTCCTCCCCAACCTAAAGGATGGGGTCTCCAGCCCGAAGAGTGATGAAAATGGGGATGCTACACTTGTTGAGTAGTATAGGGAGACATTAGAGTTTATGACCCCTGATGAAATTTGGCAATCAAAATCGGTAATAATAGACATGGGGGTTGGGTCTCCCAATACATATGGAGTTGTTATATCGTAGATCAGGCGAGGTGACCTCGCCCCTACGAATACCACACACGTATTATGCCGGTTTCCAAATTGCTTATACCGAACTCTTGCTAATTATATCTGTGGAATTTGTCCAAATCAACACCGAATACCAAATCAACGGTATGAATGTCATTAAGGTATTCCCCGTGTGGTATTCTGGATGATTCCCCGGGTCGTTCCTACAGAGTATAAGAGGTGTATCAAGTACGCCGCCGCCTATTGTATTGTGTTAATAGCATTTATGAACCACCCAAATTAGACATTCAGCACCAGCGAGGTTAGGAAACCTCACCTACCGAATAGGAATCCCGTGTGTGTGATCACAACATGTCTATTATTTTCATAATTTACTATTGTGAGTGTCGGGAATCGGAGTTCCCTCCTACAATATGCAACATTTCTGTCCGAGCGATCTCCGAATCGCGACATATTACATTCTGTAGGAGCGATCTCCGAATCGCGCATTTACCTACAAAAATTGAGTAGATACTCTACATAGAGTGTATCTCATAAACCCGATTGTAGTTATCCACTGTAGTTCACCCTACAGTACATTCTCATTGTAGTGGTGGGTCCCTGTGCCTGTCAGTTGATTCGGTATTCAGAGATGTGGCGAGGAGGACACAGGGACCTCGCCTACAAATCGCGGTAAGCTATTGTGAGGCACGGAGACCTCACACTACAAATCGGGTTGATTTGATATAATGTGTTTCTATTAACCCAAGTTCTAACATAATCTCTAATATTGTCCAAACTTTAGTAAAACTAATACTCCTGTTTCACTTCCTGCAGCCAATTTGGACGAGGCGGTAAAAACTATGCAACTCGCAGCGGACATTTTAGGTGAAGTGAAATAGATACTCGCGGTGTGCCGTAACATAAAGCAAAAGCACATTCTGTGTGCTATTTCCATTTGATAGGAACAACAATGACTACATTAGAAGAACGGTTGGAAGCCTATAAAACTGACGGTTTCACTATTTTTGAGAAAGTTTTTGACGAAACACAGATGCAACTCTGGAGAGAGAAGCACCAAGAACTTTCTGCAGCACATAACGGACAAACATGGTTTGCAAACACACTTGAATTGGTGCCTGAATTGATGTGGCCCGCTGTCTCACATCCTACTATCCTTGAATTTGTAGAAAAGGTGATGGGACCCTTTGTGCAGTTAGATAACTTAACGCTTGCTGCATTCGCCTCAATTGAACCGGAAAAGGCAGAAGGGAGAGTATCGGGGTGGCATCGTGATCGGTGGGTGAGTTGCAGTTAAAAATTAACTACAAAAACCTATAAGAACCTCATAAAATCTAAAGTTATGTAGTTTTTTACTTGACAAAGCCTTGTTGTTTCTGCTATAATATATGTATGAATAATAGATTTGTTAAGATTGGTGAAGCTGCTAAACTCTTAGGTGTGTCCGTTCAGGCACTTCGGAATTGGGAAGTAGAAGGTAAAATTATGCCGTCTCACCGAACCCCAGGCGGACAAAGAATGTCCGATTTAGCAGAACTTCTGGGTGTTAATGATTTGACTTATCCTACACTTGCTTATGCGCGCGTCTCCAGTTCTGATCAAAAGAAAGATTTAGAGCGTCAGCATGCTGTCCTTGAAGCATTTTGCAACAAGAATGGGTGGCAAACTGAAATCATAAGAGACTTAGGTAGTGGCATGAATTATAATAATCAAGGCCTCGGACGCCTCCTTGAGTTAATGGTGCATGGTCAAATGTCTCGTCTGGTTATCACAGATAAAGACCGCCTCCTTCGCTTTGGTGCAGAGATAGTTTTCCGTATCTGTGAACTCAAAGGTATAGAAGTTGTCATTATCAATAAAAGTAAGCGACCTTCCTTTGAGGAGGAACTAACGCGAGACGTAATGGAAATCATGACTGTATTTTGTGCGAAACTCTATGGTAGACGTTCACACACATCAAAGAAAATGGCAGAAGAAATTGATAAAATCGTCAACGACGAGCAACTGCAAATGCAGTCTAACTTTGGTGTGAATAATGCTGATCCGCTCCCAGAAGATAGCACTCAATCCGAATAATAAGCAGTCAACGCTTCTGTCGCAGCATGCGGGTTATGCCCGTGTTGCGTTTAACTTCGGTCTATCGTCCTTTAAGTCTGGCTTAGACAAGGACGAATGGCGTAGCTATATTGACATAAAACGTGAGTTTAACGCAGTCAAACACGATAAGTTCGACTGGTGTTCTGATTTATCACAAAATGCTTCTAAAAACGCTCTCCATAATCTTGGAGACGCTGTATCACGCTGGAAAAAAGGACAAAACAACTTTCCTACCTATAAGAAACGATCTGATAAAGTATCTTATCAAGCAGACAATGGTGTAGGCACAGTTGAAGTCTATAAAAAGCGTATCAAACTGCCAAAGATAGGTTGGATACGTATGCGTGAAGAACTCCGCTGGACAGGCGAAATCAGTAAAGTTGTGATCAGCAAGTCTAACGGCAAATGGTTCGCTTCTATCAGTGTCCACCTTGACGGTGGTAACTATAAGCACCCGCCTGACCTGTTTGACGCTAAGCAACCGATAGGCATTGACGTAGGTATCAATACGCTTGCTACTTGTTCAGATGGCACAACTTATGATAATCCACGCCCGCTAAAGCGATATGAACGGAAGTTAGCACGTGCGAACCGCAGGCTTTCTCGTAGACAAAAAGGCAGTCAGAACTGGTATAAGGCAAAGGATATGCTCACAAGTGTTCATGCCCGTATCCGCCATATCCGTGAAGACGCACACCACCAAGCAAGCATACGGATTATTCGTAAAGCCGCTGCTATCGGTATAGAAACACTGAATATCAGCGGACTACTCAAGAACAGGAAGTTGGCAAAAGCGTTGTCGGATGCAGCACTTTCAAGATTTCTTACCCTGCTTAAATACAAGGCAGATAGACGTGGGATACCGATAACTGAAGCGGATCAGTTCTTTGCGAGTAGCAAGACCTATAGCAACTGCGGACACAAGAAAACAGATTTGACGCTCTCTGAACGGACATATCATTGCACAGAATGTGACTTTGAATGTAATAGAGACCTCAACGCTGCTATCAATCTCTGTCCCGCTCCACCATAACACCGTCGCCACGAGTTGCGAGGAGACGATAAACGCCTGTGGAGTTTCTGTCAGACCTCACTTGAGAGGCACGAAACGACGAAGCAGGAAGTCCGGCACAAATCAAAAGAAGAGTGTAGAGTTTTATAGGTTTTTATAGATTCTACCACATTCTTGAGGTTTTGTTAAGTCCTACACAACGGCACATGTTCCTTTTACGGATGCATATCATCGTCCGAACGCGATCAATGCTATCTCATACTTGCAAGACCTGACAGACGAGTTTGGACCTCTCCGCGTCATTGTCGGTTCACATCGAAAACCGCTGACCATAGAGGATGCTGACCGCGGCAAACCGCATCCCGATGAAGTGATTATTCACATGAAGGTTGGTGATGTCGTCATTACGCATAACGGTCTCGTCCATTCTGGGACACCAAATACTTCAGGACAGATGCGCTATTTTTTTAGTATTTACTACAATTTGAGTTGGCTTAAACACACCGATCACCACTCTGGTCCCCGGACGCAAAAACTGCTTGCAGAGGCAAAAGCAGCAAACAACCACCAGTTGATGCGACTCCTTGGTGTTGACGAGCAGCTGCAACCCCGATGCAATTCTGGCTTCCTAAGTGCAGACGAAGAACGATGGGAACAGTGGGCAGCTGCTGACCGTGCCGCTATAAAGGAGGTGTAGCCATGGCTGAAGTGCCTATAGTCCCGCCTACGCTTAACGTCGAACTTGACCACGAATTGCAACAAGAGGTAAATTTTTTCCTAAAATGGGGTTATCTTATTGTCAATGATGCAGCAACACCTGAACAGATTGAGTCATTACGTAGCGCGCTTGATGAAAGCTACGAACGACATAACAAAAGCCAATTCATCGGCGAACTGCTTGAAGAGGACGATAGGTTTGCGTTTCTGTTGGACAATCCACCTGTGATGAAACGGATGGAGGCAATATTGGGGACGTGTGTCCAACTACACAGTGCTACTGCCCGCATTACTGAACCGGGAACGGCTGATCAAAACTGGCATCGTGATGGTCCTTGGCCTGTTGACCCTTTTGGGACACCTTACGGGAGTTTGCCCGCGCAGATTAACTGCGGTTATTATCTTGATGAAATCACAGATGAAACAGGACCAACAGTTATACAGCCCGGTAGTCATAGAGCCCTATTTCGTCCACCTCCAAGTCCAGTTCAACTTCCTGATGAAAAACGCGTGTTGGTTTCACCAGGACAGGCAGTTATGTTCGATGGTTGGACGTGGCATCGTGGTGCCGCTAACACATCTTCAGAACGACGACGCGTTTGTCTAATGTGTTATCAGAATGCTTGGATGAAATCTCGCGAACCTTGTGATGCCACCCACTACCTAAAGGTAGGGGCTTCGGTTTCATAGCGACTGCGGTTTTCTCAAAGAGTCAACCGTCTTAGTGTCGCTCCACCAGCAGGCTATTATTCTGCATCAGAGCAGTTTTATCGTGCATCAAGGCACGGGCACCCCAGCCTGCAAAATGTTTATGGCAGCGTTTACGTCTCTATCGTGGCGTGTGCTGCATTCTGGACACGTCCAATATCGGTCTGAAAGCGTTAGGTTCTCATTTTGGTATCCACAGTTAGAGCAAGGTTTTGTAGTGGGTTCCCAACGATTAGCCTTCAAGAATGTTTTACCGTATTTGGCAGAAGTCCATTGAAGTATCAAAGCAAATTCGCCAAAAGCGAGGTCAGAGATTTTGCGTCCCCAGAGGCGTTTCATGCCTTCAAGGTTCAGCGTCTCAATCACAATCTTATCATGCCTTCGCACAAGACGGAGTGCTAACTTGAAAAACCAGTCTCGTCTGCTGTCGGCTATGTGCTTGTTGACACTGGCAAGGTGTCGTTTCGCGCGAAACCAACCATTAGATAGGTATTGTTTGCGTGAAAGTGCTTTGTGGGCAGAACGGATTGCATTGAGACTTTGCTTGTAAAATTGTGGGGACTCTATCTTCGTGCCATCTGAAAGCGTGAGGAATGTTGGACAACCGAAGTCTGCCCCTGCCTCATTACCGGTCAAAGGGAGTTTCTCGGAAGGTTCGCAATCCTCACACACAAGTGTTAGGTAGTAATCTCCAACGTTGTCACGTTTGATTGTGACTGTTTTGACAGTTCCAGTCCATTCGCGATGTTTCCAAAACGTAAAGGACTTTTTTAGACAGTTGATTGTTAGGCGGTTGCCTTCTATTTTGTAGCCCGCCTGTGTGAAAGTGAGGGACTTATATTTGTGATGCGGTTTGATTCTCGGTCTGCCAACCTTGCGTTTCGTTTTACCTGTTTGGCGGTCTTCAAGGTTGTCAAAGAAACACTGGTAACCTCTATCAATACGGATCGCAACATCTTGGATAACTTGACTCGGTAGGTGGTTCCAATGCTTTTTTGTCCGCTGTTTCAACTTCGTAATATGTTTCAAAATACGAGAAAGTGGAGCATATTTACGAAAAATACGATGATAACGACGTTGCAGACGCAATAAATGCACATGCACGCCATGTAGATCGTCTATCAGATTGCCAATCTGTATCAAGTTAGATTGATGAGAAAACTCATATTTATAGGTTTTCATGGAGGATGTCTCAAGTATCAAGCACTTAACCCCTTTTCAGTGGGTAAGACAGGCACATAGTCTTGCGACTACGCTGAAAATGCCTGTCAACTTGATACTCTAATCATACAACATCTTTAGAAAAAAGTCAAATCTTTTTTCACGAAGTAAACCAAAGGTTGCCGTCTACATCCCGCAAGCTAAAGCATGGGGATTTGATGGAAGATCGTTAACGGACCACGCGTCACACGACTGCGCGAAGAAGGCACACCGCAGCAAAAGTTACTGCTTGGTGCAATTCCAAAGTGGTAATGCATATTAGTAGGCACAACCCTTGTGCCGTAACCAATGGAGAATTTCTATGAACTTAGCTTACATCGTTATTGATACATTACGTTATGACTATATTGGTGCGAACGGCAATGATTGGATAGAAACACCAAACATTGATCGGTTTGCATCTAAAGCTTGGGCATTTGATCGCGCTTTCTGCGCAAGTTTTCCAACTATTCCCTATCGTACTGATGTTATCACGGGTCAATATGGTGCGCCATTCCATCCTTGGAAACCGCTGCGACATGAACGGCAAACATTTCCTCAGACGCTTGGACAGCGAGGTTATGCAACACAACTCATTCATGACACACCGCACCTTGTTAACGGCGGACATAACTTCGACTGGCCCTTCCACGCATGGACATTTGTGCGTGGTGCTGAAGTAGACAGGGATTGGATTATGGACACCCAACCTATACCGGACAATTGGGTTAAAGAAGCACTTTTTGATTGCCTTGACGATCAGGCATTCCAATCAAATATGCTGCGAAGTTACGCGCGTGCTAACCGAAATCGTAAAAACCTTGAAGATTGGAACTGTGCGAAACTATTTAACACTGCTGCTCAATTTCTCAAAGATAACGCAAAACGTGAGAATTTCTTCCTTTGGGTTGACTGCTTCGATCCGCATGAACCGTGGGATGCCCCGCCCGAATTCATGAAAAAATATGACAAGCGACCCGGCTATGATGGAAACATTGACCCGCGTAGTCTCGGTGGTAGGGGCAACGCAAAGCTTTCCGATGCAGCGAAGCAACACATAAAAGACCAATATGCTGCGAAGTTGACATGGATGGATCACTGTTTCGGTCAATTTGTGGACGCACTTGAATCCACAGGACTTGATAAGAATACCGCTGTTATTTTGACAGGTGATCACGGCACGAATGTCGGTGAGCGCGGTTCGTTCGGTAAAGGACAACCTGTCCGTGAACAGGAAGGACACGTCCCGCTCTTTGTTCGCTTGCCAGAGGGTGATTCAGGACGCAGTAATGTGATTGTCCAACCCCAAGATTTCTTCCCGACAATTTTCAGTATCCTCGGCGAAGATTACCCTGAAGGCATTGAAGGACACGACTTTTTAACGCCTGCCCGGGAAGGAAAATCAGGTGAAAGAGAGATTGCCCTATCAGGTGGCAGCGTTGAGCGGTGGAGGCAAGCATCAAATAAAGAAAACGCTATCCTCTTTACTGCTTTCGACCAGGAGTGGAACATTGAGGTCGCTGCTAAACCTGAAAACTCGAAACTTGTTAAGCTGGGTTCCTTGGAATATGTCCAAGATCAACATCCAGAAATCGTGGCGAAGCTGCACGCTGCCGCTGTTGATGAGATCGGACGCCGCGGTACTGATCCCGGAATAATGGCGTGGCTACGTAGCGGTGGTGAGGGTGATTTTCCAACCGATTGTGTATTCTATGATGGGTTCCCTGGACCTGCTGGATTCTCACCGTATTTCGGAAGACTCTATCCCGGTAAATAGCATTTATCCAACACTAGTACATAACGTGAGTTTGATAAAAACAAGATGTCGGGCTTCTTGTAGAGGCGAGGTCTTCTCGCCCGTAGGGGTTAGGTTACCTAACCCCTATGAAAATGTCCATTTATGTTTAGAATTTGCTATATATCAAACTCACGTTAGTACATAGAATTACATTACTGGCGGGGATCAATCCTCGCCAGTTTTACTTTTAAGATATCCTCTTGACTTTGGCTACGGATTTTGATAACATATTTTTGATAACTTCGTATACCATGCAAAAAATATAATACCAAATTAACTTGATTCAAAGTCTTTTGATATAGCACACGGTTGCGAGGCACGGGGACCTCGCGCTACAAATCGCGTTAATTGCGTATAAGTCAAGAGGAAAATTAATAATGCCAAAAGCAAACTTAAAACAACAAGCTGTAACGTTGATTGAGCAACTCCCTACTGAAAAACTCAGTGCTGCTATTGATTATCTGACTTATCTCTACGACAAAACAGCATGGGATGCAACACATGAATTGGCAAGCGATCCTGAAATCGTGGAAAGTTTAAAACATGCTGAAGCCGATGTGAAAGCTAGCAGACTTGAAAGTTGGGATGATGTTAAGCGCGACGTTTGAAGTGCAATTCACAAACAGTGCAAGAACACATTAGACATTATATCAATTTAATTGTGGGTTTCTTGTCTGTCTGTTTTTTGCTATCCTATAAGCACATTTTGCCTAAAACGGAAACAGAATAAGGGAAAACTGCCAAATTACAATCACTAAATATATTGTAACGTGAAATATAAATACATAAAAATTAACTCTCACAACACGTTTTTAAATCAGTATAATGTCTATTATACCAAATTAACTTGATTAGAAGTTTTCTGATAAAGTCAGCATTGTGAGGCACGGGGACCTCACAGGACACATCGCGTTAATTTGATATTAAATGTATCCTCCACAAAGGAGAAAAACATGCCACGAACATATAAGACTTGTCTCATCGGATGTGGACGGATGGGTGCAACCATTGACGATGAAGTCGCTGATCGACCTGATAGTTTCATCTGGCAACCCTTCTCTCACGCTGCAGCCGCTGTTGCTTGCGACAGAACTGACCTTGTTGCTGTCTCTGATGTTTTTGAAGAGAAAGTTGAAACCATTCGACAACGTTACGGTGCTGAACGTGCGTATACAAATTACCAACAGATGATTGAAACAGAGAAACCAGATATTGTCTGTATTGCCACACGTCCCGGACCGCATGCTGATATAACAGTTTTCGCCGCAGAAAACAACGTCAAGGGTATCTACTGTGAAAAACCGCTCTGCTGTGCGATGGATGAGGCAGACATCATGGTGGATATTGTTGAAAAGCACGGTGTCAAATTTAACTATGGAACGCAACGTCGCTTCATGCCGCTCTACCGCAAGGTGCGAGAACTCGTTGATGCAGGTGAAATTGGGAACATTCAGTGCACCATCGCACAATACGGTGCAAGTTCGGCACTCTGGGGATTAACGCACGCTGCAGACATGTTGCTCTTCCTCGCTGGCGACCCAGAAGTTGATTTTGTTCAAGGCACAGTCTCATGCAAGGACTCAGATTGGGATGGTAATCGTTTGAATGCCGATCCAGTAATAACTTGTGGTTATATCCGTTTTTCCAACGGGGTGCACGGCTATAACACTGCTGGCACCGGACCCGAATTTGAAGTCTGTGGAACTGGTGGTAAAATCCGTATCCAAAACAACAGTAGAGAAGTGCAATTCAGAAAAAAGGATGGAATTTTCTATGAAGAGATACCCTTTCCTGAAGTGTCCCGTGCTACTGGCACTGTAATGGGTATAACGGACATTGCTGAAGCACTTGATGAAGACCGAGAGACTAAGGGACCTGTTCATCTTGCACGGCGCAGTCAAGAGGCATTGATGGGTATGATCGAATCACATCGGTTGGGCGGTCAACGTATCTCGCTGCCAATGGAAAATCGTTCGCTTTATGTCACAAGAGATAACTGGTAATATTGTCAGGACTGTTGGCATGCCAAAATATGAATCCAAATTATGAACATGCAAACCCAAATTCAAGAATTTCGTGAGACATTCTATCGCGTCAAGACAGAAATCCAAAAACGTATTGTCGGTCAAGACGAAATTGTTGAAGGTGTTCTTCTATGTCTGCTTGCCAATGGACACGGTCTTATTGAAGGTATCCCCGGCTTAGGTAAAACCCAACTTATTCGGACGCTCAGTGAGGCACTTAACCTTACTTTCAAACCGATTCATTTCACGCCAGATATGATGCCATCTGACATTACCGGCACAACCTTCCTCATTGAGGACGAACACGGTAGAAAGCAGTTTGAATTTCAGCAAGGTCCTATTTTCGCACAACTCATCCTTGCTGATGAGATCAACCGGGCAACACCACGCACGCAATCTGCACTCCTTGAAGCGATGCAGGACCGCACTGTTACCGTCGGACGAACAAGCCACAAATTAGAAGAGCCTTTTTGTGTTCTTGCTACTCAAAACCCGCTTGAAATGGAAGGCACATATCCGCTTCCAGAGGCACAACTGGATCGGTTTCTGTTCAAACTTCTCATCGAATTCCCCGATGAAGATGAGATAGTTCAGATATTACGTCGCACTACATCTGGTGCAGATATTACCATCAAAAAGGTTACGGATACCGAGACACTCAACCAGATGCGTCAACTTGTCCCGCAGGTTATCATCGCAGAGCATGTTGAGCGACATATCATCCGACTTGTTCGTGCTACGCACCCCGATTCACCGGATGCACCAGAGATTGTGAAACGTTATGTGCATCTTGGTGCGGGTATCCGTAGCATCCAAGCGGTAGTACTTACCGCAAAAATCAGCGCACTCCTTGATGAACGTTATAACGTCGCCTTCACGGATATTGATGCTGTGCTTCATCCTTCCCTTCGCCATCGCATCCTTCTCAACTTTGAGGGACAAGGTGAGGGTATTAAACCGGATGCTATTATCACCAAAGTCAGCGAATCTATTTCGTCTTCGTCATCATAACTTGATAAATCTTTACAAATGCTGATTGTAAAACAACATATTTGCACGAATTGACAGTGGGCAATTTGTGATTTCAAAAATAGCTAAAAATGATAATATAAAATTTTCATTTTCAAAAAACGGCAAAAATGATTACATGAAAAATTTTACAGCAGGCACATACAAGCAACAAAGAGAATATAAGAGTTTTACACCTACCTTCGTCAATTGTCAATTTGTCTGGGACAACCCACAGATAGATCTTCTGATTGAACAAGCAGCGAAATTTTTGGGAGAGTTAAACGCCTATGCGGAACTTCGCTCGGATGTTAATTTCTCCATTCCAATGAACATTGCTAAAGAAGCGACTTACTCCAATCAGATTGAAGGCACCAAAACTGAACTTGACGAGACTGTTTTACCACAAGCAGAGATTAAACCGGAAAGACAAAGCGATTGGCAGGAAGTCCAAAATTATATTGAAGCCATGAATTTCGCGATAGCAAAACTATCTGAGCTTCCAGTTTCTATGCGATTGCTAAAAGAAGTCCATAAGATATTGATGTCCGGTGTTCGAGGGAAACATAAAGCACCCGGTGAAATTCGTAGAAGTCAAAACTGGATCGGTGGCTCGTCGTTAGCAGATGCTTATTATGTTCCGCCTTCTGCGGAGGAAGTACCTGATCTTTTAAGCGACCTTGAAAAATTCTGGCACAACCACTCATTACAACTACCACATCTTATCAAAATCGCAATTACCCATTATCAGTTTGAAACCGTCCATCCTTTCCTTGATGGCAACGGTAGGTGTGGAAGGTTGTTACTTGTTTTGCAGCTTATTGACGCACAAATACTTAACAAACCAGTACTTTATGTATCAAACTTTTTTGAGAAGAACAAGGTTTCATACTATAATTCGCTGACCCGCGTTCGCACAGCAAACAATTTAGAACAGTGGATTGTATTCTTCTTAATTGGAATCGTTGAAACTGCTCAACATGGACTCAAAACATTCAAAGCGATTATTGAACTTCGCAAAGAATATGATATCAAAATCTTAACCCTCGGCTCTCGCGCGAAAAATGCACAAAAATTACTGCAACTCATGTATGCGACTCCCATTCTTAACGCGAGATCGGTTGAAAAAGGGTTAGATATAAGTTTTTCAAGTGCGAATCGGCTTCTGAAGTCCCTGACAGAACTCGGCGTACTAAAAGAGACGACAAGACATTCTCGTAGCCGCCTTTTTGTTTTGGAGGAATACCTCAATCTCTTTAGAAATTAGTGAACACCACATAAAAACTTTGAGATTTTTGCGTAGTTAGGTTATAATTGTGATTACTCAGCAAATTTCTGGCTTCCATTTTGAATACAAAGGCACTGATAACAATTATCACCGCTATTTTCCAGATTTTGTCATTGTCAAGAACACAGGGGAATTCTACATCGTTGAGATTAAGTCTGAAAGCGAACGCGGCGACCCTGTCGTCGTGGCGAAAAGGAAGGCAGTAAAACGTCTGGCAAAGTTGCGACCAAATGCACACTTTGAATATCACGTCATTTATACCAGGGACGCGTTTCTCAAAGAGAATACAGACGAAATGCACACTATCCACGAATGGATTTATAGGAACGAAACCTCACAGAACAGTGCTTGATTTATAGACGAACAAACACTGAAACAAAAAGGACCAGGAATATGGCAGTTGCTAAGATTCGCGAACGTGGACAGATAACTATTCCTAAACAGATCCGAGAAAGTTTAGGGCTCAAGAAGGGTGATATCGTGGATGCACGGATTGAAGGTGATTGTGTAGTGATCATGCCTAAGAAATCAACGACACCTGAAAATTGGGCAAAACTTTTGCAAGTAATGAAAAGTGTCCACGAACAAAATAGAGGGATCAGCGAAGAAGAAGTTTATCAAGATGTTGAACGCGCTGTTGCTGAACTTCGACAGGAAGAATATGACAAACAGAAGAAAACTACGCGTTGTCCTTGATAGTGTTGTTGCCGTGAGTGCTTTTCTTACCGAAGGATTGACAGCAGATTTGGTGTCTCAATGTCAGGAAAACGTCAATCTTTACACGGCGGCAGAAATTTTACAGGAAATCCGCCATGTACTTTTAGAGAAACCACACATACGGAATCGTTACACATATTCCTCAGAAAAAGTGGAAATCTTTATCGATTACCTGAAGGATATTAGCATTATAGTTGCACAACTACCAGAAATTCGTGTGATAGAACGCGACCCTAAAGACGACATGATTATTGCTTGTGCTGTGGCAGTATCAGCCGATTATATCGTAAGTCGAGACAGGGACCTACTGGATTTAGGTAGTTATGAGCAAATACAAATCGTGCCTCCAGAAGATTTTATACACATTTTGAGACATGAGAGGGAACACAATGAAAATCAAGCCCGTTAAAGGCAGACCGATGCTGCACTGGGTCGGCAAACGCCCAATTGACACGATAAGCAACTATCCTGCCCAATTGGTGGAAGCCTATAATGCCGAAGACCCAGAGAAAGAACCGACCTATGACAAATTTAAGGACAGTCCTAACCTCCTTTTCACGACTCCTCGTCGGGAATCGAAATTCCTTCCTACGCTGTACAATCATGGAAAAAGGTTGAAAACTTGCTAAAAATTCATTATACTTATAAACATGCAAATTCGCCCCAGAGAGATACTCCACCATATTACGTTAAGCGGAAGCGATCCATATCAGCGATGGTACATGCGGCTTAAGGATCAAAAAACCCAGATAGCAATCTCAAATAGAATTTCACGATTACGATCAGGAAACTTTGGCGATTTCAAGCGATTGAGTAAGGATTTATACGAATTGAGAATCCATCACGGACCTGGATATCGCGTCTATTTTGGGATTTTTCAACATGACATTGTGATTTTACTTTGTGGAGGGGCTAAAGGAACACAACAACGGAATATTACCAGAGCGTAAAATTATTGGAACGAATGAAGGAATAATCGCAATGAATATAGATATTAAACTTCAGCAATGCACAACCCCTTTTAAAGACTATCTTCTCAAAGACCTGGCACAACCAGAATTTGCAAAAGGTTATCTTGAAGCTGCGATTCAAGATTTTGATAAGGAAGGCAACATTGAGATACTATTACTTGCCATGAAAGATATTGCAGAAGCGCAAGGCGGAATTGAAGAACTGGCCACATGGACAAATTTCAGTCCGCAGACTCTCACCTATCTGCTTAATGCCAAGCACCCGCCACAATTGGATAAAGTGCTGGACATTCTCTCAAAGTTAAAAGGCACTTTCCACTCAGAGCCCGCCGTTTTGGAGGGAACACAATGAAGATAATCCCATTTATTTGGAGGAAACACATGAAAACTGTTTTATTATTATCAATAGTCTTGTGGACAATTGTTTTGCCAACTTTCGCTGATTTAACACCTCAAGACCTTGATAAGATCCGATCAATTGTCAAAGAGGAAGTTGATCCAATAAAAGCGGAAATCAAAGCGTTAGATACTCGTCTTCAAAACGTAGAACAGGGCATCTCCTGGATGCGGGGCAAACTGGAAGGTGTTGATAGACAGTTTGAAGGTGTTGACAGACAGTTTGAAGGTGTTGACAGACAGTTTGAAGGTGTTGGCAAACAGATTTCACACGTGACAAACGTCACATACGGACTAATAGCCCTTATTGTCTTAGCCGTGGGCATTCCACAAATCCTCATTGCATGGCGCAGTAGAATGGATCGTGCACAAGGAAAAAGAATAGAGGAACTCTCACAGGAAATCGAAAGATTGAAGCAACAGCGTATTGTGAAACCTTAGCAATCTTACAACCGTCCTCTTCCAAAACCACACTCTTATGAAAAGGAACAAAAATATGGCAGCGGCTAAGATTCTTGAACATGGACAGATTACTATATCTAAGCAAATCCGAGAGAGTTTGGGATTTAAAAAAGGTGATCCGAAAGATTGGACGAAACTTCTGCAAGTGATGAACAACGTCCACGAGCAAAATAGAGGTATCAGCGAAGAAGAAGTCTATCAAGATGTCCAACGCGCAGTTGATGAGCTGAGACAAGAAGATTACGAAAGGAAACACAATGAAAATCAAGCCAGTTAAAGGCAGACCCATGCTCCACTGGGTCGGCAAACGTCCGATAGACAAAGTGAACGCCTATCCTGAAAAAAAGAGCGGGCTTTCCTCCCTACCTGAAAACAGGTCTCCAGCCCGAAAATTAGATGAACTTAGTACTGATCTTATGCTTACGTGGCTCCCCGCACCTTCTAACAAGAAGTAACCTCAGGTATCTTGCACAGATCCTCAGTGTCCCACCAAGTGCAAATATTCCTCCGCAGCACTCGGTAACCTCCCTTTTCGTTCCAACCTAAAGTGTCGCATCCGTAGATCCTTTTACCTTGCCACTACCCGCAAATCATGCTAAAATACCGATAGCATGAACGGTCATGATTTACGACAACCTCATCAAGAACTCCGTGCCCTTTTAGGAACACGTTTCAGCACAGACGCTGCCGTTCGAGACGCGCACGCACGGGATGCATCATATCATCGTGGCGCGCTTCCAGATGCGGTCACTTTCCCGAAAACCAACGCGGAAGTTTCTGAGATCGTCAAGATATGCGCAAAATATAAGATACCGATAATCCCTTATGGCACTGGCACTGGCGTTGAAGGGGCAGTAGTTGCAAATGAGGGCGCGCTTTGCATCTCATTAAACAAAATGAACCGCATCCTGAGCGTAAACCCAAACGACAGAGATACCACTGTACAAGCAGGTGTTACGCGCGGACAATTGAACAAACATCTTGATGAACTTGGAACGCGACTCCATTTTCCTGTTGATCCGGGGGCAGATGCCTCATTAGGTGGAATGGTAGCAACGCGTGCATCCGGCACAAGTGCTGTCCGCTACGGAACTATGTCGGACAACGTTCTCGGATTAACCGTGATAACTGCTAATGGCACCCTCGTCCGCACTGGCAGCAGAGCGAGAAAATCTGCCGCAGGTTACGATCTGACTCGCCTATTTATCGGTTCAGAAGGCACACTCGGAATTATTACCGAAATTACGCTCAAATTGGCACGGTTGCCAGAAGCAATTGCCGCTGCTGTGTGTGCGTTCCCAACTGTTGCCGATGCAGTAAACACGGTTATTGAACTGATGGGGGCAGGGGTTAGTGTTGCTCGCATAGAACTTTTGGATGAACTGCAGATGGATGCTGTCAACAAATATTCAGGATTAGACTATGAAGTTGCACCAACACTCTTCTTTGAATTTCACGGATCGGCTAATACTGTTGCGGAGAGTTCAAAGGTTGCAGGCAGCATCGCAGCAGCACACGGTAGTGGCGATTTCCGATGGACAATAGACGAAAACGAACGCAAACGACTTTGGCAAGCCAGATATGATAGTTATTACGCTGCACTTAACCGTCGTCATGGTTCTGTTGGTTATGTTACCGATGTCTGTGTTCCGATCACACGACTTGCAGAGTGTATTGCAAAAACCAAATCAATCCTTGCGGGATCCAACCTTCTTGCATCTATGCTCGGTCATGTGGGTGATGGCAACTTCCACGTTGTTTTTCCACTTGAACCCGGCAATAAAGATGAATTGGTGGAAGCACAACAAATCAGCGACCAGATTGTAGACATTGCATTGAAAATGGATGGCACTTGTACCGGTGAACACGGCATCGGTATTGGTAAACGGACAGCATTAGAAAAAGAGCATGGAGAAGCAGTTGACTTAATGCGTGCCATCAAGTGTGCATTAGACCCACAGAATCTAATGAACCCCGGTAAAATCTTTTTATAGGGATAGTATGTAATCTCAAATTCTTAAGGAGAAATTTCTTATGAAAAACGTAATTTTAATATTTGTAGGGATGTTAATTTTAGCACCGCCTGCCTTCTCTGACCTGACTAATTCGGATATTGAACGCATCCGTGAGATTGTCAAAGTTGAGGTAACTGAGTCGGAACAACGGCTGCGTGGAGAGATAACAACTGCAATAGATATGTCTAAAAAGGATATGCGAGAATACATAGATACAAAAATGGATGGGTTAGAAGATCTCGTGTATCTTATAGGGATATTGTTAATAGTCATGATAGCAGTAATATGGGTAGTAATTGGAGTACAACAGGTCTTTACTATGATCAAACAACATGGGCAAAGATGAACTCCGGACTGAGCTCAAAGAACTTCGCGCAGAGATTGAACTCCTCAAGCAGAGCAATAAGCCACATCCCGAATCATCTTATAGTGACATCAAAAAATAATGGGACACGCTTTGAAAGATGGGCGAGGAGACCTCGCCCCTACGACCTATCTTTTGTTCAAGGAAATTGTCTACTTAATTGTAGGTTTTACTATAGTTAGAGATGTTGAAGACAATCGCTAATCGTCTCCTTGATATGGGTGTCTCTTGTAGGAAGAATTTCTAACCGTGATTTCAATAAAAAATATGTTAAACAATTGGAAAGTCCTCATTACTGATTACGCCTGGTCCTCTGTTGAACCTGAACGCGAAGTGCTCGCGAAAGTTGGAGCAGAACTTATTGTAGCGGAAACAGGTGATCAAAACGAACTGCTGACCCTTACACCTATAGTTGATGGCATCCTTACATGTTGGAAACCTGTCCGTGAATGTGTTATCGCTGCAGCTAAACAATGCCAAGTTATCGCTCGTTGCGGTATCGGGTTAGACAACATTGATGTGAAAAGTGCCACTGAGAACGGGATCATCGTTACTAATGTTCCAACATATTGTGTTGATGAAGTCTCTGACCACGCGATGGCACTTCTGCTCACTTGTGTCAGAAAAATACCACGTTTCAATACGGCAGCTAAATCCGGTATATGGGATCAGAATATCGGACCTCAGATGTGCAGATTACGTGGAAAAACTTTAGGTATTGTAGGATTCGGACATATCGGAAAGGCGATTATCCCAAAAGCGAAAGCATTTGGACTTGCTGTGAAAATCTATTCTCCGCGTGCATCATCTGAATCAATTCAATGTCACGGTGCGGAAAAAGTCTCTTTTCAAGAACTTCTCAAAACATCAGATTTTATCTCGATTCACGCACCTTTGACACCTGAGACAAAATATATGTTCAGTTTTGACGAATTTCGTATAATGAAACCGACAACGTTCCTAATCAATACTGCGCGAGGCGGGATTGTAAACACAGCAGCACTTACTGACGCACTGCGAAATGGTGAGATTGCAGGTGCAGGTTTGGATGTATTGGAAACCGAACCGCCCCAATCGGAGGAAGCTCTGTTCAGTCTTGACAATGTGGTCATCACACCGCACACGGCTTTTATCTCTGAAGAATCAATCCTTGAATTAGAGGTCACCGCCGCTACGTGTGTGGCACAAGTATTAACTGGCCAACTGCCGGAATCGATTGTAAACCCATCGGTTTTGGAACGTCCAAACCTTCGTGCGAAATCACTCATGAAAAAGAAAACACAATCGCACATCTAAACACAACACAAAATGGAGAACTACATGCAACAACTTCCTGATGCAACGGGACACTTCGGACAGTTCGGTGGAAGATATGTCCCCGAAACCCTTATGCCCGCACTTTTAGAATTGGAAGAGGCATACACAACACTCAAAGACAATTCCGATTTTCAAACAGAATTCCGGTATTACCTCAGCGAATATGTAGGACGTCCTAACCCGCTCTATTATGCAGAACGTCTGACTGAAATCCTTGGTGGCGCAAAGATATACCTCAAACGGGAAGACCTGAACCATACGGGCGCACACAAGATTAACAGTGCAATCGGACAAATCTTGCTTGCACGATGGATGGGCAAAAAACGTATTATCGCTGAAACCGGTGCCGGACAACACGGCGTTGCAACCGCTACCGTCGCCGCTAAATTTGATATGGAATGCGAAGTCTATATGGGTGAAGAGGACATAGAACGGCAAGCACTCAACGTTTTCCGCATGCAGTTGATGGGAACAAAGGTTGTGCCAGTCAACTCTGGTTCGCGCACGCTCAAAGATGCGATCAACGCCTGTTTTAGAGATTGGGTCACGAATGTCCGCACGACATACCTACTTCTCGGATCGGTTGTCGGGGCGCATCCTTACCCTATGATTGTTAGAGATTTCCAAGCAGTCATCGGCGAAGAGACGAAAGCGCAGATTTTAGAACAAGAAGGTATCTTACCTGATTGTGTCGTTGCCTGTGTTGGCGGTGGTAGTAATTCTCTGGGTATGTTCCATCCATTCTATCATGACGAGTCTGTTCGCCTTATCGGTGTTGAAGCAGCAGGTGAGAGTATCCGTAGCGGACGGCACGCCGCACCGCTCACTGCTGGAAGTGTTGGGGTTTTCCATGGAGCAAAGTGTTATCTATTGCAAGAAGATGATGGACAGATAACACCTGCACATTCGATTTCCGCCGGGTTAGATTATCCTGGTGTCGGTCCGGAACATAGCTATTACCGAGAAACGGGTCGGGCAGAATATGTGCCGATTACCGATACGGAGGCAGTGGAAGGATTTCAGTTGTTGTCGGAGACTGAGGGAATCATCCCCGCGTTAGAATCCGCGCATGCCATTGCGTACCTACGTGAACTTGCGCCGAAACTTGGAGAAGGTAAAACTATCGTGGTATGTCTCTCTGGACGTGGTGATAAGGATGTGTATACCATCGCAAAGGAATTACGGATAACTTTATAGGGCAGATTTCTGTGTCTGCTTGCTTCAATAGGACAGACCTATATCCGTTATTAATCGCCAAATTATTTGCCACAAAATATGGTGAGGGTGTTATACCAAATTAACTTGATTCGAAGTTTTCCGATAAAGTCAGCAGTGCAAGGCACGGGGACCTCACACTACAAATCAAGTTAATTGGGTGTTATACCAAATTAACTTGATTCGAAGTTTTCCGATAAAGTCAGCAGTGCGAGGCACGGGGACCTCGCACTACAAATCGGATTAATTGGGTGTTATTATTTGTCAAAAATTGGGTTGAAAGGCGATATACCTGCCGCCTCGCTGGGCTAAAGGGTTTGTCCGCCGCATTACTATAAACATTCCGCCCCGCTGGGGCTAAATACAGTGCGTTGAAAATATATTTGATAATGGATAGTTTGGTACCTCATGCTAAAAACTTTACACACTCAGATAGGGTTTATGTTATAATAATGGCAATTTACCTGCTAACGAGGTGTCACAATGGCACGCGAGTCCTCAAACTCTGTTTCGGATCTATCCTTGCAACAAAAGATTCGTAGACTGATAATTCTGCTTTCGCGTAAAGACGGTCCTTTACGGAATTGGCGATTTTTCCCGACTCGGGTTTTACTCCGAAAATTACGATCAGAATCCGCAGAAATGCGTGCATACGCTGCGGAAGGTTTAGGTAATGTCGGCGATGTGCATGCTGTTTCTCCGCTCATTGACGCGTTATCTGATGATAATACTGCTGTCCGCCGCTTTGCCATCTCCTCCCTCGGACACCTCCGTGATGCGCGTGCCATTGATGGACTCATTCTGTTCCTACAAGACGAAGAACCCGATATGCGTTGTGCTGCTGTTGTGGCACTCGGTGAATTGGGACTGACCGAAGAGAGAGGGGCAAACCCTCCCGTACAAGTAATAGATGCATTGATAAGCAGCGTTACGGATATCAATAGATCTGTCTGCTCAGCTGCTGTCGTGGCATTAGGGAGAATCGGTAACCCGCAAGCCATTTCCGCACTCAATGCATTAGCAGAGACGACTGAAAGTGAATGGGTCCGCCGATACATCAGTGAAGCATTGCATCAGATTGAAGAACAGAACGCACAAACTTATTAATTATTAGAAAACAACACGATAGGTTGGAGGAAACAATGAACCGTGAAGACTATCTACTCACCGGAGACGAAGAATACCTTGATGTCTATGACGAATATGAATTCTTAGCCGCACAAGAAGCTGCTGAATATGATGGCGCACTTGTAGAGACAGAAGATGGTTACAAAGTTTCTGTGTGGCTAACTGAAGAAGAAACAGAGGTTGTTTTAGAACTAGCTGAGGCACGCGGTATTCCACCTAGACATTTGATTCAAGAATGGGTCGTCGAACGTATTGCGGCAGCAGCGAAATCAGCAACCTAACCTTTGGAACAACCAGATAACACCCAATTAACCCAATTTGTAGTGTGAGGTCTCTGGGTACTCCTCACAATGCCGACTTTATCTGAAGACGTCGAATCAAGTTAATTTGGTATAATATCACATTAACCCGATTCGTCTTATTTTCCGGACGGTAGGTGTGGTTTCCTAACCGCACCATAAACGTCAATTTAAGGAAAAAACTTGGCTGATATTCTCGTCCTTTGCGTTATTTGAGATGTTGATACAAAAAGGTGCGGTTCGGAAACCGCACCATAAACGTCAATTTAAGGAAAAAACTCGTTTGTAGTCGCGCAATTCATTGCGCCTCTTACATTCAAAGAAAAGAGGCGCAATGAATTGCGCGACTACGAACGCTGATATTCTCGTCCTTTGCGTTATTTGAGATGTTGATACAAAAAGGTGCGGTTCGGAAACCGCACCTACCGTAGTTGGAAACTGCTAAATTGACACCTATGGGTAGAGCGAAGCGAAACCCGACATGAACTAAACGTGTCGGGTTTCGCAAACTCTACCCGACGGACAGGTAGTTTATATAGAAATGTGAAAAAATATAGCAGAAAAACCGAAAACTAAATAACCCTGGGATACTTACAGAAAAACTTGATTTTTTTTTAGAAAGCAGGTATAATTAAATACAAGGGCCCATAGCTCAGTGGTCAGAGCAGCCGGCTCATAACCGGCTGGTCCTAGGTTCAAGTCCTAGTGGGCCCATCTCCTACAATTGGGGCGTTAGCTCAGGGGTACGAGCGCTACCTTCACACGGTAGAAGTCACTGGTTCAAATCCAGTACGCCCCATCGTTTGCGCGAAAGTACCCCACTTCCCAACAAACATAACTTCCTATCCTCTGTTGCTTGCGAGAAATCTAAAGGAGACACGCAATGCCAACGCATAAACCAGTGCATCCAATCTTCAACAACCGGTGGCAACCTGTATTAGGGTTCATAGCGGGGATACTGATTTCCCATCTCTGCGGAATAGCAGCAAATATCTGGCGTGGGTATTTCGATGGAACGATTTACGGCAAAGTCGTTTTTAAGAATGGCGACATTGATCCGCAACCTGTTGAGAATATTGAGATTTCGTGGAGTGAAGGTAAAAACGCCTGAAAAACCCAGTAAATATAAGGGTTAATGAAACTTTTTCATCACCCCCAATTTCAAACGAAAACCTGTTTAGTCTATTATCCTTGCATTTTTTCTGCAATTAGTGTATACTTAGTGTATACTCAGAATTGTATCTTGATACTGTTATTAGATTTATTTTAAGAATATTATTGAAGGAATATAGGAAATTGAAATTACTAGGTTCACATTTAGATAATTGTCCCCCAGAAGATGCTGAACCCGCATCTGGAATAGTATATTATCTTGTTCGGAATAATCCACCTCAAGAAAAAGATTTTATCCCTGGAATAGAAAAACACCCACATGTTTATAAACACAGACCAGAAGATCAGATATGCCAAGCACATGGATTTTCAGTATTTACAGATATCAAAGACGCTTTGAAAACTAAAAGAAGACGTAACGGTCTTAAAGACACAGAACCTGCCGTAGGTGAATTAACTCCAGAATGTGGATTGATTAAGAGTACTCCTTCTCGAACTTGCTATTCACATCACACATGGTGGCCTCCTAATGATATGGAAATATGGTCTTTATTTCAGATAGTAATATAGTAAAGAAAGTATTATGTCTAATATACTTAACATCCCAGAATTAGGCGAACTTGAGATTGTGGAAATATATGACTACTTCAATGTGCCTATCCTTTTCTCATGTCGGAATGCCGTATCTCATCTATACATAGTTCTCTTTGCAGATTACTTGCCTGAATATGAAACGTGGCTCTATGTAGAAGTGTCGCCCATGCGCCTTAATCTTATACGATCCGGTAAAGTTAATCTTCATGATGCTTTTTCCAAGCCAGAAATGGGGTGCTTACTTAAAGCAATGATCCCACATAATAATTCTGGGGAACTTAATTCTGAATATATTACTCCAGATCAACTTCATAGCGATGTATTTCCGCCTGTTAATGAATACCTTAATCTTGGAGATACCCCTCTTTTTTCCGAAACAAATTTAGTTGAAATAGCAAATCATCAGGTAGGCAAATAGTAGGTCTTAACTTTAATTCTATTGAAGAATATAATTCAGAAGCCCCAATCCTGCCATTAGGCAAGACTCTTATCCATCTTCAAAATGTCATTAACACAATAAGAATGGTTAGATCAAAATCAAAAAAGATAAATGAAGAAATTAGGAATAGTATGCAGTTGTCGATACTAGCAATTCAACCGGGATCATTTGATATTAAACTTGCCTTTAAAAAGGAGAATGCAATGCTAACCGAAGATATTCCTTCTATACAGGGAGAGATAATATCGGAATTCCTTAATCTTCTTAGATCAAAAGATAGCGAGTCTGATCTAAAAGATATATTAAAAAGATTGCAGTCAAAAGTGGCAGAAGAATATAAAAAACTTCTTACATCACTTAGTGAGTCAGGGGCAGATACAACATTCTCATGGGCATCACCAAAGTCAGATGAGCAAGAGACAGTATCTTTATCAAAAAATGAAGGGAATTATCTGACAATCCCACTGCTTTAGCTGTGGGTCAAAAAACTTATGACATTTGCACCAAAACATGTTGGACTATATGTCCCATCGTGGATAGGGTTTCCACCCCGGACAACCTGTCCGGGTCCTATCCCTCACCTGTGGAAAGATGTGTGATGCTGGTGCGAAATCACTCAAAACATTAGAATGTGGTAGAGAAAAACTAATGTCCGTTGTTAGGACAACGACCCTACCACATTCGCTAACAACCTACCGTGGGATACACGGGAAGTTACGCCTGTGGAGTACAAATAAGACCTCATTCGGAGGCACGAGAGACACGGAAGCAGGAATCACATAGGAGAGTTGTGTGCAAAAGAAGCACACGGCTTTAGCCATCGTGAGTATCACATACCTAAACTCATAGAAATTCTTCAGACATTTCAAGAAGAACAAGAAACGCCTTTCACAGTTACTGGAGAATTAATTGGCATATTTCTTAGCAGTAAAAAATTTGAGATAAAGACAGAAAATGAAACTTACAAAGGATTTATCTTAAAAGACGCTGATAGCAGTATAAAAAATGCAACTATGAGTTGTAGATATAAGCAAGTTTCAATATTAAATTTATGTTTTTGATCCGCAGATGAGTTGGAAGATTGGAAGTATGGAAGTCGGGAAGATAATGAACACAGCGTTTCTTCCAGTCTTCCTGTTTTCCAGCCTTCCCCAAAACCTAAAATTTATTTCTTAATATTGCTTAAAGCACAAATTAAAGAAATATTAAACAAAAGCGAGGCAACAGATGAAGTTGTCAAAACAGAATATTTACTACTAAAACTTGAGGAGATAGATTATCAGTATTCTTCCTAACCAAGGCATTAAGTCTTAAAATTCTTCAAACCCAAAACTACTTATTGCAAATATTTATATGTCTCTAAAATATCCGAATCGCAGCAAGATTATGAAAAATGTGGGTGAAATTGAAGGTGTAAAATGGTTTCTTGGAATTGAACGTTGGCGACTACCACTATCATCAGGAGTTCCGAAGCGATTTGATATTACAATCCCCACCAACTATACCCCTCCGATTTATAACGATGAAGAGTAGGTATTATTGAAATTCGCCTCTCACAGTCAGTGCACTTGCGATGGATAGGAAATCTCTGCCCTCTTCAACCCGATCGTGGTTGTAACTAAGTCCCAGATTCAGATTTGCAGTTAGATGGTTACTGAGTTTGTATCCAACACGTGACGTTGTTTCGTAACGTTCTGAACGTTCCTCTTTATTGGCACCGTAGTTCTCTCTGCGGATTGAAAAAGAGAAGGTATTGGTCAGTTCAAGGTCGTGTTTAAGTGGAATTCTTCCGAAAAACGGGACACGGATACCGCTTTCTGTCCGATAGCGATAGTCAATGCTAAAATTGGGTGTGACGATGAAAGCGTTACTCTCAATTCCGCTTCGCAAATGATCGCGTATGGTAGTGCGAATTCCTAATGATGTTGTAGTTTCTTCACCCCATTTATGGTGCCAACTCAACGACGGGGTGTGTGCTGCACTATCGCCAAGGGTAACTTTAAGGTTAGCACTCTCTCGTATCGTATAACTATATCGAAGTTGGAAACTTGTTGCTTGTTGTGCCTTAAGCTTAATATCCCCTTCGTAGGTTTCTGCGTGGGATGTGTAAGTGGTCCCATAACTTTTTCGAAAAGTATCGGCTGTCCTGAGATTAGTCCCGAAGGAGAACCAGGTCAATGGTTCCACGGAAGTGCGGATTGTGTAACTGTTGCTTTTCCGTGAATTCGTCCGTTCATCTGCTTCTTGATCAAGCCGCCAGATATCTAAAAAAGATTCCCCAGAAGTAAGTTGACGAAAAGATTCGGTTGCAGTGAAGTTAGCATTAGTGTTAATTGTAAATGTATTGATTATCCGATGTAGGAAACCTTCCTTTTTAGGTTGTTGCGTGGCAAGAGGATTTAGCACGTTCGTATTAGAAACTTGTTTTTGATCAACCTCTGCTTTATCTCTGCTAATCCAATCGGATTGCTCCTCAACTAATTTTTGAATTTGGGTTTCATCAATGCCATTTTCACGCAGCTGCTTTATCATCTGTTCACTCAATGTCTCTTTCCCCGATTTATCCATCGTTGCATCCTTATCCTCTTTTACTTCTTCAGTTTTTGGTTTTTTGTCTGCCAATAACCATCCGAACCATTTCTGGATACGAAGGTTTAAACCGAGACTGACGTTGCCGTTGAGTGAAGCGTCTTTCTGTGAAGTGAACCAGTTTTCTCGGAAACTCATTCGGCTTGTCACCGTGGGACGTAGACCGATGAGATCGCGATTAAGGCGCGGGGTAAGTGAAAGCCGATGTTCGCGTTGTGCGATGGAAAAATCAGGCTGTGTTTCCTCACTAGAGCCCTCTTCTACAGAAGTATTAGGATTTGTCGCGCCTCCTACAACGGATAATGTTCTATAGCGGTTCGGATCACGTCTCTCAAGCGTTCGCCTTATATCGTAACTCGGATTGAGACTGAATGCGTTTATTGGACTGATGTTGAGGGATATAGACCCGCTGTCAGTTTTTTCATCCCGATTTCTGCCGTATCCGTAACTATAATAGGAAGTTGATGTTGTGGACGTATCCGTAGCAGTTTCAGGTTTCGCAAGAATATCTTCGTGTCGATACTGCATATTGAACCCAAGTTTTGAACCGATATTATACCGAAAAGTTCCTGTGTATAGATGGCTAATCTGTGTGCCTTGCCGCTCGTTCCAAAAATCTTGATAATTATATGCAAATCCGAGATTTGGCAGCGGATTTCGGTTGAATTGCACGGACACATCCCTGTTGTGGGTTTCACTTTTTCCACTTTGAAAAGTGGTGTAGCTGCCTCGTAATGCTTCAGTTTCAGATTCCTGTTCTTGGATAGAATAGCGGATAGGCAACCATGAAAATAGCGTGACATCCGCATTGATATTGTAATCGTTGTTTGTAGTGCTATAGCCTCGGGATGACAGACGTTGCCGTCCAATTTCACCAGCACCACTCTCAAAATCTTTGTCTTGGCTTGCGTAACCGCCACGGAGTCGGACGATGCTGCCTAGTGATACAGACATGTTTCCACGACGTGCCCATCCAGATCGGATAAGTGGATCACCGAGATGGATTTCGTTAACCCATACCTCACCGCTAATTTCTCGTTCGGTATCGTTTCGGATACCGAGCAAAATCCCACCGATATTTTTTATTGTTAGCTGTGCTCTGCTTACACTTGTTCCCGTGCCTCTGACAGCAAATCCATCCGGATGCCCATCCGGTGCATTTTGCGTGGGGTCTGATTCTAAATCCTGAGCTGGCGTATCTATATTATTATTCTGATCTTCAATTCGGTCAGGATATTCATTCCTGCTTTGATCTCGTAGGTCAATTTCAATCAATTTCCAACCTTCAAAGTCAATCGGCACGGTGTATTCATAGTAGTCGGTGAGGTTTTCAAAGATATTGACATCTTCTTCCTGTTGTAGTTGGTTGAGGAAAGGATCCGAACTGTAAAAAGAACTTCGGTATCCAGTGCGAACATTTGGTGCAAGTTGTAGGACGAAGGTGGTATGACTTTTATCGCCGTATAACCAGAATCGGAGTGTATCGTGCTTGCTAAAGTCTTGCCCCTCACTCTGCGTAAAACCTTTTAGTTGCTTGGAGGTAATACCGTATGAATCAGGAAAGAGATAATATTCCAAACTAAGCGTCTGTTCGCGTTGCTGCTGTGTTTGAAAACCGAGAGACGTTGCTGTGAACGGGTGTAGTTTTCTAAAGAGTTCATTATCCTCAATTTCGAGATACGCACTCTGATAGTCATCATAACTGAAGTTATCCTTTGTGCCAACAATGAACTTCTCTAGCGTATCTTCAACAACTTGACGGTTGGAAAGTCCAACGGTTGTTTCTGTGGAGGATTGTGTAACCACTCCCTGTTCCCATCTATTTCCGACAATTTCGATAGATGCCCATTGGAATGTACCCTTAACGTTGCCAGTACGGTTTTTCATTAACCAGAAACGGAAATGCTGAACAAACACGAGACTCGGTACACGGGATCCTTCCGGCACAAATTCAGAAATCGGGATGCTAAGGAACGTCCATCCATTGTTGTTTTTGCTTTTAACCCATTCGTTGGGAATTTCATTGAGTGGAATAGCAAGCTGAAAATATGCGTCAACACTATCAAGCACACCGTCGCCGTTCAAGTCTTCACTATCTAAAACTTGATTGTCTGCCCCAAAGGACTCAGATTGAAATGGACCGTCATAACGCCAGCCAACGTCCTCGCCAGTATCCGATCTACCGTTACCACGATTCCGTTGGCCATCAGGTAGGTTATCAAGGTCAAGGTCCAGCGCGTCAATAACTCCATCTCCATTTGTATCCTCTAATGATTGTGGCAAGTCTTCACTGTCAAGACGTTCATCGGAATCTGCATCTTCACTGACAATACCGAGGTTGAGATATAGCGTAACATCATCATCACCTTGCACTCGCATCCACATCTCTATAAAGCCGCGTTCCGAATAGTCAACACCAGATTTAGATATACCGTTTGAAAAGCCTCCCCACTCTTCAACGACATCAGTGAATTCATATCCGACTTCCATAATCAGTCGTTCTTCTGTTGACAGAGAAAGCGGCTGAATTGAAGATGCTGGCACATCTCGGTTTCGCATATAGTTGTCGACTGCTTCTGCTTCTTCTCTATCTTTCAGCACAACCTTAAATAGTGCTCTATTTTCCTGTGTTGGTAACACACTATAATCGTGTGCAGGCGAATCTGACTGTTCTGATTCTCGGACATACGGAATGCTACTCGGTTTCCAGTTGTATTTTATGGTTGATATTGTTGTGGTTTGTTTGACGCCTTCCATGCTATCAATCAGTGCCACGCCAACACTATTCGGGTTATTATGTGAGTAAGCCGACTCCCCGCTAAAGTCAATAGAGAGAGGAAATCTTTGGAGGTTAACAAAAGGCAGTGGGTTTACCAACCATGCAATGTTGAATTCCCGACCGAAACTTGTGTTGATATTAAACGCTTGTAAACGGTTCGGGACACTATTGACATCTGGTATTTGTGCCGGTTTCTGTCCTGTAGTTAAGATATAGCCTGTAGATATGGTAAACTCTTTCTGGTAGACTGGATTGAAATAATTCATGCCTGTTCCGTACCCTCCAGAATAACTAGGTCCGATTCTGGAACGACCACCAAAACTTCCAAAACTACTATACCCACTTCCACCACCACCGAAGCTGCTGTTGCCAAAACCAGTATTGCCGAACTTTCCGCCTGAACGCGTGCCGGTTTGTGGAAATCCGCCAGAAAACGGATCTGTGCTGAGATTATTGTCCAAACCAGTTTGCATTGTACGCATGCCACCTAAACGATTAAACCTGTCCTCAAGATTCTGTTCTTTCGCTGATTTTGGCTTCGGTTTATGTGTATATTCTAACCATAGACCTGCAACTGCTTGCTGTGAACCGCCACCGAATGGAGTCTTTTCGAATTCCACGACGATCTCATCAAACTCATCCAGTTCTGTGAAAAATCGGATTGTTCCGACTTCGTAAATCATCATGTAATCTGTGTCTCGTGTGAGGAGTCTTCCGTTTAACCGCACGGTTTCGCTGTCTGGAATAACAAATAATCCGACATTATAGGTTTCGGATTGATAGGAATAATCAGCAACAATTGTGTAGATCTGGTCACTGCTACGGAGGGATTCGAGATAAATGGCGTCGTTATTCAGTGAATCTCGGTATCGGTAGTAAGGATGTTGTGAATCGTTGATTGCAAAGGGGTTTAAATTGGGGAAACGTAATATCCCTCTGTTGTAATCAATAAATTCTGGATCAACGATACCATCACCGTTTTGGTCTAATCCAAAAATTTCGATGTATGGTACGGGTTCTGTGTCAGTTTGAAATGTTTCACTTTCTCCCAGCCGTATGATTGTCAACTGGAAATCGCGCGGGTTTATGTTTCGGTTACCGAGGCTGTAAACGTGCGATGCTGCTGTGCCGCGAAACCCTTTCGCTTTTAGGGCAACATAGCCAACTTCTTCACCCTCTTCATCAATAGAACCGTCCCCATTTTCATCTGCAAAGACGTTGCCTGGATTTCCGACACTTCCACCGCCATCTCCAAGATATTCGTAAGCGACAACGATATTATAACTTGAGGAGATAGACGACAGAAATTCTATCTCGCCAGTTTCATAGTCTATGTTGTAATCCTGTCCGGGAAACTGCGGATTGAAATAACCTTGACTTGTCCGTTTGCCACCTTGGTTGTTGCCGACGACGCTGTCATCAATATAGATTTCCACACTGCCCTGTTTGATTGGAAGATATGCCTCGTGCAGCAAGCCATCTTCACCTTGATGGACAAGATAAAATCTATTTTTTACATAATTTCCATCGGCAATCTGAATGCCGCGAGGTCCATAACCGAAACTTGCTCTGCGAGACTGACCACGGAACGTTCGCACTTCTCGGATACCCTTACTTCTTGATCCGAAAACAGTCATACGAGTATTCTTATATTCAAATACGCCTTCAAGTCCAAAAAGATTGCGATTGATATTCAAGAAACGTGTGTTCGGCAAACTTAACGTGATGTCACCGAAAGAGATAGCTTTGATGAAGCTTTCAGGTTTACCTTCATACCAAATTTTAATTTTCTGTTCTTTGGCACCGCCAAGTCCGTACCCACCGTAGCCGCTGGAACCGCCATATCCACCATACCCGCCACCATAGGTATCACCCGCATTATAATCAACAGCAATATGTGTCCGTTCCCCGACACGTCCGTGCAATCCTATCTTCTGCTGTTGCCGGATGTTTATGCCAGTTGCACGTGGGACTCCACTGCTGCCGTAACTACTGTAGCCACTTCCATAGTTTGAACCGTATCCTGAACCGAAACTATCATATCCGCCACCCAACCCGCTACTGTAGCCGAAATCTTCATAACCGTACGATGAGGAAAGACCGAGATCAAGTCCAGAACCGTAGCCGCCATAACTACCAGAACTGTAGCCGCCATACCTGTTCAAATCGCTTCCACCGAAGTAGTGCGTTTTATTGACTTCAATTGTTACCGACTGATAACCTGTTATCTTGAGGTTTGAATCCATTGGGAGATCAATCCCTTTGGTATCGGTTTTGCGACGCGGTTTCCAGTCATAAAGTTCGGAGAGGTCACCGAGATCAGGTGGGTATTGCCAACGCCGTAGCGTTTCTAAATAGGGCATCAGCATCTGACGCCGTAGTGGTATGTCTGAATCTACATCTTCAGTTGTTGATGGATCGTCTGTTGTTTTAGATTCGCTCTGAGTCCATGTGTCTTTTTTGGGTTTCTTGCTAAACGGATTCTCCACTGGTGTTGGAGAAGTTGTCTCCTCTTGTGGAGGTGGGGTGGAATCGTCTTTATCCGCTGCCAAGGCAGGTTTTACAAAAAAGAGAAAACTGAGCGCGAGGATAAACAGGAATCTATATCTATGTGTGGGCTGTGGGTACAAAAGAGTGTGCTCCATCTATTGATTGTTTGTAATAGTATTGTAACGGAGAAGCAAAGGGCAGGTTTACGTTAAGATAGAATTTTCCTTTCTTGTAGTTTCTATCAGGATTATTCGGTTTTCAAGTTTTCTCGGTGTTTTGATAGTTTAACGTGAGTTTGATATAATACCCACTTATACCAAATTAACGGGATTCCAATCTATCGGTGCGGTTAGGAAACCGCACCATTAGCGTCAATTTAAGGAAAGAACTCGTTTGTAGTCGCGCAATTCATTGCGCGACTACGAACGCTGATATTCTCGTCCTTTGCGTTATTTGAGATGTTGATACAAAAAGGTGCGGTTAGGAAACCGCACCTACCGTCCGGAAAATAGGACAAATCGGGTTAATTGGGTACAAGTATGCATATAGTAAAACGATTGACAAAATGGGGAATTCATGTAAAAATAAATAGCGGAGGATTTATTATGAAATTTGCTCGATATGAATTAAATGGTACAATTGGATACGGTATTGTTGCTGGTAGTAGTTTGCGAACGTTGGATGCATGCCCGTTTACAGATTATAGTGAAACTGGCGACACCGTTGCTTTAGAAGATGTGAAACTACTTGCACCGACTACACCATCAAAGGTGTTAGCGGTTGGTTTGAATTATCGGAGTCACTTGGGTAATGCACCAGAACCTAAAAATCCGGAAATCTTCATCAAAACGCCATCTTGTATTAATAATCCAGAGGGTGATATTGTGCTACCCGAAGGTGATGATGATGTTCACGCAGAAGGCGAATTGGTGGTGGTAATTAAGGAAAGAACGCAGAAAGCGTCTCCCGAGGAAGCGGCAGCGAATATCTTAGGGGTAACCTGTGGGAACGATGTCAGTGCTCGCACATGGCAAAAAAACGATTTGCAATGGTGGCGCGCTAAAGCATCGGACACCTTCGGACCTATTGGACCTGTCCTCGTAACCGATCTTGACTACAGTGACCTACAATTAGAAACCCGTATCAATGGTGACGTGGTTCAGTCTCAAACTACGGGTGACTTGATTTTTCCTGTGCCGGTAATTGTAAGTTTCGTTTCGCAGGCGATAACGTTGGAACCCGGTGATGCGATTTACACAGGAACGCCCGGCGCAACGACTGCGTTGAAAGCGGGTGATGTTGTTGAAGTTGAGATTGAGGGAATCGGTGTTTTGCGTAATACTGTTGTTGCGTAACATTTTGCTGGAACGGCAGCTGATATTGTGCCCTCCTTTTCGCTGTATTATACCAAATTAACTGGATTCGAAGTTTTCTACGTAGCGGTTAGCATTGCGAGGCACGGGGACCTCGCACTACAAATCCCGTTAATCGGGTATTATACCAAATTAACGCGATTCCAATCTACCGGTGCGGTTAGGAAACCGCACCATTAGCGTCAATTTAGTGGTTTCCCGTGTATGAGAAACCCTCTTTAGTCCCGTAGGGACGATATGTTTATAGAAAACGAGGCAGTCAATCTCTTGAGCCCCGTAGGGGCGGTATGTTTTAGCAGCAGATTAGCAATCGGGATATGTCGCTCCTACGGAGCTAAAGAGACGTGTCTATACGGTGTACTATAAACATATCGTCCCTACGGGACTAAATATGGGACAGTCTCAATAATCATGCTTATTGAGGGGTGTTCAAAAAAATACAGACTTTTCTTAAATTGACGCCAATGGTGCGGTTAGGAAACCGCACCTACCGTCCGGTAAATAAGACAAATCCCGTTAATCGGGTATTATATGTAACGTGAGTTCGATATTTGATTCCAAGTGTCTGTCCAAAAGATAAAAAAGAGTTGGGTTTCACTCATTTTTCTGTCCTTTCAGTCTAAACGGAGGATGAATCACGCTTTTATGTCCGATTTTATTGTGGATTCCGTTCTACCCAACCTACAGTAGGCATTGAATCTTTTTATCGAACTCACGTTATTATACCAATTCTGAAAAATAAAATACCATTACGGAGGTGTATGACATTTTGAATGTAAGAGGCGCAATGAATTGCGCGACTACAAACGCAGTAAACCCAAAGAAAGAGGATTGGGTTTGACACCGAAACTTGATAAGAACATCTAAAATTGGACACGAAGAGAGAGGCGGTTGCTGATACCTAAATCCGGTTGTCGCTGATAGGCGTAGTCAACATGAAATGCTGCGCCGGTAACAAATCGGAGTTGAAGTCCGGCACCAGCAGTGAAGTACATTGCACGGGAGGTACCGTTCCTACCATCAAACCCACAACGTAGTGCTAACAGTTCAAAGAGAACGTATTCTGCCCCCGTGTGGAATTCATAGTCGTTTCGGGTGTCCATATCAACAGCCAATGTGAGTTTACTGTTGAAAATGGGGAGTTCCTGGTGATAGGCAATACCTATTTTGAGACGTGGCAAAAGTGTCTCTGTGTGTGGAGACTCACCCTCGGTTTCTGGGGGTGTGTTCCAATAGAGTTTGGTTGTGAGAAAATCACTCGCAACGATGCCAAACGAGAAGGCAGCGGGTCTGTCTGGGTTCGTCTTTGCAAGCATACCGAGATCACTTCCGCCACCGACAGCGTTGGTGCTACGATACGTATCAATATAGATTAGTTTGAGGTTGGCACCGAGATAAAGGGAGACATCTCGTGGGAAAGTTGCGAGATGCCGTGCGCCGCTGAGTAGCACGGCATTGCTTGTATTACTAAAGGTGCCGACAACATAAGGACGATTGTTAGGACCAATTGCCCGGCTAGTAACCGGAAGCCCCGTAATCGGGATATCGTCTACACCGACGCGAAGCCAACTTATACCGAAGGTCATTTTTTGGGAAAAGGGGTAGATGTAACTTGCGACATCGGACGCAGCGAGATCAGCAAGCGTGGCGTGCATAAAATTAACTTCGTGATGCGTCAACTGCGCGATGCCAGCAGGATTATAGTAGGTTGTGCTTGCTTCATCAGCAATAGCGGTAAAGGCGTTGCCCATACCTAATGGACGCGCGCTGGTTCCCAATGTGAGAAAATCTGCCGTATATGACTGTTCAGCTGCAGCGGGTAGTATGACGTATATAAAAAAGATACATATCAACAGAACTTTTTTCATAATAATACCATTTCTAAATGTTTACACCGTTGCGAGGCACGGAGACCTCACACTACAAGTCAGGCTAATGTGATATAATACCAAATTAACTTGATTAGAAGTTTTCTAATAGCGGTTAGCATTGCAAGGCACGGGGACCTCACACTACAAATCCCGCTAATGTGATATTATACCAAATTAACTTGATTAGAAGTTTTCTAATAGCGGTTAGCATTGCAAGGCACGGGGACCTCGCACTACAAATCCCGCTAATGTGATATTATACCAAATTAACTTGATTAGAAGTTTTCTAATAGCGGTTAGCATTGCAAGGCACGGGGACCTCGCACTACAAATCCCGCTAATGTGATATTATACCAAATTAACTTGATTAGAAGTTTTTTGATATAGCACACCGTTGCGAGGCACGGGGACCTCACACTACAAATCAAGTTAATATGGTATAAAAGGCGCGTGAATTGCACGAGGACAAACGCCTCAAACGGACGACAGCCACATACTATTTCAATTTCATCATTTTCAGAATATGGGTCTGATCTTTCTCGTCATCAAGACTTTGGACTATCATTTTTCCGTAGTAAACCCCGTTAGCGACTTCGTTACCGTCGTCATCTTTACCATCCCACTTAAGTTGTATAAACCCTGAAGGAGCCTCAGTTTTCAGTTGTCTGATGAGCCTTCCAGTAAGCGTATATATTTTGACAGTGAGTGCCTCCGCAGGTCGTGTCAATTCACAGGTCACTGTGGTATCTCGTGTAAATGGGTTTGGATAATTCAGCGGTTCCACTAATTGGAGTTTGCCGTGTACCTGAAATGTAATTTCACTCTTACCCGTATTGCCATCAAGGTCACTTGCAGTGAGTCGGATCTGATATTCGCGAGGTTCAAGTTCAGGAGAATTATATGTTAATACCAGCTGTTTAGACCCCGGATGTTGCGTAAGTTTGTATTCGGTTTCGGGAATAGGTTCAAACTCACCAAAACGTCCTAAGGCGAGTTTGATGGGGCGCGTGATGTAATCAATGCCGCGCGCATCGGTAAGCGTTGCCTGAATAATTGGGGCAGCGTCAACCGAGGAACCGGATATAAAGTGTTGTTGATTACCAATCGTTATCTGGATGTCAGGTGGGATTGTATCTTCACTTTGCAGGCAGGTGATTTGTCCCAAGGACAAGGTTTTCGCTTCAATAGTTCCGACCGTAGCGGTTTCAAATAGGAATCGATCCCCTGCATCAAAAGGTGTAGGTCCATGCGTTATCAGGAGGTTCAATCCATAGTCGCTGTGTTCAAAAGGTTTACCAACTGTGCCATATATCGGTTCTCCATCCTTCACTAAGACGCCACTGTTTTTTCCTTCAATCTGAAATGCTGTTGGTGAAACAAACATAATGAGCCAAGTATCTTTCGGAATTGTTGTCTCAGGCGACAAATCAAGGTATTGAATTGTGCCATCTCCTCTGTTCCTGTTACCAAAAGAGGACACATAAGATTGAATAGACTCCCCCCCTGCTACTTCAAGCTGCGTAATGCGGAAACGTAGGACATCACCAAATTGGAACGAAGTGTCGCCAGTTTCAAAGTCAAGATCAAATCCCTGCGCCCCAACAAAGGAAGGTGCGTCTTCCCTATTAAAAGATATAAGGGGAAACTCTCTCCCTATCTCTTTTAATCGGCGATTATCTGAGGTTTCCGGATCCTCAGTAGATTCTTCAGGCATAAAAAGGAGACGGTAGGTTCGCGCATTCTCAAAAAGGACTACCCAGTTTCCTACATTCACTCCCTCTGATGCAATAACAACATCATTAATACTGCCATCACCGGTGTTATTGTTCCGAATTCGGGTAGCACGGACAGATGTATAGATACTGCCGTTAGAATGTCTTTTGATTTCAGAATCAAGTTTTGTCCAGTTTGCTAAAACATCAATCCAGAGATATGCCCCAATGTGACGTACTCGCGCTTCCATAGCCGCGTTAAGCGTTGCCTCAATAGCCGGTGCCTCTTCTGACACATCCATCTCGTTACCAAAAAGTTCACGTATTACCTGCTGTTGTAGTGCTGTCCAATCATAATCGAGTTCAACGGTAACTGGTGCCTGGAGTTTAAACGTGTTTCCTATAGCTGCAGATTCTGTGTCGTTTAAGTATAGTGCGTAACCGAGTAGTGACTCTCGAGTTGGCAGTGCAACTGGACGTAACATTGCATCTTTGAGATCACTTCCGATCATAGAAAAAGGTTGATTGGGTGTGGTGTTTCTTGCTTCCCCTGTCCCACCAATAAAGTGCTCAGAATATCTTCCTTCAGTATCTGAAATGATAGGTTGAACAGTGAGAACCGAAGATTTCTTTTGAACAACACCTGCTGGGGTGATAATCTGCAGACCGCCATCAACACTCCTCACGCGTGTAGGAACTTCTCCGATAATGCTACCTAAAACAGCAACCTGTTTATACCCTATATTATCGTGCTCATTATTTTCAAGGACTTTTCCAGGTTTATCTGTCTCACTAAAAATCGGATCCACATAAACAAACACGTCATGTATGCCAGTGCGTAAGGATGTCGGAATAGCCACAGTAGCGATAGGATTGGTGTTAAGCGGATCAGGAGCATACGCATTAGAACGTTGATATAGCGGATTTCGCACAACCCAGTCATTTGGTTTTATCCGTGTCTGACCGAGTAGATTTGCATTAGTATCAATGATACCATTGTCATCTATATCCGGATTTCCACTAAAAAAGGCAACTTCAACATCAACATCGGAAAGCCCTAATACTGAAAGTAGTTCGTTATCGGGGATAGCATTGCTGTGAGAATTGACGGTGCCTGTGACTTCAATATCAACAGACAAAAACCGCTCATTCAGATCATTTTCTTGTTCCCCCACCGTATATCTAATCTGTCCAAAATTTTCACCACGATTGGATACAACCGAAAGGTTAGGATATGCATAAGGATAGAATCTGTAATAATCGGAGATGACAACAAGCTTATCGGCATCCATAACCTGAATATCATATCGAAACGCTGAGCCATCGGTTGGAACAGGTAAAGGCTTAGGAAGTTTCCACCACCTCGCCGTGGTTACTGATTCGGGAGTTATTTCAGCAAGAATTAGGGAGACCTCGTCATTATTAGGGTTCTCCCGATTTCTCCATTCCAGAACGACAGAAACTGTTTCCTTTTCATCATCAGAAACGAGCACGGAAATGTCGATCTTATCTTCACTGGACGGTGTGGTAACCAATTGGAGTTTTATATCAAGTATTTTTGGGACACCGACACTGAAACTATCACCACCCACAGCGATTTCCGTTGCGTTTTCAGCATAATACTCCAAATGTGCGTCCCCCGATGCAATATTCTCTGGGACGTCTATCTCAACGGCAGGAAAATTGCCCCGCTGCACGGATAACGTCTCTGTAACAATGACATCGCCAGGGTAAAACTCCTTCCGTGCACCGGTTTTGTCTATACCAACTGCCGGTTGTCCGGGAAAGACAACTTGGACGGTTAGTTTCCCATCAAAATTGGTATTTCGTGTGAAAACCTTCCGCTTTGCGGCGGCATCATAACGTGCTGTCTGAATATAGCCTTCGGAAATCCTGAGCGTATCGCCCGGTTTAACCGTCTTTGTCTCAATTGCGGGAAGGATTTCATAGTCTGCCATGGCGATTTGCGTTGCGGGATCACCAAAAAGGGTATATGCAAGCATGACATCAAGCTGCCCCGTGCCTTCAGTCATGAGAAGTTCAAGTTTAGAATCAAAACTCAAGGGACCGAGTTGTCGGATATTGCGTTGGAATAACATATCAAAAATAATTCGGTTGAGAGCCTCATTACCGTTGCCGTAAGTGAGTCTCGTTGCACTGAGCATCCCGATGATACCGCCTCTCTCTTTACGTAGGAGTTTTTCAGCCATGCTCGGTTGAGCCGGCTTGTCAAAATACCCGTTGTAGCAACTCAAAACTAACATAAAGGGAAGATGTTCGGTTTCTTTAACATCATCAATTGCCCTGTTATCAAAAATGGATTCGTGCGTCCACACAATACGTCCGCCGTGTCCCGCATATTGTGCAATTGCCGCGCCCTCTCCTAAAGCATTAACAATCCTATCTTTTGCGACGTGTCGTGCAAGTGCTTGGAATTCCTCTGGATTCGCGTCAACTTCGTCTATGATATCTTCGAGATAGATTTCGACAGTTTCATAACCGAGTCGAGTATGGTCCTTGGCGATTTCGTTGAGACTCTTTTTAAATATATGATCTCCAATGTTGCTGACTTCATCATCAGCAACAGAAACAATCCGTCTGCGCCAGGCACCGTTAGGTCTTTTCGATTCATAATTGATAATCTTATCAACAACCGCATCTGCTTCCGCTTCATTTTCAACACTCAATCTACCGAGATAAAAATCGACAAATTCATCGTAACCTGAGACTGTAGCGTACCAATGGTCTACGGAAGTCCTACCGAAGGAATCAGTGTTAATATAGTGAGAGGGTATATAGCCTGCCAGTTCAGGCGGTTCCGGATAGATTTCTTTGTCTATACCACGAAAATCGAATGTGCCATCACCGAGGATCACTAGATATGAAAGTGCTGGCGGTGCCCAATTGTGATACGCATAAGTCAAAAAATCTTTTATCCAGATCGGATGAACGTTTCCATCACCGAAAGTGTTGTAAACGTCGTTGACATCAACAACTTTGGTTCGGTATCCGCCGCCCCCTGCTGTTGCACGCCAGTTCGCTAATCTTTCGGCTGCTTCCCGAAATCTCGGATGTGTCAAGACGATGTAATCCACACCGTTCAAAGTGTTTCTTAAATCGCTGGGTGGAACGGTTTCAACCCGAACAGGTGTAAATAAGGCAGTATTTGATACAGCAACAAACTCGGTTTTTCGAGTATCTGGCACCTGAAAAGTAGCGGAGTATGTTTTATTAGGTACAGCCCGGAGATCGCCAGAATTTAATGCTCTGAACCGCTCGCGCATTGCCGCATCTATTGAATGCCGCGTAATTTGAACGCCTTGAAGTTTCGCTGTCAGTATGTTCCCATCTGTTTCAAAAACGGATATCTGTGGATTGAGAAAGGCATCAACGCGAAATTGGTGCGTAACACCTTGATTTTCACTATCCTGCTCCGCGGAAACCGGCGTACCAAAACGGAGTTGATCGTTGACAGCTAAAAACAGACGCGTATAGTCAACCCAGAACCGATTGAGATAGATATGATAAGGATAACGGGTTGTGTCTTCTTCAAAAGTGTCGTCAATACGCGTTAGAGAGAGAACGTTGGTTTCCCCTTGTGATGTATCTTTGAGGTTATTAACGCGTAGGCTCTTTGAAATAGACATTTGCGCTTGACGGTCCCAAGTGGCGAGGTCAACTTGTACGCCATTCACAGCCGCCAGGATTTTATGGGTTACAGGGGTTCCACCTTGTAACACAACCTCAACCTTCGGCGGGTCAAAACTTTTCGCTATGTCGTGAAGCTGGAAATTGAGTCGCAATTCCCCAATATCACTTGCATTTTTTATGCCGTCCCAATACCAAAAGTCCAAGGCATCAAACCATGTATGTTTATCCCCTGCTGTGACGGTGTCCGGATATACGAACTCAAGGTTGTTACTGATGTGATCTTCCTCAAAAATAACGCGCGATCGGAAAGTTGGAACCTGGACCGCCGTTGCATCGCTCGGGCTTGCTTCAATTTGTGGGACACGCGCTGGCGGTTTTCCATCTGTAGAAAGGCTTAGCCAATAGACGTTCCACAGTGTATAAGCGTTTTTCGCATAAGGACTCTCAGGATCAGTGGAACTGTGCGCTAGGAAAAAGATTGCATCATCCGCATCAAACCTTCCATCTGCACCACCACTAACGTAGATAGGGATTTCTTGGTCTCCGTGCTTAAGTCGGAGTTTTCGTGGATCAACACCTATTAGGTCAATTCCCCAATCGGTGCGAAGAGACGCCGCTGTGACCTGATAGATGCCGGTTTCATCAATAAACAGTTTGTAACGGGTCTGAAGTGATTCATCCATCTGTCCCGGTGCAGCTGGGGCAGCAGGAAACATTTTGGAATTCGCACGAATAGTTTGTACGGTTCCTAAATCACCGTTGAACATCTTGCGATATTCTGCGTAATTGAGAATATGCTGGGCATAAGTCTGTTCATGAAGGGAAGACTCCTTAGGTTTCCATACGTTTGCTACCGCGGGCCCTTCTGTCTTGCGGGTTGCTAATTGCGTTTGAAATGGGATGGTGACTGTGAGATTGGTATAAGAACGCAGGACGCGCGTCGCAGCATTATACTGCACCGGATGCAACGCCAAACTGATGACGCGTTGGGAACGGATGTAGCCATCCATCTCTATTCGCGCCAGCACTGATGGATATAGTTTCGAACTGGAATTAGAGGGGATTGCTTTTTTATTTTGAAGAAGTCTTACACCGCTACGGGTTTGTAACGTGCCTGTGCTAACAGATATATCCGCGTTGCGCAATTGGACATCAGGCGGAATAGCTAAAAGCACACGCGTGACAGGTAACCTTGGATAGCCCGGTTCTTGAATCCAATCGCATTCTGAATATCGCACCGTGTCGTATGCACCACGCACCGCTGTCCTTTCCAAACTTGCATCTGGCGTAACTTGCGCAACTTGAAGTTGCGGAAGTTTAAAGGATACAGTAATACCATCCGCAGAAGTCACATGTGTAACATCCGCGGCTGCAGTAAAACTAAAGATTAACAACACCGATGCTAATATGAGGCAGCGAGTGAACAAAGCACGCACTGACACTCTATGGAAAGTTTTTAAGTATGGCAATGTGCATCCGATACGCTTACGCGAACCTCCTTGTGTACCATTCCAATGTTCAGTTGAGAGCATTATCAAACCTTAAAATTGTTAGAAATTTATTGTAACGTGAGTTTGATATATAGCAAATTCTAAACATAAATGGACATTTTCATAGGGGTTAGGTTACCTAACCCCTACGGGCGAGAAGACCTCGCCCCTACAAAAAGCCCGACATCTTGTTTTTATCAAACTCACGTTAAAATATGTTAACATTCTTGGTAGGAACGGTCTCCTAACAGATCCAGGTCATACTTGAAAACCGCACCACCGCTTACGACACTTTCAAAATAATCTTCCCAAAAGAACGATTTGCTTCCATATATTCATGTGCTTCACGCGCTTGTGGTAAAGAAAATACCTTATCAATCACGGGTCTGAGTGTTCCTGCTTCTAAAAGTGGCAACCAACGGTCAACAAATCGCTGCGTGATAGTTGTTTTTTCCTCAAGCGATTGTGGACGCATGACGGATCCGATAATTTGCAGACGTTTTCGCATGACTATCCCTAAGTCTATTTCTGCAGCCGAACCACCCATCAATCCAACTTGCAGCAAACGTCCTTTCGTTTTGAGTATCTGTAAGTTCCGCGCGAGATATGGTGCTCCAATAAAGTCCAACACGACATCCACACCTGCTCCATCCGTTAACCGTTCAATTTCAGTAGCAAAATCCAATTCTTTATAGTTAATACCTGCTATAGCACCCAATTCCTTGCAGTTGCCAATTTTTTCAGCAGTTCCTGCGGTGACAAAAACGCGGGCACCTGCATGACTCGCCATTTGAATACCCGCAGTGCCAACTCCGCTTCCACCTGCATGAATTAATATCGTCTCACCAGCCGACAATCTCCCTAATGTAAAAATGTTCTCATTGGCTGTAAAAAAGACCTCAGTAACAGCGGCAGCCTCTTCAAAACTCCACTTGTCCGGTATCAACATCGCCATGCGGTAATCAATAACCGCCTGTTCCGCATAGCCGCCACCCCCAACGAGTCCAAAAACTCTATCACCTTCGTTAAATCCGATAACTGCGGCACCCATCCCTGAAACTGTGCCAGCAATTTCTAAACCGAGGACTTCAGATTCACCTTGCGGTGGTGGATACCCACCACGTCGTTGAATTAGATCAGCACGATTTAGGGCGGTTGCCTTCACATCCACCTGTAGCTGCGTTTCTGTCGGTTGCGGTGGTGGCACTTCGCCTAATCGCAGGACTTCTGGTCCTCCGTCACCTTTTCTTGTAATTGCTTTCATTGTTTTCTCTACGATCCATTTAGTATTTTAGCACTTATTATTCCATAATGCCAATTTTCTTATCTTCTGGGGTGTGCAAAGTCTTCATCGGTAATGCCTCAACCCCTGTGCGGTTAGGAATGCAGATCGCATTTGGGTGAGTACACCGCAAAACCACACCTACCGTTACTTGTGTCGTGTGGGTAACGCTTTTCTTTTAGTTGTAACCCACTTCTGATTTCTTCAAAATATCTTCAGATAAATTCTGCGTGCTATTGCAACTTTTCTCTATAAATGACGTCTAATCTCAAAACATGATATTTTGACAACTAATACCGTATTAACCCAAATTGTAGTGCAAGGTCCCCGTGCCTTGCAATGCTAACTGCTATTAGAAAACTTCTAATCAAGTTAATTTGGTATAAAATAATGCCTGAGGAGTATATAATGCCAAAAGTCTCCCAAAAGAAAAACTTGTCGCGCCAGTTTAATCCTGTAAAGGCAAAATTAGCATGTATAAACGAATGTCTTGGACAATTACGCAAAGGTCTCCCCGTCAACAAAGAGGAATACATAGCAGCTGACAGGTTGACGCATTCTTATGTCAAAAGCTGCTTCCTGATGATTGTGCAACGGACGGTGGATATAAATAACGCTATTATTGAATTTAGTGGAAAGACACCTCCATACCAAAAACATCAAGGGTTCCGTGTAATCCAGGAAAGCGGGGCAATTGACCTTGAAACACTGAATTTCTTTGAATACGCATTAAATTGTTATCAAAAAATCGCAAACCCTTATGAAGGACTCTCTCCTCCTGAACTTTATGATACATCTTTACAACTGCTGCAGCACGGTATAGCCTACATGCGCCAGATTAATGAATTTTTTCAAGAGACCAATTCAGCTTAGTGTTTGAATGAGTATAACTTGCTTCCTTACTTCTAATGCCAAAAACGAACATTGCAGCCATCAAAACTCGGAAAACTCAGTCCGCAGTCAACTCAGCAGGCAGCTTGTCAATAATCCGGGCGGATTCGACGCTAACATAAACGATGCGCTCAATTGCCGTGATGAGGTCGCGAGGGTTTTCAAACCAGCCGTTCGCGTCGTTGCGGATGCCGCTGTCCCTATCCCGTGTTATTTTGTAACAATTGATAAACCATTCCAGTGGCGTCTTATGGCTGACAACATAGCGATGTGCATCTTCTGGAATACCAAATAAGCGGACATGCTCGTTGATGGTGAGCGTCCTTCTGTCAGGGTAAGCGAACTGCATTCCTCTTGGACCGATCCGGAAATGTTCTGGTTGTGGTTCTACGCCGCGTTCGAGAACGGTATTCAATGGGTATTGTTGGCACGTTTCATAATCAAGGTGCAGAGAGGCGAGTCTCATGCCAGCATCGGCGAATGCGATGAAGTCTGGTGCAAACGGAATGCGCGGTAGAAACATTCTTAAATCGGTTGCGAATTGATCCCGATAACTGGGTGAGTGTAAAATGCCGTAAACGTAATAGAATATTTCGTCTTTTGTGATTTTGTTAGTGCCATAATGCCTACAAAAAGCAGACAAGGCAGAATCTGAAATATTGTCTATACGATATAGTACTTCATCAGAACTTTGAAACGTGTCCGTAGTGCCTGGTCTGTCCGGCATCTCTGAATATTGGTACCGAGGGAAGCACTCGCAGCCGTTTCTGAAGAAGAGGGAAGTTGGCAGCGTATCGGTCATAAGTGCGGAAAAAGGGCTACTAGATACATTGCGCGGAATGCATATCACGCTGTTCACACTGGAACTACTTGGAAACATCCGCGCCATTTCATGCCTTGTCTGTATAAAGATGTTATCCACGTAACAATTCATTTTTATAAAGTGAGAGTACGCAATTTTTCGAATGTTACTCTCGTTAAATTCGGTTGTTCTCCTTTGCCTTAGGTTGTTCTCAATTTCCTGATCCCACCTAAAATTAAAAACGTTTCTACGCGTTTCTACATTTTCTATGAGGTCAGGGTTTGCCTCAAGTTCTGAAAGTGCTATGAGATAGTGTTGTATCATTCGCTGAGCGTTTTGTGCACAAGCTTCACGTGAGAAGTTATGGATGTATGTGTCCCTGCCTGTTCTTATCCCTCGTGAATATAGATTGAATATCGCATCACTTGTCCCGTCTGCCCACCACGAACTCTGAGATGCAAGCGGATAGAACTGTTTAAACACTTCGCTTCGTTGTTGAATCCAATTGCTATGCCTGTCATGTCTTTGAGGTGAAATCGTTCGCCAATCACTGAAGCCTTTTATTGATATTGCTTCCCGCAGAGCTTTCAGTTTTTGTTCGCGTGTGAGATAGTATCCAATGTGACGGTAGTGAATTATGCAATCGTCAGACAGAGTGTTTGGATTTTTCACCAAAATTGTAATAGTAACCGGTGCTCGAAAACTGGAACCGAACACATTTTCATCTTCTCTTGTATTTCCATGTAGGTTAAAGACGTGGATTGAACTGAACTCCATTGCTAAACAGGCACGAACTCCCGAATCGACACTGCTATTTATCCACGAGCCGTTAGTGACGAAAGCAATGATACCCTGTCCATGAATTCTGTCGGATGCCCAACGGAACGCCATCTTGTATGTATCATAAAGACGGTGCCTCATGGGTCCCACAGAGTAAGCAGCATAGGTATCCCGAATCCGATCTTCGAGATTGGTGTAATCTACGTCTCCAATTCTATACCCTACTGACCAAGGTGGATTGCCGACGATAACTTGAATCGGAAGTGTTTGCTGTTTTTCGACACGTTTGTTGTGATTGACCAGGCTTTCTCTGGGGAAAAGAGTAGGTGCTTCTTCTATGTTAAGATTAAATGTATCGGTTAGGACAATACTGTTGAACGGTTCGTAGCTGCTATTTTCTCCGCGTTGTCCGTGGAATGCATCTTCAATATTGACTGATGCAAGGTAGTAAGCAAACGGGACAATTTCGTTTGCATGTAATTCCTCACGATATTTTCGTTCTAAATCGTCAGGTCGGATAAGTCCAGATTGAATGAGGCGAGAGAGAAAAGTTCCACTACCTGTAAACGGATCGAGCACATGAACCCCCTCGTTGGTGAGGCGTCGTTCAAACTCATCCTGCAATATCTCATTGACACTGTGTAGCATAAAGTCTACGATTTCTATGGGTGTGAAGAGAATGCCTATCTTGTCAGTATCTTGATTTATTATTTTTTTGAAGAATTCCTCGTAGAGTTCGGACAATAGGCGTTGTCTGTCTGCGATATTGTTTATACTGCGCGCTCGGAAACGGATGTTTTCGTAGAAATCCTCCAAATCGCGCGTTACATTTTCAATCTCGAATACCCTAAAATTGTTCAATAGGTAATCCAATGCCCTTGTGATAGGATTGCCGGAAGCGAAGTCGTAATTCTCAAAAAGTGCCTCAAAGACAGGACGGGACAAGATATGCTGTGTCATCATATTGATGGTACAACTCCGAGTAATTCCATCGTTTATTGAGCTTCTTAACTCTGTATGGAATGCGTCAAACCACTCCTGAAATGGTGTGTTTTCAGGATGCATCAGTAGGTCTACGGTGCGTTCAACGACCCTATCAAACACTTGTTCTACGGTTCTTGCTCTTGTTCTCATACTACTCTTTACTCCTCGTCATCAGTTATCTCAGGTGGCAGATTGTCAATAATCCGAATGGATTCCACGCGGACATGGACGTTGCGCGCAATTGCAGGAACTTGGTCTTTGTTCGTCTTTATCAACGAACCTACTTATCAAGGGATATATTGCAAGTCCCTAATGAAATTTGACAATCAAATAGGGTAATGTTGTGAGGGTATATTCGTTCGGGCACAGGGACCCGAACGAACAGACAAATAGTCAATTTTACCCGACTTGAACGTCAAAACTCATTAGGTATCAATTTAAGAGCAAATTGTTTACGGTGTTACTGACATGGCACAACGAAAACCTCCATAATCGCCCGAAGGCCAAGCATGGCGGCGACGCGCGACACGCACAAAAGGTATACGATATGCTGGTTTGCCGCCACGCTGCACGCGAGCAGCCTTTAAGTTTTTATAATCATTTAGTATTAGATTTATGTTGTCAATCGTATTCTCATAACTTTCAAACTCCGTACCGAGGTTCAGCGGATTGTCTTGAGGAGATTTAGAGTAGAAGTCGACATCATAACTATCAATACACCACTGCTTTCCGTTGCCTACCATATCATATAGACCGTATCCATTAGCAGGATAAGAACCAACTTCTGTTGTTTCTGTATTATTTGTTCTCTTCTTCAGGTGTTTTTTTAGTTTTTGTAACCACGCAGGTTTCGTATAATTGACAAGAACATCACCGTGGTGATAGACGACATAACATCCAATCCATTCTTCATAGACATAAGCGTTTGCAAGTGTGCTGTCTCTTGAATCGCCCCACGGATACTGCATATCCACCAGACCACCACGCGCGGCCTTCTCCCATTCTGCCTCTGTTGGAAGACGTTTGCCTACCCACTCTGCATACGCCATCGCCGCATACCAATTTATATACCTTACCGGATGGTTCGCTTCAAGGATAGGATAGTTATTATCTTTCCATCTGTTTAGGTATAAAGTATCTTCCTTTGCTATCCAATCCTTCCGCCACTCTGGATTGGCATCAATAAACATTTTATATTGGGCATTTGTCACAGGATATATATCCATGTAGAATGGACGTACATTGACAATGTGAACGGGCTGTTCATCGTGAGAAGCTTCCCGCATTAACAAGTATTCCCATTCTGGCCATCCTATTGGAGGGGTGTCGGGTTCAGACTCAACGTCATTGCTCCCCATCTCAAATTCACCACCAGGAATCAGTACCATCTTTTCATATGACTGTGTCACTTATTTCACTTATTACCTCTTTTCACTTCTTGCAATTTGCGTAACAAAAACTAACGTGTTCAGGATTGCGAATTACACACTCGGTGTTTTCTTCGTATTTAATCCATTCTGTAAACATTAGTCCATCTTCTGGAGGCCATTTCTTGAGTCTAACAAAGGGCACCGATGGTAGAAACTGAATTGGGAACTTATGAATAGGATCGGGATGTAGAATACCAAGAACGAAAGCATTCGCGCCAGATATATGGAACAGTAAGACAGCTGAAATACTGCGGTTGCACGCTTCCCATTCATCATTCCATCGGAAAAAGATGGCGTTTTCCAAATCAGTTCGTGAAGAGAGGTTTTGCCAAGTGTCTTCAATAGGGGTATCTTCTTTTATTCTGTCTGTGAGTAAATATTTAGGAATCGGAATACTGATTTTTGTATCACCTACGAGTAAGTTTTCAGCCGCTGAAGTGTTGAAAAGCAGATCAGCTAAGTTATGTGTGCATGCAATTACAAGGATTCCTGGACACTCATATCCTGACATTTGATGTGCCTTTTTGTCCACGGTATCATGTAATTTCTTTGTAATAGAAGAAAAGCACCCCACAGCATTATCCTGAGTTAGATCATTTGGCAATCCAGATCTATTCTCAACAGCTTCAACGTCAAGATGGGTAACTTCAACGACAAAATTAGTGTCACCAGTTTGGCATCTAAAGTCTACTCCGCCTTTATTTAGAATTTCCTCTACCTGAATTTTATCAACATAGTATCCAAAAAAGTGGAATGCAACAGCTTCCGATACTGCACTTGGTCGTTGTGTGCTCAAGAGAGATTGAAATGATTTTATCCGTTTTGGGTCTTTAGTTTTCAAAAAGTCCATATAATCAGGAACAAGGTCTGATGCTCTTATTAACTTCATACTTATTTCCTCCTCAAATAGTTTTCCAGTGCGTGTTGGAAAAGTTCTATTCACTCCAAATTACTAAGTTGTTGTGTGATCTTGTCTATAAACTCTGTCTTTTTTGATACCCACATATTGTTCTTCTGATTTGCGAGTTCTAATGCTTTTTGAAGATCATTCGTAGCTTCGTCAATATGACTAAGGTGTTTCTTTAAAAGGGCACGATAATAGTAAACGTTAGCATCCGTGGGGTGCTGTTCTATAGCTTTGTTATAGTCTTGTATAGCTGAACTATGATCACCTTTATCTTCATAAATCTGTCCTCGTAAACGATAGCCATTAATTATAAAGTTCGGATCTTTTTCACAACTCGTTATCATCTTGTTACAGTCTGCTAAGGCGAGATCGTATTCACCTTTATTCTTGTAAGCTCTTGTGCGGATAAAATAGAGGAAGGTTTGTTCATTATTTTCGGGTTTTAAGGATAGGGCTTTGGTGCAGATATCGATTGCCTTATCTAAGTTATCTTCACTTAATGCGATTTCAGCGAGATCTATATAACCATAAACATTAGGAGATGTGTATATTTTGTTATGAGCCCGTTGATTTGCAAATCCATCAAAGTCAGGAAATAAGCTAGCTTCCGTTATACCCAAAGATCTCTCCAGAGAGGTTAGACAATGTATCTTAGATTTTTTTGGAATTATATATTCTGATTTTGTTTCAATTGGGTCCCCGCCAAATATAAAGATAGATCGTTGCGCGATAATTCGATTGTTCTGGTACTTCGGTTGCCAATGATAAAGCGGGTATCTGTCATTTTCATTAGGATTAAAAAAACAACTAATATCCTTTTTTGCATCTTCATGATTGATTCCTTTGAGGTCATGAAGATCTACTGCAACGACTTTACCATTTACATATCCTGCTGAACTTTGCTGGCAGGCAAACCATAGCGCGGTCATAGCGTTATACGTAAAGTCTGTGAGGCAGGTCGCTGCCCCGCGGTGTTGGAGTTCCGCAAGTAAATCCAAATCAAATAAGCGTTGTCCATCTTTCTGGTCGTGTCCTTGACCACGTGCATCTTTTATGATTTCCTCATTAATTTTTAGGAGCTGCTTAGGTCTTTCAACCTTTTCATTTATGAGACACTGCTCCCATTTTGATTCAGACATCCCGAAAGGTTTCTCTTTCTTCCACAGACGACGATAGGTGGAAGCTTCTATTGGGTAATCTTTATTTGAGACCCCCCGAAAAACACATTTTCCGAAAAAAAACCTGTTTGCCCATACCAAAAAATCAATGAATTCTTTTATTTCTTGGAAAAATACCTGTTTGCTAGCCATTCTATCTCCTTAGGTATAGGCGTGGCTAATATTACGAACCACATAGGCGTCAATTTAGCGGTTTCCAACTACGATAGGTGCGGTTTCCTAACTGCACCTTTTTGTATCAACATCTCAAATAACGCAAAGGACGAGAATATCAGTGTTCGTAGTCGCGCAATTCATTGCGCCTCTTTTCTTTGAATGTCCGAGGCGCTATGAATTGCGCGACTACAAACGAGTTCTTTCCTTAAATTGACGCCTATGATGCGGTTTCCTAACTGCACCTTTTTGTATCAACATCTCAAATAACGCAAAGGACGAGAATATCAGTGTTCGTAGTCGCGCAATTCATTGCGCCTCTTTTCTTTGAATGTAAGAGGCGCTATGAATTGCGCGACTACAAACGAGTTCTTTCCTTAAATTGACGCTAATGTGGCTAATATTACGAACCACGCCTAAATCTTTTGGCTCATGTAAAAAGTAAGTGCGTTTTATTTGAATAAACTCGCTGTACACTTGGGTTCTCTAGAAGCCTCCGCACTTAGTCTTGACATGAGCCAATCTTTTTATACCTTAGTTACCGAGGTGTTGGTTTTAAAAGTCGGCTATTCCTATTATAGATATTTTGGAGACTGTAGTTGTTTTGGATGCGTTTTGCCTCGTTGAGTGGGACGCTTTGGTTTTCATGCTGCAATATGTCAGCGACGCTCTGTGCCCACATCTTAACTTCGTCAGCAGAAGTGAGAGGAATACCAAGGGAGACAAAAGCGGGAACCTCACGTATATCTACTTCATGGATCAGATGCGCTATCAGCGGGTGTGCCTGATCTAATGGTGGAGCTTCATTAAAAGGTTTCGCGTATCCTTAACGTCCACGGGCACCACCAATTTCATAAGGGATCCATGGTGATGTAAACGTTCCTGGTCCGATGATACCTAATAGGGCGGAAGATGCATCTAACCCCTGTTCAATACACAACGCGGTTTTGACATCGTCATTTTGGGCTTGTGCATGTTGCATACATTTATCATCTTCATCTAACCAGTAGTCAAGCCTGTCTATTTCCTTTAATATCTGCACACAATTTTGCGCCATATACTTATCACAAGCAGTGCGTCTGTAAGAGATAAACACAATCGATTCTGCGTCGGGACTAAAGCTGCGGGCTTGACCGACTTCAAAAAAGTTTTTTATAGGCATTCTATATTCTCTCCATTTGTCAAAATTGATCTCTATATGTTTTAGTGCGTACTACTATTCTACATCCTCTAAATTGGTTAAATCTTCTACACCCGCAAGATCTGCAAGTGCTCGTGAATATTTGCGTAATTCCACTTGGAGTGAAATAAGATCTTCACGAAATACCGCGCATTCAGACTGGCATTCAAAGGCATCTGCAATACTTTTTGGATGCCATTTAGCAGTGAAAGGACGAACCACTTGATTGAGAACCACAATTGCGATTTTTGTAAATTCAATGCAGTTCTGTCCTTGCTCTTTAAGGACTTTTCTCGTAGTTTTGAACAGCGAATAAATACTTTCCAATGCTGTTTTCTCATCGCCAGATTCGGTGGGCAATGCCTGCGTAGTAATTCTTGTAAGCAATTCAATGTACAATTTCCAAGCAGCTTCCTTGTCGCCTGCTTTGGGAGACCACTCTGCCTCCACAATGCTTGCGTTGATTTTCAGGCTATCCAGCCCCCATTGTTTCAACCATTTTTTCAAATTCATTAGAACCACCTTTCGCCTGAACGGTTATTTTTGAACGAATCACGAGAGTTATCGGGCAGTATCTCTGTGCTCTGTCTCCGTTGGAAAGCGTCATCTATCCATGACTGCACGGTAGATGGATCATCGCTCCATTTGTGGATTGTTGCGAACCGACACTGTATGTTATCGTGTAATCTTGGAGGGATTGTGTGAAAGTAATAATCTATATCTGGATTTGAGGGTTTGGGGTATGTCGGCAACAAAATCCCTAAAAGTCCCGAACGGGGGTTGTATTCTGTCTGGCGTATGCTGGAGGCTATCTCCCAATCTACGAATTTTCGTTGCCACGTATGCTCACCGATTAGAACGACTGTCACTGTGGAATCCCGAAGATATTCATCTCGTATTTTTTGACGGATTGTTTCTGTCTTGAGGTTTGGATCAATGTCCCCTATTTCGACAGACTCTGAAACCATTATGTCATAGAAACCTGAAAACAACCCCTCAAAATGTTCCCGATAGTCCTGATCTTCAGCATGGTAATAACTAACAAAAACCCTATGCCGATAATTCATCTGATTCTGTCCTTTGTTGTTGTGTTGTATAGTTGAGGCAATTACTATCCCTGTGTATACAAACTGACGACTCTAAACACATAACACTATTCTTTTGATAGGTCTCGTGAGCAATATTTACTGAAAAAACACCCAAGACATTGCTGCATTTTTGTCTGCCTTCGTAAGAAAAATCGCTGGTTCTGTTTCTGACGGCTCTCGTTCTGCCAAACGTTTACCTATTTCATCATCTTCCTCCAGTTGGAAATCTTCATTTAGAAAGAATGGGATCATGTGGTGCGGTGTGTCGCTTTCCATGAGCATCATTATTTTTAACTCACGCTTTGTCCGATTAGTATAAATCTGTCCGTTTAGGTCTGAACCTTGTCTGAACCTTCAGGAACTGTAAAAACAAAGCCTTGATTCAGTGCTTGTGCAATTCTACGTTGATGTTCACGTTCTTCTTCGGTAAGAATTACGCCTTCTTGCCAGTAATGTGCAAATTGTGCGGTCATTTCAAATTTCCTTTCTCTACACCAAGTTATCTCAAAACAGAGTCACATCCATATGTAGTGATGTTTACGGACAATTGTGATTAGGATTTTGAGGTCTTGCCACATCGGATTACCTTACTACTTTATGTCTAATTTTTGATCATATTCTCGTTGCGGTTCAAACTGGTCAACATCAAGTTTTACTACGATATCTTTACATATTTCATCAATATCCGCAGTATTTCCACCTATTACACCAAGAGTAGGCTCGAAATATAGAGGGGGTAGTTTCCATATAGAGACAGGATCTGACAGAAGTCTCCAGTCTTCCTTAGATAATACAGCTCTCAAAATACTGGTTGGATATTTATGTAAAAAGTTAAAGGAAATACTAATAGCACCTGTTTTTTGTCCAGATTTATTCTGCATCTCAATTGCTATAACATTCAAAATAAAGCTAGCATCTTCAGGTTTTACTATAATTTCTACATCCTGCAAACTACGAAGTTCTCGCTTGATATAACTACTCATGGTAGTTTTTAGATTATTATTTTCACCACATTCAATTTGTATATGAACCTTGAATTTAAATTCATCAGGGGCGTAGGCACTGCCTGTGAACCCAACGAGAAATACCAAGATAGACACTACTAAAAGTCGTTTCATTTGCTTACCTCACATATAGAATGAATATTACAGAGTTTCCATAAAAATAAAAGTCGCCAGTTTGACTGACGACTCTAAAATCATAATACTATTCTTTTGGTTTCCCTTGTGATTGTTCCTGCGGCTGTGTTGGGGGCGGTTCTGTGAACGCCTCGCCTCGTGCCTCTGCTTCCTTTCGGCGACGATCCCACTCTGCGAACTCGCGATAAACCCTCGCTTCTCCTTCAGCTATGCCTTCAACTTTGGCAGCTTCTATCCGCTTCTCACGTCTTGCTTGAATAAAGTCTGATAATAACATGATTAGATCTATGCCTCCTATTATCGTTGCTACGAATGCCCCACCAACGGGGATAAATGCCGAAACATCTTTTAGGATATTTTGAACGGATACGTGTCCCTTCCAGCCTTGTGTGATTTCAAACTCCAGTGCAATATACCCGTATATGAGAGCAAAAAATGAAATCAGGAATAGTGCTATCCCTGTCTTTCCAGTTTTCCAAAACTCTCTAACGACTTGCCAGAAGGTTTTAATCTGTTTCAAAAAGTCCTCCATAATAAAGTTTAGTACAGAATAACACAAACGGGAAGAAATGTCAAGCGATGATCCAATTGCCAAAGGTCTATTAACCTAAACTGGAATAGGTTAGGAAAGCAGACGCTGGTTCGGGTATTTTATGACTTAAGAAACGACCTTTATGATTGTGGTCGACATGCCCGGATCTATTGGAACGGGTGTATTTGATGGTGGTGGCACAACATACCCAGCTTCCTTGAGTCCTTCAATATGAAAATCGATGGCTTCGGAGATTAGTGTCTGCACTTCCGCCAGTGTCGCGCCTACAACAGCACAACCAGGAAGATCAGGGACATAAGCCCCATAATTGCTTTCGCCTTTTTCATAAATATCAGTGAAGTTAATTATGCAATATTAGTCCATTGGTATAGTAGTATTCACAATCATCAGTGCAGTGTTTACAAAAAAATAAAGCACATACACAACGGTCGCGTTATCGCTGAAAGCAACTTAAAGCAGTTGCAACATTTCACAATAATATTCCCCTGCACAATTTTGATTATGTGTGGTCAATTTACATTTTAACGGACAGAAGTCAATTCCAAATACGTGTAAGGGATAAGGAATTTTCAATTTTATTTGATAATGTTTAATGGATATGGTATAATTACAAACAAATTTGACAAATGTTTTTTGAATGAATCAAAACATATTTCAAAGGAATTGATCATAATGAAATTAGATTATGGATCTAGTTCACTTGTTATTTTGGGGGGATGGAATCCCAATATATTTACTCCAGCATGGTTTGATAAATATTTTCCATATACAAGAGATCCTAATGATCCAGAACAGAAAAAAACTAATATAGATATTCAATCGGGAGATATTATGTCTATAAGGCATGCACATATGAATGTATCTCTCTATGAAGATGTTATAATTAATTTTTCTGATGGAAAACTGGATTTTAGACTAAGAGGCGATGGCAAAGATTTAGAACTCTTGGAAAAAATCTCTTTAAGATTATTTGGTTATTTGCCAAGTACTCCAGTGTTTGGATATGGTGCAAATTTCATATTCTTAGTCGATGAAATTAATCAGCAGATCGAGGATGTTGTCATGGCGAATGGATTATCTAAAAATCAATACTTTGACAATGAAAAAGTAAGATTTCAACAATATCTTTTTGGAATAAATGAAGATAATCTAAATATTAATATAGGGATTGATATTAATAATATACAACAGAAATGCGTTTTTAAATTTAACTTTCACTTTAATATAACTGATCTGGAACAATTTAAAATAAAACTATCAGATTATCCGATTGCCATGCTTAAAAATAAATCCGTTCAAATTATGCAAGATATATATGGATTAAAAGTGGAGGACTAACATGCAACTTAGAAGAGTAGCCCAACAGACATCTGAGCCGCATACAGAAATAAATCCGACTGCAATTGATTTTCCAATAATATCTTCAGATTCAGAATCTATTCAAACAAACGATGGGATTCAAGTATCTATGGAAGATCATCTACTATACGATATTAAAAGAAAATATTCATCTAATATATTTAATATAGTTCAGACTATTCGAAATTTTAAACACAATAGTTTGTTGGATGATCGCATTAATTCTACAGAGGGATTAAATTTATTCAGCGTAGTAATTACAACTGTACAAAATAAATTAGAAGATTCTATATCAGAAATAGAGAACTCTATTTCTGATATAGTGGAAATTGATTGGGAAAACACAAGTTTTGAAAAGCCAAGCAATCTTACAATATCTAATACAAAGAAAATAATGAAATGCATTATTGAAAAGGCATTTCATAAAAATCATGATTGGATTAAACCGTCTATATATGGTGAGGAAGATGGATATGTATGTATAGGTTGGTATAATAAAAATCTAACTTTATATTTTAATATTAAGAATGAGATTATGAATTACAGGAAATTATCACCTGCTGAAAATGGTTATGGCAGAAAATCAGAGAGGGGGATAATTAATATATCAAACTGTTTTTCAATATGGAAATGGATTATTGATGGATATATCTAAAATATTAGATGATGAGATACTTTTTAGAAGAGTGGCAGTGCATAAGCCAAATACAGATGCAAACAACAGAAGATATGAAAAGAATGATTCTGGTGAATTTAAAGTCCTACCACTTGCATTTTATCACAATGAGAACAGAGTATCTGTGAATAGAAAATATGATCACAATAGTGTATTAAAAACTCAGGGAGATTTATCGAACGGAGTTGTAAGGCTTATAGCAGGATATGTTAGAAATATGACAGATATATATCCATTTCAAGCCGTTGTAGATCATGATCCAATTGAAGAAAATGATTTACATTCTGTAATTACTATGGAAACTGATGAGCAAGTAACAGATGATAATCATGCTGAAATTAGAAGAATATTCAGGCAAAATCTTGCTGATATTGCAAATGTATTAAAATGGGAGAGAAAGCCTGCATATTAATTATGATCATGAAAATCTAATAGATATAAAACGCTTCCTATGTCGCACCATTGGAAGCGTTTTCTTTTAGTTGAAATACATTTGACAATCCCAAATCTCTATATAACCATTACATTTAGGTCAGGTCATTGACCTATTCAGTAGGAGATGTAAGACTTACGCAAGTAAGCTATTTCTATTGATCGGAGAATCCCAATGCTTTAGCATAGGGAGTATGTCAAAACAAGTGCGGAGTGTAGGATATAAGAATATAATCTTAGTCTGACATTTCTCAAGTGGCTTAGATGTCAATATAGACAAAGGTTCTCTTGAATTGAGGTCATGAAAATGCTTTCTGAAAATCGGATATGATTTTAGATTTTCTCCTAATTTTCAATCCTAACGACTTGTGCCAGTTAACTTTTTGTAATATTTCTGATACTATAGTTAGATTTATTTATGCGTAAACAACGTCTTTGAGTGCCATCAACTTGCGTCCTAAACATTTGTTCAAAAAAACACCGAGTGTAAAACCACCAAACTTGTTACTCAAGCGTGTGCGAACCCCCCAATGCCCCCGGGCGCGTATCCGTGAAACATTGAACTGATGGGTGAGTTGACTTATCGTTGTTTCAATCCGTCGTCTGAGTTTAGCATGCTGCTTACGAAACCTTGGCGGATATTGTGCCTTCTGGTTCTTACGCCGTGTCGGTAATAGACACACATTGTAAGTCCTCAGTAAATCAGTCTCAAGTTTCTCGGAAATATACCCTTTGTCTCCGAGAATAATAGGATAAGTGCCACGTTCACATAACAAGGGTAGCACTTCTCTATCATCGGTATTCGCAGTCGCTATGGCAAAATCAACAGGGAGCCCGTAAGCAGTGGTTATTACACTCCCACGAAATCCTAAGAAAGTGCCAAGTCCTTTTGTGACACACTTTCCATAAGTAGCCAAAGTGCCGGTGCCATCAGCACATTTTAGAGGTGATGTAGAAGCAGGCGCACGCTTGAAATCACAAAGCGGGATAGGAAAACTATCTACAATGAAAACCTCATCACCTGGTAAAAACTGTATCAAAACAAGTCGGAGTTTTTCGCTTGCGTAGCACAAGTTGCGGCGTCTCCGATTGAAGCGAGAGCGTTCCGGCAAATAGGGAAAAAGGTGTCCGAGTTGTGCTTTGATAAGTTTGTATCCTGCGAGTTCACTATCCTTTCCTATCAGTTCCAAAAGCCATGCAATCGTGAGAATGTCGCTGTCAGGACATTGACTGATTGGTCCCGGACGCAATGCTTCAGCTCCCGGAAAGTAGGTATCATAAAGCGTTGCCATGATTTTCTGACAGACACGCGCAACTGCTTCAAGCGTTCGTGCTGTATTTTTTAGTTGCAGCACATACTGTTCTAATGTATCCTGTAAATCCATCCTTATGCCTCCTTTTGAGGTTGTTTACCATAAGGATAGCATAAGGGTGCATTTATGAAAACAGAAAAATACTAAATGTGTGAAACATAATATCACATAAAAAGAACCAACTGGCACAAGTCGTAATCCTAATAACACTGTATTGTCGATTAGAGTGGTTTGATAAAAAAAGAGGGTCGCCAGTTTGACTGACGACTCTAAAATCATAGTCCTATTCTTTTGGTTTATCCTGTAATTGTTCCTGCGACTGTGTTGGGGGCGGTTCTGTGAACGCCTCGCCTCGTGCCTCTGCTTCCTTTCGGCGACGATCCCACTCTGCACACTCGCGATAAACCCTCGCTTCTCCCTCAGCTATGCCTTCAGCTCTGCCTTCAGCTCTGCCTTCAGCTCTGCCCTCAGCTATGCCCTCAGCTATGCCCTCAGCTATGCCTTCAACTTTGCCTTCAACTTTGCCTTCAATTTTGGCAGCTTCTATCCGCTTCTCACGTCTTGCTTGAATAAAGTCTGATAATAACATGATTAGATCTATGCCTCCTATTATCGTTGCTACGAATGCCCCACCAACAGGGATAAATGCCGAAACATCTTTTAGGACATTTTGAACGGATACGTGTCCCTTCCAGCCTTGTGTGATTTCAAACTCCAGTGCAATATACCCGTATCGGTTAGGAAAGCAGACGTTGGTTCGGGTATTTTAGACTTAAGAAATGACCTTTATGATTGTGGTCGACATGCCCGGATCTATTGGAACGGGTGTATTTGATGGTGGTGGCACAACATACCCAGCTTCCTTGAGTCCCTCAATATGAAAATCAATGGCTTCGGCGATTAGTGTCTGCACTTCCGCCAGTGTCGCGCCTACAACAGCGCAGCCTGGGAGATCAGGGACATAAGCCCCATAATTGCTTTCGCCTTTTTCATAGATAACAACGTATTCCATAAGATTTTCCCTCAATTCTTGATATCGGCTTGTTTTAGAATGTTATCGGAACCTGTTACTACCATTTGCAGGAACACCCGAAACTTAACACTTGATATTATACAGCGCAAAGGATGGTGATGCAAGGTTGTTCTGACTCGTTCTACCATGTTCTCGGACTGAAAGCCTATTTCTTTAGGTTTGGGATGAAGTTCGTCTCATTTTCAGACAACGCGGTAGATGATTCCAATTGCGATTCAGGGTTATTTAGTTTTAGGCTTTTTGTTCGGTTTATCCGAAAAGTCACGAACTGGAGGTCGCTCGGACAGCAGAGGGTCTTAATCGGAAAACTAAATGACCCTGATGTAGTCACTTTAATGTGGAATCCAAACAAAAAACAGTGCTATAATTTCAGGTAGGGGTGATTGTCCTTTCAAAGTTATGAGTAATTATTTTATAGCTTTAGGACATTCGCAATATAAGGAGTTTCTATATGAAGCGATGGAATGTATTTACATATAACGTCTCGCTGGCATTATCTGTAACCATCTTAAAAGATGGGGTTTTCGAAACGAAAGAGGTTTGATAAAAAAGAGGGTCGCCAATTTGGATTGACGACCCTCGGTGATAATACTATTCTTTTGGTTTCCCCTGTGATTGTTCCTGTGGCTGTGTTGGGGGCGGTTCTGTGAACGCCTCGCCTCGTGCCTCTGCTTCCTTTCGGCGACGATCCCACTCTGCACACTCGCGATAAGCCCTCGCTTCTCCCTCAGCTCTGCCCTTAGTTATGCCTTCAGCTCTGCCCTTAGTTATGCCTTCAGCTCTGCCTTCAATTTTGGCAGCTTCTATCCGCTTCTCACGTCTTGCTTGAATAAAGTCTGATAATAACATGATTAGATCTATGCCTCCTATTATCGTTGCTACGAATGCCCCACCAACAGGGATAAATAACGTACCGCTGGAGCTACTAACGAAAGAAGTTTGATAAAAAAGAGGGTCGCCAGTTTGGATTGACGACCCTCAGTGATAAGATTATTCTCTTGGTTTCTCGCGTGATTGTTCCTGCGGCTGTGTTGGGGGCGGTTCTGTGAACGTCTCGCCTCGTGCCTCTGCTTCCTTTCGGCGACGATCCCACTCTGCAAACTCGCGATAAGCCTTCGCTTCTCCCTTAGCTATGCCTTCAGCTATGCCTTCAGCTATGCCTTCAACTATGCCTTCAGCTTTGGCAACTTCTTTGGCAGCTTCTATTTGTTTCTCACGTCTTGCTTGAATAAAGTCTGATAATAACATGATTAGATCTATGCCTCCTATTATCATTGCTACGAATGCCCCACCAACGGGGACAAATGCCGAAATATCTTTTAGGACATTTTGAACGGATACATGTCCCTTCCAGCCTTGTGTGATTTCAAACTCCAGTGCAATATACCCGTATATGAGAGCAAAAAGGGAAATTAGGAATAGTGCCATTCCTGTCTTTCCAGTTTCCCAAAACTCTCTAACGGCTTGCCAGAAGGTTCTAATACCCAATTAACGGGATTTGTAGCGCGAGGTCCCCGTGCCTCGCAATGCTAACCGCTATTAGAAAACTTCGAATCAAGTTAATTTGGTATAATCTGTTTCAAAAAGTCCTCCATAATAAAGTTTAGTACAGAATAGCACAAACACGGAGGAATGTCAAGCGATAATCCAATTGAGCAGGGTTATTTAGTTTTAGGCTTTTTGTCCATTTTATCCGAAAAGTCGCGATTCGGAGATCGCTCGGACAGCGGAAAGTCTTAAATTGAAAATCTAAATATTCGGAGAACTAAATAGCCCTGGCGATAGAGGGTTTCCCTTAATGTTCTCCTATGCATGTTTGGGATGGGAAGTTTATCAAAAGGAGTTGTACGTGGTTGTGATCGGGTTTGAAACAGTCGTGCTAACTGTTCTGTTGACATCTCTTTCTTATGGCTTCTCTGACGTGTGAAATAACCGTTCGCTGTTTTGTGAACAAATAGACTCCTCGGTACTTCTATTCTAATACTAAATTAACTGGATTCGACGTCTTTTGATATAGCACACGGTTGCGAGGCACGGGGACCTCGCGCTACAAATCCCGTTAATTGGGTATAAGCAGGTTTTTGTCATCAATTCGGAGTTTTTCTGTGAATATGAGAACCATTGGATCAATGCTGTCATTGCATATTTCAACGATTGTTTTTTCTACACTATCCATTTTCTGTAGTTCAAGTCCGACGATTTCACTACTGTCGTCAACACCGATGAGTATCATACCTCCTTGGGTGTTCGCAAATGCGGCGATCTCGTCTGCAAGGCTGTTTCTGTGGGGCATCTCTCTTTTGAATTCTATCGTTGCGTCTTCACCAAGCATAATTTTTTCAATCAGTTCGGTTCGACTGTGAAACATAGTTAATCTCCAAGATAAATACGTCTATAACGTTGTTCAAATGCCTTTTCTCCGCCCTCAAGAATGTTGCATATCGATTCCCTAACTTTTTTTCGTTGGATACTTGCGGGCTGTTGCACATAGGTTTGACCTTTCACAACCTCAAGCGGCAAAACCATTTCAGCATCGCTATTAACCACGATATTGGCATAGTATACCGCTATTGCAGTTAGGTTTCAAGAAATTTTATGAATTTCGCGTGGGAGGAGATTACGCATCAATGATTTCAGTAGGGAGCTTGTCAATAATGCGGGTGGATTGGATGCTGACGTGGACGATGCGCTCGATTGCTGTGATGAGGTCGCGCGGGTTTTCAAAACAGGATTTGTAGTGCAAGGTTTCCGTGCCTCGCAACGGTGTACTATATCATAAAGACTTCTAATCAAGTTTTTTGCTATCTAATTGACAAAGGAGGGGCGGAAGGGTGTCATTATTGTGTGTTGTGGGACACCTATCGCACCTATAGTGCTAAAGAAGGGGTTTAAAGAGGGTTGGACAGCGTTTCTGGACACTTGTCGCACTGATAGTGCTAAATTTAATTTCTTAATTTCTTTTTTAATTTTTTATTGTTGAACAACAAAAATTAGACGTTTTTATCGTTTTCGGAGGCGTTTTCCTGCAATTGTTGTTTAACTAGTTTTAAGTACGTATTTTTAATTGTTTTAAGGGTGCTATGAACCTATACCCAGCTTGCGTTTTCAGGTTTTAAGGTGTAGGTTTACGGGATGAAAGGTGTAGGTTTATGGGATGAAAGGTGTAGGTTTACGGGATGAAAGGTGTAGGTTTATGGGGTTAAAGGTGTAGGTTTACGGGATGAAAGGTGTAGGTTTATGGGATGAAAGGTAAAGGTGTAGGTTTATGGGGAAAAGGTGTAGGTTTACGGGATGAAGGAAAGAATGCTATAAGAACCCTATTATATCAGCATGCCAAGGAGACGAAAATCGCTCTTTTCAGTCTAAAAGGTGTAGGTTTACGGGAAAAGAGGTGTAAATAATGTTGACAAAAAAACACTTTTATGTTAAATTATAGAAAAATATCCGGAGGAGACAATCATGATGCACTTAGCTGAAATAAATGAAGTTATTAAAGCGAGTCCTGCGATCCAGATTCAGAGCAAAATCACGCACCTACAACGGCGTGCGTAGAACGTGTTACTCGCAAACGCTTACGACGAACTACCCAATAAGGACATCCATCGTGTCAGTGTTGCCGAGCTTGCACAGAGTCTCGGTTTTGACAGCCATAACGAGGACTATCTCAAGGAAACATTAGAAGCACTTGTCGACTGCACAGTGGAATGGAATATTTTGGGGAAAGACAAAAAGCAGAGATGGGGGGTTGCCTCTCTTTTGGCATCTGCAGAAATCTCAAACGGAATCTGTACTTATGGTTTCGCGCCACATTTACGCTACAAACTGTACAACCCTCGTATTTATACCAAGTTGAATCTCCGCTTGCAAAACCGGTTCACGAGTAGATACGCCCTGATTTTGTGGGAAGTCTGTTTTGACTACTTTGATATTGCACGAAATGAAGGCGAAACGTCATTCATTCCACTCGAAACTTTCAGAGAACTGATGGGACTCGAAAAGGAGGAATATCCGTTATTCAAAGAATTCAACCGAAATGTCATCAAACCTGCGATTAAGGAGATCAACGAACTGACGAACTTCTGTGTTGAGATAGAGACGAAACGCATTGGACGGAAAATAAGTGAGCTTAAGTTCAGGATTTCGCGGTTGAAAGAGATACCGACCCTTGAACCGACACAAGAAGCGGCTGAACCGACGCAAACGTCTCTGTTTGTTGATATGGAAGACTTGCCGGCACTCGCTGTTAAACTTGTCCAAGCGGGGGTCTCACAGAAAGAGGCACTCCGGATTGCGAACGAAGAATGGGACAGAGTGGACGCTGCTGCACTATTAGAGGACAAGGAAGATTTTGCTGTGTATGTTGAAGAAAAAATCGGACTGGCACGACATGCCACGAATGTTAGGAATGCGGGTGGGTTCATCGTCAAAGCGATCCGGGAAAACTATCAGGACCCCGAGTCCCAAAAACAACTTCAGGCGAAGAAAAAGAAAGAGAAACAGGAGATACTTGCTTCACTGAGGCGGGAGATGTTGGAAAAGCAAAACGCATTGATCCGGCAAGCTGTGCGCGCCAATCCAGAATTGATCGAACAAGCAGCCGAGAAGATTACCTCAAGTTTCGTCAGAGAGCGGTTGATGGACTATGACTCCATAAAAGATGCCTACGCAGCCGGTGTGTTGGTCGCTGGAGAAATTAACAGTATTCTCGCTAAAGAGTTCTGTGCTGATTTGATCGCACCTGTCATTGCAGTATACGAAGCAGAGAAGGAACGACTTGAAGGGTAACTATTTCTCGCGCACGATATGTAATTTGACTCAAAATAATTGGTCGGGTAGAGTGCAGCGAAACCCTTATGTGTCAATTTAAGGAAATTAATCTATATTTTGGATGTGTTTCAGTCCCAAGGGACAAAAGGTGTCCATTATTGTGTGTTGTGGGACACCTTTTGCACCGATAGTGCTTAAAGAGGGGGTTTACCGCGTGCGATTAAATATAAGACAAAAGTATCTGAGACGTTTCGGTGTCTTCGTAGTAGTGGATATAGCACCGCCCATCGGATGTCGTTCCCGAAGTCCGATGTTGCCCTGCTTGAACAGGAAATGAATGTTCCTATAAAGAACAAAAGAACCTCCACCCTTTAGGGCGGAGAGTATGTCATACCAAATTAACTTGATTTGTCTTATTTTCCGATAAAGTCGACATTGCAAGGCACGGGGACCTCACACTACAAATCGCGTTAATTGGGTATCAGATAAAAAAGTCCTAGTTTCCATCTACATCCCGCAAACTAAAGCATGGAGATTTGACAGAAAGGTGTTAAAAAGTAATTCTAATCGTACTTAAGTTCGCCACCCGTACCTTTCAACTTGAATGATGGTTTTAGCACAACCTTTTCTTCAGGTACTTTCTCGAGTCCACTTGGATAGAGCTTATACGAAATTCGAAGTGGTAAGTACTTCCCTAAATCGGCGAACATTTCATTAGGTTGCTTAAAAATAACTTGACCGCTCATCTGGGTTTGATAAGCAAACCAATACTTAAGATGAGAGTGAATCACATTGTTATATAGCACATTACTTGATGCCACATCAATGACTTTAACACGCACTTTGCCACGTGCGGTTTGGAGAGTAGTGATATAGGTAGAAGTACCTGAAATTCCGGATTGCCTGCCTTGGCGCATCAAATGCTGATCGGAATCCTTACGATTAAGTTTCGGTTCCCAAATCATTCCTGTAATGATTATGTCCGCATTAAGAGCCTGACCTACTTTCGCCGCTAATGCTGGATCCGCGTAAACATCATTTAAGGTGACCCCGAGTTCCGCAACCTTTTTTGCTACTGGATTGACTTTATTCGACTGGTCAAAAACCCATTCACTGTCTTCAAAGGTAAGAGCTAAACGGTTTCCCAAATTTTGGCTAATTCGTTTACCAAGTTCTTGTGCTTCTTCCGTTTCAGCGACGAATGGTGTGACAATAATTTTTTTGGCTTCACTAAAAGATGGTGGGGTGTCAATATTAATCTCACCATCCCCAAAGCATCCAATTATTGAAACGAGAAGAAAGGGTATTAATAGAAAACTAAAAAAACGCATAATAGAGATATGCCTCCTTGATTAAACTTGTGTCAAACCTTTACTGCAACATGCATCGGTAAGGTTTTGCAGGTGAGTTTGTCACAGAGCGTTTGTGCATGTGCTACGTATTTTAGACAGAATCAACGCCAACTGCGCGTATAGCATTTGTCGGGGGGCAAAACTCCTATGTCTGCCAACAAATCATTGAGTTAGCGCACAACCCGCCTGCACCAGAAGTATAGCATAAATTGTATAAAAAAGTCAATAGGCAAATTATTTTGGGTCTGAATCTCGGATTACGCAGATTTTCGGTTTGATATGTGTTGATTAGATTGGTGGGATTGCTGGATTTCGCTTGCGCTCTACCGTTATGTGTTATACCCAATTAACGGGATTTATTTCATTTTTCTTGGTATTAGGTGCGGTTAGAAATCGCACCATTGGCGTCAATTTAGTGATCCTCCAGGTCCGGTAGGTGCGGTTTCCTAACCGCACCTTTTTGTATCAGCATCTCAAACAACGCAAAGGACGAGAATATCAGTGTTCGTAGTCGCGCAATTCATAGCGCCTCTTTTCTTTGAATGTAAGAGGCGCAATGAATTGCGCGACTACAAACGAGTTCTTTCCTTAAATTGACGCCTATGGTGCGGTTTCCTAACCGCACCTTTTTGTATCAGCATCTCAAACAACGCAAAGGACGAGAATATCAGCGTTCGTAGTCGCGCAATTCATAGCGCCTCTTTTCTTTGAATGTAAGAGGCGCAATGAATTGCGCGACTACAAACGAGTTCTTTCCTTAAATTGACGCCTATGGTGCGGTTTCCTAACCGCACCTTTTTGTATCAGCATCTCAAACAACGCAAAGGACGAGAATATCAGTGTTCGTAGTCGCGCAATTCATAGCGCCTCTTTTCTTTGAATGTAAGAGGCGCAATGAATTGCGCGACTACAAACGAGTTCTTTCCTTAAATTGACGCCTATGGTGCGGTTTCCTAACCGCACCTTTATGTATCAACATCTCAAATAACGCAAAGGACGAGAATATCAGTGTTCGTAGTCGCGCAATTCATAGCGCCTCTTTTCTTTGAATGTAAGAGGCGCAATGAATTGCGCGACTACAAACGAGTTCTTTCCTTAAATTGACGCCTATGGTGCGGTTTCCTAACCGCACCTTTTTGTATCAGCATCTCAAACAACGCAAAGGACGAGAATATCAGCGTTCGTAGTCGCGCAATTCATAGCGCCTCTTTTCTTTGAATGTAAGAGGCGCAATGAATTGCGCGACTACAAACGAGTTCTTTCCTTAAATTGACGCCTATGGTGTGGTTTCCTAACCGCACCTTTTTGTATCAGCATCTCAAACAACGCAAAGGACGAGAATATCAGTGTTCGTAGTCGCGCAATTCATAGCGCCTCTTTTCTTTGAATGTAAGAGGCGCAATGAATTGCGCGACTACAAACGAGTTCTTTCCTTAAATTGACGCCTATGGTGTGGTTCGGAAACCGCACCTACCGAGTTGGGAAATAGAGATTTGTCCGACATCGCAAAGTATTTTCTTCAACCGTTAGGCAACTGCCAAGGCGCGCACCTCTCCGAATTCATGTGTCAACTTCGCCCAGGAACCGCCATTGTCTTCACTCAGGAAGAGTTGTCCGCTCACGCTACAGGCTATCAGTAATCCATCAACACGCGAATCATAGCCGAAGGTCCAAATAGTGCTATTAGCTGTCATTCCGATATCGGAGCGGTCCCAACTTATTGCTTCGGCATCTGCTGCGGCATTTGAATCTTTCATATAAAAGATACCGCCTTGGTCACCGGGAGGACCGTTACCTGCCCCGATAAAGACTTTAGCGTTATCCCCGTTCAAATAGAATGCTGCGCGGCAGTAGGGCCACGGAAAATGGTCACGTACTTTCAACGGTGTCCAATTGTGCATATCTGTGGTGATACAAACATCGTTATTTGTCGCAGCAACAAGCGTTTTTTGTTCACCCGGGACTACCGTTAGACCATGAATATCTTGGCTGCTCAACCCTTCGCTTCGGTTATGCCACGTTTCTCCACCGTCGGTGCTCATACGCATACCATCAATTTCAATACCTGCATAGACAGTATCAGTATCTTCGGGGTCAATGATGATCGTTGTCACACGCGGGATGATGGGAATCCCTTCACATTCTTGTGCGAGTTCCGCGTCAAGTTTTGTCCATGTCTCACCACCATCTGTTGTTTTGAAAAATGCTGATGGGCAAGTTCCGGCAAAGAGTGTCTCTGGCGCAGTCGGATGAATGGTAAGCGACCAAACTTCCAAGTTATCCATATCGCTTGGCAGATGATTCCAAGAATTACCACCATCTGTAGTTTTGACAACCCCTTTTTCAGTGCCAGCATAGAGTGTATTTGAATCTGTTGGATGAACGACAATTGCGCGGATGTCTGCTTCTGGAAAAACACCGTTGCTTGCGCGAAGCCAGGTTTTACCGGTGTCGGTGCTTCGCCAAATGCTCTGTCCAATTGTTCCCGCATAAATAGTATTCGGCATATATACCTCCATTTAATAACCATCGGCAATCAGCAGTTAGGAAAGTTTTGATATATCAATCCTCTTATACCGAGTGCCAAAAGCCTTTCTAAAAACTAATCTGTTAGAACTCCTTCGTCAATAATAGTGTCCCCTCGCATGATGATCCATTCTATCGATGCTATTTCAACCTCAGGTTTGAGATGAAAAGCATAGCGGTAGAGTGTTTGGTCTTCATTCTGGATGTACGCCATCGGTTTTGCATCAAGCAGTTTTCGATTCTGGTATATCAGCGTTACGGTAAGTGAACGTACACCAGTTACCTCACTTGGAACAGCAATGATTTCCCAATAATTGGGATGAATCGGATTAGGAAGCACATGTGTGGTGTATGTGCCTAAACTCCCTTCATAAGCATCATAGTTATAAGTAATAGTTTGTTGCGCAAAACTTCGATTTTCGACTTGTAGGCTTGGCATAAGAAGTAGCCGTTGGACATCAGTGCCAAAAGCGGGAATATCTAATGAAGTAGTTCCCTCGGCAGTTTTAAAGGGGAGCGATTCGACAACAACCTCACCTGTGTTTTGTAGATATGCTACCTTGATATCCATAGGCGTATTGCGTTGTGTCGTCCAACTAAGGGTTAGACCTTCCTGTCCTGCGGTGGCTACTTTATATTCAATAGCGTGCGCGCCAAAATTGGCAAGCGTCTTGTTTTTACCACTCACTGGGTAGGTGCTATGGGTAAATAGCGGTTTAATCACAGGCAGGAATGTGTTATATCGGAAAGATTTTTCAATATTTCCCAGAGTTCTCCATGTGGTGAGATAATTGGTTACTTTCCAGTCAGCAAAAATGTTCGAAAATGAGTTCGGCATTCCTTGTGCCGCCAGCGTGTGTGTGATACCCGATATGCCATCCATCGGATTTTGGACAAGTTCCGCAATGGTTGGCAGACCACCATAATGATCGTGCAGGTATAGCATAAAAAGTAAAGCAGCACCATAATGTGCAAGTAAGTTCGTCTGACTCATCTGGGTCCAGTCTGTCAGTGAAATGTTTGGTGCTTTCTGAAAGGCATTAATATGTTGGCGGAGGTCATAACCGCACTGAAAGGCTGCATAATCAGAACACCCTTCATCTATCCAAGTTTCTTCGTTTGGAGAATGCTTCCAATGAATAAGATGTTGTAGTTCATGAGCGATGACAGCGTGTATAGCATTAGTATTTACAGGATCATTATTTGAGTTGATATAGAGAATATCTGCTTCGTTGCTATGCAGTGGTCCCAATGTTGGATGATGCAGCGTCCCCCGCTGTTGATCAATCGGCCTGAAATAACCCGCAGTAATGCTGCGGGTACCTATATCACGGATATTGAGAAAAAGCAAGATAACTTTTTGGTTGCTGTCAACATCTGGCAGCGGACCGAAGTCTTCAGTTAAGATATTATATATCCCGCGCCGTGGGTCTGCTGGTGTTGCTGTATCAAACGCTCTTTGAATAGTTTGAACTGTTTGGGCAGTGATTTTTTTTTGCCACTCAGAATCTTCAACAAAAATATAACAGTGGGTCCCGCTTGCACGCAACGTTGCATTGATTGTATACTGCTGTTTTCTTACAAAGTCAACAGCAAAAAATGGGCGTTGAAATCCAACGGAAAGTGATGGTGCTGCCGGATGTGTTGGTGCAGTTGGCACATCAGACGAGAGATGCGGCACTATATCCTGTTTCAGGTGCGGTGTGCCGCAGCGGAACGCCTCGCTGGACTGAACAGAAAGGATTAGCGTTAGAAAGAGAACCGTGATGGAGATATATCGCATTTAATTGTTATCGCGCCAACAAAAAACTACTGAAACTATTGCTTGAGGCGTTCCTGTAATTCTTCGTTATCAGGTTCGATTGTTTGCGCTTGCTGCCAGATATTACGTGCTTTTTCAAGTTCACCATTTTTGAGGTAAGCGTCCCCAAGATGCATCAGAATTTCAACACTATCTGGTGCCTGTTGGTTAGCACTTTCTAAAGTAGTGACAGATTCCGCGAAGCGACCCTGTTTAAAGAAGACCCATCCGAGACTATCAAGATATGCGCCGTTAGTTGGCGACTTTTTGAGTGCGCGCTTGATTAAGGCTTCAGCTTCATCAAGATTTGTTCCTTGCTCAGCATAGAGATAACCGAGTGCGTTAAGAGCATATTCATGCGCTGGTTCCATTGAAAGCGTTTTACGCAAATATGTTTCAGCCTTTTTGAATACGCCCATCGTTTGATATACTGAAGCGATTCCATATAATGCCCCGATGTGTTCAGGATCGTTTTCGAGGAGTTGTTCAAACATATCTTCGGCTTTCTTAAGGTTTTGAAAAAGAAGATAGACGTTTGCCAAAGCGAACTGTGCGTCAACGACTATCTTTTTGTAAGTGGCACGTTGGCGTTCGTTTTCAGTACGGTTGGCAATTTCTAACGCGAAAAAGATCGCTCGTCCAAGATGTGTTTCAGCATCTCGAATAAGTGCCTGTATATCAACAGATTCACTTTCTGCTTTTCCATTACCTGATACGATTGCACGCTGCGCTTGTTCCTGAAGAACCAAGCCTAAACCTAAGTTGCCTCTAACGTCCTGTGGTACTAAGTCAAGGATATTCTTAAATGTTTGTTGCGCCTCCGTTAATTTTTCTGTCTTCAGGTAGAGGAAACCGAGAGATATAAGTGTCCCTATATCATCCGGTTTAATTTTGACGACGCGTTTATAGGCATCAATAGCTTCTTCTGGCTTCTCTAAGTATTCCTGATAGATTACGCCAAGTCGTCTATGAAAACTAGGTTCAAAGGGCATAATACGGGTGAGTGCTTTTAACGCTGTCTCCGCAGTAGAATAATCAGGGTTCTGAGATGATAATGCTAAGTCCGCCAGCAAGTGGTGTGCCATTAAATGGTCAGGGTCTAACTCAGTCACTTTTTTAAGAGTATCCAATGCTTCTTTTCCACCTTTTCCATTTAAATAGGAAGCGCGGTGTGCCAAGATTTGCGCGAGCTGCCATGTTGCCGGAATATGGGAAGGATTAAGTTCTACTGCCTTTCGTGTATCGTCCTCAGCACCTCGGATATCCTGCATCCGATAACGTAGTTGTCCACGTTTGTACCAGACAAAGGCAGAATCTGGATTCTGTTGAACCAACATATCGTATATACGTTTGGCGTTAGTGATGTTTTTATCAAAACTTTGCAAGTAGACTGCATGCATCAGTTGCGTGTAAACCTTTTTTGCTTTTTCGGAAGCTTCGGTTAACGACACTGGTTCTGGCGTCTCAACGGTTGTTTCCTCTTGTGCATCTGTTACCGCTGCTATTGAAAATAGACATACTGAACTTAGTATAATTAATAAAATCCATAAATTGCTTCTGACATACTCCCCTGCCTGAAGGTGAGGGGGTTCTTTTGTTCTTATATTAGGCATTTTAATCTCCTAAATGACATTTCCTGCTTCGTCTAACATTGCTCCGAAACGGAGTCTGACACGTTATCCACATTCGCAAACACCTCTCAGCGTGCCCAGCCGCGGCGAGGTGTTTGCGAATGTGACAGGGGCATAGAGGTTATCTATGGTTCAAGGTGTTCTGCTACATTCTAATGTTTTTAGTGACTTCGCACCAGCATCACACACCTTCTCACGGGTGGGGATAGGACCTACGTTATGTTTACGTGGGGTGGGAACCCTATCATAAGATGCTGGTAATATTATATCGGACTTTGCCCGTAAATGTCAAGACTATTTCGTTTCTTCTCCGACTAAAATTAGTTAGACACATCAACGTCACTGGACTCCCTGCTAAAGCATGGGGGATTACTCCAGTTTCTGTTCAGATTCAGTTTCAGAGATTTGACCAACGTCAACGAGTGTTTCGCCTTCTTGTAAGGTCATGAGCCGGACCCCCTGCGTTGTGCGTCCAATTGAACGAATATCCCTGACAGACATGCGCGTAATATAGCCGGTAGAACTAATCAGAACAAGTTCATCTGAAGGTGAAACGAGTTTTGTAGAAACAACCGCACCATTACGCGTTGAACGCTTAATCGCAGTCAAGCCAATACCCCCTCGCCTCTGTGAACGATATGCTGATAGCCCTGTACGTTTCCCATAACCGTTTTCTGTTACAACGAGTAGAGAATCATTTTCATCTGCAGAACAGACCATACCTACAACGAAGTCTTCTTCAGCGAGGCGTATGCCACGGACCCCGCGCGTGCGACGTCCCAGGCTTCGTACATCTGATTCGTTAAATCGGATGGAATTCCCGTTGTGGCTAATGAGAATAACATCATAGTTCCCATCTGTAAGATGCACGCCAATTAAGAGGTCATCAGGATCTAAATTAATCGCAATAATACCGCTGGAGAGCCGATTTCGAAATTCACGGAGTGAAGTTTTCTTCACAATACCGTGTTTTGTTGCCATAAGGATATAGAGGTTCTCATCAAACTCTCGGATAGGCAAAAATGCGGTGATGGTTTCGGATTCGCTTAGTTTGAGCATATTCACTGCGGCGCGTCCGGCTGCTTGACGTGACCCCTCCGGTATCTCAAAAACCTTTAGGACAAAGCACTTCCCAAGACTCGTGAAGAACAGAAGCGATTGGTGCGCTGTTGCAATCAGCAGTTGCTCCAAGAAGTCACCATCTTTCGGGTTACCACCTTTGATGCCAACCCCACCGCGATTTTGCGTGCGATAGGTATCCATAGGAATCCGTTTTAGATATCCGGAATGTGTCAGTGTAACAACCATCTCCTCATCCGCTATGAGGTCCTCCATCTCAAAGCTTTTCATCGCCGAAACGATCTCGGTGCGGCGGTCATCTCCATGGTCTTCCTTCAACCCTTCTAATTCTTTTCGTATAATATCGGTGACGAGATCCTCATCATCAAGGATAGCCCGCAATTCAGCAATCCGTTCAAGCTGCTCAAGGTATTCATCGTTGATTTTGTTCCTTTCCAATCCAGTTAACTGGCGTAAGGTCATTGACAACACTTCACGTGTCTGAACGTCAGAAAGTTGATATTGTGTCCGTAGTTGTTGAAGTGCCTCTTGTGGGGTCTCGGCATTTTGCACAATGTCAATAACGTCCTCTATATGTTCTAACGCGATACGGTATCCCTCTAAAACATGTGTACGGTGTTCACATCGTGCTAAATCAAACTGTGTGCGTCTACGGATGACTTCCCGTCGATGTGTGAGGTAGTGGTGCAAAATCTCTGATAGTGTTAATATTTTGGGCAGTCTTTCTACAAGACAGAGAATATTTGCAGGAAAAAAATGCTGCATCTTTGTGTGTTTGTAGAGCTGATTTAAGATAACTTGTGGCACTTCCCCACGCTTAAGTTCAATGACGATACGAATCTCCTCAGCAGATTCGTCTCTGATATCCGAAATGCCAGTAATCGTTTTATTGATTACTTGCTCAACCATTTGTTGAAGTAGTAGATTTTTCTTAACCTGATAAGGAATTTCAGTAACTATAATCTGCTCGCGGTCTCCGCGAGATTTATCGTGAGTTATCGGTTCAATGTCGACTTTTGCCCGCAGCGTCATACTCCCTTTCCCCGTAGAATACATATCTTTGATTCCCTTTTTTCCAACGATAATTCCAGCAGTGGGAAAATCTGGTCCTGGGATAAATTCAATAAGTTCATCAACAGATGCTTCGGGAAAATCAAGTACATGCAAAAGCGCATCCACGACTTCGTTGAGGTTATGCGGCGGTATCTTTGTTGAATAGCCTACACCGATACCATCAGTGCCGTTCACAAGCAGGTTCGGAAGAAGGCCTGGCAGAACGGTAGGTTCTTCTAATGATTCTTTATAATTCGGTTGAAAGTTAACAGTATCCTTATCAATATCCAGCAGGAGTGTTTCAGCAATCTTTGTAAGTCGACACTCTGTGTAACGCATTGCCCCTGCGGGGTCATCGTCAATAGACCCAAAGTTGCCCTGTCCATCAATTAAGGGGTAACGTGTACTGAATTCCTGAGCGAGACCTACGAGCGTGCCGTAAATCGGACCATCACCGTGTGGATGAAAGTTTTTCATGACCTCACCCACAACCGCAGCACATTTATCGTAGGGACGACTACTTGTGAGATTAATCTCCCCCATAGCATAGATGATTCGGCGTGCACTCGGCTTCAAACCATCCCGCACATCGGGGATTGCTCTATTGGTATTGACACTCATCGCGTATGTGAGGTACGATGTTTGTAGTTCTGCTTCTATAACTCGCCTGATAATATTTTCTTCTTGCATATATTTCTCTTATATTCGTTATGATTATTTTTCTTTTTATTATAATGTGAGTTCGATATTTGATTCCAAGTGTCTGTCCATAAGATAAAAAAGAGTTGGGTTTCACTCATTTTTCTGTATTTTCAGCTTAAATGGAGGATGAATCACGTTTTTGTGTCCGATTTTATTATGGATTCCGTTCTACCCAACGGACAGTAGTCTAACCGCACTGCCGGGATTGGGTAAATGGTGCGGTTAGGAAACCACACCTACCAGAAAGTGTTCACATATTTTTATAGTTTACTATAGTTAGGCACCATAAACGTCAAGGTTAACCTGATTTCCGTAACGTTCTATAAGTGCGCGGCGAGGTTCCACAGAATCGCCCATCAGCAATGTGAACATCCGTTCAGCGTGAACAGCATTCTCAAGAGTCACCTGTAACAGTACACGTGCATCTATTTGCATCGTTGTCTCTTTTAATTGCTTCGTATTCATTTCGGCAAGCCCTTTGAAGCGCGTTAAAGTTATGCCTCTGTTTGCATTTGATGCAAGGATCGAAAGAAGTTCTCCAACAGTGTTAGCAGCGTGAGCCTCATCCGATTTATTCACTATACTAAACAGGGGTGTCCCCTCCGATGTCGTCCCATCAAAATCTTCCGGTTGAATTCCAAACGTTTTAACACACTGAATATGAGGAGAAAGTTCAGCATGTATCGCAGCATTTGATTTTATATGGAGTTGTAGCATATTATCAATGGCAACTTCTGCTGAAGTCCTTTCAACCTCATCATCGATTCCATCTGAATCCACTTCAGGAGCATCTTCACTATCAAATTCAAGCGAAAGTTCTTCTTGTTTCGGACCTGCATTTTGTGATTCCAGAATATTCAAAACGGTATCTATTGGATTTTCTGGTGTCTCGATCAGTTCGCTATCTGCTTCAGAGGGATCTTGATCTTCAATAGGCTCCCACAAATATGTGATCAGTTCTTGGCGTGTGCGGGTATCGCGTCCGCTCAATTCCGAAAGACGTTTTTCAATAGCGGACAGTGCCTTAACACAAGCGACTGCTTCCTCTACTGTCCAAGGGGTGTCGCGTCGCTTGTTCGTTATCTCTTGAGACCCCGCGGCTGATTCCAGAAGATATTCTTCCAAAGCATCTTCGTCTTGAAGATACTTTGATTGCCGCCCTCTGCGAATTTGGAAAAGGGGTGGTTGTGCGATGTAGAGATGTCCGTCATGAATTAACTGTGGCATCTGCCGAAAAAAGAAAGTCAGCAATAATGTCCGGATGTGCGCGCCATCCACATCAGCATCCGCCATAATAATCACCTTACCATACCGCAATTTGTCCAATTCAAATTCTTCTGCACCAATACCGGTGCCAAGTGCAGTGACAATGTCTACCACTTGTGCATTTTGCAAAATCTTGTCCAAACGTGCCTTATCAACATTAATACCTTTACCCTTTAGCGGGAGGACAGCTTGGAAATTACGGTCACGTCCCTGTTTTGCTGGACCACCGGCGGAATCCCCTTCAACGAGAAAAATTTCTGTTTTTTCTGAATCACGTTCAGAGCAATCCGCAAGTTTGCCGGGCATTGATGCTGAATCAAGTACACCTTTTCGGCGAATGATCTCGCGAGCATTCCGTGCGGCTTCCCTTGCACGTGCTGACTGAATACTTTTGTTAATTATACGTTTTGCAAGTGCTGGTTGCTCCTCCAAGTACTGCTTTAGTTGTTGGCTCACAATACTCATCACAATGCCTTCTACTTCGGTATTGCCGAGTTTTGACTTTGTTTGCCCCTCAAACTGCGGTTCAGGGACTTTTACACTGATAACAGCCGTAATTCCTTCGCGAATATCCTCACCCGTTAGCGGAACTTTCACGTTTTTCAGCAGATCGTTATCTTTGCTATAGGTATTGAAGGTCCTCGTTACCGCACTTTTGAAACCACTCTCATGAAACCCACCCTCTGTTGTTCGAATATTATTTGCGTACGAGAAGATATACTCCGTATATTTCGTATTAAATTGGATAGCAATTTCGACCTTAACATCATCTGCCTTACCTTCTAAGTAAATAGGTGTAGCGTGTAGAACCTCTCGATTCTCGTTTTGAAATTGCACAAAAGAAGCGATACCACCCTCATAGTGATATACGGTTTCTTCTTTGCCATCTTCCGCTTCCGCTGCTCTGATGTCATTGAATCGGATACGGATCCCCCGATTGAGATAGGCGAATTCACGGAGACGTTCTTTCAGAGTTTCAGCTTGAAATTCAAGCGTGTCGAAAATCTCATGGTCAGGCATGAACGTTGTTTCTGTTCCGTTTTTTGTCGTTTTTCCAATTACTTCTACATCTTTTACCGGTATCCCACGTTTATACTGCTGCTCGTAAACTTTACCCTCCTGAGCAACCTGAACTCGGAGCCATTCTGAAAGTGCGTTTACGCACGATGCCCCTACACCGTGTAACCCACCGGCGGTTTGATAACCAACATCTGCGCGCCCATCAAATTTACCACCTGCATGGAGAGTCGTCATTACAACCTGAAGCGCAGACACACCTGTCTGATGCTCCCCGGCGGGAATACCGCGCCCATCGTCCGTAACGGTAACGCTTCCATCAGCGTTGAGCGTTATTTTAATCTCTGATGCGTGTCCAGCCCCGAACTCGTCAATGGAGTTATCAACAAGCTCCATTACAAGATGGTGTAGTCCAGCTGGACCAGTACTGCCAATATACATTCCCGGTCTTTTCCGGACAGCTTCCAACCCTTCTAATATCTGAATAGATGACGCAGTGTAGTCATTTGACATTATGTATTAAGTCCTCATTTTATATGAATGTTGTTAGTCAGTCTGTTGTTTTCGTATCGCCGCACTGTGTTAGAAAGAGTTTTTTTAAGGAATCACGCAACTCAAAATCGTTGACTGTTGAAACAGCAACTTCAATCTGCTCACTCATCTCAGGTGACACCGACTTGAAAATTCGTTCAGATACCTCCGTATCTGATTTAGTCCTATTATCAGTAGCTTTGTCAGGAGTTCTGACCTTAGCAACATTCGGGTTCAATTGGAACTGGATGTCAACTACCTTGTTTTTCGCAGAATGCCTCCGCCTCTTCAAATTTAGAGTTTCAAGCTTATCTTCAAGTTTTGATAAGATTTCAGTTTTCATTACAGACAACTCATTTGCATAAACCGGATGTGCCACCTCAATTCGCAAAACTCTACCTGATAAGGAAACAGGTTTGCTCTGTGCAGCAATATCCTTTCCAACAACCAATTCCCAAGCATTGAAAACATTTCTTTCGCTGATTTTATCAGACCAACCCTGTTCACGTAGAACACCTTCTACAACGCCCTGAACCTTAACTGTACCGCGTTGTATATGTAAACTACGTTTCCCTACGCCTGATCTTCTAAACCGCATGGTTCTAACCTTCTTATGCTGGTAATTTTGGTTCAAATAAGATCAAAGTCTTGATTTAATTACCAAGACCTTTATCTATTTCACACATCCCCTTCAACACAGACGTATACTATATGTAACGTTTAAATTTCATTAACGATTACACCGTCTTCAACTATTAACAGATGAACATCTGGTAATTCATCACCCATTACATCTTTGTCAGTAGCAGTAATTACGGTTTGTGCAGCAATACCTTGCAAATACGCTAATAGGTATGCCCGTCTTTTCACATCCAACTCCGATAACACATCATCCAATAGAAAAAGTGGTGCAACGCCGGTATTCTCACGAATAAACTCAAGTTCGGCAAGTTTTAGGGCGAGTGCAATTGTCCGGTGCTGTCCTTGGGAAGCATAGGTTCGGGCAGTTTCACGTAGGATAACTTCTTCACCTTTCAACGTTTCTAAAGCCAACGTAAAATCATCTCTATGCGGACCGACTAACGTTAGCCCGCGCCGTAATTCATCCCGTCGTGCTTTGGACAACGCATCTCGAAAATGGTCTGAAAGATTGGAAATATCGGAATCCTCCACACTCCCGCTCCCAACACCTGGAATATACTGCAACAAAAGACGTTCGCGTCCACCCGTTAATGATAGATGTGTAGTTTCTACAACATTGCTTAAACGCGCCAAAGCAGCATGCCGTGTGTTAATTAAACCCACACCTGATTCAACCAATAATCCATCCCAAACCGATGTTTCGCCCACCGATCCCTTTCCCATACTTAATTGTTTCAGCAATGCATTCCGATGCTGCAAAATGCCACGATAACGTTGAAGTTCCTCTAAATACTCCCTGCTCAACTGCGACAATAGTAGATCTAGCCATCGTCTGCGGAACGTAGGTGCTCCTTTTACAAGGTCCAAAGATTCAGGTGAAAATACAACAACATTGAACTGACCTATCCAGTCAGAACGTCTTCGTTGCAATACCCCATCAGTTTTTAGGCGAAATGCGCCTTGACGAGGTTTCACAACCTCAAGCCTCACTAAGGAATCAGGTCTCTTATCACTCCGTAAATAACCTGTAACCGCAAACCCTTCAGATGTATGCCGGATTAACTCAACAGAAGAAGTTGCTCGGTGAGATTCGCCAGTGCAAAGAAAATAAAGTGATTCCAGAAGACTTGTTTTTCCCATGGCATTCTTGCCAACGACTAATGTCACTGGTGAATGAAATGTTATGTCACATTCTTTATAATTCCGAAAATTACGTAGACATAAACGTTCTAAGTGCATCTGAACCTCAACATCTTCTTCTCCGATTTCAATCATTCATAAAATCACTAAGAGAGTTTAGATGGTTTTATAGGAATTTTAAATTGATAAGAGGTATTATAGTGAAATCTACAATTATTTGGACATTTCAGTAGGAAACCGCATCTACAGGGTTGGGGTTCAAGCCTGAATTACCTAATTTATTTTTTAATTTTCATACGGGACTAAAGAGCGGTGCTGATTATTTTTTATAAACATATCGTTCCTACGGGACAAATAGAATGAATATTTAAATAACGTGAGTTCGATATTAGAATTCAAGTGTCTGTCCAAAAGTTAATAAAGGGTTGGGTTTCACTCATTTCTGGTTATTTTCAGTTTCAAATGTATCCTGAACTGCTATTTTGTGTTTGATTTTATTGTCCTTTCCGTTCTACCCAACCTACGGGAATCATAGTATCTTTTTATCGAACTCACGTTAAATAAATTTCATAGCCCTTGCAAATGTCAACTTATTTCTATAATCCACTATAATTATTTTATATCGGAGAATTTCGATAAATGTTTGTGTTAAAATGGAATTCTATTTTCTATAGTTATCCACAGACTCTAATTGTACTCCTAAATTACTATTTAAAATTTAAATAGTACCATAGTAGTAGTAGTAGGGGATGTGCATATGTTGATAACTGCTCTGAACTCTTATGGGGACTGGCGTGACTGGTGTTGATAACATGTGCATAGATTTTGGAGTTATCCACAAGTTATCAACACGTTTAACAAATGTAAAAGTTATCCACATGTTATCCACATGTTATCCACATAAAATTTGGAGTTATCAACAGCAATTGTGGATAACATGTGGATAAAGGTTTTCGGACTTGTAACTGTCCGTGTTCTCTACTTCTATTCTGCCAATATTCCTAAATTTTAGAAAATATTTGATGTGGTAACTTATGATAGTTCATAAATTAAAAGTTCTATAAGTTGTTTTGTTTCCTCGTCTTCAAGTAAATTTTCAATTTGTGTGCATGCATGTATAATGGTCGTGTGGTTTTGCCTATGAAATGCTTCAGCAATATCAAGTAGAGAGAGCTGCGTGAGTTCTCTGCACAAATACATTGCAATTTGCCGTGGGAATGCAATAGCTTTTGTGCGTTTTGCCGAAGTTAGGTCATCGCTGTTCAGTTGAAAGTGATCAGTCACAATTTGTTGTATTGCTGATGCTGTAACAATTTTTCGATGTGATCTTCTCACAGGTTTTGATGTGTCGTTTAATACTTTTCGGGCAAAGTCAATATCAAGTGGTTCATCAAGAATTGAAGCTCGCGCTTTAAGACTGACTAGTGTGCCCTCCAATTCACGGATATTTGTGATTACCATTTCTGCGATATAGTTAAGGACATCATCGGAGATATTATGAAAACCTTGGTCTTGACATTTCTGCTGCAGAATTGCCAGACGAAGTTCGTAATTGGGTTTATCAATTTCTGCTACCATGCCCATTTGAAAACGAGAACTTAACCTTTCTTCAAGGTTCTCAAGCATGCTTGGTGACCGGTCACTCGTCATAACGATTTGGTTTGAGTTTAGATGTAAATCGTTGAAGGTGTTGAAGAATTCCTCTTGTGTGCCTTCTTTACGTTGTAAAAATTGGATGTCATCAATTAACAACAGATCGATCGTCCTGTATTTTGAACGAAACCCTTGTGCTGATGTTCGGTTGACAATTGATTCAATGTATTCATTCATAAACGTTTCAGAAGTGACGTAAAGGACTTTCCATTTTGGCGTAACATTTTGTACGCGATTACCGATAGCGTGAAGCAGATGGGTTTTTCCGAGTCCTACGCCACCGTGTATAAAAAGTGGGTTATATTCTCCGCCTGGGTCCTCAGACGCGGCGAGGGCTGTTGCATGACATATCTGATTGCTTTGTCCAACAACGAAATTCTCAAAAACGTAGTTAGGATTCAAACTGATACTCTTAGGCGTACTGTTTTGGGAATTAGGTTTGGCTTTTTGAGGTTCGGGTACTTTAGCAAGCGATGAGTCCACGGAAATTTCCAACTCGCAGTCAGTACTTATTCGCTTAGCTAATATCTTATTAATATCACTGAGAAATCTATTTTCAATTTCGTCTTGTGTATAATTGGAAGGAACAACGATGTTAAAAGACTCCTCGGTCAGTGAAAGTGGTGTGACTTGGCGTAAATAGACGTCACTGAGAGCTGATTCGTCAAGTTCCGAGAGTATTTCTGACCAAAGTGTATCAGGGGCGTATTGCATGAGAATCTTCCTAACCTGTTATGGACGCCAACTGTCCCAAATAGTATAAAATTTCTACAATAAATATTAATGGACGCGAACATAGATTATACAATTTACGTATTTAAATCGCAAGTTAAATTAATGGAATTTTCAACTTAAATATTGTCTGTGTATTTAAAAATTTTTTAAAGGGTTTTCCGCAAAGATAGATACGGATAATTCAATGGATTTTGGTAACTAAAACGGAACCATTACGCGTTTCATGTAGCAAAACCAAAATATATTTGACTTTTTTCATGGAATTTGTGATACTTAAGGTTATAATACCAAATTAACTTGATTCGACGTCTTCAGATAAAGTCGGCATTGTGAGGAGGACCCATGGACCTCGCGCTACAAATCGGGTTAATTGGGTATAAGTTTCAAATGTTCTGTGGATGCCGAGAGTCACTGCAGCAAACCAGTTTGACACAATAAATTTCGGTAATTTTCTAGTAATGCTCGGTGCGGTTAGGAAACCGCACCATAGGCGTCAATTTAAGAAAATATCTGTGTTTTTATGAACATTGCTCAATAAGCATGGTCATTGAGGTCGTCCTATATTTAGTCCCATAGAGACGATATGTTTATAGTACCCCATCCAGACACGTCTCTTTAGCTCCGTAGGAGCGATATGTTAAACAAAACGCTATAAACATTTCACCCCTACGGGGCTAAAGAATTGGGGGTGCCTCCGTTGCTATAAACATATCGTCCCTACGGGACTAAAGAGCATTTCTCATTCTCAAAAAAACGCCTAAATTGACGCTTATGGTGCGGTTAGGAAACCGCACCTACCGGCCCTGGGGAGAATCGGGATTACCGATTTAAATACTTAAACTTCATAAGCAGGGGGTTTCCACACCGAAGATTTTGATGAAGTGAGTACTTAACAATCCCACTGCTTTAGCTGTGGGTCATAAAACGTTGACTTTTATCCTAATTTGTGGTATACTCTGTCCAATCTACTTAGTGTTGGGTATGTCAACACCTGCCACACCTTTGACGAGGCAATAGGTTAAATCAAATGTAGGCAAGAATACCAAAAAACATTGTTATTAAAAAAAATAACAGACCTTGCCTACGGGACACTCGCCGCGGGATACGCGGAGAGTCTAAACGCTTGTGGAGTCTAAGTAAGCCCTCCACAAGGGAGGCAATAGATGAAGAAGCAAGAACCCCATGACTTCAGTCGTGGGAGTATCAGACGATTGAGCCTAATTAGTATTGCAGTATTCGTCTTATTCGTTTTTTTGGGTATTGCAACGGTTTCAGGGCAAGCCGCTACCTTGAACATCACAGTGACAGACGCACAAACAGGAAATAAACTAAACAATGTCTCCATCACCGTAAAACCTGAAGGTGGTGATGCTGCTAAAGGTGTTAGCGATACAAATGGCACGCTCGGATTTGCTGATTTAGCAGCGGGTGTCTACACAATTACGGTATTTTCACAAGGGTATGCCATAAAGGTTCTGGAAAATGTTGAGTTTTCTGCTGATGAAACAAAATCTGTAGAAATTTTACTTTCTTCAGAAGTTATTGAACTTGATAAAATTTCTATAACGGCATCACGTCGTAAGGAAAAAGTCCTTGAAGCACCCGCTTCAGTTGCTTTGCTTGATGATTCTGAGATCAAAGACAGAGTTGCACTGAGCGTAACGGAACACTTAAAGTCGTTACGTGCTGTGGATGTTGTGACCTCTGGAATCGGCACCTCGTATGTTGTTGTTCGAGGTTTTAACAACGTATTTTCAGGAAACCTGCTATCGCTTGTGGACAATCGAATCGCGAGTGTTCCTTCACTACGTGTCAATGCCTACTCACTCATTCCTACCATCAGCGAAGACATTGAGCAGATTGAAGTTGTATCAGGTCCTGGGGCAGCGTTATACGGTCCAAACAGTGCCAACGGTGTGATTCACATTCTCACCCGTTCTCCTTTCACGTCTCAAGGCACAACCGTCAGCGTTGGTGGCGGTGAACGAAGTCTACTTATCGGTTCACTACGACATGCAGGTGTTATCAATGACATAATCGGTTATAAATTGACAGCAGGTTATACCCGAGGACATGATTGGGAAGAAGGACGCGCGGAAGCAGATATTACGAGCAAATTGGAGCCTTTATTTGACACCTCACACGCTCGGGGTGAATTTCGGGTGGATTATAGTCCGAGTGACGATACATCCGTAATTCTTGCCAGTGGTTTAACTCAGGCTTCAGGGATTGAGTTAACAGGTATCGGTGCTGGACAAGCCAAAAACTGGACTTACGGTTACGCGCAAGCGCGTTTCATTTACAAAGACTTGTTTGCACAAGCATTTTGGAATCGGAGTGATGCTGGTGATACTTATATTCTCAGAACAGGATTACCAACCATTGACAATTCTGACCTATATGTTGGGCAAATTCAACACAGTTACGGTATTGGAGATGGGCAACGGTTTACCTACGGATTAGATGTGTTGCTCACTCGTCCGGATACTGAAGGCACGATTAATGGTGCTAATGAAGAAAACGACGACATCAACGAGATAGGCGTTTATTTGCAGTCGGAAACCAATATCCTGCCACAGTTAAAGTTGCTTGCTGCAGGTAGAGCGGATAATCATAACCATCTCAACGATATTGTGCTATCACCGAGGGTCGCACTTGCGTTTCAACCAAACGATGACCATAACATCAGGGTAACCTATAACCGCGCTTTCAATACGCCAGGAACTTCAAACCTATTTCTTGATATTCTGTCAAAAGAAAACCCATTTATGGTAGGAATCGATATACGGGCACAGGGTGTCCCCTCCGAAACGGGATTTACTTTTAAAAGAAGTGTAGATGGTCGACCAGAGTTTCGATCCCCCTTCTCACCCTCAGGTGACAATTTCATCCCGCTTGATAGCCCCGCATTTACCGACGTCATGTGGAACGTTGCCAGAAGTGCTGTGATGAGTGGCGCGAAACCGGTTTTTGAAGCGGGTTTAGCCGCACAAGGACTTCCTGCAGAGACCGTGGCAGCACTCTCCGCAGGATTTGAAAGTATTATCCCGCAACAAGTAGCAGGTGTGGAAAACGTTTTACGCGCACTTGATCCAGCAACATCAGGCTTTATTGACGTTGAAGATGTAAATGACGTTGACACGCTTAAGCCAACCATCACGCAGACTTATGAGGTTGGCTACAAGGGGATTATACTGAATAGATTGGTTTTTTCTGCTGATGTGTATCACTCAAGAATTAACAATTTCATCGCTCCGTTGGCAGTCGAAACTCCTAATGTGTTCTTGGACGCTCCAACGTTAAGTGCTTCTCTCGGTCAGCAGATCGGAGCGGCATTAGCCGATCCGCAAAACGCACAACTTGCGCAAGCACTGCTTGCGTTAGACGCACCTACTCAGGGTGGAAACGGCGATGGTTCGCCTATTGATGAGTTGGTAACGTTGTTCGTGGCAGGAACTGCAAACAACGGTGCTGCTTACATCCCATTTGGCACAGTGACACCCGAACAGGCAGCAGACCCAAACGCTGTCATGCTAACCTATCGCAACTACGGTGACATATCGCTCAACGGATTAGACCTGAATTTCACCTTTTTCCTCAATCCGAGTTGGAGTCTCGGTGCAAATTATTCGTTTGTCAGCAAAGACCTCTTTGAGAACGTTGATAGAATCGGTGACATTGCCCTAAATGCACCTAAAAACAAGTACGGTGCGAATGTTCAATACATTAACACGGGGCTTGGATTAGGAGTCGGACTCCGCGCGCGTTATGTGCAAGGATTTCCTGTCCGATCAGGGGTTTATGTCGGCGAAGTCGAATCGTATTGGACGGTTGATCTAACTGCAGGCTACGATATTCCACTCGGTCCCAAGCCACGTCTTTCGGTGACTGTCCAAAATCTGCTGGATCGTAAACACCAACAATTTGTCGGAACACCCGAAATTGGTAGGTTGGCAATTGCACGTTTGACGCAAACTTTTTAACGCTCTTCCATCAAATCCCCATGCTTTAGCTTGTGGGATGTAGATGGCGCATGATGTGTGTGAAAAATAAACTTGACAAACGCCCCGAAAATGTAGTATAATTATAGCAACTTGCTGGATAGGAATACTACCCTGCATACTTATGCAGGTCCTATCCTTACCAGTAGTATGGTGTGTGGCAAGTTGCAAGTGAGACCTTGTCCAACATCTATTATTTCGGTGTCGTTCATGTAAGTCGCAAGCGGAGTAATAACCCCGCGCCTTGTATCGGCACCCCCATTTATTATTTTTTGCAGGCTGGGGTGCCCAGGACAAGAATGCCTGATAAAACCGATCTGATTCGGAATAATAGCCTGCTGGTGGAGCGATAATAAGACGGTGGACTCTCTGAGAAAACCGCAGTTGCTACGAAGCCGAGGTCTCCCCTACCTTTAGGTAGTGGGTGGTATCACAATATAAAGACTAAGGCTTTACCGGCTTCACACACCGAAAACCGGCGGGAGAAAAGCTGCTGTCTTCTGGAGCCTGTCTGCTACGCCTGGAAACTCTTACATGATCAGGTCCAAAGATAAATCCACCACCACGCGACACACGGGGACTTTTAACATCTTTATAGTTTTTTACTATATCCGTAATGCTATCCGCACCCGCAATCGGATTTCGATCCGGTGAATCCTTATAAAAATTAGCTTGATATTCATCAAGACACCACTCTTCCAGGTTACCCGCCATATCATACAAGCCATAGTCGTTAGGAGGGTATGACCCTACAGATACTGTAGAAGGATTCACCTCGTAATTTGCCATACTGGTATCAATTGAATCGCCCCGCGGGTAATCTTTATTTTTCAAACCACCGCGAGCCGCTTTCTCCCATTCCGCTTCTGTCGGCAAACGTTTCCCTACCCATTTTGCATAAGCCATTGCTGCATACCAGTCCACATTAACGGGATGATTACCCTGTCCTTCTGGATAGTCATTTCCATTCCAATAGCCCAGGTAAGTTTCGTTACCTACAAATCTAACATTGTCCTTTTGCCACTCCGGATTAGCATCAAGGAATTTTTTAAATTCAGCATTTGTTACTTCGTATTTATCTATATAAAAAGCGTCTACATAGACGGTATGCACTGGGACTTCGTCTGCCTGAGGACCATACGGACCATACTTTTCAACTTCAACAGGTCCATTGTTTCCCATCTGAAATTTGCCTATGGGAATCAGGACCATACCCGTTTCATCGTTGGCATCAGGATTCGGTGTTCTACAACCAATAAAAGATACAAGCACCATGCAAGGAATTGAGATGAATTTTACCATTTTCCAGACATTTTGAAGTGTAACTACTGCAGTACCAGTAGCAGTTCTTTTTTCGAACGTGTTTTTATTATGCATTTTTTCTCCTAAAGAATTAAATTACATCAGAATTTTTACACTCTTCCTGTCAAATCCCCATGCTTTAGCTTGTGGGATGTAGACGGCTAAAATCGTTATTTGTCAAAAAACCTTGACATTTTCACTGACACTTGATATACTCTTTTTAGCAGTCGGCATTGGTTCTGATTGATGCGGTGGTAGACCGCTTGGCAGTGAAACAATCAGGTAAAAGCCTTGCGATTCAATACTGCTAAAGTTCTTTGTAACATCTATTGCACGTTTAGGATAGCACGTTTGAAAAGACAGCATCCGCTTGAAAATCACGTGTCAAAATAATTAGTTGCCTTCGGGCAAGTGGCTGGCTTAGCAGCCACTGTGGAGCAGACATAAGACGCTTCTTCGGAAACGCTGACTGCTACGAAGCACAAGCCCCAGCCTTTAGGCTGTGGGTACTATGACTAAAGCCTTTGCCAGAAGGTTGCATATATGCCCGTACTAACTCTGGTGATGCACTCCCACACGTAAACGAGTGGGCTTCTTGAAGAAGATCCGCCTCCACAAGGCACAACGACGAACCCAAGTGACGTAGGAGATATGCAACACCTACGGTACGCACCACAGATACGACTACAGGGAGAGTTTTGAGTGTGGAACTCCCTGATACGTTACCGCTCAATTAGCGAGTATAACGGAGACCCTAAAAGTCTCACTTGCGTTTAGGCGAAACAAAACTTTTGTTGTTTCGGTATCTAAATCGGGGTTTTCCCAGCAACAAGCAAAGTCCTCTATGCAATTTGGATGGGGAGACACTTTCGTAAGGATACGAAAGATTGCATTGCCTCCCACTGCTTGATACTCCAATTATACCACATTTTTTTGTTTTGTGTCAACTTTTTTTTTGACTTTGGCACGGGCGTTACTGGGTTGGACCCACAGCTAAAGCAGTGGGATTGTTAGACAATGCCCTTCAGTAAAAGCACTTAATTATTAGGATGGCGTCGCGTGGTTTGTTGATGAAGTTACGAACCTCGTTACAGGCAACAATCCAGCAAATGTCTACATGTTTATTTGAGATTTTACATTTTACTATAAATCGGATCACTTCGTTATTTGAGCAAGTTTCGTGCCAATGTTTCTAAGAATGCGTAATATTGTGTCAGGAAAGATGAAATTCTATGCATATTTTTATCATCTGTCTTAAACATAGACTCAGACTAAGTTTATCAAGTGAGCGGATATCTTAATTTTTTCGAGAAAAATCACATTAGCGTTCGTTTTCCAACCTTTGCTTTTTATGGTGTGCAAAAATTGTGGTAGAGTCCTGCATAAATTGCTGCATTATAGTAAGGTCTATAATTATTTACATAATTTGACCTTTGGACAACTTCAAAACACGACTATAAATGTAAGAGGCGCAATGAATTGCGCGACTACAAACGCAGTAAACCCAAAGAAAAGTGTATAGGTATTTTTGGATTTCACTATAAGCAATTTTGGTAGTGGATATTTGGAAGAAATTTACCATTAGTAGCAGGCGAACGTAGTCATTATTGGAGTGGGTCGAACTGTCCTTATACTGGACTCAGGTTCTAGGGTGCTCTACTCTCCTGGCTTTAACAGCATACATAGGCCACGAAAAATAGAAATCGTCCTCAGAGGCTTCAACTGTGTAATGCTTTTTTGCATCATCAGGTGAAAGTTTAGCAAACGCATCACGGATTTCTTGGACCACTTCTGGTGGGTTTTTCTGTGGACGTACCCACCACAAAAACGACATTTGTGCATTTCGCACATGCGCTGTTTTCTCAATCTCAAAATCCGCATTCGCAATCATCGCATCCCACTGAGATGGCGGATACCCAAATACATGAGAATCGTCGCGTAATTTCTCTACGCGGTTCTGCCATGCTATTAACTGTTCTGATTCAGGGGAAACGGAATCGACGAGACAAAAAAGTCCAGCTATTCGTAGAACCCGATGGACCTCAGACAAGAATTTTGGGACGTTTTGAAAATGGTGAGGGGCAAGTCGACAGGTCACTAAATCTAACGACGCAGTAGCAAACGGTAGAGATTCTGCAGCGGCAACAGAAAACGCGATATTCTCTATCGTTTGTTCCTGTGCGAGTTCGGATGCTTTCGTTACCATCTCCGGTGTTAAATCAGTAGCGACAACATGCGCTACTTTTGGAGCAAGTGCGAACGCTGTAAAACCTGTGCCTGTCGCAATATCCAGTGCTTTTTCTGTCCCTTTTGGATCCGCAAAGTTAAGGATTACCTCAAGGGTATCACCTTTTGCATGCGCACTGCTTTGCGCGTAGTACTCAGCATGTTGGCTAAACTGGTCTCGGACAGTGGTATGGATGGATTTCATATATTAGTTGTCGGGTAAAGAGGATTATTTCAAACTGGAAGAGGCACGATGTATTGCGCGACTACAAACGATTTATGAGAATGCGTTAGTTAAAGACAATAACGCCACGGGCATTTTCACCGGCTTCCATATCCGCAAACGCCTCATTAATCTGATCAAGTTGATAATGTTTTGTGATCAGTTCATCTAACTTCAACTTCCCTTCCGTATATAGATTAAGAAGTTTCGGCATATCCACCCGGGGTTGACATGAACCGTAGAACGAACCGATTATCTGCCTTTCAGATGCGACGAAGTGTTGCGCTGGAATGCTGAATTCCATTTCATGGTGTGCCATTCCAACAATTACCGCAGTGCCAGCAGCGCGCACCATACGATATGCTTGAACGATAGTTTTCGGATTGCCGATGACTTCAAAAGCATAATCTACGCCGCGACCATCGGTTAATTCACGAACCGCTTCAATAGGATCACATTCAGCAGCGTTGACGACATCCGTAGCACCAAAACGTTTGGCAAAGTCAAGTTTTTTCTGAGCAATATCAACAGCGATAATCTTTTCTGCTTGTGCAAGCACAGCACCTTGAATGGCATTTAAACCTACACCGCCGGTTCCAATAATCGCTACAGAACTACCGGGTTCCACCTTCGCTGTATTGAGAACTGCACCAACACCTGTTGTCACACCACATCCGACAAGCGCAGCTTGCGCTAACGAATAATGATTATCTATTTTGACGAGGTTTTGTTGTGGCACGACCATATATTCCGACATCGTTGCAATCCGTGTCATCTGAAGGATACCCTCACCCGATTTGTTATATAAGCGATAAGTGCCATCTAATTGAAACCCGCGAGGTACATCGTAACTTTCGCAAAGGCAGACTTTCTCCATCTGACACATGTGGCAATCACCGCAATATGTGACGAAGGATAGAATTACATGGTCACCCGGTTGGAAATCTGCTACATCCTCACCTACACGTTCAATTATACCTGCGCCTTCGTGTCCGAGTACGACAGCAGCATCGTAGTAGATAGCACCCGTAACGACCGATAGATCAGAGTGGCACACACCACTTGCAGCAGTACGGACAAGGACTTCATTGGCTTTCGGTTCTTCTAAGTCCAGTTCCTCAACAACCACAGGTTGATTATGTTCATACATAACAGCGGCGCGTGTTTTCATCACTCTTCGGACTGGAGACCCCATCCTTTAGGTTGGGGAGGAAAGCCCGCTCCTTTTATTTTTGGTATTAGGAGTTTAGTTTCCAATCAAATATAACTGAAAACTAAATCCCTAATATGCACAAACATAAGTTTGCGTTCTCCCTTTCGGGGTGTCTGTTGCCCCATCCAGATCACAGTATCCGAGAGGAATCGGACTTGGGGAGCATCCGAAACATCGTGCTGGCTACCACGCCAAGATACTGCGATATTTTACTGTAGTCAACGGTTTAACTTGTGAAGTGGACGCTCGGATTGCGCTTTGCACAAGCCCCATGCTTTAGCTTGGGGTTATTGACCACTAACCGATGATATTAACCTGTATATTTTCGTGCAATGCTGTGCATTTCACTTCTTATACGGTTTGCAAGTTACTCATAGATAGTAACCAGGGTTCATCTACCAAAGCACGCAGGAATATCCCGCGTGCGCCATTCAAGTCTCTGTTCATCTTGAGTCCTGTGCTATCTTTGATTATCTTTCGTCCGCCGAGTGATTTTCTAATCTCACCATTCCAAGAAACTGTTTTTGATGTGTATGCTTCACAGACATCAACTACAATACATCCAGTTTCTTCTGCTTTATGTTTTAGAAATTGTTTGAATCTGTAGTGAGATAGTGTCAACATTTGTCTTGCAGACTTTTTTCGTAGTTTGCGTTTTCCACGCATCACCATATCTGAAGTCTCAAATGTGGGGAGCAAGATAATATCAAAGTTATCAACAAGGTATCGTGCAACTTTATGGTGCAATTCATCAACAAGATTTCTGATACGTGTGCGTATTCTGTTTGCAGCACGTCTCATATTCTTGCGTGATTGTTGAGTCGCTTTTGTTGCATGGGATAAAAGATTATCAAGGTGTGAACAAAGTCTTTGAATCCGATTAATAGCATGGTGTCCAAGCCATCCGAAACCACGCTCATGAAAATATGTGAGGAATGTTCTCACGCCAAGGTCTAAAGCAACAACACGTCCGTTTGACTTTCGCTTCGGAGTTGTCACAGTATAAGATACACATAGATAGTATTTATCATTCTCTTTTACCAGTCGGGAGTCACAGATATTATCAGGTAACATCTCTGACATCTTTAGCTCACCAAGTAAGGTATGATAGACACCGCGTGGTTTTATAGCAGACTTTGGAATGAAAATACTATCTGATGGATGACGTTTAGACTTGAAAGAAACAGATTGAAACTCACCTGTTTTCTTACATTTTCGCTTTGCTTCTCTGACAGCAATAGACTTTATCTGATACGGAGTTTCTTTGCTCCAATCAGGTAGATCGTGAAGAATGCCTGTTTTTATCGCTTTCCAATTTGCTTTTGTGTCTGTTTCGTTCAACAAAGCAACGGTTTTATCGAGTTTCGGTGTCAAAACCCAATGCTTTAGCTTTGGGATGTAGACACCGCCCTCTTGTATTAGACCAAAACTTTTTCTTGACATAAAACACGATTCTTGCTATAATCTCTTTTCGTAACTCCACGGGTTGTGAGCAGGCGTTCTGGGTGCTACATACCGAGTGAACTCACGTAAAGTTGCGACACAAGCGGTAGAAGTCTTTGACACCAGATAGTTGCTGATGGAAGCTTAGAGTGTAATGGGAAAGAGTGGTAGGACACCATCCCGAAAACAGCACTCTCAAAAATGTTCATAAGACACCTTCGGGTGTGCAGGCGGGGCATCGTCTGTTGGAGTAGAGGGTGTTAGACTTGCTTAGCAAGCAACCCTTGTTGATACCACAATCTACACAGCAGGTGGGACAAAAGAACCCCACTGCTTTAGCTGTGGGAGTATGTCAGTGTAAGTGAAACGTGCAGTGCCCAACCACTGCCGAAGTGTTTCACGTTGTTCTGTTGTCGGATAGACTCTTATCTTCTTTGATTTTGTCACGGTAACTTCTGAGCCCGTGCATCCGGCAACTGAAGACATGCAAGATTGCGAGAAGATCCGCTGTGAGTTCTTCTTGTGGACTGTGTTCTGTTTTGTCCAAAACCACGAGTTCGCCACCGTTTTGTTCAATAAGGTATCGTATAAGGTCGATACCGAAGCGGGCGAGTCTATCCCAATGGGCAATAACAACTTGGAGCTTATCACCTCGCATAAGCCGTTCCAATAAGGTTCTAAGACCTTTTCTTTTGAAGTTGATACCACTTCCGATGTCTCTGATAACTGCTGCGTCGGGGTAGATGCTTCGCATATACGCAACTTGTCGTTCAAGGTCATCTCTTTGCTTTGTGCTGGATACTCTGCAGTAGCAAACAGTTGTAATTGATTTGGATTTGCTTTTGATGTATCCTTCAACATCATAGCGTCTGTGTCCGCCTCCTGTGCGGATAATATCAATCTTTCCTTCATTTGCTAACTTCCTTAAATGGTCGGGTGTATAATCCAGCAGTTCACTTGCTTTACGGGCTGATACATAAGTCATACTATATTATAATATATATCAATAGAAATGTAAAGAAAAATATAGATTTTTAGATACTGTTACTCAACCTCTTTAAGCAATGCCTGTGTTTGCCGATTGGATGTTTTGAAGTACGTCGCTAAGGTTTGTTGTAATTTATCAAGTTGATGACGGTCACTTTCAAGAGAGTTAATTCGCTTTTCATAACTTTCTAAGTTGGTGAGACGTTCAAAGATATCTTGTAGTAGGTTTTCCAATTCGCGGTAGCGCACCTGCTCTTCTTCCAATAATTCCATTTTCTCTGCCATTAAGGTGAGCGTTTTCTTAGTCTTGTCCAACTCAGTCTGAAGCGTTCGTGTAAAAACGATTAATTTCTCCAGCGTATTAGTCGTTTTATAGACCGGTACCTCTGGATCCGTAGGAGGGAAACTTTTGGGGATAACATGGACATCATCTTTTTCTGGAATATCTTCTGAATTATCTTCAGTTAAATCTATATCAGTTTTTTGGGGAATACCAAGTTCTGGATTTGGTGGAGTAACAGGTTGAATTTCAAAGACACCTAACAATTTGATATTATATGTAGATGGAATATAGTTCTCTTTACGCTCAGTATAAGATATTTGGACACGAAGTTCCTGAGTAATCTTCAGAGAATTCAGACGGGTATGGATATTTCGGATCGCAACCTCATTATACCCGAATGCTTGATTCGATTTCGGAGTTAACTGCCGGAGATAACGGTAGAGTTCCATCACATCAGAACTTTCCCGCGAGATACCCTCTTTCGTTAAAATTCCGACTATGTCTTCATCTTCAGGATTTGTGGATGTTTGCAAACTCGGTATGACAATGTCCAGAGGCACTTCGCCTTGAATTGCCTTCATCCCAAGAGTCCAACTGTTCTCTGAAAGTCTACCGCTGAAGGCGATAAAGTCGTAACTTATTGTCATTGTTTTTTCAACCTTATCTTTTTTCAATCTTTGAAATCACACAAGCAAGATTTTGGACACCTCACTTGCTTAGTGTTTAGGTGTTTTGGCTATAACTCAAACACAGGTTCCATTTGTGCCCACCATTCATCACTCTTCGGGCTGGAGACCTTATCCTTTAGGTTGGGGAGGAAAGCCCGCCTCCTTTTGTTAATAAGTGCAGGTGATTTAATCTTGCACCTGCTACGAGATGTCTGTGTTGGGTATCGCCCAGACGACGCGACCTGTAGTCAACTGTTTAACTTGTGGAGTGGACGCTTGGTATGCGCTTCGCACAAGCCCCATGCTTTAGTTTGGGGTTATTGACTCTAATCCTTCTAACGCCTTTTGAATAATTTCACTATGATCAAAGGCAAGTTGTGGCAAGCCTGATGTTGAAAACCATGCAACTTCCGAGGCATCGGAGCCCGCTACGGTTTTCTGTTGTTCCGATTTAATGATTCCAACGTAGGCGACGGTGATAACACGTCCACGTGGATCACGGTCAGGATGTCCAAATGTCCCTATCTGTGTCAATTGCACTTCAGATATACCTGTTTCCTCATGCAACTCGCGAAGAGCACTCTCCTTAAGAGTTTCATCCATTTCCAGAAACCCACCTGGCAATGCCCACAAGTCTTTGAAAGGTGGATTCTTACGACGAATTAATAAGACTTGTGGATGCAGTGCATCCATCAATAGTACAACATCAACAGTAACTGAGGGACGTGGATAATCATAACAATACACTTAGAAAATATAATATCAGATTACAACGGTTTGTGTCAACACTTTTATTTTTTATGGGGTGTGTAAAGTTTTTGTCACAGATGTTCAATTTACCAAGAAAACTTCACTTTTTCTATTGTAGAGCGGAATCAACGCAGCGTGCACGTTTGGCACGTTGCGGGGTCTCTGTGTCCCGACAGGCTTCTTGTCTGAACCAGGATTTTTAGGATCTTATGTTTATAGAGACAGATATAAACATAACCAGATAGTGCAAAACATTTCTATGCCTTGACAATATTCACTGACTGTCCATTTTCTGATGACTCATAGATGCCATCAAGCATCTGCATCAACATTACACCTTGTTCTGCTGAGGAGATAGGTTCTGTCCCGTCTACTATACACCCTACGAAATGTTTTACTTCTTCATCAAAGCCATTAATTGAGGGTGCTTCAAGCTGCTTATTGAGTTCCTTTCCATCTTCCTCTGTGTAAAGCATGAAAGGATTGAGGGTTGCGCCGGCTTTAGTCCCAGCAATTTTAATGTAGTTGTCTCCGGGTAAGTTGAGTGACCACGTCGTTTCAAGGATTACGGTGGCCCCATTTTCAAAAAGGATTTGGGCAAAGGTTGCATCATCAACATCGTATTTTACGTCTTTTGGCACAAGGTGTGAAAAGTGTGAATATGCTGCACCCATAACCGCCACGGGTCTTGGTGAACCCATTAACCACCATACACAATCTAAAGCGTGAACTCCAATATCAATAAGTGCTCCACCGCCAGAACGTTCTTTATCGACGAACCAACCGCCTTTACCGATAGGAATACCACGACGGCGTACATAAGCAGCTTTGCCAAAATAAACGTCACCGAGTTCACCTTCTTGAACCAGTTGTTTGAGTTTCTGGCTATTTCCGCCGAACCGCTGCACGAGGGCGTACATCAAAGTCTTGCTGTTTTGATGCGCTGCATCCGCTATTTCTCTGGCTTCCTGTGTACTCCGAGCAGGCGGTTTTTCACAAAGCACATGTTTTCCGGTGTTGAGTGCATCAATAGCAATAGGTGCGTGGAGGAAATTCGGCAGACAGACACTAACAGCATCAATATCTTTGTTTTCCAACATCTCCAGATGGTTTGTATAGGCATTAGGGATGTCATGTTCCTTAGCTACTTCTTGGGTACGCTTTTCATCAAGATCGCAGACTGCAATGACTTCAGAACGAGGGTCAATGGTATAGCCTTTGAGGTGTTGCATCCCGGGCCAACCGAGTCCGACGACAGCCGCTCTTACCTTTGTGGTTTTATTTTTCATGGTATTTGCTCCTTTACGGATTTTGTTTGTGTATATTATACCCAATTAACTTGATTAGAAGTTTTCCGATAAAGTCAGCATTGCGAGGAGGACCCAGAGACCTCACGCTACAAATCCCGTTAATTGGGTATTAATCATGGCGAAGTGCTTCGGTTGGGGTGAGACTTGCAGCTTTGTTTGCGGGATAGATACCGAAAAATACGCCGATGAACGCTGAAACACAGAACGCGATAACAGCTGCCTGAACAGATACAACTGCAGGCCAAGTTGCATCTTTAATCATGAATGTTGAGATGACCCAACCTGATCCGGTAGCAAGCGCACTGCCAATAAAAATACCGATAAGACCCCCACAAATGCTTAAGACAATTGATTCAATCAGAAATTGTATAAGGATGTCGGCACGTCTTGCCCCGATAGATTTGCGTAACCCGATTTCTCGGGTTCTCTCTGTTACGGAAACCAACATGATATTCATAATACCGATCCCACCGACAAATAGGGCAATACTGGCAACTGCACCGAGAAGAATCTGAATTATCCGACTTACACTGCCAACCTGCTTTATTATCTCCTTGGCCGTAAAAAAATCAAAATATTTTTCATCACCGTGTTGTTGGCGAAAGGCGACTTTGATTTCAGCGACAGCTTGCTCAACTTTATCATAACTCTCTGCTTGTGCAAACAGCATGATCCAGCCTTTCTGCTTGCCGATAAAACGCGCCCCCATTGTGGTGATCGGTATAATCACACGATTATCCCACCCCTCACTTGCCATCTTATTGCCTTTTGCCTCCATGACTCCGATGACGGTGAACCGTTCTCTGTCAATTTTTAACTCCCTACCAATAGGATCATCCATCTGAAATAGGTCTTTATGCACTTCAGAACCGATCAAACAGATAGGGTCATCCCGTCCCATGTCTTCTTCGGTAAAAAACCTTCCTGAATCAACATACCAGTTATTGACATCTTGAAAATAGGGTGTCACGCCATGCACTTGAAGCGATTGATTAACATGTCTGTGTGATACGCGGCGCACCATGCGAGATTGCGCGGTAGCTGTTTTAAGAGAGGGGCACATTTTAAGTATAAAGGCGAGGTCTTGATACTCAATATATTCCGGATGCTTATTTTTTATATAAGAACCATCTGTTCTACGAATATGTTCCTTACGGAAGCAGACGATCATGCCTGCGCCACCGACCCGTTCCAGTTCAATCAGTACTAGGTGTTCGGCACCACCGCCGACTGAAACTACAGCGACAACAGCCGCAATGCCGATGATGATTCCAAGTGTTGTAAGCACGGAACGTAATTTGTTACGTCTTAGTGCTGCTAAGCCAACGCTAATGCCTTGCGTAATCTGCATAGTTTTCTAAGTTATCGTAACAGGTAATGTTACTCAGGTTTCATGGACTCTCCGCTTAATAGAAATGCACGGATGTCATACCTACCAGGACGTTCAATCGGCAAATCACCGCTCTCAATCATTAAATCGAGGGGGTTTGCATGTGTCCGCAACGGCAATTGCACCACTTCATGCATACGCGCGGATTCATAGATCGCCATGATAATCTCAATAGCGGCGCGACCGTGTTTTGCTTCTCCCCGGTGTTCTGGACCGCCAGCAAACCATTCGACTAATTCCTTTGCTTGGGCAACGTGCTGGTTAGTTCCATCAGAGGGACGTTCTTCCCAATCCGTAGATTTATTGTTGAGGAGACGAACACGTCCCTCTGTCACATCTACAATTCCATCTGCCCCATAGACAATGCCACCTTGATAGTTAGGTCTTCCGATCTCTTGCATTAGCATGCCGAGGCACCCGTTCGAAAAACCTACTATTCCAGCACTCCGATCCTCAATCTGAATATCGCGTTCGAAACGATCCGTTTTGCGTTCAACATTGCCAATAACCCACTGAGGAGCAGGGTCACTGAGCACATATCGCATCATATCAAAGAGATGTGAGCAGTCATTCAACAATCCTTGTCCACCGTGACAAACTATCTGTCTTGGCTCACCAATTGCCCCATCAGCGATGAGATTGCGTGCATCTGTCCAAGCGGAATTAAAACGACGTTGATGTCCAATCACAAGCTTGACACTATTTCGGCTTGCAGCGATTAACATCTCATCGCACTCACCGAGATTCACCCCCATCGGTTTTTCACATAGGATTACTTTCGGTCCCCTTGAACACGCTGCAATTGTCATCGGTGCATGAAGTTTGTGCCACGTTGCGATGCTGACAATATCAAGATTTTCGTTACCTAACATCTCCCGTGCATCCAAATAGCAGTTTTGCTCGGATACGCCGTAGGTGTTTGCAAACTTGTCAAGCGCAGCTTGAACGGGGTCTGCAAGCGCAACAATTTCTGTTTGTTCAACACCCTGATAGCCACGTGCATGTGCATTGGCAATCCCACCACACCCAATGATTCCGACCCGATATTTTGACGCCATTTTCTTCTCCATATCTCCGATTAGTGATTTTTGGCTCATGTCAAGACTAAGTGCGGAGGCTTCTAGAGAATCCAAGTGTACAGCGAGTTTATTCAAATAAAACGCACTTACTTTTTACATGAGCCTGATTTTTTACTATAGACTTATTATTCTTCGGCACACAACGTATGCATGCTAATCGTTATAGAAAACCCACAATCATTCTTATGATGTGGTAGATGCCGAATTCTAAAAGCGTATCTGCTGTTAATTCACCACGCGTTTCCCTACCGAATAATCTATTCGTGTAACGTTTCTTCAAAGACTTCAAGGTTTTGTGCCTGAGCTGCATCGAGGAGCAGCTGTTCCAGGCGTTGCAAATCTTCTATGTTTTGAAGTGCCGGTGTTAAGGCATTCACGGCTTCTACATGGAATTTCATCACTCTTCGGGCTGGAGACCCCATCCTTTAGGTTGGGGAGGAAAGCCCGCTCCTATAGTTAAAATTCAGACGCGTAAGAACTTTGAAATCCTGTCGTTTCGCGCCTGTGGTGATTCGTTTCCCATCCAAACTGTAGATAGAAAACAAACCTTTTGCGTTAATACCTGAAAGTCTTGTTAATCCGTGTTTGACATGCTTCACCAAAGTGTTCTTGACCAAGCCTTGTGCTAATATGGTGCCACCATATCGCGAACGAATGCCGTTCTTTTGTGGGTTCTGCCGATGAAGTTCACGTCTTGAAACAGGTATCGGTGCGATGCAGAATATATCTGTGTTGTCGGGGACATCCACCCCACCGACAGTGTGATATGCCAAACACCAACTATCTACACAGTGTGCATCAAACGTCTCTGTGAGTTTCTTGAAAGACTTCTTGAGTCCAAGTCTATCTCGAAGTTCTTTCGTCTCCCAACCTTGAAGTGTGAACAATGTCCATCGCTTTTGTATCTCACTATAGAACCAAGACTTTCCGACTTCAAGAGGACTGAAAGAACTATTCCACTTTTTCGCACGTTTGATAGTCCTTGCTCTAATATCCTCTACACAGACATGTGTGACAGGATACATATTAGACAACCAATCCAAAATACGCAGTTTCCAATCCCATCTCGCACGCGTGCCAGCCGGTATCCTTTCTTTATTAGCAGGGTGCCGATTAGTTCGGTTCTTTCGGTTTGGACACGAACGACTCCGACGGGTTCTCCGAAGTTCGCGACGCTTTTCTATTTTTTTACCCACTTTGCTATGTGCATCAGTTTGAACATTCAAATACGTGTGTGCCTCAGACTTCACCGTGAACCCTTCTTTCTTGCTGCCAGGGTCTACACCTACAGCAATCTCTTGTTTGTATTCTGTTGTTTCGTAGTTTAATCGAATACAGAAGATACCATTATTCCAATACGGGGTCGCCTTACCACTTTTGATAAGGTGCCTCGCAACTGGCGGAGAAGTGGGCATCAGTTGTTCACCATCCTTAGATTTCACTGGAACGAACATGTCGTTAGAACTCCTTTTCAGGGTATGTGTTTCCCCATCCAGATCACAGTATCCGAGAGGGATCGGACTTGGGGGGCATCCGAAACATCGTGCTGGCTACCACGCCAAGATACCACGATATATTACTGTAGTACAACGGTTTAACTTGTGGAGTGAACGCTTGGTATGCGCTTCGCACAAGCCCCATGCTTTAGCTTGGGGTTATTGACCTTCAATAATGTTAAGATGGACTTAATCGTAGCATCCCTCGCCCCTTGGGTGATGAATTCTTCGCGTAGAAGTTGGTAATATTTAGATTCACGCATAAACTCCTCCGGTATGATGGTGCTTCGGAAGAACTCCCTATATCCTCTGATAAGGAGGATATAGGGGGTTGGAAACTGATAAAGGGTCTATGACCAACGATCCGACAATTCTATAGTTTCGAATTTGAAACTACTGATTTGCTTGGACAATTTCCGCGTGTGTTTTACCGAAATAGGAGGCAACCTGAACGAGGTCAAGGATATTTACCTCACCATCCATGTTCACATCGCCAGAAAGTCCTTCGCCAGATTCGCCGAATTGGTTTGCAACCGCAACCAAATCCAAGATATTCACCGTGCCATCTGCATTGAGATCCCACGGCACTGGTTCAATCGTAGTATTAGTTGTAAGTTCAGCAGTTTTCGTGCTATCACCTTGCGAAGTTGCCGTAACTTTGGTTTCATATTCACCTGGTTTTGTGAAGAAATCACCTGCTGCTGTAAATATAACTTCAGCAGAAGCACCGGCAGCAAGCATAATTTCCAACTGACTTGTAGTAGGTTCCTGATCGGCAGATTCACTGAATGATCCAAGGACGCTACCTTCAATGCCTACTTCAGCAGAAGATCCAAGCACTACCGTATCTTCTGTGTTACCGGTGTTTGTCACTGTGAGGGTATAACTGACACCTGCAAGCATATCCATCGTTGCGCCTTTGAGTTCACCTTCACTTTGCAACGTAACGCCGTAAACAGGGAGAATAGTTGTCTTTGTTGAAACCTCCGCAGTTTTCGTGCTATCGCCTTGCGAAGTAGCCGTGACTTTGATTTCATATTCACCTGGTTTTGTGAAGAAATCACCTGCTGCTGTAAATATAACTTCAGCAGAAGCACCGGCAGCAAGCATAATCTCCAACTGATTTGTAGTAGGTTCCTGATCGTCAGATTGGCTGAATGAACCAAGAACACTCCCTTCAATCCCAAACTCTGCAGAAGATCCAAGCACTACCGTATCTTCTGTATTACCGGTGTTTGTCACTGTGAGGGTATAACTGACACCTGCAAGCATATCCATCGTTGTGCCTGTGAGTTCACCTTCACCTGTCAATGTAACACCATAAACAGGGAGAATAGTCGTGTTCGTTGAAATCACAGCAGTTTTCTTGCTATCACCTTGCGAAGTTGCTGTAACTTTGATTTCATATTCACCTGGTTTTGTGAAGAAATCACCTGCTGCTGTAAATATAACTTCAGCAGAAGCACCGGCAGCAAGTATAATCTCCAACTGACTTGTAGTAGGTTCCTGATCGGCAGATTGGCTGAACGAACCAAGAACACTCCCTTCAATCCCAAACTCTGCAGAAGATCCAAGCACTACCGTATCTTCTGTATTACCGGTGTTTGTCACTGTGAGGGTATAACTGACACCTGCAAGCATATCCATCGTTGCGCCTTTGAGTTCACCTTCACTTTGCAACGTAACGCCGTAAACAGGGAAAACAGGGAGAATAGTTGTCTTTGTTGAAACCTCAGCAGTTTTCTCGGTATCGCCTTGCGAAGTAGCCGTAACTTTGATTTCATATTCACCTGGTTTTGTGAAGAAATCACCTGCTGCTGTAAATATAACTTCAGCAGAAGCACCGGCAGCAAGCATAATCTCCAACTGATTTGTAGTAGGTTCCTGATCGGCAGATTCACTGAATGATCCAAGGACGCTACCTCCAATGCCTACTTCAGCAGAAGATCCAAGCACTACCGTATCGTCTGTATTACCGGTGTTTGTCACTGTGAGGGTATAACTGACACCTGCAAGCATATCCATCGTTGTGCCTTTGAGTTCACCTTCACCTGTCAATGTAACACCGTAAACAGGGAGAATAGTCGTGTTTGTTGAAACCTCAGCAGTTTTCGTGCTATCACCTTGCGAAGTTGCCGTAACTTTGGTTTCATATTCACCTGGTTTTGTGAAGAAATCACCTGCTGCTGTAAATATAACTTCAGCAGAAGCACCGGCAGCAAGCATAATTTCCAACTGACTTGTAGTAGGTTCCTGATCGTCAGATTCACTGAACGAACCGAGAACACTCCCTCCAATCCCAAACTCTGCAGAAGATCCAAGCACTACCGTATCTTCTGTATTACCGGTGTTTGTCACTGTGAGGGTATAACTGACACCTGCAAGCATATCCATCGTTGCGCCTTTGAGTTCACCTTCACTTTGCAACGTAACGCCGTAAACAGGAAGAATAGTTGTCTTTGTTGAAATCACAGCAGTTTTCGTTTTATCGACTTGTGAGGTTGCTGTAACGTTAACTTCGTACTGACCAGCAATCGCAAGGTCATCACCGGAAATCGTTAATATTATTTCTGCTGAAGCCCCCGCGGCAAGCGATACAACGGTCTGACTTAAGGTAGCAGCATCACCTGACGTTGTTAAATCTATCACGTCATCTGTGTTACTAATATTTGTGATTTTGAGGGTATAACTGACACCTTCCCTTGCATCAGATGTCTCGGTGGTCAAGACTCCTACGCCAACTAACGTAACACCATGAACAGGAAGAATAGTTGTGGTCGTTGAGACCGCAGCCGTTTTCGTGTTATCTCCCTGTGAGGTAGCTGTAACTTTGACTTCATAATCCCCTGCAGTTGTAAGCACAGCATCGGAAACAGTCAATGTCACTTCAGTTGAAGCACCCGCGGCAAGCGAGACAGATGTTTCACTTAAGGTCGCTGTGGCATCGCCTGACGTTGATAAATCTACAACGTCATCTGTGTTGCCGGTGTTCGCGATGGTGAGCATATAACTGATACCTTCACTTGCATCAGATATTTTAGTAGTCAACTCATCTACACCTGCTAACGTAACACCATAAACAGGGAGAATAGTTGTGTTCGTTGAAATCACAGCAGTTTTCGTTTTATCGACTTGTGAGGTTGCTGTAATCTTAACTTCGTAGTTGCCTGCTGTCGCAAGGGCATCACCAGAAAGCGTTATTGTTACTTCCGCAGAAGCACCCGCAGCAAGCGACACAGATGTCTGACTCAAGATAGCAGCATCATCTGATGATGTTAAATCAATGACGTCATCTGTATTCCCAGTGTTCGTGGCGGTGAGCATATAACTGACGCCTTCACTTGCATCAGTTGTTTCACTGGTCAATTCACCTACGCCTGCTAACGTAACACCATAAATCGGGAGAATAGTTGTTTGGGTTGTGACCTCAGCCGTTTTCTCCTCATCCCCTTGTGAGGTTGCTGTAACGTTAACTTCGTAGTTGCCTGCTGTCGCAAGGGCATCACCAGAAAGCGTTATTGTTACTTCCGTAGAAGCACCTCCGGCAAGCGACACGGATGCCTGACTCAATGTAGCAGCATCATTTGATGATGTTAAATCAATGACGTCATCTGTATTCCCCGTGTTCGTGGCGGTGAGCATATAACTGACACCTTCCCTTGCATCAGATGTCTCGGTGGTCAAGACTCCTATGCCAACTAACGTAACACCATGAACAGGAAGAATAGTTGTGGTCGTTGAGACCGCAGCCGTTTTCGTGTTATCTCCCTGTGAGGTAGCTGTAACTTTGACTTCATAATCCCCTGCAGTTGTAAGCACAGCATCGGAAACAGTCAATGTCACTTCAGTTGAAGCACCCGCGGCAAGCGAGACAGATGTTTCACTTAAGGTCGCTGTGGCATCGCCTGACGTTGATAAATCTACAACGTCATCTGTGTTGCCGGTGTTCGCGATGGTGAGCATATAACTGATACCTTCACTTGCATCAGATATTTTAGTAGTCAACTCATCTACACCTGCCAACGTAACACCATAAACAGGAAGAATAGTCGTTTGGGTTGTGACCTCAGCAGTTTTCTCCTCATCCCCTTGTGAGGTTGCTGTAACGTTAACTTCGTAGTTGCCTGCTGTCGCAAGGGCATCACCAGAAAGCGTTATTGTTACTTCCGTAGAAGCACCTCCGGCAAGCGACACGGATGCCTGACTCAATGTAGCAGCATCATTTGATGATGTTAAATTGATGACGTCATCTGTGTTTCCAGTGTTCGTTATGGTGAGCGTATAGGTGACACCTTTACTTGCATCAGATGTTTCGGTCATCAAATCGCCTACACTTGCCAACGTGACACCGTAAACAGGAAGAATAGTCGTGGTTGTTGTAACCACAGACGACATCGTGCTATCGCCTTGCGAGGTAGCGGTAACCGTAACTTCGTAGTCCCCCGCTGTCGCGAGGTCATCACCGGAAGTCGTTATCGTTACTTCCGCAGAAGCACCTGCAGCAAGCGAGACAGAAGTCTGACTCAATGTAGCAGCATCATTTGATGATGTTAAATTGATGACGTCATCTGTGTTTCCAGTGTTCGTGGCGGTGAGCATATAACTGATGCCTTCACTTGCATCAGATGTTTTACTGGTCAATTCACCTACGCCTGCTAACGTAACACCGTAAACAGGAAGAATCTTCGTGTTCGTTGAGACTTCTGACGACATCGTGTTATCGCCTTGCGAGGTAGCGGTAACCGTAACTTCGTAGTCCCCCGCTGTCGCGAGGTCATCACCGGAAGTCGTTATCGTTACTTCCGCAGAGGCACCCGCAGCAAGCGACACAGATGTCTGACTCAAGATAGCAGCATCATCTGACGTTGTTAAATCAATGACGTCATCTGTGTTGCCGGTGTTCGTGGCGGTGAGCATATAACTGATACCTTCACTTGCATCAGATGTTTTAGTAGTCAACTCATCTACACCTGCCAAGGTAACGCCATAAACAGGGAGAATAGTCGTGGTCGTTGAGACCTCAGCCGTTTTCTCCTCGTCCCCTTGCGATGTCGCGGTAACCTTGACTTCATAATCGCCCGCTGTCGCGAGGTCATCACCAGAAATCGTTATTGTCACTTCCGCAGAAGCACCTGCAGCAAGCGACACAGAAGTCTGACTCAATGTAGCAGCATCACCTGACGTTGTTAAATCTATCACGTCATCTGTGTTGCCGGTGTTCGTGACGGTAAGCATATAACTGACACCTTCACTTGCATCAGATGTTTCAGTGGTCAACTCACCCACACCGGCTAATGTAACGCCGTAAACAGGGAGAATAGTTGTCTTTGTTGAAACCTCCGCAGTTTTCGTGCTATCGCCTTGCGAAGTAGCCGTGACTTTGATTTCATATTCACCTGGTTTTGTGAAGAAATCACCTGCTGCTGTAAATATAACTTCAGCAGAAGCACCGGCAGCAAGCATAATCTCCAACTGACTTGTAGTAGGTTCCTGATCGTCAGATTGGCTGAACGAACCAAGAACACTCCCTTCAATCCCAAACCCTGCAGAAGATCCAAGCACTACCGTATCTTCTGTATTACCGGTGTTTGTCACTGTGAGGGTATAACTGACACCTGCAAGCATATCCATCGTTGCGCCTTTGAGTTCACCTTCACTTTGCAACGTAACGCCGTAAACAGGGAGAATAGTTGTCTTTGTTGAAACCTCCGCAGTTTTCGTGCTATCGCCTTGCGAAGTAGCCGTGACTTTGATTTCATATTCACCTGGTTTTGTGAAGAAATCACCTGCTGCTGTAAATATAACTTCAGCAGAAGCACCGGCAGCAAGCATAATCTCCAACTGACTTGTAGTAGGTTCCTGATCGTCAGATTGGCTGAACGAACCGAGAACACTCCCTTCAATCCCAAACTCAGCAGAAGATCCAAGCACTACCGTATCTTCTGTATTACCGGTGTTTGTCACTGTGAGGGTATAACTGACACCTGCAAGCATATCCATCGTTGCGCCTTTGAGTTCACCTTCACTTTGCAACGTAACGCCATAAACAGGGAGAATAGTTGTGTTCGTTGAAATCACAGCAGTTTTCGTTTTATCGACTTGCGAGGTTGCTGTAATCTTAACTTCGTAGTCACCTGCTGTCGCAAGGGCATCACCGGAAGTCGTTATCGTTACTTCCGCAGAAGCACCTGCAGCAAGCGAGACAGAAGTCTGACTCAATGTAGCAGCATCATTTGATGATGTTAAATTGATGACGTCATCTGTGTTTCCAGTGTTCGTTATGGTGAGCGTATAGGTGACACCTTCACTTGCATCAGATGTTTCGGTCATCAAATCGCCTATACTTGCCAACGTGACACCGTAAACAGGAAGAATAGTCGTGGTTGTTGTAACCACAGACGACATCGTGCTATCGCCTTGCGAGGTAGCGGTAACCGTAACTTCGTAGTCCCCCGCTGTCGCGAGGTCATCACCGGAAGTCGTTATCGTTACTTCCGCAGAGGCACCCGCAGCAAGCGACACAGATGTCTGACTCAAGATAGCAGCATCATCTGACGTTGTTAAATCTATCACGTCATCTGTGTTGCCGGTGTTCGTGACGGTAAGCATATAACTGACACCTTCACTTGCATCAGATGTTTCAGTGGTCAACTCACCCACACCGGCTAATGTAACGCCGTAAACAGGGAGAATAGTTGTCTTTGTTGAAACCTCCGCAGTTTTCGTGCTATCGCCTTGCGAAGTAGCCGTGACTTTGATTTCATATTCACCTGGTTTTGTGAAGAAATCACCTGCTGCTGTAAATATAACTTCAGCAGAAGCACCGGCAGCAAGCATAATCTCCAACTGACTTGTAGTAGGTTCCTGATCGTCAGATTGGCTGAACGAACCAAGAACACTCCCTTCAATCCCAAACCCTGCAGAAGATCCAAGCACTACCGTATCTTCTGTATTACCGGTGTTTGTCACTGTGAGGGTATAACTGACACCTGCAAGCATATCCATCGTTGCGCCTTTGAGTTCACCTTCACTTTGCAACGTAACGCCGTAAACAGGAAGAATAGTTGTCTTTGTTGAAACCTCAGCAGTTTTCTCGGTATCGCCTTGCGAAGTAGCCGTGACTTTGATTTCATATTCACCTGGTTTTGTGAAGAAATCACCTGCTGCTGTAAATATAACTTCAGCAGAAGCACCGGCAGCAAGCATAATTTCCAACTGACTTGTAGTAGGTTCCTGATCGTCAGATTGGCTGAACGAACCGAGAACACTCCCTTCAATCCCAAACTCAGCAGAAGATCCAAGCACTACCGTATCTTCTGTATTACCGGTGTTTGTCACTGTGAGGGTATAACTGACACCTGCAAGCATATCCATCGTTGCGCCTTTGAGTTCACCTTCACTTTGCAACGTAACGCCGTAAACAGGGAGAATAGTTGTCTTTGTTGAAACCTCCGCAGTTTTCGTGCTATCGCCTTGCGAAGTAGCCGTGACTTTGATTTCATATTCACCTGGTTTTGTGAAGAAATCACCTGCTGCTGTAAATATAACTTCAGCAGAAGCACCGGCAGCAAGCATAATTTCCAACTGACTTGTAGTAGGTTCCTGATCGTCAGATTGGCTGAACGAACCGAGAACACTCCCTTCAATCCCAAACCCTGTAGAAGATCCAAGCACTACCGTATCTTCTGTATTACCGGTGTTTGTCACTGTGAGGGTATAACTGACACCTGCAAGCATATCCATCGTTGCGCCTTTGAGTTCACCTTCACTTTGCAACGTAACGCCGTAAACAGGGAGAATAGTTGTCTTTGTTGAAACCTCCGCAGTTTTCTCGGTATCGCCTTGCGAGGTTGCTGTGACTTTGATTTCATATTCACCTGGTTTTGTGAAGAAATCACCTGCTGCTGTAAATATAACTTCAGCAGAAGCACCGGCAGCAAGCATAATCTCCAACTGACTTGTAGTAGGTTCCTGATCGTCAGATTGGCTGAACGAACCGAGAACACTCCCTTCAATCCCAAACCCTGTAGAAGATCCAAGCACTACCGTATCGTCTGTATTACCGGTGTTTGTCACTGTGAGGGTATAACTGACACCTGCAAGCATATCCATCGTTGCGCCTTTGAGTTCACCTTCACTTTGCAACGTAACGCCGTAAACAGGGAGAATAGTCGTTGTGGTCGTGATTTCAGCGGTCTTTGCGTTATCGCCTTGCGAGGTTGCTGTGACTTTTGCCGCATAATCACCAGCAGTGGCAAGCGAAGAACCGGGGATCGTCAATACGACATTCTCTGAAGCACCTGCAGCGAGCGGGACAGAAGTTTTGTTTAATGTAGCTTTAGCGATGCCCGATACTGCTAAACTTATCTTATCGCTTGTATTCCCGGTGTTTGTGACTCGGAGGGTATACTTCATTCCACCACTTGCATCTGTCGTTTCGGTTGTCAAGTCACTTACCCCTGTTAACGTAACCTCATAAACAGGAGGAACAGTCGTTGTGGTCGTAACTTCTGCAGTTTTCGTGCTATCTCCCTGGGAGGTTGCCTTAACCTTGACTTCATAATCGCCTGCTGTTGTCAAAACATTACCGGAAACGGTCAATGTTACGTTCCTTGCAGCACCTGCATCAAGCGGGACAGTGGTTGGACTTAGGGTAGCAGAAGCATCGCCTGAAGTACTCAAATTTATCGTATCGTTTGTATTACCGGTATTTGTGACCTTGAGTGTATATGTGACTGCAGCACTTGCATCTGTTGTTTGGGTTGTCAAAGAGCCTACGCCGGCTAACATAACACCGTAAACAGGAACTTCTGATGTGTTACTTTGGGTATAGATGTAATCACCCGATGTGCGAAAATCGCCATTTGCAGCGTTTCCTGTAGCATAAAACGTAATAGGTCCCACATCATTAGTAGGGGCAGTCCATTTAAACGTCCACTGGTTTTTGTCTCTTGTTCCGCTTGCACTTCCTTGAGTAGTCTGCTTAATATATTGTTTACTGTTTGCTGCTGTAACCTGTGTATTCCCATTATTCGCTGGAGTAAAGGTGCCAGCACGTGCGCCATTGCCGTTCAGCGCGGTCATCTCAAATCCCCATCGACTTTGCCCGGAACGTGATAAATCAACAACAATATCATACATCTCACCCGGCAAATAGGTTCTAGGGACTCCTAACATCAGTGAACCACCTGCAGCGTTCAGATCGTTGCCGACGTGGCAGTTTTTACAGGTGCCTTCACCGGGAGCTTCAGTTAGTCCATCTGGTGGACCACTAGAAAAAGCAAATACACTGCTGTTGCTTGCAGCAAAAAAGAACACCATTACACTGCAAATAGAAAAGATTTTTTTCAGATAATTCAAAACGTCTCCTTATGCATGTACGCGAAAAAACGCCCCACCGCCGACGCCAATTGGGTTGATTCGCAATCGGAAAACCAGCAGTCGGGGCGTTTTTGTTAAAACGTCTAAGTCACTAAACTTATTTTAGGATGACCATTCGACGGGTAGCAGAGAAATACTGAGTTTGGAGGGCATAGAAATAGATGCCGCTCGAAACATGTTCACCTGCTGTATTTTTACCATCCCAATAAGCAGCACTGGAGTTTGTCGTGTATGCGCCAGTTGACTTATGACCGAGATTTAGCGTCCGAACCGAATGACCGGAAACATCAAAAATCTGAATCGTTACGTTGGAACCGCGATTCAGTTGATAAGGTATCCAAGTCTCAGGGTTGAACGGGTTCGGGAAGTTTTGTCCTAGCATGGTTTCTTTAGGACGCACATCGCCAACACGCATCTGGACACTCATAAATGCATTGTGAATATCCGTAGTTTGGACTGTGCGTTGGAACGGACCGGACACAATAGTGCCACGTTCGTCAAGAAGTGCGATCTCAACTTTATCACCGGCTTCGACAACACTCTTATGATTTAGGTCTGCCCATACAGCAGAGACGTATCCATCTTCGCTTGAAACTTTCTCGGTTGTCGTAACGCCTGTGCGGATGTTTTTGGCAACCATGGTGTAAGACGCACCAGTCTCTTTATTCTGTAAGTCGCTGGCAACTATAAACGCCCAAGCACTCTTAGTTGCAGAGATCTTAGGTGCTGCAGCTGCGCTTTCCGTAGGCATTTCAGCCGGTTCGTTTGACCACGCAGTACCAGAAAACGTTACCGTTCCACCTGCAGGTGTATTGACAATATATCCCTTTCCACCTTCAATACCAAAATTGTAGCCACCTTCAATACCAGCAACATAACCAACGAAACTCTGCGTTGCTGCATTTAACTTGATGACAACTGTCGAACCTAACATATCGGCAAGAGATTGTGCAGTGTAAGGTTCTGCAGGCATTAACGGAACAGAAATCATGTTCAATCCCGCTTCAAGTGTGACATCATAGGTAGGTAGCGGTGGTGGTGGTTCTACTGGCACTACTTCCGGTGCTGGGACATAAGGTGCGATCATCAGCATTGCTGTCGGTTCTGTCCAAGCAAAAGATGCAGCAACATCACCAACACCTTGGATACCAGCGTGATGTGTAATTACGCCACCTTCTGTGGGAACACGTGCATTGCTACCCATCGGGTCTTCATCCGCAGGTAAACCGACTGGACCGGGAATATCAGTCCCGCGCTCGGTATTCTGTTCACTACCTGCGTCGTAAGATCTGAGTTCCAAAGTCGTTGAAATCGGCATACCTGCTTCATCAAAGAGTGCTAAGTCTGTAGTCCCGATGAATGCATCATTTGTTGAGACCAACATTGTCGCAAGAGAAAGCGCAGAGTTCATCGCATCTGCTGTTAACATAACCGTGACTGAAGCACCGGGTAAGACCATGCCTTCTCCGACAGTACTGTTTGCGCCTGCAGCTACTGTGAGTGCGGCGAGCCCTGAGACATCTCCACCTTCAGCAAGCGCGACAAGAGCAGCATTAGCGGGTTGACCGACTTCGTAGAGCTTGATACCTGCAGCATGCGTTGCAAAGATTGGTGGTGAGAAGATTTGTCCACCCATTCCCGGTTCACCTGTGGTGAGGTTGGTCAGGGTAATACTGAATATTTGTGGTTCGGGAACAACGGGTTCAGGCACTACGACATCATCCACTGGAGGTGTATCATCTGCCGGAGGCGTATCATCTGCCGGAGGTGTGTCATCCGCAGGTGGCGTGTCATCTGCTGGAGGCGTATCATCCGCAGGTGGCGTGTCATCTGCCGGAGGTGTGTCATCCGCAGGTGGTGTGTCATCTGCCGGAGGTGTGTCATCCGCAGGTGGTGTGTCATCTGCTGGAGGCGTATCATCCGCAGGTGGTGTGTCATCCGCAGGAGGCGTATCATCCGCAGGTGGCGTGTCATCTGCCGGAGGCGTATCATCCGCAGGTGGCGTGTCATCCGCAGGTGGCGTGTCATCTGCTGGAGGCGTATCATCCGCAGGTGGTGTGTCATCTGCCGGAGGCGTATCATCCGCAGGTGGCGTGTCATCTGCCGGTGGTGTGTCATCCGCAGGTGGTGTGTCATCTGCCGGAGGTGTGTCATCCGCAGGTGGTGTGTCATCTGCCGGTGGTGTGTCATCCGCAGGTGGTGTGTCATCTGCCGGAGGTGTGTCATCCGCAGGTGGTGTGTCATCTGCCGGAGGCGTATCATCCGCAGGTGGTGTGTCATCTGCCGGAGGTGTGTCATCTGCCGGAGGCGTATCATCCGCAGTGGGAACAGTAACCGATCCATCTGCAGTTGTACTTTCCAAAGCACTTCCGCCGGCACCGGAGATAAGTACATCTGTCAAGGTAATAGCGGACGCTTTTACCTCAACGACTTCAAACGTTACCGTAGCGAGAGTGTGATCACCATCCGGTGCATTACCGAATGCGTAAAATTCAACTTTATTCTCAGATATAGTAACAGGGTCAACACCGGGAAGTGCAGGCTTAGGAAGATACTCTCCATAAGCAATAGAAACATAACTGAGAGCAGTTGAATCAAAATTTACATCAACTTCGTAGCCTGCGACACCTGCGCCACCCGCGATATTAATATTCACGGTGAGTTGTTCCCCGACTGCCGGGGATTCAATCGTAGCGGGATCAACAGAAACGGTGGCTGCACCGTAACTCATCGCTGTCCATCCCAATAACATTACAACAGCCATTAAGGAAAATAGTATATTCCTATTGAAAAGCTGGTTTTTCATAAAACACTCCTTAACTAAATTTATTTACATTGTAACTTTTCTCTACCTTTCGGTACAGGTTTGATTTTCTCGTTTGAGGGGGAGTTCACCGGAAACCTACGGGGCACCATTCGCTTCAACTTGCCACTACTATAAAAACAAAGGCGAATCGCTCAAACGTAACTTTTCACTTAACTGATAAGTTTATTCTAACGTAAAAACGTTGTTAAGTCAAATTAGATTTCAAATAGATAGAACATTTTTTGATAAGTTAGGATACTCTAATTTCAATTATACTACAAATTACAAAAATAAAGCAAATTAAAATAACCCTATTAGGTTACACGAAGCGCAAGTTGATTCCAAATATCACCTAATTTTGAAATGGCTTTGTAAACGGGATAAATTGCCTCCCACATCGCCTTGCGAGCTGCAGTAGCAGTCTGCTCATCACCCTTGGCAACAGCAGTTCTGAGTTGATGTCCCATCTCCTCTTGAACCGCTGCACACGTTTGTGTGAGTTCTGCAAGTCGTTGTGCTGCATGTATTTGACGTGTTACCAATTCCGCTGATATTTCTCAAAATCGCCAGGAACCCACTAACTATCAAGGCTAAAAGAGTATAACAACATGAAAATGCGCTTTGTCTTGGACAGTTTTGCTTGATTTTTGCGTATTCATGACCACTCTAATTGACAATACAGTGTTATTAGGATTGAAAATCAGGAGAAAATCTAAAATCATATCCGATTTTCAGAAAGCATTTTCATGACATCAATTCAAGAGAACCCTTGTCTATATTGACATCTAAGCCACTTGAGAAATGTAAGTTAATTATAAGTTAAAACTAATTTAATATAAAATTAATTTTTATTTGTCTTTATATTAATAAAGAGGACTCCATAACGGAACATATCAGTTTGTCTATGTTGTACATATTTACCAACACCTATTCTATGTGCGTCCAAGGTTTTGGTTCGCTACTCCGACACTTGAAGTTTCATATTGAACGGATATTAGTTTAACATTAAACTTAATTTTAAGCAAATTATTTTTTTATCTATATATCCTACACTCCGCACTTCTGATTTCCGATTTTCGGTATTTATTTCTCAAACCTGCGTGGTCCCTACATTGAGTAAGCAATTTCAGGTGAACCGGAAAAAAGACAAGTGGAAAATAGAATCTTAATTCACAACTCCAAATCTCCCCTACCCTGTGCGAATCCTTTCGTGACGCGGGTTTGTCGTAAAAATACCAAAATGTGTCAAAACAAGTGCGGAGTGTAGGATATACATTCATAATATGTCTTAAATTGCGTTCTCCAAATTGCTTTTAAGTTAATATGCCATTTTTTTGAAAAAATGTCAAGCAAATAGTTTTGATGTCCAGGGTTATTTAGTTTTAAGAATTATCAGTTGATGAGTGTTACTGATAGTTTATTTCGTAGGTCGGGTAGAGCGGTAGCGAAACCATAGGCGTCAATTTAAGGAAAGAACTCGTTTGTAGTCGCGCACTTCATAGTGCCTCGGACATTCAAAGAAAAGAGGCGCTATGAATTGCGCGACTACGAACGCTGATATTCTCGTCCTTTGCGTTATTTGAGATGTTGATACAAAAAGGTGCGGTTAGGAAACCGCACCTACCGGGTTGGGAACCGCTAAATTGACGCTTATGGTGCGGTTAGGAAACCGCACCTACCAGGTGTGTTCATATATTAATTTTGGCTATATATTATTAACGTGTGTGACAAAATGCGCCCAAAAAGTCGCGATTCGGAGATCGCTCCTACAGCGGAGAGTCTTGAGCAAAAGTTCAAAATTATTGGAAAACTAAATAACCCTGCCTTTAGCCGAATTGATCTTTACTTTAACGATCTTCCGTCAAATCCCCATGCTTTAGCTTGCGGGATGTAGATGGCAACCTTTGGTTTACTTCGTGAAAAAAGATTTGACTTTTTTCTAAAGATGTTGTATGATTAGAGTATCAAGTTGACAGGCATTTTCAGCGTAGTCGCAAGACTATGTGCCTGTCTTACCCACTGAAAAGGGGTTAAGTGCTTGATACTTGAGACATCGTCCATGAAAACCTATAAATATGAGTTTTCTCATCAATCTAACTTGATACAGATTGGCAATCTGATAGACGATGGACATAGCGTACATGTCCATTTATTGCGTCTACAACCGCTTTCAGACCGATATTGGACATGTCCAGAATGCAGCACACACCACGATAGAGACGTAAATGCTGCCATAAACATTTTGCAGGCTGGGGTGCCCGTGTCTTGATGCACGATAAAACTGCTCTGATGCAGAATAATAGCCTGCTGGTGGAGTGATAATAAGACGGTTGACTCTTTGAGAAAACCGCAGTCGCTATGAAACCTAAGCCCCTACCTTTAGGTAGTGGGTGGCATCACAATTAGAATATGATATAATTACCACTAAAGTCAATAACCCCGCGCTAAAGCATCGGGGCTTGTGCGAAGCGCATGCCAAGCGTCCACTCCACAAGTTAAACGGTTGACTAGACGATATATCGCGGGTCTTGTCGTGGCAGGAAACCACAAGATGTTACGGATGCTCCCCAAGTCTGTATCCGCTCTGATCCCGTGATGTCGATGGGGAAACATATACCGCGAGAGCGTGGGCTTATAGCCATTATTTTCTGGTAAAGACATCGTGTCAGGTCAAGTAAGCGAGTAGTGACAGTCTCACTGAACGAAGCAGCACAACTGAATCCAGACTCCCAGTGTGCAGGTGGAGATAAAACAGCACTCCCCCTTTTGGGGACAAATTATAACTATAATAGGAGCGGGCTTTCCTCCCCTGCCTAAAGGCGAGGGGTCTCCAGCCCGAAGATTTTGATGAACTGCGGTCGGGAGAAATATATGAGTAGCAGTCCTGCTTATAATCTGTTAGCTGAAACGTTAGAAAAACACGGAATTCAGGTTGAGGCAGTTAAGGCACACCTCAAACAACAACATATTGAAACACCATCATGGGGTTACGGTAATTCTGGCACCCGATTCGGCGTGTTTGAGCAACCCGGTTTAGCAAGGAACGCTGCCGAACGTTTGGAAGATGCCGCCACCGTGCACCGATTCACTGGTGTTGCACCTACCGTCGCGCTTCACATTCCATGGGACAAAACTGATGACTGGGGCGCATTGAAACAATACGCCGCAGATGTCGGCATCGGTATCGGTGCGATTAACCCGAACGTCTTTCAAGACCAAGTGTACAAACTCGGTAGCGTCTGCAATCCGAATGCAGAAATACGCCGTCTTGCAATTGATCACATGTTAGAATGTGTTGACATCATGGAGAAAACGAGGTCAGATTTACTCAGTTTATGGTTTGCCGATGGCACTAACTTTCCTGGGCAAGCCAACTTCAGAAAACGTAAGCAGTGGATGACAGAAGCGTTAGGTGAAGTGTACGATGCACTTCCTGATGCCACCCGCATGTTGATTGAATATAAGTTCTTTGAACCGGCATTCTATCATACCGATTTAGCGGATTGGGGTACTGCTTACCTTATGGCAACAAAACTGGGTCCGAAAGCACAAGTCCTCGTTGATCTCGGTCATCATCCGCAAGGCACCAATATTGAATTTATCGTTGCATATCTAATTGACGAAGGTAAACTTGGCGGATTCCACTTCAACTGTCGAAAATACGCAGACGATGATCTGACCGTAGGGTCTATTAATCCACAAGAACTCTTCCTAATCTATACTGAACTTGTTGCCGCAGAACTTGATCCTGAAACAGAAACCGACATCGCTTATATGATTGACCAGAGTCATAATTTGAAACCGAAGGTTGAAGCGAGCATCCAATCGGTTTGCAATCTGCAAAAAGCTTATGCAAAGGCACTGTTAGTTGACCGCGATGCATTGGCAGAAGCACAAGATGCAGCAGACTTGGTTGAAGCAGAGAGCATCTTACAACGCGCCTATGAAACAGATGTTAATCCACTACTTGAGCAGGTACGTTTGGAGATAGGGCGGGACCCGCACCCGCTGACAGCGTATCGGAAAAGCGGATATTATGAGAAAATTAGTAAAGCACGCGTCGGTGGCGAGAGTCAAGGCTGGGCATGAGGAACATTAGAGCGTATCTCGTAAATACAATATGTTGGTATTCACTGCGTTTAACTTAACCTACAGTGTATATAAGAGGCGCAATGAATTGCGCGACTACAAACCTACAGTGTATATAAGAGGCGCAATGAATTGCGCGACTACAAACGCGCCTCTTTTCAAGTCAACATTCCATGAAAATCGGGCGGACAAAGCCTTCCTACCATTTTTGCTTCGGCAAAGTCAATATGCGAAAACCGACAGATAGAGTTATGAAATGAATAAAGAACATCTGAAAAAAATTGCTGCAGAAAAAGCCACTGAGGAGATCCGAGAGGGTATGGTTGTTGGATTAGGTACCGGCTCTACCGTCTACTACGCGCTATTGAAACTTGGAGCAATGGTCCGAGATGGGCTTAATATCATCGGAATTCCTACATCCGATGGCACAGAGAAAATCGCCATTGAACAAGGTATCCCACTTTCAACACTTGCTGCTCATCATACAATAGAATTAACAATTGATGGTGCCGACGAAGTGGATGCACACTTAAATTTAATTAAGGGTGGTGGTGCAGCACTTGTCAGAGAAAAGATTATTGCCAATGCCTCAAAACGAATCCTGATTGTTGTTGATGAAAGTAAGGTTTCACACATTCTCGGCACCTCGTTCGCGCTACCAGTTGAAATTGTGCAGTTCGGTTGGGAGGCAACAAAACGTGTGGTCGATAAAATATGCGGACAAACAGAATTACGCGGCGGAATTCAAAACCCGTTGATTACAGATAACGGAAACTATATTTTGGATTGCCACTTCAATGGAATTCCTGAACCTGAAAAGATTGAGTTACAACTGAACAACATCCCCGGTGTCGTTGAGAACGGTATTTTTGTGAATCGCGCGGGCAAAGTTATTATCGGTACACCTTCCGGTATCCGATACATGGAGTAACATCAATGGTCCGACATCTGATCTTGTTCTGTTTACTGTTTTCTGTTTCTCTCACGTTCTCTGGTCCCGTTAGCGGTGAGATATTTACTGACAGTGGATTGATGGATATTCCAACAGGTAAGGTGCTAAAACACGGCATTTTTGGGGCGGGTGTATCTGCGTTCTTCCAAAATTCATCAGATTTTCCGGGCGATGCTGCGGCGTTCCGACTCAACTTCGGGATGTTTGATAGGGTTGAATTCGGCTTGTCAAACCTATTGCTTCAGGATAAAAACTATTCTCGTTATGCTTTTGCTCACTTAAAAGCGCAACTTTTAGCGGAGTCAGGGTTAATCCCTAATGTGGCATTAGGTATTGAGAATCTCGGCGATGAAGTCAGTCACAAGTGGAAAACCTACCAATCCGAATCAGCATTCCTCGTTATCAGTAAGACGTTCAATCTGCCACGAATCCATCTAATTTCAGGACACATCGGTGTCGGTAATCACCGTTTTGCTTCTGGCGACCGTCCTGTTGGACTATTCGCGGGTATTAGCACAGAATTTCACCCGGCTTTCGCCAGAGGCGATATTGCACTCAGTTTGGAATTTGATGGAGCGGGTATAAACGGTGGTGTACGTCATACTGCCGATAGTGGATTACAAGTTGCGCTCGGTGTTGAGACATTGAACAAACCGGAAGATATCCGCTACCTCATCTCAATTTCATGGACAAATGCACAGATGATGGAACAGATAGCAGGCGCGAAGCGACTTGCACGACAGGCAGGGAAACTCGCAAGTCAGGCTAAACGCACACAAACGAAAGAAGAAGAAACGTCAGAACGGTAGGACAATTCTTCCTACTTTACCTCAATAGATTCCATTGCATTCTGAAGCGACTTGAGCAACTCTCCTAAGAAATCTTGCGGCGGTACAAGGATAATTTCAATTCTACGATTTTTTGCCTTCGCCTCCGCCGTTTCTGCCATATCTATCGGTTGGTAAAACGCATATCCCGTTGCTGCTAAACGTTCTGGAGCAACTTTGGCATTTTCTTGCAGATACTTTACTGCGGAGATTGCCCGCTGTGTTGAGAGATCCCAGTTCCGTAGTGCCGAACCAGCGATCGGGTTGTTGTCTGTATGTCCTTCAATACGAATTGCGTAATCTGAATAATCAGCGTTTAGCAGGACCTCTTCTGCAATTGCGTCAAGGAGCTTTTTGCCTTCTGTACTCAGAACATCGCTACCTGTTTCGAACAGAATTTTACCTTTGACGTCAAGCGTCAGTCGTCCTGCTTCATCCAACACAGCCCCGACTGTATCTTTAAACCTATCTTGGATAGCCGCTATTGAACGTTGTGATTGATCGCGAATCCGCTGCAATTCGGTTTCAATCTTGGTCAGTTTTGTGCGGAGACTCTCCTTTTCGCTTTCAAGCGCGCTTTTGTCCTGTTGCAGTTTGTTCCGTTCAGCAGCAATTTTCCGTGCTGCTTCGCTGGCATTTTCCAATATTTCTTTCGTTTGGCTCAGTTCAGTCTGCGTGCCTTTGAGATTCTTCTCGGTTTCAGTTAACTTCTTTTCCAACTCGGTTTTCGCAGTTTCAGTCTCTTGCAATGTTGTCTTGGTCGTAGACAAGTCTGTTTCAGTAGCAGACAGTTCTGTCTGGGTCTGCTCAAGTTTGTCAGAAGTTGTATAAAGTAAAACACCCAGCACGATTGCTGCAATAACAGTAATGATTATAGATATGACTGCAATGATTCCTTTTTTACCCATCTTATTCTCCTTGTAAGCTAAGTATGATATCAAAACTATCGTATTTTGATGTCTTATTCTTTTTTGTTATGTCGCACACGGTGCAACGGTGGATAAGGATATAATCACCCTGCTTCATGGTGAACCCAATCGGTTCCATTAATCCGCAACAGGTCTCAGCGCGATCACCTGGATGGACATCTACATGTTGACTCCAGAGACATTCCGGACAGTGGTTGGTATAGCCATTTCCCTCCACAAATACACCGCAATTCCCGCATGTAAAATCTTCAATGTGACGTTGAAATTTCTTGTTCACGAACTGTCATCTGCTCCTTTAGCATGTGTGATTCGGTATAAAAACACCACATTCTTCATGTGCTGCTTCGTTGAAACTCTGTGCCTTTCGTTGGAGGTAGGAGTTGCCTTTATACCCAGTTTTTCGCGAGATTTCAACATTAAAATGCTCAAGAATTTTAGTCGCAACTGTATCACTGAGTCTATCCTCAATCGCAAGAATTACGTTTTTTAATCCCATTCCAATAAACTCAATTGTTTGGGGTATCTGGTTAACACGATTTCACCCACTGTAATCCCATTTTTAAGGAGGACACACACTTCCTCAAAATCGGAGGCGGGTTTAACCACTGTCCCTCCTTTGCCAGGTGTGAGCATTAGTACTTCTCTACCATCAATGCCAGGTTCAATAAGAAGCACATCACTTTGTGTGCTAATTAAAACTTGGCATCCACTGTTTCTCCGCATCCGAGAAATCAGAGGAGCAAGTTGAGAAACAATTCCGAGATTCAATGAGAGTTCAGGTTCTTCTAACAATACTATTGAATCGTTTTCGAGAAGTGCCCACAAGAGTCCAATAAGCCGAAGCATCCCATCCGAAAATTGATCTTCTTGATGTCCATCTTCATTTGAACCCCAGTGCGAATAATGTGCCTGTAAATGTGGTTGTCCCGTCGTTTTGTCGCGAACAAATTCCAATTTTTCGAACTGTGGAACTGCTACTTTAAGGGCATATTCAATTTTTTTGAGACAGGAACGGCGGGTGCTCGGATGGGTACTTGCGACTCTTTCAAGAAATCCCTGCCCAAAGGGATCGTCTTCAATAATTTTGCCCTGAATTGCATCCGAAAATCGGATAAATTGTGGCACCAGATGGAGATAGGTGACGTGTCGGAGGAATCTGCCAATCTCTCGGAATTTTGCATTGGAACCACTCTGTTCAAGGGCGGTCTGGGTAAGGCGATCTGGATCCTGGTTATCGTCTGAATCGGGTCTATCAAGAAGCAGTTCACCTTCTCTCCAGACGCGTTCATACGTGAGATAGGCTTGGCAATCGTCGCGAGTCTCTTGGCGAAATCCTACACCATATTGCCACGTAGCAGGTTCATCTGGTGTTTCCGCGATGTGAATTTCGATTGCAACTTCTGGTTCATGTCCCGCGGACAAACACCTTATTTTGGAGACACCGCCCCGATCTTTGACTGCTTTCTGAAATCCACCACCATCCACTTTGACAATATCGCGGAGAAAGCGGAAAATGTCAAGCAGATTGGATTTACCTGATGCGTTTGGACCAACGATAAACTGCCGCTCCCTAAGGGGAACATTAACCTGTTGAAAATTTCGCCAGTTTTTGGCAATAAGTCGATTGATTATCATAACAAGTTTCCTCTACAATAGATATGTTCGCGAACGTGATGTGAAAATGATAACATGATTAAGTAATAGATTCCAACCAAAACACCCGTGAAGATTCCAGCAGAAAAGCAACACTATCAGATAGTTTCTCAAGCCATATCTTTACATATCTAAATAAGGTGTCACATCCCAAAGCAAGATAGTGCCATCAAAACCGCCACTTGCCAGCAGCGTGCTATCCGGTGAAAACGCAAGTGACTGAACGTCTGTCGTATGTCCCCAGAAGGTATGGATATTCTCACCGGTAGCAACGTCCCACAGACAGATTGCCATTTTCTTCGTTCCACCCCACCATGCACCAGAGGCAAGGTGCCTACCGCACGGTGAAAATGCAAGCGCATAAGCCCTTTGGTTGTTCTCAGGCTGCGGTATCGTCCGAATTAGACTCAAGTTTTCAGCAGACCACAAACGGATTTCTCCTTCTATTGCACCAGCAATCACATTGCCACATGGCGAAAAGGTTATTCCCCGAATTGTATCACAAGTTTCTGATGCAGCAATTTCTTCACCGATCTCAACATCCCACAGTCGAACAATTCCATTCCATCTACCCAATACCAATTGCCTTCCATCGGGGGAAAACATCATAGAAGTAACGTCATCACTATGTCCTGTGTCTAATTCCATATTTTCGTGAGACTGAATATTCCAGATATAGAGGGGACGCTCATCATTACCATCCTTGTTTGACGTGACACGCGCCATCGCAATCCTATCGCCCGTAGGTGCAAATACTATAGGACATGATAATCCAGGTATTGAGATACTATCAATTATCTTATTAGGTTTTCGTATATCACACACTTTAAGTGAATTTTCATCGGTTCTGTCAACCACAAGTAAACTGCCATTAGCCAAGAAAGTGAAAGAACGTATATGTCTATCTTTCATCAATATTTTATGTCCGTGCTTGCCTTCAACATTCCAAAATACAATGCCGTTCCGCACACCCGTGCTTGCTAACGTCTTTCCATTCGGTGAAAACGCTAACGGTTCTGGAAAACATGTAGGTTCACGAAGCGTTAAAAATGTATGCGTTTTATCAGATGTTGCCGAATTATTAGAAAGTGTGTGAGCAATTGCCAATTGTGGGCATTCTGAAAACCACTCCGCCCCAATGCTTTCCGTTTGTCGTTCATAAGTGCTAAGTTTTTCGCAGCGATCCACATCCCATACTTCGATTATTTCAGTACTACGAGGGAACACCGTGGTATATAGTGTGCCTTCCGGTGAATAGAACGGTTTTACCCACGGCATGTATCGTCCCGCATTCTCAGAAGCAACCTTTTTTAGCATCCAGCGTAAAAAGTTCACTAACAAATTCTTTGAATCAACTCCATAGTACGTATAATCCTTCTTCTGCACACCCGTTGTGATTTCCCATACTCGTAAGGTCCCGCCGCTATCACTTGAGGCGAGAAACTGTCCGCACGGTGAGAAGATGAGATTATCAACCCGATTTTTGTGTTCTCTAAAACAAGCGATGCGATCCTTTGTTTCTATATCCCACACTGAAACACAGCGGTGAACGCCGACTGCACCATTTTCAGTATCGTCAGGACTTGCACACGCCAGCAAACGACTATCTGGTGAAAAAGTGAATTTTCCGCCAGCAAACTTGGCTATCCGTTCACCAGTCTCCGGATGCCATAGGTAGGTATATGGTTCTTTTGTTGCAACGCTAACTATGTTGTCATACGCTTCCACAGGAGTAGTGAATGTCGCAGCGATGATTTTGCTATTAGGTGAAAATGCAAGTTCGAAAGTAGTGTTACGATCTTTTCCTCTTGCATCTGGTTGAGGTTGAGAAACACATTCACCACACTTAGCACCAAACACCTCAATAACGCTCATATTCGATACAGCAGTGGCAACCCACTTACTATCCGGTGAAAAAGCAATATAATCAGCCGCTAAATATATTTTCCGCTTCATTTTCGCGAGGCAATCGCCGCTTTGAACATCCAGTACCTTAACGATGCCGTCCCAATTTGTTATTGCAATTCGCTTACCATCCTTTGAGAACTCAACGCCGTTAATCAGTCCTTGTTCTGTTTCCCACAACGCAATCGGTAACATTGACGAAACATCGTACCACCAGAGTCCCATGCCAGTCCCAGCGACAAAATGAGTGCCATCCGGGGACAGTGCAACATCACCTAAGGATGCGTGCCTACTGTGTGTCCCTTTACCCAACCGGAAAATTGCCCCCTCCGGTAATGCCCAGGTTGTTCCTGTAGTGTCGTTTGGTACGACATTAAATGGTGCGGGTTTTGGGTTTGACATTGTATTAATGTATTAATTCCTTACTATACAGATCGCTGAGGCACGGGGACCTTGCGCTACACTTTTTTGACTGCGCTGAGGCACGGGGACCTTGCGCTACACTTTTTTGACTGCGCTGATGCACGGGGACCTTGCGCTACACTTTTTTGACTGCGCTGAGGCACGGGGACCTTGCGCTACACTCTTTTTTGACTGCGCTGAGGCACGGGGACCTTGCGCTACACTCTTTTGACTGCGCTGGGGCACGGGGACCTTGCGCTACACTTTTTTGACTGCGCTGGGGCACGGGGACCTTGCGCTACACTCTTTTGACTGCGCTGGGGCACGGGGACCTTGCGCTACACTCTTTTTTGACTGCGCTGGGGCACGGGGACCTTGCGCTACACTTTTTTGACTGCGCTGGGGCACGGGGACCTTGCGCTACACTCTTTTGACTGCGCTGGGGCACGGGGACCTTGCGCTACACTTTTTTGACTGCGCTGATGCACGGGGACCTTGCGCTACACTTTTTTGACTGCGCTGATGCACGGGGACCTTGCGCTACACTTTTTTGACTGCGCTGGGGCACGGGGACCTTGCGCTACACTTTTTTGACTGCGCTGATGCACGGGGACCTTGCGCTACACTTTTTTGACTGCGCTGGGGCACGGGGACCTTGCGCTACACTTTTTTGACTGCGCTGATGCACGGGGACCTTGCGCTACACTTTTTTGACTGCGCTGGGGCACGGGGACCTTGCGCTACACTTTTTTGACTGCGCTGAGGCACGGGGACCTTGCGCTACAATGTACTTACGAAAGTGATGCACGCGTCATAAAGGTTGCATAGATAGCAGAAGTCCGCACCAGATCAGGAATATGAACCCGTTCATTTATTGCATGACCTCCCTCACCCCTCGGTCCATAGCCAATTCCCGGCAAGCCTATATTGACAAAATAGTGCAAGTCTGTAAAACCAGTAGTGCTTTTAAATCGCGGTTGATTGTATCTTATAGTACGCACTGCATTGGCAAAATCTTGCGCTAAAGGAGATTCGGTATCCGTTAAGCACGGTTCAATTCGTAAAATAACTTGCACTTCAGTCTTCAAATCCGAATAGTACTCACACGCCCCTAAAATCGCCTCCCGTAACTCAAGTTCAGCAAACTCCAATTTTTCATTCGGTGTAACCCGTCGATCAATCGAGAACGTGAGACGTGCCGGAACAGTGTTGACTTTATCTCCCTCAGTTCCACAAAACGTTCCGCCAATGTTCAACGTCGGATAACGATCAGAACCATCAGGCAGTTTAAATGCGCGTTCAGGCGACTTCAAATCCCGTTTAACTCTTTGTAATGCCGATACAAGTTCAGTTGTTTTCTCAAAGGCATTTATCCCTTTACCCGGCTGTGACCCGTGTGCTGCTTTCCCCTGAACTTCAATTTCCAACCAAAGTACACCGTTATGCCCGTTGCCGATGTACATCTCCGATCCACCCTCGCAATTGACAACGTAGTCCGCGTTGACCAATCCCTTCTCAACAATATATCCGGCCCCTAACTGACCACCAGTCTCCTCATCACAAGTAAACGAACATTCAATGTTAAACAAAGGCTCTATACCACTCTCCTGCACAGCCTGAATTGCAAATAGAAGGGCAGCAATAGCATCCTTCATATCATCGGCACCGCGCCCGTAAAGCCATTCACCTTCAATCTTTCCGCTAAACGGATCATTGAAACGCCACTCCCCTGCCACTGGCACTACATCGTAATGTGCATTGAAATGTACTGTTTTTTCTGCACCAACATCCCAGCGTGCAATCAGGTTCAACCGTGGATGGCTTGATGCGTTTGAAATCACTTGTTCAGCCTGTCGTTTTGGAACCTTCACAACTTTTGTCTTCATCCCCAACGTCTTGCACTTCGCTTCAAGTAACTCAACAATCTCGGCATAATTCTCACCCGGTGGATTCACAGTAGGAATTCTAACGAGTTCTTGTAGCAACCTACACAACGAAACTTGATTGTCCTTAATATAGGTTTGTACAGACATATCTCATGTCTCCTTTAGCAGTTCCCTGTTTAGGGGACAACTGCTTGGTCACCCGAAGACAAATGCCCAACCGTTTCACCGGTTTCCGTAAAGGTACGTGTCACCTCAACAGAGGCGTACGTCCACAAAATCTTCATTGAGGCATTGCTTTCATTCCAAAACCGGTGCGGGATACCAGCAGGAACAAACGTTGTGTCGTAGGTATTCATTGTAAAGATTTCGCCATCAACTTCGCAGGTGGCTTCACCTTCAAGAATTGTCACAGATTCATCGCAGTTATGGTAGTGGCGAGCGATCACAGCCCCTGGTTCAAACATTGTAATGCCATTCGTGAGCGATGTAGAATCAAGCCATTTACCTGCTAACGGCACCGTTTTCACACCGGTGCCACGGTCAATAGGGTTCTGTTTATCAAAATCAATTACATGTGCTTTTGTGCTCATTTTGGACAGTCTCTCTTAACGTGTATTTGTCATATTTTCACACAAATACACAAAAATTTCAACAACTAATACCCAATTAACTGGATTCTAATCTATCAGTGCGGTTAGGAAACCGCACCATTGGCGTCAATTTAAGAAAAGTCTGTATTTTTTTGAACACCCCTCAATAAGCATGATTATTGAGACTGTCCCATATTTAGTCCCGTAGGGACGATATGTTTATAGTACACCGTCCAGACACGTCTCTTTAGCTCCGTCCGAGCGACATATCCCGATTGGTAACCCATTGCTATAAACATTCCGCCCCTACGGGGCTGAAGAGATTGGGGTTACCACGTTTTCTATAAACATATCGTCCCTACGGGACTAAAGAGGGTTTCTCATATTTGAAAAACCGCTAAATTGACGCCAATGGTGCGGTTAGGAAACCGCACCTACCGGGTTGGGGACCGCTAAATTGACGCTAATGGTGCGGTTAGGAAACCGCACCTACCGAGTGGAATCAAGTTAATTGGGTATAACGCCCATTATTAGTAGCAATATGTATATGAATTTGTAAATTCAGTTGCTATTAAGTAAAAAGTATGTTATAATTCATTCATAAAGTACTAAATATATCCATAAACAGACACTGAGCAAGAAGATTACCACTTAAATTGCTTGAACGTGCTCACTTTGAGTACCTATCTTGGATGCGCGCCATAGTCTGCAGCATCGTTCTAAATTTGATAATTCTTTAAAGTAAAACGAGGCGATTGGTTGTGAACAAGAGCACAAAAAACATGTTCGTGTGGTTTATTTTGGGATTGGTTGTTGTTGTCGCTATCTACCAACTTGTCAACCGTAGCGACCAAGTTTACGAGTTAGCAACATCCGATTTTCATAACTACATAGGACAGGATAAGAACTTCTTTGAAGGCTATCTAATTCTTGATGACGAGTGGGTTGAAGGTAAGTTTGCAGAGAATTACCGGCCAGGAATTATACAAGACCTAACGTATAAAGAAGCACTCCTCCCCCCAAAGTGGCAGGGAGGTTTTAAAGCAAGTCGTGATACAAATGATGATTACAATATACAAGAGAAACTTGATAAATCCCGTATTCCCTACCAAGTAAAGCCAAGGTCTAATTTTCCGGATTTTTTACTCATTTTTGGTACAACAGTAGTGCCCTTGTTAATATTTTTAGGTTTGATGATATTTCTATCCCGCCAGATGCAAGGGAGCGGAAATCGTGCGCTCTCTTTTGGCAAAAGCAAGGCAAGACTCCATACTGAAAATGAAAACAGAGTTACCTTTGAAGATGTAGCAGGGGTTGACGAGGCAAAAGATGCACTTGAAGAGGTTATTGAATTCCTTAAAGCACCTAAGAAGTATGAACGTCTGGGTGGAATCATTCCCAAAGGTGTATTGTTAGTTGGTCCTCCCGGTACTGGCAAAACAATGCTGGCGCAAGCTGTCGCAGGTGAAGCGGATGTCCCATTTTTTAGCATTAGCGGCTCCGACTTTGTCGAAATGTTTGTCGGTGTTGGCGCATCAAGAGTTCGCGATCTGTTTGAGACTGGAAAGAAAAGCGCACCTTGTATTATTTTTATTGATGAATTGGATGCGGTTGGACGCCATCGCGGTGCAGGTATCGGTGGCGGACACGACGAGCGAGAACAAACCTTAAACGCACTGCTTGTACAGATGCAGGGGTTTGAGCCGTCTAGCAACGTTATTTTGATCGCAGCTACGAACCGTCCCGATGTCCTGGACCCTGCCTTATTACGGCCCGGTAGATTTGATCGACAAATCATTGTTGATCTGCCTGATGTCCGTGGTAGACAAGCAATTCTCGTTGTCCACACAAGAGACCCCTATAAAATTGCCGATGATGTCAGATTGGAGATTTTAGCAAAAGCGACACCAGGATTTTCAGGTGCAGATCTGAAAAATATGGCGAACGAAGCCGCACTGCTCGCTGCGAGACAGGACAAAGATATGATTGACATGGCATGCTTTGATGAGGCTAAAGATCGTGTCTTGATGGGACCTGAACGTCGTAGTTTGGTCATCAGTGATGAAGAGAGACGCATCACAGCATATCATGAAGCAGGACATGCGCTCATGCTGCATTTTGTGCCAGAAAGCGATCCTAACTATAAATGTACAATTGTACCCCGTGGTAGAGCTCTCGGTGTAACCGCTAAACTCCCACTTGAAGAACGGCATAATCTAAGTAAGAAGGGACTCCTTGCCCATATTATCTTCGCGTTAGGGGGTCGAGTTTCTGAAGAAATTATTTTCGGCGAACAGACAACCGGTGCGCAAAACGATTTTGAACAGGCGACTCATCTTGCACGTCGAATGGTCACTCAGTGGGGTATGAGTCCATTAGGACCATTGACTTTCGGCAGAAGAGACGAGCAAATCTTTCTCGGTAAAGAATTGGCAATTCACCAAGATTATAGTGAACAGACCGCTATCGCTATTGATAAAGCAGTTTACGACATCGTAATGGAATGTTACGACAAAGCGAAAGAGATTATAGAGATAAACTTGGAAGGCTTGAAACTACTTGCAGACGCCTTGTTAGAACACGAAACTCTAATTACCGAAGAAATTGAAGACATTCTTGGTCCACGGCCACAATTGCCAGCTAAACCCCTTATATGAACTGCCGAGGCAAACAACTCGTTTTTGGCGACAGCACCCATATCATGGGTGTCCTAAATGTCACCCCCGATTCATTTTCGGATGGTGGTGAATATCTAAACTTTGATACTGCCGTTTTGCGTGCCAAGACCATGGTAGCAGAAGGAGCAACGATTATTGATATCGGAGGGGAGTCGTCTCGACCGGGGGCAGAACCGGTGCCAACAGAAGTAGAATTGGATCGAGTCATACCGGTTATCCGCGCACTCGTTTCTGAACAACTGGACGTTCCACTCTCCATTGATACCACAAAAGCGGTTGTAGCACAACGCGCACTTGAAGTTGGGGCACACATCATAAACGATATTACAGCACTTCGCGGAGATACTGCGATGGCACACGTCGCAGCTGAAATGGAAGCGGGTGTTATTCTGATGCACATGAAGGGCACACCGCGCACCATGCAACGTACCCCGCGGTATGAAAATGTCGTAAACGATATTTACGAGGCATTAGCGAATTGGATTAGTGATGCCACGCAAAACGGTATTGACCCGAACCGAGTTATTATAGACCCCGGTATCGGATTTGGCAAAACTACTGAACAGAACCTACAGATTTTAAAACACCTTGACGTATTCAAACGGCTAAACAAACCAATATTAATCGGCACATCGCGAAAATCCTTTATCGGCAACCTGTTAGATCTTCCCGTAACCGAAAGGGTTGAAGGTACTCTCGCAACGGTGTGCTGGGCAATTGCACATGGAGCAGATATTGTACGTGTTCATGATGTCCAAGCCACTACCCGAGCGGCACGGATGACAGATGCCCTTTATCGCCAATGTGAAACCAACTTAGAAAAATAGATGCTCCAACAAAAGATTCATGGGATCGGCATAGATATTATTGAAGTTGAACGGATTAGACGTCTCTGTCTGCGATGGGGCAGTAAGTTTGAGCATCGCGTCTATACGTCTCAGGAACTTACCTACTGTGGAAAAACCTCTACTCGTTATGCAAGACTTGCCGTTCGGTTCGCTGCAAAGGAGGCAACTCTGAAAGCACTTGGTACTGGCTTAACGGTTGGGATGTATTGGCAGGATGTAGAAATTTGCGCCAATGATGTTGGAAAACCATCACTCGTGTTACACGGACAAGTTGAGCAATGTGCCGCAGAACTCGGTATTGTTTCGACCTTTGTCAGTCTGTCACACGCTGTCGATTATGCTGTCGCGCAGGTGACACTTTGTTCAGCTTAGTAGAATTAAACATGAAAACATAACCTAAGTTCAACTAATACCATATTAACAGGATTTATCTCATTTTTCTTGGTAGGTGCGGTTTCCGAACCGCACCATTAGCGTCAATTTAAGGAAAGAACTCGTTTGTAGTCGCGCAATTCATTGCGCCTCGGACATTTGAAGAAAAGAGGCGCTATGAATTGCGCGACTACGAACGCTGATATTCTCGTCCTTTGCGTTATTTGAGATGTTGGGACAAAAAGGTGCAGTTAGGAAACCGCACAGTCTCTTATGGAATATGCGTCCGATAACCATTTTCGCGAACGCCTCGGTGCGGTTCCAAACCGCACCATAGGCGTCAATTTAAGGAAAGAACTCGTTTGTAGTCGCGCAATTCATTGCGCCTCGGACATTTGAAGAAAAGAGGCGCTATGAATTGCGCGACTACGAACGCTGATATTCTCGTCCTTTGCGTTATTTGAGGTGTTGGGACAAAAAGGTGCAGTTAGGAAACCGCACAGTCTCTTATGGAATATGCGTCCGATAACCATTTTCGCGAACGCCTCGGTGCGGTTCCAAACCGCACCATAGGCGTCAATTTAAGGAAAGAACTCGTTTGTAGTCGCGCAATTCATTGCGCCTCGGACATTTGAAGAAAAGAGGCGCTATGAATTGCGCGACTACGAACGCTGATATTCTCGTCCTTTGCGTTATTTGAGGTGTTGATACAAAAAGGTGCGGTTAGGAAACCGCACCATAGGCGTCAATTTAAGGAAAGAACTCGTTTGTAGTCGCGCAATTCATTGCGCCTCGGACATTTGAAGAAAAGAGGCGCTATGAATTGCGCGACTACGAACACTGATATTCTCGTCCTTTGCGTTATTTGAGGTGTTGATACAAAAAGGTGCGGTTAGGAAACCGCACCATAGGCGTCAATTTAAGGAAAGAACTCGTTTGTAGTCGCGCAATTCATTGCGCCTCGGACATTTGAAGAAAAGAGGCGCGTGAATTGCGCGACTACGAACGCTGATATTCTCGTCCTTTGCGTTATTTGAGGTGTTGATACAAAAAGGTGCGGTTAGGAAACCGCACCTACCGTAGTTGGAAACTGCTAAATTGACGCCTATGGTGCGGTTCCAAACCGCACCTACCGGACCTGGAGGATCACTAAATTGACGCATAAGGGACGGTTAGGAAACCGAACCTACGAAGCGTCCAAGTAATTCTAAAATCTACTATAGGTCGAACTCACGTTGGGTAAGCATCTCCGTTACATTTTCATGACGGCTCCCAAAGCTAAAGCATTGGGTTTCCTTTAGTTCCTTCTCCGTTCTGAACTTTGGAAGGTGGGCATCTTTTGCATATTGTGATATGCTTCTGGGCTTTTACCGAGTGTTCGTCTGGTTTTTCAGCTGATAGAAAACTCGCCCATCGACTTGATAAACCTCAGCAATGTTGAGGTGGCACCCGCCAGCGGTGCGACTACAGGGTCCTTGCTAAGCCCCAATTGAGCAACCCTGATACTTTGGTTCTTTAGCGTTCCGTTTAGTTCGCGGTTGTGGAGGGTTCTCCTACACAATCTCTAAAATGCGAATGCAGAACTCATCACAAACGAATGAAGGATCATAACCTTCGACGTATAGTCCGAATGTGGTATTGTTGGATTTACCAACACCAACTCTGTCCAAACAATTGGATTGGATAGGACACCTACGGGAAGTAGGCGATTGCTTTCCTATCCAGTTGGTAGAAATATAATACCACATTTCTTGAAATAAATCAAGGTTTTTTTGATAAATTGAGACGTTAGCGGTGTTTCATCCCAAAGCTAAAGCATTGGGCTTTCACACCGAACGTTTGGTAATCTCTCTGATTCTCACATTGTCACATTGTCAAAAGCGGTGTGTCTACATATATCTTGGAGTACGCCAGAACAGTGAAAAGAAAGTTAGATTTTTTGCAGAATTGGATTATATCACCACAGCGTTTACAAATCTTGTTGTTAATTTTGGTGTTCTACCTATTCCTCTGTTTTTCTATTTCTGTAGGAATTGCCTCAGAGGTTAATACAACAGCAGAATCAGATGGATTTCTCAAACAGTTGCTTGGTGCTGAACATCGTGGAATGGGTGGTAGTTTTGTCGGATCGTCCGGAGGTGCAAATGCTCTCGGTAACAATCCTGCCGGTATCAGTGCTGCCCGAGGAGACCGGTTTGTTATTCAAATGACCCGTTTCCCGCGTACTATTGTCCTACTTTCCAAACCGAATTTTAATGCGAACTACGAAGATTATAGGCGATATGAACAACGTGCATCTGGTATTGAAACTCTGAATTGGGCATTTCCTATGGGCAAATTTGGCACAATGGGTGTCGCTTTATCTACGGCACATGAGGGACCCTTTCGTCGCGTCAACCATCAAGGCAAAGCTTTAAACAATTTTCCAGAAAATAACCTTGCAATTGGACTCGGTTACGGTATAAATTGTTTTGAGGGCACCGTTGTTGGATTTGATGCGAAGTGGCTACGTTCTAAGGTCACCGACACGTCGGGTGACGAACATTTCGGACGTGGTTACGCGTACAATGTTGGACTCATTCAACGTTTTGGTGATGCAATTCAGGTAGGCATTGTCGTTCGTAATTTAAGTAATGGGTTATCGTTTGTTGATCCTGCTATTCCAGATAATATTCGCCGTGATGTAATTGCCGGTGTAGCTTATCAGCGTGAAATTTTTTCAAACATAAATGTTCGCCTCGGATTAGATGTTCATCCACCTTTCAGTGATGGTGTCCGAACCAATCTCGGAGTTGAGGTTTGGTATCGCGATCGCATGGGTGGTAGAATCGGATACCTCAGGGATACTGAAAAACGTTACGCCTCGGTTATCCTTTTGGAAGATAATACGTTTGAAATGGAGGAACGTACGTGGAAAACGGAAGGTCTCTGCTTAGGATTTGGAGTTCGGGTAGCAAACATAACGTTAAATGCCGCTTATACTCCCCAGTTTAAGCCGACTGTCTCCGAGAATGAACGTATTCACATCGTCCAAGGCACTTCTGTTTACACCTTTTCAATTGGACAGGATTTTTAATCGGTCAAGTAACAAACATTGAATATGATCCAAACCCAATTATCGCAATACGGATTCAGCATAGTGTGCTGGAAACTTTCCAAGCACAACTTCAGAACATTGGAAATACAACAATAAGTTTACAGTAAGGTTATAACTTGTCGGAGGGATGCATGTTGAGTACGGTAAGATATACAACCACACATGAATGGATTGAAGTTGTTGATACAGAGGGAACTATCGGCATTACAGAACGTGCCCAACACCTGCACGGTGAAATTGTTTTTGTTAATATATCCCCTGAACAAGAATGTGAACAAGGTGAAATTATTGGGAGAATTGAAACCGAAACAGGAGGGAATTTTTACCTCTATGCACCAGTCGCAGGAGAAATATACGAAGTCAACACGTCACTTGAAGAAGAGGTAGAACTTATCAACAGTTTGCCTGAAAGCGATGGATGGATTTGCAAAATCTACATTGACAATCTTAGCGAACTTGACTCACTTCTGACTCTTGAAGATTATGAAGACTATGAAGAAGATGAACTGGATGAAGGTGAGTACTTACCAGAAACCGATTTTTTTGAAAATATTGACGACTATTGATTCAGGGCTATTTAGTTTTAGACTTTTTGTCCATTTTAGACGAAAAGTCGCGATTCGGAGATCGCTCGGATAGGGGAAAGTCTTAGATTGAAAATCTAAATATTCGGAGAACTAAATAGCCCTGCTATTGATTAGCGTTGCTGGCAATAAAAATACGTCGCACAAGACTCAGCTATTGATTCAGGGCTATTTAGTTTTAGACTTTTTGTCCATTTTAGACGAAAAGTCGCGATTCGGAGATCGCTCGGACAGGGGAAAGTCTTAGATTGAAAATCTAAATATTCGGAGAACTAAATAGCCCTGCTATTGATTAGCGTTGCTGGCAATAAAAATACGTCGCACAAGACTCAGTTTTGGGACAGGAATAATAGTTTCGACTTGATATCCCAAATCATTCAGTTGCTGAGTAAGATCTCGAATGTCAATAAAACCGGCTTTCGGTGCACAGGTTCGCAGATTTGCTAATATTTCTGCCGTTGCGGTTGAATCTTTAACAAGATTTATGCCGTAAGGCAGATCTGTGGCAATTGCGTTGAATGTTCCCTGTACCGTCCTCGCATCCTCTAATTGCACGTCAGCTGTGAGTCCATAGTGTGCAAGATTCTTCGTTGTTGCACCGACCATGCGCGGGTTGATATCGTAACCGGTTACCCGTAGACCACTATGTGCAGCAGACATAACAATCGTGCCGGTACCACAACACGGGTCAAGAATATGTTCACCCGGAGAAGCCACAAGGTTGACGAGAGCAAGTGCTAACCTTGTAGGAAGTGAGCTGGAAGTCATATAAGGTCTATGAATATACTTAACCCATATTCCATCGGATTCAGATAGGAGATGACCGAACCAGATTTTATCGGGAGTGACAACGGTTAGATAGACAACTTGTGGAAATGACAAATTCGCTTTGCCACTAATCATATTTCCTATCTGCCGTGCCAATGCCATAGAGTCAAGGTCTATATTACGCGGCTTTTTTACAACGGATACCCGAAATTCGTCCGCATGTAAATCTGCAGAACGGATGTTTGCACAGAGTTCTGCAACGTTTGTAGTTTCGAAAATGATCTCGGTGCAACTTTTAAGATAAGCACCTCGGCGCACATCAACACAGGTGTCGGAAATCGCGATACCATGTTCATCTGGTGCAGCACCCATCAATGCAACCGATTCTGCGGATGCCAGTTCGTCCAGTTGAAACGGAATCGCTACAAGGTAAAGATACTTTTGAACCGTCATGTGTTTTATGATACCACAAACAGATGGAAATAACAATGTTAGAAAGGAAAACATGATGCCAGAGACTGAGATAATTAGGATCGGACATAGTCCTGATTCTGATGATGCCTTCATGTTCTACGCCCTTGCTAAAGGGCTTATTGACACTGAACCTTACGAAATTGTCCACGTTGTTGAGGACATCGAAACTCTAAATAAACGCGCATTGGCAGCAGAACTTGAAGTTACTGCGATTTCCGTTCACGCATACGCCTACGTTGCAAATGATTATGCACTTATGCCGTGCGGCGCAAGCATCGGGGATCAGTACGGACCGCTCGTCGTTTCTAAAGCACCGATGGAAGACCTTACCGGCAAACGTATTGCAATACCGGGAGAGATGACCACCGCGTATTTAACAATGAAACTTTTTCAACCGGATGTTGAAGTAGAAACATACCGTTTTGATAAGATTATTGAGGCTGTTCAGGATGGTAAAGTTGACGCAGGACTCATCATCCATGAAGGACAATTAACCTACGCACGCGAAGGTCTCCACAAAATCGTGGATTTGGGAGAATGGTGGTATGAGGAAACTGGATTGCCACTTCCTCTCGGAGCAAATGTTATCCGCCGCGACCTTGGTCCCGAGAAAATTCGCGTTATAACATCCTTGTTAAAGCAGAGCATCCAATATTCACTTGAACATCGTGAACGTGGACTTGAATACGCAATGACCTACGCACGAGACATGGAAACCGAACTTGCAGACAAGTTCGTTGGGATGTATGTTAATGATTATACCTTGGATTATGGAGAAAGCGGCAGAATTGCTGTGCAAGAATTGCTCAACCGTGGACACGAATCGGGTGTGATTCCCCACCGTGTGGATGCCGATTTTGTTGATCTCTGATATGTTAATGTAGGATTGTAAAGTACCGGTAGGTGCGGTTTCCTAACCGCACCATAGGTGTCAATTTAAGGAAACGTCTATGTTTTTATGAACCCTTATCAATAGGCATGGTTATTGATATTGTCGGACATTTAGTCCCGTAGGGACGATATGTTTATAGTACACCGTCCAGACACGTCTCTTTAGCTCTGTCCGAGCGACATATCCGGATTGGTAACCCATTGCTATAAACATTCCGCCCCTACGGGGCTGAAGAGATTGGGGTTACCACGTTTTCTATAAACATATCGTCCCTACGGGACTAAAGAGGGTTTCTCATATTTGAAAAACCACTAAATTGACGCCTATGGTGCGGTTTTCTAACCGCACTGCGTAAAATAAAATAGGCTTGTTATAATTCTCATCCTAAAGGTCTTGCTATGGACGCGAAACGTCGCAGAAGTTTTCAGTTAGAAGATGATAAAGGTAATAAACTTGCAACTGGTATTATCTATGATGAGGGTAATGTTCAGGTGCTGTGGCGAGTAGATCGCGGGTACACGGCTGAACAATATGCATCTCTCAATCCAATATTAGATTTGATGCCGGGAGTGGTTGTCCTTCGCCTTCAAGGTTCCGAGTGCACATCTTAACGTAGTCTCCGGTCAGCGAACTTAATAACCTGTCCGCTTTCTTGTGCGATGTACATATAACCGAGTCCATCTAATGTCACACCTTCTTGATCATTCCCTGGCAATAGGTATCGATGAAGCAAAGTGCCATCTCGTTTGAGTTCAACCAATAGGTTTGTTGTATCGCTGATTAACACAAGATAATCCGCTTGGGCATCGTAGGCGAGTCCAGATATATCAATGAAATCCATTTCGAAAAAACGGACAATAATCCCTTCTGCTGCTTGTGCTTCAGAAGTGTTAAGCGGCACGACCACTTCACATACAACTGAAGGCTCCCCGTTAGGTTTGAGATTAACGGACTGATTACCGATCCAGAAAGTACCACCCTCTGGATGTGAAGTATCCGGTACGAATGTGATCGCTTCTACCCCCATGCCTCCCTCTTTCAGGAGTGTTTTGCCTTCAAAAGAACGGTTGATTTTAAATTCTCTACGAATCGTGAGTATTTGCGGATCAATCTCCAAAATCATTTCATCGTCTTCAACAACTGTGTAAAGCCATCCTGTGCCCGGATCCATCGTAATTCCTTCAAGGTCACGCGCTTGCAGATCCTTCGTTTTGATCTTCGTGCCATCAGGTCGGATTTCATGAATAAAACCCCCATCATCTACCACAAACAGAGTTTTCCGCAACGGATGATAGGTTACCCCCGATGGTTCAGCAATTGGTACTTTGCTAATATTGCCTACCCAAGTATAGGGAAGTTCAATTGTGAAAGAGGCGGCTCTCTTTTTTCTCTCGGAATCCTCAATTCTCAAGAGAAAGTAGACCATGAACGCGCTAATACCCATAAAGCAGAATAGAATAAAAATTTTGTAATAACGCATCGGTATTACTCTGAGTCTTTGAGTAGAAGATTTGCTAAAGTATGGAGACAAGGATTGTTGACATCTCCCACACCTTGAGGAGTGGGATTCTTAGGTCTTATATCAGTCCTTAATGTTTCTGAATGCCTTGTTCTTGCTTCTGCATCCACTGCTCCGTAGTTGAGTCTAACACGGACTCCACAGGCGTTTAGACTCTCCCAGTGTCCCCAGGCGAGTTATTAGTGAATGTGGTAGGGATGTTGTAGTAACAACATATATTAAGTGTTCTCTACCACATTCTAATGTTTTGAGTGATTTCGCACCAGCACCACATACCTTATCACGGATGGGGACAGGACTCAACACAGGTAAGTGTTGAGGTGATAACCCTGTCCAACGATGCTACATATAGTATATACTATTTCGGTGCAAATGTCAAGCGTTTTTTGACCCACAGTTAAAGCAGTGGGATTATTAGTTAATTCCCTTCAGTCCACGGCAATTAGATTCACGAATGTCCTAAAAAATGTGATGTGCATCAATTTCTTGCTTCTTGTAAAACTATCATATTTTATCTGAAATGTCAAGGTAAAAAAATATTACTTGCTTTCTCTTTTTCCTTGACAAACCTTTAATTTAATGATATAATAAATTGTTAAACTTGATACAATAGATATAATGATACAATAGATATAATGACCTTCAGCGAAGGGCAGAAATATGGCGAGCAGGCCAAGGTTAGTTGTTGAAGTCTTTGAGCACGTCAACTATCAAGGACGCAAGATAACCCTAATAGAATCCATTCCAAATACTATTGAGATTGGTGCCCAAGACGTTATCTCTTCAGTTAAGATATACAAGGGACCCAGTTTCAGTGCGTCACCAAACTATAAAGCGATTTTTCATGAGCACGTAAGTTATCAAGGAAGACGACTGGTTTTAGCACCAGGATTCTATCCGAATATCCATGAGATACCTTACAACTTCGGTGATGCAATATCATCTATAGGTTTCAGTCCTGCTGCGCATCCGACGCCGCCGGAGTATGGAGCAGTTCCTATTATCATTGAGGTGTTCCAAGATAATGATTTCAGTGGTCAGCGAAGCGTTATCTTACGGGACATCAGTTCAATGTTCGAAATTGGCATGAATGATGTGATATCCTCTATCCGTATTCAACGCGGTCCGAATTTTCCTTTTAGCGGATGCCATGTCATCTTATACGAACATGTGAATTTCGAAGGACAGCGGATTAATTTAGACCTTAACTCTCGACAATACCAACAAGCAATTAGGAATCTTCGCGCCCTTCCCCACTCACAATCGTTTTCTGACATCATATCTTCCATAAAGATTGTACCGTTAGGTGTTTTTCGTGTGTTAATTGTTGTTAGCGACAACCTAACTGGCGAACCTGCCGTTTTGGAGTCTCTCACTATTCTTGAAGGTTTAGTATTTCAATATACAACAGTCAAAATAAACGACAACCCCGATAACAGAGGCGATGCAAAGAATGCTATAAAACTTTCCAGCATAAACCTCTCTAATTTCGACATCATCTGGTTTACTTGGAATGCTCCAGGACATGATGGAGAGTATTTCGTTGAAGACGCTGATGATGCAATCAAAGACTTCGTCAGAAAAGGCGGCATTGTGTGGGCATCGGCTATGGATAACAACATTGTCCCGCCTGATGGTGTACATAACCCTGAACCTACATGGCGAGGTGATTGGCTACCTGTGGATCAGCATCCAATCACAATTACAAATTCCAACGATTCAGACGTAACCATTACTGAGGATGGGCAAAGAACGGGAATGTTTACATGGCCCCATAAGATCAATGTTGACGGTTTAGTAACTGACGACCATTGGGTTACGAATGACTCAAGTTACCGCAAGTTGGCGGTCAGAGAAGATAATGGTGATGCTGTCAGTATTGTGTTGCCGTGGGGTGAGGGGTACTACGTCGGTTTCGCCATAGATACACGGGATGCACATCGTACAGCTGTCGCTAGACCTTTAATTGAAAATATCCTCTGTTATTTAGCAAACCTCGCGTGGCAAACCTCTCCACGACAACCGCTTAAGGGACGTCTTCGGACAGATCAAAAAAACAGTGAAATAATCTTCCAATAGAAGCAATTTCTAAAAGTGATGTTTTACCATAGGAGAAATTAATGCGTCTCATTCTTGCTGTTATCTTTTTAATTCTTGTTGTGAGTGTCATCGGTTATTTCGCCTACGACCTACTGATCGATGCGAATGACCAAGGTAACGCTCTGCGTTGGATGGGTGTTATAGCGGTCGTCTTCGTTGGAGGGTTGGCAGCAATTGTCGGTTCTGTTATCCGATATAGGATACCGAAAGCTGATGTCGCCTTGGTAAGAACAGGTGGGGCAAGGGAAAAGATCGTTTATACCAGTGGTCTCTGGGTCAACACAATTATCCATGAAATTAAAGAGGTTTCTCTCAACACCATGCGAATTGAAGTTGTTCGTGAACAATCTGATTCCTTGATCACCAACGACTTCAACCGTGCCGATGTTGAAGTCGTCTTTTTTCTTAAGGTTACTCCAGAAGAAGATGGAGTGGATATGCTAAAAGCCGCCCAAGCCCTCGGTGATAAGTCAATGACACCGGAAACAATCCGTGAGTTGATTGAACCGATGTTAGATGGTGCATTGAGAAGCGTTGCTGCCGAAAGTGAAATTCAAGATCTCCTTCAAAAACGACTCGAATTTGCGGACAAAGTTTCAGATGCTTGTGGAGAAAGTCTGAAAGAACATAACGGATTGACACTTGATACTGTTTCCATCATCCGAGTTGATCAAACACCCGTTAGCCAGTTAGATCCCACCAACCGATTTGATGCTGTCGGTATACGAGAAATCACTGCAATTACTGCTGAACAAGAACGTGAAAAAGAACGTATTGACCGAGAAAAAGAGGTTGCAATCGTACAAATTAATGTTGATAAGGATCTCCAAGAATTTGGATTGGAACAAAGTAGAGCCTGGGGGGAATCTGATCAACAGAAAAATATTGCTATCTATGCTGCAGATCGTGAAGCTGAAACCATCAAATTCCAGTATGAGATGGATCAGAGTATTCAAGAACGTGAATACGAAATGAAACTTGAGATTGAACGCGCCCGTATTGCTCAAGAAGAAGGCATGCAGTTGCGAGAAGTTGAGCAAGAACTCGCTGTGCAAACTGCTAAGTACGCACAAGAACAACAGGTACAACAACGCGAAATTGAGAAGAACCTCGTCGTTGAAACCGCACAGATTGACCAAAACAAAGTTGTCCAACTCGCTGAAATACAACAGCATCTCACTGTTCAAATGGAAAAAATCGAACAGGAACAAACGATTGCTGTTCGTGATATAGAAAAAGAGTTGTTCGTAGAGAAAGCGCGTATCGCTCAGGAAGAGGGCGTTATGTTGCGAGATGTTGAACGAGACTTGACCGTGCAAACCGCTAAGTTCGCACAGGAACAACAAGTGCAACAACGCGAGATTGAAAAGAACCTCGTCGTTGAAACCGCACAGATTGACCAAAACAAACATGTTGAACTTGCAGAAATCGCCAAGACATTAAACGTTGAAGTCAGCAAGATAAGTATGGAACAACAGATCCAAGAACGTGATATAGAAAAAGAGTTGTTCGTAGAGAAAGCGCGTATCGCTCAGGAAGAGGGCGTTATGTTGCGAGATGTTGAACGAGACTTGACCGTGCAAACCGCTAAGTTCGCACAGGAACAACAGGTGCAACAACGCGAGATTGAAAAGAACCTCGTCGTTGAAACCGCACAGATTGACCAAAACAAACATGTTGAACTCACTGAAATTGCCAAGATGTTGTCAGTGGAACAGTCCCGTATCAATCAAGAATTACGCGTCGCTCTCACTGATGAGGACAGGAAAATTGAGGTTGCAGGCAAGCAACAACTTACAGCACTTGCAGAGAAAGAGCAGTTAGTTGCTGAAGCAGAACGTGTCGGAGCTGAAGTTGATGTTACTGCGACTGAACAGGTGAAAGGAGCTGAATGGCAACGCGATGTAGCGATCATCGGTGCCGAAGCACAAGCACAGCCGATTGAACGTCTTGCGGATGCTGTGTTGTCGGAAGCCCGTGCCAAAGCACAAGGTGAAATGGCTGAATACGAAGCCCGGAACGTTGCTGAACAACGTGTTCTTGTTCAAGAAGCTATCCTTGAACTGATTGAGGAAGCACCAGAGATTGTTGAACAACTCATGCGTCCCGTAGAGAAAATCGACAGTATCAAGATTCTTGATATGGGTAATAATGATGGTAAAGGTGGCATCAACCGCAGCAGCATGGGGCGTCTTGCGAATGCGTTGCTTGACACAGGGGCAATATCACCGATGCTTAAGGAACTCTTTAACTTTGCTGATGTTGATGCCGAACAGATAACAGACAAAATCGCAGAATACCTTGCTGACCTTGTTAACCGCCCAAGTTAACAGGTACGCTTTTTTAGGTTCGGCTGCGGGTGTCGTTCGTTAACACCAAAAGTAGTGCACACTTGCCGTTCGAATTGCACCCGTATACAAGCGGAAAGTCATAAACCCATGCGCCATCAGAGACTTCTTACCAGACAAAAACGCACAAAACGGCAAAGGTGTCGTACATGCCGTTCCAATAATGGAAAGCGCGCGTGTCCGGCTCTCAGCGGCATGGTCATCTGCCCGGAATGCTGTAGTGCCAAACGCGCCAAAATACCTGGTTGCGACCATCACTGCCGTTATTATAGTCCGCTCATCGTAAAAAGCCGAAAAGTTGCCTCCCCCGAATTTCCACTACATCTATGCCTTGTCAGTCGTTCACGAGATACCGGCATGCTTATTGTCGTTGGCACCCGTAAACGACCTGATGGAAATCTTAAGGCTATGTTTGTCCTGCTTGACCTTTGGAAGAAAGGGGTTCGAGATTGCTTCTACGATGCTAACCTTTCCGAAAAACAGTTTGAACGTGCATGTCAACGGTTCGGGAATAGTTATGTTGAACCCGACCAAGCGTTACCAGAAGAAAAAAAAGAAGAAACTGACGCGGAAAATATAGACGCGAAGCATGAACCAATTCGCATTCCAAGAAATACCCTTATCATTGAGGCAGAAACTGCAATGCATTTTGATAACGGTGTAAATATTGTGGAAGACGAAGAAGCCTCTAATCGAAGAGCAATTGATAGCGCGAGAGGTGCTCGCGCTATTTATGAAGTAAACATCCCGAAAACTGGTAAATGGTATGTATGGATTCGCACCTACTATAAAACCAGCAGTCAAGACTCCTATTGGATCGGCATTGAAGATGTAGCACCATATCCTTGGGACCAAGAGGGTGGACCGAACGCGATCAAAATTTGGGCTGTCCCCGGCGATAACTCCAAATGGAATAGATGGTTGTGGGATACTTCAACACATCCGCTCGGTAAGAAAATTCCCGGCTATTTTAACGTCAAACACAAGGGGTACTACCGCCTCTGGTCAAAAGGCAGAGAGCCAGGTACACGCTTAGACCAAATTTTGCTGACACGTTCCCGTAGATTCAATCCGCAAAACGCTTCCGAAGGGAAACCTATCCCTGTGCTAACAGTACCACATCCCTATGAACCTGCTACCTTTGAAGAATGCAGGAAATTAATTCGGCATGCAGTTGAGATTTCAAAAGCAGTTGAGACAGAATTTCCTTGGGAATTTAAATACTGGCTAAACGATATATGGGGCGATATTAGAAAATTTCCTGAACTTGAAGGTTCGCTCTACAAATGCCATAAATGTGAAGAAGATTTGCCGGACCAAGCAGTCGATCTCATCAAACAACATGCCCATTCTACCGACATCCAATTTTATATCTTATGCAGGAAATGTGGTGGTGAATTTGATTGAGAAGTCTTTTGCTTTGCGGCTGTTCTGTTTGGCATGTCTGCTCACGTTTACCACACTCAGCCTTGCTGCCCCGCCTCATCCCCATCTCTACTTTGACGTTGATCCGGCTAATGGAGAATTGAAGCCAAAAACCGCCACTGGACTTAATTCTGAGCTTGGTGTTTCAGCATATTTACAAGCGTTGGATGGCTGTTGCTTCTCAAAAGAGTTGAGCGTCCTACAATCGGACGGTATAGAATATGTCCTAGCTCTCAAAATTGATTTTAGCGATCAACCGGGCAAGAGAACCAGTGCGGAATTCAATACGTATCTATTCGCTGAAAAAGGGGTTTCATTAAAATCCTACTTTCGCGAAAACTCTTACAACCAGATGGATGTGCAACCGGGACCCGTTGGAGGTGTTCTACCTGCTGGAGATACATGGATTCGTGCAAAGAATCCAATGCATTATTACGGAGAAGGAAGAATACATGTCCCACGGTATCAGGAACTAATCGCCGAAACGTGTCGTGCTGTAGATGCTACCGTTGATTTTTCAAAGTACGATCGTGATAAAGATGGAGTCGTTGACCATCTTTTTGTGATTCATGCGGGTAACGACGAAGCCTCTACAGGTGTAGTTGAGGATATCTGGTCTGTCTTAACACCAAACGTCAACATCATCGTTGATGGTGTTCGAGTTGATACTGCCATCATTGTCGCTGAAGAACCAGATTTTGATAAACCGCACTTAGGCATCTATTTTCACGAATTCTTCCACGACTTCGGTGCACCAGATGTCTATGGGTTAAACTTCACAGATGCTCGTGACCATAAGTGGGGATTGATGGGAGCATTCGGACCTTATCAGGGACCGGACATTGCCGGTATAGGAAATGGGTTGGCACCCAGTCACATCATCGGTTATCTGAAATGGGACTTTGATGCGCGTCCCGAAAATGGGCGCGTCGGATGGATTGAACCTGTTAACATCACACAAAGTGGTCAGGTATCTATTCCAGCTTTTGAACTGCTTCCTAAAACAGACAAACTTTTCAAAATTGACATTCCACTTACGCGGGAAGCGCATAGCATCCTCAATAGTGAATCTTCTATTTCAAACGCTGCGGTTAATAGAGAATTTTTCCTTATTGAAAACCGCTATAAAGACTCTGGTGCTACTTTTGATGTCTATCTTCCCGAATCTGGCATCCTCATCTGGCATATTGATGAGACACAGGTGCGCCCACTTGGTAGTTATGATGCTGGACAACAGATTTGGCTTGAAGACCCAAATGACCCCGAGCACCTTGGCATCCGACCTGATGACCCCGGCTTTATAGACATTCAAACCATTACTGAAGGTGCAGCCTATTCTGCGGATGACAACCAAACCGCCTTCACCCCAGGAACTTTGCCTAACAGTAGTGCGAACGATAGGACACCTTCCGGTATATCTATCACTAATATAGGTCCTGAGGGTATAATCATGCAGCTGCTCGTCTCATTTGGCGATACCTATGAACCGAACAACACCATAGAAACAGCATTTCCAATCTTCTACAACCAGCCATACTACTCCTTTTTATATGATGCTTCGGATATCCAAGATTTTTATCAAGTTGAGGCTGCTGGTGGCATAACAATTCGCGCTACGTTGTCAGAAATACCAGCGGACAAGAATTACCGTCTATCTCTTCTGAAGGCAACAGGTGAGACATTGGCAACAGGTGAAAAAGCTACCGATGCACTCGGATACCAAATTCTCTACCAACCCACTACACAACAAACGTTATATCTCATGGTAACATCCGATGGTGGATTCAGCAGCGTTGGGTCATATAGATTATCAGTAGAACAGATAGAACCTGAATCTTTCGCGCTTGCAAAGACCCGTGTTTATCCAAATCCTTTTCGTGCACCGGTAACGGAGATGACGTTTGCATATCAACTTTCTGCCTCCCAATCCGCAGAGACCGTGTCGCTTGAAATCTTTACAATTAAGGGTGAAAAGGTCTACAGTAAAACACATCAGGCTGTGTTCGCTCCCGGTAAATTTCAATGGAACGGTTCGAACCTACGTGGAACTCCGCTTGCTTCCGGTATCTACATTTACAACATTACAGCAACCCAAGAAGATTCCGTCGTTAGAGACATCGGTAAATTTAGTATCCTCAGATAATTTTCCCTATTCTGTAGGAGCGACCTTTGATTTATATAGAATCAGATCCAACTATACACTGATGACCGCAAAATTAAGCTCAACAGTGGCCAAAAACACCCCATCAACGCTTCCCCTAAAACCAACCCGATGAAAAACGGTATTGCCCGTCGATAAGCTTTGATCCCTCCGTTCCGCAAAATAATCCATTTTGCTACCATGGCAATTAGCAGCGGAAACCAGATTATATCAGTTGTCCCGGGGGCAACGCCAATAACATAACCTGCAGGGTGAAGTGGACACCAGACAAAACGTGATCGGAGAAACATAATACCTAAATTTGCGGCAAACGTTAACCCAAGCACAGTTGTTGCTAACCAATCCATTGGCTTTGGATTCACCAACCACGATGACAAGAAATTATATGTATCTGCCCCACCAGCGTGGATCTGTTCGGAACCTGCAGCCACACCCTCACGGTATATCGCGTAGGGATAGAGAATTAAGCTTGACAGAATACCGACGAGGCTTGCAATGACTAACACGATGAACATCGTTCGGTTTCGGACACCGGTCCGTTCCCCAAGTTTGAACGCTTCCAACTGATCAGGCATAGGATGTGTGCGGAATGAAGCATAACTTGCGCCGCTAAGCCAATTCAATAATGAGAGCATTGTAAGATTACCGGCACGTAGCCTCCGTGTGCCAAGAAGTGAAATCATCATGTATTGTGGTGTCAGATAGCCGATTGCGTGTATCGGCGGACCGAGTTCTGCACGCATACGGGTCAGACCGATAACAATTATCAGGTAAATACTGATGAAAACTGAAAATGCCCATAAAGACATGCCACCCCGAATACACAAAATAGCAAGCAAAAGCAAGCATAACCCCAATGTAACTAAAGTGCTGCGGTAGGAAAATGCCTCATTTTGTGTCCGCTCACGATTCTGTCGAATTACTTGTGAAAACACCGATGCAAAATACTTTCTCCCATTCCAACACGCTATAGCAAGGAGTGCAACCAACGCACCAGCACCTTGCTCCCCTAAAAATGGGTACCCTTGCAACTTTGAAACACCTGTTGCACTTCCAAATATCAGTTGCACCTTCTTCATCAAATAGAAGAACGAACATGAAAACGCTAAATCAAGTGGTAGAATGAACGAAAAGCCTATTAGGTAAGGATGAAACCGAAGCGGCGTGTTCCCCATGGCGTTCCACGGTTTCTGTGTGAAATAGATATTAAGGTTATATTTTTTTACAGGTATTTCGGGTAGTACTGGAAAAAAGAATTGTAACCCATTGAGTAGGTTTATCCCCATCGCTATGCCGAAACCAATCCAAAGCAGACGGTTTCTGAAGATACGACGGTTTGTCGTTATTTCAAGTGGAATCTGTATTATCGGATATGCAAGTTTTTCGTTTTCTATCCACTGTTTACGGATCAAAGATGTCAAGCAGAGGAAGATTAGCATCAGCAGAAAGATAACTGCCGACCACGAAAGAATAGGGACAATCCAATATTGCACATACCCCTCGGTAAAGAAGTTGACATTGCCCTCATAGAAATCGTTTACCGTTTTTGGATGTTTGACAACAAGCCATTCAGGAAGATGGTGAAAAAGCAGTGCTTCCCAATCATTCTCAGCAGTCGCAAAGCGAAAGGCGTACGGAATAAGCCCCATAAGCCGCGGAATACAATCGTGACCAGAAAACGCACTGCCGACTGCGAGCATGCTGTAAACAACGATCAGGTCGCGCTGCGTCAGCGAAAGACTCGGCGCAAAACTACGTATCCACATGTTTAGCACCGTGATGATAAAAATACCGAACATGACATTAACAGACATAGCGACTGTTGTCAGATGTGCGGTGTGCCAGATCATCTCTACATAAGCTATCCAGTAACTATTGGCGATGATCAGAACAGTACCAATTAATACTGCCCGTTTAGCTATTGGAGACGAGGGCTGAAAGTTTGTTTGACGCATTCTGTCTTGTAGAGGAAGGTAAGATATAGTCGTAGGTACGGTTTCTGTGTCGAAACAGTTGAAGGCAATATATCAAAAAATAATGGATATATTTTCTATAGTATGTTATACTAAGCAATCAGAACTGTCAAGGTGAAAATCAGGGTGATCTGTTTTTAGCTTTTGCTAATATTAAGCGCGTGTTTCCGACACAATTCGCTCCTGCCTTTCCAGTATTTTGAAGTGAGTACTTAACAATCCCACTGCTTTAGTTGTGGGTCAAAAAAGTGTTTAAAGTTCTTGTTTTATATATGCAATTATGTTGGACTAATTAGACCGTTCAGTAGTCCGTGCTGATACACGGACTATGCCTTATCGGAGGGAACGGAATCCTGTCAGAACGGTATATCATAATGTTCAAAACACACAAGATAGCGTTAAATCCAAATAAAAAGCAACGTGCGTGGTTTGCTCAACAATGCATCTATGATTGGTATTGAAACACTGAAAATAACGAACATGCTAAAGAACAGGAAATTAGCAAAAGCGTTATCTGATAGTGCGTTAGGTGGGTTTCTCACTAAACTCAAATGCAAAGCGGAAACGCTTGGTATTCCAGTTATTGAGGCACCACAATTCTTTGCGTCAAGCAAGACGTGCAGCAGTTGTGGACATAAGAAAACAGAGTTATCATTGGCAGAACGGCAATACAATTGTGATGTGTGTCAATACACAGAAGATCGTGATGTTAACGCTGCCAGAAATCTAAAACAACTCGCCGCGGGATACGCGGAGAGTCTAAACGCTTGTGGAGTCTAAGTCAGACCTCCACAAGAGGAGGCATCGGATGAAGAAGCAAGAAGCCCACGACTTTAGTCGTGGGAGTATCACAACTTTGATCATAGAATTTCAAATGTTTAATAACAAACCTGATTCTCTTCACATAAGTTAAATATATATTGACTTTTAAATTTTTTAATGTATAATTTATTCAGGCTTACGTAAAAATCCAGCAAATTGCTTTCAAGTACATATCCAAGAAAGGATCCTGGATTAAAATTTAGCAAACGTAAGTCCTATTATCATACCGAATTACCCCGATTTGTCCTGTGAGGTCCCCGTGCCTTGCAATGCTAACTTTATCAGCAAACTTCAGATCCAGTTAATTTGGTATCAGTTGTTTTATATAAAATAAATAGGAGCACTTGGAATGGAACTTGCTTTTGAAAAAGACGAATTCTTATATGCACTTCAAATGGTGCAGGGTGTAGCAGGTGGACGTAACACGTTACCAATTCTTTCAAACGTCCTGATTCGTGCACAAGATGGGAACATAGAATGTGCAGCGACTGATTTGGAAATCGGCATCAGAATTAAAGTTGTTGGTATTATCAAGGAAGAGGGTTCAATTACCGTCTCTGCCAAAAAAATAGCAGACATCGTTAGAGAATTGCCAGATAAGACGATTGAACTCGTTACCACTGCAAATCATAGGGTTGAACTCACTTGTGGAGATGGTGTTTACAAGATTATTGGGCTTTCGGATGAAGATTTTCCAGAACTTCCGACTGCTGATAGAGAAGGTGTAGCAATTGGTGGCGAAACCTTGTGTTCTGTTATCTACAAAACTGAGTTTGCTGCATCTACAGAAGATATCCGATATACTATGAACGGACTCTATTTCAACCTACTTGAAGATAAAACTGAAGTGGTTGCAACTGATGGGTCAAAACAACTCGCCTTAGCGCATTGTGCCCCCCTCAAAACGTCTGAAGATGTGGATGGGTTTATTATACCACTGAAGGCGGTCAAGGAGATTGCACGCATCTTCGCAGATTCACCTGAGGTAAAGATTTCACTCCTCAAGAATCAACTACTTCTTTCCGATGACAACACTGCCTTTACGACACGTTTAGTAGAGGGTGATTACGCCCCTTACCAGAAGTTATTTCGGGATTCTTCTGAAGGTCGAACAGTTGTTACAAAGGAAACAATCTTGCGCGCGACGCGGCGGGTCGCTTTGCTGTCTGATCCAAAGAACTTTTTGATCTGTTTAGAGATAGATGCGGAAGGGATACGGGTTTCTGCCAAGACACCAGAACTTGGTGAGGCGTATGAGACACTTCCTGTGGAGTCTGGTACTGGAGAGGTTCGGATCGGCTTGGATGCTCGCGTGCTAACTGATGTGTTGACACATATTGAAACTGAATCTCTCATTTTTGAGTTTGCGGGAGAGATTATTCCGCTGATTGTTAAACCGGTGGGTGATGATACGCATTTGTGTTTTATCATGCCGATGCGTTTAGAACCGGCTTCGCCATTGGAATCGTAATAATACCATTTCAGAAAAATAAAATATCATTATTAACTTGATCCCACTCGGTAGGTGCGGTTTCTAACCGCACCATAGGCGTCAATTTAAGAAAAGGACTCGCTTGTAGTCGCGCAATTCATTGCGCCTCTTATATTCAAAGAAAAGAGGCGCAATGAATTGCGCGACTACGAACGCTGATATTCTCGTCCTGTGCGTTATTTGAGATGTTGATACAAAAAGGTGCGGTTAGGAAACCGCTAAATTGACGCCAATGGTGCGGTTTCTAACCGCACCTAATACCAAGAAAAATGAGATATATCCCGTTAATTTGGTATAAGTCGTATTGACATACTCCCCAAGCTAAAGCATGGGGATTCTTAGCTCTTATATTGGCAGCAAGTGTTGTTGCCAAATGGCTTTTCTTGCTTCCGTCTCTCGTGCCTCCGAATGAGGTCTTATTTGGACTCCACAAGCGTAACTTTCGGTGTGTCCCACCGTAGATGTTGCAAAAGGCGACACAAGTGTCTGTGCAACTTAAAAGTTAGACGTTTAGGAGATTAAAAGGTTTAGAAAAAGTCCAGTTTTTTTGCGGTGTCTACATCCCCAAGCTAAAGCATGGGGTCTTGACACCGAAGATAGATAATAGGAAATTTGCAATGGAACTTGTCTTTGAAAAAAATGAACTCTTATATGCACTTCAGATGGTGCAGGGTGTAGCGGGTGGACGTAACACGTTACCGATTCTTTCAAATGTCCTGATTCGCGCACAAGATGAGAACATAGAATGTGCCGCTACCAATTTGGAAGTCAGTATCAGGGTTAAAGTGGGCGGCACTATCAAGGAAGAGGGAGGAATGACCGTCTCTGCTAAGAAATTCGTAGAGATCGTTAGGGAATTACCAGATAAAACGATTGAACTCGTTACCACTGCAAACGATCGTGTTGAACTCACTTGTGGAGATGGTGTTTACAAGATTATTGGGCTTTCGGATGAAGACTTTCCACAAATGCTATCTGGTGATGGAAATGGTGTAACTATTGATGGAACAACTCTGAACTCTGTTATCCACAAAACAGTATTTGCTGCAGCTACAGATGAGGTCCAATACCTACTGAACGGGATTTTTTTTAACCTGCTTGAAGATAAAACTGAAGTGGTTGCAACTAACAGAAACTATCTCGCTTTAACGCATTGTGTACCCCTCAAAACGCCTGAAGATGTCAGTGGATTTATCATTCCATTGAAGGCAGTTAAAGAGATTCAACGAACCTTTGCAGATTCAACGGAGGTGAAGATTTCATTCCTCAAGAATCAACTGCTTCTTACAGATGACAACGCTACCTTGACAACACGTTTGGTAGAAGGGAACTATCCGGAATATCGCGCGATCATTCCGGAATCTTCTGACGGACGCACAGTTGTATCAAAGGATGCAATCTTGCATGCAACACGGCGAGTCGCTCTACTATCAAACCCAAAGAATTTTTTGATCTGTTTAGAGATTGATATGGAACAGATACAAGTTTCAGCAAAGTCGCCAGAACTTGGTGAGGCACATGAAACGCTCGCTGTGGAATCTGGGACTGGAAGTGTGCGAATCGGTTTGGATGCTCGGATGCTAACAGACGTATTGGCACATATTGAAACGAAGTCTCTCGCTTTAGAGTTTTCGAGCGAGTCATCCCCCTTCGTCGTTAAACCTATCGGAGATAATGGACATATCTATATCATTTCTCCGATGCGTTTAGACGTTCTCAACTAATACCCACTTACCTTGATTGTAGTGCGAGGTCCCCGTGCCTTGCAATGCCAGTTTTATCAGAAGACTTCTAATCCCGTTAATGTGGTATAATACCCAATTAACGGGATTTGTAGTGGGAGGTCCCCGTGCCTTGCAATGCCAGTTTTATCAGAAGACTTCTAATCCCGTTAATGTGGTATAATATCAAAAGGAAAGGTCAGAGTCTATGACTTGGCACGCTCAATATTGCCAATTTTCGTGTGCCAGTGGTGCTTTGTTCAGTTCGTCGCGGTAGGTGCGCCACTGTGGTAAAAAAGTGTCCATCAGCTCACGAAACCGATCATTATGGTGACGCTCCAGAAGATGCACCATCTCATGCACCAATACATACACCAGACACGATTTTGGTTTCTTCGCCAATTCAAGATTAAGCCAGATGCGTTTTGCGTCAATATTACAGGAACCCCAAAGCGTTTTCATTTTCTTTATGCGCACTTCGTTGACGGTCACGCCCATCTTTGGTTGCCACTTATCGAGAAGTGAGGGCAGCTGTGATCGGAGATGTTCACGATACCATTCATAAAGCACCGCCTCACGTTTGTCCCGATTTGTCCCTGGACGCACCGTGAGTCCGATTCTGGTATTGTTAAGCAGTTGAACTTTTGGTGGGCAATCCTGCTCGGTTACTTTCAGTCTGTAACGTTTGCCAGCAAAATAGTGGCTTTCGCCTGATACATACTCTCGTTGGGATTGGCGTTCTTGTTTTACAAAATCTGCCTGCTTCCGACGTATCCATCCCAGACGTGAAATGATTGCCATTCGCACAGCATCATCGTCAAGTCGCAGCGGTGCAGATACCCGTATCTGTCCGTTCGGTGGATGGACACCGATATAGAAATGCTTGATGTCTTTGCGGACGACTTCAATGGAAAGTCCGCCTATTTCAATATGGTAATTGTCGGTTTTAATATTCATCTTGGCTTTTTGCGATATTAAAAATCTTTTCAATGTCAATGGTATTATCACCAAAATCATCCGAGATGACTTTTTCGATGGCATTACGAACCTCAAGTTCTTTGAATCTATTCCCTCTCCATTCGTCGCTTCTCGCATCTTTAATAGCATCATCTATCGCCTTCGCCGCAGCTCTACGATCAATAGGCGTGTCGTCTCCTAAGTTATCAAAAATAGCCTGTTTTGGTTTAGTATCAATTCCTGGCGGATATTTTGAGTCTGTGGTTGGATCGGTAACCCGCTTGCTCAAGTTCGTAACCTCGGACAGGTATTGCCTATAATTGATTGCGTCCTGTCTCCGCTGCCGAATTAGTTCATCAAGCAGTCGCGACATATCTTCATAATACTTCGGATTGGTCTCTGTTTTGTCAACGATGACGCGCCGGACATTGTTTTCTATTGTGGCAGCCATCGCCTCTTGATTTGTGCGGATGCCTTCAGGTAGCCTCTTAATTGCCGCATTGGCACCTTTATCAACAATCAGTTGCACAAGCGGTATATCGTCAAATTTTGAGAGCGTCTCACTCTCCTCCGCGTGGATATATGTATCCAATAGATGGCGCATATCGGGTTCAAACATCTTTAGGTCAATATAATCCCCACTTGCCAGTTTCACCTGTTGACGCACATATTCGTAGTCTTCCACCTCTTTTTTGATTCTCTTTGCTTCGTCGGCAGTATATCCTGCTTCCTCCATCTCGTTCGCGAGGTTAGCATACGCACGCACCAAAACTGCAGTCATCTTATACAGGTTGACACGTTTCTGTTCTTTGGCTTTGATCTGCTCAGGATTGGCATTTTCGTCACTACAGAAATAACGAATATAATCTTCGATATGTTTTGGCGGATCAACCGGTTCACATAACGCCTTAATAGTTTCGCGTGCGTCCTCCAGCCGTTCTCTACCTTTTTCCAGTCTATCCTTCAATAGTCCTTCAACATCTTCGGCATCGAAGTTTTCAAATGCCTCGCCAGTGTACTCCGTCATTGCCTGCTCCAGAGACTTAAACAGGTCTTTGTAATCAACGATGTAGCCGAATTCCTTGTCATCACTATCAATCCGATTAACCCGACAAATTGCCTGAAACAACCCGTGATCCTGCATGTTCTTGTCTATATACAGATAGGTGGCGGGTGGGGCATCAAACCCTGTGAGCAACTTGTCTACGACTATGAGGAGTTTCATCTTTGCCGGTTTCTCAATAAAATCCCTCTTTACATTTTGTTCGAACTTATCAGTCTTGTGCATCGCTGTATCTGCTGGTTCGCCAAAGTGTGCTGCGAGCATTTCTCGGTAGGTGTTGTATTTCTGCTGGCTTTCGGTAAGTCCTGCCCCTGTTTCTTCCAGTTTGATAGAGTCGGGGGTTGGTCTATAGGATGTCACAACGGCACATTTACCACGCAATTCGGTATCTTGAAAAAGTTTGTAGATCCTACAGGCAGAGAGGATGCTATTTGCCACAAGCATTGCGTTCCCTTTCCCACTTTTCAGCCGATCGCGCGTTTCCATATCCAAAACTATGTCCGCGACTATTTTCCGCAGCCGATTCATTGAACTTTCAACATTTAGCATCGTTCCCCAACGTTCCTTGAGCTGCGCTTTCACCATATCGTTTAACCCGCGGGTTTTGCTGTCAAAAAATTGGTCAATCCGCTCCTGAGAGGTGAGATTTTGGTCAATATCGCGTGCTTCATACCGCAGGTCAAGCACTACTTCATCATGAACACCCTCGTCATATTTATAGGTGTCAATATATGGACCGAAGGTCTCAATGCTCTGCTGTTTGTCGCTTTTGAGTAGGGGTGTGCCTGTAAAGCCAATCAGCATTGCATCGGATAGGAGTATCTTCATCGCCTTGTGAAGTTTGCCTGATTGCGTGCGGTGGCATTCGTCTACGAAGACAAAGAATTCACCATTCGCACGAAAATCATGCGGTAGATGTCGTTTATATTCCGCAACATAACCATCAATATCGGTTTCACTGGTTTCCTCGTCGCTGCCGAACTTATGAACAAGGGAACAGCATAACCTTGATGAGGCATCGCTAAGTACTTGGATAAGATCCTCACCGCTCTTTGTGCGTTTGATGTCCTCGCTAACGCCTTTAAAAACACCTTCAATTTGTTCGTCTAATTCTGTGCGGTCGGTGATGATGAGCACCCGTGCGTTGTGGTTGTTTTCCAGAATCCATTTGGCTAACCAGACCATCGTCAAACTTTTCCCGCTGCCTTGTGTGTGCCATATAATCCCGCCCTCTCTGCTCTGGACGCGTTCCTGGGCTGCCTTCACACCGAAGTATTGATTATGTCGGCAAATCTTCTTTGTCCCTGCATCAAATACGATGAAGTCGTGCAGTATTTCAAGCATCCGTTCTTTGTTGCAAAAGTGACTGAGTTCTGTGAGTAACGGATTGGGTTCGGTATCTTGTTGTGCATGCCTTTCTTTCCACCGCAACCAGTATTTTCCGTGAGTCTCAATAACGCCGTAACGCATACCTTCAGTATCATTCCCTGCCATCACCAGCTGCACTGTGCTGAAAAACCACTCAATGAAATCCTCTGTTTGGTTCGTTAGATTTTGACGGATACCTTCAGAAACAGAAACTATGGAGCGTTTCAACTCTAACACACCGATTGCGATGCCGTTGATATATAGTACAAGATCAGGACGTTTGTTGTGTTTTCCTCTGAGTGCGACCTCCTCCGCGATACCGAAGTCGTTGTTTTCCGGGTTATCCCAATCTATTAGCCAGACGGTTTTATGTTGTTCACTCACATCCGATTGCACCTTCACGCCGTAGCGTAGGAGATCGTAGACTTCAAGGTTCGCGTCATAAAGCGTTCTGCTGCCACCGATTTTCGCTGTTTGTTGTAGTTGATACACCGCTCTGTTGACGATATGAGGGTCGTTTCCCTGTCTCCGCAGCCAGTCGGTAAGGTCTTCGGGGATGATATTGCTGTTTTCTTCGACGTTATCTGCCCAGTTGCCGAGGTAGGTATAGTTCAAGGCATCTTTGAAGAATTCTATGACGCGTTCTTGCGTGTTTTTTTCTGTTTCGCGAATGATGTGCACTTTTACTCTCCCCTTGTGATTGTTGGGTTTCTTTGTGGCGTAAACTTTTAGTTTGCGCACGATCCCTCCGGCACAAACTAAAAGTTTATGCTACAAAGAGGGTGCTGACATAACGGGTTTCGCACGCTCTACCCATAGGTGTCAATTTAGCAGTTTCCAACTACGGTAGGTGCGGTTCCCGAACCGCACCTTTTTGTATCAACATCTCAAATAACGCAAAGGACGAGAATATCAGCGTTCGTAGTCGCGCAATTCATTGCGCCTCTTTTCTTTGAATGTCCGAGGCGCAATGAATTGCGCGAGGACAAACGAGTTCTTTCCTTAAATTGACACCTATGGGTTTCGCACGCTCTACCCAATCTACTATTACTGTAACATGGGCTGCATCTTGGGCTGCAGCCCATGTTGCAGCTCAAGCAGTTTTTCCTGATTTCAGATTCGATAGTTTGCTCCTTCCTTTGTTCGTCAAACGATATTTCTGTAATCGACTATTGGGTTTGTCGGGTATAGTGTATTCTATTAACTGATCTGTCACCAGCTTCCGTACAACCGCGTTAAGTTGTGCAGAAATTGCTTTCTGCCCTAAACTTTTGGACAATTCAGATTTTTGCATGGGACCTTTGGCAAGCAGCACTATCACTCTGGATTCCAGTGACTCTGGCAGTGACTCTGGCAGTGACTCTGGCTGTCCAGTGGGTGTGGCACGCCAAATCGTAGTCTTAAATCCACTGCTGTCATTGAATTCCGGTTCGGGTAAGCCGGCATCGCTGCAACGACGGATCATGTCTAATGTGCCTGTTCCCATACGTTCAATGTATTGGGCAAGATATAAGGGTTCAGCGAGCAGCGGATTATTAGGAATTGACGTGTGCGCGACCCTTAATTGCTCCAATGTTAGAGACGGTGGTAGTCTGCCTGGATTTAACACCTCAACCCGATCTGTAAAGAGCATTACCTGGACGCTGGCATTACTGGTATAGTCCCGATGTGCTACGGCGTTGCCGAACAACCCTACATAGAGGTCGGACTGTTCAACCTCATCCAGATAGAGTGCATCCGGGCGACGATCTGACGCTGGAACATCTTCAAACAGAAAAACATCAAAGAACCGCCGCATCAACGGATCTCTGCGTAAATAGTTGCGTAGTGCCTCGCGTTCCTGTGCGAATTCTCTTTGTACGCTGCTGATGAAAATACGGATGGTGTTCATTGTTTACCTTTCGCACTGCTGGTGCTTGGCATGTTCTACCCAACGGACGATTACTGTCGCGATACGGAGATCGCTCCTACTCTCGCCACAGCAACAAAATAGTTTGTAATTCTTCCACGAAAGGCTGGATGTCGCTTTCCTTTCGCTCAGCTTCTAACCTTGCGAGAATTCGGCATACCTCTGGTGCTTCTCTATTCAAGTTCTCGGACAAATTCCGGAATTTGCTTTTCGCAATTTCTGCAGGTGAATCGGAAGCAGCGTCATAAATAGCATCTAATTGGTTCATTTTAGTTGATAGGCTTCGGCGATCAATTCCGAGTTGTACATCTACTATATCAGAACGGATAGTTTTTAGCCTGTCCCATATCCAACTTTCTGGTGACTCTTTGCCGGGAAGGAACAGTATTGAAATATTGACACCACGTCCCGCTGCATCTTTTATTTTGCCTTCTATTTCACGATTGCGTTGGTCGCCATCAAGTATGAAGACAGTGTCTTGAATTTGACCGAATTTTGCTAAAGCGCGAGCGTGCATAGGAAACTCATCTGCTCCTGTGTCACGTCCAATCTGAACCGACTCCCACTTGATTCTCTCTTGCGGTAAGAGAAAATCAAAAACGCCTTTCAAAATACCCTCAGCGATTTTGTCTTCACAGAGCAACTTGAGTGTCTCGTTTGAACGTCCATAAAGCGCGTTCTGGATTATATCGCGATAGGGTGGACAGACAACAATTTTGCCTGAGTCTTCATCTCGGTCAAGAAAGATACGTCCGCGTGCGGGAACTGAATCAAGAACGACAGGACTGTGTGAGGTTACGATGATTTGTAGGTCATTGCGAAGTGCCAATTGTTGTAAATGCAACATGAGCAGCTGCTGCACCCAAGGATGTAGTCCTGTTTCCACTTCATCAATTAAGACGAGTGCTCCGTTGAGTTGTGTGATTTCTTGTGATAGCCGAAGAATTGCGCGTTCCCCAGCTGCCATGTTGAATTCAGAGTAATTCGCACCGCTTTCTTGTGCGGCAAAAAGGAGATTTCTGCCGCCTCGGGAGAAATTGACAACCTCAGAATATCTGAAGGGGAGCATCTGGTGTGCAAACTCGATTTGTGATGCTGTTAGGTTGATCTCTTCCAATTCATATCTACTAGTCCTACTACTCCGCATGATTGTTGCATCCATCCTAGACAGACTGTTTAAGTCGCTTAGAGCTCTGAGATAGACTTGCCGTTCTGGCTGACTTGCGTTTGTACGACCAAAGAAGTTCAAACTCCAGCTTCTTTTAGAACGCTGCCATTGCATGGAAAGTCCACCTTCGGATGTTAAATAATCGAAATCTATGGTACCCTCTTGCCATTCATCCCCTCGACCTCCATCTTCCGGACGAAAATCAGGAAAGAGTCTGGATGGTCTCAAGTTTATATTTGTTCTTTCATCTGTTCCCCTATAGGCACATGCAGCTGCAAACAGCACTGTTGATTTTCCAGTGGCATTTCCACCTGCAATGACGCTCACGGGGTAATCAATCAATACCCGCAAATTGTCAAGTCCACGTATACCATCTAAACGGATTTCTGAAAGGAAATGCGGTAGATGCGGTTTTTTACCTTGTAAATTGTCCCAGAGTTCTCTTAACCGGTTCTCAATCATGGATTATACCTCCTTTACTATATTATACTTTTTACACTACTGCTGTCAAGTTTGTAGTATTTTGTTGGGTTTCGCTTACGTTCTACCCAACCTACGATGACTCTGGCTGCCTAAAATCGTGCTTAATTCCTCTTTAGAAAGGCATAGAAACAATGTCATCGCTTTATTATAGTTTGGGTCGGCTAACGATTTGAAACGCACATGGTATCTCGTAGACTTGTGCCACGGTGTATCAGGACGTTCCATACGGTATGCGTCTGCCAGTCGTTCATCGGATGCGTTGGTGATGGTGCCACCGTAAAATGCGCGCACATTCAATACATCGTCTATGCTCATGCTATATTTTCTCATAACGTTATCAATGGTCATTTTATTTTCATTTGTAAATAGTTTTCTATAAATGGTAGCATCTGATTAGATATTTTCCTCTATATAAGTTATGATTTCGTTTCGGTTACTTTCCATATTTGGGAACTGCATAGGGCATACGTCGTCGAAGCGCGCAACTACCTGACGATTAGCAACTTCTCTATCTTGGAAAATACCTAAAGGAAGAAATGGAATGTTCCACTGTATTACCCTTTGTAGTTTAATTGTGGCATCTCGGATCCTATCATTATTGGAAAGCCCATACACGAATAGAGGTTTAGGCAATCCATTGATTCGACAATCTACTGTATATTTTTTGTCACTATCATGATCTGGATCGTGCCAGTTAATATCAATACGTGTTTCGGGTACATTTTCATACAATAGTGCATGAAAGTCGTCCATAAATGTGGATTGGACATGTTCTGTTGACAAGCATAACACGTCCCCCATTCGGACAAGTGCTTGGGCAAAGGAATATAATGCATCGCCAAAGCGATCGTCTTTAACTCTTAGAATTAATTCTCCAAACCGATCTTCAACGTTAAATGTCTCACGAGCATTTGAAATGATTTGATAACGTGTGCCACTGAATAATTTACTCTCTTTAATATCGTATGTAAGGTGCATAAAGGTATGTCCTTCGTCTGAAAGCACCCAACCTGCTTGTTCTTTTTTTAGAACAATGGATATATGGTCACCGTCGTCAAACATAAAAGGAGTAAACACACGAAAGCGGTCTGTACCATCAGGTATAACCCGAACCATTTCCGAGACTTTTTCAATAAAGTCTTGTTCTATAGATTTAATTGTCATTGTTTACACCTCCTAAAAAAGACTTATCTGTAACCCAGAGGGTTCTTCGAAATTTGCATCTGCAAGAAGACACTGAAGAGCTCTGTCAACGTCACTATAACGTGTGGTTGATTGTGCGTATCCATCTACTTTATTTTTGTGCTTCTGATACCTCTCCGTAGCAGTATGAATGTGAAATCCCGTTATCACTTTTCCTTCAATCTTATTTGTGTGTTGATGATTAGAACCGTTGTAGCGACAAAGTGGAAAGTATTTCTTTGAACCAGGAATTCTAACAGCTAAGATGACTGAAAAATCAACTTGTTGAATTTACTCGTTTTGACAATGATTCTGAATGTATTCCCAGTCTCACCTGTTATATTTTGGTAGTGCTCCTTGAATCCTCTATTTATTCTTTCCTTAAATTCGTTAGCCCAATTGTCTGGTAACACTTTGCGTTCTTGTATAAATGCTTTGATTTCTTGATCTGTGAATATTATACCCATAATTTATTCTGATTTCAACAGGCGGACTTTGCCCGTGAGGAGCTGCTGCATCATGCCTTGTTTGATGGCGATGGTTTTGTCTCTGCGGTGTTCTAATGCGGTGATCTCGGCATCCATATCGGAGAGGACTGTGGCGATGGCGCGCTGTTCGTCACCAGATGGAATAGAAAGTTCAAGAGAGCGAAATTGACTCTTTGACAAATTGTATCGCGTGGCACCTTGTGCTAATGCGTTCATGATGTCACGCCCTACATTCCCTCTGAAAAAATATGCAAAAAACAAGGGAACATATTTGTCCTTATCGTGAATTCGGAAGCCAAAACAGAAACTGTTTAGATATAGATTATCCAATTGCTCACCCATCACAGCACCTATTGCAAGATCACCCGGAGTCTCGGATGAGGCATTAAACAGCAAATCTTCTTTCATTACTGAGTTTTGTGATTCACCTTGCCTCACATGAACGCGCTCCGTGTAGCGCACATCAAGGATAACATTTTCTAATACACCGAGAAATGTCACATAACGTGCATTGCCCACTTCAAAATCTATTTTGGTCTTACCAGACAATCCCCCGTAGATTGAACCGATTTGTCCCATCTTTACTGTCTCCCATGCGGTGCTGAACCCCGGCAGGCGCGTTTTGCCGGTGAGCAATTGCTGCATGGTGGCTTGCTTGATGGCACGTTTCTTGGCGATGAGTGTGTCCAATGCGTTGATTAACCCATCTACATCTGACAAGACTTTGGCGATGGCGCGTTGTTCATTATCATCATCGGGAACGAAAAGACGAAACTGCCCGACTTGTTCAGAGTTTGCCGCTGTAAATGTACTACCTTGTTCAAAAGCTTGCCATTGGTCTTCAGCATTGACCAAAGCCTGAAACAGAAAACTTGAGTCTCCAATAGGTTTCAGTCCGCATACTCCACGTCCAATACAAGCATTTTTACTCGCAACGGCAACGGATCCAACAGGTGCTCGGACAGTGAGTATTAAGTCACCTAAATTACAACGCTTGTTTCCTTGTGTAGTCCATACACGTTCTATTGTCTTACGATCTTCAATATCCGCGTTTCCTTGAATCAGTGGTAATCCTTCTCCACGTGAATTGTAAAATACTGAAGAAGGTGATTGCCCCATAGTAACAACTGCAAGATCAGAAAGCGATTTATCAGACCATTTTCCACTGAAACGTTCGTTTGTATTCATTACCAATTCACCCCCATCTTTGACAAATGCTCATTAACTTTCAGGCTAAACTCTTGCACTTCATCTTCCAGAACTGGCATTGGTTGTGCGTAGCGTTCCTCTAATTCCTTCACACGTTCTGCAAGTGCCTGCGTCAATCGCTGCACTTCACCGGTGATTGCTGCTTGGATTGTGGCGAACCATTTATCCTCAATCACGAGTTGCTTGATTTCTGTCTCGGTGAGCGTTGCGTAGCGCGCCAAAACTTGTTGATCCAGCGCGAGTTGTGCATCTTTTACTTCCTTGTCCACTTTTGACTTTACATCAAGTAGAGATAAGCAGTGTTCAAGTGCCTCGCGTTCGTCGTCGTTATCTTGCGTCTCTGGGATCGTCATTAAATTGGGTGTTAGTTCCTTGAGGCGTTGGTTCAGACTGGTCTTAGTAACACTGCCTTTTTCGGTGAGGGCATCCGTGAGTAATCCCTCGTCAGCGGTGTGCTCCTCAATGTATTCGTCTACCGTTTGAGCAGCAGTCTGTTGTAAGGCTTGGAATTTCTCAAGTATTTTTTGTTCATCAAAAAAGTAACGCGCAACAATCAACGCAGGTGGGATTAAATCCATCTTATACTTTTTCTTTTTGATAGTGAGGTCGGGTGTCTCCTTTACCCTTTTGTCCTGAATGATTTCGCGAGGTTTTGATGCTTTTACCCAATTCTCCGCAACAATGAGATAGACATCGTCATGCATCACCTCATTCCAATAATCCATTAGTTTTTGATATACATCGTATCGATCAAGCAGTGGGAGGTCACTGAATTGCACCAGCAGATCTTCCGACAGTGCATCAATAATATCTCTTGGCTTGATATTGGCATCAATACCACCCAGCAGCGGTGCGTGCGTCCTTTGCCATCTCTCATAGATAGCTGTAATGCGCTGTTGATAATCGGTAAATTCAGTATGTGAAAGAATAGTGGTTTTTACCTGCTGTGTTTCCACTTGTGGGTCGCTATAACCGGGTCTACCGTTTTCTCTGAACAACTCTTGGCGGAGTGTAGGGAACACCTCCCAATACTGCTTAAGTGCGTCAATGTCGGTGTCGGGGATGCCGCCGTTGAGGTGTGCGCTAAGGTCGTGCAGGTCTTCGGGTTCGCTGGAATCAATATAGCGCGGTATATTAAGGTTATAGTCGTTGGCAGGGTCGGCTATTTCGGAGGTTGGCACCATACGGGAATAACTGTCTATTTTGGTTTGCGTATTGAATACGGACACGATTTTGTGAATGTCCTGTGCGCGGAGTCGGTTTTTGTTGCCATCCTTGAGGAAATATTTGCTGGCATCAATCATAAAGATACCGTGTCGGTGTTTTGCGTCTTCCTTGTCAATCACGATGATACAGGCTGGGATACCGGTGCCGTAGAACAGATTGGCAGGTAAGCCGATGATGCCTTTGATATATCCGCGTTTGATGAGGTTTCTGCGGATGTCCGCCTCTTTGTTGCCGCGGAATAGCACGCCGTGTGGTAGGATGATTGCCCCTTTGCCTGTGCTGTTGAGCGATGCGATGAAGTGTAGAAGAAACGCATAATCGCCATTTTTTGCAGGCGGGATGCCGTATTCAAAACGACTATAATCGTCGTCTTCGGGATTGAACCCTGTGCGCCATGCTTTGTCGGAAAAAGGTGGATTTGCCACAGCAAAGTCGAAGAGTTTTAGGCCGTTGTCCGTTCCCTTGAAGTAGGGTGCAGAGAGCGTGTTGTCGTGCCAAATTTCTGCTGTTGGATTATCGTGTAGGATCATGTTCATCCGTGCGAGCGCGTAGGTGGCATTGTCCTTTTCCTGTCCATAGACGCTAAGCCCGCGCGGTGCTTCATCTGTTGCCCTGATAAGGAGCGAACCGGAACCACAAGTTGGGTCGTATATTGTATGGTTTTTTTGGGTGTTCGCGTTGATTCCGATAACCTTTGCCATAATGCGAGAGACTTCGGCAGGTGTGTAGAACTGTCCCTTGCTTTTACCGGATTCGGTGGCGAAATGACGCATCAGATACTCGTAAGCATCGCCGAGTAGGTCATCGCCTTCCGCTCTGTTTGCACCGAGTTCCAGATCGTTGAAGGTAGCGACTAGTTTGGAGAGGCGTTCCACCATCTCCTTGCCTTTGCCGAGTTTGCTTGCATCGTTGAAGTCTGCCTGTGCGAGAAAGTTATCCAGTTCGTTTGCTTCGGCGAATCTTGCGATAATTTTGTTAATCTTATCGCCGATCTCCGGATTACCTCTCAATCTCACCATATCGGTGAAACTACCGCCTTCTGGCACTTGGATGACCTCGTAGGGATTTCTTTCTGCCTTGTCGGAGACATATTTCATGAACAGGAGTGTGAGGATGTAATCTTTGTATTGTGAGGCGTCCATTCCGCCGCGGAGTTCGTCGCAGCTTTGCCAGAGGGATGCGTAGAGTTGAGATTTTTTGATTGCCATGTATGTACTTCCTTTCGTGGTGTTGGCAATAGTATACAGGAAAGTTATTTACTCGTCAATATCCCATGATTGCTTTTTGTCAGAACCAGAATTATTCAGGAAGGATATATACATGTCAGGGCATGGGGACCCCGCCCTACAATGAGATTAGCGGGTCCTCTTACAATCCGCGTCATCTGTGAAAATCCTGAGAATCTTGGTTCAGACAAAAAATGGCGCATCTAAACGCATCTACAAAAGGCAAAAGGCAAGAACGATGTGTCCTTGCCTTTGGAAATAGGTATATCAGTAGCGATGTTATCGTTTTATCTTTGCCCAAGTTGTGGTGAGTTTATCAGTGACAGAAACGGCAGAGACGGCTTCAAACCCGTTATCCATAATATCCTTGATATCGTTTTCACTGAGAACTGCACCAATGATGGCGACTTCGTCGAGGATGCCTCTGAATTTACCGGCATAACCGTGACCGATGTACAAATTGAGATCGCTGGCTTTGGAATCTCCACACGGATGCCCCCCACATTTATTCCAAGTACCACTGACAACAACTTCACCGTTTTTATACATGCGATATTGGCTTTCTGCGACATCTCTTACCATAGCGACGTGGATCCATTCACCACTTACGATAGTCCCAGCGGGAGGTCTTGTAACCTCAACATAAGGTTCACAATTTCCGCCACAATCGCCCCAATAAAAACTCATGACACCATTTGCTTCCTGTGTCAAGCACCCTTCTCCGCCGTAAGCTTTGCAGATGATGTTTTGTCGACCTGCAGCTACGTTTTCCGATTTCTCCCAAAATACAATTGTCACATCACCATCAAACTGAAGTGATTCTGCATTGCCCACATCTATATAAGAGTTGCCATCAAACTCAAGCGCGCCGCCAAATTTGCCATCCACCCATTTGGGGTTATCTATGAGTGCCCCATCATTTCCGTTTGCGGAGGAATCTTTGGCAGTGTCACCACCACCCTTATCAAACCCCCATAATCCTATGATGGTATCCGGGTCTAACTTGGCATCACTTGAAGTCGCTAATAGACATGTCATAAATAGAACAAACACACCGATCCATAAAAATTTGACTTTCATTATCTTGTTACTCCTTTTTATTGAGTTTTGTAAACCCCATATTTTAGCCAGGGGAGTATGTTGAAGAATAGAACTGACACGTGATAGTGTCTCGCTGTGTGTGGGAGGGAATCAATGCCTTATGCGCGCGTGTGGTGTTTTGCACATTTGGTTGGTTGGAAGGAGTTATCCCTGCCCACGATACGACGATAGCATATCATAGATGTGCCAAAATGTCAATCTTTTTTTTCAATACAGAGAAAGGCACGTAGATGGAGTGTAGCGCGAGGTCTCTGTGCCTCGCCGATGCCGACTTTATCGGAAAACTTTGAATCCCGTTAATTTGGTATAATATGTGTTGTAGCACAAACTGTATGAAGTTTAAGTATTTAATTCGGTAATCTCGATTTCCCCAGGTCCGGTAGGTGCGGTTTCCTAACCGCACCATAGGCGTCAATTTAAGGAAAGAACTCGTTCGTAGTCGCGCTATGAATTGCGCCTCGGACATTCTAAGAAAAGAGGCGCTATGAATTGCGCGACTACGAACGCTGATATTCTCGTCCTTTGCGTTATTTGAGATGTTGATACAAAAAGGTGCGGTTAGGAAACCGCACCTACCGGGTTGGGTACCGCTAAATTGACGCCTATAGTGCGGTTTCCTAACAGAGCCATTCAATTGTCTGGTAGTTCTCTCACCTGATGCTCAGATCTCTCTTCTGGTAGGAGCGATCTCCGTATAGCGATCCTCTCTAAAATGTAGTAAAAAAACTCGACATTCACAGATATAATATGATATAGTAGGATTATATCTTATGTATCAGCGAAAAAAGCAAGTGAAATATTAGGCTGGACACCAGATCATTTGAATTGATTACGGACGCACTAATACCAAGTTAACGCGAATTGTAGCGCGAGGTCCCCGTGCCTCACAATGCTAACCGCTACGTAGAAAACTTCTAATCAAGTTAATTTGGTATAAGAAGGACAACGTAGATATAATGTTGAAGCATTTATTTTTAGAACCATGAATACATTAAAAGATATTATTGAACGCTGTCACCAGCGACACAAGAAACCGCTTCGGCAGCGGAAAACAGTTATAACACCTGCCCCCTATAAGGGACTGCCCTATCATTTCACAGTCTATTGCGGACACAGGTATCCTGTGAGACTCTACGACTTGGAACAAGCGGCTATCTCCTTTATGCCGATAGGACGTGCCCCTCAAAACGATTACGGTCCAAGGTCTTTTGACGGTGAACGGTTTTTGAAACGTCAAGGAATTGAAGATTGGGAGATCAGACGTTGGCATGCATCATGGGGAATTCAGGTGTATACAGGCACGCCGTCCGGGCGCGATGGTGGACAATGGCACGACCTCAATTTTTCATACAATGCCTTATGTGCTGCACCCGATGCTGTTCTTCTCTGTATTGAGACACTTGTCAACGCTGTTGTAAACCCACTCTTAACAATGTCAAAATCCGGTGGTTTGCGTTTTTCTTGTAGAGTTCCGAATTATCTACATTCAAAAACCGAGGATGTGAAGCAGTATATCTATAAGCACACACCGACATCGGATAATCCGAATCAACGAGAGGCGTATCTCCAAATCTTTGGAGAAGCGGGTTACAACTGCTGGGATGCCCGCTACGAGATACTGCTCGGAAATCTGTTAGATCCACCCATTATTACGAAAGAAGTTCTATTTGATCCTATCAATGTCCTACAGGATGCCCTTCATGAACCTGAACCGCCTGATAAAAAAGGTCTAAAGGTCAACGCGAAACCTATCTCTATTGTGCCAATATCCTTAGGTTCATATAATCTTGATCTCGCAAAAGAGGCATTTTTGAAGCGCGGTTTTACTTATATTCAGCAAGAGAACGGTTACTATTGCTGGACCCAGCACGCCAATAAAGTTGGCGATGACATCGTATTTCTATGGGAATCTGAGGGCACCGTTTGGGTGCGTGCATCAACGTCTAACCTTGGGTTGCCGACAGATGCCACAGCTATTACAGATATCTGGGACGATACAGGTATTCTATCCACTATAGGTCTGCCTGTCCCCGATAATGTGATCGCTATCCGTGAAGGAAAATTGAGTCCTTTGGCATTAAAACGTCCATCTCCTGTGCTGCAAAAGCCGGAACACAAGAAAAAGAATTATGACACATTCGAACAGAGTACAGCTCAGATACAACGCGTCTATGACAGCACTGCGCGCATTATCGTATTAAATGCCGATGCGGGGGCGGGAAAAACTTATGCAGCAGGGTCTTATGTCCTCAACGGCGGCGCAATTAGTTTAAACGCGGGTTTCTGGACAGTAGAAGAAGTCGTCCAGCACTTTCAAAAGCGAGACATCCATCCGATTGAACGCTGGCGGGCACGGAGATACCGCTGGGAACAGGTGAAAGAGATACCTATTGATGTGCGGATGGCGAACCCTTTTCAACATGGAAATGTCTGTGAAGATTATGAACGGTGTGAGGCACTTGAGAAAAAAGGGGGAAACCCGGATGAAATTATCTGCCCGCAATGTCCCGTCTATATCGAATGCCATGAACACGGCTATTTATCGCAACCTGCCAGATTAAATAGCGTCAATGCACAAATATCAGGAACACCTTTTCAGTTTTTCGATCCACAATACACGGAAATCGTAGAAAAATTCCTTGAGCAAAGTGATGGGACAGAACGGCTTTGTATTATGGATGAAATATATCCCGATGCGTTTTTTATTCAATGTTTTATGCCAAAAATGACATTAAAGGAATGGAGTGTCAACTGGCAAGAAGATGTATTAGGGCAATTTGCCCAAGCTTTACTGTATGCATTAGAAATCAGTAACGATCCTAATGATAATGCTGTCAGACGGATTCGCACAGCGGTGCAAGCGTTTCAACAACATGAAGCGGCACTGGTTAAACAGATGTGTCAAGTGAAGGTGCGAGGTAGGATTATCAGTCGCGGATATGCGGAAGCTATTCAATTAGGTATCTTGAACACAGAAACCGTCCAGAACATCCAGAAATTTCCGACCGTTTGCAGGCATCCAAACTGGACGTTGTGGCATCAGCTGAAACATTTCTTAGCGTATTACACACGGGATGCTGACGCACCGATGATATTGAATCACAATGTCCTGCGGTTTTGGGTGCCACCCGTGCTCCATTCAAGCATCAAACGCCTGCTGTTAATGTCATCAACCCTTTCCGAACAAGATGTACGTAAGGCATTCCCAGATGAAGAAATCGAAGTTAATCGCGTTGAACCGGCAGCTTGGGTCGCGGGAAATCAGGTTTTTCAGATTCGCATAGGCACTTATCCATTAGAAACTATATTAGAATATTACGACAGTTGGGACGTTATTAGGATGTCTAAAATGGGGCAACGTGTTTTTCTCGGTATTCGATCAGAAATTGAACGTGATCCGAAAGTTAAGCATGCGATTATCACCGATAGTTCAGTTGTTGAACACTTAGCAAACATCGCTGAAATTGAGAACGTCTGTTTCATAACAACTTTTAAACAGTTACAAGGTTTGAAAACTGCTTTTGAAGAAGCACAAGTCGTTTGGATAGTTGGCACGCCTCCCTGGGCACCCGGTATCATTTGGCGAAGAGCACAAATTCTGTTTGGGAAAGACGAAGCACCTCTCTGTTATGAGAGAGAAATAGAACCTTTCCGCTATAAAGACAAACGTGTCCAGAGTGTTTATGAAAATCTTGTTGTCGGCTTACTTACAAAGATTATTGGTCTGTCAGGTTTGACCCGCTTGCCGAATAAAAAGATTGTGTTGGTAACAAGTTTCCCACTCCCAGATATTGCTGATAGACCTGAAACGCTCCTTTTTGACTGGGAAGATTTTGAGGTAACTGGTGGATTAGATAAACTTCCAGAGACAATCGCTACACGCCAACATTTTGAAACTGAACGTGACAACCTAACCGTCGACTCCGGTAGAGACAAAGTACAGCATGTCTTGGGATGCTCTATAAGTAAAGCAAACCGTGTGTTGCGAAAGTTTAGGGGTGGCAAACTTTTGCGGGTTCCCTTCAAAGAGCAGATCTTTTCACTCTTGGCAGAGGGTGAAAAAAAGACGGCAGAGTTGATGGAAACCGTTGAAGGACATCCAACGTCAGTAAAAAATGAACTCAAACGTCTCGTAGAAAACGGTGAGGTTGTAAAGGTGCACCGGGGTGTGTATTCACTTCCAGAAAGTTGATAATTTGGGTGAGGTTACTGTTGTCTTGTTTCTATTCCAAATTGGTGCGATTAGAAGGATTATATTTTACGAAATCCCAGCCAAATCAACATCTCAAATAACGCAAAGGACGAGAATATCAGCGTTCGTAGTCGCGCTATGAATTGCGCCTCTTTTCTTTGAATGTAAGAGGCGCAATGAATTGCGCGACTACAAACGAGTTCTTTCCTTAAATTGACGCTAATGGTGCGGTTTTGCGGTGTACTCACCCAAATGCGATCTGCATTCCTAACCGAACCTTTTTGTATCAACACCTCAAATAACGCAAAGGACGAGAATATCAGCGTTCGTAGTCGCGCAATTCATAGCGCCTCTTTTCTTCAAATGTCCGAGGCGCAATTCATTGTGCGACTACAAACGAGTTCTTTCCTTAAATTGACGCTAATGGTGCGGTTTTGCGGTGTACTCACCCAAATGCGATCTGCATTCCTAACCGAACCTACCTGTGTTGGAGTACGGCTAAATTGACGCCTATGCCCACAGCGTGTTTAGTCCCGACCACACAAAGCTTGTGAGTGGCAGTGATGACAGAAGTATTCGTCTGTGGGATGTGGTAACTGGCACCTTGCTGCACACCCTCAAAACTTCCAATATATTACATGTTGAGGACGTCGCGTTCAGTCCGGATGGGAAAAAGGTAGCGGGTCTCGTCAACTTTATGAACTCTACCGTCTTTTTGTATGATGTGGAAACGGGCGAGCAGGTGCTGGTTTTCACATTATATAGGCTGCCGCCACTCGGCGCGCCAATTCCTGGGTTCCTCCCCACAGAGCATTCGGAATCAGTGCGTAACCTCATGTTTAGTCCAGATGGAAAAACAATCTTAACTATTGGTTCGGACGAAACCATTCGTTTTTGGGATTCCCAAACAGGCATGCATCTGCGCGTCTTCAGAGGGCATACGGATTCGGTCAACAGTATCAGGTTCAGTCCGGATGGCACGGTGCTGGCGAGTTCCAGTTCTGATGATACCATCCGACTGTGGAATGTGGAAAGTGGCATGACGATACGGACACTCATAGGGCATACGGGTGCGGTCTATGAGGTTACGTTTAGTCCGGATGGTGCGACTTTGGCGAGTGGGAGCTCGGATTTCACCATTCGTCTGTGGGATGTGGAAAGTGGCATGGCGATGCGGACGATCACGGGACATAAGGGGTCGGTGTATAACATAACGTTTAGTCCTGATGGTGAGACGTTAGCGAGTAGAAGCACGGATGGAACGACCCTCTTGTGGGATCTCACGCCTTCCGAACCAATAAACACGATGGTAAGTCTTTCACCTGCCAATGTGGACTCGCCTGAAGTCGGTGAACAACTCACGTTCTCTCTGAATATCGCTGAAGGTCAGAATGTGGCGGGGTATCAAGCGACTGTGTCTTTTGATAGCACCGCACTCCGCTATGTTGAAAGCGTGAACAGCGACTATTTGGCTTCCAATGCGTTCTCTATTCCGACTGTTGTGAATGACAATTCTGTGACGCTTGCGGCGACGGCTTTCGCTGATGAAAGCAACGGAGATGGCACGTTTGCGACGATTACTTATGAGGTTGTCGCTGTCAAAGTTTCCACCGTCAACTTGTCCAATGTGATACTTACGGATAGCATGGGTGGCAGCACGAAGCCATAAACCACAGGTGCTGAGATTGTGATACCCACATATCGCCCTGAAGATGTCAATGCGGATGGCGTTGTGGACATCACTGACCTCATGCTGGTTGCGTCTAACTTCGGTTATAGTGGTGCGAATGCTGCGGATGTCAACGATGATGGTATTGTCAATATCATTGATCTCACACTCGTTGCTGCTGCGTTTGATAGTCCGCCTGCTGCCCCTGGTTTTCAAGGTATATTGAGTCGTAATCTTGAGAATATGCCGACGCGCGCAACGGTCGCAAAGTGGCTAAACGAGGCGCGGCAACTGAACTTGTCTGACCCTGATTTTCAACGCGGTCTCCGCATTCTGGAACAACTTCTGGCGTCATTTACTCCGAAAGAGACGGTTCTTTTGGCAAACTACCCAAACCCATTCAACCCAGAGACGTGGATACCGTATCAGCTGGCAAGTCCTGCGGATGTGAGTATTTCAATCTATGGGATGGATGGCAAGTTGGTTCGGACGTTAGACTTGGGGCATCAAGCGGTTGGTATGTATCATCATCGTAGTCAAGCGGCGCATTGGGATGGCAGAAATGCGTTGGGCGAATCTGTCGCAAGTGGTGTCTATTTCTATACCTTCAAGGCAGGCAAATACAGTGCCACCCGCAAGATGTTGATACGGAAATAGGAGGTGGCTATCGGCAGTCAGCCCTCCAGGAAAGGTAGGTTCGGTTTCCTAACAGCACCTTTTTGTATCAACATCTCAAATAACGCAAAGGACGAGAATATCAGTGTTCGTAGTCGCGCAATGCATTGCGCCTCTTTTCTTTGAATGTCCGAGGCGCAATGAATTGCGCGACTACAAACAAAGAGGCGCAATGAATTGCGCGACTACAAACGTGTTTTTTGTTAATGAGATGTTGTCATTCAGAAATGGTATTACTTGTGGAATACTACCACACCGCACTTGCGAAGCATCTTCACCAAACAACATATCGCGGGTGCAATGCGCCAAGTTCTCTATTGCCCAATGTCCACGCCGTAGTGTCAAAAGTTGTGCGGCGGAGCCGTCTAAGTTTTTGAAAAATAGTGTAGCGTTGAAGCACAAGGTGTTTTCGGATGCGTGAACCCAAGTGCTACAGCGAGTTCAGGGTGATAAGTGCGCCCCATTGTGCAATAGCACTATAACTACGATAACCACACAGCAGTGCGACAACCGTGAGACCTAAGATGGCGTCGAGCGGATGCCGTTTGCCTTGTGACTTGCGAGAATCAGGAACTTCTGCTAACATTTCAAGTAGATGACGAGACTTTTGTTTTGTCATTTTTCACCTCAAATGATTTTAGACTAAATCTTTAAGGTGAAGTCTATCATGTGTGGCGTCCAAAGTCATGCCACACATGATGATAACCTATACAACAATATGTATTTCGAAAATTGAATGGCTCTGGGGTGTGTATCAGAGCCATTCAGTTTTAAGAGATTATTCGGGTTTCGTGCATTTTTCTTATGATCCGGTGCGGTTAGGAAACCGCCCCTACCGGGTTGGGGACCGGGTAAAATGAGATCAAAGTATGGAAAACTGAATGGCTCTGGGGTGTGTATCAGAGCCATTCAGTTTTAAGAGATTATTCGGGTTTCGTGCATTTTTCTTATGATCCGGTGCGGTTAGGAAACCGCCCCTACCGGACCTGGGTAAAATGAGATCAAAGTATGGAAAACTGAATGGCTCTGGGACGGTTATTTCAAGTATTGCATAATTCCCGTTTATATGTTATATTTTATTAAATGCTTTGAAAAGGAAAATCTATAGTCAATAACCCCGCGCTAAAGCATCGGGGCTTGTGCGAAGCGCATGCCAAGCGTCCACTCCACAAGTTAAACGGTTGACTAGACGATATATCGCGGGTCTTGTCGTGGCAGGCAACAAGATGTTACGGATGCTCCCCAAGTCTGTATCCGCTCTGATTCCGTGATGTCGATGGGGAAACCACATATACCGCGAGAGCGTGGGCTTATAGCCATTATTTTCTGGTAAAGACATCGTGTCAGGTCAAGTAAGCGAGTAGTGACAGTCTCACTGAACGAAGCAGCACAACTGAATCCAGACTCCCAGTGTGCAGGTGGAGATAAAACAGCACTCCCCCTTTTGGGGACAAATTATAACTATAATAGGAGGCGGGCTTTCCTCCCCTGCCTAAAGGCGAGGGGTCTCCAGCCCGAAGAGTGATGAAAATAGATACCGGTAAAGATACACCACAATCGGATTTACCTGAAGGCGCGAAATTTCGACTTGGCAAGAGTAGTATAATTGGCAATGTTACTTTCTCACCCGACGGCACTCGGCTCGCCGTTGCAGGTGACATTGGGACATGGATATACGATGCACATACAGGTGAAGAGGTTAGCCTCCTCGCGGGACATACTGAATATGTATGGAGTGTTGCGTATTCTCCAAATGGCGAGACTGTTGCTTCTGGAAGTTATGAAGAGATATGGTTATGGGATAGTGCAACTGGCCTTCCGAAAGCAACACTTAAAGAACATAGGGATTATGTCAGGGCGTTAGCATATTCACCTGACGGGAACACGCTCGCGAGTGGCGGCGCGGACAATATTGGGATACTGTGGGACGTTGCTACAGAGGAACCTAAAGTTACACTCAAAGGACATTTGGGGTCTATAAGGAGTATTGCGTATTCGCCTGATGGCAGCACCATTGCCAGTGCAAGTTCGGACGAAACAGTGATACTATGGCAAGCTGCAACCGGACAATCTAAGGCGATACTCAAAGGACATACACACGTTGTCAATTCAGTTGCATATTCACCAGATGGGAGCACAATCGTGACCGGAAGTTCCGATGGTACGGTACGGTTATGGGATGCCTTCACGGCAAGACGTAAAAGCACGTTATCAAATCATAAGTTTTATATTTGGAGTGTTGTGTATTCTCCTGATGGCAGCACCATTGCAATCGGAGGCAGGGATGGTATGGTGCGTTTAGTGGACACTGTTACAGGTCAAACCAAAAACGAACTCAAGGGACATATAGGTTCTGTTAGAAGTGTTGTGTATTCATCCGATGGAAGCAGAATTGCAAGTGGTAGTGAAGACCATTCTGTGCTTTTGTGGGAACTTGTGCTATAGCCAAGGATATCTACATCAATCTCATAAATCATTTGTAGAGCGAGGTCCCTGTGCTTCGTCATTTCTTGACAAGAAAATAATCGACTGACACAGAGACCCGTCCTACAAATATCCCTACTACACTCGCATAACAACAGGAAGAACTAACGGGCTCCGTTGCATCTGCTTCGCGAAAAACCGGCGGAGTGCGCTTCGTATCTCGTCCTGCACCGTTTGCGTTTCGTGTTTCTGTTCGTCAGTTAGGTTTTCAATGACTTTCCGAGTTATTTCTTTCGCTTCAGTTATAAGGTTTTCCGAATTGTCCATGTAGACAAAACCACGAGAAATAATCTCGGGTTCAGTAGCGATCCCACCGCCATCACTATGCAAGACAATAATTGGAATAACCATTCCATCTTGTGAAAGTTGGATGCGGTCGCGTAGGACAATATCCTCAAGTTCATTTTCAGGTTTCCCATCAACCAATACTCTCCCCGATCTCCCCTGGCGATCAAATACTTCACACGACTCTGGTGTGAGACTAATCAGTTCTCCATCTTCAGCCACTCTAATGTTGTCTCTTGGAACACCGACAGATTCAGCAAGTTCGGCATGTCGCACCAGATTTTGATATTCTCCGTGTATAGGGACGAAAAACTTGGGTTGCAAGAGGTTAAGCATCAGTTTCAGGTCTTCACTTGAGCCGTGTCCTGAAACGTGGACATTTGCATTGCGTTCATGGAATATGTTGGCACCGCGTCTCAGTAGATGGTTTACGACATTTCCAATAGATTTCTCGTTGCCCGGAATGATACGGGCAGAGATTACGACTGTGTCGTTCGGTTCTACCTTTAAAAAAGGGTGGTTGTCAAGTGACATCAAGGTCATCGCGGAGCGCGGTTCGCCTTGGCTACCAGTGCATAAAATAACAACCTCATGCGGTTTGAACGTAGATGCGTCGCGGGCATCAATCAAATAATCAGGATTCATTTTGAGATGACCAAGTTCAGTTGCTGTTCGGACATTGTTGATCATGGAACGTCCAGTAACTGCCACGAGCCTACGATGTTTCATCGCCAAATCAACACATTGCTGTAGCCGATGGAGGCTTGAAGAAAAAGTGCAGAGGAACAGTCTCTGCTCTGTTTTTTGAAAGATATTGTCTATTGAGTCGTAGATGCTGCGTTCAGAAGGTGTCTGACCTTGCCAGTTAGCGTTCGTACTGTCGGATAGCAGTAACTGAACCCCCTCAGAACCTAATCGGGCTAAGGTTTGAATATCGGTCAACTTACCATCAATGGGTGTTCCATCAAACTTAAAATCACCTGTATGGATAATAACCCCGACAGGGGTTCGCAGCGCGATTGCAACTGAATCCGGTATACTGTGTGTGACGTGAATAAACTCGGCAGTGAATTCGCCTAATGTTACGGTATCTCCAGGGGTGATGGGATTCAGTTGTGCTTTACCTAATACGCCGTATTCTTTCAACCTGCCACTTGCAATGGAAAGCGTTAGCTGCGTACTGTAAACTGGTACATCTAATTGTTGCAACACATAGGCCAAAGCACCGATGTGATCTTCGTGCCCATGTGTTAGAAGTATCCCGCGAACCTTATCTTGCCGTTCTACGAGGTAGTGGATATCAGGAAAGATTAGATCAACACCGGGCATGTCTGAATTCGGCAACATGAAACCTGTATCAATGACAATGATGTCATCTTCGGTTTCGTATACCATCATGTTAAGCCCGAATTCACCTAATCCTCCTAATGGAATAATTGAAACTTTTTTCTCGGTTATCTCTTCACTATTAACATTCGTGGAATTTGTCATAAAATTGATTTTCAGTCAACCGTCAATTAGTGACCGCCGACTGCCATTTAGGTTTAACACCTTCGCCGTTGAATTGAGGTGGTGTGTGATGTATAGCACCGATTGACCCCACATGTTCAATCACAATTGGTTCAGGTCTATGTGGATTAATGTGGATTTGAAACAACAAACAGTATTATAATTTCATACATGGTTGATTACTCTTTTTCAGGTATTGTTTGGTCTTGCTTCAACTTTAGGATATACGTCCATTTATTCAACCATTTTTTAGCGAAGGTATTGACCATCAAATGTTTTTAATTCACCCAAGTTGTTGCCTATAGTTAATTGACGGTTTGCTTTATCGCCAATGCAGATCAAAGAAATCGTAAGTAGTTGAGGTAATTTGCTGCATTTTGCCGGTTTCAACATCTAAGATAAAGATTTCGCTGGTGCGTCGCCTATTCGAATCGCTACCGATAAACGCAATCTGGCTACCGTCCGGGCTCCATGTCGCGTCACGTCCTCGGTAAAGACTCAGATTCAGATAACTCTTGAATTGTCCTTGATCTACAGTAGCAACGCAGATCTCGCCTGACGTATAAAACAGAAACTGTTTGCCATCTGGCGACCACTCTTCAATGTTTCCACACGGTGGTTCGTCACGTTGCAGAAACCATGTCCTACCCATACTGACGACATCCGGTTCTGCAAGCGCAAGGAAATCATCGGTCTTAAACGCTATCCATTTACGGTCTGGCGACCACTCGGGCCATCTTATTCCCTTCGGTAACACTTCAAGCAATCTTCTATTCGGTTCTTTAACCTTTTCGCCTTTCGCATCCCAATGTAGCCATCCGTGTGCCCATTGCTGGGTCCGCCACCGCTTTATTTTCCCATCAACCGTTACCTCCCAATTTTCCAGGCGATCTTTCGAACGGTCAATCTCGACCACAACCAGAACGGCGTGGCTTAACGGAGACCACCAGAAATCGTGAATGTCATATTGTTTCTTGATCAGTTGCTTCTTCTCGGTGCCATCTGCCAACATCACATATAGCGATTTTGCCTTGTCCACCCCAGATATGTAAGCAATTCGTTCGCTATCTGGTGACCAGCGCGGGTTGCGCGAAACCGCATCATCGGTGAGTCGACGGAAATCTGTGCCATCTGGATTCATCGTACAGATGTTATACTGATGGAATTCCCACCAATTTGTTACATCTCGCCCTCTCTCCAGCGTCCGTGTTGTGATTCGGAAACCGTTTTCATTCAGTAATGGCTCACGAATGGTAAAGACTAATTTACCAGCACTACTTTCTGAAAACACAACCCCACCTACAATGACAACTAATATAAACACACTAATCACACATTTTGGACGCATAAGTTCACCTATTTTTAAAATGAGGGTTCAGTCTTGGCATTGAACAGATCTGAATTTTTTGACATAGTCCTTTTTGCTACAGTTTGCGATAGCCATTAGTCATTCCGGATGATTTCTAAACAACGATATTGATGAGTCGATTCGGGACGACAATCACCTTCCGAATCGGTTTTCCTTCAATAAACCGCTGAACCCGCTCATCTACGAGTGCGGCTTCCTCAATCTCTTTGTTGGTAGCATCTGCAGGGAGTTGGAGACGGTTTCGGAGTTTTCCGTTCACTTGTGCAATAATGGTGATCATAGTACTTTCAAGTACTTTTTCATCATATTGAGGCCATGCGGCATGCGCGATGAATCCTATTTCACCGAGGCGATGCCACAATTCTTGCGCGATGTGCGGTGCATAAGGTGAAAGCAGATGTAGGAATACCTTCACTGTCTCTATCGGCAGTGACTTCACCTGCGTTGCAGCGTTAACGAAAATCATCATCTGGCTAATCGCGGTGTTCATCTTGTCGATAGACTCTGTATCCTCTGTTACCTGCTTGATAGTTTTATGGAGTTCCCGCCAGAGTTCAGATTCTGTTGTACCAAGGGCATCAGTCAACCTCTCATTAAGTTCACCGTTTTCTTTGTTTACAACAAGTCGCCAAACGCGTTGAAGGAATCGATAGACACCCTCAACACCAGCGTCTTGCCATGGTGTACTCGCTGTGACCGGCCCGATAAACAAAAGATAAAGGCGAAGCGCATCCGCACCATAATTATCAATAACATCGTTCGTGTTGATGACATTAAACCGAGATTTAGACATCTTTTCCATTTGAACGTGGAGTGCCTTACCTGAAACTTTCGCTATCGCTTTTTCTTTGTCCCGTTCTACTTCGTGTGGATAATAGTATTTACCAGCATTATCTTGAAAGGATTCAGCGAGAATTGTGCCTTGATTAAGAAGTCCTTTGAAAGGTTCTTTTGTGGAGACTAAGCCGCAGTCGTAAAGCACTTTATGCCAAAAACGTGCATAAAGTAGATGTAGCACAGCATGCTCTGCACCCCCCATGTATTGGTCTACTGGCATCCAGTATCGTTCAAGCGCAGGATCAAAAGGCGCATCGGTATTGTGTGCGTCCAAGAAGCGGAGATAATACCAACATGAACCTGCCCACTGTGGCATAATGTTTGTCTCTCGAGTGGCGATTTGCCCATCAGGGAGTTGCACTTTCAGCCATTCTTCATCGGCGCGGGCGAGAGGTGGTTTGCCATCCTCTGTCGGTTTATAGGCATCAATCGGGGGTAGTTCTACTGGTAATTGTTCATCAGGAATTTGAACGATAGTTCTGTCATCAAGGTGAACAAGCGGGAACGGTTCACCCCAATACCGTTGCCGTGAGAAAAGCCAATCCCGTAAACGATACTGAACCTGACGCGTGCCTCTCTTCTCACTTTCAAGCCATGTGATCATTTTCTCTTTTGCATCTCCAACCTGTAAACCATTGAGAAAATCGGAATTAACACAAACCCCATCACCTTCAAAGGCTTGTTCTTGAACTGTAGTCGCTGAGGCACGGGGACCTTGCGCTACAGAGGAAATAGGGGAGATAACCTCAACGATTGGGATATCGAAAGTTGTTGCGAATTCATGGTCGCGTTCGTCGTGCCCCGGAACAGCCATGATAGCACCTGTGCCATAGGTTATGAGAACATAGTCTGCCACCCAAATCGGGATAGGCTGGTTGTTACAAGGGTTGATTGCGGACGCACCTGTGAAAACACCAGTTTTTTCTGTGGCAAGATCAGTGCGTTGGAGATCGGATTTGTTGGTCGCTTCCTTGACATAAGCACTAACTGCGGATTCCGCATCAGGATGTGTTATCTCTGAAACGAGGGGGTGTTCAGGTGCAAGCACGCAGTAGGTTGCCCCGAAGAGCGTATCTGGACGCGTTGTAAAAACATTGAACGTTTTATCGCTGCCTTTGATGTCAAAGGTAATATCTGCACCTTCCGACTTGCCGATCCAATGCCTTTGCATCTCTTTGAGACCATCGGGCCAATTCAACAGATCTAAGTCATCCAACAAACGTTCAGCATAGGCGGTAATTTTGAGCATCCATTGGTGCATCAAGCGGCGTTCAACAGGATCACCTGTATCAACATATTTTCCATCCTTTACCTCCTCATTAGAAAGGACAGTGCCTAATGCAGGACACCAGTTGACCGGTACATCGGCGAGATATGCTAAACCTTTTTCATAGAGACGTAGGAAAATCCATTGCGTCCATCTGTAATAATCAGGAAGGGATGTGTCAATCTTGCGAGACCAATCGTAGGAGAGACCTATACGTTGGATCTGTTGCTGGAAAGTTTCAGTATTTCGTTTTGTAATATGTGCTGGGTGTTCATTTTCTCTGACAGCAGTCCGTTCAGTTGGAAGTCCGAAGGCGTCCCACCCCATTGGGTGCATTACGTGATAACCCTGCATTCGCCGGAAATTTGCGAGCACATCAGTTGGCACATAGTTTTTCGCGTGTCCCATGTGAAGTCCTGTTCCTGAAGTATATGGAAACATTCCAAGCACATAAAATTTCGGTTTCTTTGCCAATGTGTCAATATCGTTAGGAATTTTGAATGCTTCCTTTTCTTGCCACGCAGCTTGCCAATACGGCTCTATTTCTCCCGGGGCATAACTGTGGTTCTCCATTACACGGGTTCTCCTTATGTGTTACTAAAACGCACACGGTGTGTCTACTATTTTTAAAATTGTGCAGCATTAATGCACATTTCCTGAATCTATGTTATACTTAATTCGTTCTGAATCTATGTTATACCAAATTAACGGGATTAGAAGTTTTCTACGTAGCAGTTAGCATTGTGAGGCACGGGGACCTCGCACTACACATCGCGGTAATTGGGTATAATACTTAATTCGTTGTAGAATTTTAACATAAAATGGTATACTGTGTCAAAACAATCCTTACATTATTTGGAATGGGGATCGCTGCAATACGATGCGGAAGGTTAAAAGGTTATCAATAAAGCTTACAGAAATCTCAAAACAATTGCAACATTTTAAGACTATCCTTAACAACAAGGTCATACCGTCTTGATTTATAGTTGTTCTATTCAAAATTCGGAATAGGAGAAGGGAAAGGGTGAAATTCAATTTATCTCGACGTCAGTTTCTAAGTTATGGAGCGGTTGCTGCTGCGTCTGCAGCAGTCGGCTTCGGTTTTTCAGGCGTGAGTCGCAAGTTGATAAAACACGTTCCGGGATTCCGACCTGATCCTCCGTATATATTTAAATCTACTCCAAACAAACTTCTTGACCTACCGGAAGGATTTGTTGCTCATGCATTTTCACGGACTGGTGAGAAGATGGACGATGGGCTTTGGGTCCCGGGTAAGCACGATGGGATGGCTGCGTTTCCCGGACCTAATGGAAAAACTATTCTTATCCGTAATCACGAATTGAACGCAACTGACAAAATTGTCGGTCCCTTTGGCTGGAACAACGAAAAGATCGGTCTGGTTGACACCGAAAAATTCTACGACTTAGGATCCAAGGAACTTCCTTGCCTCGGTTCTACAACGACACTTGTCTATGATACCCGCACAGCGACACTTGAAAAACATTTTTTGAGTATTGCTGGAACGATCCGGAATTGTGCTGGCGGTCCAACGCCTTGGAATACATGGATGACATGTGAAGAAACGGTACAAAAATCTGAAAACACCTTTGAACAAGATCATGGTTACAACTTTGAAGTGCCTGTTTCTGCTACGCTGGGTTTGGCAACCGCCGTTCCTCTTAAGGCAATGGGGCGTTTCAATCATGAAGCTATTGCTGTGGACGCACGTACCGGTATTGTCTACGAAACTGAAGATAGAAACGATGGACTATTCTATCGCTTCATTCCCGAAGAACCGGGACAACTTGTCAAAGGTGGTCGTCTGCAAGCATTGAAAATCAGAGATATGAAAGCTGCAGATACTCACAACTGGAAAAATCGTTTACAAAAAATTGCCCCGTGGACTTATGACCCCATCTCTGTCTCACAGAAAATGGCTGTTGCGTGGGTTGATGTCGAAAATGTAGAGGCACCAAATGATGACCTTCGTAAACAGGGAGTCGAAGGTAAAAACGCAGCGATGTTTGCCCGTGGCGAAGGTATATGGTTCAGTGGAGATACGATCTATTTTGCATGCACGAATGGTGGGATTGCACAGAAAGGGCAAATCTGGCGATACATCCCAAGTCCCTATGAAGGCACAAGTCGAGAAAATAAAGAACCTGGCACCCTTGAACTTTTCATTGAACCAAATGATAGCAAACTCCTTGAGAACGCCGATAACTTGACGGTCGCTCCGTGGGGGGACCTTATTATCTGTGAAGATGGTTCAAAAGATCAGTACCTCGTTGGCGTTACACCTGAAGGGCACACCTACCAATTTGCTCGGAATGTAAGTAATACATCCGAGTTGGCAGGTTCAACGTTCTCCCCTGATGGCACGACGCTCTTTGTCAACATCCAGAATCCGGGTATCACAATTGCGATTACCGGTCCCTGGCACGATATACGCCAACGGCATTTGTCTGCATAAAATACACCTTCCTCACAGAATTTACTCTATTACACGATAACAGTAAACTCAACAACTACCTCCTCTACATTCTCCGCGATTCAGGCAATTCGCGCCATTCAGAAAAAATAAAACTAACTTACAAAATAAAACTTGCAATATAGAATATTTCTTGCTTTTTTTATCAAATATCTGTATAATTATCATGGTATGTCATAACACATATATTAGTAGGACTTAACATATAACGGTAGGCACACTTCCAAAGCGCGCCGAAATCTCAGAATTATGCTAAGAAACACACCTTTTTAGTCATATTTATTGAAAAAATTGTGATAATTACATAAGTCTTGTAATGATTTTGTAAATTAATTTTTGAGAATCATGATTGGTATAGAACTAATTCTCATAAATTCATTTACCAAACGTTCGGTGTGAAGGTTTCCCCATGCTTTAGTTTGGGGATGAAACACCGCTAACGTCTCCTATTTATCAAAAAAAACTTGACTTTTTCAACAAGGTGTGGTATACTATTAGTATCATTCGGATAGGAAAGCATTCACCCACTCTCTGTGGGTGTCCTATCCACTCAATGCTTGAGTTGAAATGATGGATGATAAAATCATTCAATACCACATTCGGACTATACCTTGAAGGTTATGATCCTTCATTCGTTTGTGATGAGTTCTGAAATCGCATTAGAGATTGTGTAGGTGAACCCTCCACAACCGCGATAGAAACAGAACGACAAAGCACTAAAGTATCAGGAACGATTTTGGGTTTGTAGTAGTTCCTGTAGTCGTACCACTGGCGGGTGCCACCTCAACATTGCTGAGGTTTATCAAGTCGCTGGGCGAGTTTTCTATACGCTGAAAAAGCCAGACGAAAACTCGGTAAAAGCCCAGAAGCATATTCTAATATGTAAAAGATACCCACCTTCCAAAGTTCAGAACGGAGAAGGAGCTAAAGAAACCCAATGCTTTAGCTTTGGGAGCCGTCATTAAACCCTTTACACTTCAATTGTATAACAACAAAAGGAATTGAAATGAAAACTATAATAATTACATGTGCTTTACTATTACTCGTTGGACTAATGGTACAACCAGTTTTTTCTCAAGATCTCAAAGAGGGTCTTGTTGCGTACTGGGATTTCAACGAAACAAGTGGAGAAACCGCAAGTGATGTAAGCGGCAACGGACACGATGGGACGTTGATGGGAGATCCGAAATGGACGAATGATGGGTACTTCGGTGGTGCAATTGAATTTGATCAAGTCGGTGATGAGGTGAACGTTCCTTATCATGAGGATCTTAATCAAGAAACCTTCACCATAAGTGCTTGGGCAAACGTTGAACCGGGGAGTGCGGGTCATCGTGCTGTTGTTTCTTCTCGTCATAAGCCACCTACAAGTGGGTATATCTTTTACGCAGAACCCGGGCATACATGGGAGTTTTGGACGGGGGGTGATGGAGGATGGGTAACTATTCAAGGACCGGCAGTGAATCTTGGTGAATGGGATCACATTGCCGGCACCTTTGCTGATGGCAAACTAATGTTTTACGTAAACGGGGAACTTGTAGGGGAAAAGGACTCTAATCTTAACTTCAATCTTAGTCAGGAATTTCTCATAGGTGCAGACACGAATGAACATGCTGCGCGTGAATACCTTTTCAAGGGCAAGGTAGATGAGGTCCGAGTCTATAACCGTGTACTGGACGAAAACGAAATCACAGCCGTTATGAAGAGTGATTCTTTGTCAGTTGATCCTTCTCACAAGATTGCTGTCACATGGGGAAAACTCAAAGAGAAGTAGGAACATCTTTGGAAAACTATCTATAAATCTATAACTGTTGTACAAACAAAAGGAATATAATAATGGAGGGTATTGGTTAAATAATGATGTTCATGTTTTCGATTCCGCCGAGATTTAAAATGTCAAACACATTTCCATTGACACGAAATCTCGCAAACACGGCAATCGTGAGTTCGACCATCTCCATGCTTTTGGAAATAATAATGGACTTGCGCTTGAAACGTCCGAACCAGTGCCTCATCCGGCAGTTGTTGCGTTCAATGCGATGCGTCTCTGCTTTCGTCTGAACATGTTTTGAGGGCGGTAATACCGAATTCATATACCTGCCAGTTGTCGGTATAGGACATCTCAACGTTCAATGTTGAGAGGCGATCAACGAGGCGTGTGAGCGTTTGTTTATCGCGTCTGCCACATTCCCAGTCAATGAGGTGTCCGGTGGTTCTATCAAGTGCCTTCCATATCCAAAGTTTGTTCTTTTTGTTTCCGAGGTAATGCCACATTTCATCAAGTTCCAAGACGAGGGTAGTTCCGGGCGAAAGTGTCGGTTTAGGTGCCTGTTTTTTAGCAAAGTTGCGTATCCATTGGAGAACGGTTGTTACGTGGCTTCCGAGAAGTTTTGAGATAGCATTCATTAAGAGACCGTGGCAGTCCAAGAGAACGGCGAGGGTTTTATGTGTCTGTGGTTTCCCTCGTGGTGTTGTGCATGTGAATTGATAGTGGCATTTTGGACATTTATAGCGTTGTTTTTCGTGGACGAACCCGTTTTTGACGAAGTGAATATGTTGACATCTTGGACATTGCTTCATAGTATCCTCCTGTGAGTAGAAATGAGTTGTTTTTCGATGAGGGGACAAGTTTTAGGCACATCTGTCAAATTTGCTATCATTACGACAGTTGAAAAGTGATAAGCGCGATTCAGAGGGTATCCGCGACTTTTGGACATCATTATTTAACCAAGACCCTCATTTATCTCAATCAAGCCATAATTTAGGCAAAACCTATTACTTCAAAGATTAGTTTTAGAGAAGCACTGCTGGGAGAGGGTTTGGTTCTTGAAAATCCTGTTAATTACAACGCTCTATAAATCAATGGAGTAAAACTATAAGGAATTGAAATGAAAACTATAATAATTACATGTGCTTTACTATTACTTGTAGCATTCGTTGTACAACCGGTGTTAGCGCAAAATGTTGACGATGGACTCGTAGCGTACTGGGATTTCAACGAAACAAGTGGAAAAACCGCAAGTGATGTAAGCGACAACGGACACGATGGGACGTTGATTGGAGACCCAAAATGGACTAAGGATGGATACTTTGGTGGCGCACTTGAATTTGATGGAACTGAAGATGAGGTGAACATTCCTTACCATGAGGACCTTAATCAAGAAACGTTCACTATATGTGCTTGGGCAAACGTGGAACCGGCGAGCGCGGATCATCGTGCTGTTGTTTCTTCTCGTAATGAACCGCCTATAAGTGGGTATATCTTTTATGCCTTACCCAACAACACATGGCAGTTTTGGACAGGTGATGGAGCACCACCATGGGTATCTGTTCAAGGACCTGCTGTGAATCTTGGCGAATGGGAGCACCTTGCTGCTACCTTTGCAGATGGCACACAGAAGTTCTACGTAAACGGTGAACTTGAAGGGGAAACGGCCTCTGCACTTATCGTCAACCCTAGTCAGGAATTTCTCATTGGTGCAGGCGCAAATGAAACTGCAAATCATAATTACCGTTTCGTTGGCTTAATTGATGAGGTGCGGCTCTATGACCGTGTTCTTGACGAAGATGAAATTGCAGCCGTAATGAAGAGCGAGTCGTTAGCTGTGGAACCTTCCGGCAAACTTGCTGTTACTTGGGGACAACTTAAAGCGAAGTAATACCATATTAAACGGATATATCCTATTTTTCTGTGCGGTGAGCGCACTTACAAAGCGCGCTTATTGCGCGGAATTGAGTTAATTGGGTATATTAGAATCAAAATAGTTGACTTATTGCACATTTCATTGAGAAAAACTCTCTACAAATCAATATCTGTTAAACAGAAAGGAATTTATAATGAAAACTATTACAATGGCATTTGTATTAACACTACTTGTTGGGCTTTTGGCACTACCGATATTAGCACCAGCTGTTGAAGAAGGTCTCGTTGGGTACTGGGCATTTGAAGAAACAGAAGGAGACACAGCAAGTGACTTAAGTGGCAACGGACACGATGGAACGTTGATGGGAGACCCACAACGGGTTGAGGGATACTTCGGGGGAGGTCTTGAATTCAATCAAACTGGGGATGAAGTGAACGTTCCCTATCATGCGGACCTTAATCAAGAAACCTTCACTATATGTGCTTGGGCAAACGTAGATCCGAGTGGTGCGAATCATCGTGCTGTTCTTTCTGGTCGTGATGATGGTCCTCAACGCGGGTATATCTTTTATGCAGTACCCAACAACACATGGCAGTTTTGGACAGGTGGAGGCGGATGGAATTCCGTGCAGGGACCGGCTGTGAATCCTAGTAACTGGGATCACCTTGCGGGTGTCTATGCTGATGGTAATCAGAAGTTCTATGTGAATGGTGAACTTGTAGGTGAAAGAGACTCTGCACTTACCGTTAATTCGGGACAGGAATTTCTCATCGGCGCAGGTGCAAATGAAACCACAAATCATAATTACTTTTTCAAAGGCATGATTGATGAGGTGCGAATTTATGCCCGTGTTTTAAACGTAGACGAAATCGCATCGGTCATGGGAGCTAACCCAACGGCTGTAGAAGCATCTGATAAGATTGCTGTCACTTGGGGTCAACTCAAAGCAAGGTAGCGGTTTCGGTAAAACTGTCTTATTACATCCATCTAATACCAAATTAACTTGATCCCACTCGGTAGGTGCGGTTTCTAACCGCACCTAATACCAAGAAAAATGAGATAAATCCCGTTAATTTGGTATAATAAATCGTTTGTAGGGTGAGGTATTTAAGCCTCGCCCTTTTTTCGTAAGAAACCAATGGATATGCACAAAGACTTACCCTTACAAGCATGATGATGTGCAACCATTGTTAAATTTCCATACTCTTTCAAATTTAATTTTTGACACGCACCCGCATCTATGCTATAATGAGGTATTCATAAATTGAAATCGGGGTGACAAACCCCTTGCATAGAAGGAGCCAATACATAATGGCAGATATTATTAAAGGTGCTGTTCTCGGCTATGGGGCAGCATTTAATATGGGTAAAGCACACGCAAATATGATGCAGGGCACGGAAGGTATCACATGTGTTGCTGTGTGTGACATTGATCCCGAGCGGACAAAGGCTGCAGAAGCGGATTTTCCCGGCATCCGAACTTATAACTCTGTTGAGGATCTTGCCGCAGATGAAGATATTGATCTCGTCGCGAACGTCCTTCCCCACAGTTTTCATTGCGGTCCAACCGTCGCATGCCATGAAGCAGGTAAGCACGTAGTTGTTGAAAAACCTATGTGTGTTACTATCGCAGAAGCGACAGAGATGATTACCGCTGCTAAACAAAATGATGTGATGCTATCTGTTCACCACAATCGCAGATGGGATGCCGATTTTTGGACGCTCCGTGAGCTTGTTCGTTCAGGTGTCATCGGAAAAGTCTATAGTGCTGAGATGTGGGGCGGTGGCTACGGCAGACCGAACCCGAATTGGTGGCGAAGCGTCAAAGCCATTTCTGGTGGACAATTCTATGACTGGGGCGCACACTTCCTTGACTGGCTACTTAACATTCTTGAGGCACCAATGATTAACGTCACCGGATTTTTTCAACCGAACCTTGTCTGGAAAGACATTACCAACGAAGACCACGTGCAGGCTGTTATTCGATTTGCAGAAGGGGAATTTGTTGCGGATGGTGCATCAGCAAACATCCAGATGTCTAACATTGCGAAGGTCGGCGGACCTAAATGGAAAATGCTCGGTTCACGCGGATCTATTGTTTCTGAAGGTGGACAATATCATGTTTTATCCGAAGTAGAAGGACATCCTAAAGAGCAGAAAGTAGGTCATCATGGCAGACCTGGACCTCGTTATTATGAGAATATCGTTGCGCACTTGAACGATGGTACACCTTTGCTCGTGACACCTGAGTCTGCTCGCCGTGTTATTGCCATCATGGATTTGGCAGAAAAGTCATCAAAGACACATCAGTCTGAAACAGTACCTTATGAGTTTGAGTAACCATTAAACTTCTAACCCTATTATACCAAATTAACTTGATTCGAAGTTTTCCGATAAAGTCAGCAGTGCAAGGCACGGGGACCTCACACTACAAATCGGGTTAATTGCGTATTAGCAAGAGCGGAGCAAGTGTTTCGCTCTTGTGACTACCCACCAATTCATACGAATTTACTTTAAATTGTAGGGGCGGGTCCCTGTGCCCGTTCATGCTTCGTCGTAAAAAATAATATGAAAGCAGTCGTTTTTGAAAAAATTCAGCAGTTACGTATACAGGACAAACCGATTCCTACGCTCAGTGTGGGGGATGTGCTTATCCAGATGGAGTTATGCGGAATCTGTGCGTCTGACCTCGCGGCACTCCGTGGGGATGTGTCGGATTATGCCCCGCCTGTTGTGATGGGACATGAACTTGCTGGAGTCATAGTCGAGAGTCGTCACCCGGATGTCAAAATTGGTGAACGGGTTACTGTGAATCCGATGCTCTCATGTGGCGTTTGTGATTACTGTGAAAATGACCGAGACAAATACTGCGGGACGATCGAAGGTATCGGACACGACATTGACGGTGGTTATGCGGAATACATCCGAATGCCGAAACACGGCGTAGACACCGGTAAACTGATCCGAGTGCCGGACAGTGTTCCAGCAGAAGAACTGCTTTTCCTTGAACCCTTAGGCTGCTGCTTGAACGCTATGGAGGAAACCATTTTCCACAACTCTGTTGCCATCCTTGGTGCCGGTCCTATCGGATTGATGTTCACGCAGTTGGCGAAACGGGCTGGTTTAGAAACCTACGTTATTGACCCTTTACCTCACCGCAGAGTTGTTGCAGAAACAGTGGGAGCCGATGCCACTTTTGATACCTCTCCTGAAAATCTTACACACCTTCAAGAAATCACCCACGGTGGTGTTGATACTGTTATCTCGGCTACAACAAATAATGCATCGGCAATTTCCCTTGCATTTCAGATTGTCCGTAGAGGGGGATGTATCAACTTTTTTGGGCTTGCACCTGAGGGTGAAGAACTGCACATTAACTTAGAAGAATTTCACTATGCTGGACACAAACTAATGGCATCGTGGGCATTTTCCCGTGCGAGTCTTAAAGAATCCCGCCAACTCTTACTACAGAAAGCAATTAATTTCAAGCCTTTGTTAACCGATAGGTATCCCATCACTAAAGGTTTGGAAGCATTTGATAATGCTATTGCTAAACGCGGTATCAAAACAGCATTACATCCCTAAGAAAATGTATTCCTTGCGTAGTGCTTTGTCTACTTTCAAATTGTAGGCAAAATTGTTTAGATCTCGGATACCGTTGTTGACAGTAACACATCTTCTGTCCGAGCGACCTCCTGGTCGCGACTTTTATACCACAAAATGTGGGCGGACACAGCACTAGTTCAGTTTCTAAAAAGTCGTGACTTCTGAATACTGACAACATTACGAATTTTGACAATTTTTTTGTCGATTGTCCAAAAAACACCTGCAAATCTACAATATTGCCGGACTTCACACAATACCGCAAAAACAATTAGAAAAAGTGTAAATTTCGTAACTTTTTTTAAGAAACAAAGTTTTATGTAACGGAGTTAATTATCAAGAGATACTCAAAAAGTAAATATTTAAACATTATTTGGTTTAGTAGTACTTCTGACTGTATGTGTGGTTTGATGCTTCAACTAACACATATATAATGATACTTAAATTACGTGCCCAATCCTTTTTAGGTTGCAAAACATCCTTCAATTTACACAAAACAGAATAAGGAGAAACCAAATTTCGGAGCAGTTTTTAGACTTCCGAAACTTGTTATAGGAAATATGGTCCTGGGCGCACATGTTTCAACTTCAGGTGGAATACATAACGCAATCAAAAATGGAGATAACCTTGAATGCGACGCAATCCAAATTTTCCTCGCTAACCCAAACCGGTGGGAATCAAAGTCTCCTACCGATGATGTTTTTGAGAAATTTCGTGAAGCATGGTTAGATTCTCCTATTCAGGACGTTATTGTTCACGATATTCACCTTAGCAATCTTGCATCTCCAAAGCAGGATGTTATACAAAAATCACGCGACCAGTTTAAGCGACAGATGGAACTTTCCCATAAGACTGGTATTCAGCACATCGTTACACATCTCGGTGCACATCTCGGTGAGGGAGAAGAGTTTGGGTTAAAGCAATTAAGCGAGAGTTTTGATTTACTGTTTGAAACCACGGAAGCACCGGATGTTATAATTCTGCTTGAAACCACTGCTGGGCAAGGGACTAACCTCGGTTACTGCTTCGAACATTTGCGGGATATAATCGGTATGTCAAAATATCCTGATCGATTCGGGGTTTGCTTGGATACATGTCATGTCTTTGCTGCAGGTTATGATATACGTACTGAAGCGGATTGTGATTTAACCTTCAATAAATTTGATGAGATCATCGGTTTAGAAAGACTAAAAGCATTTCATATCAATGATGCGAAATCGGAGTATCAGAGCCGCGTAGATAGACATGAACACATCGGCGAAGGAAATATCGGTGCAACGGCATTTGCTTATATCCTTAACGATTCACGTTTTACCGATACGCCGCTCATTATTGAAACACCGGATATGAACACGATGCACGACAAAAACCTAACAACCCTGCGCGGTTTAGTGAAAAACAACTGATAATTTTGTAAACTCTGTATCTTGGAAGAATTTAAGGGCGAAAATGCAGATCGGTCCATTAGAGGTAGCATTTCTTATCCTCTTATTCTTAGGAATAATTTTAGTATCTCGGATGGTCACGCATTTACAAACGAAACGTGTCTGTCCCGATTGTGGTCTGGCGATGCGTACATACTTATCAAGTTGCCCTTCATGTGGCTGTGCCTTGCGGTTAAAGCGTAAAGGAAAGTCAGGATAATCAAATTTACACTCTTTTATTGAAGAAATTGGAATTTTTGGAACGTTTTCCTGTTATTATTTTGGACACACTCAGTGGTAAATCTCACAATATAGGAAAATACATCTATTCCAAATATGATCTACCTATATGCGCGTTTGTCCTCTGAACAGACGCAAATTTCAGACGAAAAGGAGAAGCCATCATGGCGAAAATCAAATTAAGAATCCAAGGAACGTCCTGCTTGCACGGTGTCAAAACATCCGCGGATACGCTGATAGGGCTTAAAAGTGTTAAACAGTTGAAATTTCTCACCGCATCTCTAATCTTACTTTTTAGCATAATCGGATGTTCCGATGTTCCTTATACCGGTCCAATACTTTCAGTTGACAGTGTAGACCGATACCTCAGTTCAATAGGTGAAGATAAGGTCTGCCTACAAGATGGATTTGATACGATTTGCCTAAAATTTACGCAAGTAGAAAGTGCTGTTGAGAGTGATGGTGCAGCATTCGTTCACATTCATCCAACAAGCGTAGTCTACATATTCTATTTTGAAGGTCTTCCTATTTTGCAGGCAGAAAAGGCAATGGATACCACACAACTTGTACAAGGATTGGTAGATTCTGGAAGAGTTCAACTCCCTCCAAATAGTGATGCATCCAGCACTGGCAATATTGACACAGGCTGGACCATCCAAATATACTATCCAACGTCATTCCCAGAAGCTAATCGTGGTGTAACACCTCAAACCAGCGGACTGGACATCAGGATTGCCGAAGGAATGAAGATAAGAATTTACACACGAGATGAACTTGAAATAAAGAACTTCGCACAAATCAACGGAGCTGATGGCATCCGTGGCGTTCAATTCTCTATTGATACAGAAGATCCTGAGATAACAATTCATGTAGATGGATTAGTCCCTGGCTATACAGCAAAGTTTTACGTCAATGCGAATGACGTGGTCTCTGATGAAGACAGTAGTGCTTTCGAATTGGGGCTTTTACAGTAGATTCTACAAGGAGTAACATCATGGGAAAAATAAAATTGGGTATCAGTGATATGTTTTGTCAATGTTATGGCAAAACAGTGAAGGATCCTCTGACAGGCCTGAAAGACGTTCAGGGCGCAAAAGAGAATCTGCGTCCCAACGATCAGGATGTTCATTTTGAGTCGTTGCCCATTTCCTACCTCACAGCAGCAGTAATCAAGAAAGGTTGGGAAGCAGTCAAGAAAACCCGATCTTTACCGTTAAAATTAATGTATACTATTCTAATTATACTTTTCTGCATAACCGGCTGTTCCGACATGCCTTATACAGGTCCACTGCCAACTCTGACACATTCAATGCTAACACCTGACGATATAGATAAGTATATTGTCTCACCTGATGCTGAAATACTCTGCCTTCAGAACAGATCCGATTCAGTTTGCCTAACGCTTATACCAGAAGGAAAAGATCTCACCTCGCCTATAATCCACATTTATCCATCAAGTATCAGTTACGTTTTCTACTATGAAGGTAAACCTATCTTGCAAGCGGAAAGACGAACAGATAACACTGATATAATAGAAGATTTGTCAGAGAACGGTAATGACGATCTTACCGGTGGTAACAATCCTGGAGGCGATAATAATCCCGGTGATGACGATCCTACCGGTGGTAACAATCCTGGCGGCAATAATAATCCCGGTGATGACGATCCTACCGGTGGTAACAATCCTGGAGACGATAATAATCCCGGTGATGACGATCTTACCGGTGGTAACAATCCTGGAGACGATAATAATCCCGGTGATGACGATCTTACCGGTGGTAACAATCCTGGCGGCAATAATAATTCCGGTGATGACGATCTTACCGGTGGTAACAATCCTGGCGGCAATAATAATCCCGGTGATATAATTTCACACTACGTTTTTAGCAATCCCCCGAATAACTTGAATGGAGACGAATGGATAGTGTGGATATACTACCCTGATGACTACAGCGGTCCGCGTGGACTCCCAGATTCCTCCTCCGAGGGCTACGGGTTCACGATCGCCGTAGATGGAGGTGAAACAACACAGTTTGCACAAGTTAGCGGAGGTGAACGAGGCCCCGGGGTTCGGCTTATCATTCAAACGAACCAACCGGAAATATTAGTTACTGTAACGTGGAATCCGCCCTATACTGATCGTTCTGCAACATTTACCCTTAAAAGTGATGTTAACATAGCAGATTATTAGGGTGTATCTCATAAATCTGGTTGTAATATCATTTCTATGTGATTATATTACGCGTTGTGCTAGTTAACATTTGATATGTTTAGGACTTACGCAGCGGGTTCATAAGTCCCTTGATAAAAGGGACTTATACCAAATTAACGGGATTTGTATTGTTTTATTTTTTTTAATCTGCTTTGCCCGGCATATAAATGGCTCTACGGGTTCGGTTTCGTTCGTCCGCAGACAGGCGAAATCTACTGGCTTCTATTGCCCACCGTCAGTGTTGAGGTGATGAACCTTACGCTGGCAGAGTTTGCGCGCGATGTGAATCCCGAAGCAAAGAAACAGATAGTGCTGCTCGTGGATCGCGCAGGGTTTCACACGAGTAAAGCGGTGCAAGTGCCTGCGGGCATTGAGTTGTTTTATTTGCCTCCTTATTCGCCAGAACTACAACCTGCCGAACGACTTTGGCCTTTGTTACGAGAAGTGATCGCCAATCGTGTCCTGCAAACACTTTCGTCTCTTGAAAAAGTGCTTGTCAATCGGTGTCAATGGTTCTCAAAAAACTGGGACATTGTGCAGCCACATGTCGGGTTTCAATGGATTTGTGAAATCGAAAAACAATATGAATCCCGTTAATTTGGTATTAGGGGGTTAAAATACCGAAATAACGACTTTTTAAGTCCAATATTTCCTTTTTCTGCTCAATTTGCGTAAGTCCTGGTGTTTATATTTCACAGGTTCGTCTCGTTTAGTTTTGAATTTCGCAACTTTTTCAATTCACGACAACATCAAAGGAATAGGATCATATTGATACATCGCGCATTCCCATTTCCTGCCTCACAACGGCAATAATGAAAAAAGGTTTTGAAATGGTCAAGAAAACTGCACCTTTATCGCTAAGACTAATAGGTAGTATCCTAATAATGCTTTTTTGCATTACTGGTTGTTCCGATACGCCTTATACAGGTTCAATGCTACAACCCGGCGATGTAGATAAATATATTTTCTTACATGGTGACGGAAGAATTTGTCTTTCCAACGGAGTCGATTCAGCTTGCATAACACTTGTGCCAAAACGAAAAGATAGCAGAGTGCCCGTGATTCATATCTATCCAAAGCGTATTGTATATGTGTTCTATCATGAAGGGGTACCTATCTTACGTGCAGAAAGAGAGACTGAGACCTCTGATATTATAAAAGAAATAACAGGAGGCCCTGGTACACCACCTGGCGGTGCAGGCAGCGGAGTTGGACCTCGTGATGAAGGCGGCGGTCAACAGCCCGGTAATATCGGCGGTAGAGACAACAACAACGGCGGTGGAGACAACAACAACGGCGGTGGAGACAACAACAACGGCGGTGGAGACAACAACAACGGCGGTGGAGACAACAACAACGGCGGTGGAGACAACAACAACGGCGGTGGAGACAACGACAACGGCGGTGGAGACAACAACAACGGCGGTGGAGACAACAACGGCGGTGGAGACAACAACAACGGCGGTGGAGACAACAACAACGGCGGTGGAGACAACAACAACGGCGGTGGAGACAACAACAACGGCGGTGGAGACAACAACGGCGGTGGAGACAACAACAACGGCGGTGGAGACAACAACAACGGCGGTGGAGACAACAACAACGGCGGTGGAGACAACAACAACGGCGGTGGAGACAACAACAACGGCGGTGGAGACAACAACAACGGCGGTGGAGACAACAACGGCGGTGGAGACAACAACGGCGGTGGAGACAACAACAACGGCGGTGGAGACAACAACAACGGCGGTGGAAACAACAACAACGGCGATACTGGCACACCTCCTGGCGATACTGGCACACCTCCTCGTGATACTGGCAATCCACCGGTCACTAATCCACCGGTCACTAATCCACCGGTCACTAATCCACCGGTCACTAATCCTAACCAGAGTGGCCATAATCCACCCGACAATGTGCTGTCACACCTCATTTACAACAACCCTCCGGTGCACAGTCCAGGAGATGGATGGCTAGTGTGGGTATACTACCCTCACAACTACGTTGAGGATGGTAATCCGCGTGGTTTAGGCGACGGTTCGATTAATCCACGGACGGGTCCACCTCCAGGTGATGATCCTTATGGGTTTGAGTTCAGCGTGAGTGGCGGAGACATATCAAGTTTTTCCCAAACCAGCGGTTCCTGCACGGATACCGACAACGACAACCGTGCTGACTATAACGACACACCCTGCAGCGCAAGCGGAAGCGACTATAGTGTTCAGTTCTTCGTTAAATCAAGTGCGTCTCAAATAACGATTGATATAGTATGGAAGGCTGGGATGTACTCCGGTCAGACCCAATCATTCAACATCATGAAAGAAGTTAACCTGAGAGATTATACTGACCCGAATCAAGGCCCAACTCATACTAAACAGGATGGATGGGAATAGTTATAAAACAATGATGAAAAACGGTAGTCCTGCTAATTGAAGTGTGGTATCTATGGACACAGCAAGAATTCAGGTTAAAGCAGGCAACGGCGGCAACGGATGTATCAGTTTTCGACGAGAGAAATATGTGCCTCACGGTGGTCCTGATGGTGGTGATGGTGGCAACGGCGGAAACGTCGCCCTCGTTGCCACCTTGGGCATGAGTACATTGATTGATCTGCATCATAACCCACGCCAAGTTGCTGGAAACGGTGGACACGGCACTGGAAAGCAACGTCATGGTGCCGATGGTGCCGATCGTATCATTAAAGTCCCTGCTGGTACTATAGTCAGAGATTATGAGACACAGGATATACTTGCTGATTTGACTGTGCCTGACCAGACCGTTATAGTTGTCCGAGGAGGCATCGGTGGTAAAGGCAATTCTCGCTTTAAAAGCAGCACCTTTCAAGCACCGCGCGTCGCAGAGAAAGGTGAACCGGGACCAGAACGTGAAATTAGTCTTGAAGTCAAACTGATTGCTGATGTAGGCTTGGTCGGTTATCCTAACGCGGGTAAATCTACACTACTTGCACGAACCTCTGCCGCTACTCCCAAAATCGCATCCTATCCTTTTACCACACTTATCCCGAACTTAGGTGTTGTCCGTATTGATCAAGAACAAAACTTTGTGCTTGCGGATATACCAGGGTTGATAGAGGGGGCGCATAAAGGGGCAGGTTTGGGACACCAATTTTTGCGGCACATTGAACGTACAAGGATGCTGATTCATGTCATTGATCTCAGTGCTACAGATGGTCGAGACCCGATTGAAGACTATGAACAGTTGAACCTTGAACTTGGTCATTATAATCCTATCTTGACAGATCTACCTCAATTGATTGCACTCAATAAGACTGATGTGCCGGAAGCGGAGGCGAATATAGCACGTGTGCAGGCATATTTCGGTAAACGTAAAGTTTTTCCTATCTCTGCAATTACCGGTGACGGTGTAGATAAACTGATGCAGCAAGCCTACCGTTCTTTACAGTACCTTGAAACACAGGCACGAAAAGAAACGGAAACGACGATTACCTTTGAAGATGTGTTACCTCCTGAGCCGCGTGAACGTTTTGAACTAAATAAAACTCAGAAAGGGTTTGTTGTCAGTGGAGATGAACCAAGACGTGCTGTTGTTATGACCGACATGGAAAATGAGCAGGCGTTGATGCTACTGTTTCGAAAGTTAAAAAAGATGGGGGTAATAAACGCTCTCACCCGTGCAGGCGTCAAAGAAGGTGATACAATTCTGATTGATGAATTTGAGTTCACCTATAGTCCAAGAATAATTAAGTGAAGTGACGCAGAATGGAAAACTCCGACGAGATTTTTAATAAGGTGCAATCTCGACAACATGGTAATGATGCTAATCCGCATAAAAAAATTCTAGAACGGCAATGTTTAACGGATGTAAAGCGCATTGTCGTAAAGGTTGGTAGTAGCACGATTTCAGACGATTTGCGGCTCAATGAAGCCGCGCTGGATGGTCTTGTTCATGATATAGCAACAGTCAAACAGAATGGAATTGAGGTTATTCTTGTCACTTCAGGTGCGATTGCAGCAGGATTGTCCCACCTCGGATTTACAACGCGGCCCCAGACATTACCTGATTTGCAAGCTTCCGCAGCTGTAGGGCAAATTCGGTTAATGTCTGCTTATGAAGAACGTTTTCGCCACTATGGGCAGTGTCCAGCACTCATATTGCTCACACAAGATGATTTCTCCGACAGGAAACGCTACACCCGAACGAATGATACCCTGCGTGCTTTATTACACCGTAATGCGATACCAATTATCAACGAAAACGACACCGTGGCGGTGGACGAAATCAAAGTCGGTGATAACGATACGCTTTCTGCCTATGTGACTAACCTTGCACAGGCGGACCTACTCGTCATCCTTTCCGATCAGCAAGGTTTTTTCACCGAAGATCCACGGCAAAATCCAGACTCTGAATTAATTCACACCGTCAAAGTTATATCAGAGGAGATATGGCAAGCAGCGGGGCATGCGGGTACAGCGAGTGGTACTGGCGGGATGATTACAAAGTTGAGAGCAGCGGAAATTGTGACTGCTTCTGGTGAAATGATGATCATCGCTTATGGACGAGAGCCGTTGGCTATCACTCGTATTCTTAAAGGTGAACTGCTTGGTACTCTCTTCCTTCCCAATACCCGTATCTCTGGACGTAAACGATGGATTGCTTATTCGCGTCCACCTAAAGGTTACCTTGTTGTAGATAACGGTGCACGGGATGCACTTGTGCAAGGTGGAAAAAGTCTATTGCCCGCTGGTATTCGGCGCGTTGAAGGACATTTTAATTACAGTGATACGGTCTCATGTTTCACTGAAAACGGAGTCGAATTCGCTCGTGGCTTGATAAACTATAACTCTACAGAAACTTCAAAACTCGCCGGAAAGCAAACACTGGATATAGAGAAGATTCTCGGCTACCACGATTACGATGAAATCATACATCGTGATAACCTTGTACTGCTCGGATGAATCATAACTTCCAGATTAACAATTGTAGGACACGCGCGTCATAACAATTTGCGATTTAGACTTGATATATGTTATAATTTCCCTGAAAGTAAAGTATAATGAACATACGTTTTTTCCGAGATCCAGAAACCGGATTACCCCATATTTACAACCATGATGTTAACGAAGATGAGGTTGAAGATATTTTACTGAACCCTGGTGAAGATTGGGTGGGAAGTAGAGATTCACGAAACGCACTCGGACAAACGCAAAGCGGACGCTACTTGCAAGTTGTCTATGTTCGAGACCCACAACCCAATAGCGTTTTTGTGGTTACGGCTTACGAATTAACAGGAAAACCCTTAAGGGCATACCGACGACGACAAAGAAGGTGAGGCAAAAAATGAAACAGAATGAATTTCCCCCCGGTTGGGATGAAAAGCGTGTACAGGATGTTATCAATTATTATGATCGGCAGACAGGAGATGAAGCTGTTGCTGAAGCTGAAGATGCGTTGCAAAATGAATCAAGCACGTTGATGGCGATTCCTACAGAATTGGTGCCTGCTGTCCTTGAATTGATAGATAAACATGCAGCTAAAGCACATCATAATGTATAGTTCAACGAATTTATAAAAGGACAATATGAACGAAAACATTCAGAACATGATCCAATCAAAAGCCCAAAAGGCAAAATCTGCGATGCGCATTTTGTCGCGTAGTTCCGCTGATATTCGGAATAACACGCTTTTAGCGATGGCTGAAAATATCCTAAGGGCAAAGGATGAAATTCAGGAAGCAAATCGCTTTGACCTTGAATATGGCGAGAAAACGGAACTTGCTGCGCCGCTCATGCAACGTCTCCTTATTGACGACAACAAAATTGAACGGATGGCGGATAACCTACGCCAAGTTGCTGCACTTCCGGATCCAATCGGAGCAGTTATCAGCATGGGAGAACGACCCAACGGACTCAAAATCGGCACAGTCCGAGTGCCTATCGGTGTCGTTGGTGTGGTGTATGAGTCGCGCCCCGACGTCACCGTTGAGGTATCGGCACTTTGCATTAAATCTGGAAACGGCGTTATTCTACGAGGCGGTTCCGAGGCAATACACTCCAATACGATTCTTGCCCATATTCTTAGTGATACTGCCGCCGCTGAAGGCGTGCCAGATGCTATTCAGTTCGTTGACACTACGGATAGGCAAGCAGTTTACGAACTTATACGTCTCCCAGAATACATTGATCTTGTGATTCCACGCGGCAGTAACGAATTTGTTCAGTTTTTAATGAAAAAATCTGATGTCCCAGTACTCGGGCATGCAGATGGCATCTGTCATACCTATGTGGACGAAGCTGCTAACCTTGAGATGGCAACTAAAATATGTATGAACGCGAAGGTTGGATATAAAGTTGCTGTCTGCAATGCTTTAGAGACACTACTTGTTCACACCGATATCGCCAATAAATTCCTTCCCGATTTCTGTGAGGCGTTGCAAGAAGCGAATGTTGAAGTCCGCGGGTGTAAACAGACACAGCAGATTTTTCCTTCGGCGAAGCCTGCAACTGAAGAAGATTGGCGCACAGAATATCTCGATTACATCGTTTCAATCCGTGTGGTGGACAATATAGATGCGGCGATTGACCACATTGAAACCTACGGTTCACATCATTCGGATGCGATTATCACTGAAAGTTACACAGCATCACAACGTTTTCTCAAAGAGGTAGATTCGGCTGCAGTCTACGTCAATGCTAGCACCGTCTTTACTGATGGATATGAATTTGGGTTAGGGGCTGAGGTTGGTATTAGCACGCAAAAACTCCACTCTCGCGGTCCGATGGGACTTGAGGGTTTGACGAGTTATAAGTATCTGATTTATGGGGATGGTCAGGTACGTGAGTAAGAATGAGAAAACTGATAGAGAGTTTGTAGACACTATGAGATTAACGTATCATCTCCGCCGTCTCCGTTTTTGCTGTCGTGGTGCCTCGTTTACAGGTTCAGGAGTCGGCGATTCAACTTCCACCTCTACCCTTGGTCGTTTGTACATCCAATACATAAAGAGGGATCCAAAACCGAATAGCATTAGGCTGACAAACTGAGGCGACGTCAACCATGACAGGGATGATATTGCTGGAAATGCTTTTGGCGTAAGCCTCCAGAATTCTGCTATAAATCTTTCTACTGCAAGTGCAACAAGGCTTGCCCCAAAGAGTAAGCCTCGAATTGATGCAAATCTACGTCGTTGTGACCAGAGTATACCGAAGAACGTAACTGACATTAAGGTTTCATAGATTGGAGTTGGATGAACAAGTTCATTTGTCGGTACTGTGCCGTTTGGAAATGCCATTGCCCACGGAACATCTGAGGGAGGTCCGTAGTCACCGTCTCCGGCAAGCAAACACCCGATGCGACCAATACCGTATCCGAGCAACACAAGAGGCCCCATGATGTCAATGGTCGGTAGAAACGGATTGGGAGATCGGCGAATAACCCAAGCGGCAGCGGCACTCCCACCGATTAATCCACCATACCACACTAATCCGCTCGGAGAAAATATCTCACTCATCTCTATTTTTCCATCAAGAAAAATAAAGTAGATTTTTGCTCCAATTATCCCACCGATAGCCCCAGCAACGACAATCGTTGTGGCTATATCTCCTTGAAAACCTCTCCGGTTCAATTCGCGTTGCATCATCAAACTGCAGGTAATGAAAGCAGTTGCCAACATTACCCCGTAACTATGAATACCGAGCGGAACAGAAAAGACTGTCCCGAAATCAATTAAAGTAGGATACATCTATATTATTCTCCGAGATAGGCTTGTCGTACCCGCTCATCTGCTAATAGGTCAACAGATTCACCTTCAATTGGAATTTCACCAGTCTCCATGACGTATCCTCTATCAGTTGAGTTTAAAGCAATTTGTGCGTTCTGTTCGACTAAAAGAATTGTTGTCCCCTCTTCATTAATTTGTTGGATAATTTCAAAAATCTGTTTAACAATAAGTGGTGCGAGTCCTAAAGAGGGTTCATCAAGAAGCAGTAGCCTCGGATTTGACATTAAAGCTCTACCAATTGCTAACATCTGCTGTTCACCACCGCTGAGGCTACCCCCTCGCTGTTTTCGACGTTCCGCAAGCACCGGAAAATAATCAAAGATTTTGTTGAGGTCTGTTCTAATTCCTGCAGTGTCGTTTCTCAGATATGCGCCGAGTTCAAGGTTTTCAAGGACAGTCATTTCTGGAAAAATCAAACGTCCTTCAGGCACCTGTGAAATCCCCAGTGCTACACGTTGCTCTGCCGAAGTTGTTGTAATATCCTTGCCTTCAAAATGTATACTTCCTTGTACCGGTGCGTAAACGCCGGAAATAGTCATCAGTGTAGTCGATTTGCCGGCACCATTTGCACCAATCATACACACTTTTTCGCTAGCATTAACCTCAATTGAAATTCCACGCACAGCACGGATATTTCCATAGGAGGTATGAATGTCCTTGAGTTCAAGCATCATCAGGTGTTCCTAAGTATGCAGCGATAACGCGTTCATCGTTTTGTACGTCTGCGGGTTTACCATCACTGATTTTCTCACCGTGGTCAAGCACAGTGACCCAGTCGGATATTTTCATCACCAATTTCATATCGTGTTCAATGAGCAGGACAGAGATTCCTTGTTCGCGAATGGTATAGATCAATGAAATAAGTTCTTGAGTTTCTTGAGGGTTCATGCCTGCGGCGGGTTCGTCAAGAAGAATAAGTAAAGGTTTCGTTGCGAGTGCTCTCGCGATTTCGACACGTCGTTGGTCTCCATAGGATAGATTTCCGGCAGTTTGGTTGCTAATGTCTGCTAACCCAACAAATTTGAGCATCTCCTCAGCGTATTCTGTTATTTTCATCTCTTCTCGTTGCTGTCTCTTGGTACGAAACACTGCGCCTATAAAAGCACTGGAGGTGCGCGAGTGTCTCCCGATTTTGACGTTATCCAGCACTGTTAGCTCTGAAAAAAGCCGAATATTCTGAAACGTCCTTGCGATACCGATTTGTGTAACCTTATCCGGACGCAAACCCGTAATTGGTTTTCCTAGAAAGTTAACTCTTCCAAGTGTGGGTGAATCTAATCCTGTAACGCAGTTAAACAGAGTTGTTTTCCCCGCACCGTTAGGACCAATCAAACTTGAGATTTGACCGGGGTGTATCTGAATTGTAACCTTAGATAATGCGATTACACCGCCATAGTGTCGGCTTAACTCTTGTGTTTCCAGGATATTTATAGGTTCATTTTCAGGTTCATTTTCCATTATAGGTTTATTTTCATTTTCCATTTTCAACTCCTGATCTCATTATCTCTCTTATAAGATACCTTAAACATTAGGATGGTGTCAACGTATTTATTGCTAAAATCATGTCTTGTAAGTCATCAGAAAATATGTTATACTTTTACAGCAGGAGTATTTATTATGGTTACCCATAGGCGTCAATTTAGTGGTTTTTCAAATATGAGAAACCCTCTTTAGTCCCGTAGGGACGATATGTTTATAGAAAACGTGGTAACCCCAATCTCTTCAGCCCCGTAGGGGCGGAATGTTTATAGCAATGGGTTACCAATCGGGATATGTCGCTCGGACAGAGCTAAAGAGACGTGTCTGGACGGTGTACTATAAACATATCGTCCCTACGGGACTAAATGTCCGACAATATCAATAACCATGCCTATTGATAAGGGTTCATAAAAACATAGACGTTTCCTTAAATTGACGCCTATGGAGTATTTATTATGGTTACCAGACAAGAGATTCAAGCTACATGTGATGACATCGTGCAAGAATTCCATCCTCTACAGATAATATTGTTTGGCTCTTATGCTTATGGCACTCCGACAGAAGACTCGGATGTGGATCTGCTTGTTGTGATGCCTATTCCGAAATCCGAGTTTCGCAACAAGGCTGTGGAGATACGCCAACGTATTCAATATCGCTTTAGCATGGATCTATTGGTTCGTTCACCAGAGGAGATCGCCTATCGTGTCTCGTATAACGATTGGTTTCTACGCGAAATTACTGAAAAAGGTGAACTTCTTCATGGTTCCAATACACACTATGATATAGAAACCCCAATAACAGTACCAAGTTTTGTTAAAAAGGAAAAGGATTGCATGAATCCATTGACGTTGGAATGGATAGAGAAGGCTGAAGAAGATTATAATGCAGCAAAATGGCTTCTGCAATCACCAAATACTCTCCATAACTCTATCTGTTTCCATGCTCAGCAGTGTATTGAAAAGTATCTGGAGGCGTGGCTACAAGAGGTGAACATATCCTTTTCAAAAACGCATGACCTTGAAGAATTGCTGAATCTGATTGTGCCGACAATACCTGCTTGGCACTTGTGGCAGCCAGACTTCAAGATAATAACAGTCTATGCAGTGGAATCTCGCTGTCCCGGTGATTCTGCGACTGCTGACAATACACAACATGCAATGCATATCTGCGATGAAGTGCGTCAAGCCGTTCGTATGCAGCTTAATCTTCCGAAGCATGGAGATTGAGTCGGTAACTCATACTCAAAATTAACTTGTTCGTGCTGCACAAAAAAATAACCTTTCGCAGCAAATAGGATATAATTTAAACTCGTATCCCTCTTATACCAAATTAACTTGATTCGGAGTTTTCCGATAAAGTCAACATTGCGAGGCACGGGGACCTCGCGCTACAAATCCCGTTAATTGGGTATTATATTAAGAAGCAAAACAGTGAAAATAAGTTCAACGTTTCATGTTTCAGTTCTTTTCATGGCAGTGGTGACCTTTAGCATGCCTTTTGTTACCATCGCTCAACAAAACTCTGTGCAAGCCGAAGCTGCGACCATTGCTGAAGCAGATGCTAATAAGGATGTCAGCAAGTTATTATGCTTCAGTGCTGGTTGTGTACTTTCTGCTGTCTTTTTTTTACCGAGTCCGTATGGCTATGTTTTGCCTCCAGTTGGCATAATTGGATCATATTTCTATCAACCGGAACCCCCACCTTCGCGATTCATTGGAAAATCACCGGAATATGTAACCGCTTACACATTAACCTATAAATCAAAAAGAGGAAATACCCAAGCGCGATGGACCGCAGCGGGTTGTCTCAGTGGTTGTGTTGTTGTTGGGGTTGGACTCGGAGTGGTGAATGCGACACAATGAATTTGAAAACTGGCGTGGTGGCAAATGCTTGCCAACATGCTATTCCAAAAAACAGATGCCTAAAAGTCTCCTATCTCCCATCGCGTTTTTACTTGCGCTCTTCATCGCAACCGGGCTCTATGCCTCGCCGTTAAAAACCCTCTCTTTGGATTTCACGCGTGAATTAACCGAAAACAACAAAACGGAGCATATTGAAGGCACACTCCACTATGATGTAAAAGCGGCGCGAGTCGTTGTTGAGGTCAAAAAACCACTTAAGCAGATAATGCTTGTGAAGGACAAAGTGTTAGAAATCTATTATCCTGAAGAGAAACAGGCTTTCCGTTTTATCTCAGCAGGGCGGATTCCACTTCCGTTTATCGAATCCATAATTCAGACAACACAGGCGGAATACGGGTTGACAGCAATTGGATATACGTTTGATAAGCACGATGTCGTGGACAAGGTGCTCTATACTTACTGGCAGCCACCTGAAAAAGCCAAAGAGCAGCTCGGAACTATCATTTTGGGTATGAGCGATGACAAACTAATCTCAGCTGAGGTTAAGAACCCGAAAGGGCATCTTATAGCACGATCTCGGTATCAAGATCACCACAAAATTGGTGTTAACTATATCCCGATGAAAGTTACTTCCAGTACGTATGGACCGAAATCTGAAGTAGTCCAACAAGAAAAAATTATCTATAGCAAACCACAGGTGAATGCGGAAACGGCAAACCCACTCCTAAATTTCACAATTCCCGAATCAGTAGATGTCAAGGAGGTCAAATGGTAAAATATCCTAATTTTCGTCAGTTCGTTCTTTTCTGTATGTTCTGTTTATCCATTGTTCTCATTGTATCGCCTGCATTTGCTGGTGAAGCATCCGATCTGACGTTTATCCGTAACGTCAACCCCATTACAACACTGAAACCACAGGAAGTTATCCGCTTTAATCCACAGGAAACTTCAGAGTTGAAATACGCCGCTATAGGATTGATTCGTCTGTATCAGAAATTCGTCTCCAGCCAAGATGGTCCGACATGCAGCTTCCATCCGAGTTGTTCACGTTTCGGCATGGCTTGTATACAGGAATATGGTATATTGCGCGGCATACTCCTTACCGCTGACAGACTACTCCGATGTAACGGTTCACAATCCACGCATTATTATAAAGACCCAAAAATAGGAAAGTACATAGATCCAATATCAGATTATGACCACTAAACAGATATACGGATTCCTGCTCATAATACTCCTCAATTCTACGTTCCTATCCGTTGCTAATTCCGAAGAGTCGTTTGAGTACTACAGTCCCGAAAACGTCCTCAAATTTGCCGATTTTCTATATGAACAGGGAGACTACCTTCGCGCTGCGGGCGAATATCAACGTTATCTTTTTTATCAGCCGAAGGATAGCGAGAAAATTCGCTTTAGAATTGCCCTCTGTTACCGATTAGCAGGTAAAACTGAACAGGCAATCAGAACATTTGAAACGTTTCTAACGGACTCTGCGGATAGCATATTGACGAGTAGTGCATATTATCAGATTGGTATCTCCTATTTTCTCATGGAACAGTTTGGAACATCGGCTAAATATCTAAAAACGTCTTTACCGCACATAACAGATGTGCGGTACCGCGCCGAATCACAACAACTGATCGGTCTCTCTCATCTGCAGCAAAAGCAGTGGATTGAAGCAGAAAAGATGTTCAATGCGTTGCAGAAATCAGATGTTATGGCAGTTAGAGAAAAAGCAGTAGTGTTTAGCAAATATGCTGTGCAAGGGACACAACTGCCAAAACGTAGTCCGTTATTAGCTGGATTTCTGTCTACGGTAGTACCAGGGACTGGACGGTTATATACCGGGCGTGTTGGTGATGCGCTCACCTCTCTGATGACCGTAGGTTTAACAGGTTGGCAGGCTTATGATGGCTTCCGTAGGGATGGGGTTACATCTGCAAAAGGATGGACACTCGGCACGCTCTGCGGTATTTTCTATGTGGGTAATATCTACGGGTCTGTAATTTCAGCGCGTGTTTACAATAGTCATATAGAAGAAGAGTTTTTGACGACACTGTACATAGAATTATCGTATTGAGAACTGTAGTAATTATTTCACAAATCTCAATTTTAGTTGTCCCCACGTTGTCGCTAACTTATCCTTCGGTGTAACCGCGAGTACATCTTTAATGCCGATCTTCATCAACTGCTGTATTTCTTTCTGTGAACGCGCGATGTTAGAGATACGTACCTCGTTCATCTTGCCATCAAGGTACGGACTAGTGCTTTGTCCACCAAAATATTGTAGGTCGGGTAGAGCGGTAGCGAAACCCATAGGTGTCAATTTAAGGATTTTCAACATTTTGTAGAAGTCTAAAAGTTGTGTGTTTGCCAATGCTCCGTATCCTCCTATCATCATTGAGTATAGTCTGTTTTATATCCCTAAGAGTTCTGCATAAAGCAGTTTTGGATTTACGAAAACTGATTGTAATGATGCGTGCGTATAAACCGACAAGTTCAGCTGTTTTGATGATATTATATAGTATACATCTCCATCCGATTGCTATCATCACCCAGTGTCTTATGAGTTGTGCGATGAGTTTGGCGTATACCTCACATAAGACCCGATAAGGTTTTTTGCTTCGGGATGTGTGAACTTTGCCGATGCTTTTGAAAGATTTAAACATCAACTCAACTTGCCACCGGATGCGAACAAGGGCTGCGATCTGTTCAGGGGTAAACTGATCCGTATCTATATTTGTGATATAGATGTTCCATCCTGCGAGTTTTAGGCGTTGTTTTGAAGGATTTGTCTGTCTGCGTTTAGCATCTCGTCTGATATATCGGCGACGCTTGTTTGCTTCTTCTTCGCTGATCCGTAAGGCGACAAGGTGTGCTGGAAGTCGCTTTGAAGCACCGATGAAACAACTCAGGTTGACGGTGTCTGAGGTTTCTGAGGCAAGCCGCTTCTGTAAACAAAAAGGTTCTTGTTGTTCGTCAAAAAGTGAACAACCGGCTTTGAACTTTGTTATCCAAAAGACGCCAGCTTGTGTCAATCTTTCAAACTCGGCAAGCGAAAAATAGCCGAGGTCTGCCAAGCGTAAACTGCCCGCAGGTAGAGGTTGAAACTGCTCTTCCGCCTTCGTATCAGCAGTGGTGCCATCCGTAAGTTGAAAGTGCTGGAAAGTGCCGGTCAAAACATCAAAGCGGACTTGGAGTTTCAAGGCAGCTTTATTTTTTTGTGTTCTACAGGATGCGCCTTTCCATATTGTATGGAGTTCATCTAAGAGTGTGATCCAAGTGCTATCTTGCACATAAACACCCGTGAAGTGTTTCAGCAACGGGAGACATTGAGGTTTGAGGGTAAGCACTTGGCTTGCCGCTTCTTCAAGTGTTGCCTTCAGTGTCTCGGCTGCCTCGGGTGTCATCCGTTGTTCAATCGCTTGACGAGAGACGTCAATGCCTAAAGCCTGTGCGGTATTGGCAAGATCAGCATAACTGGCATCAGGTGCTTCAAGCCACCCGAATACGAGGGTCTGAATAAAGCCAGCACCTGTGAGTTTACGTATTCTTTGAACCAACCCACAACGCTGGGCTATCTCATTGGCTCTATTTTGGAGTATCTCTTGCATTTTATCGGGAACCTGTGTTAGTATAGACATCGGAACACCTCTTTTGTAGAATTAATTAAAATCGTTTTCTACATTATGTAAGAGGTGTCTCCATTTTGCAACACTTTTTTTATCAAAATACACAAAATATTTTCTTAAATTGACACCTATGGGTAGAGCGGTAGCGAAACCCGACATGAACTAAACGTGTCGGGTTTCGCAAACTCTACCCAACGGACAGGTAGTTTATATAGAAATGTGAAAAAATATAGCAGAAAAACCGAAAACTAAATAGCCCTGACAAAAACTTTACATACCCTTGACTTATTCTACTTTTCATGTAATAATTGAATATCCTAAATTAACATTAAGAAATTTTATAATAGAAAATTCCTCTTTAGAATCCATCTAAAATACTTGATATATTTTACAAACTTTGGTATCCTTATTTAGAATTTATATTTATTCGCATTGATTAGGTAGTTGTCAAGTTATTCTTTATCATACGCTATTGAATCAGATTAAACTGAACACGGAGAACACTCAGTATGGCAAATACATATTCCAATGACCAAGTGCTCCTGACTATACCGATGCGACCAGATATGGAACTTGCAGCCGCTCAATTAGCTTCTGTCATCGCTGAATCAATGAGCTTTAGCGATGAACAGGTTGAAGAAATTCAAGTCGCAATGATTGAATCCTGTATTAATGCTTTTGAGCATAGCAAAAGTCCAGATCAAAAGGTAATCATTGAGCTTATCATGAGAGCAGATGAATTGGAATTAAAAGTTACGGACCAGGGAATCGGTTTCTCCCCTGAAAATCGACCGCAACGTAGGAATAGCCAGCCAGATTTACATCCAGATATGCGGAAGCGCGGATGGGGGTTAGAAATTGTGCATGCCCTCGTAGATAGTGTACACATAATGAGCGGTGAAAACGGAACAACTATTACAATGATTAAGTGCAAGACTGCATAATCATCCGTATAGACTACTCTCATTTTGAAGGAGGAAAGAGTTGGCAAATAAATTTGATATACAGATTCGTGCTGAACATGAGTATGCCGTCTTAGAAACAGCAGGCTACCTAAACGACGCACTCGGTGAACAACTTTCAAAGAAAGCACAAGAACTCATTGGGAAAGGATACACCCAGCTTGTAATCAATTTGGATAAAACAGCATTGATTAACAGCATAGGTATCTCCATTCTGATAGAAATTATTGAGGCTCTTGGGGAACAGGACGGAACGTTGAATTTTTGCGGGTTATCCGCTACGCAGGAACGTACTTTTCGCATGATGGCAATAGCAAAATACGCTGGCATTTTCCCTGACGAAAAGACTGCTATTGCTAATTTTTAGTGTTTTCTGAACTGAACACACACACTAATAAACACAGATTATCTATACCAAATTAACGGGATTAGAAGTTTTCTAATAGCGGTTAGCATTGCAAGGCACGGGGACCTCGCGCTACAGATCGGGTTAATTTGGTATAACACCGTCCATACCTAAACGGGTCAACAGGATTGACTGCCTACCGCAAGTTTAGAAGACAAAAAAGGTAGGGTAACAGTATCTAAAAATCTATATTTTTCTTGACATTTACGGGCATAATACTATGCTTGTCTTTTGACATGATTATGTCTGTATCTTAGTTTTCTATCTGAATGTGCTGTTAGGGACTTTGCTAATCAAACATCATCGCTAAAGGCGTTTGCCAGCGTCCGCTCAATGTTCGCTGGGGTGGGTAAAGTTTCAAACATGTCGCAAAGTCAAAACGCTGATAGAAAATGACAGGTGGAAAGCATAAAAAACCTGTCTGGTAGCGCGACGTCGAAGCGCAATAGAAACGGACGACAATTGTATTTAGAAATATAGGCGCACGCGGGATTTTCCTGCGTGCTTTGGTAGATAAACCCTGGTTACTATCTATTAGTAACTTGCAAACCGTATAAGAAGTGAAATACACAGTATTGCACGGAAATATATAGGTTAATATTATCGGAACAATCCGACATGCACCTAAGTTCAGCAGAAGAAACAATACAAAGGTTAATATTCAGCTTATCCGAACTGGAACAGTTAGGTCAAACGCTGATCTCTGGACACAGCAGCTTTAATGTTTCAAGCAAAACATATCTCCGAATTACACTCAGCACACTTCAGGTTACGCGGGGTGCTATCCTCTCTTATCATCCAACAGATAATTTCCTTACCATTGCTGCCTCAACACCAGAAGTGGAACTCCCCCCAATTGAAATTGAAATTGAACCGGACGAAGTCGCCAGTTTACTGCAATGTCCCTTAGTTGAGTTGGATACACCTCCAGAAGACCTCCAAAATTTTATTGACAGGAATTCGGAATGGTTGAATGGCAATGCAATGCATCGACTCTGGGTACCTCTAAAAATACACGATGAACTTCTCGGGATTCTGAGCTTAGGAAAATTCTTAGGTCGCGCGAAGTTAGAAGCCTGGGAGCAAGAACTTCTAACTATTCTGGCACACCAAATTTCAATTGCAATCGCATATTCTCGCAATGAAGAACGCATTCAGAGTGAAAAATTTCGGTTGTTTATGTTGGCTGAAAGTGCCCCACAAATTTGTCAACTACTTAAACCAGAAGATGCTGCTGAACAGGTTGTCCATCAAGCTGTTGCACTCCTGGATGCTAATGCTGGCGCGCTCATGCTAATTCAACCTCAGGAGCAGAATCTTGAATTACACTACGTTTTCCCGCCCGAAACATTGGATCCTGATGGTAGTGAACAAGATATCAAAAGTGAACTCATAATCCCGTTAGATGGCAGCAACAGCAGCAATGCTGAAACTCAAACTTCAGAAGAAATGTTAGTTGGTGTTGTCAAAGAAGGAAAAACTAATCGTTGTCCAGCAAAAACGGATACACTATTCGGTGGAAGAAACTTGATGGCAGGTCCAATACAAGGGCGCGACGATGATATTTTAGGTGTACTCGTTGTAGGTGACAAAGAAGAACGCGGTGGAAGAATCACCGAGTTCACGTTTGAAGATGAAACGCTCCTGGACTCTTTTGCAAAACAGGCAGGGGTTGCAATTGAAAACGCGCACCTACATCAAGAAGCACTTGACGCACGGCAATTGCAAGCTGAGATGGAAGAAGCTCGCAAAATACAAGTGAACCTTATCCCTGATACACTCCCTGACATACCTGGATACGAGGTCGCAGGACATTATGAACCGCGAGGTCCCGTCGGTGGGGATTATTTCGACTGTATTGAACTGACAGCAGGGGGGTGGGGACTTGCCATTGCTGATGTGTCTGGAAAAGGAATGCAAGCAGCACTTTTGATGGCGACACTTCGTGCTGGACTGCTTTCTGAATTATCAAGTTCAAGAGCTCGTGAAGAAAAAGAACTTGTTGATATGAAAAATGAACTGATTGACATGGCAATGACCCTAAATTCACTGCTATATGTCAGTGGAACAGAAGAAAAGTACGCTACTTTCTTCTACTGCCATCTTAATCCAGAAACAGACGTGCTGACATCACTAAATGCTGGACACAATCCTCCACTCATCGTGAAAAACGACGGGAACATCGTGTGGCTTGGAGAAGAAGTAGGTGGACTACCGCTCGGCATGTTTCCGAATGATATGGTGCCACTCATCGCTAAACACGAGGCTGAACAAGTAAAACTCGAAAGCGGTGATCTTATCATCTTCTATACCGATGGTGTTACTGAAACCGTCAACATTGAGGATGAGTATTATGATGAAGAACGTCTTGAACAAGTTGCGAAAACATGTTCAGATAGTGATGCCTCGCAAATATGTAAATTTATTTACCAAGCAGTAATGGACTTTCAGGGAGATGCGGATCAATTTGACGATTTGACCCTACTTGTCCTCCGAAAAAAATAGGAACACAGTGATAGACCCCGCCCTAAAGGGCTTACTATTACCCATAAGTCGAATTCTTACTATTGACCATAAATTCGACATAAAGTGCAGACATCTATTTTCTTGATTTACATTCACCTGTGCTGTCAAAATAAGTGTATTTTCGCTTGTGTCATAATATACTTGCCTATCAATAACATTTGTGTTATGTTCAATAGATATTATTACCAACACAAGTAACACTTATGAATCTGATACATTGGAGTGAATAATGATGTCTACAAACAAGAAAGAGTTATCTACATCTTGGGTTATTGAAGAGTTTATGGGTCTTGATTTGGGAGATGCCCGTCTGAATAAAAGGTTGCTCAGCGTTGCGGATGCGTTGGCGGCACATCCTACCGAAACCATCAACGCTGCGTGTGGCGATTGGGCATCGGTGAAGGGTGCCTATCGTTTATTTGATAATGAAAAGGTTTCCTCAGCGAAGATATTGGCACCTCACTTTAGACAAACGATTGAGCGGATGAGTGAGCATCAGCGTGTGTTTGCTATACAAGATTCAACTTATCTGGATTACACCGATCACCCATCAACAGAAGGTTTAGGTCCGATTGGTGCCTCGTCTCATCACCATTATGGTTTTGTCAAACACACGACACTCATCGTGAGTGGGTCGGGTCTCCCGCTTGGGTGTTTGACAGATAAAGTGTGGGTTCGGGATGCGCCGACACAAGAAAAAAAACGGAAATCCAGACCGCTGGTAGAAAAAGAGAGCTACAAGTGGATTGAGGCAGTGTCGGCAATAAAATCCGATGCCCCAGAAGGTGTTGAGGTGATTTGCATTTGTGATCGTGAAGCTGATATTTATGAGTTCTTCGTTGAAGCACAAGAGATGCCTTTTGTAATACGAGCTGCGCAAGATCGTGTGGTTGATAATGATGTTGGTAGATTGCGTGCTTTAGCAGAAAGTCTACCTGTTGCTGGTGAGTTTAGCATAAAAGTTGCAGCGCGTGGTGCCCAACCTGCCCGAGAAGCAACTCTGCGCGTTAGTTTCACAAAAACGACGCTTCTCCCACCGCATCGTTCGCAAGCCTCACGCTCCCAAGAACTACCTGCTGTGGAAATATATCTCGTATGGGTGGTAGAGACGAACCCACCCGATGGCACAACACCTGTGGAATGGCTGCTCCTTACAAATGTGGAAGTCACAGATTTCTCAGATGCGATTGAACGAGTAGACTGGTATACTCAACGCTGGCACATTGAAGTCTATTTCAAAGTCCTCAAATCGGGAACGAAAGTTGAGGAAGTCCGCTTCCAAACCCAAGAGAGACTCCTACGCTTTATCGCCCTGCTGAGTGTGATTGCTTGGCGCCTTTATTGGTTGACAATCATCAATCGGCAGACACCGGATACGGACTGCACACATATATTGACTGAAGTTGAGTGGAAAGCACTTTACTGTATAACACATAAGACGCACATTTTACCGAAAAAACTACCAACTGTGTCTGAAGTCGTTGTTTGGATCGCCAAACTGGGTGGCTTTTTAGGACGCAAGTCCGATGGTCAACCTGGAGTGACCGTTATTTGGAGAGGATGGCGAAGGCTTAGTGATATTTCTGACACCTTTGCTCTTTTTCATCAATACACACAAAACAATATCAGTCAGAACCTTATGGATGGACATGTTCCATAAACTTATGGGTAATAGTAAGCCCTAAAGGGCGAGGCTTCCGCAAATTTATGCGAAAGCATTTGTGGTATCAACAAGGGTTGCTTGCTATGCAAACGTGAGTTTGATAAAAACAAGATGTCGGGCTTCTTGTAGGGGCGAGGGCTTCTCGCCCGTAGCGGTTAGGTTACCTAACCCCTACGAAAATGTCCATTTATGTTTAGAATTTGCTATATATCAAACTCACGTTATGCAAGTCTAACACCCTCTCCTCCAAAGGTTGCTACCCCAACCTTGAATTGTAAAATAGATAGAATCAACCAAGATTCACCATTACGCGTCTTTCTTGGTATATGAAATGCCACAAATGTAAGTTTTTGAATTAGCAGCAAAAATGTTCCATTGAAACGTCCAGTCTGATATTAATTATATCACATTTTTTGACGAAGGTCAAGGTTTTTTCAACAATGGAGGTCTTAGCCGCTACTACATCCCCGCCTTGAAAGGCGAGGTTTTGTAGCGGAAGATTTGATAACTATGCAACAAAGAGTAGAAGGACGCCGATTTTTAAATCCCACTATCCTCGCACAAATTGGCAATCTCGAATTGATTGCTAAATTTGTTGTTGAAGGATTCATTTCCGGATTACACAAAAGTCCATACCACGGGTTTAGTGTTGAGTTTTCACAATACAGGCAATATATGCCGGGTGACGATACAAAACACATCGACTGGAAAGTTTACGGTAGAACAGATCGCTACTATATCAAACAGTTTGAAGAAGAGACTAATCTTAACTGCTATCTGCTGCTTGATACCAGCCAATCTATGGCACATCCATCCCCCGAGGACTTGCAAGAAATAGACGAGTCTCAACAAACTGATACATCAGGAACCCACGAACCTTTATCTAAATTGCGCTATGCTTCTTTTCTTATAGCCTCTCTCTCTTACTTCATGGCGAAACAACGAGACGCTGTCGGATTCGCATATTTTGATAACAAAGTGCATCAGTACTTACCCGCGCGCAGTAGTGCTTCTCACATGCATTCTATCTTATTGACGTTGGAAAACATAAAAACGGAAAAGGAAACCCGAATTGGCGAACCACTACATCAAATCGCAGAACGTTTGACGAAACGTGGATTGGTAATTCTGATTTCAGACCTCTATGATGAAAACCCAGATGAGGTAATTGAAGGACTTGAACACCTACGTTACGATGGACACGAGGTTATTGTTTTCCACATACTATCCCAACAGGAAGTAGATTTTGAGTTTGAGAAACTCATCCGTTTTGTTGATGCTGAAAACGACCAAGAAATTATTACTACACCACAAGTTATTCGAGATAGTTATCTCACTAATTTCAACGAATTTATTAATCATTATAGGACAACCTTGAATCAATCGGACATTGATTACAACCTGATAAATACATCTACCCCGATTGACCGAGCACTCTCATCATATCTCGCGAAACGACAAGGCTTTATATAAAGTAGTACGCACATGCCGTGTGCAAAAACACAAAGGAAATTAACACGATGGGTTTATTAGCAGGGGCTTTTGCTATCGCAGGTACTATAGGTGCATCTATCCCTCTCGTTATCCACTTACTAAACCGTGAACGCGCACGGAGACTTGTCTTCAGTACAGTGCGCTTCATCCGGATGTCGCATCAAACCAATGTGCAACGTCATAGACTGAAACGGCTACTTCTTCTGCTCATGCGAATCTTGATGTTAATACTTCTTGGTCTCGCCTTTGCACGTCCTTTTTTCGCAGAGGATCCCGCAACTGCACCTGAATTGGGCGGCGTTAGAAACGCAGTAATTATTTTAGATACATCTTACAGCATGCAATATGAGGACGTTTTTGCACTTGCCAAAAAAGAGGCAATCAACCGTCTTAACAGTTTAGAAAGTGCTGATGCCGTTGCCCTTATCTTGTCTGCAGACAAAGCCAGAAAAGTTTTACCCATTGACTCAGAACATAATCACATCAGAACAGCGATAGAAAGTGCTGAGACTACTAACTATACAACCGATTATCTCGATGCAATCCAAACCGCTGACGAAATACTTAAGGCTGTCTCTGTTGGTCAGAAACAGATATATCTTGTCGCAGATTTGCAGAAAAGCGGATGGGAAAACTTCCTTGAAACCGATAGACTTAGTCCAGATGTAGACATCGAATTTGTTGACATCGCTGAAGAACAACCCGATAACCGCGCAGTTACGGACATAAACGTTCCACCTATTGTTCTCATTGAACAAAAAGATACTGAATTGGTAGCACGAATCCATAACTTTAGCTCTGAACCTGTCGAAAAACTACCAGTAAGTCTATTTATTGATGATAAAAAAGTTGATACAACACAATTGGACATTGCACCCGGCAACAGTGCCGATGCAGCCTTTAAAGTAAAAATTAACCTACAATCGGAATCAGCGCATACCGGTTGGGTCGAAATTGATAATGATGCTTTAAAGATTGACAATAGACGCTACTTTACCGTTCAAAGCATGAAATCCATCAAGACACACTGTGTCAACGGGGAACAGAAAAGGTCTGACATTGAAGATGAAACCTTCTTTTTGACAAGAGCAGTAAATATTGGCGATGAAGGTGCACCTATAGATTACACAGAATCTACCACTTTTCCTTCCGCTGCTTCTCTGAAGCAATACGATGTGCTTATTCTTGCAAATGTCAGTCAAATCACTGCAGCCGAAGCCGAGAGATTGAAAACTTATGTGAATGGCGGTGGTGGACTAATTATCACACTCGGTGATCAAGTCGATTCAAACGTTTATCAGCAGCATCTTGCTGGCACAGAAAACTCTCTACTGCCATGCACCATAATGCAAGCTATCGGTGATCCTATTGGTAAGGATCAGTTCCAAGTAATTGCAAGCGTTGATTATCGCCACCCTATCTTCATGCCGTTTAGCAATCCTAACCATGGTGATTTTGCTAAAGCAAGGTTTTATCGATATTATCAAACCGTTCCTACCACGGAAACTACAACCATCGCTGCATTTGATGATGGGAACCCCGCATTACTTGAAAAAAATTATGGCACCGGACGGGTTCTCTTTTTTACTTCCACGATTGACCGTGAATGGAATGACTTACCTATACATGCAGTCTATTTGCCGTTTCTGCACGAAGCCATCAAGTATCTTGCCCTGAAGCAAGCTGGCAAAATACCTGATTATCGCGTTAGCGATGGCGTAGAATACAATGGGTCTCAGGATAGTGCTGGAAAAGAGGTCGCTGTTTTCGACCCAGATCGCAAAGAAGCGCGGATGACGTTGAATGAACAAGGGAATCTCTTTTATGAAAACACTGAAAACCCCGGCATCTATTCTGTGCATCGGTCTGGTGAGAAACCACACAATTTTGTCGTCAATGTTGATACAGGTGAGTCTGACCTAACACCTCGAAATCCAGAAGAGTTAACCAGCATGCTCGTTGGCACTACAGAAACAGACCGCACGCCAACGGAACTTACACCTGAAGTCGTGGAAAAATACAAAGAAGATATTGAGAAAAACCAAGGTCTCTCTACCTATCTTCTATTAGCAGTATTTGCTCTGGCAATTACAGAGATGTTCCTCGCAAATCGGGTATAGATGCAGAAATGACACCTAATCTAGGAGGAACGTGAGTTTGATATATAGCAAATTCTAAACATAAATGGACATTTTCGTAGGGGTTAGGTTACCTAACCCCTACGGGCGAGAAGACCTTGCCCGTACGAGAAGCCCGACATCTTGTTTTTATCAAACTCACGTTAGGAGAACGTAAACAAATGGGTCCTGAAATAACTGAGCGAATTGAGGTTCCAAATGTTGTATCCGATAAGGAATGTCAATTTTTTATTGAAAACGGCTACCTTGTCGTTCCAAACTTGCTATCCGAAAGTGAGATTGAAGAACTCAGGCAAGACACAACTACGCTTGCGCGCGGCGGCTATGAGTGTGATAGCCTCAAACCGCTTCCAGAGAATGTTACCGACGAAGAGGCGATCGGCAGAATTCTATGCATTCACCAGCCGCATTTCGTTAGTGAGACTATTGAGAAGTACGTCAAGCATCCAAAAATATGCGGCATCCTGAGCCAAATCGCCGCTGCTCACCTACCTTTTTGGGATGGTAGTGTCAAATGTATGCAGTCAATGCTCTTCGTCAAGCCACCAAAATTTCAAGGGCAGGCGTGGCATCAAGATGAAATCTATATTCCAACGCGAGACCGGTCCTTAATCGGTGCGTGGATTGCTATGGATGATGCGAATGTTGAAAATGGGTGTCTGTGGGTGCTACCCGGCTCCCATCGGCACGGATACCTATATCCACAGCGCAATCACGAAAATCCTGACGAATTCGACTTCGCTCAAGAGAGTTATGGATTTGACGGTTCTGATGAGGTGCCTGTTGAAGTAGAAACAGGCTCACTTGTTTTCTTCAACGGCTATCTGCTGCACCGTTCGCGCAAAAATCGTGGCGATACATTCCGACGTGTCCTTGTTAGCCACTATTGCAACTCGTGGTCACTGCTTCCATGGTCACTTCAAGAAGGAGAAAGACCTGCAAGTGCTGACAGGCGATGTATTATTCCAGTATCAGGTGTTGATCCGTATGCTTGGAAAGGTTACGATGATCCGCCTAAAAACGTAGGGTTGCGAACGTGCAAAGCAATTGACGAATTACCACCTATCGCTACGGAAGAAAATGGAAAACAATGACAACACAACAAATTTCTGATCTACAGCGAACATTAGAAACAATGTTTAACAACATAGCAGCAGGAGAGGACATTGCTGAACAACTCCTCCAAATTGAGCAGTTATCTACAGATATTGAGTCAACTGCACCGACAATGCTGAAGCACTATTTGCAAAGGAAGAGTTATACAAAGGCATTGGACTTACTCAAAGAGTTGTAAAGTTGCCTTATGTTCAATTTACCAAACGTTCGGTGTGAAGGTTTCCCCATGCTTTAGTTTGGGGATGAAACACCGCTAACGTCTCCTATTTATCAAAAAAAACTTGACTTTTTCAACAAGGTGTGGTATACTATTAGTATCATTCGGATAGGAAAGCATTCACCCACTCTCTGTGGGTGTCCTATCCACTCAATGCTTGAGTTGAAATGATGGATGATAAAATCATTCAATACCACATTCGGACTATACCTTGAAGGTTATGATCCTTCATTCGTTTGTGATGAGTTCTGAAATCGCATTAGAGATTGTGTAGGTGAACCCTCCACAACCGCGATAGAAACAGAACGACAAAGCACTAAAGTATCAGGAACGATTTTGGGTTTGTAGTAGTTCCTGTAGTCGCACCACTGGCGGATGCCACCTCAACATTGCTGAGGTTTATCAAGTCGCTGGGCGAGTTTTCTATACGCTGAAAAAGCCAGACGAAAACTCGGTAAAAGCCCAGAAGCATATTCTAATATGTAAAAGATACCCACCTTCCAAAGTTCAGAACGGAGAAGGAGTTAAAGAAACCCAGTGCTTTAGCTTTGGGAGCCGTCATAGAAAAGGCATCGTATTTTTTACTGTAGGGCGAGTTTTGTGCCTCAACGGAAACACCCGACAGACACAAACGTGTGTCATCATTATTATACCGAGTGATTGATCTCTGGTGTTGAATAGAAAAAAACAATGAAACTTCGGATTGAACACTTCACTTATTTGCTTACACTGATTGTTATTTTACTGGCAGGATGCAGTGGATGTGCACAGAAAAACGCAGAACAGCCAATAGTACTCAAACCCCCTCCGCCGGGGGAAACATTCGCAACAGGACACTGGGATGGGGACAAATGGCACAGAACCGTCCCGCCCGAACCAGAAACAATAACGTATGAAGGTGAAGCACTTCCCTTATACAAACTTTACAATGCATCTTTTCATTTTGAAAAAAGTTGGGAAGAAAGAGTGGCAATACTGAAACGTATCATAACAGAAGCCCCCTACTCAAAAGCAGCATTCGCAGCACGAGGTCATCTCGCAAGACATGATGAAAACGGAAAAGATATTCGTGATTATGGCTTACTATTTGAGCGTTTACAACCGCTGCTAAAATACCATTTCGACTCCCCAAGATTGCTCCACGCTTTATTGTTTTATTCAAGGCACAGCCATCCCGAAGCAGCAATCAGGTATGGTAAACAAGCACTCAAATATGTAGATATGTACCGCATGGACTCTGGCTACGGTGCCTTCCCTGAAAGTATTCATCATTTTCTTGGATATGCCTATCAAGAAATCGGTGATTACAGCACTGCCTTAGAACATCTCAATCAAGCCCTTAAACTGTATATTAGGGTGCAGAATGCATATTCACGTAGTTTCAAAGTAAAAGAACACATAGAACAGATCCTTAAAGAAAATCCTATTTTAGGTCCACTTTCTGACGGCTCTGTCCCAGGTTTGCCCGAGAGGGCACCTGACTCCAAACAAGCGATAACCGATACCGCACCTGCAGAAAAGATAGCACTCAAACCCCCTCCGCCAGGGGAAACATTCGCAACGGGGCACTGGGACGGGGAAAAATGGCACAGAACCGTACCCAAAGAACCAGAAACAATAACGTATGAAGGTGAAGCCCTGACCAAAGACGAACTCTTTAGTGTATCTTTTGGGAAGAGTTGGGAAGAAAAAGTGGCAATACTGAAACGTATCATAGCGGAAGTCCCCTACTCAGAACACGCATACTACGCACGAAAACATCTCGCAACACGTGATGAAAACGGAAAATTTATTCAGGATAAAGCCTTACTATTTGAACGTTTACAACCGCTGCTAAAATACCATCCCGACTCCCCAGGGTTGCTCCACGCTTTATTGTTTTATTCAAGGCACAGCCATCCCGAAGCAGCAATCAGGTATGGCAAAGAAGCACTCAAATATGTAGGTATGTACCGCATGGACTTTGACTACGGTGCCTTCCCTGAAAGTATTCATCATTTTCTTGGATATGCATATCAAGAAATCGGTGATGACAGCACCGCCTTAGAACATCTCAATCAAGCACTAAAACTGTATACGGCAGTATACAAAGGTAGAATGTGGGGAGCAAATTCAGGTAGAGACTGGGTAAAAAAACACAGAGATCGTATCCTTGAAGGAAATCCTGCTCTCGGTCCACTTTCTGATGGATCTGGCTTAAGTTTGCCTGAGAGGGCACCCGAATCCAATCAAGCACCGAACAATAAAAACTGATGGATATTCAACACAAACACATGGATATAAAGGAGAAACTGACATGTCTAAAAAATTGTATTGGGGACTCGGTGTCCTCATGATACTGATTATCGGTGTGCTTATCGGTGCTGATGATGTCTTGTTGCTGCGGGATACCGACACAGAACCTGCAGAAGAGATAGCACTCAAACCCCCTCCGCCGGGGGAAACATTCGCAACGGGACACTGGGATGGGGACAAATGGCACAGAACCGTCCCGCCCGAACCAGAAACAATAACGTATGAAGGTGAAGCACTTCCCTTATACAAACTTTACAATGCATCTTTTCATTTTGAAAAAAGTTGGGAAGAAAGAGTGGCAATACTGAAACGTATCATAGCAGAAGCCCCCTACTCAAAAGCAGCATTTGAAGCACGAATATATCTCGCAACACATGATGAAAACGGAAAATCTATTCATGATGATGCCTTACTATTTGAGCGTTTACAACCGCTGCTAAAATACCATTTCGACTCCCCAGGATTGCTCCACGATTTATTGGTGAAGGGAAGGGAAATCTATCCCGAAGCAGCAATCAGGTATGGCAAACAAGCACTCAAATATGTAGATATGTACCGCATGGACTCTGGCTACGGTGCCTTCCCTGAACGTATTCATCATCTTCTTGGATATGCCTATCAAAACATCGGTGATTACAGCACTGCCTTAGAACATCTCAATCAAGCCCTTAAACTGTATATTAGGGTGCAGAATGCATATTCACGTAGTTTCAAAGTAAAAGAACACATAGAACAGATCCTTAAAGAAAATCCTATTTTAGGTCCACTTTCTGACGGCTCTGCCCCAGGTTTGCCCGAGAGGGCACCTGACTCCAAACAAGCGATAACCGATACCGCACCTGCAGAAAAGATAGCACTCAAACCCCCTCCGCCAGGGGAAACATTCGCAACGGGGCACTGGGACGGGGAAAAATGGCACAGAACCGTACCCAAAGAACCAGAAACAATAACGTATGAAGGTGAAGCCCTGACCAAAGACGAACTCTTTAGTGTATCTTTTGGGAAGAGTTGGGAAGAAAAAGTGGCAATACTGAAACGTATCATAGCAGAAGCCCCCTATTCAAAAGACGCATTCGAAGCACGACTACATCTCGCAACACATGACGAAAACGGAAAAGATATTCGTGATTATGGCTTACTATTTGAGCGTTTACAACCGCTGCTAAAATACCATTTCGACTCCCCAAGATTGCTCCACGCTTTATTGTTTTATTCAAGGCACAGCCATCCCGAAGCAGCAATCAGGTATGGTAAACAAGCACTCAAATATGTAGATATGTACCGCATGGACTCTGGCTACGGTGCCTTCCCTGAAAGTATTCATCATTTTCTTGGATATGCCTATCAAGAAATCGGTGATGACAGCACCGCCTTAGAACATTTCAATCAAGCCTTAAAACTGTATACAGCAGTCCACCAAGGTAGAATGTGGGGAACAGGTTCAGGTAGCTCCATAGTAAAACGACACATAGATCGTATCCTTGAAGGAAATCCTGCTCTCGGTCCACTTTCTAAAAACCCCCTTTTACCGGAGAAAAAATATGTTATAGGGTCACCCGACTAAGCGATAACCGAACAGTAAAAACTGATGGATATTCAACACAAACACACAGAAATAAAGGAGTTGTTATGAAGACACGTCAAATAGAGAAACTCGCATTATTACTCATGGTCTCATTATTCTTACTTGCAGGCTGCAGTGGCTGCGCACAAAAAAACACTCTAAAAGGGATTGAACCGACCAAGGATTACAACGAACAATCTAAATACGGACCAGTCGCAGCGAACACGCGCAAACAGGCAAAACTAAAGCCTTTCCTTGAACCGAGTTTTGAGAATCTTATTGAACAATTCAAAGCAGATGTGGCAGCCAACCGTGGCGACCCAGAAGTGCTTGCTCGTAAAAAACAGGCGATCGAGAACCCTGATCTGCTATGGAGACCTGGATTTTGTGTCCCGAATCACAACTTTCAAGACCCCAGATTTGCTCCAGGGGGAAACCCGTTTAGAAGAGATATAAAGATACTGCGTGAGAGTCAGAAAGGAAAACCGATACTCGCCACCTTCGCGGATGGTGGTGACACTCAGTATGAATTCAAAGGTAAGGTTTTCTATACTACAAAAGAACAAGAGAAGAGAATGGCAGCAATCTCACATACCTACGATCTCTCAATAGAAGAGCGAATACGTAAAAAGTATGAGATAAAGTTTGAGGGTATAAATACGTTCACAGCGGCAAAGTATCTGAGCAAAGAGACTGCAAGTGTTGCACATACCATCGGACTTGAATACGCTGAACGTGCCGTGCGCGAAAACCCAAACTCTGTAGAGGCGATGTCTATTTGGACAGGCTGCGTTCCGTGGGAACCTATAGAAGATAAAAAAAATGCGTATGAAAAGTTGTTAGCAAAGTTCCCTAACGATGCCAATTCCCATTCAACCCTTGGTTATATATACCACAGAAAGCTGGATTCTCCTGAGTTAGCCATCCCACATTACCAAAAAGCGATACAACTTGATAGTCGTCACGAATCATTATCAAAGGCTGGATTAGCCTCCTGTTATGAGACACTTGGGGAATGGGAGAAAGCGGTCGCAGTCTATCAGAGCATATCTGTAATAGACTCATACGGTCAGTTGGGGGGTGGAGTCTATACACATCTTACGACAGCACAAGACGGGGTATTTATACAGCGAAAAGGTCGTTCATTTTACAACCCTAAAAAATTGGAGCCTATAGACAATTCACAATAAACATCAATCGTTAATGTCATACCTTAGATTATTAATTAGGGGTTTATTTTATGAAAAAATATTATCTCACTATTTTGCTTTTATTGTTTACATTATTACCGTTTGCCCACGCACAAAACGTCTGTATAGAACCTATGGATGAAGAGGATGAAAACTCGTTCAATGGTTGGCTACCCGAAGCCGGGGACAAGGTTACTTTTCTTGTAACCGTCTCAAATATCGATTCCACGGGCTCCATCGTGTTAAATCTTACCAATGTATCCACTTGGAAAGGGACATGCATGAACAAAGATGATTCTGATCACATTGCTGATCTGTATTTTGACGCAGATGATCAGGTGAAGGCTGCTTAGGCAGATGTTGAACACGCACAAAAAGGATGTAGACACAGCCTTGTTGTCCCAGACCAAACGTCTGAAAAAAGTTTGACATTTTTTTAGTTTTTAGTATACTCTCTATAGATTGAGATGTGTCCACTTCGGCTTCCTTGCTGTTGATTGCAACTACACGGACAGGTAGATTGTATAAAAAAAGAGTTAACAGGTCAAGCAAAAGGAGAAAAACAATGAAACTCTGTCCAAAAACCCTATCAATTTCGTTTCTAATGGTGGTAATCCTACTGGGTGGGTGCGCTGGTTGCGGACAGAAAACTTCACCGCAGGCACCTATTGACGCACCACAACAGTTTTCCAAAACACCGGGATCCGAACAAAGTCCGGATGGGTCTCCTATTGCAGACCCGATACTTGATGTAGAACTACAACGTATAAAATTACCGCCAGACCACAATCCATATTATGGTAAGAGTTATTTCGGAATTACAGAAAACAACCAAAAACCATCACCCCCCAACGAGTTCTACAATGACCCGCTTTTCTGGATACCCGGTTGGAAAATTAGAACAGAACGCTACCCTAATGGAGATGGCGAGAGTTTTCTGGTGTTGCCACAAAGCCAAGAAAGAGAGGCTCACCGAAAAAGACTCACTGCGTCAATCATAGAAAAACAAGGCGGTCCCTTAACTGAGGCACAAAAGAGAGAAATAGGCGAAATAATCTTCGCCGCCGATGGTCTTTCCAATTTACATGTCGCAAAGTATTTTGCTGCTTTTGGATCGCGTACAAGTTCAACAGCACTGCTATATGCTGAAAAAGCGCACGAGGAGAACCCTGACGATTTCCACACGCTCTGGGTGCTGGCATATTTACAAATGGTGCAAACCTGGGGTCGTAGCAGTGACCCTGATGCGCCTCATAACACTCGAACTGCCGACTCCTATCGGCGTCTGATTGAGATGAATCCGAATGTCGCACGCCTTCATTATGAGTTCGCAACCGTGACACCCAACCGCGATGAAAGAATCGCTGCCAATGAAAAATCGTTTTTACTGGATCCAACACTTTATCACGGTAAGGTGCTCCGTGCCTTAGCCATAAACCACATGGGATGGGCACATGAAAAGGCTGTCAGGTATCTCAAACAGTGGAACGTCATTTTTCCAAGCGAGTTCAAACTAAAAATGATTGAGCACATGGAACGCACTGGCGGAATGCTGGTCGGACATCATAGCCACTAAACAGACAAATAGGAGGTCATCTCATGAAAACAAATCGCACTATTTTTACTTTATTTTTCTGTTGTGTGCTGTTCATCGTTTTTTACAATATCCCCGCGACAGCAAGCCAAAGCCAAAGCCAACCAAGAATTATATCAATTACACCTGATGAAAACTGGATCCCCGACGACCAGAATATATGTTCTATCACAGTGACGTGTGAAAACATGCCCGGCAACAGTAGCATAGATTTTCAACTACACTCAACCAACTGGCCCGGGTATTGTATGAATGCGGGTTTCGCCCAATATGGTTACGATGACGATCTGATTTTTTCCGCGGCCAATATCCAATCCGTGGAAGCCATTGAACCGAATATTACGTTGACATGGGTTCGCCATAGTAATGACGCTATCACGGTATTGTGGGGCAATGTGGCACCGACGAAGTTTATACTTGGGTGAGATCCTATGATTACGGTTCTGTCGGCAAAATCAATGCTCGCGCATGCATCGGTGCTGATCCGAGGAATCCCGAGCGAAAACTCTATGTGACAAATGATTGCATGATCCCCAAGTATTCTCAGCAAACGCCCTATATCGCAGAAGCACAACTTGATGAATCGGGATGGGAAGAGTTCACGGGCGGTCCTGGTGCCGATACCGAAACGGGACCAGGGAACAATATGAATTCGGGCGATGGTCTTACTGCTTTTGAGAAGTACCGTGGGTTCGTAATCACAGGGGGTTCCTCACAACGACTTTCACCGCTAAAGAGGGATGTCTTTTGGATAGGAACGCTTGTTCACGACCATGATTGTAGGCGGGAACTCCTGTTCCCGACAGGTCAACAGAAGATGTCTATTGATGTGAAAAGGTTTTTGAAGTCATCTGAGGCAAAACTTTTGTTGAGCAAAAATCCTGGTAATCCCCTAATCCTATAAATCCCAACAAATTCCATACGCGTTTTTGGCGTTAAATTGGTCCACAATAAAGGTAACCAATGTAAAATCAGGATTACAAGATCTCTTCCAAGAGCACTTCGCTACAATTGAATGACTCTGCATTATTATCCATAAACCTTGACAATCCCAAAATTCTGTGATATAGTTTTAGATACGGTATTTCATCAGAACAGTGTTGATTTTTTACGGTGTTGCTTTTGATTCTAAAACTTTTGTTGAGTCATAGATTAAAACTCGAAATGAGGATAAGATGATCAGAGAAGATGGACGAAAAACAGACGAGTTACGTCTTGTTACAATCAGACGGAATTATATCAAACATGCTGAAGGTGCTATTCTAATAGCAACAGGTGATACTAAAGTTATCTGCACCGCATCCGTTGAAGAACGCCAACCACGTTTTATGCGTGATCAGAACATCAGGAATAGAGGTTGGGTCACAGCCGAGTATTCAATGCTACCGCGTTCCACTTCTCGACGCATGCAGCGTGAATCAACACAAGGCAGAGTTGGCGGTCGGACACAGGAAATACAACGACTCATCGGAAGATCACTCCGCGCTGCGGTTGACCTTGATTCATTAGGTGAACGAACAATATGGGTGGACTGTGATGTCATTCAAGCAGATGGTGGGACACGTACCGCAGCAATCACAGGCGCGTTTATGGCACTTTGGGACGCATGTAAAAGCCTGCAAGACCAAAATAAGATTAAAGAATTGCCTATCGCTGATAATATCGCAGCAACCAGTGTCGGGATTATTGATGGAATACCTATGCTAGATCTCTGCTATACTGAGGACTCCGCTGCGGACGTTGATATGAATATAGTCATGACAGGAAGTGGAAAATTTATTGAGATCCAGGGTACAGCCGAACAAAATCCATTTTCTCGTGAAGAGTATGACCAATTGCTTGACCTATCAATAAGCGGAATACAACAACTCGTACGCTTACAAAATCGAATGATGCTTGAGAACCTTGATGAAGCTAATTCTGGCAACCCGTAACCTCGGAAAAGTAAATGAGCTTACAACAATGCTCAACACCGACCGACGACATCAGAACATTCAGATTCTTTCCCTTCAGGATTTTCCTGATGCGCCTGAGGTCATAGAGGATGGTGATACATATCAAGAAAATGCCGCCAAAAAAGCCACGGTCATTGCAGATTACACTAGGCTTCGCGCGCTTGCTGATGATGCTGGTTTAGAAGTTGATGCGCTCGGTGGTGCACCAGGTGTCCACTCAAAAAGATGGGCGGGTGATGATGCAACAGACGTTATCCGTGTTCAGAAAATGCTTAAGGCTCTGGAGGGTGTCACCGATAGAAAAGCCCGCTTTGTTGCAGCGATTGCCATTGCTGAACCAAATGCTAATAGTATCAAACCTAAGCACGATACCTTAAGTCGGTCAGGTTCTTATATAACAGAACGGGTACAAATCGTTGTGGGAAAATGTGAAGGACACATAAACCATACCCCTGCTGGGGACAGTGGTTTTGGATACGATCCGATCTTTGTTCCTAACGGCTACAAGAAAACCTTTGCAGAATTGGGCGATACAATCAAAAACCGAATCAGTCATAGAAGCGAAGCGTTGCGATTAGCACTCAAATTATTATAAATAGTAAGTTGAATTAACTTTACTCTATCTTCTGTAGGAGGGTTTTGGAAACCTGATGTATTTACTCTGAAAATTTCAGAGTCAGTTTTGGAGACGATTACCGAAAAATGCCTACGAAGTCAGTCCTAATAAGGGGTCTTAACATACTTCATATAACTATCATTTTTGATTTACTCTGAATACTCTGAAAATTTCAGATAGCGTATTATACCAAATTAACGGGATTTGTAGCGCGAGGTCCCCGTGCCTTGCAATGCTAACTGCTACTAGAAAACTTCTAATCCCGTTAATTTGGTATTACATTGAACTCAAGTCATAATAGAACATATACTTCGCTACTATTAGAAAGGAAATTTAATGGCAGCATTAAATGATTTACGAAACGGATTAGTCATCCGACTTGACAATATTCTCTACACAATTGTAGACTGTCAACATGTGAAACCCGGAAAAGGAGGGGCATTCGCGCGAACTAAGATTAAACGTGTTCGCGATGGGGCAGTTCTCGACCGCACCTTTCGCACGAGTGAAACCATTGAAACCGTCCGACTCACCGACCAAGAAATGCAGTACCTTTATAGTGAAGGGGACATGCTATGGTTCATGGACAACGAAACTTTTAACCAACATGAACTCCCAGAAGCACTTATCGGGGACAACGTAAAATATCTAAAAGAGGGTGAAAATGTAACAGTTAAAATGGATGGTGATACGCCACTTGCTGTGGAACTACCAACCTTTGTCGCACTTCAAATTGTTGAAACTGACCCCGGTTTACGAGGTGATACCGTCAGCGGCGGTTCAAAACCAGCCAAATTAGAAACGGGTGCGGTGGTAAATGTACCTCTCTTTGTCAAAAATGAAACCGTAATCAAAGTTGACACTCGGACAGGTAAATACGTTGAAAGGGTTTAAGACATGAAGCAAGATAAGAAAAGTGATAAACTTGATCCTTCTGCTGATAAAGATGTTAACTCAGACAAGATTGCAAACCTCGACGTTGATTCGGATCCTCTCTTACAACGTCTTGAACAACTCATCAAAATCGCAGAGCAGGCAGATTTGGCAACGGTTCGCATTCGCGAGGGTGAAGTTGAGATTGAAATCTCGCGTGTATCCGCTCAACCTGTAACAACCACTCCTGCTATTACGAATACCGCCGTGCCAACACTCATTACTGAAAACGAAACAGGTGAAGATATTATTCGCTCACCGATGCCAGCACGTTTCTATCGCTCACCTGCCCCCGATGAACCCCCATTTATCAAAGTCGGTGATACAGTTTCTGCAGGTGCTTCCTTGGCAACACTGGAAGTGATGAAAACTTATAACGACGTTGAGGCTCCCTTCAATTGTGAAATCCTCGAAATTCTTGCTGACGATGGTGATGCTGTTGAATACAATCAGCCGCTCTTTCGTGTGAGGCAAAACTAAGACTATGTTTCAAAAAATACTGATTGCAAACCGCGGCGAGATTGCTATCCGCATTATTCGTGCCTGTAAGGATATGGGTATTAAGACTGTCGCAGTCTTTTCTACTGCTGACAAAGACGCGCTCCACGTCGAATACGCCGATGAATCCTACTGTATCGGCCCACCTCCTTCAGCCGAAAGTTATCTTAAATACGCAAACATCACTGCTGTCGCTGACTTTGCCAATGTTGATGCAATACACCCTGGTGCAGGTTTTCTCGCTGAAGATGCACAATTCGCTGAAATATGTGAGGCACACCAAATTAAATTCATCGGTCCTTCTATTGATGATATCAATACTATGGGAGATAAAATTCAAGCCCTTGAGGCAGTAGCAAAGGCAGGTTTGAAACTCGTTCCCGGTAGCCAAGACAGGAAACGCAACAAAAAAGACAAAAATGCAACCGTTGAAACCGCCGAAGAAGCAGCCGAACTTGCAGAAAAAATCGGCTATCCAGTTGGTATCAAAGCATCCGCAGGCGGTGGCGGTCGCGGAATCCGTATCGCACTCAATCGTCCTAGTCTGTTCAACCTCTTTCACATAGCAAAAGCAGAAAGTGAAGCCGCTTTTGGCAACAGTGATGTATACATTGAAAAATGGATTGAAGAGGCACGTCATATTGAAGTCCAAATATTGGGGGATACCCACGGCAATGTTGTCCACTTAGGGGAACGCGAATGTTCTATCCAACGTAAACAGCAAAAACTACTTGAAGAAGCACCCTCCGCATCCATTCCCGTTAAACTCCGTAATGAAATTTGCAAAGCAGCCGTTAAAGCAGCTAAGTCAATCGGATACTCAAATGCTGGCACAATTGAGTTTATTGTTGATAAAAACGGAAATTTCTATTTCCTCGAGATGAATACACGGATTCAAGTCGAACATACTATCACTGAGAGTATTACTGGTATTGATCTAATCAAGGAACAAATTAGATTGGCAATGGGAGAGGAACTTGGCTATAACCAATCTGATATCCGCATCAAAGGACACGCAATTGAATGTAGAATCAATGCTGAAGACCCCGCAAACCAGTTTATGCCTTCACCAGGATTAGTTACAGATTATCAACCACCCGGCGGTATTGGAATACGGGTTGACGGCTATATCTACACCGGCTATACGGTTCCCCCGCACTACGATTCACTCGTTGCGAAGTTGATTGCCACTGGCAGAGATCGAGACGAAGCCATTGCACGGTTGAAACGCGCACTATCCGAATTCAAAATTGATGGTATCAAAACCACAATTCCCCTTCATCAAAGAATTCTGAATGATGATCGGTTCCTAAACCGAAACATCTTTACAAACTTCCTAAAGACATGAAAACACCTATAGATCAAACATTAGAAGAACATCTGACATTCACAAGGTTTATAGAAAAATATAGGTGCACCGCTTCACTCCTTCTCACCTTTCTCAGAAAATTTCTTATAAAGTTAACTACCTATAAATCATCTGAAGGATGGCACACCACTAACTATGTGTGCCTCCTTGTAGTTCTTGCCATCTTTATTCTAACACCCAGAACTGCTTATTCTGTTACCTTCGTTGATGTCACCCACACAGTAGGCATACAATTTCAACATTCAAGCGGAACTCGCTCCAGTTTACTTCCAGAAGATATGGGGTCCGGCACAGGTTTCGCAGACATAGATAACGATGACGACCTTGATCTATATATTGTAAACATACCCGGTGCATTCAACGGAATATCATCCAAAAAATCTGGGAATCTACCTGCAAATGTGCTTTATAGAAACAATGGTGACGGAACATTTACCGACATAACAAATACTGCGAAAGTTGGAGATACAGGATATGGGATGGGATGTGTCTTCGCGGATTACAACAGTGATGGTAATGTTGATCTCTATGTAACAAACTATGGGGAAAATGTACTCTATCGTAACAACGGAGACAGCACATTTACGGATGTAACCAAATCTGCTGCTGTAGGGTGTCCGTTGTGGAGTACGGGTGCCGCTTTTGCCGATTACGATGGCGACAACGATTTAGACCTCTATGTTTGTAACTACGTTAACTATGATCTTGAAAAGTTCCAACAGAAGAAAGAGGAATCCTTGCAATCCGGGAAATTAGTGCCAAATGCACTTAATCCCACCGTTTTCGAACCGCAGGACAACGTTTTTTATCGGAACAACGGGGACGGAACGTTCACTGATATAACTGCTGAAGCAGGTGTCTCTGCACACGGTGGCAGGAGCATGCAAGCCATTTTCAGCGACTTCGACAATGACAACGATTTGGATCTCTATGTGGCAAATGATACCTCAGAGAACCACATCTACCGTAATGACAGAAATGACACATTTACGGATGTCAGTGCGGATTCTTGGGCAGCGGACTTTCGAGGATCAATGGGTTTAGCAGCAGGGGATTATGATGAAGATGGGGATATTGACCTATTTATCAGTCACTGGATTGATCAAGAATATGTACTCTATAGAAATCTGTTGCAGGAAAATAAATCAACAGCAAACAATAATCCTAAACGTATCCGATTTGTAGATGAATCCTATTCTGCTATGCTTGCAGAAGTCACGTTAAAGGAAATCGGGTGGGGCACCGCTCTTTTTGACTACGACAACGATGGTGATTTAGATATCTTTGTTGCAAATGGCAGCACCTTCCAAAAATTAGACCAACCCGAAACACTTATCCCACAACACAATCAGTTGTTTCGCAATGCGGGTGATGGCACGTTTCGTGATGTCAGTAAAACCACTGGAATTGCTAGTCTCCCTGCTCAAGTCAGCCGTGGTGCAGCATGTGGCGACTACGACAACGACGGAGATGTAGACATTTTCATCGTCAACAATTATGGGAAAGCAACCCTACTACAGAATAATGCCACCGATATAAGTAATAGCAACAACTGGCTTCATGTGAAATTGGTCAGCACAAATGAAAATCGAAATGCTATCGGAGCAAAAATCAAACTCAAAACATCAGATTCTACCCAAATACGAGAAATTTCCGCAGGTGAGAGTTACATGTCTGCTAACAGTTTCACTGCTGAGTTTGGGTTGGGAAAAGCCACACAAATTCAGATGTTGCAGGTTATTTGGTCCAACGGTAAGGCACAAACACTTCAGGAAATATCCGTAAACCAGAAGATAAAGATTACACAAAAACCTTAGATTGTGGGTTGTCTGAACCAGGATTTTCAGGATTTTGGAGACTACTGATTAACAGTAGCCAATAACTAATACCATTTCTGAATGATCGTCTACCATTAGCAAAAACGCGTTTGTAGTCGCGCAATTCATTGCGCCTCTTACATTCAAATTGTCATAATCTCAGTTGCGCCTCTTACATTCAAATTGTCATAATCTCAGTAATGATATTTTATTTTTCAGAATCGGTATAACTACTATGAACATAAATCCTGAAACCTCAGCACAAACATCCCCTTTAACCTTGCCAAAATCTGCCTTATTGACAGAATCCGAAATGGCACTGTTTGTTGACTACTATCAACTCACGATGGGACAAGCGGATTTCAAGAGCAAAAACGATGCTGTTATCACCTCAAACTATTATGTACGCAAAATTCCACAAGGCGAGTATCTCATCGCTGCAGGTCTTGAACAGGTTATCCATTTCATCCTAAATTTACGTTTCACCGATACAACCCTTAACTGGTTAGCACAACGTGGCGAATTAACCGAAGACTACCTCGAATCGTTGAAAGATTTCCGATTTGGCGGTTCAATCTATGCTGTCCCTGAAGGGACTCTCGTTTTCCCAAATGAACCTATTATCAACGTGATAGGCAGATCACGAGATGTTCAACTTTTTGAAACCTATCTGCTCTGCGTGATGAACTTTCAAACCTTGATTGCGACAAAAGCCTCACGGATAGTACAGGCGGCAAGAGGCAAACCGGTTTTTGATTTCGGTGCAAGACGCGCACACGGTAGAGATGCAGGTATCCTCGCTGCGCGTGCATCATTCATTGGTGGTGCTAGTGGAACGTCCCTCGTACTCGCAGGACGTTTTTTCGATATCCCCTACGTCGGCACGATGGCACATAAATTTATCTTAGAACGTCCCACAGAGGTAGATGCATTCAGAGATTACGCCAACACTTTTCCACACAACACAACGCTACTAATTGATACTTACGATACACTTGAGGGGGCAAAAAACGCATGCATCGTTGCACATGAGATGGCAGCGCGCGGTGCAAAGTTGCGTGCAGTGAGGTTAGATAGCGGCGATCTCTTGACACTCAGTAAGGAGGTGCGCCAAATTTTTGATGCTGAGGGTCTCAACTATGTTCAGATCACCGCAAGTCATGAACTTGATGAATTCAAAATAGACAATTTACTTAAGGAGGGCGCACCGATTGACGCTTTTGGTGTCGGCACACGTCTTGCCACGGGCGACATTTCGCAGACAGATAAAGGCGGTGCCTCTGCCCTCGGTGGGGTTTACAAATTAGTTGAGCGCGACGGAATTCCTATTGGTAAACTGACGCTTGATGAACCTGCTAAAGCTACACTACCCGGAAGAAAGCAGATCTATCGGAAAACTGACACAGATAGATACTATTGTAAAGATTGTGTCACGCTCTGGAATGAATCGCTATCCGATGGAGAACCGCTCTTAATTCCCATTGTAAAAGATGGAGAATTGGTGTATAATTTTCCAAATCTGATAAATATCCAGGAGCGAACAACAACAGAACTCACAAAATTGCCGGAAACTCATAAAGTCTTGACAGAAGCAAAACCTTATCCTGTTGAAATACATCCGGCATTGAGAAAGCAAAACGAGATACATTGATTCTCCGCTTGAAATATGGTATTCTTAATAAAACATTTAATTTACAAAAGCGGGACGCGTCCTGAAAATTCCGATGCGGAACGCAAATAATTTTAATTTAGGTATAACATCGCTGTTATGCTTTGAAAGCTAAATGCTGAAGGAACTACAATTAGTGTCTAAAGAACTAAGCAATTCTAATCCCGTCGATGCGACGGACATTATCCATCCTCAACCTGTCCCTTTTATATTGGTTCACCTTGCATGTTTTGCTGTTTTTTTTGTGGATGTTCAACCCACCGATTGGATTATATGCGGTGTGCTTTACGTTATACGTATGTTTGGCATCACGGGAGGATTTCATCGTTATTTTTCACACCGAGCATTCAAAACAAGCCGTGGATTCCAATTCTTTTTGGCATTTCTCGGACAGAGTTCCGCACAACGGGCTACCTTATGGTGGGCAGCGAAACATCGAGAACATCATAAGTATTCTGACACAGAGCATGATGTTCACTCACCAGTAAAACATGGATTTTGGTATTCCCACGTAGGCTGGATTTTGTGTACACGCGGTCTGAGCGCAGATTACAGTTTGATAAAGGACTTTCGGAAATATCCTGAACTCGTTTGGCTTGGGAAATACCATACACTACCGGCAGTGTTATTAGCCGTTTTCGTTTGGGCAATTGCCGGTTGGTCTGGACTTGTAGTCGGTTTTGTAATCAGTACGGTACTTCTATACCACGGCACATTTACGATCAATTCTCTTTCCCACATTTATGGGAAACAACGTTATGACACCGGAGATAATTCTCGTAACAATCTGTTACTCGCCATCATTACACTCGGGGAAGGATGGCATAATAACCACCACCATTTTCCAAGTGCCGCCCCACAAGGTTTTCGTTGGTGGCAAATTGATATTACGTACTACATTCTGAGGCTCTTGTCCGTATTTAGAATCGTTTGGGACCTTCGCCTACCACCCGCGCATGTCGTTGCGGGCAAACGTAGAACGTCTCTCACAACCATCGAAAACGCTGCCCAGCAACTTGCCGCGAGTTTTTCGATTGAACAGATTAGTAAAACGGTTTTGCAAGTATGGGAACACACGCCGAAATTAGAGGAACTCCAGAGACGCGCGCGTAACGGTCAGGCAGAAGTTGAAGCATTTCTCAAAGAAATGAAGATCCTTGAGTTACCAAAAATAGGAAATCTTAAAGATAAAGCACAAAACATGTTTACTCATATTCCATCTTTAAATCCGATTGTTGAACGAGCAAATCAAATCATCGTTCAGTCAGTTTCGGCATGGCTGCTTCAGAACGACCTATGCGAAGCAGCGGTTGGGGTGTAGTAGATATTGATATAGATTGGATTGGACTGAGAGTAATACTAAATTACTCTCAATTGTAGGGGCGGGTCCCTGTGCCCGCCCGTGCTTTAGCACTAAACCCATCGGTCCTTGGTGTATAATTTCAAATTTGACAGATATTCTGGATCGGACGAAGCAGAACTCACGAAATGTGTAGGTGCCTCATAGAACATTGGAATAGGCTAAACCTTATGCTGTCGGAATATATCCGGTGTCAGGGTCATTTAGTTTTCAGAATATTTAGATTTTCTATTTAAGACTCTCCACTGTCGGAACGATCTCCGAATCGCGACTTTTCGGAAACCAAAATGGGCAAAAGCCTAAAACTAAATAGCCCTGATCCAGTGTTGATTCATGTTGATTCTCCATGCAAAGGCTGCTATCCTATAAGCACATCGTTTGATAGGAGATAACATGACAATAGATACCGAAATACGTAGTTTTTTTGACATACCGATTCAACATTTTCCCGACAAGAGTGCAAGATGGTTATTGCAGGACAAAGAAAATGTGCAAGGGTTGTTAGAAATTGTCGCAAGCGAACTTGTACACCGGATTGACTTTAGTCGTCTTTCCTTTCTCAATAGGAGTTTCATTGCTGGAAACCTCAGAGAACAGGAGGCTGACATTCTGTTTCGTGTGCCATTTCAGGGTGGATCGGAATCTGACGAGTTACTCATTTATATCCTGATTGAACACCAATCGACAGTTGATGTAGCCATGGGATTCCGTTTATTATCTTATATGATGCAGATTTGGGAGGCACAACGCCATGAGTGGGATTCAAGTGATTTACCGAAAAGTCGATGGCGTTTGCGTCCGATTCTCCCGATTGTGTTTTATAGTGGTGATAGGCGTTGGAACACCCCGTTGACACTTGATGCGATAATGGATATTCCGGATGTTTTGTCTCAATTTGTTCCGAAATTTGACGTTTTGTTTTTAAATGTAAAAGAAACAGATACCGCGGATTTAACGAAAACTGACCATCCATTCGGATGGTTGCTAACCGTTCTTCAACAGGAAAATTCAAACAAAGAATTGATAATGGATGCGTTGGTCAAAGCAGTGTCACATCTCAACACACTTGGTAGTGCTCAGTCGGAGCAGAGGTATCGTGCTATTCGGTATCTGCTTCTGTTGATTCTGCATCGTCGTCCTGTTAAAGAGCATCAAGACCTGATAAAGTTGGTAGACCAGCATACCCACGAAATGGAGGTAGAAGCAATGGCAAAGTCAATGGCAGATGTTCTCATAGAACAAGGCAAAGCTGAAGGAATAGAACAAGGCAAAGCTGAAGGGATAGAACAAGGCAAAGCTGAAGGAATAGAACAAGGCAAAGCTGAAGGAATAGAACAAGGTGAAACACGCGCCAAGCAAGCAGCAGTCCTCAAACTGATACAGTTCCGATTTGATGATATTCCAGAATCTATTACCAATCAGGTTGTCTCAATACAGGACCTCTCCCGCCTTGATTCACTCTTTGAAGAGGTTTGGGATGCAGATTCACTTGACGAGGTTGATTTTCGGAACCTTGACGACTAATACCAAATTAATCTGTATAATATCAACTGAGTTTGTATCCGTTCTGTATTGCAGGAATCTCATAAAGTTTTGACAGAGGCTAAACCTTATATGGTTGAAATACATCCGGGTTGAATAATTTATTTTGATTGAGGAAAAATTATGAAAACCACTTTTTTTACCCTAATCACAGTTATCCTTTTCTGCGGTATTGTTTCCCAAAGTGATGCTTATGAATACCACTGGGAAATAGATGAAACACCAGAAGGACAGGAAAGTGCAACCGTAGTTGAACCTATTCAAGTAACGATACTTGATGAACAAGTAGAAATATCATCTCATAGCGCAGCATTTTGGTTGATGAAGCGATATTCTGTTCACCTCGGTACTGAATGGAGCGGAGCGCACGCATATAAACTACTACAGACGTTTGAATCTATACCGCAAGAAAAGAATAGCATTCATGATAAGGACCCTCGGGTACCGATCTCACTATGGAAACTCAGTGATAGACACATCCAAGATGATATTGAGATTGAATTTCAGGGTGACACAAAAGTTGTCACTGTTGCCGAAGAGGCTTTTACTTATGCCAAACCTTTATTAGCGGAAATTGAAGGTGTTCGGGGTAGATATTTTTCTAAAAGGCTCCACCGCGCAGTAGTTCGGTTTGTAACAGATAATGGAGCGTTTAGATACGGGTTTATACGGATATTAGAAAAGCGTTACGATGTCAGTATAGATGTTCCCGATTATACTGAACTGACACGTCATACAACTGCCGAACACGCGGGACGGTTCTCTGAATTTAAGAACGAAGAACTGATGGCACTGGTATCAATGTTAGAAGAGTTTCCGCAAGGCATGCTCAAAACACCAGGGTTGAAATACATTGTCCGACGTTTAGATGGAACACCACACCCACTTTATCCAGGAGCAATTGCTGTTGCATGGCCGAGTGCTGGTTACATCGAATTTATGGAATCTGCGTTTAAAGGGCAAGGAGCTGACTCTATACACCGTGTAATCCTGCATGAAAAAGCACATTTTCTATGGGCACACCTTTTTGACGAACAGCTCAAACAGGATTGGATTGAACTCGGTGGTTGGTATGAAAATCCTGATGATCCAGATGGTTGGTCAACTACGAAACAGACCGAATTTGTATCTGCTTATGCACACGGTGTAAATCCGAATGAAGATATGGCAGAGAGTATCAGTTACTACATCGTAAACCCTGACAAGTTGCGTTCACGATCACCCGCCAAATACGAGTTTATTCAAAATCGCATTATGCATGGCACCCGCTATATCTCACAGATACGCGAAGATTTGACGTTTGAAGTCTACAATCTCTACCCAGATTATGTCTATCCGGGGCGAATTATACGGGTTGATATACAGGTCGATGGTGAACCCGAGGAAAATAAGCAAATCACGATAGAGATTGAAATTCATGGTGAAAGCAACCTGGATACAGCACACGGAGCATACATGCGCCTATTTAGTGAAAATGAAAATTGCCCATTTGAAGACATAGGTCTTTCACCTATAGACTCCAATGGTCAATCTGTCCCGGCGGGGCATATTTTTCGGGGGCATCACACCTTATCACGCTATGCAGCAAACGGTTATTGGACTCCAAACGAGATTCGTCTCCGGGATGCCAATGGGAACGAGCGGTACAACTCCCAAACCGATATCGGATGGAAACTCTATATTGACAACCCGCTTGAGGATTGTAAAGCACCCATTTATGTCAAAAATTCGGTAAAACTCTCTTTGTCACAAGAAGAAACGGAAAGGGGATATCCTTATCAAATCGTTCACGTGCGTTGGCGAGTTATTGAAAGTAATGGTATAACAGGTTGTACTGCCGTAATGAACGATAAAAACCGTGAAACCTATTCTATAGGTGGTGGTAATGGGTACGGGGTCGATGAGGGGAGAACCATTGCACAAACAGATGGTGAAGTCCAGGCTAACATAGTTGTTCCACACTATCACCAGGGCGGAACTTATTCACTTGCTTACGTTCAAACAGGAAATATTTCGGGGAACATTGGTGGTGTCTGGTTTACTCCACCAGCGGATCATGGATTAAGAAGAACAAACGACACGGTTGTGCTTGATGAAGGGCCTTACACAATAGAGATTCAGACGCGGTTTCCGGATGATACCCCACCAGAGTTGGACTTAAATCAAATTACGATCAATGCAGAACCTACTCGTCCAGCAGATCCAAATGGCGAAACAATCGTTGATATTACCTTCAGAGTGAAAGATGACATTAGTGGATATAGTTCCTCAAAATTACTTCTACGCGACCCGCAGGGCGTAATGCATCAATTTAACCATGGTGCTCCGGACCATAACTACATGTATTTCACAGGGGATCCCACTGTCTATCAAACCTATCAGTTATCCATTACTTTACCGGTTGGCAGTGTCCCGGGCACATGGGGACTTGCTGAGATAACTGCATTTGATAAAGCGGGGAATACGCTACGAACAAACTTTACTGAAATTGTTCGCTTTGAGGTGGATGATGATACTATTTATACCCAATCTGATGTCAACGAAGACGGTGAGATCAACATTCTTGATTTGGTCCTTGTTGCCCAAGCGTTCGAAGAGTTCAACGACAAAGCAGATGTCAACGGTGATGGCACTGTCAATATTTTGGATTTAGTGGAAGTCGCCAGTCAACTTGGAGAAGAAGCGGCAGCGGCTCCGTCTGTACACAGTCCAACTGCCGGCCAAATCCAAGGTTGGTTATCAGAAGCAATGCAAGCCAATGATCGCAGTAACAACTTCCGTAGAGGTATCCAGGTCCTACAATCCCTTTTACTTAAACTGCGTCCAGAAACGACTGCGTTGTTGCCAAACTACCCAAATCCGTTTAACCCTGAAACATGGATACCCTATCACTTGGCAAACACAAGCAATGTTCAGATTATAATTTACGATACAAAAGGTCGCGTAGTCCGTACACTTGCACTTGGACATCAGACAACAGGCTATTACACGGACAGAAATCGTGCGGCATATTGGGACGGTCGGAATGGTTTAGGGGAAAGTGTTGCAAGCGGTGTCTATTTCTATCAACTAAAAACAGATGCTACTTCATACTTGCGCAAAATGGTTATATTGAAATAATGCAGAGGTATCGTGCTATTCGGTATCTGCTTCTGTTGATTCTGCATCGTCGTCCTGTTGAAGAGCATCAAGACCTGATAAAGTTGGTAGACCAGCATACCCACGAAATGGAGATAGAAGCGATGGCAAAGTCAATGGCAGATGTTCTCATAGAACAAGGTAAAGTTGAAGGAATAGAACAAGGCAAAGTTGAAGGGATAGAACAAGGCAAAGTTGAAGGGATAGAACAAGGCAAAGTTGAAGGAATAGAACAAGGCAAAGTTGAAGGGATAGAACAAGGTGAAACACGTGCCAAGCAAGCAGCAGTCCTCAAACTGATACAGTTCCGATTTGATGATATTCCAGAATCTATTACCAATCAGATTGTCTCAATACAGGACCTCTCCCGCCTTGATTCACTCTTTGAAGAGGTTTGGGATGTAGATTCACTCGACGAGATTGATTTTCGGAACCTTGACGACTAATTCCAAATTAACTTGATTTATCTCATTTTTCTTGGTATTAGGGTGCGGTTAGAAACTGCACCATAAGCGTCAATTTAAGGAAAGAACTCGTTTGTAGTCGCGCAATTCATAGCGCCTCTTTTCTTTGAATGTAAGAGGCGCAATGAATTGCGCGACTACGAACCCTGATATTCTCGTCCTTTGCGTTATTTGAGATGTTGATACAAAAAGGTGCGGTTAGGAAACCGCACCTACCGGGTTGGGGACCGCTAAATTGACGCCTATGGTGCGGTTAGAAACCGCACCTACCGAGTGGGATCAAGTTAATTGGGTATAAGTTGGCTTAAAGTAGTGAAACCAACCTACTTTTTGCCCTATTCCGTGCAATTGCGTATAAAGTCTGCACCTTTTTGTGCAGTACTCTCTGAGCATTTCACAAAGAATCCCATCAGTGCCGTAACGTTCAGACTGGCACGAAATTTGCTTTACTGTTACTAACGTCAACGAAAGGAGTCACCCAATGGAAACCGAACAAAAATATCGTCCTGCACCACCCGGATTCACACCCGAACAGTGGGAAACGTTCAACGAAGACGGTATCATCTTCATTGAAGATGCTATCTCTGATAAAGACATTGATTCCTACATTGACGCAATAGACAGCATCGCTGCCAGCAATCCGAAATATTCGCCAGGCGAATACCTCGGTATAGAGAACATTGTCGAACGCGACCCTGTCTTTACAGGTTTAATCGATCATGAACGGCATGTCGGTTTCGCTTACGATCTTTTTGGAGAACTCCTCAAACTGCACCAGAGTCAATTTTTTCTGCGACCACCCGGTGGTAAACAATACAACATCTGGCATCCCGATGGAGCACGCGCACTGCCCTACGGCGTGTTTTCACCTAAATTGCCGTTGCAAATCAAAATCGGATATTGGCTAACAGACTTACCTCATGAGAAGATGGGGAACCTCGTTGTGCTACCGGAAAGTCACCGCCAACAGTATATGGATGGATACGATACCCACGACAGCGTACCGGGAGAGATGATTGTCTGTCCTCGTAAAGGCACAATGACGGTGATGCACTCCAGCATCTGGCATCGTGTGGAACCGAACGAAAGCGACATAGTCCGTTACAACATCTTCGTAGCATATTGTCCATCGTGGATTACATCTGCGGATCGATTCCATTCCTTGCCTGAGTGGTTAAAGACCCTTAACCGTGAACAGCGCATCATAATGCGGAGTTATAGCCACGCCTATCACAACGCGAAACCACCCGCATCTGAATTTCCACTCTTTCTCGACCGTGAAACCGGTGCAGACGTGGATTCTGGTGCGTATTTGGATCACGTCCAACTACATAGACGAAAACGACAGACAATGCCCGAACGGCTTGCCTCTCTCCAATAGGCAGTAATAATGAATACACTATTCCTCAAAGACATGCGTTATCGCCGAGCAAGAGTTGTGCTAACAGCAATCGGAATCACCGTGCTGATTTCACTGATTCTGCTGTTAGGCGGCATTATGAACGGCATGCGTATCCAAGCACAGCAATACGTGAAATCCACAGGCGCAGATATCTGGGTATCTGCTGAAGGTTCTGGTGGTGCGTTTATCGGATTTTCGCTACTTATTGAGGAATATCTTCCCACCTATGTCGGAGAAGGATTGGTTGTAGAGTCCGCTTCCCCACTTATTTTCGCACAAGCACGACCAATAATTCGCGGCAAGACGACCAAAACTATTATTGTTGGTTCAAGAGGACTTGGCGGTCCCAAGCACATAATAGAAGGAAGAATGTATAAAAAAAGCAAAGGGTATACCATGATGAACACGATGCCACTTGAGGTAATCGTTGATGAAAAAATGGGACTTGAAATTGGCGAGCCGATTTCTATTGGTAAGCATAGCATGAAAGTTGTTGGGAAAGCCAAAAGTCTCATGTTTGTTTTGGACACACCGCTACTCTTTATGGACATTCGGACTGCGCAGCAAGTATTATTAGGGGAGTATCCTCGCGTGAACATGATGATTGCTAAGGCAAAACCGATATATGAACCAGAACAAGTTGCCGTAAACATGAGTTCACAAGGGGTTATTGAAGCACGAACTATGGAACAGACACTCAAGGACATTATTGAGTATTATGTTGATGAACCGATGAAGGCAGTACAGTTTTTGCGTGTCATGTTGTGGTTAGCTGCGGGGCTGATCGTTGGGATGATTACTTATGTGACGATGCTCGAAAAAACACAGGAAATTGGCGTGTTAAAAGCCATCGGTGCATCAAACAACTATGTGATGTCACTTCTACTAAAACAGGTCGCCATCATCTCAGTTATCGGGGTTGTTGTAGGGTTTTGTCTTGCCTATATATTTGCGGCTGCAGCACCAATTTTTGTAGCGATTAATTTTGTTGAATCGATCATCGTTGCGTGTATCAGTTTTGTCGTCTGTTGCGGAAGCGGCTATCTTGCAGCACGTAAAGCGATAATGGTTGATCCGATGATAGCGTTTCGAGGCGAGATTGATATGGGTACAACACGACAAAATCAAAACGTTGCTTTCGTTGATACTTTTCAAGGTGAGTGACCAATATAAGACCTCAAATTCGAGATATACTATAGGGAATATATTATGGCAGCGATCATAGAAGGAGTCGGTTTGACCAAACGTTTCGGTTTCGGTGATGCCGCTGTTGTCGCAATTGATTCGGTTGATATCCGCATAGAAGAACGCGAATTGTTGATGATTATGGGAGATAGCGGATGCGGTAAGACGACGTTGATTAGCCTACTCGGATGCATTTTAACACCAGATGCGGGGGAACTGCGAATTGACGGTGAAGAGATCAATCCGAATAATCAAGACCTAAGTGTTATTCGCCGAGAAAAGATCGGTTTTGTTTTTCAGTTGTTCCATCTTTTACCATACCTCACCGCGCTTGAAAACGTCATGGTTGCCATGAACATCGCTAAAACAAACGCTACTGAAGCAAAAAAACGTGCATTAGAACTGCTTACGCGAGTCGGTTTAAGTAAACGTCTCCACCATCGTCCTGCACAAATGTCCGGTGGAGAAAAACAACGCGTCTCTTTTGCAAGAGCACTTGCCAACAGACCAAAAATCATCTTCGCCGATGAACCGACTGCCAACTTAGATAGCCGACAAAGCGACAACTTGATGAACTTGATTCAAGAACTACGACAGGAGCACCAAACCACCATAGCAATTGTAACCCACCATGAGGGATTAAAAGAAAACGCCGATCGCGTTATTTACATGAAAGATGGGAGAATAACAACATCTTGAAAAATAATACCGTTATAAATGTTTTTAGTAGCAGCTTTTTTGTTTCAATAATTTTGATTCTAGCAATAGTCTCCCCGATTTCTGCTCAAGAGTATTTAACACCAATGGAAGAGAGCAACTTCCTTACAAGCGGGTTGTACGGTGGCGGTTTAACCTTCATTGACGGTGATGCATACGTTCGACTTCAACTTCAACCAGAAATCCCACTCGGAAAATTCGGTTTGGGTTTGGATATTGTTTTACTCTACAACCCCTATGCAGAAAACGCCGGAGATCAATTCCTTGCAGAGGATGGTGAAACATGGGACAGTGCAAGCACATGGTTGAGGTTGATACGATACTTCAGTTATGGAAAACCCTATGACCCATTTTACTTCCGCCTTGGTGAATTCGACTATCTTACCATCGGACATGGATCAATTATGTCCGGCTATTCTAATCACGACCGGCGTGGGCTGCATCTAAATATCAGAAAATCCGATAGTAAATATGGTATTGAAACGATGGTGAATGACCTCGGAAATCCCACAATATTCGGTGGACGTGGGTTTTACAGACCTTTTCAACGCCCCGAGAATAATAACCTTCTCACACGGTTTGAACTCGGGACTACCTACCTCGTTGATATTGACCCAAATTTGCTGGAAGAAGGGGAGGAACCTCTGAATGCAGTCGGTGTTGATATAGGTTTTCCAATTATTGAGAGAAGTTCGTTTCGACTTGATCTATACAACGATATTGCCGTGCTCAATCCACCCACTAATCCGGAAAATATTACGTTAAAGCCTACACCAACTGAAGAAAGTCCAGAAGGACAATCGGAAAACGGCACTTCTTATGAAGGAGATACAATAAGGTCAGAGTTGGCATGGGGTAACGCTACAGGCATTGGAATCGCTTCTACCAAAGCCATTTTCAAAGTTGAATATCGCATCTTTAGCGATGGTTACATTCCTGCCATATTTGATTATACCTACGAAACCGGCATGCCTGAATTTTGGGGATACGAGAAAAGCAGTGAGGCAAGACGCGGATTTTACACACAACTCATCTGGCAGCCAATACCGCAACTCCACTTCTTAAGTGCTTTTGAAAACTACGACAATAACACATCCAAACTTTATCTTGGGATTAAAGAATCAGGATTAGTACCACGTCTAACATTCCGGGCATTTTATACAAAACGCAATATTGGCGAAGATGGTGAATCTAACTTCTTCTCCGATCTCGTGGATCTCGATGAAAAATCGGCACTCAACCTTGAAATCCGTTATGTAATCTTTCCACCTGTTCAAACGATTGTTATCAACGAATATCGTTTCCGTCGCGTTCAAACAGATGAAGGAATTTCACAATTCGAACCTATCCATACGACTTCTATCATGGTAGGCATTAGTAGCGATTTTTAGAAACGTGCATAAATATTTGATCACCGAAAACTGAAACTGATGGAACAACCAGAAACACAAGATGTTACAGGATTTACTAAGCAGCGCACTGAATTAAAGGGAATTTTCAAGTCGGTTTTTGAGATCGGTGCTGTCTTTTTCGTTGGTTTCTATATCTATAGTGCTGGTTTCAGTGCAGCTTCTGAACAATACCATCTCGGTTTATATCTCCTCCTCACATTTGCCCTAATTGGCATTCTCTATAAGTTTCGTGAAAACTCTCCTGCCTCGCGCCCATCCATTATTGATATTTTGTTCGTATGTCTGAGCGTTTGTGCAATCGGTTATTGGATTATAGATTATCCAAACATTGTCAACCGAGCAGGCGCATATACACATTTAGATATCGCGATGGGTGCTATCGGACTCATCGTCAGTATTGAGATGAGTCGGCGCACGGTTGGATGGGGATTGCCTATTATCGCCACAGTCGGCATCCTATACGCGCTTTTTGGTCGGTCAATGCCAGAGGTAATTGAAAATCCTGGCTTTACGTTTCGCGAAATCACCGAACACTGCTTTTTTAGTCAGGATAGTATCTTTGGCATCATGGCAAATGTGATGGCAACTTATGTAATTCTATTTATCTTTTTCGGGGCATTTTTAGAGAAATCTGGCGTGGGGCAGTTCTTTATTGACTTGCCGATGTCAGTTACAGGTAGGTCAATTGGCGGTGCTGCGAAAGTGTCTGTCGTTACATCAGGTTTCTTCGGTTCTGTCGCGGGGAGTGCTATCGCAAACACGGTTACGACAGGGGCATTTACCATTCCGTTGATGAAGCGGACTGGATTTCGTCCACACATTGCAGGTGCTGTTGAAGCATCAGCCTCTGTCGGTGGTCAGTTCCTACCACCGGTCATGGGAGCTGGCGCGTTCCTGATAGCAGAACGAACAGGAATTCCTTATAGCAAAATCGTGCTCATCTCAATTGTACCTGCAGTGCTTTATTTTTTATCTGTATGGGTGATGGTGCATTTTGAGGCAAAAAAACAGGGACTTGAACCGATACCTGATGCAGAAATACCGAAACTCTCCGTTCTTCTTAAAACTGGCTGGTATTATCTGTTGCCGTTGGTAACCCTCGTTGGTTCTCTAATGAGAGGATATTCTGCCTACAAAGCAGCTTTCTTCTCAATTCTCGTTACGATTGCGGTGAGTTACTTCCGTTCAGAAACAAGATTGACACCGAAGCGGATTTTGGAAGCGATGATCACAGGTGCTAAAAACTCTCTCGCAATCGGTGGGGCAGTTGGCACCATCGGAATCATCGTCGGTGTCATAAACCTCACAGATTTAGGCAGCAGATTTCCAGATTTAGTGTTATCTGTAGCAGGGAATAATCGAGCTATTGCGGTATTGCTCCTCGCAGCTGCTTCTCTAATCTTGGGAATGGGTATTCCTGTCACTGCGGCTTACCTGATTACCTCACAACTTGCTGTTCCAATTCTGACTAGTTCTGATATGGGTATATCAATCATCGCTTCGCACCTGATTATTTTCTGGCTCAGCCAAGATTCTAATATCACACCACCAGTTGCGTTAGGTGCTTATGCGGGGGCTGCTATCGCTCATGCAGACCCGTGGAAAACAGGGTGGGCATGCTTTAAGTTCGCTAAACTATTATATATCATGCCGCTCCTGTTCGCTTATACGCATATCCTGTTTACAGGCACAATAATTCAGAATACGATGTCTGTCGTAACAGCATTGGTCGGTACTATCATATTTTCGATCATGACGATAGGTTTCTTTATGCGGAAAACGCGCTGGTATGAATCAATTCTGCTTGTGATCGCAGCGTTCCTTGCATACACTAACACTCCCTGGGCATTCATTGTAGCGATAACACTTGTCGGAGCAGTGTTTGTAATTCAGAAACGATCAGAATCCTAAACTAACTTTCACTGTGTCTCAACAATCTCTTGAAGTCGTTTCAAAATGGTATCTGCTGCACGGCGGGATGCGTTCTCATTGAATTTATCTACTGTCTTCCCTGCGCGGTAAAAATTTCCATTATAGTATCGCCAAAAAATAAAGTACGTCCATAATAATGCATCGACGTAATGTTTATCCAGAGCGGTATCAACAGCGACGAATCCAAGAGCACCGTTGAGCACGAGCGCGTTCAACCCACCTCGCCAATTGCCTGCATAGATTTGCCCTGCCCCTGGAAGGATTGCGGATAATACTTTAGCAACTCTGGTGGATTTATGTGGGAGATTAACAACGTCATCGAAAAGCTTGTCAAGCGTTTCATCTTTAGTATAGTTTTGTAGAACATCACGCGCCTCCTCCCATCGAAACTGGTAAATATTGGCAACGACTTGCAAGAAAAGCGCACGTTGAAACAGAGGTCCAGCGGAGGTGCGAAGTGTTACTTTGATCAATTCGAGACGTGCCAGATCGTAGTTCTGTGAGGCGATAAGTGTTACTGCCAGATCAAGTTGGTATTCCGATTTTTCCTCTTTAGAGACGGCATGTTGCACTGCGTTTCGCATGGATACAATTGCTTCTTGCCACAACCCTTGCTCCCTATAGGTGAGTCCGATTTGATGGTAAATTTTTGCTGCACGCGTATCATCTGGATGAAAGAATAGAAAACGTTTGTATTCTGTGATAGCAGCATCAGAATTTCCCATCTTCAAAAAATGTGCACCGAGAGCAAGCGGATTCTCTTCTGCATTTGCAGTAAAATTACAGAAAAATGGAAGAATTAAAACAGGCAAGAATAATAGAAAACGATTAAAATTCATTGGAAGTCTAATAATACCCAATTAACGCGATTTGTCCTGTGAGGTCCCCGTGCCTCACACTGCTGACTTTATCGGAAAACTTCGAATCAAGTTAATTTGGTATAAGTCCGGTATACTTTCTAAATTGATGTTGCAGTGTAGCATATTTTGCCTAATTCCGCAAACCCGATTTCATCGAATTGCAGGGCTATTTAGTTCTCCGAATATTTAGATTTTCAATCTAAGACTTTCCGCTGTAGGAGCGATCTCCGAATCGCGACTTTTCGGATAAAATGGACAAAAAGCCGAAAACTAAATAACCCTGATCGAATTGAGGATAGGCAGCCAGTGAAATGGTTGATTTCTGTTTGTCCTTGCTGTGAGAGCACCTAACGAACCTTTCCATATTCAGCATGTCTAAATATTAATAGTTGTTATACTTAACAGGTTGGAAGAACAGATACAATTAAAATTCATGCTTCTACCAAAAATTCAAAATTCTTACATGCATTAGGAACACAATGAGGCAAACGAAACTCACATTTCAAGTTGCGTCACGCACCATCTTTAAGGTATCCTATTGCACCATCTTTAAGGTATCCTATTATACAATTTTTTGCAAAACAACCATGAATATAGATTCCCTTTCTAAACCTGATACTTTAGTCAATACACGTGTAAAAGAACTTTTTATCGCTCAAACTGACAGACCCGCCGCTTTGAATGACATCAGTCTTACACGCTTAACACCATTCCATCGAGCTTTGCTTGTTGCTGATGGAACCGTCACGCGTTTCATTGAGGCGTATAAACTTTCTCCTGTACAGGTTGTGCTTCTGTACCAAGCGAGGCGGACTCTACACAACAACCACTCTTGGCTCGAACTGCCCACAGGTGGTAATATTATCGCCCGAGAAGTTGTTTTACAGACACCTTCAACTGAAAATCAAACACCAAAAATCCATGCTTACGCAGTGTCTCAAATCGTCTATGAACGTTTGCCACAAAACGTGGTAGAGGGATTGGAAGCCGGTATTAATGGGTTAGGCGTGCTATTGCAAAACAGTCGTTTGGAATCCCGCCGCGACTTACTTTGGTGGGGTGTTGAACGCGCAACAGGCTTACCCAGTAGCATCGCACATTTTGAAGGGAAACCTTTCCTCAGCCGAACCTATAGAATAGTCGCTAACGGAAATCCTCTTATGCTGATAACTGAGAAGTTCCCACTTGATAATTCATAGGCGAAATTAATCATGATTGCATTTTCCTAATTATCACAGTGTCATTTTTAGCACTAAAGGTCCCCAATCCGGTAGGTGCGGTTAGAAAACCGCACCATTAGCGTCAATTTAGTGATTTACGAATTTGAGAAACCCTCTTTAGTCCCGTAGGGACGATATGTTTATAGAAAAAGAGGTAATCAGTCTCTTGAACCCCGCCAAATGCCATACGCGCATTTGGCGTTGATTCGGGGTGAAAGGTGTCTGACAACAAGTGCCCATATACACATTTCGCCCCGCTGGGGCTTGCGTTTGCTATGGATCGTGGCCTATACACATTCCGCCCCGCTGGGGCTAAGATATTCAAAATATAGGTGTATTTCCTTAAATTGACGCTAAGGGAGTCCAGTTAAATTGACACATAAGGGTTTCGCTATGCTCTACCCATAGGTGTCAATTTAAGGATTTTCAACATTTTGTAGAAGTCTAAAAGTTGTGTGTTTGCCAATGCTTCGTATCCTCCTATCATCATTGAGTATAGTCTGTTTTATATCCCTAAGAGTTCTGCATAAAGCAGTTTTGGATTTACGAAAACTGATTGTAATGATGCGTGCGTATAAACTGACAAGTTCAGCTGTTTTGATGATATTATATAGTATACATCTCCATCCGATTGCTATCATCACCCAGTGTCTTATGAGTTGTGCGATGAGTTTGGCATATACCTCACATAAGACCCGATAAGGTTTTTTGCTTCGGGATGTGTGAACTTTCCCGATGCTTTTGAAAGATTTAAACATCAACTCAACTTGCCACCGGATGCGAACAAGGGCTGCGATCTGTTCAGGGGTAAACTGATCCGTATCTATATTTGTGATATAGATGTTCCATCCTGCGAGTTTTAGGCGTTGTTTTGAAGGATTTGTCTGTCTGCGTTTAGCATCTCGTCTGATATATCGGCGACGCTTGTTTGCTTCTTCTTCGCTGATCCGTAAGGCGACAAGGTGTGCTGGAAGTCGCTTTGAAGCACCGATGAAACAACTCAGGTTGACGGTGTCTGAGGTTTCTGAGGCAAGCCGCTTCTGTAAACAAAAAGGTTCTTGTTGTTCGTCAAAAAGTGAACAACCGGCTTTGAACTTTGTTATCCAAAAGACGCCAGCTTGTGTCAATCTTTCAAACTCGGCAAGCGAAAAATAGCCGAGGTCTGCCAAGCGTAAACTGCCCGCAGGTAGAGGTTGAAACTGCTCTTCCGCCTTCGTATCAGCAGTGGTGCCATCCGTAAGTTGAAAGTGCTGGAAAGTGCCGGTCAAAACATCAAAGCGGACTTGGAGTTTCAAGGCAGCTTTATTTTTTTGTGTTCTACAGGATGCGCCTTTCCATATTGTATGGAGTTCATCTAAGAGTGTGATCCAAGTGCTATCTTGCACATAAACACCCGTGAAGTGTTTCAGCAACGGGAGACATTGAGGTTTGAGGGTAAGCACTTGGCTTGCCGCTTCTTCAAGTGTTGCCTTCAGTGTCTCGGCTGCCTCGGGTGTCATCCGTTGTTCAATCGCTTGACGAGAGACGTCAATGCCTAAAGCCTGTGCGGTATTGGCAAGATCAGCATAACTGGCATCAGGTGCTTCAAGCCACCCGAATACGAGGGTCTGAATAAAGCCAGCACCTGTGAGTTTACGTATTCTTTGAACCAACCCACAACGCTGGGCTATCTCATTGGCTCTATTTTGGAGTATCTCTTGCATTTTATCGGGAACCTGTGTTAGTATAGACATCGGAACACCTCTTTTGTAGAATTAATTAAAATCGTTTTCTACATTATGTAAGAGGTGTCTCCATTTTGCAACACTTTTTTTATCAAAATACACAAAATATTTTCTTAAATTGACACCTATGGGATTACTCAGACGTAACACCGTTGAAGGGGGTTGTTTTTGGGAGTGGGACACACGAATTGGCTGTTTCGGTGGATTGCAGAGCGGTTTAGAAACTATTCAAAGTCAGTAAACATGCAAGGTTTCAAGTCTCTACTGTAGTTCAGCAATTGGTGGTTTTAGTTTGAATAAGGTCTACGTTTCGGATAGCTGCAAGTGTGCTGAAATCGGCAATTGAAATATCTCTTCGCGTAATAAACGCGTGGAGAAAAACAGTACTTCAAGATTTTCGATTTCACCTGTTTCAGGATTGAATCGAGCTATTATTTCATCATCAAGTTCTTCGCTTTCTTGTTCTGGGTAGGGTTCGCAAATATTTATGTACAGGATATCTGCATCTCGATTATATTGAAATGTCATCTAATCTTCGGGCTGGAGACCCCTGCCTTCAGGTAGGGGAGGAAAGCCTGCTCTTTTTTTGTTGACCAATAATGCCAATCTATGTTATACTATATTCAGCATCGTTGGTAGAGAAATACAACCCTCGTTGCAAAGCGAGGTCTCTACCACCACTGAGTTGTATCAGGAGCGATGCTGAAGGATATAAGTGATGCGCACCTACAAACACAAGATACGCAATCATGGTAAAAACAAACGTTTGGGTAATATGCTTGACGATTTGGCAGAGGTGCATAATCACTTCCTGCGTCTTGAGCAACGTTACTTCCGCATTTATGGTAAATATGCTGGCAGGTATCGTCTGCAACCGCATTTGACAAAGTTGCTCAACCGGACTAAAAAACACTGGGCTTGGATACCAAGAGACACACTTGACGCTGTTATCATCCGTCTTGACACTGCTTACCAACGGTTTTTTGTCTATAAAAAGAATGGTGGCAAAAAGGTGGGTCTGCCTAAAGTGAAAAAACCACACAAAATGCGCTCTGCTAAATTTCCAACAGGATACAGACTTGAGAATGGGCGTCTCCGTATCTCTTTCAAAACGTGGGATGATAAGACACAATCTTTGAAGTTTGACCGTATCTGGTATTCTTTCCATCAGCACCGCGACTGTCAAGGTAATGTCCGCTATGTCCAAATCCTCCGAGACGGTGCAGGAGAATACTGGCTTTATATTATCACTGATGACACAAGCAAAGAAGTCTTGTCTGCTACGGGTAAGAGCGTAGGGATAGACTTTGGATTGAAAACCTTTTTGACGCTTAGCACTGGTGAAAAGATACAGAGCCCACAATTCTTGAAACAATCTTTGAACGCACTTCGGCAACTCAATAAGGCAGTATCTCGTAAAGTCAAAGGTTCTAATAACTGGTGGCGTGCTGTCAGACAACTTGCACGGCTTTATTGCAAGGTTAGCAATCAACGACGCGATTGGCACTTCAAACTCGCTACAGACCTCTGCAGAAGGTTTGACTTCATCGCAACCGAAACGCTGAACATTGACGGTATGAAAAGGCTTTGGGGACGTAAAGTCTCTGACCTTGCTTTCTATCAGTTTCTTGAGATACTGAAGTTCAAATGTTTCAAACATAATCGTGAGTTCCATCAAGTTGGACAGTGGACAGCTACAACAAAACCTTGTAGCAACTGCGGACACAAAAACGATAATCTTGCTCTTTCAGATAGGCAGTGGATTTGCTCTAAATGTGGTTCACACCACGACAGAGACATCAATGCTGCTATCAACATACTTCGGGGCTGCTTAGAACCCGGTGTGGAGACGATGTAAGTCAATCCTTCGGGATTGTTGTTGTCTGTGAAGCACAAGCCCCCGCCTTTAGGTGGTGGGTGCTATGACATCTGACCTATTTCCTGACCACAAGCGTACCATCCCTGCTTACACTGACAAGATGCTGTTTATCGTCTTGATTGCTTCCCCAGAATGCCAATTTCCAGACAAAATCTTCCTGTGCAGGAATCGTAGACATTAGTCCCCTTGCCTTTACATTCCATAAACAGATTTCTGGGTCTCTCCCACCACTCGCCAGAATATCACCATCAATTGAGAATGCTAAAGCGTAGACCGAATCAGAGTGTGCTGTCCAAGTTGATAATAGATGTTTGTCATCCAATTCCCATAAACGCACCGTAGCATCAGATCCACCACTTGCAATAAATTTACCATCAGGAGAGAATGCAAGTGCCAACACTAATCCATCATGCGCTGAAAATGTGGACAATTGTCGACCACTTTCAACTTCCCACACTCGAATTTTGCCATCCGCGCCACCACTGACAAGGGTGTTTCCATCTGGCGAGAAAGTTAACGCTCTGATTTTTCCTGCGTCTGCAGTTGAACTGCTTAGTAACCGTGCTGTCTCCTCATTCCATGCAGTCAGTGGTACACCATCTGGAGAGGATGCTAATACACTAACGAGGTTTGAGGATTCACCCACAAGTGTTGCTATTTCGTTAGAAGTATCTGTGTCCCATAATCGGAGGGTGCTATCCTCACTCGCGCTGGCAAGCGTACGATTATCCGATGCGAATGTTAAGGCACGGATTCGACCAGTATGCCCTGCAAGCATAGCAAGTTGTGTCCCACTGTTCAAATCGTATATCCAGATTCGCTGGTCACCGCCTGCAGCAAGACGTGAACCGTTCGGAGAAAACGCGATCTCGGTTACTTGCTTTTTATTGAGTCTTTCCTTAAAACTTGGCGGCAGTTCAGATTGGGTGCAGTTTTTAAACGATTCAGTGTTAGCCATCTTATATACCTACCGATGGTTTTCGTTTTAAATTTCGGTGACGTTTCTGTAAGTATATCAGATTATTAATGAGAAGTCAATCTTATTTCGGAAATTGGGAAATTTGATTGGAAGAGAAACCCTAAAGATGGGTAGGTACAGGGACCTACCCATATATGCAGAGAGGATGTGTTATATCAAATTAACTTGATTTATCTCATTTTTCTTGGTATTAGGTGCGGTTAGAAACCGCACCATAAGCGTCAATTTAAGGAAAGAACTCGTTCGTAGTCGCGCAATTCATTGCGCCTCTTTTCTTTGAATGTAAGAGGCACAATGAATTGCGCGACTACGAACACTGATATTCTCGTATTTGCGTCATTTGAGATGTTGATACAAAAAGGTGCGGTTAGGAAACCGCACCTACCGTAGTTGGGGACCGCTAAATTGACGCCTATGGTGCGGTTAGAAACCGCACCATAGGCGTCAATTTAAGGAAAGAACTCGTTTGTAGTCGCGCAATTCATTGCGCCTCGGACATTCAAAGAAAAGAGGCGCTATAAATTGCGCGACTACGAATACTGATATTCTCGTATTTGCGTCATTTGAGATGTTGATACAAAAAGGTGCGGTTAGGAAACCGCACCTACCGTAGTTGGAAACTGCTAAATTGACGCCTATGGGTGCGGTTAGAAACCGCACCATAGGCGTCAATTTAAGGAAAGAACTCGTTTGTAGTCGCGCAATTCATTGCGCCTCTTACATTTGAAGAAAAGAGGCGCAATGAATTGCGCGACTACGAACGCTGATATTCTCGTCCTTTGCGTTATTTGAGGTGTTGATACAAAAAGGTGCGGTTAGGAAACCGCACCTACCGGGTTGGGAACCGCTAAATTGACGCCTATGGTGCGGTTAGAAACCGCACCATAAGCGTCAATTTAGTGGTTTTTCAAATATGAGAAACCCTCTTTAGTCCCGTAGGGACGATATGTTTATAGAAAACGTGGTAACCCCAATCTCTTCAGCCCCGTAGGGGCGGAATGTTTATAGCAATGGGTTACCAATCGGGATATGTCGCTCGGACGGAGCTAAAGAGACGTGTCTGGACGGTGTACTATAAACATATCGTCCCTACGGGACTAAATGTCCGACAATATCAATAACCATGCCTATTGATAAGGGTTCATAAAAACATAGACGTTTTCTTAAATTGACGCCTATGGGTGCGGTTAGAAACCGCACCTACCGAGTGGGATCAAGTTAATTTGGTGTTATTCAGAAATAGCGTTGAATGCGCCGGATGCGATGAGGTTATTAATGATGGTTTCATCCACCGTGAAGTTCCTTTCTCTGCTGTTGATAACTAACATTATCAGACAAGCTGTTCTTAATTGCCTTCCGCACCATATCTGTAATACGGCACGCACCGTCCAGCATGCTATATTCACTGTGATTGTGTAGATGAACAAATTTTGAAGCGGTTGAAGGTAAATTCCCATTGCCTTGTCCTGGAGATGCACCACGTTCTGTATGCGTAATTGGAGAAGAAATTTCTTTTGTTGAATCAAGTCCATTGGCAATTATAGTCACCAACACTTCATCATTAAGTTCCAATGCATCCTTGTAAACTACCCCGAAGATCGGTTGTGCATCCTCCAATCCTTCTACAATGGTTCTCATGGTTTCATCCAATTCAGTCATTGTGAAATTTGGCGGAGAGAAGATAGTAATAATCATCACAGCATCTCCAACAATGCTATGATCTTCGAGTAAAGGTGAGGAGATAGCGTTTTCGGCAGCGATTTTCGCACGATTTTCACCCTTTGCTTTTCCTATACCCATTAGGATAGTCCCTTGATCACGTAGCATACTTTGAATATCATGGAAGTCAACATTTATTTCGCCAGTTTCCGTGATCATATCTGCTATGCTGTTAACACCTTGCAGCAGGATTTCATCACTCTTTTGGAACGCTTCTTGCATTGATAATTCTCGGTCAATCAAATCTAATATCCGTTGGTTTGGCACTACGATGAGAACGTCTGCGCGATGCTGTGAAACGCGTTGCATTTCCTGCACACCGTAGAGTGCTTGTTCAGCGCGATGTTCTCCTTCAGAGTCGAACGGACGTGTTACAAAACAGACCGTTAATGTGCCTTGTTCTCGTGCGAGGGAGGCAATCAGAGGCGCAACGGTTGTTCCCGTGCCGCCACCCATGCCGGCCAGCACAATGACCATTTTAGCGTTTGAAACAATAGATCGGAGTTCATCCATGCTTTCAGCTGCTGCTCTCCTTCCAAGTTCCAGGCTTCTATCCGTACCACCTCCAAGAGTGGTGTTAACGCCTATTTGTACCTGCGTTGCACCGTTACAAGTGCTAAGTGTTTCCTTATCCGTATCAACTGCATAGAATTCAACGTTTTTCCAATTGTCGTCTATCATCTGTTTGACAGCATTGCAACCCGCTCCGCCAATGCCGATAATCTTAACTTTAGTTTGTAACCCTTCAGGTTTTTGCTTTTCAAGTGACATCGTTTTCCTCCTTATAGGTTCTACCTCAAATTCTTTGCGAAGAAGATTTCTTATTTCACTTAGCTTCGTCTTGACTGTTCCGATTGCTAAGTTAAGTTCTTCTGCAATCTCTTTAGTGCTCCACAATTCGAGATAGTACAATATTCCAACAGAGCGTACCTTTTGCGGAAGATGATGTACAGCCTCTCTTGCATCTGTTCGGAGTCTTGCTGCCTGAAACCGCTGCTCAGCTTCTCTATCAATCTGAAAAGCTAAATCTTCATAGCTCATTGTGATTTCACCTTGCCGATGCAAGTTAGAGGCGTAGTATCTGTTACAAGCGGTGAAAACTATTCGTCGTAACCATCCACCGAAGCTTTCAGCTTTCCGTAGACCTATAATGTTTTCCCAAACAACCATCCAGATATCCATAAGAATCTCTTCGGCATCCCGACGTTGTCTTGAGTTTTCAATAATGATATTCCAAATTCGTGGACTATAACGAGAAATCAGTTCCGAGAATGCTGCTTGATCTCGGCTTTGGACAAGCCGAACAAGTTCTTCATCTGTCATATTGTTTGGGGTGATAAAATTGTAGTGCATAAGTAGATTCCCAATTTGAATTCTGTTATAAGAGGGGGAAATTATGGGAAATGGTTTAAAAAAATGCAAAGAAAATTCGTACTTTTGTATTTTTCGGTAGTGGTAACTTGAAGTTTTTTTTGAACGGTATAAATTATCATTTTCGCGATGCCATGTCGAACCCGACCGCTGAAATGAGGACAACACCTTTGATAATATCTTGCCACGCTGTGCCCATATTTGCCATGCTCATTCCGTTGCCGAGGCTTGCCATGACGAAAGCACCCAAGATTGCACCGAAAATAGTGCCGCGTCCACCCATTAAGCTGGCACCGCCGATAACACACGCTGCGATTGCATCTAACTCAAGCAGGCGTCCTGCTTCAGGACCGGCACTTCCAAGGCGTGCAGTCATGACGATACCGGCGATCGCCATCAATGCTCCCATTAACGCAAATACCCGTAACGTTACGCTTCGTACATTCACACCGGATAAGTATGCTGCATCTGCATTGCCACCAACAGCATAAACATATCTTCCGAAACGTGTATGGTTTGCAATAAAATGAAATACAAATGCTAATCCGAATAGAATGCAGGCAGGAAGCGGGATTCCTCTGTAAGAATTCATCACAACGACGAATGCTATAATACAGCCCCAGGTGCCGATTGTTTTCAAAATTATGGGTAAGAATTCTTTGAACGTCAACGTCAATTGTGATGTTGTGAGTTGTCGGTAAAACACATAGCCACTCACGATAAGACCGACTACCATCAAACCCCATCCGATAGTGTGTGGTAGGTGTGAGTTACCGATTGCTTTCAACCAGTTATCATGGAGGAGAATAGTCTCACCTTTTGTAAATGCCAACATCAAGCCGCGATACACCAGAAACCCACCGAGTGTGACAATAAATGCTGGAATGCGCTGATACGCCACGAGAAACCCGTGCATGATTCCTATTAGGATGCCGATGCAGATTACCGCGAGAAGCGTCCAGATAATTGGTATGTCCCACCAGACGTGAATGATTGCGGTTATAGCACCGAGTAGTCCTGCACCAAATCCTACAGAGAGGTCAATGTTAGCAGATATGATTATTAACACCATGCCGATGGCAAGAATGGCTGTCACGGCTGCTTGGCGTGACAGATTAGATAAATTTCGGGTGCTGAGGAAGGTGCCTCCGGTTAGCATTGTGAAAACGAGCCAGATACAGACGAGGGCAATCACCATCGCATACATGCGAAGATTCAGGTGCTTCATACTGGTAGTTATGTCCTTCTGCTTATACCAAATTAACTTGATTAGACGTCATTGGATAAAGTCAAGATTGCGAGGCACGGGGACCTCGCACTACAAATCGAGGTAATTGGGTATAATACCAAATTAACTTGATTCGAAGTTTTCCGATAAAGTCGGCATTGCGAGGCACGGGGACCTCACACTACAAATCGGGTCAATTGGGTATTGGACCAAATTAACTTGATTCGAAGTTTTCCGATAAAGTCGAGATTGCGAGGCACGGGGACCTCGCACTACAAATCGGGTCAATTGGGTATTAGTCAGTTTTGAACAGTGTATCAAAATTCTTTGTTGTCATATCACTAATTGCTTCTACGGATGTGTCACGGAGTTCTGCGATTTTTTCTGCTACGGCAGGGACGTAGGCGGGTTCATTCCGTTTGCCGCGTTGGAATTGCGGTGCTAACCACGGGCAATCTGTTTCTATCAATAGCCGTTCCGATGGAACTTCTGTCGCCACAGTTTGCATATCTTTGGCATTTGGGAATGTCACTATACCTCCGATACCGATGTGGAAACCGATTTTGATACTTCTGTGCATTAACTCAACATCGCCTGTAAAGCAGTGTAGGACACCACGAACCTTTCCCTTACGTGCTTCCAAAATGGGAAGGATGTCCATATACGCATCTCGGTTATGAATTATAATCGGCATCTCCATTTCTTCAGCAAGGTCTAATTGCTTTTCAAATGCCTCTTTCTGCACATTATGTGGAGAGAGATTTCGATAATAATCTAACCCAATTTCACCAAGGGCAATTACTTTTGGATGATCTAAGAGTTCACGAAAGGATTTTAGCACATCAGGAGTCAAATTCTTTGCGTCGTGGGGATGCATTCCGACGGTTGCATAGAGGTGTTCATGTTTTTGTGCAAGTTCTACCGCACCAAGACTGGTTTCTAAATCAAATCCGATGATAAGGATAGTGGAGACACCTGCTTCGTGCGCTCGTTTTAGAACGGCATCGCGATCGCGGTCAAATTGGGAGAGTTGTATATGTGCGTGTGAATCTATAAACATGTTTTGTGTCTACCGAGTTCTTATACCAAATTAACTTGATTCGAAGTTTTCTGATAAAATCAGCATTGCGAGGCACGGGGACCTCGCGCTACAAATCGCGTTAATTTGGTATTACATCAAAGGTGTTCGGATTACTGTTTCAAGTGTATGTGCGCGAGGTGATTGAGACGCAAGGAATAGAATCAGATCCGCTACATCTTCAGGTTGTGTTAGATTTTCAATTACATCGTCAGGATGATTGTCACGGCGCATCTTAGTATCAACAGGACCTGGACACACGACTGATGCTTTTACACCATGACGTTTGCCCTCATTGTTAGTCGTTTCAGTAAAACCGATGACAGCGAATTTTGATGCACAATACGAGCCGCCGTTGACATGCCCAAATTTGCCAGAGATAGAGGAGACGTTGACAATATGTCCATATTTCTGTTCGCACATGTGGCTGAATACCGCTTGTGTACAAAGAAATACACCTTTAAGGTTAACTGCCATTGTCAAATCCCAATCTTCTTCACGTATCTTAGAAATCGGGTCGTGGATAGCCACGCCTGCGTTGTTAACAAGGATATCAACCTTGACGAATGTGTCAAACGTCTGAGACACCATTTTGTCAACATCGGATTTTACTTGGACATCGGTAGGGATAGCAAGTGCGCGTCTACCGAGTTGCTCTACCTCTTCAGCAACAGATGCAATTTCAGTTTCAGTGCGCGCAGCGAGAACAATATCTGCACCTTCTTTTGCAAACGCTAAGGCAGTTGCACGACCAATACCTCGTCCACTACCTGTTATAATAGCGACATGGTTTTCAAGTTTCACAGTTTCTCCTCAAAATAGTGGACGTTAGAACTGAGTCTGCCTACTACTGTTTTTACGAAATTTTATACTGTGTCAATTTCTGTTTGTCAAACAATATGCCGTGTCCGGGACGATCCGGCGGGGAAAAGTGACCGTCTTTAAGCGTCAAAGTGTCCTCAAGTACCGGATCAAACGACGGGATATATTCCACAAAGAGTGAATGTGGTACCGCAGCAGAGAGATGTACGTGCAAATCCATTAGAAAATGTGGTGATACGGAAAGCCCGAAGCATTCTGCTGTGTGTGCCACCTTCATCCATTCAGAAATACCACCGACACGCACTGCATCGGGTTGTAGGATGTCTGCTGCACCTTGCGCGATATACTCTTGAAACACATATTTATTGTAGATCGTTTCACCAATAGCAATGGGGATAGTGGTTTTCTCTCGTAATGCCACATGGCTATCAACATCGTCCGCCTCTATAGGTTCTTCGAACCAGAAAAGGTCTGCCTCTTCAACGCGGCATGCGAGTTGAATGGCTTCACGCGCGTTCCACTTCATGTTGGCGTCAATCATAAGGTATGGGTCCTGCCCAATCGCTTTTCTGACAGCGAATATACGTGCCACATCTTCGTGTAGACTGTCGCGTCCCACCTTGATTTTTATTCCTTTGAACCCTTGTTCCACGAATTCTACAGATTGTCTGACGAGTTCATCTTCCGAAAGGTGTAACCAACCGCCATCTGTGTTGTAAACAGGGATAGAAGCCCTTGCACCACCAAGCAGTTGAAATAGTGGCAATTCGGCACGTTTCGCCATGAGGTCCCATAACGCGATGTCCACTGCTGCCATTCCTAATCCGACTATTCCACCTCTACCGACCCAGTGTGTTTCCATCCACATACGATTCCAAATGCGGTCAATGTTGGCGGCATCTTCTTCAAGGAGGATCGGCGTAAGATAGGCATCCATTATCTGTTTAATCGCTTCACCACCCTTGCCGATAGTGTATGAGAAACCAGTGCCTATAACGCCATCTGCATCTTCAATTTCAATGAACGGAAATTCCATTGAAACAAAGGCTTGAATGGCATCAGTGCGTTCAACTTGCGGTGGAATGTCGTAAAGCGAGGTGCGAACTGCTTTAATTTTCATCACTAATCTTCGGGCTGGAGCCCCCTCGCCTTTAGGCAGGGGAGGAAAGCCCGTCTCCTAATTTCTGGTTTGTCCCCAAAAGGGGTGCGTGTTGTTTTTTCGCCACAAACACGTAGGCGATCCTCTTGAGTGTGCTGCTTCGTTCAGTGAGACTGTCACTACTCACCTATTTGACCTGACACGGTGTTCTTGAGAAAACAGGTAAGAGACTCCGCAAAGCGGGTATATATTGCCCCATCCAGATCACAGTGTCAGAGAGGAGTGGGACTTGGGGAGCATCCTTCAGCAATCCCCCACCACAGAAGAAATACCTTTTGACACCCATCTTGCGGGCTGCCACGCCCAGACACTGCGATATGTTACTGTAGTCAATGAGTTGCCCTCGTCCAACCTATAGGCTTGGCTGCCGTGTTGGACAAGCCTCGCCCTTTAGGGCGGGGTCACTGACTCGGTTTGACCACTACTTTAATTTTTCGATCATTGCCTGTAATTTTTCGATGCAGATGCGCGAGGCTTCCTCTCCAGCTTCAGAGAAGGCTTGTCCACCCGGTTTGTTGAGGAGGTCATCGTCAATTTTGAGAGAGGGTCGCCAATGCGTTTCGAGGCAGAGATGCCCTTCGTATCCATCATCAACATAAGCTTGCAGCTGCCCTTGCCAGTCAATAATTCCATCACCGACAGGAACGGATTCCATTTCACCGGTATCAGGATTCGGTGCAGCATCCTTGAGGTGTGCGTGTATCATTGTGGGTTTCATCTGATGGTATGCATCGGGATATGGCGTTACGCCATTCTTTGCGTGCGCTTCATTGGCGGGGTCCCAGATACCGCGAATATTTTGGGAGTCGATTTCTTCAATAAATTGTGCTGTAAGTTTGGCGGTGCTCAGTGAAGTGGTAGATTCGTTTTCCATACCGAGCACAATGCCTTCACCATCAATTATCCTGCGCGGTTCGTCGTAAGAAGCGATAATTTCGTCCCAACGTTCCTCTGTTTTTCCGGTATCCCAAAAAACGAACGTGCGGATTAGGTTTGTGTTGAATGCTTTCGCTGTGCGGATACACCCTTTCAGAATGTCAAGATGTTCCTTGCGTTCTTCTGCATTGTCCATATCGCATTTGAAGAACGGGGACGCGACACCGATTATCTCTATATCTGTGCCATCAAGTAGACGTTTCATTTCGTCTATGTCGGTATCGGTGAGTTGATGGGGAGGTTTATCCCATACTGAACGAATTTCTATGGAATCTAAATTATATTCTTGGACAAAATTGACTACGGTGGCGAAGTCTTGCGAGACCTCGTCTCCGATTACGCCGACTTTAAACATATTTATATCTCCTTTGGAACTTTTAAGATATATTAGCACAAGAGAGGGAAATTGGCAAGAAGGATTTTTGGTGAATTGTCGGGTTTCACAAGCTCTACCCATAGGCGTCAATTTAGCGGTTTCCAACTACGGTAGATGCGGTTTCCTAACCGCACCTTTTTGTATCAACATCTCAAATAACGCAAAGGACGAGAATATCAGCGTTCGTAGTCGCGCAATTCATAGCGCCTCTTTTCTTAGAATGTAAGAAGCGCAAGGAATTGCGCGACTACAAACGAGTTCTTTCCTTAAATTGACGCTTATGGGTTTCGCAAGCTCTACCCGACCTACGTCTATTGATTCTCTTTTGAATATTGCCATAATGCCTTATCCAAGGTTCGCATATCTACATCGTTTCGACTTGCTACGTCGCGGCAAAAGGACACGTAATCCGACCAGAATGAAACAGAATAATCGTAATTTTCCACACCGATAGACCACACTGCGCGAAAATCTAATATTGGATAAGGATCTTTGTGGAATAGATGTAGAATCGCAGATGCGGTTGGCCATCCAATACCATCCAGACAGGTTAAAACAACCATTCTTGCCCGTTCACTTTTGGCATTAAATGCACAGGATGTAATATCTTTTATGTAATCATCATCGTTTCTTTCAACAAGAGCAGCACGTCTCCAAGATTTCCAATATGCGACTTTTTTCAATTCATCTTTGTTGAGATAGGATCTTTTTTGCACCTTAGGTTTGAGTGTCAAAAATTCGGATTCGATTTCAGCAATGGTACCCCAAGGTTTGTTTCGATCAGACCAGTATTGTATCTTGGATTCATCAAAACGTAGTTTCATGCACATTCTCCTTTGGTGTGGTGTAGTTGTCTCAATATCTTATGATTGTGTTTTGGCATGGGAATGATAACAAGTGTTTGGGATTGTGAGCTAGGGGAATTGTCTGAACCAGGATTCACAGGATTATAGGATTTTCAGGATTGTTGAAGATCCAACTTTTCTTTGTACAGTCAATGCATATTTCGGTAATCCTATAATCCTGAAAATCCTTGTTCAGACAGAAATACGTACTATCTTTTTCGGGTTTGTCCTTCAAATGGAGTACGTAGATCGTATTTACCCTCTTCAAGAATAGGAAGCGTGCCATCATTAACCATTAATTCCAGCGGTAATTCCTTGGTTTCAAGCGGCATGTTGACAACATTCTTAATCCGTAGGGATTCGTAAATCGCCATCATAATTTCAATCGTGTATCGTGCCTGTTCACCTCTGCCACGATGGGTTGGGATTTTACCTTCAATCCATTCAGTTAGTTCTTGAAACTGGTTTTTGGTTTCCGGTGGCGGTGTAATTGTCTGCCACCCTTTAGCATCTCCGTTTTGGAGGAGCACTGTTCCGTTATCACCGTTGCGAATAAGTCCCTCTGTGCCGGCAATTCTTGGCATGGATATAGATGGGTCAGGTAGATCGCCTTCATAGATAGCGCGCGCACCACCTTCGAAACAGACTAATCCCATACAGAGGTCTTCACAGACCGTGCGGCGTTCCCACCGATCACTCGTGCGGGATGTTTGCCCGATAACCCACAACGTCTCTGGATCGGATAGTAGGTAACGCCAGCCATCAATCGCATGTGTGCCAGTATTAAGTAGACCCGCGTTCGATTTCGCCCGATGGTGAAGTGTAGTCGGACTTCCGATTGCCCCTGCAGCGACAAGTTTACGTATTTCTGTGTTCACCGGACTGTATCTGCCTTGGTGTCCGATGACAAGTTTGACGTTGTTCTGTTCACAGGCGGCAAGCATACCATCTGCCTGACCAAGTGAAGCAGACATCGGTTTTTCGCCGATAATTCCCTTTACACCAGCGTTTGCTGCAGCCACTGTGGCTTCAGCACGCGGTCCTTGCCACGTCGTGATACTGACGATATCCAAATCCTCTTTTGCTAACATTTCATCAACATCAGTGTAGGTCGCTGGTATCTCGAATTCGTCCGCCACCTTTTTAGCCGATTCTTCATAGATATCCATCGCTGCCACGATTTCAGCGTTTGGTTGTTTTTGCCATGATCTGGAATGAGACCTACCCATCCCGCCGCAGCCGATGATTCCGATACGATATGTTTGATCTGTTGCCATAATCTTAGTTCCTTTGATTTGGTTGAACGTTCGGTCATGTAGGTACAATGTACCAATTTCTGTTGTTTTCGTCAACAAATTTTCATTTTCATCAGGGTTATTTAGTTTTAGGCTTTTGTCCATTTTATCCGAAAAGTCGCGATTCGGAGATCGCTCCTACAGCGGAAAGTCTTAGATTGAAAATCTAAATATTCGGAGAACTAAATAGCCCTGCATTTTCATTATCCGCCTTGTACTTATGAAAAGGTTTGACAAACTTTAGGAATTATGAAAAACTAAAGAGCAAAAAAGAAAAGGAGTATGGATAATGGCAGACTATGAAGATAAAGGTTCGCAGATTCGGGTGACAAACCTTGAGGCTTACCCGATGGGTGAAAAAGCGTATGTCAAGATTGAAACGAACATGGACGTCACGGGATGGGGCGAGATCAATAACATGGAGAATAAAGTCACCTGTGAATTGGCTCGTTCCTTGTCAGAATTGATTATCGGTGAAAACCCGACTCGTATTGAACATCACTGGCAACGGCTATTTCGCGCACATCGCAATATACGTGGTGGTGGATTGATGGTGCATACTATCTCCGCGATTGATATGGCGTTGTGGGATATTGCAGGTAAACTGTGGGGTGTGCCTGTCTATCGCTTACTTGGCGGTCCCTGTCGTGATAGGATTTGGAAGTATCCGAGTCCGGAAGCAATTAAGACGGGACCAGGCGGTTCTAAACCGTTTGCTGGTACACCAGATGAGATCGCTAATATGGTACAACGGGTTCACGATACGCGCGAGAAAGTCGGTTCCGATGGGGCTGTGATGTTTGATGCACATAGCTGCTTGCCGCCGCCTATTCTTAAACAGTTTGCGGGGTATCTCAAACCTGACGATCTGCTCTTTTTGGAAGAGGCATGGGTGCCTGGGAACATTGAAGTCATGCGTAAGGTCAGAGAATCCGTTCCTGTGCCGTTAGCCACAGGTGAACGGGACCGTACAATTTGGGAGGTGCGGGAGATTCTTGAAGCACAAGTGATTGATATTCTTCAGCCTGATGTTGGACATGGGGGTGGCATCACACAAGTCAAGAAAGTTGCTACACTGGCGGAAGCACACCATGTGCCGATAGCACCGCATTGCACAATGTCCTATCTTGGTCTCACAGCAAGTTTTCAGTTATCTGCTTCGGTGCCGTTTTTCCTGATCCATGAAGGCTATGAGAACGTGCTCCCTGCTGGCGTCGCACACAAGATGTGGGAGATGGACGTTGAAGGCTACGTCTCACTACCTGAAGGTCCAGGTTTAGGTGTTGAAGTTGATGAAGCGAAGGTGATTGAGGTTAGTAATTCGGGAAGAAAGTTTAATTGGCCCAATGCTCGTTTAGCCGATGGTTCGATCGCAGATTATTAATACCAAATTAACGGGATTCGACGTCTTCGGATAAAATCGGCATTGTGAGGAGGACCCAGAGACCTTGCAGGATAAATCGGGTTAATTGGGTATTAGGTGCGGTTAGAAACCGCACCATAGGCGTCAATTTAAGGAAAGAACTCGTTTGTAGTCGCGCAATTCATAGTGCCTCTTACATTCTAAGAAAAGAGGCGCTATGAATTGCGCGACTACGAACGCTGATATTCTCGTCCTTTGCGTTATTTGAGATGTTGATACAAAAAGGTGCGGTTAGGAAACCGCACCTACCGTAGTTGGAAACTGCTAAATTGACGCCTATGGGTGCGGTTAGAAACCGCACCATAGGCGTCAATTTAAGGAAAGAACTCGTTTGTAGTCGCGCAATTCATAGCGCCTCTTACATTCTAAGAAAAGAGGCGCTATGAATTGCGCGACTACGAACGCTGATATTCTCGTCCTTTGCGTTATTTGAGATGTTGATACAAAAAGGTGCGGTTAGGAAACCGCATCTACCGTAGTTGGAAACTGCTAAATTGACACATAAGGTGCGGTTAGAAACCGCACCTACCGAATGGGATCAAGTTAATTTGGTATAAATAGCCTTGAAAGCAAATTTGAATTGCTTGTTAAAAGCATGATATACTACATGATCGGTAATTTATCGCTCATGTTGAGGTGTGAAATAAAATGCTTAAAACACTCATCCGCAGAGAACTGCTTGACAATTTGATGACGTTCCGCTTCGCTGCAGCAGTCTTCATTATGCTGTTGCTCGTGGTTGCAAATACTGCTGTACTTATCAAAGATTATGACCGAAGATTGGAAAGTTATAACACTTCACTCAAAACAGAACATCAGAAATTGAGAGAACGGAAAACCTATTCAGGTGGATCTTTGGACGTTGCCCGTCCACCCAACCCGCTGAGTATCTTCAATGTAGGGTTGGATAAACGGATGGGGAACGAACTTTGGATACATCACGGTTTTATACCCTCACTGTGGGATGCTCGGATGCATGGATCAACGAATCCACTTCTCAACCTCTTCTCTTCGATTGATATCATCTTCATCTTTGAGGTAGTTTTGAGCCTAATGGCACTTATTTTCGCTTACGATGCGCTGGCGGGGGAGCGAGAGCGCGGTACATTACGTTTGGTGCTAACGCATCCAGTCAGTCGTGGTCAAATTCTGATTGCAAAATATACGAGTGCGATGATATGTCTGCTGGTGCCGATGCTGATGAGCCTACTCCTTGCAGTGATTTTGCTGACCACCACCACCGCGATTTCTCTCAGCACGGATGATTTCCTCCGTATCGGTGGTATCGTTTTGAGTTCAGTTGCGTATTTGTCGGTATTCTACCTCATCGGCATGCTGATTTCAGCCTTAACCCGCAGAACCGGTACCGCGCTGATGCTTGCTATGTTTGTCTGGGGGTTTTGCGTGTTAGTATATCCGAATGTGGTTCTTATCGCGATTTCACAACAGCAAAATACGCAAACACGCGTGGAATCCGCTTTCAACCAAATTAAGCAAATATGGGAAGAATTCGACAGAGAGCGAACACATTTTCTTGCTAATGACTCCTTTCCAGGTGAAGATCCGCATTTTGGCTTGGTAGGTGAAGGTCCGCATTTTGGTACGATGGGTGGATCAGGTTTCAACTACGAATACTGGTATCAAGATCCATCAGTTCTCAGATATTATTATGGTGCGGGTTCAAACATTGAGGATCTTCGAGAGGAATCCAAACCTAATGTGCCGTATGCACAGGACTATTACAGTTTCCTTGTCCCACAGAGCATCAACACAGCGGAACGAGCCTGGCTTGTTCGAAAACTGGCCCTTGAAAATATTTTCGTTCAACCAGCGATGGTTGATCGGATCCTTTTGAGGTTTTCGCTAGTCGGGATATACGACGCTGCAACACAAGCCTGGGCAGGCACAGACCTGTCCGGGATCAGAGACTTTTTTGAGGCTGCGCGAAAATACAGACGGATATTGATTGACTTTTACTACGATAATAAAACGTTCGGGTCTCAACAATGGTTTTCTGCGGACGAGGGGGCGGTGGATTGGGATAGCCTACCTCAGTTTACTTTTCAGAGAAGCAGTATCCGAATAAATGCAGAGCGAGCGTTACCAGATTTGCTCCTGCTACTCATGATTAACCTTCTTCTCTTTATGTTAATATTTTTGGTTTTCAACAAAAGCGAAGTGTAGGATGGCTTCAGAATTCTGCTATTAGTTTCACTAAAGAGGTGTTTTGGTTGAGTTATAGTAAGGTCTATAATTATTTACATAATTTGACCTTTGGGCAATTTCAAAACACGACTATAAATGTCCGAGGCGCAATGAATTGCGCGACTACAAACGCAGTAAACCCAAAGAAAAGTGTATAGGTATTTTTGGACTTCACTATAAAACACGTTTTTAGCGGATGATTGATGACTGGTAACTGAAATCTAAACGATAGTCTCTTAACTGAAAACTGAGAACCGAGTACGAAAAATGATTTGGCATATCACAAAACGCGAACTCTACGACAACCTTATTAGCCTTCGGTTTGCGCTTACAACAGTCCTGCTTCTTGGATTGATGGTGACCAATGCGGTTATCCATCTCCAGGAACACCCCGAGCGTGTCCAGAAATATCATGATTCTGCCACAGAATCACTGAATCGCTTAAAATCGCGAACGAATTTATACTCCATTGCCCAAAGGGGGCCTGGACGCCTTTACAAAAAGCCATCTCCCCTCCATTTCTGTGCGGAGGGTGGTGAAACTTTTTTGTCAGATTATATCAACGGCGGATTTCTCGCGTGGGTTACCGATGACTTATCAGGCTTCTGGCAGCTGATATATTACCCCGCGTATCTGAAATCGACAAATATACGTCCAGACACTATCAAAGTTGATTGGGAGTTTGTAATCGGATACGTCCTGAGTTTGATAGCGATTCTGTTCACCTTTGATGCTATTTCGGGTGAACGCGGGCAAGGCACACTACGTTTGACATTGGCATACTCTGTGCCTCGCCATGCTGTGTTGATTGGCAAATTTTTAGGAGCATTGGTAAGTATTAGCGTCCCGTTTACGATTGCGGTGTTGACAAACCTATTGCTTATTTCCACGTCCAGCAACGTCCAACTTGGGACTGAGTCATGGATTCGTTTAGGGATAATATTCTTTATTGCGATTCTGTATCTGTGTTTGTTTCTTGCGTTAGGTTTGTTAGTATCATCACTTGTGCAACAAAATGCGGCGAGTCTTGTCATACTTCTGTTGACGTGGGTTATTTTCGTCGTATTTATGCCGAGTACACTCGCCTCCATTGCGAGTAGGTTTTCAACCCCGATGTCTTATGATGAAGTTACTGAACGCCGGATCCAAATTTTTAAAGAACTCAGGGATGAATACTATGCTCAAGTAAATGCCGTGCGTGAGTTTCCAACTAAAAAAATTCAACTTGGAAGCAAGTATGTTACCAAGGAAGCAGCAGAACGGCAACGTTTGAGCAATGAACACTTAACGCAACAGCATGCCCAAATAGAACTGGCACGTTCCGTCACCCGCATATCACCTGTTACGATTGTTCAACATCTCTTAGAATCTTTTGCCGGAACAGGGTTTGAACGGCATCAACAATTTGTAGAGGATGTGCAACGTTACGCTCGTGAATACCGAGAATTTGTTATTGATATTGATAGGGCAGATCCAGCAAGCCTTCATTTAATTGGGGTTCGTGAGGGGATGTCTCAAAAACCTATCAGCCCAGAGGCTATTCCGATATTTGAAGATGAACTTAGCTTAAGGCGTGATTTCAACGCTGCGGCGATAGATCTGTTGTTGTTGATTCTATTTCTGGTAGTCATTTTTTCATGTGCGTATCTTGCGTTTGTCCGCGTTGAGGTTTAATTTAAATGCTAAGAACACTCATTCGCAGGGAATTGCTCAACAACCTGATGACATTCCGGTTTGCTGCAGTACTGCTCATTACGCTACTACTTGTTGTTGCCAATACCTCTGTGCTCATCCAAGATTATGAACAACGGTTGGAGAGTTACAATAACGCTGTCAAAATGCATCATCAGGATTTACGCAATTCCAAGACCTATTCTACTGCGTATCTGCTCGTTGACCGGGAACCGAATCCTTTGAGCATCTTTAATGTCGGGTTAGATAAACGCTTGGGAAACCTCATCGGTATCTATCACGGATTTATGCCGACACTCTGGGATGCCCAAATGCACGGCACGGACAACCCGTTTATAGCGTTCTTCTCTTCAATTGATATTGTCTTTGTTTTTGAAGTAATCCTCAGTCTAATGGGGTTGATTTTCGCTTACGATGCGATTGCGGGAGAACGTGAACGCGGCACGTTACGTCTTGTTCTTACACAGCCTATCGGACGCGGGCAGATCTTACTTGCGAAATATATTAGTGCGATGGCATGCCTGCTGGTTCCCCTGATATTGAGTCTGCTTTTTGCCCTACTGTTGTTAACACGTTTGATTCCGTTGTCAACTGCTGACTTTCTCCGCATCGCCGGGATTGTTCTTACATCGTTCGCGTATCTGTCGCTGTTCTACCTCATCGGGTTACTGATTTCCGTAGCGACGCGTAGAACCGGCACGGCGTTGATGCTCGCGATGTTCGTATGGGGGTTTCTGATACTCGTGTATCCGAACCTGATTCGGGCAACGGTTAATCCGGGAGGGGACATCCAAGCACGGACAAAAACCGCTGAGAATCAGATTCAACAGATTTTAGATGAATATGAAAGGGAACGTCAAAAGTTCCTTGAAAACGAGGGAATCGCTGGGGAAACATCGGAATTCAGCAAGGCGTTGGGGTTTTATCACCAAGCGGATGTGGATCCAGTAACCCTGACGACTTATATTCAAAATATGAGTGTTATTTCAGAGATCCGTCCGGAATTTGAGAAGTACGTCCCTGTCGCTAAGCGGTATTACAATTTCGTTGAACCGTTGGCTACCCGAACAGTAGAAAAAGCGTGGCGCATCCGCAAGCAGGCACTTGATGAAATTTATGTTCGACAAGCCACAATGGATAGGATATTGTTGAAACTCTCACCTGTAGGTATCTATGATGCTGCGACGCAGGCATGGGCAGGAACAGACCTTTCAGGGCTTAGAGATTTTTTTGATGCAGCGCGACGTAACCGGAAAATCACAACTGACTATCTCTATACAAAAGACGCGTTTTCGTCGCGAGAATGGTTTGTCGCTGATAAAGGCGCGGTCGATTGGAGTACACTCCCTCAGTTTACTTTTGAAAGAAGTGATGTCTGGACGAATGCAAAACGGGCATTACCAGACCTGTTTCTACTGCTTATCGGCAACCTCGTCTTGTTTATGGGGATCGTTCTTATTTTCACTAAAAGCGAAGTGTAGAATAGTCGTCAGCAATCAGTTGTCAGTCTTCAGTTAAGAGGTTATCTTTTAACAGAATCTTCTTTTAACTGATAACTGACAACTGAAAACCGAAAACTATTCCTCTGATAACCTACAACTGAGAACTAAAAAATGATGTGGCATATCGCAAAGCGTGAACTCTACGACAATCTCAATAGCCTGCGTTTCGCATTGGCGACGGTTTTGCTGTTGGCACTGATGCTGACCAATGCGGTCCTGTATCTGCGTGAACACCCGGCGCGGACACAGGCGTATCACAACGCCGCTACCGATGCTGTAAAGACATTAGAAGCACGCAGCACCAGTTTATATCGCCTTGCTACACAAGGACCTGGAGATCTGCACAAAGCACCTTCACCCCTCCGTTTCTGTGCGGAAGGCGATGAGGTATTTCTACCGACGCACGCTAGCGGAGCGAACTATGCTCGCGAGATCGCCAACGTAACTGCCATTTGGCGGATGGGTTACCCACAAGAGACCCCAAATCTATTCAATATTCGTCCTGATTTCACAACACTCGATTGGGCATTCATCGTCGGCTATGCGCTGAGTTTCATCGCGCTCCTGTTCACCTTTGACGCAATCTCCGGCGAACTGGAACGAGGCACTTTACGATTAACATTAGCGAACCCTATCCCACGGCACATTGTCTTGATCGGAAAGTTTTTAGGCGCGTTCATCAGCATTAACATTCCATTTGCGCTTGCGGTGCTGATGAACCTACTCCTCATCTCTACTTCAGATGCAGTGCGACTCAATGCCGAGGCATGGGGACGTTTAGGCATCATGTACGGTATCGTTGTCCTCTATACATGTCTCTTTATCGCTTTGGGACTTCTCGTCTCCGCGGCGGTGCAAGAGAGTGGGGTGAGCCTTGTAGTACTGCTGTTAATCTGGGTGAGTTTTGTGGTATTTATGCCGAATACATTGGCATCTATCGGCAGTCGAACGTCGGTACCGATAGCATACGAGGAATTTTGGAATCAGCGCATCCGACTTGCAGATGAAGCGCGTGAAGCATATCAAGATAAATATGGAGATTCACAAACTACGCCACCAATGCACGTGCTTGGTGAGTATGTTAACACGGAAGCGGAACAAGAGGAACGTTTCAATGAGGCATATTTGAAACAACAGATTGAACAAGGGAAACGGGCGCGTGCAATAACCCGTATCTCACCGACAGCGATCGTCCAACGCCTCTTTGAATCTTTTGCGGGGACAGGGTTTGAAAGGCATCTGCAATTTATAGAGAACGTGCAGCATTACGCCCGTGTGTATCGCGAATTCGTTGTTGATACGGATAGGGCGAATCCGATGAGTCTTCATGCTATTGGAGTGCCTGAGGGTATGTCGCAAAAACCTGTCAGTCCAGATGCTATTCCCAAGTTTAAAGATAGGTTGAGTCTGAACAAAGATTTCAATGCGGCGACTATGGATTTACTATTGTTAGTACTGTTTCTTGTAGTGCTACTTTCAGGTGCATATCTTGCGTTTGTTCGCGTTGAAGTTTGAGAGAATATAGATCAAACAGCAACGACTCGCTGTTCTCCTACCCTATTTTCTGTGGGAATAATGCGAATTTCTATATCACGATTCAGTCGAGTAAGAAATGTGAATAGCCGCTCAACGCTATAATGATTAAATTTCCCATTCTTAAGTCGAGAAATCTCAGGTTGCTTCACACCTAAAATTCGTGCTGCCTCAACTTGGGTTAATTTTCGATTTTCTATAACTTGAAACACCTCAAATCCGAGTGTTGCTTTGAGAAATAATTCCTCTGCATCAGGTAAATTGAGATCCTCAAACACATTTCCTGAACTTTCTTCAAATTCAATTTTATCACTCATTATTTTCCTCCAGTTCCTGTGCCATTTTCAGACGTCTTTTGATCAGGTCTATCTCTTTCTTTGGTGTTTTTGAGAGTTTTCGGCTAAATAATGATATTTAGTTCGATCTGCCCGATTTTTAAGATGTCAAGGACATCTCCATTGACGCGAAATTTCGCAAATAAGGCGACTGTCACGTTCACCATTTCCACACTCTTTGAAACGATAATAGACTTTCGCTTAAAGCGTCCGAACCAATGACGCATCCGACAATTGTTTCGCTCGATCCGATGCGTCTCCTTTTTCGTCTGCACTAACTTATCTTTGGGGATCACGGCTCGGTAGGGATGCCAATCGTCCGTATAATAGACCTTCACGTTCCACTTTTCTAAGCGTTGGATGAGTTTTTGCAAGGTTGCTTTATCCCGATGACCACACTCCCATCCGATGAGTTCTCCGGTATCACGACACAAAGCTTTCCAAATCCAGAGTTTCTGCTTTTTTTTTTTCAGATAATGCCACATCTCATCAAGTTCAAGCACGACGGCGTCAGTTGCGGGTTCAGGGGGTTGTGCGTGTTGGTTTGCGAAGTCGCGTATCCACTGGAGAATAGTGCTGGGTGAGGCGCGAAGGATTTTGGCGATGGCATTCATGGAAAGTCCGTGGCAATAGAGAAAGACAGCGAGTGCGCGTTCAGCGAGGGGTCTCCCTCGGTGTGTGTGGTGTTCTGTCCACTGATAGTTGCAGTCTTTGCACTTATAGCGTTGTTTTTCGTTGACGAATCCATTTTTGACGAAGTGTTCGTGTTGACATTTTGGACAGTTCATAACAGGGAACCCCTTTGTGAAGTGAGGATTGATTTGCGACAAGAATACCTCATCTGTCTTTGTTCGTCAAGAAAAAAATCGGTCTGATTTTTTCTTAACAGTTTTTCGTAAATCTGTTATACTTGTCCAAACTCAACAAGGGTGTAGCGGCAGCGTTAGGACAAATTGCTAAAACATCATTATCTAACCGAAAACCCTCGTGTTTTTATATCAAATTAACTTGATTTATCTCATTTTCTTGGTATTAGGTGCGGTTAGATGAAGATAAAAAAATAATTCGGTAATTTTCTCGCAATGCTCGGTGCGGTTAGGAAACCGCACCGATAGATTGGGATCAAGTTAATTTGGTATAACATATCATCTACACAGAACTTTCAGATAAGCACTGTTCACAGTTCCTATATATACCGCTCCGCTGGAGCGGAAGAAAGTACAAACTTTTTTCTATAAACATATCGCTCCGCTGGAGCGAAGATTGAACACTCCATAGGCGTCAATTTAAGAAAAGACTCGTTTGTAGTCGCGCAATTCATTGCGCCTCTTTTCTTTGAATGTAAGAGGCGCAATGAATTGCGCGACTACAAACGCTGATATTCTCGTCCTTTGCGTTATTTGAGATGTTGATACAAAAAGGTGCGGTTAGGAAACCGCACCGATAGATTGGGATCAAGTTAATTTGGTATAACATATCATCTACACAGAACTTTCAGATAAGCACTGTTCACAGTTCCTATATATACCGCTCCGCTGGAGCGGAAGAAAGTACAAACTTTTTTCTATAAACATATCGCTCCGCTGGAGCGAAGATTGAACACTCCATAGGCGTCAATTTAAGAAAAGACTCGTTTGTAGTCGCGCAATTCATTGCGCCTCTTTTCTTTGAATGTAAGAGGCGCAATGAATTGCGCGACTACAAACGCTGATATTCTCGTCCTTTGCGTTATTTGAGATGTTGATACAAAAAGGTGCAGTTAGGAAACCGCATCTACCGTAGTTGGAAACCGCTAAATTGACGCCGCTGGAGCGAAGATTGAACACTCCATAGGCGTCAATTTAAGAAAAGACTCGTTTGTAGTCGCGCAATTCATTGCGCCTCTTTTCTTTGAATGTAAGAGGCGCAATGAATTGCGCGACTACAAACGCTGATATTCTCGTCCTTTGCGTTATTTGAGATGTTGATACAAAAAGGTGCAGTTAGGAAACCGCATCTACCGTAGTTGGAAACCGCTAAATTGACGCCGCTGGAGCGAAGATTGAACACTCCATAGGCGTCAATTTAAGAAAAGACTCGTTTGTAGTCGCGCAATTCATTGCGCCTCTTTTCTTTGAATGTAAGAGGCGCAATGAATTGCGCGACTACAAACGCTGATATTCTCGTCCTTTGCGTTATTTGAGATGTTGATACAAAAAGGTGCAGTTAGGAAACCGCATCTACCGTAGTTGGAAACCGCTAAATTGACGCCGCTGGAGCGAAGATTGAACACTCTAATTGGGATAAAACTTCTGGATTTCAATAGGTAGCAACTTGGGTTAGAATAATATAATCTTGAAATCTGGTAGTCCTGAAAATCCTGGTTCAGACAAATGGCGAGGAGCAGAAACCTCGCTCTACAATAAAGAGGCGCGTGAATTGCACGACTACAAACGCTGTTTTACTCTGTCCATGCCATTGTTTGTCGCAGTTTTTCCTTGGCTTTTGCATAATCTCGGCGTGCTTTATATGAAATCCGCTGCGCCTCTGTGAATTGCGCTTGTGCTTGGAATGCATCGTTGAATGTTAATCCACGATATCCTGGGATTTCGATTGTTCCCTCAGCAAGTACACGTTCAATTGCCCGTAGTTGTTGATCAAATATTTTTACCCGTTTTTGCTCAATTTCCATGCGTTCTTTCGCATTCGTTACGGCTCGATAATCACGACGTACTGCTACCTTGATAAGTTTCGTTTTTTCGACGTATTCCAATTGGAGTCTTTCCAGTTCCGCAAGTTCTACTGAACGGAGGAAAGCAGTTTTATTACCATCGTATAGTGGAATGTTGATGTTGAAACTGAGTCCCCATCCTTTCTGTGTACGTGGATTTCTCTCAAAGATGCTCGGAACATCCCGCTCACGGTCAAGTATTATGGGGTCATAGAGTGCTTTGGTGTCCCAAGTCTTGTTTTGTTGATGTCGTTGCAACAACAGATGCAGATCTTTGTAACGCGCTTGAGCAGAGAGCTCAGGAAATCGATTCCATATTGTCTCCGCTACGAGACGTTCTTGACGCACAATATCACCCTGTAAGTCGCGCAGGTCAAGTCGGTTTTCGAGTGCAATTTCAACCGCTGCTTCAAGTGTTACCTCGTCATCCGGAAGCGGTTTTGAGAGAGAAACTTGCGCCAGTGGATCAAGTCCGGTGAGGCGTATAAGTTCAGCGGTGTCTACATCAAGCCGTCGCTGAAGTTCATTGAGCGCAAGTTGCTGTTCTAACAGTTCCAATTCCGTATTGAGTCTGCTAAGGAAAGGTATACGTTTTTTGGCGTGCTTGATTTGCGTTCCTTTCAGTTTTTTCAGAAGTTCTACCTCAATCTCTCGCCGTTGGGTAATCTCTTCCTGTGTAAGCGTAATATCGTGCCAAAGATTTCGAACGGCATAAACTGTATCCTTTTTTACACGTTCGTAATTAATCTCAGCTTTGCGTACCGTCTCCTGTGCAGCGTCAATAGCATCAGGTATTTCACCGAATTGTGTAAGAAGCACACTCATCTGTGCACGGGACAGATAATCTCTCTCGTCAATATCGCCATCTTTTTGTCGTTGATATTCCGCTGTGACTCCTACCTGTGGTAGGTACACAACTTTGGAAACGCGAAGGTTGGCATTTGCACGTTCCACCACTTTCTCCGCTTTTTTCACCGCCTCATTGTTTTGTAATGCAAGTTCTATTGCACGGGTTGGCTGAAGTGAAACGAGTTCTTGTGCCGATACGACACCAACTCCTGTAAATAGCGAGTTTTGGCTTACTAGCAACACCAATATAAAAAATAGGCAGGCTATCAGTAGTGTCAACTTTTTGTTCATCTTAATTTCCATAAATTTTTCTTCACCGCCGACTAATGCGGATTGTAACGATAACAATACCGATCATAAGAAGTATTAGGGCACCAAACAATATCGTGGTTACCGACATTTGTGATTTTGATTCAATCTGTACTGTGATGGATCGATCGCGCGCCTGAAATTTTCTGTTATCAACGGTGACTTCTGCGTTTAGTTTCGCTTGATATTCCCCTACCGCAATATCTATAGGTGGGATTAGAGTTAGGTTTATTTCAGTTTCTTCGTTTCGTTTAAGGGAACTTATGACTTCAGTCGAAACGGTGTGTTTCCAATCCGTGTTAACATCGACGAGCATACGAATATCAACAAGGTCGCGTGTGCCTATGTTTTTTAGCGTCGCGGTCATGTTGACTTGGTCGCCAATTTTAATGGTTTGGAACGCGTTTTGTACGAAAACCTCAATCTCCGGTACACCCTTTGGAATCAATTCAAACCGTTCAACACCACCTTGCATGCTGGCGATCTTGTCCGCGGGCAAATCCAATCGATTGTTGACACCACCGAGTACGTTCGCTTCAGTTTCATCAAGCACAGCCACATAAAACTCAAGGGTGTTATCAAGATACGAAGCATCCAATTCTTCTGGCAGATAGACAATCAATGATAAATTGCGCCGTGATTGTTCCTGCGTAAACTTTACCTGAGATTGCCGCGTTTTTGTATCAGGGTCTTGAAATTCAAAGGACAATCTATTCAATAGGTTAATCACACGCAACTGGAATGTATTTTCGGTTTCTGCTAACCTATCAAGCGTCAAATCATACGTGACACTACTACCTAAGTTGCCCTCCTGCGAAAATCGTAGTGAACTGACGTTTACGACATCTAAAGCAGATTCTTTTTGGAGATAAATCAACCGCATATCAGGTTCGGAAATTTCTGGGTACTTCATTGATACATTGAGGCTATCAACGTCTTTCTGAAGTTGGAAGGTCAATTCGACGGTTTCATTGTAACCGAGAACTGCAATTTTTTCTTCATACGGTTTAACGATGTTTGTACTATCGGCATCAAGTAGAGAGACATATATTGAACGAATCTCATTTGCCGCTGCGATTTCTTCTGGAGTTGCGTTGATAGGCATCGCTTCAGTCGTTGATGTGTTCTTCAATTGTATTGTCACCATCATCTGGTTTTCAACACGAAATTTTTTGGCACTGAGAATAGAGATATGACGTGTGTCCTCTTCAAGATGGATTTTATAAGGATAGTCCTTATCAAGGTACCGGAGATTGACCGTGAGACTATCCACATTCCGCCTAAGTTCAAAATCCAGTTTTTTCTCTTGTCCATCCTTTAATGTTGGGATGCGGACCTCATAAGGAGAACCGATAATTGCGGCACTTTCGTCTCTGATGGAGACATAGACATTATTAATCTCTTGTGCAGTGCTAATTTTAGTGTCCTCTGCTTCGTCTGTTAGTGCGCCGTACCTGAGAATTACCTCTAAACGTCTCCGATCTTCCTCTTTATAACGTCTTGCCGAAACAACAGAAATATGCGGATCTTCCTGTTTGAGGTGAATATTGCGTTCCTCAGGCGTATCAAGATAGTCTAGATGGACGACAACATTTCGGACATTCTCTTTAATTAACTCAAATTCCAAAGTGATAGACTCGTTCTCTTTGAGTGTTTTAATGCGGCGTTCATAGGGTTCGGCAATAATCGCACCTGAAGAACCGAAACCTTCCTTCTCCTTAATTGATACGAAAATGTCATCAATTTGTGCACTGATAATGATCTCTCGTCCCAGAACTTTGGAACTTTCAACCAATTTGACAGGGGCAGAACTGTTCTTTAAGGTGATGGAAAACATCTCACGACCGTCCGGTGATTCATATAGATTAGTTGCTTCAACGGTAATGTGCCAAGCATCTTTTAGCGAGTCAAGTTCCACTTTTTGTAGATTGAGTTTTGCTTTCTCATATTCTGAGGCAGTACTTTCATATTCCTCCTCAGCTTTATTCACTTCCGAGACAGTGACGATGTTGTTTTCTTCTTCCATCATCGTCCGCAGGTTATCCAGTTCTACTTTTTTCTTTTTCATGAGGTTTTTCGCCAATTCCATTTCTAAACGTGCGGTTTCTATTAGGATTTGACGGCTCTGCTCATCTCTGGTTTTCGTACTGCTAACATCAGTAGGAGGTGTCTCTTCAGTTTCCGCTGCTGACACAACTCGCAGCGACATTCCCATCATGATAATGTAGAACAGTACAAGTATTTTCATTTTCAAGGTTTTTCCTCTATAGGATGTAATACCCAATTAACTTGATTTGCAGTCTTCTGATAAAGTCAGGCATTGCAAGGCACGGGGACCTCGCGGGACAAATCGCGGTAATTTTAATTTATTTACTCAACCGTTTCTTCCTCAGGTTCGTATCCGGCAACATAATTCAGATACAATTCCTCAAGATTCTCTCTTTGAATTTCATCGCGCGTTAACTCTCGTTCAAGGTTACCCTGCACAAGAATACCTATTCTGTCAGCTATCTCCTTCGCGCGGAAGATATCGTGAGTTGACATAAAGATTGCTTTTCCTTCCTCTTTTAGTTGGCGCAGAAGGTTCAGAAAATCGGCACCGCCCTTCGGATCAAGTCCGGAAGTCGGTTCGTCAAGTAGGACAGCTTGCGCGTCTTTCATAATTGCAATGGCGATACCAAGACGTTGTCGCATCCCTTTTGAAAAGGTTTTAACGCGTCGTGTAAAAGCCTCTTTAGCTAAGCCGACTCGACCAAGTGTTTCGTCCAATTCAGCGTTTGATACCTTCTTTCTACCACCGAGTTTTGTGAAAAAGGACAGATTTTGACGCGCTGTAAAGTTCCGATAGAGTTCAACGTTCTCAGAAACATAAGCGAGGTGTTTCTTCGCTTCCAGTGGAAACTTTGGAATCTCAATATCGCCTACAAGCGCAGTACCGCTCGTCGGTTCAATGAAGTTAAGGAGCATGGAGATAGTTGTGCTTTTACCTGCACCATTTGCACCGAGGACGACATAGATTTCACCATCTTCTACTTTCATGTTCAATTTGTTGACAGCTAATACGCTATCGTTATAGACTTTCGTCAGTTCGCGGGTTTCTAACATTTCTCCTCCTATTGTCAGGTTTTTCAGTCAAATTTTCAAACGACAGTGGCTTACGTTGTATAGACGCGTTTTATGGGGTAAAGGTTGCAATATTTTTACGAAACGACTTTCAGGTATCCAATATTAGACATTATATCAATTTAATTGTGGGTTTCTTGTCTGTCTGTTTTTTGCTATCCTATAAGCACATTTTGCCTAAAACGGAAACAGAATAAGGGAAAACTGCCAAATTACAATCACTAAATATATTGTAACGTGAAATATAAATACATAAAAATTAACTCTCACAACACGTTTTTAAATCAGTATAATGTCTATTATATCTGGACAAAGTAATATTTTCAATTGTATCTTAATGGGATTATACCCAATTAACGGGATTAGAAGTCTTTTGATATAGCACACGGTTGTGAGGCACGGGGACCTCGCACTACAAATCGCGGTAATTCGGGATTATACCCAATTAACGGGATTAGAAGTCTTTTGATATAGCATACGGTTGCGAGGCACGGGGACCTCACAGGACAAATCGGGGTAAGTGGGTATGATACACATTTTCGGATGCACTTTTGCATGTTTTGGTGAAAATGAAATCATCATTACCGGCGATGTATAGTCTTTACATCCGGCTGTGTTCTTCTTGCTGAAATTTTTCTAGTAATGCCGTTAATCTTTCCACAATTTCGGGACGACTTGACCATAGGTTATCTGCCTCATACGGATCTTCGAAAATATGATACAACTGCCCTGGAGTACCTGGTTTTGGACCTCCGTCGCTGGGTGGTGGCCATCCGCCAGAACCTTGTGTGTCCAGAATTAATTTCCACTCATTGTGTCGTATAGAAAAGACACCTGTGCTGGAATGATGTACGATTACTTCTCGCAGTGCATGTTCGGTTTCTTCACCTAACAGTGCTGGTAAGATGTTACAACTATCTTGTCCTGCATCATCTGAAACATCCGATCCAACAATCGCGGCACAAGTCGCCATCAAGTCTGTTAGACAGACTAATGCATCGGTTGAAGTATTTGGTTCAGTGACACCGTTCCAGCGTGCAATTAGAGGTTCCCGATGTCCGCCTTCCCAGATATGTGCCTTATAGCCGCGCCAGTCTCCGCAAGATTTGTGATCATAGAGGTTATATGGCATCGAACTGTTGCCGCCCCGAACTCGGTCACCGGGCAGTGCGCCGTTATCGCTTGTAACGATGATCAGAGTATCATCAGTTTTTCCTGTGTGTTCTAAAGCATCCATTACCTCGCCAACCATCCAATCTACCAACCAGACGAGATCACCACGCGGTCCTGCGTCGCTCTGTCCGCGTGCAAATTCTGGTACAACAGCCTCCGTGCACGGTTCATGCGGTGCAGAAGGTGTCATATAAAGGAAGAAAGGATCTTCAGAATCGCCTTGTCCTTCAATATATTCAACCGCTTTCTGCGCAATAATGGGGTCTGCATCTTTATGCTGCCAACTAGGTGCGGTCATACCGGGACGACTTGTAAAATCGGGTACTTCACGATATTCGCTCGGAATTTCAACGAATGTATCGTTTTCAATAAAGCCGTAGGGTGGTTGGCACGTTGGGCAGCCTGAGGTGCCATAGAAATAGTCAAAGCCGATATCAATTGGACCGCCTATCAGTGGTGCGTTGAAATCTATATGTTCCTCTAATTCACGTTTGGCATTACCCCAAGGTAGCGGCGCGTTGAAATCAAAATCGTATCCCTGTTTCGTCGAGAATCCGAGTCCTAAATGCCACTTACCGACACATGCGGTGTTGTATCCTGCATCTTTCAGCAATCCTGCAACAGTCAAACGTTCCGGTTCGATTAAAGGGGGTTCGTATCCGTAAAGCACACCACGTTTTAGATGGCTTCGCCAGCAATACCTTCCTGTTAAGACACCATATCGCGTGGGTGTGCAGACAGCAGAAGGGGAATGTGCATCCGTGAAGAGGATCCCTTCCTGCGCAAGTTGATCCATATTAGGGGTGGGAATTTTTGAGTCAGGGTTATAGCATCCGACATCGCCGTACCCCATATCGTCAGCCATAATAAAAACGATGTTCGGTAGTTTTTGATTGTTCATATCTCATCAAGATAGAATAGTTCCAAATCCTCCTATTGTAATTTCGCCTTTAATTCTGCTAAGTCGTTCTCAATAGATGCTTCTTCGGCGTAATCCGTAAATTCTCGGTTTAACTTGGTATCGGTGAGATCAACATCTACTTCAGACGCTGCTTTTGCCAATGTGGCAGCTTCATTTGCATTTTGCGCCATTTTATCGAGAATTTCAAACGCTGCACCATCCTGAACCTCTGTCAATGTTTGTTGAAGATGCTGGTGTGCGTCAACATTCCTGTGTTGTGCAATGACAATATCCCTTTTTCTTTCTGCTTCCTCAGTCTTCTTTTGTAAGGTTTCAAGCAGCGTAGTGAGGTCTACAACGACCTGTTTCTGTTCATCCCACTGTGCTTTGTATCGGTTTGCGAGTTGTCTATATTCGTTGCGCTGTACAATATCCTCCCGTGCCAGGTCTTCACGTCCTGCTTGAATCGCTATAGTTGCGCGTTCCTCACACCTTTCGGTTTGGACAACCGCCCCTTCATAAGCGTTCTGAAACTGCTTTTCAATCCCAATAGACGCATCAACCTTCTGTCTTGCCTCGGACAAGCGGTTTGTTATCTCAATGATTGCACTCTCTAAGACTTTTTCGGGGTCTTCTTTTTCAGGCATAACTTCTTCAGGGTAGGGATCATATTTCACAACAACCGTTTCCGCTAACTTGTCTCCCATCCGTTGCTTTTTGCCACCAAGCGAAAAGAGCAGGTCAAACGGTTGGAAAAAACCGGTGAATCGGCGAACGAAAGAGTCCTTAAGGTTGCACGGTTTTCCATCTTTCAACCGGATAACTTGAAGGGATAACAATCTTTTGCCGAGACCGCGTCCGTTTTTGAATCCATCCATCAAAAATAGACCCGCAGTCCATAACAGAATACTTGGCAATACCAGACCCCAAGGAGAAAGGATAAATAAAAGGATTTGGGCTATAGATAGGCACAAGCAGTCTACAGATAGTGCAACCGTGCGAGCCAATCGGGACGCTAAATTGAATTTTTTTCTTGCAATTTCAATTAACTTCATTGTAGACAAACCCTCTTTTTTATTGAGAAAACCCATCCGTTGTTGAATTTTGTCAAACCGACATTATCATCACCAAAACAGGTTTTCTTCACCTTTCACGTATAATTAGCAGAGTCTCCAGACGTAAAAAGGATAGCTTAATTGTGCAGTTACAATGTCGGGACTGTAACTGCTACTTCGCGTCCGCCAGCCTCTGAGGAATCGATGACTCCCTGAATGATGACGTTTGTAAGCAACACCCCATAAGGATCAATCGGGGAAGGCTTGCCTTCACGGACTGCATCAATAAACGCGCTATCCTCTTCGTGGAACACACTGACTGATTCAAACTCAGTGAACGTCTCATCATGAATCTGACCATCTTTGTCCCCATAAACGCGAACGCCATCTTGTGGACCGCGTACTTCACCGATACCGATTCGTAATCCGGCTTTTTTACCGAGAAAAATAGTTCCACCCAGAGAGTCCATATTCATGCACCAACATGTCTTGAAGACCATGCGCGCGCCGTTGTCAAAAACAACCCAACCGACACCAAAATCTTCTACTTCGGTCTCTTTAAGTGCGGGATTCCATGTGTTATGTAGGCTAAGGTAGTTTGAAGTAATGCCAGAGACAGCAATAGGTTTGGGGTGTCCCATTAAATAGAGAGCGGTATCCAATGCATAAACACCGATGTCTGCGGATGCGCCTAAACCGGCAGTCGCTTTACGGATGAAACTGCCACCGGGATTTCCACGTCGTCGATCTGCCACGGTCTCAACATAGTAGATGTCGCCAAGTGTGCCAGCATCCACAACCTCTTTTGCCTTGATGACTTGTGGCGAATAACGAAGTTTGAGACCGATCATAAGAATTTTATCGTTTTCTACTGAGGCTTGCCACATAGCAGCTGCTGCGTCTAACGTTGCCTCCATAGGCTTTTCGCAAAAAACGTGTTTGCCTGCGTTTAGTGATGCAACGGTAGGTGCTGAATGTACTCCTGTGGGAGTACACACATATACTGCCTCAATCTCGTCCATTTTGAGCATTTCGTTGTAATCAGAAAATGTGTTTTTGATTCCCCACCGTTCTTTCGCGCGTTCCAAATTTGCTGGCACCAGATCCGCAGCTGCGATTATCTCAGTCCCTTTGATATCCGCTAATGTTCCACAATGTGCCTGCGCGATACCGCCTGCACCAATTAAACCTAATTTGACTGTTCTCATAGTATCTCCTCGTCACAGTTTTGTTATATTGATTTTATCTTATTTTTTCGTTAGAAGTCAAGTGAATTTCTGTTTAAGGGTGTGTAAAGTTTCTGTGAGAGTCTGAGCATTTATTATTGTAGAAGTATCCGTTCAATATATGGCGTACAGATTTTGCCACAAACTTAACACATACGTTTGCGTAAAATATGTTGATATTCAAAACGTATTCTGCTAAAATAAGTGAAAAAATAGAATCATAGCATGGTGTGAGTTCTATAGGTTACGCTTTCTTAACATTTCAGAGTTTCTACAAATGGAACAATAGGTGTTTTAGACGAATTCTCGTTAGTATAACCTACGTCTGAAACAGAATTTGGAGTATATTCGGCATGACAGCAAACGCAATAACGCTCTATCGGCTTTTTTTTACTTTTATTATCCTCGCTATCTTTGGACGAAATCCCAAAATAGATATTGCGTGCATTGCAGCAATTGCAATTATCTTTATACTTGATGCCGTAGACGGCTTTGTCGCTCGTAGGAAGGATCAGGCTACTACTTTTGGTGCTGTTTTTGATATTGCTGCAGACAGGGTTATTGAAAATGTTTTCTGGATTTACTTCGCGGTAATGGGACTTATCCCTGTTTGGATGCCTATTGCAGTGGTGACACGCGGTATCCTTACTGATGGTGTGCGGGGCATCGCGCTTACAGATGGAAAAACACCTTTTGAAATGATGTCTATCCCTTGGACACGTGCGTTGACAAGTTCACGTATTTCACGATTTTTTTCCGGTTTTTCCAAGGCACTCGCTTTCCTCTTCCTTGCCACTGTGTCTGTCCTTGAGGACACACATCCAGATACTACCCTCTTAAAAAACTTTACAACTGCGACCGACATAATTGCGGTTATTGCTGTTGCTATTTGCCTCATACGGGGATTTCCTGTGCTTGTTGATGGGTGGAAGTACATTAAGGATAACACATAGTAAATATAGGTGAGATAATTTGAAAAAACATCGGTTTCCAAAATTTTAATTTGACAAACACAGATTCACGTGTATAATTATAAAAAATAAAAAAATTTGACAAAAATTGAACGTTTCTGTATAATTTTGAGCAAAAAGTGTGAAATTCTTAAAAATTTTGCGATTTTCTTCAAAAAAAAATTTGACATTAAGTGCAATTTAGGTTACCATAATTAAAATCACGAGTTTAATATGGGGATTTGAGATGAAGAAGCAATATGTGAACACCACGATTCAGATTCAGAAAACGTATGCACCATGTGTCCATTGCATGATCGCGCTTCTATTTAACTGTAAGTTATTACCCCCCCCCCCAATTCACATTCGTTAATTTATTCACAGGACAAGGTCTTATTGCAGGAATTATATGCTGCAATATTTTTGTGCCCGCACGGCGTATTTCGTCGCGGGCTTTTGTTGTTGCATTCGGAATTTCCGATGCTTGTTATCCCTGCACTGCAGGTGAAACTTATAACTACTACTTATTTTTTGATTTGACAAAATTCAGTGGAAAATATAGAATTGCACTAACGCTAACCGCAAGCACACTGTTTTCCACTTACCGCCACAAATACAATGTGGTAAGGAGATGACAAAATGAAAAGAAGATTTGCTGAGTGCGCTGTCCTATTGGGCATTATTATGTCTGTCATGTTATTGGCTCAGACACAAGATGGATTGGGACATAGTAAAAATATGCACGATCCGCTTTTTTATCTCGGATCAGACGGTAAAAGTATCGGAGATGACGAAAGTGGAGCCGATCCGAGAGGCTTAGATTTCTCAGTTACGAACGGTACTACGTGTCTAAGTAACGGGTGTAACCACGCACATACATGGGGTGAAGGTTGGTATTATCGTGGTGGATTGTTGAATGGTGCAAATGAGGACCAGACGAATGATCCAACCAATATTGGTCACCCAACTGACGATATAGTTCAACAAATTTATACGCTAAAAGTTAGAGCTGACTGTTATGCTTATTTGAACTCGTGTTCGGCAACAGTAAGCCCGTCACTTGATAATGTCGACGCATTGCCCAAGAGGGATCAGGATTTTCAAGGAAACGGGACCATATCACTTGAACTTTCCACTGTCGATTATCATGAAGTCAGGGGATTTTGGCGTGCGTATTGTGTGGAAAGAAGAAAAGAGGGACCGAAGTGGGGACCCAAATCGGAGATAATTGCTATTAAGGTCCGGATGACAAATTACGCTACTACGAGAAGTGGCAATTGGGGCGGCAACATCTCAATAGGTCGTGGGAATATCTCTGCTGGATACAGCCATAGTTATAAACAAGAACATAATAACCTTCATGGCCGAGGTTTCGGAATATGCGTGGGACTAAATACTTATACTGTTCCTGGCTATATGGGATCCGAACCTGACCCAATAACTTGGAAACAAGACAAGTATGTTTGGGTAGAGGGAAATGTTCAGAGTGCACACTCTGGACAACTCGGCACAGTATATCCAGGATTTGATAACCATAAGTGTCCAGGCTTGGACTCGGGTTCACAATGATGATTGTAACATCTTGAAGATTAAGTAACAAAGACTTAACCGTAGGGACGGGATTTAGTGCTCGTCCCTAACACATCAATAGAAATTGTATAGGACTAATGTCTCATCATTCTGAGGAGGTAAAATGAAAACACGAATAATTCTGACAACCCTAGTGCTTTTTGTAATTGCTATCGTTTTTTCCATCTATATCAGCAATAGGCGGAAAGAACCGCAATTTGTCATAGGAGAGCTTCCCACGTCCAAACCGCACGAACACGTAGCACCAGATGGCACTATTATAGAGCATCGCCACACTTACGCAGAACCCGAACTGTCCGAAAGTACGGTGAAACCGAACCAGGTTTCCGATACCAAGCACCCCATTCAGCGCGCATGGGAACGGCTTGACCTTGAAACCATTCGCAGAAAATATCAACCCTACACCGTCGCCGAAATGCAAGAAATGTGGGCGGAATCGTATCGTGGCAGTTTTGGTCCGAATTACCCACATGAGCTTGATGAACCTTATCCACAAGAAGAATGGCTCCAACGCAATTTAGAATTGGGACAACCTTTTCGTAATGAATCAGACTATGATACTGTTTTACAGCGGCGGATTTACATGGTAGACCATCAGGGGCGGTGGCGTGCAGCTGATCAAGAACAGAAAGCGTTCATGCGTAAAGCACTTGACTTACCACCTGATATAGATAATTGGAATGAATATGAGGATGCGTACCATAAGTTCTATATTGTAGCCTCAAACGCGGAACTACAAGCAGAAGAGGCGGATCCGAATATTTTAGGCGGTACTACGAGTACTGATGGCACCTTCATCCCGTTCAAGGAAAACACTGTATATGTCCACGTTAATCCTGAAAATGGACTTTCAAAGTTCACAGGAGCGGAGTTGAACGGCAAAGAAGCGGGAGAGTTGACGATGTACGGCATTACCCCCGAGGGGATAACAGTTATCTATACGGATGAGGGCGGAAAACCTTTGCCAACCGACACTCCAATACCCCGTTTCTATGAACGACGGATGGCAGAGTTGGAGGAGGCTCAAGCACATTTGCAACAGCAGATTGGAGATCATGAACTCTTGTTGGAACTGGATACGCTCCTTAACCCACCGGAAGAGAAGAAGCAAATCGCCGCCGTGCCACACGAACACACGCACGAACATGATCATGATCACACACACGAGACACCTCAAACTCCTGAAGCATTACCGTCACAGCAGCCCGATGCAAAGCAAACCCCGCCGCAGCGGAAATTGCCACCCGAGCTGCGCACGCCTGACGCGGTCAGTCGTTGGTTTACGGAATTAGAGGCACTGCATGGCGGACAATTGCCAAAAGATTTGAAAGAACTCCGAAAAATCATCACTGAATTGGAGAAGATAAGGCGGGAAGGTGAAGCGAAACTGAAACCACCGCAACGCCCAGAGCACCCAGCACCCGATACAGCACCGCCTGAAGGAGGTTCCGACGCTCCCCCTGATAAGGAGGACTAAGAGGGTCATGTCTCCTGTCCCTGATAAAGGGGATTTAGGGGGTTGGTCCTTTGAAGAACCATAAGCGCGAAAAACGTCATGAAAAACCGAATGCTTCGGGTAACCATAGCACTTTTCATCGTTGTTATTGTGGGCATCATCTATCTCAGTGCTCAGAAGGCGGAAGCACCGCCATCAACGGACGTTAGCAAACAGGGACACAATCCCGAATTACAAAGTGTGAAAGGTTTTGCATGGTTTAAACATTGGGACGAACTTGACCTCGTTGTAATTAAAAAATACTATCAACGATACACCGTCGATGAAATGCGGATACTATGGGATGCAAAACTGCATGCCAAGTATGGTAATTATGAAGGTAAAGTACATGCAGATACTGTCTATCCTTGGGATGCATATCTTGCGCGCCTACTGGAATTGGGGCACCCTTTTGTTGACTTTTCGGACTATGAAAGTGTATTGGACACGCGGATGTGTATATTAATTCCTACCCGGATATATTGGCATACCATGAATACAACTGAAAGAGATGAATATCTCACAGCACGTGGGCTGCCCCCGGATACAACCTGGGAAATGTATGAAGAGTCACTAATTAAACAGGTCGTTGTCTGTCATATCAATTGGTGGCGTTCAGGAGGACTGGATCCTTTCTCAAAGCAGGAATCAAGGTAGATGCTATCTTCTTATCTTGTAGAGGCAATTTCAAGGCAATAAAGTCAAAAAAAATGAAACGTTTGTTAACACTTATTAGCATCCTCGGCGTCGGTTGTGGAATAACTTTGTTCCTCGGTCGCGGGCGCGGTTCTGATGCACTAAACACACCTAAGGCTTCCATCTCTCAAACTGGGGCCGTCGTCCAAAATGTCAAAACGCATCAACGTACACCTCTAAAACAGATATCTATCCAGAAAAGCGATGATAAGACTTCTAACGATGCAGACGATTTCTATCGTATCATTATTGAAAATAACATATTTCGACCGCTTAACTGGAAACCGGCACAACAGGAACCAGCGTATACATTACTCGGTACTGCTATTACACCGGATGGTAGCACCGCCACCGCATACATAACCGAACAGAAAACAAATCAATTTTATGCCGTGAAGGTAGGCGACAAAATAGCCGATGCCACCGTCACTGAGATTTTACCAAAGCAGGTTAAATTAAACAAGGACGGTAAGACGTTGAATCTTTATATGGTATCTGTTCCATTTCTAAGCCGAACAAGGAGCAGCGGGAGTCAATCCTACCGCGCACCACAATCGCAGCCACAAGTAGAATCCAAAAGTAGCAGCTCACAGCGGACGCAATCGCGCAGCCCAAAAGACAAAGAACGTCAAGCATGGCGGGATGCGCAAAAGGAACGGATAGCAGAACTGAAGAAGATGGCAGAAAAACTCCGTTCTGTTTCAGAAAAGGAACGCCGCCGGATGCAGGAACAATAGGATAAAACACTAAGCCCTATGCAAACAGCCCACTCCTTACTGTCCCGTATCGGCGTATCACTCGGACTCGCCACGCTTTTATTTTTAACGTTTTGCATCCGTATACAAGGTGTAAAACGTATTCCGGATGGACAATTCACTGCAAACGATGCCTATCTTTACTATTGGAACGCACAAAGAATCGCCGAACTCGGACATCTCCCTGCTATTGACGAACACCGCTGGTTGCCTCAAGGTAGAGACATTAGCCAGACACTTGCCTTTTACTCCTATGTTCTCGCTTACACACACAAAATAATAGAACCGTTTTTTTACAAGGTCTCACTCTATCATATCCAACTTTATGCTCCCGTTGTCTGTTTCACACTTGGACTTGGAATCTTAGCACTTTTTCTCATCCGCACAGTCGGTTTTCTCTTTGCTTTCATTGTTACCGTGCTTTTGGCAACGTTGCCGGGATGCGTGGATAGAAGTGCCGCAGGCTTTAGCGATAGAGACGCATGGTGTTGGTTGTTAGGCACCCTCGTTGTCGTCTCCTACTTATGGAAAGAACAGATACCTTTAAATCCCCCTGGCAAGGGGGACAAAGGGGGTTCCATTCCTGTCAAGGAGAAATGGATTATTGAAAATTGGCGCAGGTACACTGCTACCGGACTCTGCGGCTTCATCGTCTTCATAGGCGGACTCTCTTGGGAGGGATTCGGGGTCTTCCTCTTAGTCATCCTCTGTGTTGAGCTATGGAAGTTTTGCACTACAGACACTGAACAGCATCTGTTTGAGTACGTAATATGGGTGGCAATGTTCGTGCCATGGCTTTATTTTGCCTCACCTGTATATCGGCGCGGGCAGTTTTTCGCTGCACATCTCACCGCTCTGGTGCTAATTCCACCGCTCGTCATTCTCGGACTGCGGGGGATAAGGTATCTTGTTCTTCATTTCTTTGAACCGCTCCGAACCCATGCCCGAAAAATAGCGGGACTCCTAACGCTTCTTGCGATTGTGGGCGCGGGATGCTACGTTTTTTCCCAAGTTAACACCTTTGCAAGTACCACGGTTCCGTTTAGTGAAAATCGCTTAATGCAACAGACAACCGAATTAGACAACCCGAGTTTTATATATTGGGTGTCTCGATATGGCGGCGTGTTTGTCTTGGGCAGTATCGGCTTGGTAGGTACCTGCTTCCATTTGTGGAAATGGGAGGGACTTCCTTTGGCGGTCTCCCTCTCTCTGTTTGCGCTCACAACCTTCTTGCAAGTTCCACTCATCGGTTTAATAGGTGCCTCTTTGTGTGATACGTTGTTTTTCGCTGCGTTAGGACTCGCTATCATTGGGATCGGGTTCGCGTGTTTTCGAAAAGAGGATGCCCAAAATGAATGTGTCTTTATTGCCACCGTAGCGTGGTTTCTCTTATGGGTAGGGTTGTCAAAAGGGGCACTACGTTATGACTTCTTTATTGGAACCCCATTGGCAATCGGTACTGCAGCCATTTTAGTCCGTTCCCCCACATCTGGAAAACCCGTTCATTTCAACAACAGAACCCTCCACCCAAAATTAGTAACCGCTGCGTTTGCAATCGGCATGTTGGTTCTTCTTCTGTTTTGGCCGCCTGTTGGTGGCTATGCCAATAGAGCAACCCGAGCCTCCAGCGAACGCCCATCGATACCCAGAAACAGCAGCTTGGCACAAGCATACACGTGGATGAAAACCGAACTCCCCGCAGATACAACGGTGATGGCTGCAAACTGGGGATACGGTAGTCAACTCAACGTACTCGGTGGCGTTAAAACTATTGTTGACCAGGACCATTTTATTCAGCATTGGATACCCCTCTACTATCGACACGTTTATTGCGCGCAATCTGAACAGGAAGCGTTAGAATTTCTCAAAACACACGGTGCTACGCACCTAATGTTAATCGGCAATGATTTTATACCTGGCGCAAGGGAAGCTTCCTTTGTCGGCAGCGATTCGGACTTTGATAGACACTTTGATCTTCACGAATTAGCGTTGTTACCTACAGCTCCCGGAACACAATATTCCCTCGCCCCGAAAATATATCCACATCCAGTGCGTTTCATGCCGCCAACATTGTTAACTGCCATTGACATTGTTGGTACGGAACTTGAAAACTTGTCTGTGACCGCGCGTTTCAAAGCAGATGAAATAACCCATCTGCCTTACGTTGCTTTTGCTGGCAAAGCGGATCACATCTCAAGAGTCGCGACTGAAACTGAGAACGGTGGTGTTGTGCTGATATTTGATTCACACAAAGTTCTTCGCAATAGTTATTATATCCCCGAAATTGGTTGGAACAGTCTTGCTGTCAAGTTGTTCATACGCGGCGAACATACGGATGCATTTGTAAACGTTCACACTATCCCCCCAGAAGGTATAGATGTACCGCCAGAAGTCAAAATATGGAAAATCAACTATCCGCCGGACATTAAAGAGAATCAGAAATACCTTGAAACAAAATTTCCAGAAAGATAAGCAGGCATGACAGCTAATATCATCACGCTTTGCTGCCTCTTATTAACCTTAAGCACAATACATAAATGTATTAAAGGGACATGTCAACAACTGAATTTAGAATCGGGAGTAATGCCCCCATTGTCGGAATATCTCGGAACGTGAAACCGCACCTTGAGAAATATGCGGATGCCTCCAACGCATCCGCGATAATCGGTTTTTTCTCCAATTCCTTTGAAACACCGAGTATAAGGGGCGTCCCTGTCTGTTCTGCGAGTGTGTTTAGGCGGGCAAGAAGATGTCCTTGGTGCCACGGATGGAATAATTCAATCGCCACTTCTACACCACTGGTGTGGATCAATTGATAATCAGGAAAGCAGTAGAAATCTCCGGCTAAGGGGAGAAACTGACTTCCTGGACGTATCTGCCAGTCATCGGTTTTGTTGCGGAGCATCTCTTGAAAGAGTTGAATGTCTTCAGGAATGTAGGCGAGGAATTGTTGTGAAATTGGTTTTATCCCACACGATTCATCAAGACATAACCTTGAACTGCGTTTATTCCGAAATTGAATCTCCGCAGTGAGTTCCCACTTAGATTGATGCAACACAGCGACAAAGAAATTTGCTAAATTCATGCCGTACCGTTTCGTTTTAAAAAATAGGTTGAGTGGTCCGTCCACCGTAATCTGAAATAAATCCTCGTTTTCGGTTTTCTCTTTTTCTCCCTCCTGTCCCTGTAGGGGCGGGTCCCTGTGCCCGCCCACATGCCTTATAGTGCACAAAAGTTGGTTAAATCTAAGATATTTGAACAACTGACGTAGTTCGGCTGTCATGGAATCGGTAAGTTTTAATGTGAGGGAATTGCAATGGAGAAGCAACCCTTGTACCTGCGCGGTGTTGTAGCGGTGAAGTCCGTGTTCAGGAGAAAGTGTCCTGAAAGATAAAACCCGTTGCCCACTTGGCAGGTCAGCATAGAGTCTATCGCCCAACTCTCCATCCTCTGGTAGTGATGATTCATTTTCTACTATCTGTAAAACTTTTCGTTGATAGTCTGCATAATTCTGAAACTGCTCCTGTGAAAGTAAATGACTCGTATCCGTGAAGAGTTTTTGGCGAAACGCAATGAGTCCTTCGTTAGGGGTCGTATCAAATTTTGTCCGATCTAACAAGAGTTTTTCGAGTCCACGTTTGACTACAAGTGTACCTGATGTACTATCAATAACATGTTTGCTCGCTTCTAATAATGTTGACCGCTTTTTGTCAGGCGATTCTTCAAATACAGAGATTAATTGCGCGGAGATTGCCAACAATTTGCTATCGCTTGGATCTACGAATTGTGGATAGATTTGCCCGCTTTGGGTTTTATATCGGAGTAGGTCTTTGGTGAGCATAATGGTTTACTGCACAGCAGAGTGTGTCTAATACCAAATTAACTTGATTAGAAGTTTTCTAATAGCAGTTAGCATTGCGAGGCACGGGGACCTTGCACTACAAATCCCGTTAATTGTGTCTAATACTTTGGTTGGTAAGCGTCGTGTTGTCTTCGTCTCTTGTTGACAAATTGTTCGCTGGTCTGTTTGGAAATGAGTTCGTAAAGCACTGCCTGTTTGCCTTCCTGCTTGCGCAAGATACGTCCTAAACGCTGGACATGCTCTCGGACACTTCCGCTCCCTGAAACGATAATAGCGACATTTGCCTCTGGCACATCAACGCCTTCATTTAGTACTTTTGACGTGACAAGAATAGAATAGGTGCCGTCGCGAAATCCGTTCAAAAATGCGTTTCGCTCTTTGAGTTTCGTTTGATGCGTTAGGACAGGCAGAAAGAAGCGCGTGCCGAGTTGATACGCAGTGTCGTTATCCTGCGTAAAGATGAGGATTCGGTCACCACGATGCCTTTGAATTAGTTTCCACACCCACTCCTGTTTTGCAGTGGACGCGAAACTGAGCTGCTTCTGTGTGAGATAGGCTTTGAAAGCGGCGCGCCCCGCTTCGGATTGTGAGGATTTCCACAGAAATGTGTGCCATCCGCGAGATGTCCCCATGTTGATTCTTTCTTGCTTGAGAAAGTTTAAATAAGTACGTCGTGCCTCTTCATACCGAATACGTTCCGTGTCTTCCATATCAACAGCGATTGTAACAACTCTATATGGCGAAAGCGTTTTACCAGAAAGTTCTTGAACCTTTGCTTCATAACAACATTCACCGACAAGTGCATAGAGTCTACTCTCTTTTCCATCAACCCGATCGGGTGTGGCTGTCAACCCTAATCGGAAAGGGGCAATGCTGCTGATTGCTGCGTATTGATATTGGTCTCCCGGCAGGTGATGGCATTCGTCAAAAATGGCGAAACCGAACCGATTCCCGTAGTGGGGTGCATGCATGACAGCAGATTGATAGGTTGTTACGGTAAGGTCTCGCATTTCATGTTGTCCGCCGCCATAAAGCCCGACATCTTGTCCAAAATGTTCTTTCAGAACTTCGTACCACTGGTGCATTAAATCAATTGTTGGTACATGCACAAGTGTTGGACGTTGCGTATCGGCAATGAGCAGAATTGCGATGAAGGTTTTACCTGCACCTGTTGGGAGGCTGATAACGCCTCGCTTGTTGTTGGCGTGCCATGCATCGATCGCCTCAGTTTGATAAGGATAAGGTGATATAACCTTTTGGTCTGTGAAAGGGGTAACTGTGAATTGCCGTGCTGTATCCGTGTATGGAATATCGTGTGCACGCAGTTGTGAGACAATATGACGATAACGGTAGGCGGGTGCTCTATAGGTGAGGGTGCGCTCGTCCCAGCGGATGTCTGGCAGCTGCGATTGGAGTGCCTCTGGGACGTTTTGTAGGATGAGAGTGCCTTTGTCAAAGTCAATTTTGAGTGGAGCCATGACGGTGTTTTATAATGCTAATCGGATTTTTTATCGCTCTTCCCATCAAGACCCCATGCTTTAGCTTGCGGGATGTAGACGGGCAAAGGGGTTGTGTCAAAAAAAAGATTTGACAATTGCGAAAAAATGTAGTATAATATTAATAACACTTTGGACACCGTTCTCACCCTACACTTTCTGTGTAGGTGGTGTCCGCTCCCGTGAGAAGGAGTCAAAAAGTGCTAAGTGTCAATACCGCTCTAAAAGTATTTGGGCAGCTAACGCTTAAAGTTTCGGAGCAGAGGTGAAAGTCTGCACGCTGTATTGCTGCCCTCTCTTTCAACTTTTCGGTCTAATAGACCGAGGCAGGCGGGGATAGCCAAGATTTTGCCTTGATATGCCCGAAGCGATTTTTTCACGCGACGGGGAATCGCCTGCTGGTGGAGACAACGTAAGACGGTTGACCTTCAGGAAAACCGCTATTGTCTACGAAGCCGAAGCCCCATGCTTTAACTTGTGGGTGCTATCACCTTTTGATGTTCATATTATACCAAAGTTCAGTCGGAATGCAAGCGTTTTTTCAGGCGTGTTAATATTTTGTAATCTGAATCGTGGATTATGGAGTTCCTATTGGTCAATCAATGTTGTCCATTGCTATGGGAGACTATTAAACCTTGATTGATTGCCTATCGGGCGGACAAAGCCCTCCTACAAAAAAGAAACGGAATAAGTAGTTTTGGACATTAGGTTTCTCGTTTTTCTGTCCAATTTTCACTATTATACTGCATTTTGAAAATAATTGAAAAAAGATTTGACTTTATTATTGAAAATGTTATACAATATATTAGTTCAGAAAATAACCGCTGAACATCTAATTGGAGTAGTGGGGAGTCGAACCCCAATCTGCCGAGTGTCAAATCCGATTGTTTTACCGATTAAACTACTACCCCATATTTAGGTGTTCAGCGGTTTTATTATTATAATACAAATCCCGCCGAATTGCAAATTGAGCCAGCACATAAGTGAAGGGAATTAACTAACAATCCCAAGTCTTTAGACTTCGGGTCCAATCATGTCAACTCGTGCAGAAGTCCTTTAGATTATTTGAGACAAGCAAGGCTCTGTCCTGTCCTGCGAAATAACGTGTGTCAAACCGAAGTCCACACTGCGAAAAAGAAGGCAGTCCACTGGCACCGTAGCTATGGGAAGTGTGCAGATAGTCCAACTTGGCGGATCCCCAGAGGGACAAGTTGCGGTAGACAGTCATCGCCCGAGACGCTATCTTATCAAAGAGATTTAAGATGCGAAGTGCGAATTAATCTTTAACCTCGCGGTAGGATATACCGAGAGAATAAACGCCTGTGGAACAGATATAAGACCACATATAAGTCAGTGACTTCGGTTAGCATGACGGGGTGGCAAACTGTGTAGAAGCAGGAATCACATAGGAGAGTTGTGTGTTTCAAAGAAGCACACGGCTTTAGCCGTCGTGAGTATCACCCCGCGGAATTAGATACGCTCCTTCCACTCGCTGACTTCGTGATAGTCACCACACCGCACACACCGGAAACGGAGGGAATGTGGTGCAAAAATCGCTTTGCACTTATGAAAAAGACGGCGAACTTCATCAACATTGGTCGTGGTAAAACAACGAAACTCGTTGATCTTATTGAAGCACTTGAGAAAGGAACTATTGCGGGATGCGGGTTGGACGTATTTGAAGTTGAGCCATTACCTGCTGAAAGTCCGTTGTGGCAGCTACCGAATGTGTTGTTAACACCGCATATTGCTGTTAAGGATGCTGAAAACATCACAGAACGTCAGTTTGATATATTCTTAGAAAATGCACGTCGGTTCGCTGAAGGTTTGCCACTGCAGAATGTAGTAGATAAGTCGGTTTGGTATTAAGAAACACAAGGAGACCTTGATGAAAACGTTGCTACTGGTTAATATGACCACTCTTGCAGATGCCTACCCTGAAGATGTATTGGAGATGCAGCAAGCGATTGAATTATTTGCTCATAGGCATAGTGCTAATATACTTGATATTGATGAAGTTTATAGAGAAAAGACAGGACAAGATATTTCAATACCGGCATATCCCAACCCCAACCTAACAACAATAGCAAAGGAAATCAAAGCTGAAGTGATCTCGCAAACTGGCGGGCAACTGGATTCTCTTATATTGGTAGGAGATGAAACCATTATTCCGATGTGGGAAATTGGCTTGGACAAGTTGCGCCTTCATACTGATTCTTTTTATGCGGATGTAGATGGTGACGGTATTCCTGAAGTTGTGATGACACGGGTGCTCGGGAATCCTGAAGCAATGAAGAGGCAACTGAGCGAAACTGCTGAAATCGGTGGACCTGAGGCGACTATTTTGTGTTCGGAGGATACCCGCATCCATTTAGAAACGCAGCAATTTCTGGATGCGCTGACACAACAAGGGCACCGTGTCACTGTGCTCGGAAGAAGTAAGGTAAGCCAACTATCGGAGTCGGATTTAATCACCCATTTTGGTCATGGCAGTCCTCAAAACTTGAGCAATCGGTTCGGTGAAAGTTTTGTAACTGCTGACTACATGCCCGCGTTGCCACGACAACCGATTGCGATTATTAATGGATGCGCAACCACACCGCCCGGTTCAGCATTATTACGAGCATTTTTGAATAACGGTTGTCGCACCTATCTCGGCAATACTGCTGTTGTGCCCGGAATGATTCCTGCGCGGTATACGAATCAATTAATTATGCATTTCATTAATGCTTATAAAGCACATCCAGACTGGTCTGTTGTCAAACTATTTACCGAAGCACGAGCCGAATACGCACGTGTGGCTTTTCTTGCTGAGATATTATTAGAACTTGAACAGGCGGAGACTATCCATCAGTTTGAAGGAGATGGACGAACACACCTTTTAACGTTCTTAGAATGGCACGCTTATGGTTCGCCTTTTACCCGTTTACATCAAGGTGAGGCACAACCAGTTTTTGCCAAGTTTCCCTTAGTCGAATCTGCGGTGTCTCTCAAAAAACGAGGGCAAAATGCTATTGAAACGAACTTTGAGTTAGCAAAAGAGGACGGTCAACCGATTCTCTTCCTTCAAGCAGATTGGTTGAACTCAGTTTCAGCTTCGCTTACCCTTCGCATCAAGCAAAATGGTCAGACTATCCATAAGTTGCAAGGGAACACGCACATCATCTTTCAGCATATTGAAGATATTTGTGTCGGTGGTTATGTTGATGGGGATATGTATCACGCCTATTGGTTATTGCCACTACAGAGAGAAGTGGGTCAAAACCATCTGCAAGTTGAACTCCTGAGTGGTAAAAAAGAATTGCACGTACTCCCAGAATCTGCAATAGAAATTTGGCCTGAATGGGAAACGATCTCCGCACCTGATAAATAGTCTTCAATGGTTGTCATACCAAATTAACTTGATTCGAAGTTTTCCGATAAAGTCGGCAGTGCAAGGAGGCCCCAGAGACCTCACACTACAAATCGGGTTAATTTGGTATAAGAGGCGCAATGAATTGCGCGACTACAAACCCGTTTTTTGCTAAGGTGATGCCATCATTCAGAAATGGGGTTACACTAAATTAACGCGATTCTAATCTATCGATACGCTTAGGAAAACGCACCTACCGTCCGGAAAATAGGACAAATTCCGTTAATTTGGTATAACCTATTGATGCTGGTTATTCTATCGATCGGTGCCGTAATCCGGTTCTTTTGCTGGTTTGACTACCCATTCTGCGAAAATAGACTTAAATGACTTTGCTTTTTCTCCAAAATGGATATACTGGATGCTGTTCACTGGAATTGACACCTCTCCGTAGATTGGAGAACGTCCAAACAATTTATCCGCTTTAACCTCAAGCGGTTCAAAAATCAGAATTGGATTGTGGAGCAACGCGAATCGGATCTCAGATTTACCGATAGCCGATTCCTGATTACCGACTGCACCTTCTGCTGATTCCTCAGGGGTATCAACACTCACATCAATTACCCGCACAACTCTTTCAATAGGAATCGGAATCTTCTTTAGTTTTGATTCAAACTGAATTACCTTTCCATTGAAACTGATTAATTTCCCGCGCATTAAATCACCATTGTTTGCGACAAGAATATGGTTCGGCGGATTATCACGGATGAACCGCGGCACGGTTAACGCGCGTTGGACTTTTTCATCCAATTTCTCAGATTGTGTTTCAAGCGGATCAAAGAGAAGTTCAACCGCACGTTTGAGAGCAACAGCATCATTATTTGCAACGTCTCCTACAAGGACAACGGTTTTGAGATCTATACCAGGTTTTCCCGTGTCCACTACTATTTGCAGCGTGCCATCTTTGGATCTACGCGCCGTTGCTTCCAAAATTCGCCCATCTTCTAAAATGATACGATGTTTATTTCCTCCTGTGATGGTTATAGGATTTCGGTTTTCCTTTCGTGTCTGCGTTTTTCCACGTGAGAACTCAATACCTTTTATATATGCTGAATCTATTCGCGTCGCACCGATAAAAGGCGATCGAAAGTTAATGCTGGTTTTATCGTAGGACAAAACTTGACATGGGATAACTTCTCCATCTTTTAGATGTAATAGATGCGGAAACGTTTTCACACTAAAAGGTCGTAGTCTTGATAGGTATTTATTGTTACGTTCAATGCGGGCGGCTTGGTTATTAGCAAGACGTACCGGCTGCGACATGCCTATGGGTTTCCATAGAACACTGGATTCGTCATTAGTGTCAAACATAACGTGCCCGCGGAGACTCCCGGTTGAAAAAAACATTTTATCATAATCTGTGATGCGTTTATTAGTTTTGGATTTTGACTCAAGTTGAAGCCGTGAAACCCCTTCAAGTGAGCATTCAACAGGTTTGTCTGCGAAACTTGTCTGTATTACCACACTATCTGGATTCAATTGTAGTGTATGTCCATTTATAATCGATCCATCAAGATATGTCAATGCCATCATGCCTGGGGCTACCGTTATCAACGTTCTCCCTGGCTGAATAACACGATCAATCTGCTTTAGATCAATATCCACTCGCTCCCCAACCGTGCCGATAACAAAGCCTTTGCCATCTTCAACAAACAACTTACCGTGTAAAACTTCTCCATCCATCATGTGTACACGAGGTTTAGAAAAATCAACTTGTTGATCTTTATGTTCGGTAGGCTGCCGATAGACTCTTAACCGTCGCACCGTCAAATCCTGTCCTCGGTTATAAATATAGGGTCCGGAAACATTATGGGTCAGATTCACCCTGTCTCGTATCAGCGGCTTATCAGATTGGAATGTTAGTCCGGAAACATTATGGGTCGGATTCACCCCATCTAATTTCAATAGCATATTTCCATTTACATCAAATACCTTCAAGACAAGAGTGTCCTGATCATAAGCGAGTCGCAGACGGAAGTTTCGACGATCAGGTTCAATTTTCATTATAGGTTCAAATAGTGTGCCTTGAACGACAACGAGTTCGTTGACCCAGGTTTCTAATCGCAGTGCCTCGTAAAGGTTTTTGCCGAGTGCGAACACAAAACCGGGAGGTCGTGTTGTGGACGCCAATTCAATGTCAATTTCAAAACGTTGGGGCCATTCAATTGCGTGGTATATGTTCGCCTTACCTTGATCTGTGCGTGGATGTCCTCCACGGTCTGCATACCAGCCGGTCTTTTGAATGTTATTGGAAATTTGAACACGTTTCTTAGTTTGATCTTTGTTGGATATTAGCCAAGATGCCAGTTGAGAACCGTCAAAAACAAGGTTGGAATGCTCACGATTTTCAAGGGAGTAAATTGCTGTCCGGTTCACTCGAAACGTGCCGTAACGTTTACTGGAAAAGAGAAATGTGTTTTCATCTGAATCGACAATATCTGCCATCCAGACATCACCTGATACCGTGTCAACGCGAAAAGTCTCCGTTGTTGAAGAGAATTGTTTAGAGAAAACAACTGAATCCAAAACATTTATGTCAACAATTAGATCGTCTGAGAAGTATGGTGATTTCCAGTGAATCTTTCCTGACTTACTATCCAACAGTTTACCGGAAAGTGAATCCCCATTTTTCCAGCGTAAAAGCGTTTCCTGAGCTTGTATCGTAGCGGGAAGCCACAACACCACAAGTGTAATAGCAACAATCAATATCTTATTTAGACACTCTCGCATTGTATTTCTCCTTCTTGTGGCAGTCAGTATTCAGTTATCGGTTTTTAGAAAGAAGATTTATCGCTATTAAACCCTCTTCTTGATTGCCGTGAACCGTGAACCGATAGCCATCTATCTTTCATAAATAGGTAAAAGACGATAATTCAAGGCTAAGGTGAGCACAGCCATCCCAGTGCCGTAAGCTTTGCCGTATGAACTGTTGAAACTTCCATCTTCTTGCTGCATCTTTTGGAGACGTTCTATAGTGCGTTGATTCCAAGATTGCCATGTCTGGAAATCGCTTTGAAACAGTGCCTGAGCCATATAGTATAAAGTATAGAACATGTGGTTTCCACCGAGATTATAGTTAGCCCTACGTTTGACGAATTCAGCGACTGCTTTGTATTCTGTCGTATTCTTTCGTTTTCCAATAGCGTAAACAAGCGTGGCGATAGCAGAACGAGTGACGCCATCACCGTAGCTGCTTGAAGGCATATAGGAGACACTTCCACCTTGCATTGTGCAGGTTTGAAAAAAGTTCAGTGCTTTGTTTATAGCTTCATTGGGAACTTCAATGCCAGCGTTTCGTGCGCCGAGTATTCCCATTAAAACGGTTCCAGCAACGGTAGTATCTGCATCTCGTGCTTGTGGAGAGTATCGCCATCCACCCCACGGATTTTTCTCTTGTGCAGTCAACGCACATCGGACCGCCAGTTCTAAAGCCTCACTGAGGGTACGTCTACGATTTTCAGGTACACCACTATCTTTCCAGAGCAGATCTTCGCTTACAGCACCATAAGCTTCGGACATTGCTAACATTGCAAAACCGTGATGGTACATTGATGCGTGTCCACTTGTTCCCATGTATCCTGTTTTTGCGTTCTGAGAAGCGATCATGCTTTGCAAGGCTTTACGGATATTTGTGGCATAAGGACCATAATCAGGGTCTTCGCCGCTTGCCATCAATGCCATAACACAAATTCCTGTGATTCCTGCACCGTTTCTTGTTCCTGACCAATTTCCATCTTTCAACTGTGTATTAGCGAGGTAGCGCAAACAGCGGTCGTTAATGCTTCTAACCGTTGGCGGAACACCTGTGCCGTATCGGAGTGTTGAATCCTGCGCGAAAGCCGTGCTGGTGGACATGCCGATACAAACAGCAAATAATATCACAAAACAAAAACGTGTCATTTTCTGAGTCTCCTTATTATTGTTCCAACATTTAGTCCCTCTGGATTGTAGCCAAGCCAGTTTGCCATTCTTTGCCTTTTTTGCCTGCATATAGCATGGCGTAGGTATCACCGATTTCAAGGATTTGACCTGTTAGCACACCATCGCAATCCTGACATACTCCCACAACTAAAGCAGTGGGGTTCTTTTGTCCCACCTGCTGTGCAGATTGTGGTATCAACAAGGGTTGCTTGCGCGAGCAAGTCTAACACCCTCTACTCCAAAGGTCGATGCCCCGACCTTATGAACGTTTATCGCCGCGTTTATATCACGGTCGTGAGAAAGTTTGCATTTATGACAAACCCAAGAGCGCACTTTCAAATCCATCGTTTCATTTCGATGTCCGCAGTTGTGGCATATAGGCGTTGTGGCTTCCCATCGTCCGATGGTTTCAACGCGCTTTACTCGCTTTTGTGCTTGCCATCGCATTTTGAGCATGAACTCACCGAAGGACAAGTCAGAGACTTTGCCTCCCCAGAGCCGTTTCATGCCTTGCAAGTTGAGGTCTTCAAAAAAGCAGACATCAAACTTTCGGACAAGTTCAAGGGCGAGTTTCCAATGATGATCAGCGCGTTGATTAGCAATCTTGCGATGTTGCCTCGCATAGTGTTTCCTCGCCCGTTCGCGATTGTTGCTGCCCCGTTTCTTTTTAGACAAGGCACGATTAGCTTGCTTCACTTTCTTTGCGGAGTGTTTATAGAACAGAGGCGATTGATATTTTGTGCTATCAGAACAAGTGAGAAAGGTTTTCAAACCGAAGTCAAACCCTGCTGTTCTACCAGTCTTGAGTGCCGGTTCAAGTCCTTCGTCATCTGTCAGAATAGTCAAATACCAATCACCGAGCGGATCGCGTTTGAGGGTCACGCGTTTGATGTTACCTCTAATTTCACGAGAATACCAGAAACGATACCAGCGTCCGTTGATACGGATTTTTGCTACTGGACACCCATCCGATTTCTCAAGCACTTCTATTTTCACCTGATTACCATTGAAAGTCATAGAACGATATTTGCGCCAACCCTTGAATTGCGGTGGACGCTTAGCCCTGCCTTCAAAGAAGTTGGTATACCCGCGGTCAAGTCGTCTCAGGCATTCTTGCAATGCCCACGAGTAAGGGATATGCCAGTGTGCATACTTTTCCAACTTCTTGAGTTTCGTCAAGTGTTCACTCAATCGGTTATAGGAGGCACGCTTATAGCCTTCGCAATCTCCGAAGAGACGATAGTGGCGAAGCATCAACGCCACAAAATGGTTATACACTTCGCTGATGATATGCGTCTCAGTTTGCAAATGACGATTGCGTTTATGGTTCTGAAGTTTGTCTTTATAGGTCCGCATTGCTTAGCCTCCAGCATTGCTTCCAAGGACAGTCAACAGGGGTAGCATTACCTCAAGAGAGGTAAATGTCCCGCCTTACCAGCAATGCTATAGATACTATAACAAAACCGATAAAATATGTCAACTGTTTTTTTTCTGTCACACACTTTGGTCTGATACACGAAGGCGGTGTCTACATCCCAAAACTAAAGCATTGGGTTTTGACACCGAAATCTGATAAGCATCAGGATCGTCTGATGGTGTGAATACAGGGTTGTGAGGATTAGGTTCAAAGTCTCGGAAATCGCGAGTCCGCACATGCCCGATCCGCCAAACTTCCCCATCAAATCCACCATAGAAAACATGGAAGTATTGCGGTCCTTTGAACAATTCGGTTTCGCGAACGGATTGACTGTCCCATGCTTGCCCGCTCCCTGTGAAAACAGGATTAGTTGGATTTTTTGTAACTGATGCCGGGTTGTCAGTCGGTGCAGTTGCATGACACATCGTCAGTCCTTCCCCGAACGACCGTGTCGCCTTCCCGGTATAAATGATGTGAATCGTGTCGCCCTCTACTACAACTGAAGGGTGCGTTGAACCGTGCCGTTCATGTTCAGTATCTGCGGGGATGACAGGGGTCTGTTGGACACGCTCCCATTTACCCAAGTCACCATCACTCACAAGCAAACCTGTCTGTTCAGGTGTCGTTTTCCCTTTGCCTCGATAATACATGTAGAACTTGCCATCAGCAGGATTTAGAAAAGGAAACGGATACTCAACAGCTGCATTATCAAAACCTTCCGCTGAAGGTTCAAGAATAGGATTCCGTGCATCCTGTGTTATATTTGTAAGGTTATTGATGGGTGCTGTCGCGTGCATCATGAGCCAGCGAACGTCGTCCGGTTCGCGTTTGCACCAGATGTAGTGTACCGTCCCATCAACAACGATAGCATGGGTTGCTGCCGCCCAGAGAGGTGGTGGAAGCGAAATGATCGGATTGCCAGTCTCTATCCTGTTGAAACTGGCGAATACCTCAAACGGGATAGCATCTTTTTCCGAATCAGTCATCGGTTTCTCCTGTTTTTCACGGCACATCGTGTGTCTACTATTTTCCTTCTAAAACATTGAAATAAGCATCTAATCCTTGGCGGAATTCTTCGGGTAGGACGCGTCCTGCTTTGCCAATTGCTTGTTTCGGTGAGCGATTTTCGATGAATGCTTTACCACTGTCATCACCAGTTCCCATGAGCCTTAATGCGGAAATTATTGCCGCTAACCCTTGTCCGCCACCGCCCGGTGTTTGTCCTCCTCCACCGCCACCTGGGGTATTTGGCATGCGTTGTGTTGCAAGCAGGATTTCGATTACTTCGCTAATAGCTGCGATAGCTTTTGGCCCCGTGTCTGGCTTCGCAAGGATTGATTCTGCTTCGTCCATAACCAAGGCTGCTTGTGATACCTTGGCATGCTGCATCTGAATCAACTGTTCATCAATATTGGGTAACAGAGCTATTTCTCTTGCGATTTCATGGGTATCCTCTGCGATATCGTATTGTGAGTCGCTCAATGCTTCGCTTCTTTCATAGTACTTGTCAGCACTGAGGGCATCCTTTGCTTGCTCAACTTCGCGCGTTTCCTCACGTAGTTGTATCTCGCGATTGATAATGCGCAACACTTTCACAATGATTTCTGGTGGAAGATTAGGCAGTACCATCATCCCACCCTCTCCTCCGGGTGGTGGTTCGGGCAATGGATCTACCAATTGTTCTGCCCACCGATCCAATGTATCGCCCCAATATTCTGCCTCAATGGTTGATAGACCGACAAAGTTCCTGTTAATAGATCGGACGAGATCACGCATCTGGTTCGCAACAGAAGCATCCTCCATCTCTGAAAGGACCCGTAAGTAGTTTGCAGAGGGACGTCTGTCGGCATACGCAGACATGTCTTGTATGATAGTTGTAACTTTTTTCGACTCAGCAGACTCAAGGTCCGCTAAACGTTTTCGTTGTGCCCGATTGTCTGTTCCTCTGTCTGCAAGACCGAAACTATCCAGATTGTTGAGATCTGCAGCAACGTCAATCTGCTTTCGTGAGGATGCCTTCAAACGTTTCACGAATGTGCTGTTTTCAAAACCGACCAGCAATCTTTTCATCTCGTCTGATAGTTTGGCAAAGGCGTCAAGTAATTCCTGCTGTTCTTCGTAAGCCTCCAGAACGAGTTCTGATGCTTGTGGTGTTGATGCATTTTGATCTTCGTCTTGGTCTTGATCATCTCTTCCACTTCCCATGAGGGTTGTAGAAGGAATTCCCATACCCCCAACAATTTGCGGGGGTTGTCCATCTGATGGCTTATCGGTTTTGTTGAATCCTGATTCAACATCTGACACACCAGGCGTTGGATTTTTAGGTGAAGAACCGGGCTTACCACCTTGTGGCGGCTTGCTCCTATTCACACTTGCTGAATCACCAGATTCGTTTGGATCATCCAGATCTTCATCTTCCTCCTCAGAGGATTCATCACTATCAGGACTGTCAACTCCATACTTTTCGAGTTCGTCTTCCGAATCACCGGGTTTGCCTTCTGATTTACCAGCGGAATTTGACTGGCTATCAGTTGGGGGAGATTTGCTTTGCTGTCCACTATTTTCTGACTGCGGGCTGCTACTCTGTCCGGGTGTCTCAGATGCCTGTCCGGGTGCCTCAGATGCCTGTGCAAGTAAATCTGCGACAGATGGCATTTTCTGTCCTGCGATCTCCTCTAACTGTTTGAGCATTTCTGCCCACGATTCAAGTTGGTTTGCATCGAATTCATCGTTTTTCGCTGCTTCTTGAAGCAACTCCATGCCGCTTTCAATGAGACTATCAAGCCTTGCTGCGTTTGCACGTTCGGCGGAGGCTTGATTCTGTAAGGTCTTGCGCTGTGCTGGATCGTCAAGTGCTTCAGGGGATAACTCGCGCAGTTCGGTATTAGTTTGGTGTAACTGCAACTCCCTATCGTGGACATCCTCCGCTGCACCTGCCCAACGTTGCATCTGTCCGATTAGCCATTTGAAGTGTTCTGCTGGGGCAAGCACATGCAGCACGATCTGAGGTGAACGGGTACGTTCGCGGTTGGGAAAATAGTCCTCCACATAGGCACGCAAACGGAAACTCTGCGGCTGCACATTTTCACGTTCAACAGAGAATGTGGCGGGAACATTAAGGTCCTCCGATGTCGGTGTACCTGATGACACAATTTTCTCGCCGATGGCTGGATTCGGGTTGTGGATCGGGTTCCTGATACCTTCCCACTCTAAGCCAACCTGTTTCACCCCAAAGTCATCCCCTGCCTGAATCTCAAAGGCAAGTGTCTCTGTAGAAAGGATAACTTGATTGTTTTTTAGTTTTTTTATAGCAATTGTTGGTTTTGCATCGTCTTCTACCTCAAATTTTAGTACTTGCGGTTCACTTGCTGCAAGTCCAAAACGATCTCGCCATGTCAAACGCATCTCTGTTGTCGTATCTGTTGATATCGGTTCGGTCATCACACGTGCACCATCCACCTTCTGTGGACGATTGTTTAAAGTTGCTTCTGACAGTTCGCGTGTTATGGTAGCCTCTAAGGTTGCGGTACTGCCTTTCACTAAGTTCACTATTCCGCCACGCACATCATCTATTTTCGGTTCTTCGCGTTGTAGATATTCGGGTAGTTGGACGTTGGCAATAAGTTCTTTCAATGCTGGACGCAATTTTGGTTCAATAGGAATGGATCTACGCGCATCTCCCACGCGAAGGTTCACACTGCCATCCTCAGTTTGCGGTGGTAATTGAAATTTATAGGTTGTATCCTCTCGTTCTGCGACTATAGGTGTTTGGTCTGCGTATCGCGCCTCGCCTGCCTCTGGTTTCCATGGTGACTCGTCTTTCAGTCGTGCTTCAATATCAAAAGGCTCCGCATAAGCAACCACCTGAAGGTCCGGATTGCCGTCCAATTGTGCAAAGGTATACCGATCTACGTCACGCCACGGAGTCAACCATCGAGCGAGGGCATTCCGAGTCGTTGCGGGGATTACAAGTATTCCGACGATGACTAAGACTAATGGCAAACCTACTGCTAATGTCCACCGACGGTGTTTCGGATTCGGCACTGCATCTGCAAGATTGTGTTTTGCGACCTCTTCGTCAACTTGACGCATTGCTGCTTCAACTAAGGCAGGACTTGACAGCTGGTCCGATCTACTTGATGCAAGTTCCACGATACCGAGTACATGATCACCGAAACGGGGAAACTTATGTTGTAATAACTTTGCTATTCCCTCTAATTGCCGATTTCTCCACACCCACTTGTAATATTTCAACGGCAATAGCACTATCATCCCAACCATGCCGATTATGAGGATGAGCGCGCGCAGCAGCGCAGGCGTATCAAAAATTCGGTCTAAGCTAAATACGATGAGATACGAAACTATGAGACCAAAGATTGCTGCTAACGTGCCTTCGGCAAGTTTGATTATCCATACCCGTTTTCGGTACTGTTCTAACGCTTTTTTCATACGCGGGGGAAGGTTCACCCCGTTTTTTTCTGGTCGTGTTTGGTTCATTGAAGTTCTCCTTTTGAAGGGCTATTTGTTGGTAAAAAAAACTTCTTTTCTGAAACTGATTACTGAAATTTATTAGCCATCGTATAATAACGTGAGTTTGGTAAAAACGAGACTTCGTGCTTCTTGTAGGGGCGAGCTCCCCTCGCCCGTAGGGGTTAGGCAACCTAACCCCTACGAAAATGTCCGCATATTTTTAGAATGTGCCATATATCAAACTCACGTTATGGTACAAATTAACTTTATTCGACGTCTTCAAATACATGTGTTAGTGTGAAAGGAGATATAATTCTGTCTTGTGTTGTGCCTCTATTTGGCGTTCCCGTGGCAGATAAATCGCAACTGAGATGCCGATACCGTGTAAATATTGACACATCAAGGGGCCAACCACTTTCCAGTCCATACCTCCCAATCCACAACCGAGGGCAGGCATTGCGAGCGATTGAATGCCTTGCCTGTGAAAATTGTCGCGAACCCACGCAAGTCCTCCTTCAATATCATCTAAACGTGAGTTGTCTTTCCAATGCCGTTTCGTTGCGAAAAGCAGAAACCACTTTACAGCATTAGGGGTAACAAGCGGCGTTCCAAGATCAACTAATTCCTCGTCCAATGAACTTTCACGTTTGTAGAGATAAGGTTTTGTTGCTGTGATTCGCTTTGCTCGACAGACATCTTGGTATGCTACATAGACATCAGGGAATTGGTATTTGGCACGCGAGGCTAATCCTTTTCCCATAACCCCTTGAAGATTAACGCTAATAGTTAGTGTCTGCAGATTTGAGAAGAACATATCTCCATCAATTAGTGAAATGTTATTGCCGATTTTTGTCCGACTGTTTGGTTGAAAGAACATGTCTGGCTCGAAACTAACAGTAACTTGGGAATCCCCAATAATTTCCTGGACAGTATCTCGCGCTGAATTTCCTGCAACATAGACTGTTTGAATATGTTCAGGTTTGACGTGGTCCGGAATTAGACATTCTGCCATAATTTTCCGCTTGGATCCATCATCTCTATTCCACCAATCGCTCTGAATAATTGACCACTGCTGTTGAAGTACTTCCAGACCTCTGGAAGGATAGTAAAATTGTGTTGTCTCATGCGCGGCGTTCCCATCCGTGATAAAAATCCCTTGTTCAGACAACACTTTTGTATTAATACCGACAACAGCAAGATTCCTTAAATCTTTTTCATGGACAACGCGGTACATCATAGCGTTACGAGGTTGGAAGTAGAGATTAGCATAAGACCAGAGATTCCTTGTATCAGGTGTCGTTATTTGGTTACGTCGACTGACGATATCCGCGTCATAGATAGGGGTTGGATTTACCCCTTCTGCTTCAACTTTTTCATGGGAAAAAACTCCTCGCTCCAGAATAGAAGGGAGATTGTTTATATGCGTAATGTAGTAGAGTTCTCTTATATCTAATTTCTGCATAATTACCTCCCCAATTGACAAACCAAATTTATGTCCTACCAAATTAACGAGATTTATCTCATTTTTCTTGGTATTAGGTGCGGTTAGAAACCGCACCTACCGAGTGGGATCAAGTTAATTGGGTATTATATCGTGCCTGCCATTTTGCGTGCAACCCAGAATAAGCCGAGCAGCAAGATAATCGATCCTCCCCAAAATGGGTTTGCCCAGATACGTGTTCTTTTGACAATTGGTTCAGGTTCTGGTAGGGCTGCCAGATGATCCAATAAGGTTCCGACCTCAGCAATTGACACTAATTTACCATCAGTGATTTTTGCGATTTCGTCTAAAACATCAAAACGCGCCAGACGTCCTTGTTGTTCCCGATTCAAGCCCTGCACTGAAAGATCTGTTTGAACGGAAGCACCCGTTTCGCTACTGGTCGCAATGAGACGATAGTTGCCAGATTCTTTCGGCTCAAATGTTCCGACGAACAATCCCAACGCATCTTTTATACCCGGCTGAAGTCGTATTGTCTCCGTTTTGCCTGATGGTGAAAGTGCTTGCACAGTAACAGTGCCCCTATCCAACGGACCACCGACGTTATCCATTACATTTGCATTTAATGTTAGAACATCATCAACGTGTGGTCTGTCTGGTGAGTAGAACATTCGTATAGATTCGCCTTGCGCCATCTGTCGGCGATACGCCATCCATCGTGCGACTTGGCTCCAAAAGCGATAGTGATATTTGTCTTCCACACCATGCCGCCAACGCCATGCGCTGTCTGTTCCCATGAACAGTACTTTACCTGTGCCGTAGGTTTTTGTAACGATGAGCGGCACGCGTCCGGAAACTGTGGCAACTTGATCATGCACTGCCAGAATCTCTGTGCCAACTTTTGCGCGTTTGATGCCCGCGTACCAGAAAAACCCCGGTAATGTCCGCCACACCTCGCTATTGTCAAGGTCAGTATCTCCAAGCCTCGTTAACAAACTCCGCTGTCCGGGCTCAGTAAGTGCGAAATATCCTTGTATGCTTGAACCGACACCATTTGGGGTTGTTGGGTCTAAGACAACAGGATAGAGGTCTGCAAGAGGTCCGCCAGTCAACGATTCTTGTGCTCCTGTTCGTCCCGGTAGGAAAACAATTCCAGACGCTTGCGCACTGATGAGTTGCCGTAAGTCCTGTGCTTGTTCGACCGTTAGCTGCTCAGGGGATACACCTACATCCCCAAGAAATACCACATCAAATTTGCTAAGTTCTCTGGCATCAGGAAAATTTTTAATGTAACCGCGTCCGCCTCCAACCTGTGGTAATTCCGGGTGAAAAAGCAGACAAGTTACGTCAACACCTGCATCCCGTTCTAAAGCATTGCGTAAATATCGGTATTCCCAACGCGGCAAAGATTCAATTACAAGGACTTTCAACTGCTCTTTCCGTATAGATATAGGCGCAGTGAGTTCATTGTTTTCGGGAATCAGCTCTTCCGCCTCCTTTGCGATATTTAGTTTTAATGTGTAATCGCCTGTTTCCTTCGGTGTCCAAGTCATATTTTCTTGTGCTTGCCCCATAGCGGGAACATTGATAGTTTTGGAAATCGTTTGCTCATCATCAATGCTTAACGTGAGGGTGACCTCTTTGTCTTGTCCTATAGTGTTCCGTACGACAAACGGAATGCGAAGTTGCTTTTTTGTTACGCCATAAGTGGGTGTGTCCATACTGACTAACTCAAGGTCAGGTAATGGCACCTCACTGCCGACTCCCACCGTGAAAACGGGAATTCCTTGCATGTGGAACCGTGTTGCTGCATCCACTGGTGATTTGCCGATGTTCCAATCACCATCCGACAGTAGTACCACACCGCGAAGGTTGCCATGATTTTCCAATACGTGTGATAATCCAGCGTTAATATCTGTTGCTTCTTCTGCTGGGTCTAATAGCGAAGAGAACGGCTCGAATACTACGTTGAGTTCTGAATCATCTGCTGGTTTCCAAACTTCCTCAGACATGAGCGGTTGAATCGTTTCTGCGCGGCTTTTGCGGTTAGCAGTGGTGTCTTGTTCGTTAATAACATCTCGTGTTTGCATGCTGATGGATTTATCCCACAGCACTGCAAGTGTGGAACGTCGTTCCGGCGTTTGGGATTCTAACCATTCGGGTTGATTTAGCGTGAGAACTACGAGGCAAACGAGCACAAAACGTAGCAACTCAAGCAATCCGATTCGTTTGCGGTAACCGCTGCGGTGCCATGCAAACGAACATAATACGCCGGCTGCAACGACAAAAATTAGTCCCAGAATTATAACGGGACCGTTTGAAAAGAATTCAAGGTGTCCTTGTTGGTCTTGCATTTATTATTTGGTCTCCGGTATGTAAAACTTTCTCTTAGCTCATGTTGAGTGGTGTATTGAAGATTAACTTATAAAAATAACTCACCTTGCACTGCGTCCGAATCTTCGCTCTGAAGTTCAGGCTTTTGTGCCTCCGCCTCCAAGTCACACTTCGAATTTTTAGTTCCGAAGATGCTAGGTTCAGCGCACAACTTTGCACGAAGTAGATCAATTCCTTCATGGACCTCAGGGTGTGTACCCTCGCCAAAACCAAGCACTTCTGATAACAATCGCTGATCGAGCTTCTGACGTACTGGATCATCCATCATTTCGTTGAACGGAAGCATACGCTCGTGTTTCAATTCTTGGAAAATTGACTCAGCCATTGCTAACTGAAACGGATTGAGCTCACGTAAATCTAAGGTAGGCAAAAAACCTAACGACTCTTTTCTTATAATTCCCCGTCCTTCTTGTTGTTTACCACAATGCATCCAGTGACATAACAAACCCAAAGTTGAATTCCCCCAGAGTGTCCATGCATAATCATAATTCTTATTTTTAAAAACAACGTTAGGAATTAGAGCTACTCCTATCGCATCTTGTTCAGTAAACATTACGGCAAGAGAATTAGCATTAAACTGTATACAGCTGTTATAGTGACATCTGCCATTCCATGTTTTTATTTCTGCCACCTTTTCAATCGCATTTGGTCGAGGTAAAGCGTGAGCATCTGGAGCAACAACCATTGCTCTTTGATTTTCAGACTTTACATGCCACAAGCATGGATAATCTGCTGTTTCAATACTCCCCTTTTCAACATCAAAAGCTTTTTTTCCAGAATCATCTTTTATATCCAAAATTCTTTTACCAATAGTAGCGATTTCAGAGAGGCAGCAGACTGGAATTTTAATAGGCATATCTTGATGTGAAAGCCATAATTGACCATTAGCAAGTTGGTACGCAGATTGGACTGCAACTATATCTTTCACTCGTGTTACGGACCATGATTCATTTATTTGTATAAGAGGGGCGTCTAATACGTGTCCAACAATTTCATTACCAACCTTGATTGAATTTCCTCCAACAGGGCCATCTTCAAGTTGACGGATCTCCTTGAGTTGATTAATCTTCTTTGCAATTTCGAGAACTTCTAATTCGCTATCTGGCCGACGGCGTAGACAAATAAAGACACCACGTCCAGTATAAGTTGATTTTCCCTTTGTAGCAATGATGAGGCATTCAGCTATATTCGTATCTGCAGAAAAAGAACAGTTTTTTATATCAGAGGCAGCAATTGTAACAACTACGACACCGTGATATTCACGGGCAAAGAAATTTCTAACTTTGCTCCAACTGGTAGTCGCAGTTACTGCAATGGGGAGCACAACGCCCATTTTTCCTTTGTTTTTAAGCATCTTGTCAGCAAGATCGACGAAGTATGAACCGAGACCTGCTTGCCCATGCCCAATTTTGCTTTTTTGAAACTTGAGTGATTTACGCATCTCCTCAGCGACTTTCTTATCAGCAAAAATATGCTTTGGCATATCCGAGTTATTGTCTGCACCTATTCGGGTAAAAGGTGGATTTTGAACTACGTAGTCAAATTCATTGTGCCTGAAATGTTGTTGAAAAGTTTCTTTGTAGTTTCCGTGTCCACTTACGGTTTCCGATTCTTCTAAATTGAGTGCAAAGGTTTCTTCAGGATTACTGAGTAGGTCGAGTGCTCCTATAGCATAACGCCCATCTCTGTGTGGTGTGCCATATTTCATTGTCCAGATGCGAGTTTCCCCAATACTAATGTCAGGATAGCTACCAGCGATAATGGAGACAGTGAGGTGTGTTGCGTTAGGCATAATATCGCATCCCAGCAGATTTTTCTCTACCATGTGTTTGTGGATGTCCTCCCCTTTACCACCTGATTGTTCGTGAAAGTTAAGGAGGCGTTGGTACATACCGTTGAGAAGCGTACCAGTGCCGCAAGCAAAGTCCGCAACCTTGAGGTTTTTTACTTTTTGCTTTAGCTCTGGTAAGACAAGTGCACAGAGGAGCGCAGACGATTCGGGGCGCGTGTAGTTTGCCTTGATAATTTTCCGATCTTTGATGAAATCTTGGAAGGCAATCCCCGCGAGTTCATGCTCATGGGCAAGCCCCATGTTTCGAAGGGTAAGAGCAGTTTTTCGCAAAATGCGCAATACGTCGCCAACTAACTGGTCATCACCACGGAGAACGCGAACAAGTCGGTCGGCTACACGGAAGATAGGGATATAGTTGATATCTTGGATATGTTTCCAGGCTTTTAGGACTTCCGAAACAGACAGTTTTCCATATTCTTCGTTAATTTCACTGAGACTAGGCACAACTTTCATATCGGGTCTATGTGCAAGGAGACTCTGGAACACAAAGGCATTTCCAATGATTAACATTGCCATTCGTATTGTTTGCTTACCGGGCTCTTGGCAAAGAATATCGGCAATTTCTTTTCCAAGATCAGGACGTTCTTCAATAGTTTGTTCAGCATGCACTGCAGCATGGTTTACACCGTTTTTAAGCGTTTGGACAGCCTCTTCTATTTTGGAAATAGGAGTCGCTCCGACACGGATAGCAGTTGCTATATCTGCCACGCTGCCTGTCAACCCACCTTCTTTAGGAAATCGATGGGGTTCATCTGTACTGAGCAGGCAGTAAGCAATATCGTCTGCTTCTTCCATTTTCTCATCAAGTACAGCTTGTTCTATCGTTCGGAATCTGTATGGAAATCGAACGGAAATGCCAGTGTGAATTGTATGTCCAATTGTCTTAAGCGTTTTGCCGAGGTAAAAGTCCTTAAGTTGTCTCTCACCACTAAAGTCAGCACTGTGTTGATTATCAACTTTGTCTTCAATAACAATAGGATTCCGTTTCGGTTCAGTGACGATGACATCAGGTTCTTTATCATTTTCAATGAACGGTGCTGATGGATGTTGGGTAAGTACCCATCCGTGCCGCATAGGACGGAGTACTTTAACGAATGCAGTAGTGATAAGATCTTCTTTGTTTGGCATAGTTTTTCTTGATCTGTTTTCTGTAGTGTTACAAATGTTCTGTTCAGATGCTTGACAATAATCCGCCCGTAAATTTATACATAACTGATTATACTCTGTTCCACAACAAGAATCAATATAATGTTATTGAAACGAAGTACTATTCTACTCTTCAATCTGCGGGTGCGAAGTCTGTTAGCGAACTACCCTCAGGTTTCTTGCTTGGTAGACTTAAGATTGCTTCCACAATGAGTGCTATCGCCATCGCGACGAGAAATGTTCGCCAGAGTTCATTGGCTAAAGATGAGGTGTCTCCGACCTCTACATCTATTCGCCGATACGATAATCCATCAAAGAGTGTGTCTACTGTCTCAACGGGTGCTGCTTTAGCGGTGTCTTCAGCGGCACTGCGGTTCACGGCTACCCAATACGCCTCATCTCGGTAGACTCCAGCATGTAACCCGCGTTGTGAAAGAGATGCTGCATTTCCTTCAGGTGCAACCGCCTCCCATTTTTCACGGTCTGTGAGTGCATCAGGTGCAGCGTCGCGTTGAGATGCTTCAGTCAATGCGCGGCATCCCTCAGCTAACGCACGCTGCAACATTACATAGAAGACTATCCCATCCCGTTCAAGAGAAGAAAATTGCGCTCTTGGCAGTGTGCTACAGAAATATACTGCACCGTTGTCAGTATTTACACGTGTCAAGAGTGGCGAATCGTCTCCGAACCTCGCTAACGGCGTTCCGCTGCTCTCAATAGCACGATACCGATAGGTGCGTAGATCGTTCAAAGGTAAAGGGTTACCACTATCTACATGTGCCAGCAGGTCCGCATCGCCACGCCACCACGAAATCTGGGAAACTTGCTCATCATCAGGTATCTGCCAATCGTTCCAACGCGTATCAAACATTTGATCCCCAGCATCCTGGCTCGGCGGGAAAAAGATGACGACTCGTCCACTATTAACGAAATTCTGAACCTGTTCCGCAACCAATTGATTAGGTAAAGCTGCTTGCCAGATTAACAATCCGGTATTTTCCCAATCAATCTCCCCAACACGGCTGACAGGAATCACATCTGCTTGATGTTGATGTCTGACGTCCGTTGGTATATTGAGGGCGCGCCGAAACGTGTCGCCAGTTCTGGCATCATCACTGACGATGACCGATTTGCGCACGGGGGCTTCTGAAAATACAAAGAAAAACCGATTGTCCAACGAATTCACATCACCTGGCAACCCGACTGACCCCCATCCCGAAGTGAGCGTGCCGTCAATTGGGATGCGGTGTCCTTGCAATGATGCCCCGCGTGTATCAAGTTCAACTTCGACCACAGATCGAACGTTGTTAACTTCAAACTCAATGGGCACTTCTCGTATTGCAGTATTGCTGCCTTCAGTGCGAACCATCACATCAAGGATAAGTTCCGCTTCGTTGCCGCGTTGCCACCGTTGTACGTTTTCCACCCTAACTGATAAGTTGTTCGAAGATGGTGCTGAATATGCAAGCAGGAAGTGATTCACACCGTCTAGCTGCGCCAATTCTCGTCGTATCGCATCCCAACGTCCACTGTTAACAGCCCAATCGTTCTCTTGAAGGTCAGAGCAGAGCCATACATCGGCACGTCCAGAATTGTTAGCTTTGAGATAGGTTAAGGCAGATTCAAACATGCCCGGAATATTGGCACTGGTAGCACTTGAATCCGTCATAGGAAGGCTTAATAGTGCCTTTGGTGAATCTACTTCTTGCAGCTGCCCGGTTGCGCTATCAATCAGAATCAGATGAGTGCCGTAATCTCCTTGTTCCAGCAACTGTGTGAGTCTTTTTAGTGCTGTGGATCTTTTTGACTCACCCGCCTGCAAGTCTTGCGTTTCCATACTCGCGGATCGGTCGAGTAGCACCATAGTTACATCGGGTTTTGCTAATCCAATGCTTCCTAACCATCCACCAGAGAGTGGTCTGCTAATGGCAAAAATCAGAGCCGCAATAGCAAGTACACGCATCAGCAGTATGAGGATATGTCGGATACGTGCCATGCCTTTACTCATGCGTTTTGCTGTCACGAGGAACATCATCGCTGCCCAGGGGACTGTCCGATGTCGCTGTTGATTAATCAAGTGAATGATGACCGGTAGCAGCACCAAAGGGAGTGCTATTAAGGCAAAAGGTTGTAGGAAATTCATCAAAATCTTCGGGCTGGAAACCCCTCGCCTTTAGGCAGGGGAGGAAAGCCCGCCTCCTAATTTTTAGTTTGTCCCCAAAAGGGGAGTGCTGTTTTATCTCCACCTGCACATTGGGAGTCTGGATTCAGTTGTGCTGCTTCGTTCAGTGAGACTGTCACTACTCGCTTACTTGACCTGACACGATGTCTTTACCAGAAATAATGGCTGTAAGCCCACGCTCTCGCGGTATATGTTGCCCCATCGACATCATGGGATCAGAGAGGAATCAGACTTGGGGAGCATCCGAAACATCTTTTTGTCTGCCACGACAAGACCCACGATATATCGTCTAATCAACCGTTTAACTTGTGGAGTGGACGCTTGGCATGCGCTTCGCACAAGCCCCATGCTTTAGCGCGGGGTTATTGACAGTTGTTTATTGGCTATTAGTTTTCGGCGGTTAGCCATCGGTTCTCATTTTACTTACTAAGGCGTTTAGCATTTTCTTTACTTTTATGGTTGTATTTGTTAACTCAGTATATTGAGTGGCATTGCTATATTCAAGGTTATGAGCAAGAAAAATAATACCAAATTAACTTGATTCGACGTCTGCAGATAAAGTCAGCATTGCAAGGCACCAAATCAACGCCGAATACGCGTATGGTATTCGTCGGGGACCTCACACTACAAATCGGGGTAATTGGGTATAACGGCTTTTGGCATATAGTCTTCTCTGACAGTCGATAGCCAAAAGCAAAAAGCTATCTCACATTCGCCTTTTTGGGGTTCGTCCCAATAGGAATTTTGCCAATACGTCGCCGTAGTCCTCGTTGATACAGATACGATGATAGTCCATTTCTGTGTCGCGGATGACCTCGTTCATGCTTTCAAGATATACTTCAAGCGCGCGGCGATATTGCGTGCCAACAATGATTGGGTCTGCCAGTATTGGTTCGCCACCCTCCATATCAACAAAGCGCATTGGGCGATCGAACTCAAAATCAAGTTCGTTCTGCTCCATGAGATGAAACACTGCTACATCGTGTTTACGGAATCGTAGGTGCTCAAAACAGTTCCGCGCCACTTCCGGTTCAATGAAGAGATCAGAGATGATAACAATAAGTGCTCGCTGGGGGACACGTTCAGCAGTCTCATGAAGAATGTCTGCTAATCCTGTCTCACCAGTCGGTTCGACCGATCCGAGTTCATCAAGCACCGTACTGAGGTGTATTGCGCTTCGCTTAGGTGGGATCTCTTTGTGGAAATGTTCACTTGCACAGTAGAGTCCGACAGCATCGCCTTGTAATGCAGCGATATAGGCTAAGGTGCCACCGATGCGCCGTGCATAGTCAAGTTTGCTCATACCGTTGTAGGCGAACCCCATGGATCCGCTGGTATCAACGATTAAGCACATGCGCAGGTTGGTATCTGCCTCAAATTCCTTGATGTAGTATCGATCATTACGGGCATACGCGCGCCAATCAAGTCGCCGTGTGTCATCGCCCGGCACGTACTTACGGTATTCAGCGAATTCAAGGCTTGACCCGCGGATAGGACTACGATGTTTGCCGGATACGTTCCCTATCATCGGCAACCGAGCATGTAGTTGCAGCGTTGAGAGACGTTCAAGTACCGTCTGGTTGAGGTAATCTCGTTTGAGTTGTAGTGCCATACTTTACCTCTGTTCGGTCAACTCTTCTACGAGACGTTCAACGATGTCTTGGCTGGTAATGTTTTCAGATTCGGCAGCGAAGGATGTAATGACACGGTGTGCAAGCACTGGATTTGCTACTGCGATGACATCTTCAAGCCGTGCCATGTAGCTACCGCTGAGTGCAGCGCGTGCCTTCGCACCGAGTATTAAGTATTGAACTGCCCGTGGACCGGCACCCCAAGCGATGAGAGGTTTGAGCCAATCAGGTGCTGCATCGCCTTTTGGTCGTGTGCTGCGTGCTAAGTCAACAGCGAATTCATAGATATGCTCGGAAACTGGGACGCGACGCACAAGGTTTTGAAAGGCTATGACCCGTTCACCCGACAGGACATGTTCTAACGTAGGAAGTGACATTCCGGTTGTAGTTCGAGCAATTTCGATTTCTTCAGATCGTGTCGGATAGTCCACATCGATTCTGAACATAAATCGATCCAATTGTGCTTCTGGTAATGGGTATGTGCCTTCCTGCTCAATTGGGTTTTGCGTTGCTAACACAAAGAACGGCGGAGCTAACTGGTAGGTCCTGCCGATTACAGTGATCTTGTGTTCCTGCATAGCTTCAAGCATTGCAGCTTGGGTTTTGGAAGGTGCACGGTTAATCTCGTCTGCAAGGATGAGATTAGCAAACAGTGGACCCTTTACGAACTCAAACTCGCGTCTACCGCCTGGAATTTCTTGGAGGATGTCTGTGCCGGTGATGTCCATCGGCATGAGGTCAGGTGTGAATTGGATTCGACTGAACTCCAATGCCATGGTTTCGGCAAACCGGCGCACTAAAAGCGTTTTCGCCAATCCGGGGACACCCATCAATAGTGCATGCCCTTGCGAAAATAGACAGATTGATAAGTCTTCAATGACTTGATCCTGACCGATGATGATCTTTGCAAGCGACTTCTTTAATTGGTCATAAACATCTCTAAGTTCGTCAATAGCAGCAACGTCGTCAGCATCCATTGCGTCGGTGTGTTGTGGTGTTGTTTGCATAATATTTCCTTTTGATGAAAACAGGAAGAAAGGTGAAAATATAGATGATTGGGATCTCCATCATCTAACCAAGTTCGTTTTGCATATATTTTTAAATCTAAACACGGTTTAAAATGCGGACAGTCAATGATACCGATACAGATATTCAACTCTACAAATCTGAGTCAGAATTCTCACGTAACGTATGGGTGTATTGTCCATTGCAGCTTGCTTTGAAAACAGAATCAATTGCCCCGAAGAGGATGTGCAAATTATCCATTGTCACGCTCGTTCTGTTTCGGATAAAGTCATCAGCAATAAGTTGTCCAAATTCCCATAATTTTCCGTCGCTTACAATTCCGTAGACAGGGAAATCGGTATCCCCATTAATTTTTTGGGCGGCTACTAACTCTGCCAGACATTGCCCCCAACCTTGATCAAAATCGTTCTTCTTTGCTTCAACAAGGATGATCAGTGGTATACCGACAACAGGGATACCTAACTCAGACCGTGTAGAAATAAGGTAATCCGGGGTACCGTGTAGTGTTTCGTCGTAGGTGATGGCTTTCTTAATCCAGAGAGCGTAGTCTTTTGCGTAGTCTTTGTAGACCTCCTTTAAAATCGGAAAGATAATAGTCTCACAACGTGCTGCCTCGGAGGCAAAAATATCAATATGTTGAATGCAAAACTCAAATTCTTGCAGAAAATGTTCTGAAGGGGTGCATGAGGTTTCCTCAATCTGGACGAAATCTTTTACTGTGTAAGTGATTCTGAATTTTTCTAACACTTCTGGAATTGTTTTGAAATCACTAAAAGCCATGTTCACACCTCCCGTTAAAATATTTTAGCATACTCTGGGGTATATGTCAAGGGTTCGTGTAAACGGAAGTGCCCAATGAATTGCGCGATTAAACAAATTGAATAGTGATCGAATTTAAATTATGGCATCAGTCATGGTACAGTGACACCAGTTAAAGGGAAAAAGGTTGCATAATTCTGAAAAAGAAGTAATTCAAGAGTTAGGACTTAGGCATTAATTTATGGTAAATCCTATAATTAACGTGAGTTCGGTGTCCGAAATAACGTGAGTTTCGGTATAGATAGGAGGAGGTTTTTACCTATTTCGGACCTCCTAAGCAATATTAGGAAATAAATTTTAGGTTTTGAGGAAGGGTAGAAAAAAGGAAAGCTGGAAGAAACGCTGTATTCGTTATCTTCCCAACTTCCATACTTCCAACGGGTCTGAAGATCAAAAACATAAATTTAATATTGAAACTTGCTTAAATGCAGATTAAGAATTTAATCGGGTAATTTCCAGTTTCCTTGTAGTGTTCGGTGCGGTTAGGAAACCGCACCATAGGCGTCAATTTAGTGGTCCCCAACCCGGTAGGTGCGGTTTCCTAACTGCACCTTTTTGTATCAACATCTCAAATAACGCAAAGGACGAGAATATCAGTGTTCGTAGTCGCGCAATTCATAGCACCTCTTTTCTTCGAATGTAAGAGGCACTATGAATTGCGCGACTACAAACGAGTTCTTTCCTTAAATTGACGCCTATGGTGCGGTTTCCTAACTGCACCTTTTTGTATCAACATCTCAAATAACGCAAAGGACGAGAATATCAGTGTTCGTAGTCGCGCAATTCATAGCACCTCTTTTCTTCGAATGTCCGAGGCACTATGAATTGCGCGACTACAAACGAGTCTTTTCTTAAATTGACGCTTATGGTGCGGTTTCCTAACTGCACCTTTTTGTATCAACATCTCAAATAACGCAAAGGACGAGAATATCAGTGTTCGTAGTCGCGCAATTCATAGCACCTCTTTTCTTCGAATGTCCGAGGCACTATGAATTGCGCGACTACAAACGAGTCTTTTCTTAAATTGACGCCTATGGTGCGGTTTCCTAACTGCACCTTTTTGTATCAACATCTCAAATAACGCAAAGGACGAGAATATCAGTGTTCGTAGTCGCGCAATTCATAGCACCTCTTTTCTTCGAATGTCCGAGGCACTATGAATTGCGCGACTACAAACGAGTTCTTTCCTTAAATTGACGCCTATGGTGCGGTTTCCTAACTGCACCTTTTTGTATCAACATCTCAAATAACGCAAAGGACGAGAATATCAGTGTTCGTAGTCGCGCAATTCATAGCACCTCTTTTCTTCGAATGTAAGAGGCGCTATGAATTGCGCGACTACAAACGAGTCTTTTCTTAAATTGACGCCTATGGTGCGGTTAGGAAACCGCACCATTAGCGTCAATTTAAGGAAACGTCTATGTTTTTATGAACCCTTATCAATAGGCATGGTTATTGATATTGTCGGACATTTAGTCCCGTAGGGACGATATGTTTATAGTACACCGTCCAGACACGTCTCTTTAGCTCTGTCCGAGCGACATATCCGGATTGGTAACCCATTGCTATAAACATTCCGCCCCTACGGGGCTGAAGAGATTGGGGTTACCACGTTTTCTATAAACATATCGTCCCTACGGGACTAAAGAGGGTTTCTCATATTTGAAAAACCACTAAATTGACGCTAATGGTGCGGTTAGGAAACCGCACCTACCGGGGTTGGGGTTCAAGCCCGAATTACCTGATTTATTTTTTTATCTTCATCTGGAGCGAAAGATTGAAGACGCTAACTGTGACGGACAGACTGATTTTCAATAGGTAGCAACTTGGGTTATAGTTGAGAGCTACACCTCAAAAGTTTCGATACCTTTGAGTGTATCGAAACTTTTGAGGTAGCAATTCGATATTCTTATCCATCCACTGCAGCCGTGTTTGCAGCCATGTTTTCATATCGTTTACTTCTTGTTCAAATGTCGCTCGTCCCGGTCCAGGGTTTCCAAAAACTTCTCGCCATAGTACCCGCCATCTTTGGAAGTTACGTTTTTGGGCATCGGACAGGAATTTAGCAGTTCGATCAATTTCGTCAAGGATTTTTGCTGTGGCAAGTTCATCTTTCCGAAGCGTTTTCCACCTTTTGACGAGTTTCTGTTTGAAGTTTTTGTCATTTAGCAGTCTATCCCACCAGAAAGGGACAGGGTTTGTATAAATTAGCCAACTATTAGTTTCCCAGCCATTATGGAAAATGGTATTGCCCATGGATAGATTAAAATCCCACACGGGTCCCATCTTGAGTTTTCCACCTCTGTCTTTGTACATATATGCACTAAAGCGAAATCCATCTGTGTTTTTGAAAAGTTCATTGATGATGAAATGATCAATAAAAGAATCCGAATCTATATATTTTGCATACCCGCTTGCTGAGTCTGCAAACTGTGTCCGTGTTAAAGCTGCCTCAAAATTGTCCATATAACCGCGAATCCATGTTTTTTGGGCATGAGACATCTTATGTCCTTTGGGGTATACATGCGCAAGATGTGTGCCGCGTCGGGTGTAGAAGAAAGTTTCTTGGAAATCCATTTTGTCAATTTTCAGGATATACCCTCCAGTGATTTCAGGAGGTTTGTTATGGGTTGGCTTCAGCGATTTTATATTGACGCGTTCTTTTCCGCGTTTAATTTTTTCTATGAGTAGGTAGACACCGACATAATGCCTTGATTGAATTTTTTTGTCTTTTGAAGTGTTGAGAAACACCTCAACGAATTTAGTTCTGGTTGCGTATCTGCCGATTCTATTGCTGAACTCAAAAGCCAAGTGATTCCGCATGAGGGTTTTGTCCGAATAGGGACCATTCAATACCCAGTCCGATTCAGCTGGCAATTGGAATATGGACACATCCTTGTCATTACCGCTTTCGTCCTGAAATTCAAAACCGTACTGTTTTTTTGGGAACATCTGCGAAGTCTGCCCTCTTACCTCTATACCGATTTTTCCATCAAAATGGACATGAGAACTATCTAACCAGTTTTTGCCGCCAGATTCATCGTAAATAATTTTCATCCGCGCTGGAATCTTAGGTTCGTCAGGAATGTATCTACCATTCGTATCAATAATAACAAGTGGTAAATTCGATTTATGTGACCATGGAAGGTTCACGGTAGGAGTCGAACGGTTCACGATATTGCGCCGATTCGAGAAAGCTGGACGATTCACAACATTTCGCCGGCTCGTGGAATCTTGAAGATTCACGATTTTTTTTGTTTGTTGTGGTTGGCGGGTGTTATTGGAAAAGTAACTTATGGATATGAATAAAACGATGCTACCCAAAAGCAGAAGAAATACTTTTTTAGATGGAAACATGCCTATGACCTATTTAGTGAGGGTTAGGAAACAATTCCGATAACACAGAGGTATTTATCGTGTGTTTACTGTCTTAACTCAGAAACCCGAATCAACGCAGAATGCGCGCAAGGTCTTCGCCAACATTCTGGACTTTTATATTTTCCGTGGTTGACAAATGCATTTTAGAATTAGCAATATTTGCTTATATTTAAGGTCTTAAACAGTATACCAGAATAGAAATGTAAATCGCAAATCAAAGTGCATATAAATATATCTGCACAAGTTCAATTTACGCTGATGGAATCAGAGACGTGGTTTGCCATCCAAACCTTATCAAACAGTTCTCTTTCAACGAAAATCGCTATTGTCAACATCTTCTCATAAAGCAACTCCACCGAAGATGGTCGTTTAGTTTCTAACGACCGTTTAACTGGATTATCCCTACCTACTTTAAAAAATATAACAAAAAGATAATATTAGTGAAAATTATACAGATGCATGATATAATTGATGTGTAAATTTATATTTTTTCTGCTATAATTAAGTCTGAAAATTAATTGAAATTTAAACCTCTTTTTGATCGTAAAATGCATTAGAAATCTGTAAAGTAGGAGAATCCATGTCTTCCGAATTTGTTCATTTACACAACCACAGCGAATATAGTATGCTTGATGGGGCATGCCGCATTTCAGATATGATTCAGTGGGCAGTAGAAAATAGTGCTCCTGCCGTTGCACTCACCGACCACGGCAATATGTTCGGTGCATGGGAGTTTTACACCAAAGCACAAGAGTCTAGTGTAACTCCTATTGTTGGGTGTGAGGTATATGTTGCCCCCGGTGATCGAAAAACACGTGGTAAAGACCAAGGCAGCCCCTACCATCTGACACTTCTCGTAGAAAATGCGGCTGGTTACCAAAATCTGCTTGAATTGGTATCGCTCGGTTACACAGAAGGTTTCTACAGTAAACCGCGTATTGACATGGAAATCTTGCGGGAACACCGTGAAGGGATTATCGCACTGACGGGGTGTATCCAAGGACAAGTGCCACAACTTCTCTCTTCAAATAAACGAGAGGAAGGCATCCAAAACTTCAAAACGCTGATTGATATAATGGGGCATCGGAACCTCTTCGTTGAAGTGCAAAATCACTTTATTGACAAGGAACTTGAGGCTTACCCGATAATGGTGGATTTAGCAAGAGAATTCGAACTCCCTCTCGTCGGTACAAATGATTGTCACTACCTTCGCAAATCTGACCATCGCATGCACGATGTGCTTCTCTGTATCCAAACAAAGAAAACCGTCAAAGACCCAGATAGGATGCGGTTTGACAATCATTTCTATTTTAAGGACGTTAACGAAATGCGGGAGGTTCTTAAGAATTACCCACCCGAAGCTATCAGTAACACACTTGAAATTGCTAAGCGGTGTAATCTCAAACTTGATTACGGCGAGAGCGTGATGCCGAAATATGAGGTCCCCGAAGGACATACAAATGATAGTTACCTAAAGGAACTTTGCTACCAAGGGTTGCGTGAAAAATTGGGTGGAGAACTCTCCTCTGAAGTTCAACAGCGGTTGGATTACGAACTTGATATTATTAGTAAGACCGGTTATCCAGGATATTTCCTGATTGTATGGGACTACGTCAAATATGCCAACGAGCAGGGATACCCGCTCACCGCGCGCGGGTCCGCTGCTAGCAGTCTTGTACTTTATGCGCTTGGTGTAATTACTTTCAATCCAATGGATTATGACTGCATATTTGAAAGATTTTTGAACCTTGAGCGGATTAGCCCTCCCGACATTGATATTGACTTTGCAGACCGCGCGCGTGCCCACGTTATTGAGTATCTCGTTAATAAGTACGGACATGAGTCTGTTGGTAAAGTCGCCACCTTTTCGACTTTAGGTGTAAGAGGTGCTATCAAAGATGTGGGACGCGCACTTGATGTGCCCCTCGAAAATGTCATCAAGTTGACGCAGCTGATTCCAGACACGCTCGGTATTACACTTGACGAAGCATTGGCAGAGGTGCCCGAATTTCAAACTCTTGCCGAGCAGCCAGAAAATAAAGAATTGATGGATCTCAGCAAAGCCGTGGAAGGTATGAAACGGCATGTCTCTTGTCATGCTTCAGCGATCGTTGTTTCAAACGGACCGTTGACAGATTTCGCCCCGCTGTTCAAAGATAAACATGACCAAGTTGCAACACAGTTTGAAGGCAAAACTGTTGAAAATGTCGGTATCGTCAAATTTGATTTGCTCGGTGTCCGCTGCCTCACTGAAATTTATGACTGTCTGCAGATGGTTAAGGCAAATCACGATGAAGATCTCAAGTCAGAAGATATTCCCTTTGATGACGAAAAAACCTATTCATTGATCAGTACAGGTTTGATTGCTGGCGTGTTCCAGCTGGAAAAATCCCCTGGCATGTATAGGGTTGTGACGCAACTGAAGGCGGACAACTTTGAGGATTTCTGCGCAATTCCCGCCTTATATCGTCCCGGTCCAAATAAAAGCGGCATGACGCAGCAGTTTATTGATCGGAAAAATGGATTGGAAGCGGTAGAATTTATTCACCCGTTGCTTAAGAACGCACTCCAAAACACTTACGGTGTGTGTGTATATCAGGAGCAGGTGATGCAGATTGCACGTGATATGGCAGGCTTTACACTTGGGGAGGCGGATGTGCTCCGTTCCGCAATGGGTAAGAAAAACCCGGCACTGCTCCAAGCGCAGCGAGAGAAGTTCGTTGAGGGTGCCCTCAAAAATGAAATCCCTAAAAAAGATGCAGAAGAAATATACGATCTGCTTGAACCGTTCAGTGGATACGCCTTCAACAAGTCGCACTCTGTCGCGTATGCTATGTTAGCCTACCAAATGGCGTATCTGAAAACGCACTATCCGCACGAATTCATGGCGGCGATGATGACAGGGGAAGCAGGCGACTCAGCCAAAATCACTCGCTACCGAGCGGAATGTGCTAAACTCGCTGATTTCCTCGGTGTAGAAATCAATGTACTTCCACCAGATGTCAACAGCAGCAATAAAGATTTCGCGGTGGATAGCAACGATATTTGCTTCGGACTTGTTGCTGTTAAAGGCGTTGGGGATAATGCAATTGACGCAATTGTAGAAGCACGAAAGGTGGATGGATCGTTTACATCGCTACAAGATTTTTGTGAACGCGTGGATACGAAAGTGGTCAATAAACGTGCTATTGAAGGTCTTATTTTGAGCGGCGCGTTTGATTCGCTTGAAGGACATCGGGCGCAACTTCTTACTAACTTGGAAAGTATACTCAAAATCGCACAAAACGCACAGGCAGAACGAGACCGCGGACAGATGAATCTCTTTGGAGATGCAGATGATGGACAAACGACAAACATAGTCCTCGCTGAGATAGCGGAATATGACCCTTTGGAACGTCTTAAACTGGAAAAGGAACAACTCGGATTTTATGTTTCCGGACATCCACTCCAAGAATATACGGATATTATTGAATATTATACATCTGCAAGCACCCAGACACTTACCGAACATCCAATTGAGTCCACAGTTTCCGTGGCAGGAATGATAACAGATGTTAGAAATCTTACCACGCGGAAAGGGGACGCCATGGCGGTGCTTGAGTTTGAGGACTTAGAAGGTTCAGTTAAAGTTGTTGTTTTTCCAGAGGCATATAAAGAGGCGGGGGACCTCTTTGAAGGAAGGATAGTTTGGATTGAAGGGACAGTCAAAATTGATCAGAACGACAAAAACCGGAATTCTGATGACGAAAATGAGCCTGAAAAACGGCAAATACAAGCAGACAAAATTGTAGATTTAGAAGTAGTTCCTGAACAGCAAACATCTGCAGTTGAGGTAACAATCCCAGAATCCGATCTTGACAATTTGGATAAGCTAAAGAGTCTCAAGGATATTGCACTTGCGAATAGAGGTAAACTTGATCTGATCTTACGTCTCATGAGTCCACGTTTCGGTGAAGTTATCACGCAATGCGGTTCTAATCATAAGATTGCCGACGCGGATTCCATTTTCAAACAGGTGGAAGACCTTTTCGGAGAGAATTGCATCAAAAGGAGCAATCGCACGAAACGTGGAAAAGGAAACCGCGTCTCACGAATGAATTACGTTTAGAAACCACCCTTAATGTCAGATAAGGACACCAAATTGTGCAAGAGGAGATTCACAAATTATGCAGTATCGCACACTGGGTAAAACCGGGCTTAGCGTTTCAGAAATTGGTTACGGCGGTGGTAGAGTTCGTCCAGAGCATGACGAAAAGTCGCTTGTTAATATGATACACTATGCCATAGACCAAGGAGTCAACTACATAGATACAGCTCCGACCTACGGCGGCGGTTACAGTGAAACAGTTATTGGCAAAGCGATAGCGGATCGCCGGGGGGCTTGTATCGTTGCAACGAAAACGGAGGCGTTTGACCCGGATGGTATTGCAGCGGATGTGGCAGGCAGCTTACAACGACTTGACACTGACTATATTGATGTCCTTCAATTTCATGGCGGTTGGTTCTATGCAAAAGAAACGGAACAGATTTTGAACGGAGGCGGATTGGCAACCTACCGCAAACTGAAGGAAGAGGGAAAGGTACGGTTTATCGGATTTTCTGCGGATGGTCCCTCTGGTGGCACGGAACAACTCATTGCCACCGGTGAGTTAGATATGATGCAGATCCATTACAATCTGATGTATCAAAGCACTTGTGATACGTTTGGCAGGCGCGGTGTCATCCCTGATGCTGTTGCACAAGAGATGGGTATTGTGCTGATGCGTTCAACTACAAGTAATGTTTTCCAAAATCTCATGAAGCACTGCTTTCCCAATGAGATGGCAGCGGTTGATGTGGATAGTTTTCTGCTCAATTATTCTCTCTCAAATCCGATGGTGAACGTTGCACTGATGAGTTTGCAAAGTACTGACGATGTGGATTGGACAAACGCTGTATCGGATAATGTAGATGCACGGTTGGATCTAAGAGCGATTCATGGAAGATAGTCAACCTATGAGAAACATTAAAGATATGTCACCAACTGAATTCCAAAAATTGTTAAACACCCTCGTTAACGAAGAACTCTTCAAATCACGTGAACGACTTGCAGCGTTATTGGCAAAAAACAGTTCACAAGAAACTCTTGAGGCAGAATTTATTGAATTTCACGGGGACTACGAAGATTTAGGATTTTGGTTTGAGACATACACAGAAGATCCGCTTATAGGGTTAGATCCTCATACCCCGCTCACTAAAAAGTTAAAGCGGCAGCGCGACTATATACTTGCGAATCGGAAGACTACTCATGAACAGCGAATTTATAGACGCATGGGCATATACTTAGAAAGCGATCCGAAACCGGAAAAGAAGATTATTGAACTGTCGTCAGACGAATACCAAGAATTGCTTCGTACCCTCATTACGCAGGAACTCTTTGTTGTGCGCGAGCGGCTTGCCGCACTGTTAGCACAAAATGCATCAATTAAGGAATTAGGTGCAGCATTTCGGGAGTTTTTCGTTGCTTATGAACTCTTGGAACTTGCCCTTGAGGATTATCACTATGATCCTGATGAAGGCTTAGAGGTAACCCCAGAATTTGCTGAAGAATTAGATCAGGTAGAGGCATATCTTAAAGCGGGTGGCAAAACCTATTCGTTGGAAGAAGTCTTTGAAGAACTTGAGGGCGAGTAGATTGTATACATTGATAATAAGTGCAGATGCAAGGATGGATTTACGACGTTTACACCCAACAATCCGGATGCGAATTCGTAACAAATTGGTACAACTACAAGAAACTTGCGACGATAGACCGCACAAAGCACTTAAAGGTATACATAGAGGGAAATTCAGTCTACGAGTTGCTAAACATTATCGTATCCTCTACACTTTCAATAGACAAACTAAAGAGATTACCATTTCTCGAATTGGACACCGTAGTAAAATTTACTAAGGCAGAGGACTCATGAGAATTGCAGGATGTAGTTACAAGTGCACCTATAGTGCTTTGTCTATTCTGTTGATGGTTTTCGCGGAGGTCTTTCATCAACTGATGCCTCTTCCTTGCTCAACACCTCTACGAGACGATATTCATACCGTCCCACATCCTGAATCCCCTCATCTCGTTCATGGAGACTAACTTTCAGTCTATAGATAAATCCTGGCTCAAAGTCAAATCCCCGTATGCCTTCATAGAAAAATTCCCACCGCTCACTTTCTTTGTTGTATTCCAAGTAACATTCCTGCTCAAAAGCACCTACACAGGTTGTTATGTAGGGACCTATTATGAGGATTTCTATATTGTCCTGACTCGGTCCGATTAAGGGACCCACGCCTATGGTTTCCCGTTCGCATCCGATGGTGAGGGATAAGAGGATTAATGTGATCGGTAGTATTAGTTTTGTTTGGTATTGCATGTTTTTTTCTCCTTAAGCTATTTCAAAATTTCCTATCCTTTTGATGTCAGCATTGCTGCAATATCTTCTGGCAACTTCACATCATTTTCTTTCTCAAAGTTTGCAATGCTTCCATAATCATTACCAAATGAAGCACTGATATCTACCCCCATGTCTCTGGCAATCGTCAGATCTGTTTTTGCTTTTTCCCATTCCTGTTGATGCAGCCAAGTACTACCGCGAATGACATAGGCTTCAGCGTTATCAGGATTAAGTTCTATCGCCTTGTTAAAGTCTTGGAGAGCGAGATCAAAGTCACTTTTCTCAAGGTAGGTATCACCGCGAATGACATAAACTTCAGCGTTATCAGGATTAAGTTCTATCGCCTTGTTAAAATTTTGGAAAGCAAGTTTTAAATTGCCTTTGATGAGGTAAGCACTTCCTCGATTATAATAAGCATCATCATAATCTGTTTTCAATTCTATTGCGCTATTATAGTCTTTAATCGCCTTGTCAAATTCGTTTTTATCAAAATAAGCATTTCCTCTATTGTTATAGGCGTTGGCATCATCTGGATTGTAGTCTATTGCGCTATTATAGTCTTCTATCGCCTTGTCAAATTCGCCTGTTTCGCGATAAACATTGCCTCGATTTGTATGGGCTTCTGGGAGATCCGGTTTCAGTTCTAAGGCTCGTGTATAATATGCTATAGCTTTCGTATACGCAGCACGTTTTTCAGCTGCGGTGTCTGCTTCATCTCCTCTTAACTGATAGGTTAACCCTCTATGAAATTCGGTATATACACTCTCATGAATACTCTGATTTTTGATAAATCCGTGAAGATCGTTATAGATAGCTTCTGTAGAAATACCGTGGTACTTTCGCAGGTGCGCCAGAAGAGGTTGTTTAAGGTATGCTGGAATAGTGATAATATCTACATCATCCGGACTAAAAAAGCCATCAGGGTGTTGAACGAATACGCTTTTCTGTGCAATGACGCGATTCCTTGGATTCCGAGGAAGCAAGATCAGATCTTTTCGTTCTTCATTTTTTTCTAAAAGAATCAGTCTGCCATCTTTTTTGATGGAATCTGAACTGTCACAAGCAAAAAAGAGGGCAATGAGGTAATCGTTGGTAAAGTCAATTAAGTTGGTTTTACCACCGTGGTGTTGAAGTTGGGTTAGAATTTCGACGCGATCGTCTATTTCGTGACTATAAGGTTCAGCCTCTGCTACAATCTCTTTTTGGACAACATCTATATCAAAATCATCCGCTTCAATCTCAACATATTGCCGATAAAGGTTCGAGGAGATTTTTCCATAGTGCTCAGGTTCACCACGGTAGAGGTAGTCTCCAGATGCGGATTTCTCCTCTATCTCGCGCATGATATCTCCAACATTCCGTAGTCCGTTATCTATGGTATTAGACTGGTTGTCCATGTTGTTCACTGCTTCGTTGTTACTGACATGTTCTGTGATAGGTCATTGTGTTTTGACGAAAGAGTGTAGTATATTGTGTGGACAAGACCAAGGACCGTTACTGCCCTTCATATTTTATCCGTTTAAAATAACATTCGCTGTTATCATTGACTATAAGCACAACTTGCGTTTAGACTGTCAGAAAGACCTTTTATTTGGTTTTTCGCCTAATAGTTTGAATAATTGCAGTACTTTTACGCCGCTTAGCTTCCTTGACTGGTATGAACCTTCCCGTTTTCGCATCGCGCCCGACCTTGATAGTTGTTGATCTTTTACGTGCCATTTGAACTCACCTCCTTTATACTATACTATAGTTTGGACAGTTTTATCCTGTCAGGACTTCCGATCAGGAGTTAAATATGGTTTGTCCACACTCTTGCATCTCTGAATTCTGTTGGAAATCACTGTCCTTTAGCCATTATTTTTGAAATAATCGTCCAAATATGTCCATCTGCTCATTTTCATGTAGAGTCTTCAACTATTTTTAGATTTTTCTTTGAGTTTTGTCTTGTATCGTAACTCGTAGAAAAACATTGTTGTTGGAAACATCGTTGCAAATAAGCGGTCATCAACCCGCGTGTGAGATATTTGGCTTTATACCAATGCCTATTTAGGGCAAGCAGCACGTCTTCTAAGTCAAGAGGCACATCGTCTATATTCGTTTCTGATGCTGTGTTGGTCGTTGTCTTTGTGAAAATGAGTTGTGTGAGAGTTGCTGCGACAAAACTGAGTTGAGCAAACCGGTTCAAACTCTTGCGTTTTCGGAGTTGATAGGTATCAAAACCGAAGTTCTGTTTGACATCTCGGAATGCGGTTTCAATCTGCCACCGATTTCTATAGTGTTGGATCAACTCGGCTACCGGACGTTCTAAGTCGGAGGTGAATAAACAAAAATAGCGATAGGGTTTAGACTTCTTTGGGCGTGTGCGTATCACAACGAGCCGCACATCCACCGGACACATTTTTGTCCGCACGATTTTGTCTGCGACAGAAAGGGTCTTGTTTTTCACGATGATATCTCTATACTGCAGATAGGGTAGATGCACACGACCGCCATAACGTTTCGGTCTACCTTGTCCCTGTTGCTTGGGTGGCTTGGGTATATAAAAGAACACAGCATTTGACTTTGTGCGACAGAGTAAGTGGTGTCCTTGTGAAAGGATTTGTGTAAACACCTTGCGTCTATTAAAGCCTCTGTCAAATACGATCAGACCCGCAGGCATCTGAGCACAGATACGCTTGAGCACCGCAAGACTGCTATCCCGTTTTTTGCCCGGACACATCACCCGAGCCGCTAACGGAAACAGACGCACCCCTTGTGGTGTTTCACAGAGCCAACCGATAGCACCGAACTCGTGTCCGTGATGGAACTTCGATTGGTTCTTGTTGCGTTTGTTATACCGCGTGTTTCTGAAGAAATGCGTGCCATATTGCTGAAGACCATCATTCGTAGAATGGGTTTCATCATAGACATAGACACCTTTATTGAAAACGGATTGAACTTGTTGTGTCAATACTGATGTGACTTTATCAACACTCCATACGCTACGAGAGAGAAACTTCGGTAGAGGCCAATAGGTTGTTGATTGTTCTGTTGATAGATATATCTGTGTCATGGTGCCACGATGCGGGGTATTTATCAAACCCAAGACAAAAGTGCGAAAATGGTCGAAGTTTTTATACTTGAAGTGGTCTTGATATTCTGATAACATAGAATATAAGCGGAGAAGAGGGTCCATTTCAATTATCCTTTCAAAAAAAAATATATATACTGAAAGGATACCCTCTTTTCTGCTTTTTGTCTCTAAAAAACTTCAAACTGTCCAAACTATAGTATACTATAAAGAAGTCTCATCATATCAATAAAAGTGAATCACATTTAACTAAAGAGTAACATATCCTATAAGCGGATGTCAAATGATTTAAGTTTCCTCCTATAATAAGTGCAGATGCAAGGATGGATTTACGACGTTTACACCCAACAATCCGGATGCGAATTCGTAACAAATTGGTACAACTACAAGAAACTTGCGACGATAGACCGCACAAAGCACTTAAAGGTATACATAGAGGGAAATTCAGTCTACGAGTTGCTAAACATTATCGTATACTCTACACTTTCAATAGACAAACTAAAGAGATTACCATTTCTCAAATTGGACACCGTAGTAAAATTTACTAAGGCAGAGGACTATGGAAAAGAATATGCACGAACGCCGGGACAACGCGGTTGATATGCCGCTAAAAATGTCTTAATTTCAAACCCTCTTGACCAAAAATTCACACACCTAAACTAACAAATCAACTTGTACACAAAAAAGCGAACTTTTCTTCATCGAACTTCGGTGTCAAAACCCAATCCTCTGGGTTTGGGATGTAGACACTGCCTTCGCGTCCCAGACCAAAGCGTGGGACAGAGAAAAAACAGTTGAGATATTTTATAGGTTTTGTTATAGTATTTATAGCATTGCTGGTGTTGAATCTACAACGTTAGCTTTAATCGGGGGTTTTGTGGGTATCGGAGTTGGAATAGTCGGGGCGGAGATGGTGCCATCGCTTTGGGGCTGGCGAACCGTTATCTCACCTGTCTACGGTTTTCTTTCCTTTGTTGTAAGCGCGTTAGTAGGTGTCTTCTTTGGCGCATATCCAGCGTGGAAAGCAGCTAAACTCCATCCGATTGATGTACTTATACCAAATTAACTTGATTCGAAGTTTTCCGATAAAGTCAGCATTGCGAGGCACGGGGACCTCGCACTACAAATCAAGTTAATATGGTATTAGATACGAGATAGACGAAACAGAAGAAGGAAATAGAAACTCGCTCAAATTTGGCTTAACACTAAAGTTTAGGGGGATCAACATGTCAAAAGTTGCAGTGATTGCAGGTGTAGGTCCGGGTTTAGGTGCAGCTATTGCACGTAAATTTGCGAACGAAGGTTGTAACCTTGCATTACTTTCCCGCTCATCTGCATACATACTCAATTTATCAAACAGATTGGAAGAAACAGGCGTATCCGTTATCCCTATCCCAACAGATATTACGGATGCTGCCCAAGTAGCCGCGAGTTTTTCCCACATTCGTGCGGAATTAGGAACGCCGGATATTTTGGTCAATCACGCTGGAAATGCGGCGTGGGGAAACCTCTCTGAACTAACACCTGATGCATTTGAAAACGCATGGCGCGTTTGCACACTTGGTGCTTTTCTCTGTGTTAAACAGGTAGTGCCGGGCATGCTTGAAAAGGGAAGCGGGACGATTCTCTTTTCTGGCGCGACATCTGCTGTGCGCGGCAGAGCAGGTGCAATTGCATTCAGCAGTGCAAAATTCGCGATGCGTGGGTTGGCATCTTCACTTGCCCGTGAAGTTGGACCGCAAGGCATCCACGTAGCGCATATCATTATTGATGGTGTTATTAATACACCTAGTCTCCGAGAACGGTATCAATTAGAACCCGACGAACTGTTGCTTGAACCAGACGCTATTGCGGATACCTATTGGGCACTTGTGCAACAAGAGCGCAGCGCGTGGAGTTTTGAGGTTGATGTCTGTCCACATAATGAAGAATTCTTTACATAAGGATTCGCCGACCCATAAGCCTCTTCCTACACTTCTTGCCAATTTATGGAAAAATCCAAATATGTGAACACCCTCTGGTAGGTGCGGTTTCTAACCGCACCTTTTTGTATCAACATCTCAAATAACGCAAAGGACGAGAATATCAGCGTTCGTAGTCGCGCAATTCATAGCACCTCTTTTCTTCGAATGTCCGAGGCGCAATGAATTGCGCGACTACAAACGAGTCTTTTCTTAAATTGACGCCTATGGTGCGGTTTCTAACCGCACCTTTTTGTATCAACATCTCAAATAACGCAAAGGACGAGAATATCAGCGTTCGTAGTCGCGCAATTCATAGCACCTCTTTTCTTCGAATGTCCGAGGCGCAATGAATTGCGCGACTACAAACGAGTCTTTTCTTAAATTGACGCCTATGGTGCGGTTTCTAACCGCACCTTTTTGTATCAACATCTCAAATAACGCAAAGGACGAGAATATCAGCGTTCGTAGTCGCGCAATTCATAGCACCTCTTTTCTTCGAATGTCCGAGGCGCAATGAATTGCGCGACTACAAACGAGTCTTTTCTTAAATTGACGCCTATGGTGCGGTTTCTAACCGCACCATAGGCGTCAATTTAAGGAAATAAACCTATATTTGGATATCTTAGCCCCAGCGGGGCGGAATGTGTATAGACCACGATCCATACCAAACTCAAGCCCCAGCGGGGCGAAAGGTGTATATGGGCACATGTTGTCAGACACCTGTCACCCCGCTGGGGTTCAAGAGACTGTTGGACACCGTTTTCTATATACCTGTCGCACCGCTGGTGCTAAGATGTGATTTACCAAAGCCTCGGGGGAGGCGAAAGATGTATCAGACGAACTAACGTTACGCACTAAATTGACGCTAATGGTGCGGTTTCTAACCGCACCTACCGCGCTTGAGGATGGTTCCGTGATACCACCCACTACCTAAAGGTAGGGGAGACCTCGGCTTCGTAGCAACTGCGGTTTTCTCAGAGAGTCCACCGTCTTATTATCGCTCCACCAGCAGGCTATTATTCCGAATCAGATCGGTTTTATCAGGCATTCTTGTCCTGGGTACCCCAGCCTGCAAAAAATAATAAATGGGGGTGCTGATACAAGGCGCGGGGTTATTACTCCGCTTGCGACGGACATGAACGACACCGAAATAATAAATGTTGGACAAGGTCTCACTTGCAACTTGCCACACACCATACTACTGGTAAGGATAGGACCTGCATAAGTATGCAGGGTAGTATTCCTATCCAGCAAGTTGCTATAATTATACTACATTTTCGGGGCGTTTGTCAAGTTTATTTTTCACACACATCATGCGCCGTCTACATCCCACAAGCTAAAGCATGGGGATTTGACGGAAGAGCGTTAACTTGATTCATATTATACTTTAAAGTATAATAATCTAAAGTATAATATGAGGCATTATGTTTATAAACCGAGAACAAGAACTAACAGCATTAGAGCAATTATATCATTCTGAAAAACCAGAATTCTTTGTGTTGTATGGTAGGCGTCGAATCGGAAAAACTGAACTTCTATTACAGTTTTGTGAAGACAAACGAAGCATCTATTTTCTTGCGAGTCAGATGGAAGAACGCGATCACCTTCGGCAGATAATCGAAGTAGCACAACATACAATTGATGACCCATTGCTGCAGAACATTTCATTTAATGATTGGGAATCGGCACTTATCTATTTTGCTCAAAAGTCTCAGGAAGAAAGATTGGTATTAGTTCTTGATGAATTTCAATATCTCTGTGAGGATAACACGGCACTTCCTTCTCTTATACAAAGGTTTTGGGATTTACACGGGAAGAATAGCAACCTTTTCCTAATTTTATGTGGATCACATGTAAGCTTCATGGAACGTGAAGTATTAGCAGAACGATCACCACTGTTTGGCAGACGAACAGGACAACTCCAGTTGATGCCACTGTCCTATCGTGATAGCGGTAGGTTTTTTCCTGAATATTCTCATAAAGAGAAATTGATTGTATATGGAATCCTCGGTGGAATTCCAGCATATCTGAATCGATTTGTGTTAGGTTCATCACAACATTTGCAGGAAACAACTCAAAGAACGATACAACAACAAATCAAAGAGGAGTTACTCACACCTCAAGGATATTTATTCGATGAAGTTAACTTCCTATTGCGTATGGAACTCAGAGATCCAAGAACGTACGCAAGCCTATTGCAAGCAATTGCTAACGGGGCAACAAGACTTAATGAGATTTCACAGCGGGTGGGACTTGAAAAGACTAAAATAAATAAGTATTTGACTGTACTAAGAGATTTAAGATTGGTAAAGAGAATTACACCATTAACTGAACGTGCCCCTTTAAAAAGTAGAAAAGGTCTCTATAAAATCGTGGATAATTACCTGAATTTCTGGTTTCGATTTGTACTACCCAACAGAAGTCTAATTGAATCACGGAACGAAGATATGGTATATCAGCAGATGATTGCGCCGCACCTTTCTGATTACATGGGATCAATCTTTGAAGACGTTTGCCATCAATATGTAGAACGCTATTGGGAGGAAAAGTTGAATATCGCACCAAAACGAGTTGGATCACATTGGGGATCTGACCTTGAAATAGACGTATTGACTGAGAATATAGACGACAGCCACTGGTTTGGTGAATGCAAATGGTGGAATCAACCGGTTGGAGAAAACGTACTCAACCGTCTGATAGAAAAATCCGAGAAAGTTTCTGACCAATGGAAACAGGATCCAAGATACCTTCTGTTTTCTGCCAGCGGATTTACGGATGCCCTCAAACAGAGAGCATCAGTGGAAGGTGTCTTGCTTTTTGAATTAAATGATCTGTTTTAGACAGAGTTTCATAAAAGATGAGAACTTTAATTCAGTCCAGCAATCGGACGATGGGGATCAGTAAAGCAGTTATTTTTATCCTTACGGCGGGGTGACGGTAATGTTTCGGCTTTTGTCCGTAGTCTCAAAAGGGCTCCTGAAAGGAAACTCTGTCGAGCAGGAACACAGATGGGTGAAGGTGTATATGCATTTCGGAAGTATATCATCCCCTCATCCATAAAACGTGTGAGGGTCGGCGTACGGATGGCAGTGTCACCTTCAATAGGTAACATATCGGGTCGGTGTTCGTCGTTGATGAGTAATAGGATATGAGGTTTATTTCGTGGCATGCTACCTTGTTTTCGGCACGACAGAACGTGCCTACTACTTTAATATGGAGACATAAGTCCTTCTGCGCCGGGGATAGGTTTGCGTTCAAATTCTGGAGTGATCCACCGCGCACCAGCATCTTTACCGGGTTTACGATAGGCGTATACGACTGTCCATCTGGTATCGCTATCCTGTTTTCTTGGTGTTACTGCATGTGCCGCATGCGTCCACATCAATACGACCGTTCCTGGTGGTACCGATAAAGCCTCAATTTCCAACGGTTCACCCGTGTCATGATGGGTTTTTCCTGCTAACCATCCTTCTCGTAACAACTCATCAGTCGCACCGTGAATTTTCGGATCTCGGTACAGATGGCTACCGGGAACCGCCTTCAAACCACCATCATTTACTTCAAAACCGTTGACATAGAAGAAGATTCGGACAAAACCATAGCGTGGATCATCTTCTGAGTATCCGTGGCTATGCCATCCGATGCCACCATTGCCACCTAGTCGATTGAGGCTAACGCAGTGGTCATATCGAATATCTTCACCAAGTACTTCACGCGCGAGTTTAAGCATTTGAGGATGTGGGATCAGGCTTTCAAGATAACTATCATATTCAGCAGAAAATCGGTTCGGTTCATATCCTTGTTTACAACCAGGTATAAGTGATTCAATCCGAGACAACGATTCTGTCAACCGTTCCTGAGCATCATCTGTCAATAGTCCTGGGAGGGCATAATGACCATCACGATCTAATTCTTCGCGTTCTTGATCACCGAAGGTATAAGCATGGAAAATTGGAGGTTGTGACATGTCAAAACTCCTATTCGTGATGCCACCCACTACCTAAAGGTAGGGGCTTAGGTTTCATAGCGACTGCGGTTTTCTCAAAGAGTCAACCGTCTTAGTGTCGCTCCACCCGCAGGCTATTATTCTGCATCAGAGCAGTTTTATCAGGTATTATACCCTGTGCACCCGGGCCTAAATAATAAAGTTTGTGGTAGCGAGACAAGGCACAGGGTTATTACTCCGCTGACGACTTACATGAATGCTACCGATAATAACGATGTTGGACAAGGTCTCACTTGCAACTTGCCACATACCTTCTCACAGGTAAGGATAGCACCTGCACAAGTGTGCCGGGTGAGAATTCTATCCAGCAAGTTGATATAATTGGACTACATTTTTAGAGAAAAGTCAAATCTTTTTTCACGAAGTAAACCAAAGGTTGCCGTCTACATCCCGCAAGCTAAAGCATGGGGATTTGACAGAAGAGCGTTAAGGCATCACGATTAAAACAGAAAATTTTCTGCTGTGTAGTGTATCATAAGATATAATCTTTTTCAAATTAAATCTTGTTATGTCAGTTATGACTGTGCGGTGTTCATCAGATTGATTGCCGTGTGAAGCATGTAGAAGTCGAGAATCACCGATAACGAGGTCACCAGCATTTACGATTATGTCTACCTCATCAGGAAAATGCTGAAATGCGGGATGGTTCGGATTTTCCACACGCTGCAATTCCGCACCGTGTGCGTTTGGCAATATATCATGGAGTGGAAATAGCATGGGTGAATGGAGTATTCTTGGGTAATATTCAAATTTATTTTGCAAGGAACGGCGCGGTATATCCCGCGCCGATGCTTGGTTTAGGCAAATGCGTCTGCTTCAACATCTGCCAGAAAAACGCGTGCATTATCCTGCAATGCAGATCGGTGGACTGCAGCTTCAAACAGAAGTTCATTCCATGCAGCATTTCCATCTGCAGGAAATGGTTGATCCGCCTGCATCGCTTTAATCACACCATCAGCCATTCTTTTGAATGATTGTGGCATCTCAGGATTACCTTGTTCGTTTTCCCAACGTTCTTCAACTTCAGAGTTATTCGCCTTACGACGCAAGTAATGACCTTCTAAACCCCTTGCTTCAGCATAGGACTTGTCACCAAGAACCTTGATTCGGAGCGGATGGTCGTCATAACCCCACAGATTTGTTCCGCTCAGTGTACCGATTACTCCGTTTTCCCAACCAATATGGATTAAGCGTGCCCAATCACCAGACGCGTTCGGATCGCCAACAACACTCACCCACTCTGGTCTTCCCACCGTCCAAAGAATCAAGTCAATGATATGCGACCAACAGTTGAAGTGCGCGCGGGCATGAACCATGCGGATCTCGCCTAACCCACCTTCTGCCACATCGTCATGGAGTTTTTTGAAATGGTGCATAAACCGATAATTGAAGTCAATGCCGAATTTTAAACCAGAGTCTCGCCACTCTGCAATCGCAGGTGCAGCAATCTTGAGATCCTCTTCTCGAACGCGAGCCTGTCCTTCTAACCCGCAAAGCGGTTTTTCTGTAAATACATTACGACCGCCTTCAATTAACTCACGTAACGGTGGGATACGACGTGTTTCGTTGACAATCAGGAGAACGAGTTCAGCATCACAGTTGGCTAACAACTCTTCAATAGATGAATATCCTGGAACACCAAAGTGTTCTTTTGCTTTCTCAAGGACACTAGGATCCATTTCACAAACAGCAACAACCTCCGCATCCGGATGATTGTGGAAGTTACCACCATGCATCATACCCATTCCTCTACCACTGATAAGTGCACATTTTGTCATAACTTAATCCTTTCTAATTAGAAATCTATTCAGATTCATTTTGAGCATTAGCAAATTAATCTAACTTAGTCATTTTGAAACCTATCCAGCAATATTTCCCAAACCATTTATAATCATTGAGACATCACTAATTGCGTCTTTTGTGATCCCACATATAGACATCCGTATATTTTCAGATTCTACTATCAATCTCAAGGAAATTAGGAATACTTATGTAATCGTGAGTTTGGTAAAAACGAGACTTCGTGCTTCTTGTAGGGGCGAGGTCCCCTCGCCCATAGGGGTTAGGCAACCTAACCCCTACGAAAATGTCCGCATATTTTTAGAATTTGCCATATATCAAACTCACGTTATGCAAAGGTTTAAGGTGTTACTGATTTCGCACAACGGAATCCTATAAGACGACTTGTACGTGCAGGTTCGTTCCCGCGGCGGTAAGTAATCCACACGCGTGGTTGACCACTTTCAACCCAGGAACCACCCCGTATTGCGCGTGAAGTTGTAATATCCATAAAACTATTTGCAATTTCACTAACGCTATCGGCACCCGCAATCGGATTGCTTTGGGGAGGATCGGTATAATAATCTTTGTCATATTTATCAAGACACCATTCCAAAACATTCCCAACTATATCATATAATTCATACCCGTTAGCAGGATAATCACCTACTGGAGTTGTATTTCCACCAAGTCCAATATTGAGACTGTAGTTTGCATTGCTATCATCTATAGCATTTCCCCATGGATACTTTTGCCCTTCAACACCGCCACGAGCCGCTTTTTCCCATTCTGCCTCAGTCGGTAGACGTTTCCCTACCCAAGTAGCATACGCCGATGCAGCATACCAACTCACATAAATAACAGGATGGTCTGCTTTTTCACTTGGATAGGTATTTTCAGACCAATTCACAAGGTAATTGCCATCATGAAATTTGCTGTCAATATTATCTTTTTGCCAATTTGGGTTAGCATCCACGAATTTTTTATATTCTATATTCGTCACTTCATATTTGTCAATATAGAATGCATCAAGGAATACCGTATGTCCAGGTTGTTCAATAGTCCCTGCTTCTCCGCTGATGCTGCCTAACTGAAATTCTCCTTGAGGAATTAGTACCATATCTGCGGGGACAGTAGATTCCGCTACGCGGTTTTCTACGGTAAAAGTAAGTGTTTGGTTTCCATCTTCCCAAGTAACTTCTATTTCAAGTTTCCCTAATGTGAAAGGTCCGACTATAGTTACAATCCTATCAGATGTAGTTGCTTTTCCTTCCGAAACCGTAAGACTCTGTGGAGTTTTACTAAAACTAATCGTAATCGTTGCCTCAGTAGGTATAGTACTGCCATCAGGAGGATCCACAGATTCGATTTCAACCTTGTCATCTTCTCCACACCCTATCATAGAGATTGTAAATAAAAATATTAGAATAATTGCTAAGAAATTAAACTTTTTTTTCAAAAAATATCTCCTTCAAAACAGAAAATCATCACTCTTCGGGCTGGAGACCCCATCCTTTAGGCAGGGGAGGAAAGCCCGCCTCCTATTATAGTTATAATTTGTCCCCAAAAGGGGGAGTGCTGTTTTATCTCCACCTGCACACTGGGAGTCTGGATTCAGTTGTGCTGCTTCGTTCAGTGAGACTGTCACTACTCGCTTACTTGACCTGACACGATGTCTTTACCAGAAAATAATGGCTATAAGCCCACGCTCTCGCGGTATATGTTTCCCCATCGACATCACGGGATCAGAGCGGATACAGACTTGGGGAGCATCCGTAACATCTTGTTGCCTGCCACGACAAGACCCGCGATATATCGTCTAGTCAACCGTTTAACTTGTGGAGTGGACGCTTGGCATGCGCTTCGCACAAGCCCCATGCTTTAGCTTGGGGTTATTGACAGGATTAATATGTTACTGCATAAGCAACTAATAATATATCCTGCCTTAATCGGAATTAAATACTTGTTGCATTTCTACCATTAACGTCTCAAACAAATCGCTTTTCAAACTGATTAACTCTGTATCAGTAATGCATCGGGGACGCGGCAATGAGACATCAATCTCTGCTTTTATAGATGCGGGTCTTGAAGTCAAAACATATATCTTATCCGCGAGCAGGAGTGCTTCTTCTATGTCGTGGGTTATCAATAGGATAGTCTGACCACCTTTGTTCCAAACATCTAAAAAAATGGATTGCATCATACTGCGGGTCATTGCGTCCAATGCGCCAAACGGTTCATCTAAAAGCAGAATATCTTTTCGGAAAAGGAGTGTCCGGACCAATGCAACACGTTGACGCATACCTCCTGAAAGTTGCATCGGATAACTATTGGCAAACCCTTGCAATCCAAGCTGGGTTAATAACTTTAGTGCTTCCTTTCTGGCGGGATCAAGGGGTTCTTTCTGAATTTCGGGTCCGATGAGTACGTTATTTAATACTGTTCGCCACTGTAAAAGAAGATCTTTTTGTTGCATATATCCGAACACACCTGTACGACCCAGAATAGGGTTCCCATTCAAATAAATTGCCCCGTCTTGTGGTCTCAGCAGCCCAGAGATGATATTGAACAACGTGCTTTTGCCACAGCCGGAGGGACCAAGCAAGGCAATAAACTGCCCTGTACCAACTGAAAAGTGTAAATTGTTTAACACTGGCAGACGTATGTTATTTTGGACAAATGTATGAGACAAATTCAATACTTCAAGTTTGGTCATAATTCTTTGGTATGATTGCACTTATCCACGCGCAGCACGTTGGCGAAAAAAACGGACGAGTGGCATGACATAAGACTTATCTGTTTGAATATCAATAAAATCTACCTGATTTGCTCTAAGTATCTGCTGACGTTCCGCAGCATTATTTCTATTGATTTCTGCATATAATTCCCGTGCTTGTGCAGACCGCGTATCAAATACTATCCTCTCACCGCTCTCAGAATCCTGGAACGCTATCAACCCAACGTTTGGGATTTCCACTTCCCTACGATCTTGCAGTGTGATAGCAATTAACGAATGTCGCTTACTCGTAATGCGTAACTGCTTCTGATAATCCGTTCCCATAAAATCCGAAACTAGGAACACAACGCTATGCGGTTTGAGAACCCGATCTGCAAATGTTAGAGCATCGGCAATATTAGTTCCTAACCCCTTTGGTTTAAAACGTAGAATATCGCGAACTACTCGTAGGACATGCCTTTTTCCTTTGCCAGGTGCTACATAATGTTCAACTGAATCAGTAAAGCAAATGAGTCCTACTTTGTCATTGTTTTTGATGGCGGAAAAAGCAAGCAATGCAGCAATTTCTGCAGCTACATCTGCTTTTGTTTCGGCAATGCTACCAAAGGTTGTTGACGCACTCATGTCCACAATCAACATCATCACCAACTCGCGTTCCTCAACATACTTTTTGACATAAGCGTGTCCCATACGTGCTGTGACATTCCAATCAATCGTCCGAATCTCATCACCCGGTTGATATTCTCGCACCTCATCAAAAGTAATGCCTTGTCCTTTGAAAACACTTTCATATTCACCAGCAAAAATAGTATTTACCAACCGATTAGAAAATATCTCAATACGTCGAATCTTTTTTAGAATCTCTTTTTCATCCATACTATTTCCAGTGAGGTAACTTTTTCGTTGCTTAATTATCTACATCCCTTTATATTATCAGAAAAGTATATTATCAGAAAAGCAGCGAGAAATCAACATTTTAATAAAAATAAGGAAACCTATGCAGTTTGATTTTTTAGACGGAACCTCAATTGAAATTCACCGCAAGGGACAAACAGGTAACATTCGCCATGTTGTTTTCGATTTTGATGGGACTATATCCCTGATTCGAAACGGATGGCAAAATGTGATGGTCCCGATGATGGTTGAATTCCTCCAGACCGAAACCGATACCACAGAAACACGCGAGGGATTGGAATCGATCGTCGTTGAATTTGTGGATAGATTAACAGGCAAACAGACGATTTATCAAATGATTCAGTTAAGTGAAGAAATCAAAAAGCGAGGGGGGAAACCAAAGGAGCCGCTTGCATACAAGGACGCATACAATCAGAGGTTACTCCCAATTGTTGAACAACGAATTGCAGACCTCACATCAGGAACATTAGCTGCAGAATCGTTGCGTGTTCCGATGGCACTTGAATTTTTACAAAGTCTACACAAAGCAGGTATGAAATGTTATCTTGCAAGTGGGACAGACGTTGAATTTGTCAAGAATGAAGCGGAACTTCTCGGTGTTGCAGCATATTTTAACGGTGGTATTTTTGGCGCATTACGAGAATATAAGAAGTTTTCCAAAGCAATGGTGATCCAGAAGATCCTTACTGATTTCAAACTAAGCGGCAGCGAACTTCTTATTATTGGTGATGGATATGTGGAAATTGAAAATGCTAAAGCGGTGAGTGCGATTGCTGTGGGTGTTGCCTCTGTTGAAGACAATATCTATAATATGAACGCAGATAAACGGGAGCGACTCGTTCGCGTTGGGGCAGACATTATCATTCCTGATTTCCGAGAGGGTGAACAACTTATTGAATATCTGTTCGATTGACATACGCACCGCGCTGAAGCGCAGGTGATTCTTCCTTGTTAGACAAGGCGACATAGGTGTGGATTAAATCGGACACCCTGGGCGTCAATTTAGCGGTTCTCCATTCTGTAGCGCAAACTGTATGAAGATTAACAAATTAATTCGGTAATTCTAATTTGCTCCGTTACCGGTAGGTGCGGTTTGTAACCGCACCATAGGCGTCAATTTAGTGGTTTTTCAAATATGAGAAACCCTCTTTAGTCCCGTAGGGACGATATGTTTATAGAAAACGTGGTAACCCCAATCTCTTCAGCCCCGTAGGGGCGGAATGTTTATAGCAATGGGTTACCAATCGGGATATGTCGCTCGGACAGAGCTAAAGAGACGTGTCTGGACGGTGTACTATAAACATATCGTCCCTACGGGACTAAATGTCCGACAATATCAATAACCATGCCTATTGATAAGGGTTCATAAAAACATAGACGTTTCCTTAAATTGACGCCTATGGTGCGGTTTGTAACCGCACCATTGGCGTCAATTTAGGGATTGGACGAATATGAGAACCCTCTTTAGTCCCGTAGGGACGATATGTTTATAGAAAAAGAGGTAATCAATCTCTTGAACCCCGTAGGGGTGATATGTTATAACATCAGTTCACCATTTGGGATATGTCGCTCCTACGGAGCTAAAGAGATGTGGCAATACTGAGTGCTATAAACATATCGTCCCTATGGGACTAAATGTCCGACAGTCTCAATAACCATGCTTATTGAGAAGGGTTCATAAAAACATAGGCGTCAATTTAAGGAAAGAACTCGTTTGTCCTCGCGCAATTCACGCGCCTCTTATATTCAAAGAAAAGAGGCGCAATGAATTGCGCGACTACGAACACTGATATTCTCGTCCTTTGTGTTATTTGAGATGCTGATACAAAAAGGGGCAGTTAAGAAACCGCACCTACCGCGTTGGGGACCGCTAAATTGACGCATAAGGTGACAAAATATTTACACACCCTGTCAATTATATTTATTGATGCCAAAAGGAACATGTGTTAGAATTACCAAGTACCATACGAAGCACTTGTTGCTGTGTTGATGCTTGCACATTGGTGCTGAAGTTTACTCAATTTTAATCAACACACTATTTACTGAAACTTTACCTTTAGGAGAAAAAAATGATAAAAACAATAAATCGCTTAGCGATGGTCAGTATATGTTTATTCGCTATCACTTTGGCATTCACATTACAAACTAATGCCAAGATTGAATCTGGGAGTGCTATGGCAATTTGGCTCCTTGATGAAGGCAATGGTACCAAAATCAGCGATAGTTCTGGAAACAACAATCACGGTGAACTGCAAGGTGGAAATTGGGTCACAGGTCCCTCCGGTTCTGCATTAAGTTTAAATGGCGTGAATGATCGGGTTATCATCCCGGATTCCGATAGTTTATATGCACCAGAAGGCTGGACAATTACCGCTTGGGTTAATGTCAGTAATAATGAAAACGGTTATGGTCATATTGTCGGTAAAAGAGCCGCTACTGGAGCAGTAGCAAATTACGCTTTCAGGACAAGTCCCAGTGGAGCCGAATGGGATGCCTACTATAGTCGAGGCGGTTGGAAAGGGGTATGGGAACGAGGAAGCGTAAAGAAAGATACTTGGTTGTATATGACAGCTACCTACGATGGAGTGGGTACCATTAAAATCTATGAAGATGGAACAGAGATCACTTCATCCGGTGGCTTCGGTGGTCCTGCACCAAGGAATACATCGGAAGTCAACATCGGTGGCTGGACCAACAACACGTCAGAAACGCTGAATGGTATGCTTTACGATGTCGCTATTTTTAGTGTAGCACTGTCCGAAGCGGATATAAAAGAACTAATGGATGAAGGTATATCAGGCTTGCTTCCAGTAGAACCTGCTGACAAACTTTCAACCACATGGGGAGATATTAAATCTCGGTAATATCCTCTTTTTAGTCTATTAGGGCGTAATGTCAGACCGTTGCGCCCTCCCTCCAATCCTTATACCATTTCGGTGCACACTTTCAACTGCGGTTATTGCGGTTTCTCTCTTGATAGAGACCACAACGCTGCACTTAACATTCTTTTCAGGGCTGCTGCAGCCCTTCGTGGAGAGCGGTGGGTTGCCACCCTCTATGAAGCGAGAAACAACCCGAATAAAACGTTTGGCTTTACCAATGCCAAGCAGTTATCGCTGTTTGATGTGATTAACAAGCCTTGCGCTTTAGCGCGGGGTAGTTGACTAACTGTGGGTTTTACTGTAAACGCTATTGCAGCTATTTACGATTGCGTTGACATTTCCAATAATCCATTGTATAATCAAAGGAATTAGGTAAACTACAACTTATATTATAGCGTATAATTATAGATAGGTTGGATACTGTGAGATTGTAGACAATCTATTCAGAACGAATGTGCTCACCCACATTTAAGTTTAAATAGATATAGCATCGCCTCCTCAAGAAAATCTTTGCAGAAGGAGAGTTCAATTTTGGGTAAGCAAGTGAATGGAAATGATAATACAAGACAAGAAACCGATGATATGAATGCAGATTCACATTTGGAAGAGAATAGTAATACCTCTGATATGGATGAAACAAAAAATCCGACAACACCATTAGATAACGCGGAATTACTTCAACTAGGCACCCTCACAGAAATGAATCAAACTTTGGCCGCGTTACAAGATCTGTTCGAAAAGCAGATTACGCGGAACCAGAATCAGACCCAGATGTATGACAAAATGTACGCTGAAATGAAGGACTACAAAGAGAGTTTTCTGCTTGAAGTACTTCACAAACCAGTTATCCACAATTTGATCCAACTTTACGATAGTTTTATCTCGCTTGAATCTCAACTTGATGACATTCTCATCGGTAAAGAGGAAAGGACGCTTTTGGACCAATTGTCACAATATAGGAACAATTTGGAGAACTTTCGGTTTAAACTGGAAGAGGTATTATACCGTATGGACGTGACACCCTATAAGGACTCTCCAGAGACACTTGACCGACAGTTGCATAAGACACGTAAGGTCCTATCATCGGATGATCCAGAACAAGATCAAAAAGTTGTTGAAGTCCATAAAATTGGGTTCAACTGGCGAGATAAAGTGTTCCGTCCGGAAGAGGTGACTATTTTGCGTTATACCCCCGCCACACAAAACCCTGAAGGCACAGTAAGTATATCTCCTTCAGGTGAGAGAGGAGGTAAAACGGATGGGTAAAGTCGTTGGAATTGACCTCGGAACAACATTCTCTGTGATAGCACATATCAATGAACATGGGCAACCAGAGATTATCCCTAATTTAGAAAGTGAACGTATTACACCGTCAGTGATCTTGTTTGATGACACGCTCGTAACTGTCGGTAAAATCGCCAAGCAAAACGCCAGAGCTGTCCCTGAACAGATTGTCGAGTTTGTCAAACGAGAGATGGGTAAACCCAAAGCGGAATTTTTTCGCACATTTAATGCAAAAGACTATTCCCCTGAAGAACTCTCCGCACTTATCATGACAAAACTCAAGCAGGATGCGGAAAAATATCTGAATGAAGAAATTACGGATGCGGTTATCACTGTCCCTGCCTACTTTCACGATGCAGAGCGCGAAGCTACACGCAACGCTGGAAAAATCGCGGGCTTGAACGTTCTGCAAGTCCTCAATGAACCGACTGCCGCCGCACTCGCATACGGCATGGATCAATTGGGCAGTAACCAAAATGTGTTCGTGTTCGACCTTGGTGGGGGCACGTTTGACGTGACCATCATGAAGGTTTCTGATACAGAAATACAGATGCTCGCTACGAATGGTGACCATAGACTTGGTGGTAAGGATTGGGACGATAAAATCATCATGCACGTCGCAGAGATGTTTGAGATAGAACACGGTGAAAATCCATTAGTGGACCTTCACTCATACCAAGACCTACAACTGGATGCAATAGCTGCGAAGGAATCTTTGTCCTTGAGACAAAAAGCACTAATCGTTTGTGGATACAACGGCAAAACAACACGTGTCGAATTGACCCGCGAAAAGTTTGAACAACTTACTGCGAATTTGCTTGAAAGATGCCGAACCTTATGCAATGTTGTTCTATCGGAAGCAGGCATGTCGTGGACTGATATTGACAAAATCCTATTGGTAGGTGGATCAACTCGTATGCCTATGGTGCAGGAGATGATTGCCACAATCAGCGGAAAAGAGATCAATCCGTATGAAGTCAATCCCGACGAAGTTGTCGCAATCGGTGCTGCACTTCAGGGAACACTCCGTCAAATTTCCGAAGGAAGTACCGAAACGGTAAACATGCCTGATGCTGTCATTGAACGGTTCATCGGTCCTGACGGTGCGCCGAAGGTAACTGTAACAGACGGTGCCACACATAATCTCGGACTTGTTGTTCTCAACATGCAACGTGAATATATTATCCATATTATGATTCCCAAAATGACTGCTGTCCCGTGCGAAATCGCCGATAAATTTCTAACTGTAGACCACAACCAACCGTCGGTGTTAATCGAAGTCGTGCAGGGGCTTGAACAGGATCAGCCAAAAAACGATATTGATCTATTTGAGGAATATAAATTGGGTGAATGTACCCTTGAACTGCCACCCGGATTACCACGAGGGTCTCCAATTGAAGTAAACTACAAATACAACCTGGACCAGAATCTGGAGGTGACCGCCAAATCCCTCTCTAACGATGGGGCAACCGCTGTCTACGATATTTATTCCATTATTGAAAGACCGACACTCAATGAAGAGGAAGTCGCACAGGCAAAAACAGACCTACAAGACCTTGTAGTTGAATAATACCCATTAACCCGATCCCACTCGGTAGGTGCGGTTTTGCGGTGTACTCACCCAAATGCAATCTGCATTCTAACCGCACCGAATACGAAGAAAAATGAGATAAATCCCGTTAATTTGGTATAATACCCATTAACCCGATTGCTGTTCTATCTTGTTGGAGGAATTTGTAATCCCGATTCGCCTTACTCTGATTTCTTCAAATATACATCAAAGGAAACGAACGAATGTCCAAGCGCGAAGAATTTATCGCATTTATCAACGCGCTCAAAACTGCTTCACCAGCAATAACCGACGAGCAACGCAAAGGGTTCCTAAGATTAGCAGTCCAGCAGCATGGTCTCACTGTTAATGAAGCAACCGATATATTCAACGCATCAGGAATAGTTATTGGTGAGCAGGTTGATTATTTTGAGGTTTTGGGTTTGTCAATCTCAGAACTTGAAAACCGAAGTGAATCGGATACTGCAAATCGTGTTGAAGCAGCCCATAATAAACTCTATCGAGAATCTTTGAGCGCAGGGGGTCGCGTGCGTCCCGATGGAAAATCTGAAGAACAATGGCGGACAATTCTAAATCAAGCACGTGATACATTAACAAACCCACAAAAGCGCAGCGAACACCTCGCAACTCTACAACCCAAGGAAAGTTTCTCAGTCAATGAGTCAAATCCGCCAAACCTTGAGAATATGGCACTCATCCCCGCAGGCGAGTTCCAGATGGGAAGCAATGATGACGAAGCATTCGGTGATGAACATCCGATACACACCGTCTTTCTTGACGCATATTATATTGACAAATATTTGGTGACAAACGCACAATACAAAGCATTTATAGATGAAAATCCACAATGGAATAAGCACGACATACCGAAAAAATACCATGATGTTGACTATTTAAAGCATTGGCGTGGTAATACTTATCCGAGAGGCGAATCCGATCATCCGATCATCAATGTGAGTTGGTATGCGGCGATGGCTTATGCACAATGGGCAGATAAACGGCTACCCACTGAAGCAGAATGGGAGAAAGCTGCGCGCGGCGGCGTTGACAGCAAAAGATATCCGTGGGGTGATTTTGATGATCCGTCTAAGGCGAATTACGATTGGAATGTTGGTGAAACAACACCCGTGGGGAAGTATCCACCGAACGGCTATGATCTGTTTGACATGTGTGGGAATGTATGGGAATGGTGTCTTGATGCGTATCATGAAGGTTTTGCAATGAGTTTGTCCCCTCGGAATCCAATTTCCGGCGCGAACACTATTGGATGGATTGTAAACCACTTTATTGATGTTGAATCAAATCGAGTTTTGCGAGGCGGTTCATGGCGTATTCCCGCATCGTTAGTACGAACAGCAAACCGTAACGCCGAATCACCATCGTTTTCACTCAACGTCATTGGGTTCAGATGTGCGTGGGGAGTATCACCTAAAAATGTGTCGCCTTCATCTTCTTTTGGAATACAGCCAAATCGGACCGAATCATAAAAGAGAACTAACCGATGTCTAAACGTGAAGAGTTTATTACCTTCATCAATGAGTTAAAAATGGTTTCATCAACGATTTCCGATGAACAACGCAAAGGACTTCTTCGCAGAGCAGTCCAACAGCATGGTATATCCGTTGATGATGCGGTTAAAATTTTGCAGTCATCCGGTTTGGTTATTGGTGAGCAGGTTGATTATTTTAAGGTTTTGGGTTTGTCAATATCAGAACTTGAAGACCAAAGTGAATCGGATATTGCAATTCAAGTCGAAGCAGCACATAATAAACTTTATCGAGAATCTTTGAGCGCAGGAGGTCGCGTGCGCCCTGACGGAAAATCTGAAGAACAATGGCGGACAATTCTAAATCAAGCACGTGATGCTCTCAAAGATGGACAGAAACGTTGCGAACACCTTACCACTTTACAGCAGGATGAAGATGAAGAGTTCATAGGTAAGCCACCAATTCCTGCAAATCTTGACAACATGGCACTCATCCCCGCAGGCGAATTTCAGATGGGTAGCAATGATGGTGAGTCATTCAGTGATGAACATCCCACTCAGACTGTTTTTCTTGATGCTTTCTATATTGACAAATATCCGGTAACCAACGCTCAATATATGGCTTTTGTCAATGCTAATCCACAGTGGAGTAAGCCGCGATCGGTCACAAAATTCATTTCTGCCACATACCATGACGGTTATTACCTTTCCCACTGGAATAAGAATAACTATCCTGAGGGTAAAGCTGACCACCCTATTGTTTACATTAGTTGGTATGCTGCGATGGCTTATGCACAGTGGGTAGGTAAACGCCTTCCTACGGAAGCTGAGTGGGAGAAAGCGGCACGTGGTGGATTGACAGATCAAAAATATCCGTGGGGAAATTCAATAGATACTGGTAAGGCAAATTGTGACAAAAATGTTGGATCGACTACACCTATAGGGAATTATCCAGCTAACGAGTACGATTTATATGATATGGTGGGCAACGTGTGGGAGTGGTGTCTTGATGAGTATGGTTTCTATGGGAGTTTTCCGCGTCGGAATCTGTTTTCAGAAGAAAGTATAATAAAGGTGACAAACAATTTCAAAAATATCAAAAGTTCACGTGTTTTACGTGGAGGCTCTTGGATCACTACAATTCAAGACGTAGGTGTCGCAAATCGCTATCCCAATCCACCCCGATTCACGAATTCCGAGATCGGTTTTCGATGTGTTAAATCTATATCACCGTGATTTTTGTCCAATTACACTTTTGATATGTGATACCAAATTAACGTGATTAGAAGTCTTTTGATATAGCACACGGTTGTGAGGCACGGGGACCTCGCGCTACGAATCGGGGTAATTGGGTATGAGAACACACCAATTTTTGAAAAGAAGCTAACCGATGTCTAAACGCGAAGAGTATATTATCTTCATCAATGAGTTAAAAATGGTTTCATCAACGATTTCCGACGAACAACGCAAAGGACTTCTTCGCAGAGCAGTCCAACAGCATGGTATTTCCGCTGATGAGGCTGTAGAAATCTTGCAATCATCCGGTTTGATTATAGGTGAACATCTTGATTATTTTGAGGTCTTGGGTTTGTCAATCTCAGAACTTGAAAACCGAAGTGAATCGGATATTGCAAATCGTGTTGAAGCAGCCCATAATAAACTTTATCGAGAATCTTTGAGCGCAGGGGGTCGCGTGCGTCCTGACAGAAAATCTGAAGAACAATGGCGGACAATTCTAAATCAAGCGCGAGATACTCTTATTGATCCCCAGAAGAGAAATCAACATAATGTAGAACTAGGTTCCAGCGAACCTGTAGAGTCTTCTGCAAATGTTTTTCTAAGTTCCAGAACCGCTGTCATCAAACCTCAAATCCAAGTGAAAGATGCCGTTCTCTCAACACATGAAGGTGCTGTCTATTCCGTTGCATTTTCACCTGATGGTGCTACTGTTGCAAGCGGTAGTGCAGATAAGACAGTGTGTTTGTGGGATGTTGCCACTGCAGAACACAAAAATACCCTAATTGCACATGAAGACATCGTCAGTTCAGTCACGTATTCACCTGATGGTAGCACAATCGCCAGTGCAAGTTATGATAGGACGATTCGCTTGTGGGATGCTGTCACTGGAGATCTCAAAAACACACTCAAAGGACATAAAGATAACATCAGTTCAGTTGCATATTCCCCTGATGGTAATATAATCGCAAGCGGCAGTTATGACGGAACGGTTCGTCTGTGGGATGCCGTCACTGGAGATCTCAAAAACATACTCAAAGGACATACAAATTGGATTAGTTCCGTAGCCTATTCCAACGATGGTAGCACAATCGCAAGTGGTAGTTACGACTGGACAGTTCGATTGTGGGATGCTATCACATGCCAATATAAATTTTCACTCACTGGTCATGAACAGAGTATTAGCTCTGTAGTGTATTCACCTGATGACAAAACAATCGCAAGCACAACCCTTTACGGGCAGGTTCGTCTATGGGATCCTGCTACAGGTGAACCCAAAAATTTTCTTGCAGGACATTTATCTTGGTTTAACACTATAGTGTATTCACCTAATGGTGCCACCCTCGCTTGTGGGAGTTATTATGGGCTGGTTCGTCTATGGGATCCTGTTACTGCGAAATTCAAAAATACCCTCACAGGACATAAATCTCTGGTTAAATCGCTTGCGTATTCGCCTGATGGTGGTGCTCTTGCGAGTTGTAGCACAGACAAGGATGTACGTTTGTGGAATCTCGTCTTTGACAGCCAACTGTCGTGATTTCATAGCGTTTATTACATCAGGTAAGTTTCAAATGAATACTTGGACATACCGCATTCTAAAATAGAGAACTAACCAATGTTGAAACGTGATGATTTCATTACTATTATTCGTGCACTCAGAAATGCTTCGCCGACTATTTCTAATGAACAGCGCAAAGGCCTACTCCGACAAGCGGTACAAAATTATGATCTCTCTGTTGATGATGCCTCAGAAATACTCCAGTCTTTAGGTTTAATTGTTGGAGGAGAAATAGATTATTTCAATGTGCTCGGATTCTCGCTTGATGAGATCCAAAGTTTAGATGAAGCAACTATCGCGAGTCGTGTTGAAATCGCACACAAAAACCTGTATGGTGCATCGTTACGAGCGGGGGGACGTCCCCGTGCCGATGGCAGAACAGAAGAACAGTGGCGGACACTTTTAAATCAAGCGCGGGATACACTCATAGATGTTGAGAAACGCGAGGCACATATTGCAATACTTCAAAATGATGTGCCGCCTCCCATCGAATTTGTTGCTGATGTGCCGCCTCCCATCGAATTTGTTGCTGAGGAAGAAAATCTCTCCACAGAGCAAACGCTTACAATTCCATCAGAACAGGATGGTATGGTTCTCATCCCCGCCAGCGATTTTCAAATGGGAAGCGAAGATATTGACGCGTTCAACGATGAAAAACCTGTACATACAGTCTACGTAGACGCATTCTATATGGATAAATATCCAGTGACAAACGCACAATATAAGGAATTTCTGGTTGCGAACCCACAATGGGGCAAACCCCCAAAATGGTACGAGCAGACCAAAAGGGATATAACGTATATGCCGAAGAAATACCACGATGGTGATTATTTAAAGCATTGGACAAGAAACAATTTTCCAAGAGGAGAGGATGACCATCCGGTGACTTGGGTCAGCTGGTATGCGGCGATGGCGTATGCACAGTGGACAGGGAAACGCCTTCCGACTGAGGCGGAATGGGAAAAGGCAGCACGCGGTGGATTAGCAGATAATAAGTATCCATGGGGAAATACGATAGATGCCTCATATCTAAACTATGATTTGTTTGTCGGCAGGACAACGTCTGTAGGAAAGTTTCCTGTGAACGGTTACGGGTTGTCCGACATTGTAGGCAATGTGTTTGAGTGGTGTCTTGATAAATGGGATAGAGATTTCTATGTAAGTTCGCCACGGAACAATCCGATTCCTGATGGCAACATAATAGATGTCATAGATGACTGGACAAACATAAGGACATCTCGTGTATTACGGGGTGGCTCCTGTGTTAGCACGTCTCAAAACGTACGCGTTGCATATCGCTATAGGAATGGACCTATGTCCACGTGCTTTAGTATCGGTTTTCGTTGTGTTATGCCTGTCAAACCTTAACGTCTTAAGAAGGTAAACCTGCTTTGTAGTGTGAGGTCTCTGAGTTTTCCTCACAATGCTGACTTGATTAGAAGGCTTAAATTAAATTGGTATTATACCGAATTAACCCGATTTGTAGTGCGAGGTCCCCGTGCCTCGCAATGCTGACTTGATTAGAAGACGTCTAATCAAGTTAAATTGGTATTATACCGAATTAACCCGATTTGTAGTGCGAGGTCCCCGTGCCTCGCAATGCTGACTTGATTAGAAGACGTCTAATACCGAATTAACCCGATTTGTAGTGCGAGGTCCCCGTGCCTCGCAATGCCGACTTGATTAGAAGACGTCTAATACCGAATTAACCCGATTTGTAGTGCAAGGTCCCCGTGCCTCACAATGCTGACTTGATTAGAAGACGTCTAATCAAGTTAATTTGGTATAAGGTGAACATACATGTCTAAACGCGAAGAATTCATTCAGGTCGTAAACACCTTCAAAAATGTTTCTCCGAGTATTACCGATACGCAACGGCGCGAACTGCTGAAGCAGGCTGTCCAGATTTATGACCTCTCTGTTGATGATGCCTCAGAAATTCTAAAATCATGGGGTTTGATAATCGGAGAAGAGGTAGACTATTTTGAGGTATTGGGTATTTCAATAGAGGAGATTCAAGGATTAGACGACCAAACAATCGTCAACATTATTGAAACCGCTCACGATCAGTGTTACAGAGCATCATTGCGTGCAGGCGCACGCATCCGTCCTGATGGAAAAACAGAAGACCAGTGGCGTAATATCCTGAATCAAGCACGTGACACTTTAGGTGATACGCAAAAACGACATGAATATTTGACGATATTCCACGAAGACGCATTAGCAGAAATATCTCCATCGCAAGACCAACCGCTTACCGAAAATGATTTACAGGATGCTGAACCCACACCTTCAAATAGCTCAGAACTAACGGTTCCAAGTACTGAAACTGATATAATACTTATCCCCGCAGGCGAGTTTCAGATGGGTAGTCAAGCGGAAGAAGAAAATGACACCGTAATCCGTGTGAAATCAATTTTCGTAGATGCGTTTCTTGCCGACAAATATCCCATTACCAATGCGCAATACAAGATATTTTTGGATGCCAATCCGCAGTGGGAGAAAAACAGGATTATTGAAACATGCCACGATGGGAATTACTTACAAACTTGGAGTGGTAGCAAGCATCCCCGAGGTAAAGCGGACTATCCGGTCATTGATGTGAGTTGGTATGCAGCAATGGCTTACGCGCAATGGGTAGGTAAACGTTTACCGACAGAGGCAGAATGGGAAAAAGCTGCACGCGGTGGATTAATCGGGAAAATATATCCATGGGGAGATCAAATTAGTTTGCGCATGGCGAATTACGGCATGCATATCGGAAAAACAACGCCAGTTGGGAACTATCCACCTAACGACTACGGTATCTATGATATGGTGGGTAATGTATGGGAATGGTGCCTTGATGAATATGACGATAATTTTTCACGTAGAAACCCCGGTTTAACTGCGAAAAGTATTCGTGAAATCACCAAAAATTTTTTGGGTATTGAAGCTTCTCGCGTGCTACGTGGAGGTTCGTGGGCAAGTAGTGAACGTGCCGTGCAGGTCGGCTATTACGGGTGGGCTGCCCCAAATTTTACATACTACAGTTACGGATTTCGATGCGTCAGAGACATCACACCTTAAACCGCTTTTTTAAGTGTTACTGTCTCTTCCATTAGAACAATTAAGCACTTACGGTGTAAGAGAATCTTTCCGTTTTTTATTGTTTTTTACTATCTTCTGTGTTACAATTCGGGTATTCAATGCAAGTCTATCACTCCATTAGAATCCCTTTTGGAAAAGGAGTAAAAAGATGCAACTTTATCTGGTGACAAATGTCATTGATGGGGATACTTTTGAAGTTAGTCCTGATATTCCTCGTAACGCTGTGCTACAAACCTCTATGCAACCGTTGGAAACTCCGAATATGTTCAAAAAGGTTCGTTTAGCGAATATAAATGCTCCAGAAATTCGGACACTTCCAGGAAAACTGGCAACAACTTATTTAAAGGGACTCATAGAGGGGAAGCACGTGACTCTTAAACCGATCGGAATTTCTTATGATCGGGTTGTTGCAGACGTGTGGATCTATCCTCACCATCTCTTTGTTAACGCTGCAATGGTTTATAAAAGGTACGCCAAACAGGCATAAAGAACAACTTAGAAGTATCCGATTATAGATAATTCGTGCACTTAAGAATACGTAAAATCAGTACGTCTATTATCACCGGAACTTTTTACAGATGGTATCTGATGGTTGATTTAAAATCTATAGTTTGTGTTCATGATCATCCTTCTGCAGACGCAATTTTGTGGAGATATATGGATTTCGCAAAATTTGTATCAATTTTGGAAAATAGTGCTCTGTTTTTTCCAAGGGCAGACAAACTTGACGATCCTTTTGAGGGTGCTTTACCAAAAGAGAACATAAAGAAGCGTCAAACTAATTTGCATCCTGAATTTGAGGAAGCAATTTCAATATCTGGATTTTCAACTTTTGCTTCGTTCTGGAAGCAACTGCCTCGTTTTACGTTGATTAATTGTTGGCATGAAAGCACTCACGAATCCGAGGCGATGTGGAGGTTGTATTCTAGCAAACAGGGAGGTATTGCGGTTAAAACCGATTTCAATTCTTTTGTAGAGAGTTTTACAACGAGCGAACAAATTCATATTGGATCGGTTAAATATGTTGATTATGAAAATGATCAGATCCCGGAAAATGATCCGTTGTCTCCTTACCTATACAAGCGAAAGAGTTTCGAACATGAACGCGAGGTAAGGGCGATTATTCAGAACACACCTACCGGAAATATCGCTCAATCTCAGGATATCTATGATATTGGTGATTTTTGTCAAGTTGATCTGAACCTACTGATTCAGGAAGTTGTTATTGATCCGTTTGCACCTGATTGGTTTCTTACTCTTGTTAAATCAGTTGCTAAACGTTACGAATTGAAAGTTACTGTTAATAAATCTCCTTTAGCAGAATCACCTACATGGTAATATGTAAAATCTCTGAAAACTCAGAATTGGCGTTTAGCACCAGTACTTGAAAAACAATAATATTAACACATGTCCAAACGTGAAGATTTCATCGCAGCAGTCAACATATTCAGAACCGCCTCTCGATCAATTTCAACGGAGCAGCGTAAAGGGCTTCTACAGCAGGCGGTACAATACGGTCTCTCCACGCATGAAGCAGATCAGATTCTGAAAGCATCAGGACTGATTGTTGGCGAAAGAATCAACTATCTTGAGGTGTTAGGGCTTTCCACTGAGGAACTCAAGGACCAAAGACAGGGTTCTATCGCGATGCGCGTGGATGTCGCACATCATAAGTTGTATACTGAATCCTTACGTGCAGGTGGACTCCCACGTCCGGACGGTAGAACACAAGAACAGTGGCGGACAGTATTAAATCAAGCACGGGATACCCTAAAAGATGTACAGAAACGCACAGAATATCTCGCGACGTTACTGCCTAATAATGACTCATCCGAAATATCCGCTTATGACATCCCTTCTCCCGAAAACGAAAATCAGAACTCGGTACCGATAAGTTCAAGTGCCCCTCAAACGATCTTGAATGTTAACACAGAACCTGTAGTGCCAAGACCTAATGCCTCTGGTGACATGATGCTCATTCCAGCGGGGAACTTTCTAATGGGAAGCAACGATGAAAACACAGACAACAGTGAAAAACCCTTACATACAGTTTATGTTGATGCATTCTACATGGACAAATACTTGGTTACCAATGCACAATATATGGAATTTGTGACTGCTAATCCCCAATGGCGTCAGCCACGAAAGTGGTACGAATGGGATGAAAGAAAGCAGAAAGCATCGGTTACCAAACAATACCACGATGGTGATTACTTGAAACATTGGGATGAGAATAGTTATCCTGAAGAAAAGGCACATCATCCAGTAACTTGGGTGAGTTGGTATGCGGCGATGGCGTATGCACAGTGGGTAGGTAAACGGCTGCCAACAGAAGCAGAATGGGAAAAAGCTGCACGCGGTGGACTAACGTCTCTGGAATATCCTTGGGGAAATTCCATTGATGCCAACAAAGCAAATTTTAGCTGCAATGTTGATGATACCACCCCAGTTGGGAAATATCCAGAAAATCGCTATGGACTCTACGATATGGCTGGCAACGTTTGGGAATGGTGCCTTGATACGTATGATGCCGATTTTTATATGAATTCAACGTCTCAAAATCCGATTGCCGATGGGAACAGTGTAGAATTAGCAAAAAATCAATTGACGAATGATGATACTATTTATCGGGTATTGCGGGGTGGTTCTTGGCTTGACGCGGCGCAATTGGTACGTTCCGCATGCCGTTACAAGAATACACCGACACGCACACTTGCCAGAATCGGTTTTCGTTGTGTGAAGACAGCAACGCCATAAATTGTAGTTTTTACATCTTTTCATTCTACAACAAATCTGAAACAATACATAATGGTGAACTGACGTATGGCTAATCGTGATGCATTTATTATAGTCGTCAACACACTCAAAGCACTTTCACAGACGATTACAGATGAGCAGCGCAAAAGACTTTTGCAACAAGCGGTTCAGCAGCATGGTCTCTCAATAGACGAAGCGGATCAGATTCTGAAAGCATCAGGATTAGTTGTCGGAGAAAGCATCAACTATTTTGAGGTGTTAGGATTTTCCATAGAAGAACTCCAAAACCAAAGCGAAGATGCCATTGCGATCAACGTTGATGTTGCACATAAGAAATACTACGCTGAATCATTACGGGCAGGTGGACTCCCGCGTCCAGACGGTAGGACACAGGAACAGTGGCGAACCGTTTTGAACCAAGCACGCGATACCCTAAGAGACCCGCAAAAACGGATTGAACATCTCGCAACGCTACAAACTGAAATACCGCAACCTATTGAACCTATCTCACAAGAGGAATCCCCCACCTCTGAACATACATCTTTAAAAGTTTCTGTGCCAGAAAATATGGTGCTCATTCCCGCAGGCGAGTTCCAAATGGGAAGCAATAACGCAAACGTAAAAGTCCGTAAAGATCCAGGTCATACAGTCTATATTGATCCGTTCTATATGGACAAATATCCAGTGACAAACGCACAATTTAAGGTTTTCCTTGATGCTAACCCGCGATGGCAAAAACCATCAAAATGGAACGATTGGAATAAGGCAAAAAAGATGATGCTATCTATTTTTGGGAAATACCACGATGGAGATTACCTAAAACATTGGAATGGCAACTACTTTCCGCTTGGGAAGGATGACCATCCTGTTACGCACGTTAGTTGGTATGCAGCGATGGCGTATGCACAATGGACAGGAAAACGTTTACCAACAGATATGGAGTGGGACAAAGCGGCACGCGGAGGCTTAACAACACAAAAATATCCATGGGGAAATTCTCTGGATCCGAGTATGGTATATTGTGGAAAGGAGGTTGGTGAGACCACTTCTGTAGGAAAATATCCAGAGAACAACTACGGTTTACATGATATGATAGGAAACGTCTGGGAGTGGTGTCTTGATGAGTATGCTCCGAATTTCTATGCCTCTTCACAGGTTCGGAATCCTGTTGCTGGTGTAAGCACGAAAGAGGAGTTGGATTTATTAATTATTAATTTCAGAAACGTTGTAACTGATCGCGTCCTGCGTGGTGGGACACTGTTTACTTCATCAGAACCTGTCCAGACTGCTGCACGTCGTGGTGGGTCGCCTTTTCTCACTACCCTCTACATACATTCAATAAAGTACTTGACCTCACACTCAAAAAGGTTCGCAGCAAACATAGGATTCCGATGTGCTTGGAAAGTCCAGCTTAAATCAGAATCTTTGTAACCTGTTTTGATCCTTATACCATTTTTGAATGATAACATCTCATTAGCAAAAAACTCGTTTGTAGTCGCGCAATTCATTGCGCCTCTTACATTCAACAAAAGATGAGTTTCAAAATGTTATAAAATCTCCGTAATGGTATTTTGTTTATCAGAATTGGTATTACTGAGGATCCATTTACATAATTTTTGCAATGGAGAGATTGATTATGACAAATACAAATAATCTTGTTTTATGGTATAACAAACCAGCCGAACAATGGACTGACGCACTCCCAGTCGGAAACGGACGACTCGGTGCCATGGTGTTCGGCGGCGTTGAACGTGAACATATCCAACTCAACGAAGACACGCTTTGGGAAGGCGAACCTCGCGACACCAACAACCCCAAGGCTTTGGAAGCACTTCCGAAAGTACAACAACTGCTTTTCGAAGACAAAAACGACGAAGCGACAAAACTTGCAGGCGAAACCATGTTGGGAGTGCCACACCGCGTCAAGTCTTACCAATCTTTAGGCGATCTTTTCCTCGAATTCCCGCATGATGGCGATGTCGCGGCGTATCGGAGAGAACTTGATTTGGACACGGGCATTGCCAAAACAACATATCGCTATGATGACGTCAATTTCAGCAGAGAGGTATTCGCAACAGCAATAGATAACCTCATTGTTGTCCGGATTGAATGTGATCCATCAGATCAAATTACTTTTGACGTAACGATGACGCGAGAACAAGATGCAACCGTTGAAACCATCTCCGATAATACTCTCAGACTTAGTGGACAGTGCAGCGATGGAGGTATGCGTTTCTCAGCATATCTACAGGTACAGAATGAAAATGGAAATGTCCGGTCGGAAAGTGACAAAATTTCCGTGAGCGACGCGAATAACATTACGCTTTTCCTTGCAGGTGCGACAAGCTACATCAGACAGATGCAAGTGGAAATCCACATGAACTCTGTGAAAATTACCTCAAAGAGATTGACGCAAAATCTTATGAGACCATTCGGGATGACCACATTGCTGAACATCGATCTCTCTTCAGACGGGTTGACTTGAACCTCGGCACAACTGATGCGGATAACTTACCTACAGATGAACGTTTGGCAGCGGTGAAGGAGGGTGCGTCTGATCCCGGATTAGTTGCGCTTTATTTCCAATATGGACGTTATCTATTGATGGGAAGTTCACGCCCCGGATGTCTACCCGCGAATCTGCAAGGCATCTGGAACCATCACATGAAGGCACCATGGAACAGTGATTTTCACACCAATATCAATCTCCAAATGAACTATTGGGTGCCTGAAGTTTGCAACCTTGCAGAATGCCATGAACCGCTTTTTGATTACATGGACACGCTTGTTGAACCGGGCAATCAGACAGCAAAACGCCATTACGGTGCTGAGGGTTGGGTTGTCCATCATCTCTCTGATGTGTGGGGATTCACAACGCCTGCTGATGGAATCTGGGGTATCTCGCCAATGGGTGCTGCATGGTTGTGTGGGCACGTATGGGAACATTACCTTTTCGGTGGTGATGTGGAATTTCTTAAGCAACAAGCTTATCCATTGATGAAGGGTGCTGCACGTTTTGTCCTTGATTTTCTCATTGAGGCACCGGAAGGTACACCCCTCGCCGGAAAATTGGTCACCAATCCATCGCACTCACCAGAAAACAGTTTCCTGAAACCTGATGGCACGCGTTCCCTGTTTACCTATGCCGCAACGATGGACCTGGAAATAATCCATGAACTTTTCACAAACTGCATCGCTTGTATTGACGTTCTCGGTGATGATGAGGATTTCCGTGCAGAGTTGGCTTCTGCACTTGAACGGCTTGCACCACTTCAAATTAGTGAGAAAACAGGACGGCTACAAGAGTGGGTATTTGATTACGACGAACCAGAACCAGGACATCGGCACATGTCCCACATGTATGGTCTCCACCCCAGTTGTCAAATTACATTGCGTGGCACGCCAGAGTTGGCAGCCGCCGCAAAGAAATCGTTAGAACATCGTTTAGCACACGGCGGCGGCGGCACAGGATGGAGTCGGGCATGGCTTATCAACTTCTTGGCGCGGCTTGAGAATGCAGAAGAAGCATACAACCATCTACAAACACTTCTCGCAAGGTGTACCTTGACAAACCTATTTGATACGCACCCGCCTTTCCAGATTGACGGCAATTTTGGCGGAACTGCCGGTATTGCTGAAATGTTGCTACAAAGCCATGCAGGTGAGATTAACTTGCTGCCTGCACTTCCAAAGGCATGGAACACTGGATACGTTAAGGGATTACGTGCTCGTGGCGGGTTCGAAGTGGATATAGAATGGAAGGATGGAAAACTCACACAAGCTCGAATATTTTCTGCACTCGGTAGAGATTGTTGGGTCCGAACATCTGAACCTGTTTCTTCTTCTGTGACATGTGATGGAATTCAAGTTAAGTCCTCTCAGTCAAAGTGGGTTATTAACTTTCACACGGAAGCAGGAAAAACTTATACAATTTCGGTATAATACCAAATTAACCGGATTTGTCCTATTTTCCAGACGGTAGGTGCGGTTTTGCGGTGTACTCACCCAAATGCGATCTGCATTCCTAACCGCACCGAATAGATTGAAACCAAGTTAATGTGGTATTACACCGAACTCACATTTACAATATTTCTTACAGTCTAGGATCAACTGTTTCACTCTCAAGGGCTAAAACGCCGAAAACACACTCATGAACCTTGGACAACGGTTCTCTGTGGACAAACCGCTCAAGTCCTTCCACGCCTAACGCAAATTCTCGGATAGCAAGCGAACGTTTGTGTGATAATCCTCTAGATCGCAGACGTTCTAAATTGTCGGGTAATGTGTATTCGGGACCATAAATTATACGAAGGTATTCTCTACCTCGACACTTAACAGCAGGTTGAACAATACCGCGCTTGCCCTTAGCAATAAAATCTAATGGTTTGATAACAATGCCTTCTCCGCCTTGTGCTGTAAGTTCTTCCCACTGCTGAATTGCTTTAGTTTCGCTCTCTTGGTCAGTTAGGTCAACCGTGCCGTATGAAGTGGCAAACAACAGATTATCCTCAACACTGTTACAAAGTTTGGAAAGCATCTCTATATGCCACAGATGGTCTTTATCAAAATACAGTGTGCCTTCCGTTGCTAACAGATGGAACGGAGCGAGTTTGATGTCAGCGATAGATTGTACTTCCCAACAATATTGTTGATAGGCTTTGACGTATTCTGTGACAGCAATAGCGCGATGCTGATAACCTTCCAATAAATCATTCACTTGCACGCCTCGTTTTTCAGCAGCTTCTAACGAACCAAGGACATCTCCGACAGCAACACGCGCGGATGTTCCAACCGGTGCGTACTGTTGTCGCAATAACTCTTGTGCTTTTACGGACCAGGGCATTAACTCGCAATCAAGACATAGCCAATCCGTATTCAAAATCTCCCAATATCCTGCCTTATCTGCTGCCTGTTTCACTTGTGTCAGCAGTTCAGTTTCCATCAAGGTGTCATCAAAAAAAGGTCTGCCGGTCCGTGTGTAACACACGCCAAGTGTATCATCCGATATACTAAACCGCTTTTTTGCTACTTCAGGGTTTTGGCATACAATTACGATAGCACGTGACCCCATGTGTTTTTCCTGCCAGACAATTTGGGATACACCTTGATTCCGATAATACGCAAATCCTTCAGCAGGATGTTCAAGCAAGTTTGGAATTTTTGTGGTTTCAGTAGGAGACATTGTCGGTGGAAGATAAATCAGCCATTTAGGGTCTATTGCAAAACGACTGATTACCTCAAGCGCATTGATCGTATTTTCTTCACGGATTGTTACATTGTGATTTAAGCCCGTGCTGATAACTCGCTTTCCTATCACATCATTAATGTCCAGAATACCCTCATCTCTCTGATTTTCTAAAGAAGCCTGCTTATCAGGTTCAGCAAGGAGCGGTTTCGCTGGTTCATAATAGGTCTGCCGTGCGGGAACCGATATAATCTCCTTTTCGGGGTATCGTAACGCTGACAGATTACCGCCAAAAACGCATCCGGTATCAATGTTGATTGTGCGATTTATCCACTGCGGTTCAGCAACAGGCGTGTGCCCATAAACAACGGCACCACCACCACGGTATTCCTCCGCCCAATTAAGCCGAATAGGTAATCCGAATTCATCTGTTTCCCCAGTAGTTTCGCCATAGAGCGCAAATTCACGGACGCGCCCAGATGCCCTTCCTTGGAATTCCTGCTTCATTCCAGCATGTGCAACGACAAGTTTGCCGTTGTCAAGAACATAATGGCTTACTAAACCTTCAATAAATTCTGCTATGTGTGTCTTAAATTCTGGCGATTCATTCTCTAATTGAGACAGTGATTCTGCTAAACCGTGTGTCGGATTAACATTCTTGCCGCGAAGTGCCCGTGCTAATTTGGCATCATGATTCCCTGGAACACAAATTGAAATACCTGCCTTGTGCATCTCCATGACCAATCGCAGCACTTCAACAACCTTAGGTCCTCGGTCAACATAATCCCCGACGAAAATGGCTTTTCTACCTTGCGGGGAATTCACAATAGGAGTCCCATCCTCTTTTGCCGTAATTTCATATCCGAGTTCTGCCAGTAATTCAACAAGTTCATCATAACATCCGTGAATATCACCGATAATGTCAAATGGACCTACTTCATCTTTGCGGTTTGTCCATAAAGATTGGCGTTCAATTTGCGCAGCCGCAACGTCTTCCGGGTTAGAAAACACGTAAACGTAGTTCCGAAAACCTTCGCGCTTAAGCGCACGGAGTGATCTCCGAAGTTGACTTGTTTGACGACGGACGACATGAGATTTGAAATTTCGGTCAGGACGAGATTCGTTTCTTTCGTGACAGAGTTTTGGCGAAATGTTTAGGACAATGGCAGCAGTTAGATAGTGATATTCGCGAGCCAGTGCATGCAGCGATTTCCGCGCATCAGGTTGAACATTTGTCGCATCAATCACTGTCAATTTTCCAGCGGCGAGACGTTTCGCTGCGATATAATGTAGCACATCAAACGCATCGTTCGATGCAGATTGATCGTTTTCGTCATCTGAAACAAGCCCACGGCAGAAATCTGATGAGAGGATTTCAGTGGGCTTAAAATGCTTCTGTGCAAAAGTGGATTTGCCGGAACCCGAAGCCCCGATAAGAATTACAAGTGAAGGTTCAGGAATTTTGATAAGCATATCTTCTAAAAATCACATTATACCAAATTAACGGGATCCCACTCGGTAGGTGCGGTTTTGCGGTGTACTCACCCAAATGCGATCTGCATTCCTAACCGCACCTTTTGGTATCAACATCTCAAATAACGCAAAGGACGAGAATATCAGCGTTCGTAGTCGCGCAATTCATAGCGCCTCTTTTCTTTGAATATAAGAGGCGCAATGAATTGCGCAACTACAAACGAGTTCTTTCTCTTAAATTGACGCATAAGGTGCGGTTTCCTAACCGCACCTTTTGGTATCAACATCTCAAATAACGCAAAGGACGAGAATATCAGCGTTCGTAGTCGCGCAATTCATAGCGCCTCTTTTCTTTGAATATAAGAGGCGCAATGAATTGCGCAACTACAAACGAGTTCTTTCTCTTAAATTGACGCATAAGGTGCGGTTTCCTAACCGCACCTACCGGTTTTACAGTTACTACTATTCATTATTTTCACGCGTAAACACTGCCATCTGAGTCGGTGAACCCACATTTTCGTCTATTTCCCCGATTGGGTAAAAAGCAACGGCATAACCGAAACGTTTGGAAATGTTTGATGCCCATGACTGAAATTCGTCCCGCGTCCACTCAAATCGGTGGTCTCTATGTCGAAATTTACCCGCTGGCAGGTTCTCAAACTTAACATTATATTCAACGTTTGGTGTTGTCAGGACAACCATTTCGGGGCAAGCGAACTCAAATAAAATACGTTCAAAAGCCAAAAGTCGTGGTGGATCTAAATGTTCAATCACTTCTATTACTGCAGCAGCGTCGTATCCCGCTAAACGTTTATCCCGATAGCAGAGCGATCCTTGGAACAGGTTTAGACGTTCTTTCTGCTTATCTGGCATCCGATCATAATGCAGTCGCTGTTGTGCAATTTTCAGTGATTGATGTGACACATCCATTCCAACTATTTCATCAAACTGCTTTTCTCTCATCAGTTTACGAATGAGTTTTCCTTCACCACACCCCAAATCCAGAACACGTTTTGCTCCAAATTCTTTGATAACTTCTGTCGCCTGAGTCAAACGAATTTCGTTCAGACCGATACGTTCTTCAATCTGTGCTTCCTCTCCTTGAATCTGTTCTCCATCTTCTTCGACTTCTGTTTCACTCAATTGGGAAAGTGCTTGACGCGTAAGCCTGCGTTGATGTTTCAGGTAGCGATTGACAATAGTCTCTTGTTCTGGATGATCGGAAAGCCAATCCTCACCGTGTTTTAATAGTTTTTCAATCTCCGCCTCGTCAACCCAGTAGTGTTTTTCATCATCAAGTACGGGAATTAAAACATAAAGATGTGTGAGGAGTTCACTCAAACGACAAGTAGCATCAAGTGTGACGGTAAAGTAACGACTCTCTCCCCAATCCGGGTATTGTGCGTTTAGTGTATGTCGTTCGGTATTTACAGTATAGTTGAGCGGCTCGAAAAGTCTCCGCAAGAAATTCTCGCCACCCCGACAGGGTAACGTCGACAACTTTGCAGTTAAAGGTATAGGTGTATCTACAAGTTCAGGACGTTCTTTACAATTCCCTGATAAACCACTCCTAAAAACATTAGCGATTGCGACACTCATAAATGAGGAAGCGACATAAGGACGGTCGTTGACATATTCGGCTAAAGCGAAACTATCCCTAACCTGTCCATGATACCTGCGGACAAGTCCAACGGAATCAATATCAAGCAGCAAGGCTGCCGTACATCTTTCAGCATGTGCTTCGGGGTAAAAGACGTGAGCTTGTCCGAAGGCGAGTTTAAAGGATTGTAGCCTTTCAGGATGCTTATGCAACAGAAACCCAAGGTCTGTCGCAGGAGAATAGGTTGTTGTTATCGTCAAAAGCATTACAAATAATCTTCGTGGGTTGATCTAATACCCAATTAACCCGATCTGTAGCGCGAGGTCCCCGTGCCTCGCAATGTTAACCGCTATTAGAAAACGTCTAATCAAGTTAATTTGGTATAATAGCAAATTCACAATTATGTTTCGCTGAGCGGGTATCCGTAAGTAGATATTCAAATACCGCACAGGTATCGGAAGATAGAAGAGGTCACATTACATCAGCGTTTTCTATTATAACGTGAGTTTGATATATGGCAAATTCTAAACATAAACGGACATTTTCGTAGGGGTTAGGTTGCCTAACCCCTACGGGCGAGGGGACCTCGCCCCTACGAGAAGCACGAAGTCTCGTTTTTACCAAACTCACGTTATTATATCTTCTTTTCTATTTCGTGTCAAGTTATTTGAATGTTCATTTGTGGTTTGGATTTGACTATATTCACTGAATGTGGTATATTAAACCAACCTGATGCTGAAAATAGAGGAATTAGATGATGTACACCCCACAATATCCCGGTCCCAATCTTGATTTACTTGAAGCGCAAGCGAGAGTTTGCACCGGTCCACACCAAACACGTCCGTTAGGAAAGAAATCCTCAGATGGACCGCAACCAGATGCCATCCTCGAAACCATCTTAAAATCTCTTGAAGGTGAGTTAGCGGAAACAGAGACGGTTTCAGAGGCACAGATGGGATCGTTTTTCGTGGCAATGACGCTCCGTAAATATTTTCCCGAGGCAACGCAATGGTCTCAGGCTGAGAAAGCAGCGTTTCAGAAATATCAACCCACATTATTACCCCGTCTTCCTAAAGAGATTCAATTTCTCATGAACCCCGAACTTGGATATGTTCCAACTAATCCAACAGAAGCTATTGTTGTCATGGCGTTGGAAAAGATATTAAGGGCAAAACATTTAAGTTATACTGAAACGCGGCAGATGTGTGAGGCAATCCTTACTGATGATGTTAAACCTGCCCTCAAAGGTGCTGCACTTATTGGACAACGCATGAACCGAGAAACCTACGAGGAGGTGCGCGGATATCTTGATGCCTATTTCGGACCGGAGCAGGTCTGCCCAATTGATGTAGATAGTCTCACCCATTTTGGGCAACCTTACGATGGCGCAACACGCTATTTTCGTCCAACTCTATTTGTTGCAGCAGTGCGAGCAGCGTTGGGAGAACCCTCGCTTCTTCATAGTGTTGATATGATGCCGCCGAAAAATGGTATAACCGAAGAAGCGATTTTGCAAGCACTCGGCGCAAAAACCGACCTATCTCTTGAACAGACTGCCGCACTCATTACGAATAAATCGGTCGGATTTGGATATATCAGCCAGCGCGAGTATTCGCCTGGGGCTTATGGTATACGGGAATTGCGGGTGCATATCAAGAAACGTCCACCGTGGGCTGCTACTGAGAAAGCACAACAGTTCTTTTCTGCACGTCGCGAAAACTACATGGTGCTTGGCTATTATCATATCGGTTATGAAAAGCCTTTGCTCCAAATGGCGTTGGAACGTGGGTTTCAAGGGGCAGTCGCAATTAAAGGAGAGGAAGGTACGAGTCATTACGCACTCCGCCTCGGAAAACCTTCTACTCCCGATAGGATGGCTGTTAACTATTCTCAAGGATTCCGACGCCTTAATGGTAAACGTGAAGATTTTGCTTTGGACATTGATCCGAAAACTTATGGATTTGAGTATGCGCTGAATCCGCGTCCCGACACCGTTAGCGCGGATGCCTTCGCTGAAGCAGGAATAGCAGCATTATCCGGTGAGAAAGGGCATATTTACGACAGAATTCTGCTCAACACGGCTATAGTGGATTATCTATTAGGTATCTGTCCCGATCCGCATTATGCAATTCAACGCACAAAAACAGTAATGGATGACAGCAGCGCGTTGAGACATTTGAAGGCGTATATTGCAGCAAGTCAGGAATTTGATTAAAGGAGTGGAAATTCGAAAATTGGACGATTTTTTACAAAAAAGTTGTAATTTTTGTAACCGAAGACAGACAAAATTGGTAACCACATTATACCTGACCAGGGGATTATCCACCCGTAACAACCGAACCTTGCCAGCAAGACGCATTAGGTTCGCAAGGATACACATAAATAAGGAGTTATTGACATGTCAAAGAAATTACAATGGGCAATAGGCGGACTCGCGCTTCTTATAGTGGGTTTCGTGGCATTACAAATCTACTTGTATGTAGACATGCAACGGTTCACAAAGAAGCCCGCCGGCCCAGTACCCAAAATGGAGACGGAAACCCAACAACCCCCCGAACAGGTGCAAGTGCCTGAAGTGGATAAAAGACCGCCACCTCCAGATGATGGACGTGAGTATGTGCGGCATGGGGATCATTGGGACTCAGTGGACTCACAACATGCACCCACCCCACAAACCCCACCTGTTGTTGAAATGGAGACAACATACCACGGGCCCCTCACATACCATGCAGACCTATTGGAAACACATCCAGTGAAAGCCCTGAAGTTACAAACCGAAGAACGTGTGCACTGGTGTGCAGTCTATATACCGCTACTACCTCCGGATGACGAAGAAGCACAAGCGTATGCTAAGGCTGAATATCTTAAACATTATTATCAAAGTATCGGGGATATTGATAATCCCATATACAAAAAGGCAATGATGGATAAATCATCTATGCTTCGTGTCTTTATGTCGTATCCGTATAATGGGCGTACCATGGATTTGATGAGACTGACGTGGCCAAGTCTCCTACAAAAAATGAAAGTGGGACACGCTTCAGAGTATTTTGGCATAAAATAAAAAAGTGCTCCATGTATCATATAGTTTGACGAATACATAGGGGTACCCAAATAAATGGAGGAACTCTAATGTTTAGGAAGTATTTGACGACTTTGCTTTTTGTTTGCATACTATCGCTTTGTTTCTATCACAGTCTGTCTTATGCGGATAAGCCAGACACAATAGACAATCAAGAAACGAAACTTACTAACTGCGTGGGGTGATCCGTATGATGTTTTTGAAAATGTGACAGTAGAGTGAAAACATTGGCATTGAAGACTGTAAGGCAGGTATCATTTATGGTATCTGCCTTTTTATTTTCCGATTTATTACCAACCGCCTGATTTTTACCTATCTTCTGCTAATTGTTCTTTCATCCCTTTTCTGACACATTTCTGTTGATGTTTTTGGATTTCCTATATCTAAAATTAAAGCCTGTTTTAATTTGTATCCTAAAAAATCTTATGTTATACTATATGTCGTTACAAAACGAATACGATTGCTTTGACACCGTATACAACCTTTCAATTCAGGAGATTTTTTATGAAATGTCTGTTCAAGACAGATTTTACATACAACAAACTTGTGTTGGCTCTGGCTATCTTTGTGTCTCTTTGCTCAATTGCATCACAGGAAATCAAAGCGGAAAAGGAAATTGATATGGAAGAAAATCGAATCAAAATTTACACGGAAAATCCACGTTACTGGCAGTATAAAGGTGAGCCAATTCTACTCATCGGCGGTTCAGTTGAAGATAATCTATTTCAGATTCCGAATCTCAGAGAACATCTTGAACTGTTGAAGTCAGTCGGTGGCAACTATGTTCGGTCTACAATGAGTTGGGTTGATGAAGGCGATGTGCCCCCCTTCAAAAAAGTCGGTGACCTATACGACTTAAATCAGTGGAACGAAGAATTTTGGACGCGTTTTCGGAACTTCATAACGTGGACCCATGAGATGGATATTATCGTCCAGATTGAGGTGTGGGCAACCTTTAACTATTACCGCAAGTCTTGGGATGCCAATCCATTCAATCCAAAAAATAACAGCAATTACACCGCAGAAGAGACGGGGTTACCCACTGTTGTTGATAGCCATCCTGTCGCAACGAAAAACAACTTTTTCTGGTCTGTCCCGAAAGAACGAAATCAAGAAATTGTCTTGAAATATCAGGAAAAATTTGTGGATAAACTTCTCTCTGAGACGCTTCAGTATGGGCATATACTCTACTGCATGGATAACGAAACCGCTGTCACGGCTGCGTGGGGTGAATACTGGGCAACGTATATCCAGAAAAAAGCATCGGAAGCTGGACGGGTTGTTGAAACTACGGAGATGTGGGATCCGTGGGATTTGTCCCATGAGAAACACAAAGCGACTTTTGACCATCCCGAAACCTACTCCTTTTGCGATATATCACAGAATAACCATCAGAAACGGCAGCGGCACTGGGATAATGCCCAGAAAATTCGCGCACAACTTTCACCTATCCGTCCCATCAATAATATTAAGATTTATGGTGCTGATAGCGGACGATTCGGGAGTACGCGAGATGGATTAGAGCGGTTTTGGCGAAATGTTTTCGGTGGATTTGCATCAGCACGGTTTCACCGTCCTAACAGCGGAGTCGGTTTGAGCGAAATAGCACAAGCACACCTCAAGAGCATGCGAACCATCACAGACGAGATGGACGTTTTTACGTGCGAACCTCACAATGACCTACTTTCCAACAGAGAAGAAAACGAAGCGTATACCACCGCGAACCCTGGGAAGGAATATGCTGTTTACTTTCCGAAAGGCGGCTCAGTCGATCTCAACCTGAGTGCTGGTAAAAGTACAGATACCAAAACGGTATCAATCAGATGGCTAAATATCCGCAAAAGCGAATGGAAAAAACAAGAGGAAATCCCCTTCAGTGATAGCATAACATTAACCGCGCCGACCGAAGCACATTGGGCAGTTTTGATTCAATCAAAATGAAGTTCAAGTAAATTGTTGGGTTTCCCGTTGTTCAATCCATAGATGTGTTATACCAAATTAACTTGATCCCACTCGGTAGCTGCAGTTTCTAACCGCACCATAAGCGTCAATTTAAGGAAAGAACTCGTTTGTAGTCGCGCAATTCATTGCGCGACTACAAACGAGATAAATCAAGTTAATTTGATATTATATCCATTATCAGATTTCGGTGTCAAAACCCAATGCTTTAGTTTTGGGATGTAGACACCGCCTTCGTGTATCAGACCAAAGTGTGTGACAGAAAAAAAACAGTTGACATATTTTATCGGTTTTGTTATAGTATCTATAGCATTGCTGGTAAGGCGGGACATTTACCTCTCTTGAGGTAATGCTACCCCTATTGACTGTCCTTGGAAGCAATGCTGGAAGCTAAGCAATGCGGACCTATAAAGACAAACTTCAGAACCATAAACGCAATCGTCATTTGCAAAATGAGACGCGTATCATCAGCGAAGTGTCCAACCATTTTGTGGCGTTGATGCTTCGCCACTATCGTCTCTTCGGAGATTGCGAAGGCTATAAGCGTGCCTCCTATAACCGATTGAGTGAACACTTGACGAAACTCAAGAAGTTGGAAAAGTATGCACACTGGCATATCCCTTACTCGTGGGCATTGCAAGAATGCCTGAGACGGCTTGACCGCGGGTATACCAACTTCTTTGAAGGCAGGGCTAAGCGTCCACCGCAATTCAAGGGTTGGCGCAAATATCGTTCTATGACATTCAATGGTAATCAGGTGAAAATAGAAGTGCTTGAGAAATCGGATGGGTGTCCAGTAGCAAAAATCCGTATCAACGGACGCTGGTATCGTTTCTGGTATTCTCGTGAGATTAGAGGTAACATCAAACGCGTGACCCTCAAACGCGATCCGCTCGGTGATTGGTATTTGACTATTCTGACAGATGACGAAGGACTTGAACCGGCACTCAAGACTGGTAGAACAGCAGGGTTTGACTTCGGTTTGAAAACCTTTCTCACTTGTTCTGATAGCACAAAATATAACTCGCCTCTGTTCTATAAACACTCCGCAAAGAAAGTGAAGCAAGCTAATCGTGCCTTGTCTAAAAAGAAACGTGGCAGCAACAATCGGGAACGGGCGAGGAAACACTATGCGAGGCAACATCGCAAGATTGCTAATCAACGCGCTGATCATCATTGGAAACTCGCCCTTGAACTTGTCCGAAAGTTTGATGTCTGCTTTTTTGAAGACCTCAACTTGCAAGGCATGAAACGGCTCTGGGGACGTAAAGTCTCCGACTTGTCCTTCGGTGAGTTCATGCTCAAAATGCGATGGCAAGCACAAAAGCGAGCAAAGCGCGTTGAAACCATCGGACGATGGGAAGCCACAACGCCTATATGCCACAACTGCGGACATCGAAATGAAACGATGGATTTGAAAGTGCGCTCTTGGGTTTGTCATAAATGCAAACTTTCTCACGACCGCGATGTAAACGCAGCGATAAACATTCATAAGGTCGGGGCATTGACCTTTGGAGTAGAGGGTGTTAGACTTGCTCACGCAAGCAACCCTTGTTGATACCACAATCTGCACAGCAGGTGGGACAAAAGAACCCCACTGCTTTAGTTGTGGGAGTATGTCAGAGTCAGGAGGCAATCTAATGAAAAGTCTGTGTGAGCCGCACTTCGCTAACGGCAAACTTGTGTTGGCTCTACTTGTATTCGTATCCTTGTTCTTAATAACAGCAAAGGAAACTAATGCCGAAAAGGATAAAGACATGGAAAAAAATCGTATCCAAATTTATGCAAAAAATCCGCGTTACTGGCAGTATAAAGGTGAGCCAATTCTATTAATCGGAGGTTCAGTCGAGGACAATCTATTTCAGATCCCGAATCTCAAAGAACATCTCGAACTGTTGAAATCAGTCGGTGGTAACTATGTGCGGTCCACAATGAGTTGGGTTGATGAAGGCGATGTGCCACCCCACAAAAAAGTCGGTGACCTATACGACTTAAATCAGTGGAACGAAGAATTTTGGACGCGTTTTCGCAACTTAATCAGATGGACACACGAAATGGATATTATCGTCCAAATTGAGGTGTGGGCAACCTTCAGTTATTACCGCGAACCTTGGGATACGAATCCTTTCAATCCAAAAAATAACAGCAATTACACCGCAGAGGAAACAGGGTTACCTACTGTTGTTAAAAGTCATCCTGTTGCAACAGAGAACAACTTTTTCTGGTCTGTACCAAAAGAACGCAATCAGGAAATTGTCTTGAAATATCAAGAAAAGTATGTGGATAAACTTCTCTCTGAGACGCTTCAGTATGGGCACATACTCTACTGTATGGACAATGAGACTGAAGTTACGCCTGAATGGGGTAAATACTGGTCAACGTATATCAAAAAGCGAGCAGCCGAAGCTGGACGTGTCGTTGAAACGACTGAGATGTGGAATCCGTGGGAAATATATCATAGAAAACATCGAGAAACAAGCGATCATCCAGAAATATACTCGTTTTGCGATATATCACAGAATAATACACAGAAGCGTCAGACACATTGGGATAATGCACAGAAATATCGGGCAGAACTCTCACCGATCCGTCCCATCAATAATGTGAAGATTTACGGTGCTGATACCGGGAAATACGGTAAGACACAAGATGGATTGGCACGGTTCTGGCGAAATATTTTTGGTGGATTTGCCTCAGCACGGTTCCACCGTCCTCCCAACGGACTCGGTTTGAGCAAAACAGCACAAGCGAGCCTCAAGAGTATGAGAATGATCACAGGAGAGATGGACGTTTTTACGTGTGAACCGCATAATGATCTGCTGTCTAACAGAGAAGAAAACGAAGCATATACCTTTGCCAATCCAGAAAAAGAATATGCTGTATACTTCCCAAAAGGCGGTTCGGTTGATATCGACTTGAGTCTTGATGAAAAGAAAGATGCCAAAACGGTAACAATTAGATGGCTAAATATCCGCAAAAGCGAATGGAAAAAACAAGAGGAAATCCCCTTCAGCGAGAGCATAACACTGTCTGCTCCAACCGAAGCACATTGGGCAGTCTTGATTCAATCAAAATGAGGTTCAAGTATACAAAATGTGCCAAATTTTTTGCATTCTCTACAATCTTGTGTTATAATATATTATATACCGTTGCTTAACGAGGAAATCTGTTCTAACGCCATTTTCATATTGGAGCAACCGTCATGTTAAAACATCGGCTAAATCAATTCAAACATGAAAATGTGGGAATGTTTGACCTCGCTTCGATTGGTATAACGCTTGCACTCGCGATAGTTATCGGTTATTTCGGAGGTAAGTGGATCGGTGGAAAATTAGGCAACGCAGATATCGGGTCGTACATCGGGTTTGTTCTCGGGACCGCTGCAGGTTTCATTGAAATGTTCCGATCAGTAGCTCGGTGGAACCGGCAAATGGAACGCATGGAAAAGCAACGCCGTGATGCTGCACAACAAGCACAAGACACTGAAGAAGAATAACGCCTAAAGCATCCGGGATCCACCGTCATTATGACAAAGGAGTCGCTTATAATGAGTGCCGTTTTGGAACTTGAGAACCGGTCTATCCGCAACATCTATTTCTTTACATTCGGTCTCACCATAACTGCTATTATGGAAGCATTGCTAAAGGGTAAATCTTCTACGCTCCCGATTTTTCTGATCGGAAGTGCTATCGGGTTCAGCCTATTCTGGTCTATTGAATTCGCAGCTCGGCAGGTTGTTCTTACCGAGAAAACGAAGCAAACAAAGTACTTACTGAACATGATTTTTCTCGGTAGGTATACAGTGCTCGGCGGACTACTCTATTTCCTATTTAATTTCCTGTTTGCTTCAACCGATATCATACTTGCTCTCTTAGTTTGCGTCACAATTTGCGTCACCTTTTTCGTAGTCAATTGGCTCAATAGCAAATTAAGTGACGCAAAATTAGGTGACGCAAAAAGAATAACGAATGTAGAGATGTTCAACATCGCTTCGTACGGACTAAAGATTGTCCTCGCTATTTGTATCGGTTATTTTGTGGGCAAGTGGATCGGAGGATATTTGGGCAACGCAGAAATCGGATCATATATCGGGTTGACTTCCGCTGTCGTTACTGTGCTTGTGCAGGGGCTTCGAATGGAAAAGCAGCGTCGCGATGCTGCACAACAAGCACGAAACGCTGAAAAAGAATAACGCCTAAAGCATCCGGGATCCGCTGTTATTTTGACAAAGGAGTCGCTCATAATGAGTGCCGTTTTGGAACTTGAGAACCGGTTTATCCGCTACACCTATTATCTTATACTCGTTTTCACTTTAATGGTAAATGGGGAAACATTAAAGAGTGAACCTTCTAAGTTCCCGATTCTATTGATTGGGAGTACTATCGGGGTTTGTTTATTCTGGTTTATCGAATTCGCAGCTCGGCAGGTTGCCCTTCCCGAAAAAACGGAGCAAACAAAACGCTTACTGGGCATCATCGTTCTTGGTAGGTATACAGTGCTCGGTGTACTAACTTATTTCTTGCTCTATTTCTTGCTATATCTTCCTTCAATAGATAGCATATTTGCGCTCATAACGTGCGTAATAATTTGCGTCACCTTTTTCGTAGTCAATTGGCTTCGTGAAAGAGCTGGTATCATAAAAGAATTAGAGATGTTTTACCTCGCTTCAAGCGGGTTAATAATTTTCCTCGCCTTATGTATCGGTTATTTCTTGGGCAAGTGGATCGGAGGGAAATTTGGCGATGCATCAATCGGAGCAAATATCGGGTTGGTACTCGGTGTCGCTACTGGGCTTGTGCAGGGGTTTCGAATGGAAAAACATCGTCGTGAGGCTGCACAAAAAGCACGAGACATGAAAAAGGAAAACCTATTGAGGATCAACAATGATTCGCCGTTATTTTGACAAAGGAGTCACCTACTTAAATGGGTCCCACGCTTGAATTTGGTGACCGGTTTATCCGACAAGTTTATGTCTTAACAATCTGCCTCACCGTTGTGATTGCTGCAGTATTGTTAGTCTTCAAACGTGTCGCACTTCCAAGTCTTCTTATCGGTAGTGTTATTGGTCTGAGTTTGTTCTGGTCACTTGAATTCGTCATTCGGAGACTGGTTCGCCCCGGAAAAACGCAGCGAACAAAGTATTTGCTCGGCTTCATCGCTCTCGGCAAATATACAGTACTTGGTGTGCTCCTCTATTTCTTGTTTAAAATGAAGTGGATGGATATCTACGCGTTTGGCGGAGGAATTGTTTTAGTACAGATCGCCATCATTATCAAAGCAATTGGGTTGATGATAACTATTCTTAGAAAAAAAGACCCTGATCAACCATAAGCGGTATTTTCTATGTGTATTGTAAAGCAAAATAACTAGTCGACGGTAGTATTTTATTTTGTAGTGTTTTACAAAGAGATAGTACGATGAAACAATATAAAGTTACATTATTGGATATAATAGTTTTGACGAAAGAAATTGTCCAAGAAAGATTAAGTCATTATAACGATCTTACTAATGATAACGAACCTGGCACACCACCTCAAGGTGATTTGAGAAGACACACAATATATGCATATCTATTTTCTCTTCCGCTTTTGTTAGAAAAAACTTGTAAGAATAAAATCAGCAATATATTTGAGGTATCAGAAGATCCAGCATGGAATATAGTAATGTCTGAACAGAAGAAAATAATGTATTATGCCTTAAGTGCACCTCTTGAGTATGATTTTCTGACCTCACTTGTGGTTGGATTAAAAATAATTATGCCAGCATTAAAATTTATAAATCCAATAAATCTCCGCAGTTTTGTTATCGCTGAAACCTTTTATCGAGTAATTCTCTATAAAGAAATGTTTAAATCACTCAAATTTTCTTCAAATATTGACCCAAAAGTTACATTTTCAGTTTCAGCATCTGATTTTGATGTTAATAACTATACTATTGGTGACACTAAAAACAGACTGAACATTATAGAAAAATGTGTGATAATTTGTATTGTTCTTAAAAATATTTCAAGTAACCTATAATAAATAATTTATGAATAAACTAAATTGCAACTAATAAATTCTATACATTTGGATACAGGTTTTAAGTAAAAAAACTGTCCAACATTCAGTGAATGCCTTACGCTCATTCAGTGTTGATTTGGTAAGGGTGCTGTGTATATAAAAGGTAGTAACTTGGGTTATAGAAGTAGATGACGTAATCCCAAATTTAAGAAACATTAAAAAACGCAACATGAAAAAAATATCGTTTATTTGCTTGGTTATCGGACTCTGTTTCGTGGCAGTAACCGGGACTTTCGCAGCTGAGGATGCATCCTCAACGGAAACCCATGCCAATGAGCAAGGTGAAGCCCATTCCGATGACCGCAGCCACCGTTCTTGGCTTTCTTGGCTTTCACAGTTGTTACCTAATAGCATCATTCCAGAACCCGATGGATGGCATCAACCGGACCTGATCCCAAACACTTTTTTTGCTGTTCTCGTTTTAGCCATATTTTTCGTTCTCGTAACCCGGAAGTTGAAACGGATTCCCGAAGGAAAAGGACAAACCCTTTTAGAACTGTTTGTGGGGGGTATCATTGATTTCTTTGGCGGAATCCTCGGCGAACACGGCAAAAAATATGTCCCTTTTGTCGGTTCATTTTTCATCTTCATTCTCTCACTGAACTATCTCGGACTCATCCCAGGCTTTCAATCCCCGACAGCAGATCTAAATACAACACTCGCCCTCGGCATAACAGCCGTGTTGGGCGTTCAAATCATCGCTATTAAAGAGAACGGAATCGGCGGATATCTCAAGCATCTTATGGGCAACCCACCGTGGTTAGGTGTTTTGATGTTTCCACTTGAAGTCATCGCACAGTTATCGCGGGCAGGGTCACTCGGTATCCGTCTTTTTGGAAATATCTTCGGGGAAGAATCGGTCATTATTCAACTCACAGGACTTGGAATCTTCACCATCGCGGGATCTTTCTTTCTCCCGATACCAGTTCAGGTGCCGATGATGTTCTTTGGATTGTTCGGTGGTTTACTACAGGCATTCGTTTTTACCGTCTTAACATCTATCTATATCGTACTGTTCATAGAACACGGTGAAGAAGCGCATGAAGCGCATCATTAATTTTCTGTGGGACAAGCGTTAACTTGCCCCTATCCGTCCAAGGAGGACATTTCATGATTTATTTAGCAGTGTTGGCGTTTGGTGTAACATTAGGCTTGCCTATCGCCGTTATTTTTGCCTCAACAGCACAGGGCAAGGCAACGAGTACCGCCCTTGAAGGGATCGCACGTCAACCTGAATCAGCTGCGAAAATTCAAACCGCGATGATTATCGGTTTGGCTCTTATTGAATCGCTCGTAATCTATGCACTTTTAATGTTTTTTATCTTAGTGGCAAAACTCCCTGAAGGTGAAACGCTAAGAGGGATGATTGATGCCGACGCAGGAAAAGCTCAGATTGAACAAGTCCAAGAAAACGGCACTAACAATGTCGAACTCGAACTCGAAATCCAAGACGAAGACAATTAAACGCTACTTCCAACCAATTGGGGCATCCAAAAGTTGGGGCATAGTAGTAATACCATTTCTGAATGGTCTATCATTAGCAAAAAACGCGTTTGTAGTCGCGCAATTCATTGCGCCTCTTGCACGCTTACATTAGTGTGAATCCCAAAATCTTATAATGATATTTTATTTTTCAGAAATGGTATTAGTAGTACAGGAAACTCATGAGAAAAAAAATATACGCATGTTGTCTCATTTTAATGGGTAGTTGTCTCACTTGTGTATTCGCCGCCGAGGATCCTGCTGGTGGAGGCGGAATCCTAGCACAACTCGGGATTGACTCCAAGACGATTATTATCCAAGTCATCGGGTTTCTTGTGGTGCTTGCAGTACTCTGGAAGTTCGTCTTCGGTAAAGTAGGTGGACTTTTAGAGGAACGCCGATCTGAAATCATTACTCAGTTGGAACAATTGAAATCTGACCGAGAAGAATTGGATCGACTTACCGCCGAAACGCGACAACGTTTAGGCGATATTGAAAGTGAGGCGCAAGCCAAAATCCAAGCTGCTATTGAGCAGGGTAATACGGAACGTCAGCAGATTATCGTACAAGCGCGGCAAGAGGCTGATGATGAGATAGCAAGAGCTCGCGCAGAGATACAACGTGAAAAAGATGAGGCCATCTCGGAACTACGCGGTGTTGTTGCTGAACTTGCTATTGATGCAGCCAGCAAAATAATCAGTGCAGAACTAACCCCTGAGAGACACCAAAATATTATTGACGCATCCATTAATCGGTTGTCAGTAGATGCGGGACAATAGATTATATCTATTTTGGCATCCACACCAACTTGTAGACGTGTTATTTCATTCAGGTGAAAACTAATTATGAGAGACATTCGGGTTGCAAAACCTTATGCTCGCGCCCTATACGAAGCGGCTGACGAACAAAGTGTTTTAGAATCTATTGCCGCTGATATTGAAAAACTTCGAGAGTTGATTGAACAGTCTGAGGAATTCACGCGATTTCTCAACAGTCCTCTGCTGTCACCACAATTTAAAAGCGACACGTTTCAGCAGCTTTTTACTGATTCAATGCATCCGTTGATGGTTAATTTCTTCAAACTTCTTGCATTGAAGCAACGCGAACGTTACCTTGTCGCAATAATGGATGTCTTTTCAGTGATTGCTGATGAAGCCGCTGGCAGGCTTGTCGCAAAAGTTACGACAGCAGTGCCAATTACACAGAACCAAGAGCAACGACTTGTCCAGCAATTAAGCGCACATTCGGGAAAACAGGTACGCTTGGAAACCGAAACTGACGAACAGATTCAGGGTGGATTTGTTGTGAAGTTGGGCGACACCGTTTTTGATGCAAGTGTCACAACACAACTCCAACGCCTAAAACGTCAACTCGCAAAAGGTTAAATTCAGGGCTATTTAGTTCTCCGAATATTTAGATTTTCAATCTAAGACTTTCCCCTGTAGGAGCGATCTCCGAATCGCGACTTTTCGGATAAAATGGACAAAAAGCCTAAAACTAAATAACCCTGGGTTAAATTGGCTGCACGGTATAGAATACACCACCACACATCTATTAGTAGGAGTGGCTACCCCGAAATTCGCACGTTTCCCATCTTAATGAAAGACAATTGCGACTCCGCAGAGGATCGAAAATATGGCAAGAGAAGTCCGACCAGACGAAATATCAAATATACTAAAACAGCAGCTGCAACAGTTTGAACAGGACGTGGATGTCTATGACTCCGGCACTGTGCTGGAGGTAGGCGATGGTATCGCGCGGGTGCATGGACTTGCCAACGCAATGGCAAGCGAAATGATTGAATTTCCGAACGATGTTTACGGCATCGCTTTTAACCTTGAAGAAGACAACGTCGGTTGCGTACTGTTCGGCGAAGACCAACTCATACATGAAGGCGATACCGTTAAATGTACAGGTAGGTTACTTGAAGTTCCTGTTGGTGAGGCACTCCTCGGACGAATGGTTGATGCACTCGGAAATCCCATTGATGGTTTGGGAGACATTCGGACAGAACACCGACTCCCCGTGGAACAAAAAGGGTTAGGCATCGTTCAACGACAACCCGTTAACGAACCTCTTTACACAGGTTTGAAAGCTATTGATAGTTTAACACCAATCGGAAGAGGGCAACGTGAACTTATCATCGGTGACCGCCGAACTGGTAAAACTGCCATTGCTATAGACGCTATTCTAAGTCAAAAGAATACAGATGTTTACTGCATCTATGTCGCAATAGGACAAAAAGGTTCTACGTTGGCACAAGTTGCCAATACGCTTCGCGAACACAACGCATTGGAATATACCATCATCGTTTCTGCCTCCGCAAGTGCACCATCACCGCTTCAATATCTTGCACCCTACTCAGGCACTTCAATGGGTGAATACTTCAGTTCTAACGGTAAACACGCGCTTATCATATACGATGACTTGACAAAACACGCGTGGGCATATCGACAGATGTCACTGCTTTCACGTAGACCTCCCGGTCGTGAAGCATATCCCGGTGACGTTTTCTATCTACACTCACGCCTATTAGAACGCGCAGCAAAACTCAGTGACAAATTGGGTGGCGGATCACTCACAGCACTACCGATTATTGAAATCTTTGAAGGCGATTTGACAACCTATATCCCAACAAACGTTATCTCCATTACCGATGGACAGATATATCTCACAACAGACCTATTCAACAAAGGTGTGAGACCCGCGATTGATGTCGGTACATCTGTTTCGCGTGTCGGCGGTGATGCACAGGTCAAAGCGATGAAATCGGATGAGGTTGCGGGCACACTTAAGCTCGATCTCGCGAGTTTCCGAGAAGTTGCTGCCTTTGCACAATTCGGATCAGATCTGGATGCATCAACGCAATCTTTGCTCCTTCGTGGTACGCGGCTCGTAGAATTGCTGAAACAACCGCAATATCAACCGATGCCTGTTGAACGGGAAATCGCCTCTATCTTCTGTGGCACAAACGGTTACTTAGACGAAGTTCTTGAATCTGAAGTTGCACGGTTTGAATCTGAATTTCTGCAATACCTTGACAGGAATCACGCGGAACTCCTTGCAGAAATAGCAGAAACTGGTCTGTTGGGTGATGAATTGCTTGAAACCTTGCACGCTGCTGTCAAGACGTTCAAGGAAAATTGGAGTGATACACCGCCTGCACCACAGCCGCAAATTGCGGCAGTGCCAGCGGGAGAATCCTCCGCAGAGGAAGCCCCAACTGAAGGTGAATAACCATGGCAACGTTACGAGACATACGACGCCGTATCGCCAGTATTAAAAACATTGAGCAAGTTACGGATGCGATGCGCGTCGTTGCTGCAGCGCGGCTACGTCGTGCACAAGAAAATATCACTGCCACGCGTCCATACGCAGATAAACTCAATACTATCTTGGGACATCTGATCTCACAGATGGACACTGAAGAACAGGCTTTGACACATCCGCTACTGGAAACCCGTGAGATCAAACATGTCTGTATTATCTCCGTTTCTAGTGACCGTGGCTTATGCGGCAGTTTCAATAGTAATGTTACCCGCACAACCACACAACAGATACAACACTACCAAGAAAGTGGCGCGGACGTAACGCTTATCTGCATCGGTAAACGAGGGCAAGAGCATTTTGCACGCCGTGGATACGACATTACGGATGAATACAACAATATCTTCCGTCAACTCCAATTTCAAACGGCTGTTGATGTTGTCCACGAGTTTGAACACCTCTATGTTGACAAAAAAATTGACAAAGTTGAGGTAATCTATAACAATTTCAAGTCTGCTATTCTCCAGACCGTGCTTGTTGAGCAACTTCTACCATTGGTGCCTGAGGAACCAGAAGGCGATACGCTTTTCCTTGATTATATCTATGAACCGGGACAGGTGGAACTCTTTGAAATGCTACTCGGCAAACATCTGAATATGCAAATGTGGAAGGTGCTTTTAGACTCAAACGCGGCAGAGCAAGCAGCGCGGATGGCTGCGATGGAAAATGCCACACAAAAAGCAAAAGAACTCATTGACGAATTAGTCCTACAACGCAATAGGGCACGTCAAACCCAAATTACAACGGAAATATCAGAAATTGTCAGTGGTGCAGCCGCACTGGAAGGCTAACACATCTTCCTATGCGAAAACGACCTCAATTCGCGATTCGTCAGCAGCGCGATTGTAAATCATAACTACTCTAATTAAAAAGGAATCTCACATGAACCAAGGAAAAATCTTAGAAGTTGTCGGCGCACGAGTAGACGTAGATTTTTCGGAAGGCAAACTGCCGGATATCCTAAACGCTGTTAAAGTTGAACGTTACGACGGAAGCGAGTTGGTACTTGAAGTTCAACAGCATTTAGGCGAAAATCGGGTGCGCGCAATCGCAATGGACACAACAGATGGATTAGTTCGCGGCACGGTCGCAACTGATACCGGTGGTCCTATCACCGTCCCTGTCGGTGACGCGGTCCTCGGGCGCGTTTTCGACGTAACTGGTCAACCGATTGATGAAAAAGGCGATGCCGGCGAAACCGAAAGATATTCTATCCACAGACCACCACCCCCGCAAGCCGAACTCACCACTTCCGCAGAAATGTTAGAAACAGGTATCAAAGTCATTGACCTCGTTCAACCTGTCGTTCGGGGTGGAAAAGTCGGATTTTTCGGTGGTGCTGGTGTCGGCAAAACCGTTTTGGTCGCTGAACTCATCTATAACATTGCTACACAACACGGCGGTTATTCCGTCTTCTGTGGTGTCGGTGAACGTACACGCGAAGGAAATCAGTTCTGGCTTGAACTTGATGAATACGGTGTTATTGACAAAACTGCCATGGTGTTCGGACAGATGAATGAACCGCCGGGCGCACGTCTCCGCGTTGGTCTTGCAGGTTTATCTATGGCGGAATACTTCCGTGACCAGCAGGGACAAGATGTTCTCATCTTCATTGACAATGTCTTCCGTTTCACATTGGCAGGTGCTGAGGTATCAGCACTTCTCGGTCGGATGCCTTCCGCTGTAGGATACCAGCCGACACTCGCAACTGAAATGGGTGAGCTGCAGGAACGAATTACCTCCACAAAGCACGGTTCAATTACCTCATTCCAAGCGGTCTATGTTCCAGCTGATGATTATACCGATCCGGCTGTCGTCACCGTTTTCTCACACCTTGACGCTGTGACGCGATTGGAACGGGGTATCGTTCAGAAGGGAAGATTCCCCGCTGTGGATCCGCTCACTTCCAGTTCACGTATCTTAGCACAGGAAATTATCGGGGACGAACATTATCAAACTGCCTTCAGAGTCAAGCAGGTGCTACAGGAATATGGTGACCTGCAGGACATTATCGCTATCCTCGGCGTAGATGAACTGTCGGATGACCAGAAGTTAATTGTTAACAGGGCACGGAAAATAGAGATGTTCCTTACGCAACCGATGTTTGTCGCACAACGTTTTACCGGGACACCGGGTAAATATGTGAAAATTGAGGATACCGTGCAGGGTTGCCAAGCAATTCTCAAAGGCGATTGCGACGAACTGCCTGAACAGGCACTACGTTATATCGGCACTATTGACGAAGCATTTGAGCAAACAAAAGACAAAGAATTGGAAGAAGCAGCTGATTAGTAGTTAGCGGCGTTTGTAGTCGCGCAATTCATTGCGCCTCGGACATTCACATTATTTTGTAGTCGCGCAATTCACGCGCCTCTTACATTCACATTATTTTGTAGTCGCGCAATTCATTGCGCCTCTTACATTCACATTATAAAACAACATAGATATGCAAAATAGAAGTTTTCATCTTGAAATACGGACACCGGAAAAATTGATATATGAAGGCGATGTAACAACCGTTGGCGCACCAGGCGTTGAGGGTAACTTTCAGATTCTGGTGGGACACATCCCTTTTCTTACAGCATTAGACGTCGGTGAAATCCGTATCAGTGAATCGGAAACACCCCGCTCAATGGCGACAAGTGGCGGTGTCTTTGAAGTGTTACGTACTGGTGTCACCGCATTGGTTGAAACAGCAGAATGGGCATCAGATATTGACGTAGCACGTGCCGAGAGTGCACTTGAACGTGCCAAAGAACAACTCGCTGAAGATGCCCCCGATCTGAATCTCCCCCGCGCTGAAGCAGCCCTCGCCCGCGCACAAAATCGTATTAAGGTTGCAAACAATTCGTAAGCATGGCTCCGCTGCGTCCATTTTCAAAATCATAGAGGTAAGAAAATGATTCACAATGACAAAGGGTTTAAAGCAAGTCAGCAACGCATAGCGTATTTTCAAAACTTGCTCTTACAACTGCGGGTTAAGGCAACACCTGAAGAATTTTCGCTCATATCAACTGGATATCGGACAGAGATTCTGAAAATGCAGGATGAAGTGCTTGAATACCTGACTCGACATTCATGTGAGCCAATACCGGCGAAAGTGACTTCAGCGGAGATATCAGATGCATCAAGTAACAGGAACCGATAATCATTCAAACATTTCGCACCGGTGTCACCGTATTGGTTGAAACAGCAGAATGGGCATCGGATATTGACGTAGCACGTGCCGAAAGTGCGCTTGAACGTGCCAAAGAACAACTCGCCGCAGATGCCCCCGACCTGAATCACCCCCGCGCAGAAGCAGCACTCACCCGCGCACAAAATCGCCTTAAGGTTGTGAACAATTCGTAATCTCTTCTTTCCATTCTCCGGTAAGCGAGGTTTCCTAACCGGTCCCACCCATTACTGGGAAGGGGTACCGGTGTAGAGTGTCCAAGTAATTCTGACATCTACCATAGTTGTCAGTTACGAATCGGTTAGATTGAATTAAGATTAGAGATAACCTGCATTGGATAGTAAGTTCGCAAGGTTTCTTTTTCTACCACAACGCCCTATCAAAATCTGCAGAGGTTTACCTCGGAAGTTCACTTTAAAGAATTGTTGTCGGCGTCTCGGATTCGTCCAGTTAATACCGCGTCCATGGAACAGAACTGGAACGTAGACGGTTTCCCCACTCTCCTTTCGATCTGGAGCGACGGTAGAAGCAAGTTTCAAACTGTTTTCTAACTTTTCACGGACATCCGATTCGTCGGCTTTACCACTTTTAAGTTCAATTGGAACCGCGACGAAGGTTGTTTTAGCGGTGTTCCCGTAAAATAACAGACGGTCACCCCGTTTTCCGCTCTCTCCGCGCGATTTGAATTCCCTCTCTACATTTATCACAACCCGTTTCCTGGGTAAACCGGTACGGTATACCTGACATCCTTCTCCCCTGCATGAGTTGGTAATACTGTTTGGGGACACCTGCCCTTGAATGTGGGTAAGCCCTTTACTCAGATTCAACGGCATCCCCTCCTTTCTTTTTTTCAATTCTATTTTGGAGTCCTGCTGAACGGTTATAGAGATCCTCCGCTATATCCAAATGATCTTCCGGTTCTATGCCTTCAACAAGGTCAAACTGGAGTTCAGTGACCGGTTTGTCCTTATAGAACCTCCACGCACCGACCTCTTCCGCTTTCAGGTAGTCTGCGGATTCACTTGTGGATTCTCCCTGTTTCCGCAATTCACCTTCACGAATCAGGTTGCTGATTTGTTGGAGGAGCCAGTTGCTATGTGTTGTAATCATGACGTGAACACCGGCTCGGACCAAACGAGCAAGGGTTTGGGCAATTTTGGTTTGTGCACCCGGATGCAGGTGAGATTCAGGTTCTTCAATAATGAGCAAGTCACCCTGTCTAACGACACCTCGCAGAAAGAGAACTAAAGGTGCAAGCTCGGATACCATCGCCGAAGAGTGGCTCATCCGCAGTGCCTCTTCCGCCTGATCTGGATGGTATAGAAATTCCGGATACGCTTCTGACGTGGGGCGTTTAACCTCTATTTTGCCCTCCAGCAGCTCCGCCTCCAGTTGTTCAGCAACGCGACTTATACTGCTTGATGATCCCTTGCGTTCCTTGTAACTAACAATCTGCTCCAGAAAATCCGCTATCATTCCCGAAAATGTAGATACTTCAAAACGATCCAAACCTATACGAGTCGACCGCTTGATGAGGGCACTTGCTATCACACCGTGGCTTTGCATGATGCCGCTCCGAGCGGCAGGCAAGTAAAATGAATTCCCTGTTCGCCACCGACGGGCACGTGAAGTCCGAAAGAAACGTTCAACATCGGATATTTCATGGAACTCAGTCTGACGCTTTGCGTCGAGGAGAATCATGTCTGGATTGATGTGCCCGATTATAGTGGGATCGGCGAATCCAGCGTCCCGCGCCTCAAAATTCCAACACGTTTGATCCCTCTCGCGAACCGACAGTGAAACTTTCATTTCGTTGCCTCGGCTCCCAGTGAATCGAATTAACTTGGAAACAGATTCAAGGTCGAAGCACCGTTTGAGCTCGTTTGTGAAGTCTTCCCGATCTGTGAGTCTAGACTCCGACCGAGTGGACACCTGCTGAGGTAAATCGGAAACTTTGAACGGACGCTTAGGCGTGTTTAACTTTTCAAGTACCTCTAACATTTCTTGTTCTAACGCCTCCCGCCGACTTTGTGAATAACGGTCTCGTGAACGGTAAAAAAAACCGAAATAAGAAGTAATAGAGTCTGCCCAAGGAAATTGTGGGATCCCCCCAAAATTTTGGTGTAATGCGTAAATGAGCGCGGCGAGATAAGTCTTGCCGGTGTTACTCTCACCGACGAATACAGTCAGTGGACGCAGATCTATCTCTGCCTCTTCTATCGGACCGAAGTTCTTTACGTTAATGTATGCGTCCATTGTTTCTTCTCCTTCTGTTGCTGACTTTGAATTAATTATATGCATATCTGCTATCAATTGCAAGGAAAAATAAATCGCCTCGCGTTTCACCATTTTTGTGCGTTATGCGTTTACCTTGTGCCTTGCGAAAATTAGGAATTCCTTGATATTTTTTCAGTGATATGTTAAAATAGTTCCCAAGTATACGAGAGGTTTGTCCGAAATATGCGCCTTGAGAATTATGAATCTATTCAATATAAACACAGTAAGTCCCAAGTCGAAAAGCAAAAGCGTGAAATATCAGAGCAATTTGATATCCTATCACAACGGGAAGATAATTGGGATGGACGCGGTTCACAAAAACCAACTGTTTTGACCCTAATTCATGCGAAAAAGGTTATAGACGCAATGTTGGATTCTGTCACTTCTATCGGATATCGGTGCGATACGCCGTCTATCTCCAGCGATGGAGACGGCTATGTAACCGCAGTATGGTACAAAAACGAACGGCAATTACATCTTCAAATTGGAGAATATGAGGCAGAGTACTTCAAAGTTTGGGGCACGAACATTGATACAGAAATGGACGTAGATTTTCTAAAACCTGAAAATTATCTACCGCTTTGGAAATGGTATAACATAGGAGGAATCTGATGCATAATTCGCAAGCGAACCCTGAATCTGTGCAAGAAATGCTACCTCACGGTACGATGACGATGGCGGAATTTCTTGAAAACGATTTAGAGGGTTATGAGTATGTAAAAGGGGAATTAGTGCCAATGGCAGCTGCAGCAATTGTCCATGGTGAAATAGGATCTAACGTCCATTTTCTTTTAACATCACACGTTCGCGAAAATAAATTAGGGCGTTTATATATTGCGGAAACGACATTCCAATTAGGTGATCGGGTGGTAAAACCGGATATTGCGTTTGTATCAACAGAACGGTTGTCGGAAGATAAATTAAAAGGTTTCGCTGATGCCCCTGACCTCGCTATTGAAATAGTTTCTCCGACAGATAAGCATTATGATGTTACCGAAAAAACGTTAGCCTATCTGAAGGCGGGAACACGGCTTGTTTGGGTTATTGAACCGATTATGAAAACGGTTATGGTCTATCGTTCTGAAACAGACTTTACGCTGCTAAACTATGAAGATACTTTAACAGGTGAGGATGTCGTACCAGGGTTTTCATGTCCAGTGGCAGAACTTTTTGAATAGATTTTGGAGGACGCTATACCAATTCCATAAACAGGCAGGACTTACGCATTTTCTCTTAAAGTCCCCTTGATAAGGGGGATTTAGGGGGTTAAAATACTGAAATAACGACTTTTTAAGCAGAATATGGTCTTTCTCTTTCCAATTTGCGTAAGTCCTGACAGGGTCCCATTACCGAGATTTTTAGCATTTTGAAATTCATAATAAATTGCTACAATTGCACTTGCTCAGCTTGCTACTAAAAATGGATGGACTTTAGTACCAAACCCACACTAATAGCCATAAAGCGTTTTTCGGAAGTAGCGCGTGCTGAAGATGCACGCGACCGTGCCCAAGAACAACTCGCGGCAGATGCCCCCGACGTGAACCGCCCGCGTGCTGAAGCGGCACCCGCCCGTGCGCAAAATCGCATTAAGGTTGCGAGCAATGTGTAATCACTTCCTCATTCTCCGTTAGGCGCGCTTTGTAAGCGTGCTTTTTTTATAAGTGTTCAATCTCTTTTCTACTTTCTTCATATAAGATGAATCCATCCCATCCGTCATCAAAATCATAATTATCTTCATAGAAACCACCATGTGAAGAAGAAAATTTTCTGTTAGTAGAATCTTCTAATTTGAGACGAATTTCTATTGGGACTTGATTATTACGTTTTGCACTTAAGTCGGTCACTTTAATGTGTAGTTTGTCACGGTCATCCCAAGTTTCATCATATTCTAAGTAATCATAATCCTCTAGAATCTGCTTGAGAGTTTCAACTACTTGTTGATCTTCTGCTAATTTCATGATACACTCCTTTACTCTTTACTGTGCCCGCCAATAGTAAACGGTACCGTTAGGACGCACATAGAACATCTTGTAACTCTTGTTATGCTGTTCAACAATAAGTGGTCTCACATCTATGAGGTGCGGACTTGCTGGAGTATCTGGTAGTGTTATAGGTTGTGGTCGCCAAATATAGATTTTACCGCCAGCACCATCTTCCGTTACCTGCGTGGGTGGTCCCCAACTTTGGATAACTTGTGAAATATGCGATCCCTTCCATGAATTCATTATCTCACTGGTACTTTTATATGCGCAACCTAAAAGCGAGAGTGCCATAAAGATTATCAAAAAACGCTTAATCATGACTACTCCTTTTACCTTTTGCGGCGTTTGAAATTCACCACTTCATTCTCAAGATTTATTTGCGCCCCTTCAGGACCGACAAATAGATTTAGAGCATCAGTGATTCGCTTTTGGCTCTTCATAGTCATTATAGCAGATTCGTTTCTATCAGCAAGTAATACAATGTGAGATCCATCTTTATGGAGGTTTGTAAGACTTAAAGCCGCATGGCCATTCTTAATAGACATATTAATCTGAATCTTTGCTTTGTTGGAATGGGTATGATCAGAGAGTAGAAGCATGGGACCTTCTTCAGAAGTTTGCAGTAGTATTGCACTATGTTCAGGATTTCCATCGAACACTATAAGTTTCTTACATGTAATAGTATCAAATCTTGTTATATCATCTTGTGCTTCTACATCTGGTGCAGAATTACCAATGTGATATCCAATTGAGACAAGTAATCCACCAATTATTAACGTTACAACATATCTCCACCAATTATACATCGTTGTTCCTCCGTTTTTATGAATTATCCTCTTGAAAGCATCTTGTTACTAATGTTGAGAACTGGAATTTTGTGTGTTGTGCTAGTCAATCTTTTCAAGTATTAACTCAATATGGACTTTAGCACGTACATCGCTTGCCTTTTCAGCAAGTTTCAACGCTGATTGTAAATCTTGTTTTGCCTCCTGAGTGCGTCCTAGCGCATATTTCGCTACTCCTCGATTCTGGTAGGCTGCGGCATAATCAGATTTCTGGAGAATAGCAACGTCAAAATCTTCTATAGCAGCTGTATATTGTTTGAGTTTTGCTTTCACTAGTCCACGGTTATTGTATGCTTCAGGCAAATCAGGTTTTAGTCGGATTGCTGTATTATAGTCATTAATAGCAGCGTTGTATTGTCCAAGGTTTGATTTCACACCTCCACGATTGTTGTATGCTTCAGCATAATCAGGTTTAAGCCGGATCGCCATATCATAATCCGCAATGGCAGCAGCATGTTGTCCAAGCTCCCTTTTTGCCACCCCACGGTTGTTATATGCTTCAGGCAAATCAGGTTTTAGTCGGATTGCCTTATCACAATCTGCTATAGCAGCGGTGTATTGTCCGATCTTGGAGTTCTCACCACCGCGATTGGTGTATGCGATAGCCAAATCAGGCTTAAGTCGGATTGCCTTATCATAATCCGTAATGGCAGCGGCATATTGTCCAAGTTTACCTTTTACCAGTCCACGATTGTTGTATGCTTCAGCATAATCAGGTTTAAGCCGGATTGTCATATCAAAATCCGAAATAGCAGAGGCGTATTGTCCCAACTTTGTCTTCGCAGACCCTCGATTATAGTGGGCACCATCACTGTTTGGGTCAAGTTGCAGAGACTTGGTATAGTCTGCAATAGCACCTTGATAGTTCCTTAAATCGAACTTTACATTGCCCCATTTAAAGTAGGTCTCGGCAGATATAGATGTGTTGTTTTGACCTAAATGTCTTGATGTATCAGAACGAATAAGCAGTGTCTTGAGATATTTTGTTGGAATCGCAAAATTCAGATTCTGTCCACCTTGAAGCGTCATGAAGGACACTCCAATAACTTCACCCTTGCGGTTTAGCACAGGACCCCCACTACTCCCCGGTGAAATCGGTGCAGTCATCTGCAGACGTTCTTTCGTGAGTTTATCTCGGCGGCTGCTGATAATACCATCCGAGAACGTGCCTTCCAATCCTTTCGGGTTGCCTGCAACATAGACTGTCGCACCAATTCGAACAACATCACTATCACCAAGAGCAAGCGGTTTGATACCATAAGCAGTAACCTTTAGGAGTGCAAGGTCGTTCGTCTTGTCAGTTGCTGTAACACCTTCAATATTGTATGTGGTGTACTTGCCGACCAACTTCGCGGTGCCTTTTGCTGCACCTTCAATTACGTGGTAGTTGGTAGCAATTAGGTTGGGTTTGACAAAGAACCCGCTGCCGATGCCTAAAGTTTTGCCATTTTTATCCTTCATTTCCAAGTATACCGTCGCTGCTAACGCTTTTTCGGCAATATCTTCGGCAGGCAGGGTAGTTTGGGCAAGTGCGGTGCTTATTGTGCAAAGGAGGAGAAGAACTACAATAGCAACTCGGGGGAACGTCCACGATAATTTATCTCTGTGTTTCATAAAATGTTCCTTATTTTGAGCGAATTTTGCCTCAGTCACGTTATATCGCGGTGGTTTGTCCTGCAGATTGAGCATGCTATCTATAACAATATGATAACCTATTTTGCGGAAGATATCAAGGTCAACACACGGATTTCTATAGGGTGTAAAGTTTTTGTTAATCATCTGAACCAAGATTTTCAGGATTTCAAGATTTTCAGGATTGTTGAGAATATAAATGTTTTTGATCAGATAAGCGTTGATGCTTGATGAGATGTTATACCTATCTCGAAAACAAACATTTGGATGAGAAAATGATAATCCTGAAAATCCTATAATCTTGGAAATCCTGGTTCAGACAATCCGCGTCATCCGCGCAATCCGCGAAAATCCGCGATTCAGACAGAAAAAATAATGAAAGAAAACGGAATATTTAAAGCCTTGACATACGCGAATTTTTCAGGTATACTTACGCATAAATCTGTTCGCAACGCGCGTGAAACAAATTGCAGCTTGAACACACACAACACCCACTTTTAAGGAGAAACACCGATGGAGACCTATTCAAACGCACGTCGACTTCCTTATGCACCAACAGACACAGCGGATATGTATCCCGAATCGGATGGAAAACCTATGGCTGAAACCGACCTACATATAGATGCAATATACCAGATGCGGCAGATACTTAAGGCATATTTCGTTGAAAATCCGGATGTTTATGTCTCCGGCAATATCATGATGTATTACGTAAAGGGTTCCCCGCAACAATCTGTATCGCCTGATATTCTCGTCTCTTTCGGTATCGGCAAAAAACAACGTCGCACTTACAAGGTATGGGAAGAAGGGAAACCACCCGACTTCGTGCTGGAGTTTTCAAGCAAAAGCACCTATCAAAATGATTTAGATGACAAAATGAAGCTCTACGCCAAAATCGGTATTACGGAATACTTCCTTTATGATGCGGAAAGGTGTTATTTGCCTTCATCGCTGATGGCGTTTCGGCTGGTTGATGGGGAGTATGTTGAGATTCCACAACGTCCTGATGGTGGGTTTTTCTCAGAAACGTTGGGCTTAACATTCCATTTACTGGATGATAGTTTTGGAATTCATGATCCAGACACGGAAAAGTGGTTGCAATCAGCAGAGGAAAGAGCCGAAAAAGCAGAGGCAGAAATTGCACGGCTCCAAGAGGAGCTTAAACGTTTACAAAGCATGCCTACACCGTCAGCATAACTGCAGTCTGTGAGGTAGATGCTCATCAAGCAACACGCGCATCAGCAAACTCCAGAGTCAATTGCAGCTTGAACTGACACAACACCCACTTTTAAGGAGAAACACCGATGGAGACCTATTCAAACGCACGTCGACTTCCTTATGCACCAACAGACACAGCGGATATGTACCCCGAATCGGATGGAAAACCTATGGCTGAAACCGACCTACATATAGATGCAATATACCGGATGCGGCAAATGCTTAAGGCATATTTCGCTGAAAATTCGGATGTTTATGTCTCCGGCAATATCATGATGTATTACGTAAAGGGTTCCCCGCAACAATCTGTATCGCCCGATATTCTCGTCTCTTTCGGTATCGGCAAAAAACAACGTCGCACTTACAAGGTATGGGAAGAAGGGAAACCGCCCGACTTCGTGCTGGAGTTTTCAAGCAAAAGCACCTATCAAAATGATTTAGATGACAAAATGGAGCTCTACGCCAAAATCGGAATTTCGGAATACTTCCTCTATGATGCGGAAAGGTGTTATTTGCCTTCATCGCTGATGGCATTTCGGCTGGTTGATGGGGAGTATGTTGAGATTCCACAACGTCCTGATGGTGGGTTTTTCTCAGAAACGTTGGGCCTAACATTCCATTTACTGGATGATAGTTTTGGAATTCATGATCCAGACACGGAAAAGTGGTTGCAATCAGCAGATGAAAGAGCAGAAGAAGCAGGTGAAAGAGCCGAAAAAGCAGGTGAAAGAGCCGAAAAAGCAGATGAAAGAGCCGAAAAAGCAGAGGCAGAAATTGCACGACTCCAAGAGGAACTTAAACGTTTACAAAGCACGCCTACACCGTCAGCGTAACTGCATCCTGCTTCACAATCTCCTTGATATGCCCATACGGTTCAGATGCAACTAATTCCAACGTCTCAGGCGATAGTTGATCAAGTATTGGCTGCGGCAAATTATGCGTGCCAGTGTATTGTGGAAAATAACGCAAAACGAGAAACCGTCGATCTCGATCCTTCGGTTTCCAGCGCAGCACACCGTGCGTTAGCAACTCCGAAATAATCACAATATCACCTGTTTTCGGTGTAATATTCACAAAAACAGGGTCATCAATCGGATCAATGCCATCCGCTTCGTCAAGCGTTAGCAGCGGCTTTGGACGATCAAACTCGCTCTTATGCGAACCGGGAATCACGATGAGACCGCCATCCCCCGGATAGACATCCGTAAAATAGGGAAAACAAACGAAGTTATCACAGTAGATACGTCCGTTGCTCGCCTCATAGCGGGTGCTATACCATCCATAGTCATCACGTGCACAGTGCAATCCACCCGGATTCACATGCGCGTTTTCACCCGCCTTCCACAAATCATGCTTGTCATGTTTCAGTGAACCCCTACCAAACCGAGGTTGATTATCTGTTAACTCCTTGATAATCGGCCATAGTGCTGCATGCATCGTCAAACATTCAAGTGACTTGTCAAAAGCAAATCCATGCTGATGAAGTCCGCGCTGTTCAAATCCCGGTGGTAATTCATCCGGCGATGTGGTGATATATCTATCAACTGCCTCAGAAGCCTCTGCTAATGTATCACCGGTGATAACGTTTTTCAAGTGAAGGTAGCCTGTTACATCAAATAGATAACGTTGTTTTGGTGTCATAATTGCATTACCCTAACTCTGAACAAAGTTCTGAAATCAACACAGCATTTTCACCAATTTGGTCACTGAATTGTTGATACATACCGAGTAACAACACGTCATTCTGTTTAGAATTTTCTAAGGCAAATTTCACCTCTTCACGAATTTGCTGTGGACTCCCGATTGTCCTACCCGCCGCGAGCACTTTGAAAATGATGCAAGGTTTATCAGTCCGTTGTATCGCCTCACACATTTCAACGCGATCTTCGCGGGCATAGACTTCACCCAAAGGCGCGTAACCGAACTTTTCCTTGAACTTTTCTGTGCCTCCGTGTAGATTATAGAGTGCTGTCATATAATAGTCTATGTCCCACCCTTCATCTTCGGCGATATGCACAAGTTTCGGGTCATGCACCGATAAACCAACGAGAACACCGGTATCTCGAATTCGTTTGAGGATATCCTGCAACAGATCAAGCCTGTTTTCCCGAAGACAACGTTGTCCTACGCCACCGCCGTGGGGTGCCATACCGAACGGATTGTGTTTAGCATCTTCAAAAACCTTGTCAGGTTCCTCGTACCACACAGAACTCCAACTGAGACAGAACCAGCGCATCGTCCCACCTGCATCGCGGTATTGCTGCAAGTCAGAAAGCGAACGTTCCGTAATGCTATTCTGCCAAGCATTTATGCCTGCTTCTTCTGCCCTCTTGAGTGTCGCAACAACTTGCTCTGGTGTATGATATTCCTTCTGATGCTGTGAAAGAAGTTTATTGAAGTGGGAATATCCGTAAATCGGATTATCCCCAATTAATAACTTACTGATTTGATGGTTACAAAATGAGACTTTTGGTAAAATTGCCACTGTTTATCCTCCGAACAAGAGAACACGTGTTAAAAAGCGTGTCTAACCAAACAGAAATCCTTCTAAAACAGATACGTCAATTGCCCGTACAAGATGCATCGTCAAATCCAATGCTGCGTTATAGTCATCAATGTTAATAACAGAAACATGACTATGAATATATCGTGAAGGAACACCAAGCACAACAGATGGCACACCTCTACCGAATTGATGGATTGCGCCACCATCTGTCCCGCCGGATTGACGTACACCGAGTTGATACGGGATTTCATGTTGCTTCGCTGTCTCAATCACAAAATCTGCCAACTTCGGATTGACAATCATTGAAGAATCAATTATCCGAATTTGCACACCCCCACCGAGTTTCCCTTGTGTTGATCCGACGCTTAATCCTGGCGTATCATCTCCAGGCGGTCCCTCAAGCACAATAGCGAGATCCGGTTCCACACTTGCTACCATTGTCCTTGCACCTCGCAATCCGATCTCTTCCTGCACACTCCCCGCTCCGATTACGGTATTCGGGTGTTCATCAAGTTTCAAAAGTGCTTCAATAACAAGCGCAACACCGACGCGGTTATCAAACGCTTTCGCAGAAAGCAATTTCTCATTTTTCAACTGCATAAAGGGACCGTAGGGAGCAATCGGACACCCGGTTACTATACCATACTCCTCCACCGCCTGTTCTTCGTTTTCCGCACCGACGTCAATAAAAAGGTCTTTTATGTCTAAGACTTTATCACGTGATCCTGAAAGCAGGTGCGGCGGCGTTGAACCTATAACTCCCGGCACTTTGCCTAACTTCGTTGTGATATTGACCCGTTGTGCTAAAAGCGTGTGTGCCCACCATCCACCGAGCGGCAGAAACTTGACAAACCCGTTATCCGTTACATTTTGCACAACAAACCCTATTTCGTCCAAATGTGAATCGAGCAGAATACGCGGTTGTTCAACGTTTCCAGCGCGCGTACAAAAGATACTCCCCAATCTGTCAGTTCCAATTGTACCGACATCGGAGACAGCATTGCGAAAAAGGTCACGCACTTCTGCCTCATAACCAGGGATTCCATCTGCTTGAGTTAATGATTTGAGTAGTTCTATTGAGTTTTCATTCATCGTTGCATTCCTTGAGTAATCGTGTTATAATTTAGTGAGATTATAACACGAATCTGGTTTTGTACCAACTTTTAAGTGGACTTCGTATCCGACATAAACTTATTTTCCTTATTAACGTTTAGAGGCGTAAACGTTAATAACACTTTTCCTTATTAACGTTTAGAGGCGTAAACGTTAATAACACTTTTCCTTATTAACGTTTAGTGATGTAAAATGAATCCAGAAAACTTTAGAAATTCAAATGCGGGAAAATGTGTCCGCAGCATAGGTCGTCATCCATATTGGGCTTATGTACCCAATCCACTCCCTCCGAAAATAGAATTGGATTGGGAGTTGGCTAATCTTCTCTCAGAAGCAAACATTAAACTTGGAGAATTGTCTGGAGCAGGTCAACTATTGCCAAATCCACACTTATTAATCGGTCCATTTATTCGACGAGAGGCGGTGATGAGTTCCAGAATTGAAAATACCCAATCCGGCCTGGACCAGCTCTTTCTATTTGAAGCAGATAAAACCGAATCACCACGCATCCCTGATGTTCAAGAACTTGTCAACTATGTTAATGCCATGGAATATGGAATTGAAAGAGTCCAACATTTACCGCTAAGTTCAAGGCTACTCTGCGAAATTCACGAAATCTTAATGAGCGGAATCCGTGGTGAACATGCATCACCAGGCTTAATGCGTACAAGTCAAAACTGGATTGGAAAACCCGGATGTACTCTGATGGACGCGACCTATATACCTCCACCCGTGCCAGAGATGAAGGAGTGTTTTTCAGAACTGGAGAAGTATATCCATTCCAACGCGAAAGAACCACCTTTGATTCAAAGTGCTTTGATTCATTATCAATTTGAGGCAATTCACCCGTTCGTTGATGGAAATGGGAGAATCGGCAGAATCCTGATTATTCTCCTGTTAATTGAAAAAGGCGCACTATCACAGCCACTTCTCTACCTCTCTGATTTTTTCGAGCGATATAGAGATACTTACTATGAACTTCTATTGAATGTTAGTCAACAAGGTGATTGGAATTCTTGGCTCACATTTTTCTTACGTGGTATTTGCCAACAGTCAGAAGATGCTTTACTGACGATTCAAAAGTTACTCGCGTTAAAAGAGAAGTATAGGGAAATAGCACCAGGTCCGAGAGGACCAGGAGCAGTAAACCTATTAATTGAACATCTGTTTAGTAGTCCGATTGTTTCAATTTCAGAATTGGTGAAGACATGGAAATCAACATTTCCTACAGTTCAACGCGGAGTGGATTATCTCGTTGAAAGGGGGAAACTTAGGGAAATAACAGGTCAACGGCGCAACCGCTTATTCGTAGCAGACGAAATCCTCAATGTGGTCATGACTGAGAGAACAAAATCAGTCTCATTAACAGAGGATTAGATTGAACAAGACAGAAAGTCCATATAGGTAAGTCTTTATAAAACGCCCTCGGCAACTTAATAAATACCTAACAAGGAACATGGGTTTGATAAATGCCTTAGTGAATCAACGCCGCGCGCGTACGGTATTCGGTGGGTTTCACAGTCAACATAGGTTATGTATCCTAATTTACGTTTAGCGGTGTAAACGCTAATAACACTATTTACGTTTAGCGGTGTAAACGCTAATAAAACCTTCTCTATTATTTGACACTGAATCTAATAGAATGCTATACTAAATTTAATCGTAAAGGTGTGGCAAAATATACGTTGATACGCTCATACAGACATCTACCGTCTAAATTTTTCTCGGGACTGTCAGCGAAGGATGGAAACAAATGAGACATACAAATACACAGAATCACAACAACGACTGGACACCAATACAATCCACCGATAAGGAAGACTTCTTGTTAGCGATAATTCAAGAAAATTCACAATTACCGGAAGAAGAGCAGACACGTTATCAGCTGCTGTGGTGCAAGTGTGAAAATGGAACCATAGGCGATGATGAACTCGCAGAGTATCAAACGCTGTTGAGCCAATTGGAAACTCGTAACCTGAAACGGATTGAAGACCTCATGGCTTTGGCTCAGATCAAAGGAAAACGTTACGGAAAATTGTCACCAAACCGCAACTAACTATTGAAGAAATTACATTTGGAGTGATACTAATGACAAAAGCAACTTGTAAAGTTCAAAAAACGATTACGACTCTCAAAAAGAAAACTCAGTCAACTCTTCACAAATGCTTACTGAAGGTGAGTTGAAATTGAAATATTAATAATTAATTTTTGACTAAGAAGAACTTTAGTGCCGCGAAGAATGGAATAAGTTGTGACAAAAGGATTTTGCGATGCGCTTGGCGGTAATTACGAGGTCGTCACCTCAGCAGAGGAGGTATAAATAGTGTTTTCTGACAGGCGTACTTTCCAATTTTGCAGAGAAGTGATTTAAAGCGTTACATCAATTCTGTTTTCACGAAGTTTAGCATCTATTGTTTGTGTACATCATTATGGCACTTATAAGGTTTTGTGCTAACTTTTAAGTGAGTTTTGCATCAGGTATAGAAAAACAGAAAATTGACAAATGTGTCAGTAATTGGTATAATACGTTAAGTCATACAGATGCAGATACGGTATTCCAAATTTCATGAAAACACCAAATGCCGAACATGCTATTGTGGACATTCGCAAGTTACGAGACTATTGTCTAAACTCTGATCATAATGATGGCAAACATAAAGCACGCCTATTTTTGGGTGCACTTGGAATAACTGCTGACAACGCAGAAGAGTTACGTGATGCCTTATTGCAAGCAGTCAAGACACAAGACGCACAAGTCGGACAACGGGATATTTATGGACAACGTTACATCGTTGATTCTATGTTCACATGGAGGAACAAACAAGCAATAATTCGGAGCGCGTGGATTATTGCACCAGGTTCAGATGTGCCAAGACTGATAACTGCTTATCCATTATAAATTCAGGAGGAACATTGTGAAATCTAATTTTTTCAGTGCTGTAAATATAGGGAACTTGCCTGATTATTATCTAAGGCAAGGAAATGTAAAAAAAATTAAACTTTTTGATGTTGTTGCGCTCACACATGATCTGCCTGAACATAATCTGTGGCGAGGGCAGGTCGGCACAGTAGTCGAAATACTTTCAAACGGTGATGCTTATGAAGTTGAATTTAGTGACCGAGATGGACGCACCTACCAATCCCTCGGGTTTCGTGCACCGCAACTAATGGTCCTTCACCACGAACCAATGCAAAAACCACCAATCCCTATTAGTGAAGGGAATTAGCTGACAATCCCACTGCTTTAGCTGTGGGTCAAAAAACGCTTGACATTTACATATATTTTGTAGTATCAGGACTTACGCATTTCCTCTTAAAGTCCCCTTGATAAGGGGGATTTAGAGGGTTAAAAACACTGAAATAACGACTTTTTAACTCCAATATGTGCCTTTCTGCTCAATTTGCGTAAGTCCTGAGTATAATTATAAGACTGACTCAGTGGTGGGTGCGTCAACACCTACCCCACCTCGCTGTCGGATAGACAGAGAGTATAAACGCTTGTGGAGTCCAATTAAGACCTCATGCAGTTCAGGAAAGAGGCACGAGAGACGGAAGCAGGAATCACATAGGAGGGTTGTGTGCCAAAAGAAGCACACGGCTTTGGTTTCCGTCGTGAGTATCACTAACTACGCACAAGATAATGTCTACGTTCTCATATCTCTTTACGAATGTTTTGTGGCAATCTAAACGTTGCTGTGAAATAGTTGACAATTAATGGATAAATTAGAAAAAATACATTGCCAACGAATCTACTTGGAAAATGGATGGTAAGTAATATGAATGAAGTCATTCAAAATCTAAAAAAAATTGAAGAGTGGGTCGATTTCAATTCACCGCCACCGGATTTTGATACGAATACCGAATTTATGAAATTCGCTGTTGAAATTATGAACCGATGCTTGTACCTGCTCAAAACGGGAGCAGCTTCGGCACCAGATGCAGAAACAGCTAGCAAAGGGTATGCCAAAAACGAGGCAATAATTGTAGGACACATGGTCCGACTCACAAAACTGTACGAAGGGGTTCTAATGCATATTTGTAGTCATCATCAAGAATTAGCACATATTTTTTTTCGCCTCATATTTGAAACTGCAATAAGAATGGAGTACCTCATTACATCAAAATCCCAAAAAAAATCCTTTCGAAGTTTTATTTTAGCTTCTTACAGACCTGAAAAGGAAATGCTTCAGGACTTGGAAAATAATGCTAAACAAAGGCAACTAATTCCGATTGAAAAAAGGATGAGAAGGAGTATTATATCCTGGCTTAGAAGTGATGGAATCACCGAAAAAGAATTGTTCAATAATACCATTTGGAATGTTGACGGTAAGAATTTTCGAGATATTATGAATGTATTTGACCTGGATTCTATGTATTCCTATGGATTCGGAATTGCAAGCCATTATGTCCACGGTGATTGGCTTGATATTGCATATTATCATCTTAAACAAGATGGAGACCGATACTACACGCCTGATTTATTCTTTACCGAACCGGACCCGAGAGCCGCATGTCCAATCACCGGAATTTGTCTTGATAGTCTTTTGAAATATCTTAAGTGGAATAAATCTGATCCTGATAATATAATAAGTACCATTGTGGAAAAACTGCGCGACCTTAACCTCACACTTGATGCTGCACATGAAAGCAGGCTTAGCGAAGAATATAACCTTTATGTAAGGAACGATGCCGATGACAAAAACTGTTGAAAAAGTCCAAAAAACTACTATGACTCCCAACGAGGAGAGACTCATACAACTTAAGCAACTTTATCCAGAATGTCTAACAGAAGGTGAAGTTGACTTAGAAAAACTGAAAGATTTCTTGTCTACTGAAGGTATATATGAAAATGGTGACGAACGTTACCGCTTCACGTGGGCAGGCAAACGTGATGCTATCCGCCTACTCAACACTCCCACCGAGGCAACGTTAAAACCTTCCCACGAGGACTCCCTAAATTTTGACTCATCCCAAAACCTTTTCATTGAAGGTGAAAACCTTGCGGTACTTAAACTCCTTTATAAACCCTATTTTGGCCGCGTCAAAGCCATTTACATTGATCCTCCCTACAATACTGGTAAAGACTTTATTTATCCCGATAACTTTAGAGAACCGTTAGACATATACTATCAATTGACTGGGCAAATTGATTCAGAAGGAAATTTGCAAACAAGCAATCCAGAAACGAGTGGTCGCTATCATTCCGCTTGGCTATCTATGATGTATTCACGCCTTTTTTTAGCGCGCCAACTACTTACCGACGATGGTATTATATTTATCAGTATTGATGATCGTGAGGTATACAACCTTCGTTTGATAATGAATGAGATCTTCGGTGAGGAAAACTGTCTCCAACAAGTAGTATGGCAACGACACGGAGGAGGTGGTAATGATTCTAAGTATTTTGCAACTGATCATGAATATATTCTTGCTTATGCGAAAAACCTTCATGCAATCAATAAACTAAGACGTCCACTTACCGAAAAAGAAAAAACTGAATTTAAATTGAAAGATGATCACTATGAAGAGCGCGGTCGGGTGTGTAAAGTTTTTGTACAAATAATTATGCAGCTTTTGTGTTTGGATACCAATATCTGTCCCAATCTTTATTCTTCAATAAACACCGCCAACCAAGCACAGCATTGATCCCCGGTTTCTCCCATCTCATAGAAGCTTGTTTACATCTTTGCCCGACGACATGTTTACAGGCACTCTCAATCACACCACTTCCGATCTGATACCCTTTTTCTCTAAACGCTTTATACTGCATACGCGGCGCATGTTTTTCAAAATAACCTGCTTCTCTTTCTAAACTTTCCCTGACTTCCGGATTTTGTGTGCATAAGGCATAGATGCGGGCGACCACTTCTGTGATGTTGCCAGCGTAGAGGTGCGGTTCCGTCTCATTTATCCACGCACCGATAGCTTCTGTTTCAGTCTCTCCGAAGGCGTGTTTGGCAACACCATAGAGATGAGATTTGGCGTGCATGTAATCCAAAATCTCAACAGCATTAGGGAAGTATTCATCGGCTAATTTCCAAATCCACGCCGCACCATCCCCGATAAAGACAACTTCCTGCGTCGCTATATCCTCTTGATAGATACCACTGTGCGTTGCTAACGCAAATAACTCCTTACCAAAATGTTCCGCATTATTACAGCTTGCAACATACCGGATACTTGGCACTCTGGCACTCGGTGTCGTCTCAGAACCACATTGTGGATAATCTCTGTAAACACACCCAACTTTCACTTCAGTCCACCCGTTTGGTGAGTTCGTATAACACCCATCACAACTCACATACCACCGCTGATTTTCCTCAAGATTTTGGGTTTCTACTTGTTCTGGCACGCTCAAATCTTCTGACCACTCACGCACTTTTTGATGGAGCGTCGTGTGGCTTACTTCTATCCCCTGACGAGACAACTCCTCAGCCGCTTCCCTAAAGTCAAGACACGCTGCCAGACGACACATCGCTTCTGCGACACGATGTGTGTATTGATCCCGCAACTTTTGTCCGGTTTCCCACGGCACATGGTTATGACCCGATGCGCAACGATACACCCAACGCTCTACACAGATCACACCACATACCGTCGTAATACGCCGCGCTCTCTTACACCAAGGACGGCACACTTGTTCACACTCAGGACATTCAACAGGTTCACAAGCAGACTTACCTGCCATTTGAGAGATAAACATCTCTAAAAACTTTTGACCCCACGAACGAGACGCCTCAAATACACGAAACTCGGCTTCTTCTAACAGTATACACGGATCGGAAAACATCTCTCTTGCAAAATCGTTGAATTCTTCTACAAACTTCTTAAATACTTCTTCAAACTCTTTGACTTCACAACTTGCTAATGATATACTAAACATCGGTATCCTCTCCTATTTTGTTCATAGTTTATGTTCATAGTTTATTAGGAAAGGATACCATTTTTTGGTAAAACTATAAACATCTTTCCAATTCATAACTTGTACAAAAACTTTACACACCCAGCGCGGTCCATATAAGACCAGTGTTTTTGAACCTATGCGACCAGATAATCCCGCACCTGGATTACGATATGAAATTGAGTGCCCTGACGGTACAATGGTCTACAACGAATGGGGACAAAAAGAATCCGGTTTCCTCAAATTAAAGAATGAAGATCGAATTGTTTTTAAAGAAAAACAGAATGGAGAATGGTCGGTGGAAAAGAAAATTTATATGAAAGAATCAGAGAGAGTTCCTCGTAGTTTGTTAACAAAAGAGGAAAAAAATTCCAAAGGTAGAAAACAACTTAGAGAAATTTTCGATACAGATGGTGTCTTTAGTAACCCTAAACCTGTAGGATTAATCAAACATCTTTTCCAATTCAGCACGAAGTCCGATTCTATTGTATTAGACTTTTTTGCAGGCTCCTGTACCACAGCACAAGCAGTTATGGAACTCAATCAAGAAGATAGTGGGAACCGACAATTTATCATGATCCAGCTCCCCGAACCCACACCTGAAAAATCAGCAGCACGCAAGGCAGGATTTGAAACTATTGCTGAAGTCGGTAAAGAACGGATCCGGCGAGTCTGCCAAAAAAGCACTGAATCGTCCGGTTTTCGCGTCTTTAAACTCACACCATCCAATTACAAAACAGAAAATATTTCCCAAGCTGATGACTCGCCGACTCTTTTCAGTGAGTTAGAGGAAACCCTTGACCCCCTCCGAGAAGGGTGGCAGAAAGAGGATGTCCTCTATGAAATTGCTCTTAAGGAAGGATATCCACTGGACAGCACAATTCGACAGGTTGAAGGACTGACAACAAACACCGTTTTTTGCATTACCGCGTCCAACGAGATACAATCATTCCATGTCTGTTTAGATGAAGAATTGACAGAAACTGATATTGAACATTTGGACTTATCAAAAGATTCTGTGTTTATTTGTCGTGATGTTGCATTAAATGATACGTTCGCTGCGAACCTCACTTTACAATGCCGTCTCAAAACAATCTGACTTTTCTATAGCAAGTTTCGGAAACCTGCAAATTACGCCAAAAAGAGAAAAATGAAATTTGAATTTGACGCTAACCAAGATTACCAACGCGACGCTATTGATGCCGTTGTCCAATTGTTTGAAGGACAAACCCCTGTTCGGACAACTCCGCAATTTGGTAGGGAATCTAACTTTTCAACTATACCTAACCATCTTGACTTAGATTCTGAACAAATAAGTGATCGTCTAAAAGAAATTCAAGAGGCAAACGGAATAGAAGCGGACGAGTTTTCCACAAACGGATTTCCAAACTTTTCTGTGGAGATGGAAACAGGCACAGGCAAAACCTACATCTACCTACGCACTGTGCTGGAACTCTTTCAAAACTACGGTATGCGAAAGTTTATTGTTGTTGTTCCTTCCGTTGCAATTCGAGAGGGTGTGCTAAAAACGCTCCAAATAACAGAATCCCATTTTAAAGAGTTATATGACAACATCCCATATCATTATTATGTTTACGATTCCGAGAAGTTGTCACAAGTTCGACAATTTTCCCTATCGGATAGTGTTGAAATTATGGTTATAACAATGGCCTCATTCAATCAACCTTCAAAAAACGTGATTCACAAAAGCACTGATCGATTGCAGGGGGATATTCCGATCGATTTTATCCGAGCGACTCGTCCTATTCTGATATTAGATGAGCCACAGCGGATGGAAAGTGACCTTAGTGTGGAAGCTCTCTCCAGTCTTTCCCCACTGTTTGCATTGAGATATAGTGCGACACATAAGACCCCTCACAATCGAGTCTATTGCTTAACGCCCTATGACGCTTATCGTGAAGGTTTAGTAAAAAGGATAGAAGTTGCAGGTATTGAAGAAAGTGCAAATACAAATCTTGCTTTTGTCCATGTTAAGAGTGTTCAAAGCCAAAAAAGTCGAGTGACTGCAAAGCTTGTAGTGCATAAACTGATGAAAAATGGTACGGTAAAGCAGACAACACTCACATTTAAAAAAGGCGATGATTTAGAGACAAAGACGAATCTGCCTCAGTATCAAGGCTATCGGATTAGAGAAATTGACGTTCGATGGGGCGAGGTGCATTTTGATAATAACGTGGTTTTAGTAACTGGCGAAACGCATGGTACTGATAAAACAGCAATTTTTAAGGCACAAATCAAGTATACAATAGAGGAACACTTTCGGAAGCAGAAACGTCTTGAAGATGCCAATCTTAAAGTGCTCTCCCTTTTCTTTATTGATAAGGTTGACAACTACGCAGGAAAAGACCCAATCATTCGCAAACTCTTTGACGAATGCTTCAATGAGTTAAAGCAAGAAGAGAGGTACTCAGAATGGCGAGAAAAACAACCTGAAGATGTACAAGCTGCCTATTTCGCAAAAAGCCAAACCCAAACGGAAAAAGAAGAACTTGTTTACGAAGATACCAAGGGGGATGCAGAAAAGGATCGCGAGGTCTACCAATTGATTATGAAAGATAAGGAACGTCTTTTGTCTTTTGAGGAACCGACGTGTTTTATCTTTTCACATTCTGCACTTCGGGAAGGTTGGGATAGTCCAAATGTCTTCCAGATTTGCACGTTGAACCAGACAGTTTCTGAGATGAAAAAACGACAGGAAATTGGACGGGGTGTACGCCTTGCTGTCAATCAAGAGGGAAAACGGGTGCATGATGAAAAACTTAACGTGCTTACTGTCGTTGCCAACGAAAGTTATACCAATTATGTTCGGCAACTTCAAACCGAAGTTCAGGATGAGTTTGGAACTACCGACAGCATGCCTAAACCGAAAGATGCAAGAGAACGTGGTGCAATAAAACTCAAAAAAGCAATGACACTTAAACCGGAATTTGAGGCACTCTGGAATCGTATAAAACACAAAACGCGATACAAGGTGCAGGTTGACACAGAAAAACTGATTGAGGAAGTCGTGGAAATATTGGATAAAACCAACATCCAACTTCCCCAAATATCAATAGAGAAGGGGGAATTGAAAGTTAATAAAGATAACGCGTTTGAAGCAGAACTCATTGCGGATAGCAGCTTGACATACCGTTTATCGGGTAGGGCAAACGTTTTGAAGTCAATTGAACATCGTTTAGCGCATACAACACCAGCAATGAGACTAACACGGCGAACCCTCTTGAAAATTCTTAAGCGCACCAAAAACCAGCAAGCTGCTTTAGACAACCCTCCTGAATTCGCTAAGGTCGTGGTTGAGAAAATCAGACAGAAAATTATAACGCAACTTATTGATGGCATAAAGTATGAAAAAATCGGTGAAGTGTATGAAATGAGCCAATTTGACTGTGAACTGGAAAGTTGGAAAGACTGTATGGTACCTGCGTCGCGTTCCATTTATGATCATGTGATTTGGGACTCGGATGTTGAAAAAGAATTTGTTGAAGGATTAGAAAGGCGGGACGACATCATACTCTACTTGAAACTTCCTGCTTTTTTCACCGTGCTGACTCCTATTGGAAACTATAATCCAGATTGGGCAATAGTCAAAGAAGAACGTGATGCACACGGTGAACCAATTGGTGAAGAAAAACTCTATCTGGTAAGAGAGACAAAAAGCACAACGGATTCGGATAAACTGCGGCACCACGAAGAATGGAAAATAGACTGTGGTAGAAGGCATTTCTGCGATGCACTTAATGTTGATTACAAGGTTGTCACCTCAGCGGAGGAAGTATAATAGTGTTTTCTGACAGACGTACTTTTCCAGAAACGCTTTAGATAGTGGAATTACAAAGCGTCAAAAAAGTTCAAATATTGTGAAGGATTTGTAACAAGAGTTTGAAAATTACTATCCCCTTGATTAGTACGCCAGAATAAAGTTTCATACCACTTAATCCAAGCTTCCCAGGAATCCCTCATCTGATCTTGTGTGACACCTACACACGTCCATAGTTCTGGTAGTGTCGGATCGCGACGTAGAAGTAAAGTGGCACGCTGTTTTATTTCGTATTTCTCATACAGAAAATCAAAAGGGACATTGACGCTATTAAACGAGTTTGATCCTATTTCTCTTCCGGTATCAATTTCTACTGCTAATTCATGCATACTCAATGCCATGTAGTATGCAACAAGTGAAGTTCGGTATTCTACGTCATTTGCGAATATGTGTGGCAACCACTCCCACCTTTCATAAGCATTTACCAAATATTCCCAACTTTCTATACGTCTATTGCCAAGTGATTTACAGTGCCCCATAAGTAGACTGTTTTCCCACAAACTCCGAGTATACTGTGAATCCATTGTTAAAGTGAATTTTGTCCGTGCTAAACTTAAGGCAAGATTTAACTGATTTGTTTGGAGACAACGACTCCCGTGCAAACTATGATAGACGTATCCGAGAGCATAAGGAATTTCAATCCAAGGTATGAAACCAGCACGGTTCCAGTCTTCCATACTTTGTATATTCAGCAGGTCATCAAGCAATGATGCTTGATTATTGAAGTTTTCATTACGCGATTCAACTCCGACAAGAGCCATAGAAATTAAAGGGGCAACAAAATTAACTGCTTTATCCATTTTTTGGTGCAGCTGCTCTATGTTTTCTGCTCGTTGTCCATCCAATTCCTCTTGTCGCCATTGCACAATTGATTTGAATGCATTCGGACGAATTTGCCTGACAAGTCGAGACCAACCTAAAGTGTCATCTGCTCTTGCAAGCTTAAATGCAGACTCATAAGCATCGTCAACCGATTCAATCTTGTCAGGAATTTCAGGCAGATTATGACTTAGATCTTCAGGTTCCGAAGGTTGATTAGGAAGCGGGTTTTTACCTAATCGTGGTTTCCTGATAATTGGTACGTTATGAATTTCATGAAGTAACTCATTGAATTTCTCATCAAATTCGCTGTCATCTGTGAAATCAATATAGACTCTCGTTGCTAAAAAAGTTGGTGTTTTCTCATCTGCTGACGATTGACGAATTATGGGAATGAATTTATTCGTTCCTAAATCTTGAGCGAGTTGAGCGGTAACAATAAGCCTCTCATATCCTACGCCTCCCTCACCAGCGTTTGCCTTTCTTACATAAGTATCTGTGCATATAACAAGGACCCGATCAGAATCCCTAACTCCTTTTTCCACGAATAATGTTAGATCATCCCCTGCCCCTAAATTCCACTGGTCAAGGATTACGTCAATTCCGTTTTCAACAAGTTTAGTGCAAAGTTGTAGTACCCACTCTTTATGCTCATCGGAATCATGAGAATATGAGGCAAATACTTTCGGTGATTGCATTGTTTCCTCTGATTTGAGTTGTTTTCTCACGTTTTTGTGTTACAATTTAACGCAATTATAGCACTTCTCAGGTTTTGTGCCAACTTTTAATCGGGGTGCCCTAAAAATATACCTTGACAAAAGTTTGTACATAGATTAAACTTTTATACGTATTAACGTCTTACTATTGAAACCGTCTTCTAAAGGACTCAATGGTGAAGTTACTAGGTTTTTTAAAACACATTAACGTGGATCTTGAATTTGACTTGATTCCCAAAAAGGAAAGTGTTAACATGCCAACCTAAAGGCTTGCAGGTCAAATTTAAATTGCTGCTGATACAGCAGTAAAAGCGACGGTCTGTTCCCACTTCAAGGTGAATAGGCAGACAGCTAACGAAGAACCGCGAGGACTCTCTACAAATGAGAATGATCGCGTTTTTTGTTTTTAGGGGGATTGTAAAAAATGTCGGGAGAAATCGAAACTACCGTTGCGGAGATATTAACCCCTCTACTTCATACAGAAGGTTTTGAATTGGTAGCAGTGGAGACATCAGGAAACCGAAAAAATCAGATACTTCGGTTGTTGATCCACAAACAAGGTGGTCTCTCCATATCAGATTGTCAAGCAGTGAATAAAGCGGTTCGTCTAGTCTTGGAAGTACACCAGATATTAAACGTTTATAAACAACTGGAAATCGCTTCACCGGGTGTTGACCGTCCCTTGACAACAGCACCGGATTTTCAGCGGAATGTCGGGAGAACCGTTCAAATAGAAGTTACCTCACCCAATGGACAGACGTTCGAAGTACAAGGACAGGTGAAAAATGTTGTAGACGAGTGTATAGTTTTAGAACAAACATCGGGGAAAACCGTCCACATTGAAATAGCACAAGTTTGTGAAGGATTCATTCAATTGGTATGGTAATCAGTTGGAAAATATCGGCATGCAAACTGCGACATGGTTAGGAGAATTATGAAACAAAAAACAGAGGAAAGAAGAGAAAGTTTACAACATTCCATTCGGCAAATGATGGGACACACTGATTTGCCGGAGGATGTTTTTATAAGTGCAATTGAGGAAGCATTACGTGTCATCGCATTGCGCCACTACGGTTCAGAGGCTAAAGTATCAATAGATATTCAGCTTGATCGAGAGGAAATAAAATGCCACGTCCCGAAAACAGTTGTTGATATTATGCAGGATTTCTTAACCGAAATTCCAATTGAGGAAGCACAAAAACTTAACCCTGATGCAGTGGTTGGTGATACCGTTGAAGTTGAAATTAACCCTGATGAATTCGGTCGTATTCAAGCGCAATTGGGACGCCAGATTCTACTTGGCAAACTAAAAGAAGCAGAACGGGAACTTATTTACAATGAATTTGAAGGACGTGAAGGTGAAGTAATTGTTGGGTATCTGCAAAGATATGATGGGCAAAATGCTATTATTGATTTAGAGCGGACAGACGTTTTGCGGACTGAGGCGTTGTTACCTGCAAGTCAGATCCCACCATCGCATCGCTATAACCGAGGTGACTCCCTGCGGTGTCTTATCTTAGAAATAAAGAACTCCGTAACCGGCGAGCAGATCGTTGTATCCCGAACACATCCTGACCTCATTACGATGCTGTTTGAACAAGAGGTGCCGGAAGTTTATGAGGAACAAGTTCGTGTGATGTCAGTTGTTCGAGATCCTGGTTACCGTGCCAAAGTTGCTGTCACTGCAAATGAAGATGGTATTGATGCCGTGGGAACATGTGTAGGCGTTAGAGGTGCGCGAGTTCAAGCTATTGTACGCGAACTCAAGGATGAAAAGATTGATATCATTGCTTGGGACGAGGACGCGCGAGTCTTTATCACCAATGCCTTAAATTTAAAATCTGAAGTCGTTCGTCGAGTTGAACTCAATGAAGCAGCGAACAGCGCGAACGTCGTAGTTGCAGACGACCAATTGTCTCTTGCTATTGGTAGAAGGGGACAGAATGCACGGCTCGCCGCGAAATTGACCGGATGGCACATTGACATAAAGAGTGAATCCGAAGCACCTGCGTCATTAGATATACTGTTTAAAGAGAATGTCAGCGAGACTGAAGATGCGGAATCAGAGGTAGATGAGGCATCTGATAATACTGAAAATAGTGACATAGAAGTTGAGGATGAAACAACCACTGAAATTACTATAGAAAAAAATGATACCCCAGAAAACGATATTGATTCGGAAACTGATAAGGTAATTTTAGATTTTACTATAAATGAAAATAACTAAAGGACCTATTCGCACCTGTATCGGGTGCCGTTGTAAATTGCCACAGAGAACATTAATTCGTTTTGTGTGCTGCACAGGTGAGGCTTTAAAAATGGAAGAAGTTAAAAAACTCCCCGGACGTGGGGTTTATGTCTGTCCTACCAAATCTTGCATTGAAGCTGCCTTTAAAGTACCTAAACGGATAAATGCACTGCTACGAGTGCAACTGTCGAAATCGGTTATCACCGAATTCAAACAGGCACTTCTTGATAAGGAGATAATCGTCAGGTCAATAACCCCAAGCTAAAGCATGGGGCTTGTGCGAAGCGCATACCAAGCGTTCACTCCACAAGTTAAACCGTTGTACTACAGTAATATATCGTGGTATCTTGGCGTGGTAGCCAGCACGATGTTTCGGATGCCCCCCAAGTCCGATCCCTCTCGGATACTGTGATCTGGATGGGGAAACACATACCCTGAAAAGGAGTTCTAACGACATGTTCGTTCCAGTGAAATCTAAGGATGGTGAACAACTGATGCCCACTTCTCCGCCAGTTGCGAGGCACCTTATCAAAAGTGGTAAGGCGACCCCGTATTGGAATAATGGTATCCTCTGTATTCGATTAAACTACGAAACAACAGAATACAAACAAGAGATTGCTGTGGGTGTATAGGGTTATTTAGTTTTAGGCTTTTTGTCCATTTTAGACGAAAAGTCGCGATTCGGAGATCGCTCCTACAGGGGAAAGTCTTAGATTGAAAATCTAAATATTCGGAGAACTAAATAGCCCTGGTGGGTGTAGACCCTGGCAGCAAGAAAGAAGGGTTCACGGTGAAGTCTGAGGCACACACGTATTTGAATGTTCAAACTAATGCACATAGCAAAGTGGGTAAAAAAATAGAAAAGCGTCGCGAACTTCGGAGAACCCGTCGGAGTCGTTCGTGTCCAAACCGAAAGAACCGAACTAATCGGCACCCTGCTAATAAAGAAAGGATACCGGCTGGCACGCGTGCAAGATGGGATTGGAAACTGCGTATTTTGGATTGGTTGTCTAATATGTATCCTGTCACACATGTCTGTGTAGAGGATATTAAAGCAAGGACTATCAAACGTGCGAAAAAGTGGAATAGTTCTTTCAGTCCTCTTGAAGTCGGAAAGTCTTGGTTCTATAGTGAGATACAAAAGCGATGGGTATTGTTCACACTTCAAGGTTGGGAGACGAAAGAACTGCAAGATAGACTTGGACTCAAGAAGTCTTCCAAGAAACTCACAGAGACGTTTGATGCACACTGTGTAGATAGTTGGTGCTTGGCATATCACACTGTCGGTGGGGTGGATGTCCCCGACAACACAGATATATTCTGCATCGCACCGATACCTGTTTCAAGACGTGAACTTCATCGGCAGAACCCACAAAAGAACGGCATTCGTTCGCGATATGGTGGCACCTTATTAGCACAAGGCTTGGTCAAGAACACTTTGGTGAAGCATGTCAAACACGGATTAACAAGACTTTCAGGTATTAACGCAAAAGGTTTGTTTTCTATCTACAGTTTGGATGGGAAACGAATCACCACAGGCGCGAAACGACAGGATTTCAAAGTTCTTACGCGTCTGAATTTTAACTATAGGAGCGGGCTTTCCTCCCCAACCTAAAGGATGGGGTCTCCAGCCCGAAGAGTGATGAGAAAACGAAAACAGCAATCAGCTGAAGTTGACCAAAAGACACAGACTCAAAACGTAAGAGTCTATGAATTAGCGAAACACCACGGATTAAGTAGCAAAGAGTTAATCAACATACTTGAAGGATTAGGCGTTTCCATAAAAAACCACATGAGTACTTTGGATCCTGATACAATCATGTTAGTTGAATCCGAATTGAATCCTCAGCAAAAAATAAGTTTAGATGAAGAAAAAGATGCCGATATAAAACCCAATCAAGAAAAAGAGGTTAATGTAATAGTAGAAGCAAAAAAAGAAACGCCTAAAGATGCACCTAAAGAAACGCCTAAAGATGCACCTAAAGAAACGCCTAAAGATGCACCTAAAGAAACGCCTAAAGATGCACCTAAAGAAACGCCTAAAGATGCACCTAAAGAAACGCCTAAAGATGCACCTATGCAAGTGCAGGAAGGGATAACTGTTGGCACCTTAGCAGCAATGCTGAATTTGCAATCAACCCAATTGATTATGCAATTAATGAAATTAAAGGTGATGGCAACGATTAACCAGAGTTTAGACTATCAAACCTTGTTGGTCTTAGCGGACAAGTTCGGTTTTGAAGCTGTCCGGAAAAAAACACTTGAAGAAAAACTTTTATCTGATGAGGAAGACCCCCCTGAATCCTTGGTAGCACGTGCCCCCGTTATCACGATTATGGGTCACGTTGACCATGGGAAAACCTCACTTTTAGATTCTATCCGTCAGTCAAACGTGAGTGAATCCGAGGCGGGAAATATCACACAACATATAGGCGCATATCATGTTGAATTAGAAAATGGGACCATTGTTTTTCTTGATACACCCGGACACGCTGCATTTACTGCAATGCGGGCACGTGGTGCACAGGCAACAGATATCGTTGTTCTAATTGTTGCCGCAGATGATGGCGTTATGCCGCAGACAATTGAAGCAATTAACCATGCCAAAGCAGCAAAAGTACCTATTGTTGTCGCAATAAACAAAATTGATGTCCCAGGTGCACGTCAAGACTATGTTAAACAGCAGCTGGTTGACAACGACTTAGTCCCAGAAGAGTGGGCTGGTCAAACTATCTGCGTAGAGATATCCGCAATAGAAGGCACCGGAATAGAGTTGTTGCTGGAAATGCTACTCCTTGAAGCTGCCCTATTGGAATTAAAAGCGAACCCGAATAAATCTGCCCGTGGTGTTGTTATTGAGGCACAGGTAGATAAAGGTCGCGGGGCAATTGCGACCGTTTTAGTGCAAAGTGGCACCTTGAAGGTCGGCGATACATTTGTCTCTGGTCGTTACTCCGGCAGAGTTAGGGCGATGATGAGTGATGACGGCAGACGAATCAAGGAAGCCGCACCCTCTACACCTGTGGAAGTACTCGGATTTACAGGGGTACCGGAAGCAGGCGACCTGTTTTTTGTTATCGACTCCGAAAAGGATGCTCGCACTATAAGCAGTGAACGGCAAGATAAATACCGTATCTCTAAACTTGGTGCACATAGCCACGTTAGTCTTGATGACCTATTCCAACAGATCCAAGAAGGTGAAATCAAGGAATTGAACGTCATTATTAAAGGCGATGTGCAGGGTTCTGTACAAGCCATAACAGAATCTTTGCTAAAATTGAGCACACTGGAAGTGAAGATAAATATTATCCATGAAGCCACTGGCGGTATCACAGAGACAGATATTCTGCTTGCCTCAGCATCTGATGCTATCGTTGTTGGGTTCAACGTTCACCCCACCACAGAAGCGGTCAAAGCTACGGAAATAGAAGGGATTGATGTCCGCACCTATAAGGTTATTTATGACATCATTTCTGATATCCGATCCGCAATGGAAGGGCTGTTAGATCCAGAGGTCCGAGAAGTCATTATTGGTCGAGCTGAAGTGCGGGAAATCTTTAATGCACCGCGCGTCGGGTTAATCGCTGGAAGTTATGTCAACTGGGGCAAGATTACGGTTAACCAACCCCTCCGTGTGCTGCGCGATAACCGAATGATTTACGAAGGCAAGGTTAATTCGCTGAGACGTTTTAAAGACAATGTCAACGAAGTGCAAGCCAATTATGAATGTGGTATCGGTATTGACGAGTTAAACGACATAAAAATTGGGGATGTGTTGGAATGTTACGTCCACGAACAAGTGGCGCGCACGCTTTAGAGCACATTTAGCGAAATCCCAGGCACGGTAGGTGCGGTTTCCCAGAGCCATTCAATTGTCCGGTAGTTCTCATCTGATGCTCAAGTCTCTCTTCTGTAGGAGCGATCTCCGAATCGCGATCTTCTCTAAAATGTAGTGAAAAACTTGAAAACTGAATGGCTCTGTGCGGTTTCCTAACCGCACCTTTATGTATCAACATCTCAAATAACGCAAAGGACGAGAATATCAGCGTTCGTAGTCGCGCAATTCATAGCGCCTCTTTTCTTAGAATGTCCGAGGCGCAATGAATTGCGCGACTACAAACGAGTTCTTTCCTTAAATTGACGCATAAGGTGCGGTTAGGAATGCAGATCGCATTTGGGTGAGTACACCGCAAAACCGCACCTACCGTCCGGAAAATAGGACAAATCGGGTTAATTGGGTATAAAATAAAGTTGAACCCAAGGAAACATCAGACATTAGCAAATCAGGCAAAAAGAGAAAAAACAATGAAACTTCGTATAATAGGTATCTTGGTATCAATTATGTTTACTGCACAAATAACCGCTGATCGGTTCGAGGATTTCAGTGTTGATCCAAACTGGGAAGGCAAAGGTAACCGCATTGATGAAGCGCATTCACGAACCGTTGTGCAAGACTTCGGTTACAGTCGCACGAATTATGCGGGCGGCGAGATGCCGGGCGAGATCGGCGGAAACATCTCGCGTTCGCTGACCCCGGCGACTTACGCCACAGTTGTCTCCACGAAAACGCTCAATGACCTGCTCACAGCGTCTGGCAAGTTCACTGTCACCCAAGCCAATAAAAGTAGTGGGGTATTGGTGGGTTGGTTTAATGCTGCTTCAGAAAGTTGGAGAATGCCCAATTCGCTTGTGTTCCGATTAGATGGCCAGGGCGGAAAATACTGGGTTTTCTTTGAATACGGGACGCAGAATCATCGGACGGGCGGCGGAGAAACCTTTGAAGGACGACGATATCAGACGACGAAAACCCCACCAGAACCGGCTGGCACAGTTCATACGTGGTCACTGACTTACGACCCGAACGGTGCTGCAGGTAATGGTGAGATAACTTTTGTCATGGATGGGAAGACTTATACGGCACCACTAATGCCCGGGCACAAAGCCGATGGTGCTACCTTCAATCGCTTTGGCATAGTGAACTTACAGGTTTCTGGGAAGGGGATGAACATTTATCTTGATGACCTGAGCGTTGATGGAGAATCGTACGATTTCACCGATGACCCAGATTGGGAAGAGAAGGGCAACCGGGCCACGTTCAATGATCGCGAAATCCGACCGTTCCATAACTTTGGGTGGAGCGCAACGAACCACGCTGGTGGAACGCTTGGGGAAGTTGGTGGGTTGATTTGGCGGGCAGATGAAAGAAAACCTGAGCAGGCTGCGTATTATGCCGATCAAATTGGGCATCTGACCATGGCGCATAAGCTTGAGGCATCGGGGAAGGTCGCAATGATTCGAGCGAGTGCTGACAGTGCTGTTCTCATCGGTTGGTTCAATTCCCGAACCCATATCGGTGCCCCACCGAGCAACTTTGTGGGAATCATGGTTGAGGGACCCAGTCGTGTTGGACATTACTTCCGTCCTGTCTACGCGAATTCCCAAGGTCAGTACGAAATCATGGGGAAAGGACCCGTAATTAAGCCTTCTTGCACATCGCATCGGTGGCAACTTTCTTACACGCCAGATGCAAACGATGGAAACGGACAGGTTACAGTCACGTTCAATGACGAGACGGTTTCGCTTAATCTCAAACCCGGTATTCGCACGGATGGCGCAGTTTTTGATCGGTTCGGCATTCTTTCGTTTCAGCGAGGTGGGCATTTTGTCGATATTTACTTTGATGATATTTCTTATACCGTTTCTCAATGATGGCATCACATAAACAAAAAGCCCGTTTGTAGTCGCGCACTTCATAGTGCCTCTTACATTCAAAAGAGGTGCGGCGTATAAGAGGCGCGTGAAGTGCGCGACTCCAAACGCACTTGTTGTTAGGTTAGAGAAGCTATTGCATTAAGAAGAAACCCGTTTGTAGTCGCGCACTTCATAGCGCCTCTTACATTCAAAAGAGGTGCGGCGTATAAGAGGCGCGTGAAGTGCGCGACTACGAACGCACTTGTTGTTAGGTTAGAGAGGCTATTGCATTAAGAAGAAACCCGTTTGTAGTCGCGCACTTGTTGTTAGGTTAGAGAAGCTATTGCATTAAGAAGAAACCCGTTTGTAGTCGCGCAATTCATAGCGCCTCTTACATTCAAAAGAGGTGCGGCGTATAAGAGGCGCGTGAAGTGCGCGACTACGAACGCACTTGTTGTTAGGTTAGAGAGGCTATTGCATTAAGAAGAAACCCGTTTGTAGTCGCGCAATTCATAGTGCCTCTTACATTCAAAAGAGGTGCGGCGTATAAGAGGCGCGTGAAGTGCGCGACTACGAACGCACTTGTTGTTAGGTTAGAGAGGCTATTGCATTAAGAAGAAACCCGTTTGTAATCGCGCAATTCATAGCGCCTCTTACATTGTTCCTATGTTTTTTCGCAGCTTTGTTTGAAAAATACTAACGTATAAATAATTCTAAAATCTACCATAAATAGAAATGCATATCGGTGTTTGTAAAATTAAGTTATATTTGCCAGAGAGTCAGTCACTGAAGGATAAGCGCAGGGTACTCAAAAGTTTAATTGCTCGGTTGAAAAACCGATTTAATGTCGCAATTGCCGAAGTTGAAGCGCAAGATATACATCAATCTGCTGTTTTAGTGGTTGACTCGCCAAGATTTTATAGTATAATTCTTCTGTCTATGGTATAATTCTTCTATCTATTGTATCAAAATGGAGAGGAGAATTTAGATGGGCAAACGAATACATCACCTTCGTGAAGTCAGTGAAGCAGAAGTAGCAGAACTGCGAACACTTTCAAGTTCACGCACACAACCTTATCGGACGGTGCAGCGTGCGAAGTTGATTGTCAGCATGCTTGATGACGAGACGCTCACAGCGACCCAAGCTGCGAAACAGGTGGGTTTCAAATCAAGCAACTCTGGTGCGTGTTGGGTCAAACGCTTCAATGAAACAGGTATCAAAGGTCTTGCTGATAAACCGAAAAGTGGCAAACCGCGCACGCATTCAACTGAAGTGCGGGGTCAATTGATAGATTTAGCATTGCGTAAACCGCGTAGTCTTGATTATCCGTTTGAGTTGTGGACACTGAAACGCTTGCAAACTGCGTTTATAGAGAGAACGGGTATTCATCTTTCTGATTCAACGATCTGGGAGTGGCTCAAAGAAGAGGGGTTACATTGGAAGCGTCAACAGAGTTGGTTTCGTGAAGCAGAAAAACAGGACGAAGCGTTTGTTGAAAAAAGGGGGCCATCATAGCAGCATACGTCAATCGTCCGCCTCAAACGCGTGTGATTTGTATTGACGAGCTGGGCCCGATCTCGGCTAATACCCAATTAACGGGATTTGTAGTGCAAGGACCCCGTGCCTTGCACTGCTGACCTTATCGGAAAACTTTTAATTCCGTTAATTTGGTATAAGACATACCCGGGTGAAGTGTGGCAACAAGGTTCGCATCGTGCGACATTTGAACCGGACTATGGTCGTCGTGGGAAAGTGTGGGTTCATGGTGCGTTTGAACCGGCGACGGGTCAAGCGGAGATAGTGATTTCAGAGCGTAGGGATAGTGCGAGTCATATTGCGTTGATTGAGAAAGTAATGGAGAAGTTTCCTTCAGAAAGATGGCTTCTGATTGAAGACAATCTTTCTACTCACCATAGTCGTGATGTGAAGACAGCATTATTGGCGTGGCCGGAGATTGGGGTGCAGTTTATTCCGAAATATGCGTGTTGGTTGAACTTGATAGAACCTTGGTGGAAACAGTTGAAGTCTCTGGCACTGAAAGGGAGGCGATTTGAGACGCGAGAGGAACTGACCGATGCGCTTGATAGTGCGGTGTGTTGGTGGAATGAGCATAAACGCCCATACCGGTGGAAGAAAATGCCACAACAGCAACCGAGATACAAGTTAGGTGCCTATGGCACCAGTATGGAGAACATAAATCAAATACTTACCGAGTGAACCATTTAGGGGCAGTATCAGTGGCAAATGAAGTAAAATTTGTAAATCAAATTCTATCGCAGTGTGTTAAATTCATTGAGGAAAATTCATCGGTAGTTTTGGTTGATTATGAGACAGAATTCTTCTTCTAAAAATGAAATATAAATGTCCGTTGGGTAGAACGCAGCGAAACCCAACAGATATGTTTAATTGTTGGGTTTCACGTTGTTCTACCCAACCTACGGTTTTAGTAAATCTTCCGAAACCAGAAAGGTCAGCGATTATGATAGAAAATAGAAGACAAGACCGGGTAAGTGCGCTTATCCAAAGAGAGTTGAGCGAGGTTATTCATCGTGTTGTAAAAGATCCGCGCGTTGCCTTTTGCACCGTCACCTATGCAGATGTTTCCTCTGACCTCAAGTATGCTGATGTCAAGGTGAGTGTTATCGGTGATTTGGAACAGAAGGAAGCAGCACTTGCGGGGCTTAAGAGTGCTGCTGGGTTTCTTCGACGAGAAATAGGTCGACGTTTGACACTCAGATATTCACCTGAACTGCGGTTTAGCTTAGATGATTCAGTTGACCATCTAATGAAAATAGATGGACTTCTTAAAGAAATTGACGATGAAGAGAAAGTCTCGGAAGATCCTACACAAGACATATAATTAAAATGAATAGTTTTCGCGCCCTCCTTGCCTTATTTGAGCAACATCAGACTTTTGCAATATCAACACACGTTAATCCGGATGGTGATGCTATCGGTTCAGAATTAGCACTATTCCTGTTTCTGGAGAAATTAGGGAAAACCGTAAGGATGTTTAATACGGATGCGGTGCCGAAAAAGTACCAGTTCCTTCCGTTTTGGGAAAAAATTGAAAACGCGCAAGCATCAACGGACTTTTGCCCTGATATATTCATCATCGTAGATGCAAGTTCGCGTGAACGGATTGGCACATTTCTCAGCAAACGTTTGAGACCGATGCATGCTGTTGTAAATATCGACCACCATATTACTACTGAGGATTTTGGAGACTACAACATTATTGTCCCGACTGCTTCGTCAACAGCGGAAATCATTTACAAGTTTATTAAATCCACTAACTTGCCGATTGATGCGGATTGCGCGGTGTGTTTATATACCGGACTTATGTTTGATACGGGGTGTTTTCGCTATAGTAATGCAACATCAGAGACACATCGTATAGCGGCTGATTTAATAGCGATCGGTGATTTCGCGCCAGATGAAATTTATTGCCGGGTTTATGAGCATGTGCCACTTGAGAAAATTCATCTGCTGGGTCAAACGCTACGGACATTAAAACTCACGGCTGATGGTAAGATAGCATGGGTTTTGGTTACGCAGTCCATGTTAGTTGAAACAGATACGACATTGGACGATGTAGAAGGCTTTGTTAATCAGATTCAAGCGATTGATAGTGTTGAAGTGGCTATCTGTGTTTGCGAACTGCCGGACGGTAACACCAAAGTAAGTCTACGTAGTGAAGGTCGTGTTGATGTTGCTGCGCTTGCGGCGGAATTCAACGGTGGCGGACATGAACGTGCTTCGGGTTGTCGTATCAATCTGCCATCTGCGTCTGCTATAACAATGCTTGTGACAAGTGCTAAACGGCATATTCAGGAAAATTGTTAGTATCGGGGTTGCAAACCCCTTCTACAAGGCGGAGAAGAATTTTGCAAACCTACTATAATTTGGAATCTATCCCCGAATTAGCGCGGGACTCGGTGCTTACCTTTGGGGTATTTGATGGATTACATATTGGTCATCAAGATGTTCTCAAAACAGTTCGTGAACGTGCTGATGCTGATAACCTGACAAGTGTCCTCTTCGGGTTTTATCCACACCCTCTAACATTCCTTGCCCCCGATAAATGCCCACCTGTCCTGATGTGTCTACCGAAACGCGTTGAAATCCTCGAACAACTTGGCATAGATGTAGCAATTTTTGTTAACTTCAATGAACAGATTGCTTCTATGTCTCCGTGGACTTTTGTGAACCGCATTTTGCTTGAATTGTGCAGTGCGAAGCATGTGGTTGTTGGTTACGCTTGCCAGTTCGGAAAGGATCGGGCAGGGAATGCCGAGCTGCTGAAGTCTATCGGGCAAGAATCTGGATTTGGTGTTACGGTTGTTCCACCGACACAGTTAAATGGGTTACCAGTACATAGTACGCGCATTCGACAAGCAATTGGGAGAGGTGACCTCGTGTTGGGATCGCAACTGCTCGGGAGAACGTATTCGTTGCGTGGGACCATTGTGCAGGGAGATGGACGGGGTAGACAGATCGGTTTTCCGACTGCGAATATTGAACCGGGCACCCAGCTTTGTCCGCCGAACGGTGTTTACGCTATTCGCGCGAAATCGGTGAATCGATGGTTGGATGGTGTGCTGAATATCGGGATTCGTCCTACTTTTGACGGGACTAAATTTCAGGTGGAGAGCCATTTGTTTGATTTTGATGAGGATATATACGGCGAAACGATTGAGATATTTTTTATTGAGAAGATTCGGAATGAACGCAAATTCTCGGATATACAAACGTTAGTACAACAGATTCATAGAGATATTGCTGTTGCCCATGAAATTTTGGCAGTGTAGCGCGAGGTCCCCGTGCCTTGCAATCTAACGCATTCCCAGTGTAGCGCGAGGTCCCCGTGCCTCGCAATCTAATACCATTTCTGAACGATGGCATCACATTAACAAAAAACGCGTTCGTAGTCGCGCAATTCATAGCGCCTCTTACACGCAGCACCTCTTATACCAAATTAACGGGATTCATATTGTTTTTCGATTTCACAAATCCATTGAAACCCGACATGTGGCTGCACAATGTCCCAGTTTTTTGAGAACCATTGACACCGATTGACAAGCACTTTTTCAAGAGACGAAAGTGTTTTCAGGACACGATTGGCGATCACTTCTCGTAACAAAGGCCAAAGTCGTTCGGCAGGTTGTAGTTCTGGCGAATAAGGAGGCAAATAAAACAACTCAATGCCCGCAGGCACTTGCACCGCTTTACTTATGTGAAACCCTGCGCGATCCACAAGCAGCACTATCTGTTTCTTTGCTTCGGGATTCACATCGCGCGCAAACTCTGCCAGTGCAAGGTTCATCACCTCAACACTGACGGTGGGCAATAGAAGCCAGTAGGTTTCGCCTGTCTGCGGACGAACGAAACCGAACCCGTAGAGCCATTTATGTGCCGGGCAAACCGTTGCCGTTGGTCGCACGCCTTTTTTCGCCCATACACGTCGGTGAACCGGTAATAAACCCAAACGGGTTTCGTCTTCCGCCCAAACTTCTACCGGTTTTTCCGGGTGCTCACTTTTAAGGGCAGCAACACGCTCTTCTAACTTTTTTTTAAAGGTCTGCTGTGCCTCCGGTGTCGCAGCGGCTTGATGTTGCGGACGCGGTCTCTGCAAAGTCCAACCAAGTCTTCTAAGATATTTCCAACCTGTCACGGCACTCACAGGTCGCTTCAGTGTCTCAGATATCCAAGTCGCAACTTTGGGACCTGTCCAGAGCCCGCCATCAATAGGCGGTGCCGAAAGTGCTTTTTCAAGGGATGCTTGCTGTTGTGCATCAAGGAAGGGACGCCCACCATTGGTTTTTCGTTTGTCTCGCAGTGCCTCTTCGCCATCAGCGTTATAGTGCCTGCGAAGTTTCCTAACGCAGTCAGGCGTGCAGCCAACGATGTCCGCAACTTCGCGCGGTTTTCTCGGATTTTCGGTGTCAGCAAGGAGCCAAATCGCATGCCACCGCATCCGTTCCCGTGGGCATTCACATGCCAGATACCTTTGTTTCAATGCTTCTATTGACAAATGAGGTGAAACTCCGTGTTTAGGGTTTTTCATGTGTGGTGAAACTCCGTGTTTAGGGTTTTTCATGTGTTTAGTGTAGCAGATTAAAAAAAATAAAACAATACGAATTCCGTTAATTTGGTATTACACGCAGCACCTCTTTCGTTCGTAATCGCGCAATTCACGCACCTCTTTCGTTCGTAGTCGCGCACTTCATTGCGCCTCTTACACGCAGCACCTCTTTCGTTCGTAGTCGCGCAATTCATTGCGCCTCTTACACGCAGCACTTCTTTCGTTCGTAGTCGCGCAATTCATTGCGCCTCTTACATTTTGATTGAGCACTCATTTAGTGCTTGACTTAAGAAAATACGCATTGTATAGTTGTATAACCTAAGAGATACGTGCATTGAACACGAATGTAAGAGGCGCAATGAATTGCGCGACTACGAACGGGTTTCTTCTTGAGAAAAACATTACTATAATGTCCGAGGCGCAATGAATTAATGAATGAATTAATGTAAGAGGCGCAATGAATTGCGCGACTACGAACGGGTTTCTTCTTGAGAAAAACATTACGAACACTAATACGAGCACGAATGTAAGAGGCGCAATGAATTGCGCGACTACGAACACGCTATACGAACGCGCTAATTGAGAAATCAAACATGTATCATTATCGTAAACTTACTCCTGAACAGAAAACAGAAGCCGTGCAACAGCGGCAGTTGAGAGGCATGCCAAATCATAGACCACCACGTTTCGGTAACACCAGCGGATGGTTTCTCATTACCGCATCTACCTTTGAACATAAACCATATTTCAATACCGACGAAGATAGGACACAGCTTTTCGATGAAATACAAAAAGAACTTGTGGATGTTGAAATACTTATTAGTGGTTGGAGCATATTGGCGAACCATTATCACCTTTTAGTTGAATGTAATCCACTTTCATCAATTAGCCAACCGATACGACGTGTCCATGCCCGTAGTGCACGTGAATTGAATCGACGTGATGAAGTGTCCGGGCGCAAAGTATGGCACCTTTTCAGCGATCGACATATTCGCAATGAACGCCATTATTACACAACTCTAAACTACATCCATTATAATGCGACAAAACATGATTATGTGGAAAAACCTTCAAACTGGATGTGTTCAAGTTTACATTGGTATGAAGAGCATTTTGGGATAGAATGGTTACGGGATCTGTGGCGTAAATATCCTGTGCGGAATTATGGAAAAGGATGGGATTGGATATAATACGCAATTAACCCGATTTGTAGTGCGAGGTCCCCGTGCCTCGCAATGCTAATCGCTATTAGAAAACTTCGAATCAAGTTAATTTGGTATAAGAGGAATAGGAAAGGGATGGGATTGGATATAAGAGGAATGTAAGAGGCGCAATGAATTGCGCGACTACAAACGCGTTTCTTCTTAATTCAATAGCCTCTCTAACCTAACAACAAGTGCGTTCGGAGTCGCGCAATTCACGCACTTCTTTCGTTCGTAGTCGCGCACTTCATTGCGCCTCTTACACGCCGCACCTCTTTCGTTCGTAATCGCGCAATTCACGCACCTCGGACATTTGCTAACAAAAAATATTTGACATTACACAAAAGATACACTATAATTAATGTACACACACCAAAAATTTAGTTGACAAATTCGTGAAAAACCCTTAAAATACATATAAATTCAACAAAATTCACGAATTTTCAGTAAATTCCGTTAAATATACTTGACAAAACTTGCAATAAAAGGTATACTTATATAACGTAGCATGCAATTTAGTTCCGAATTTACCGTACGCCAACAAATTTATAATGTACTTGACAAACTTTATTTTTTTGTGTTATACTTATAAATAGCATGCGAAACGAGATTCAATTATAACGTATTCCATATCATATTTTTTACGATTTCGGAATTCTAAAATAAATCTCATAAACGCACTTTACAAAACACAGCGCATCGTTCAGAAAGCATTGCGCACAATTAGGGTTGACAATTTTTTGTAACCCAAATATACTGGGTAACGTTAATTTAACGTGATACCGAAAAATATAAATTGGTTGACTTTTTTTGTAACCGATGTTAGAATAGGTAACGTTAAGATTAAAAGCGGTTTGAAAATCGGGGTTAGAAACCCCACGGAAAGATTTGAAAGCCGAAACCCAAAAAACGGAGGATGTGTGCAACGGAAAACGCATGTATCCGATATTAAAAGGTTAGTCGGAATAGATTTAATCCCTGAATCTGTTCTTGCATATTTCAAATCGGAATAGATTTCATCCCTGAATGAATCTGTTCTTGATATTTCATAATGTATTGTTGGGCGCGATAACGCAGTTTTACGCAGATGTCGCCCCAAAAGGTTAAATGATTTTAGATAGATTTTTAATTAGAGGAGAATAAATAATGAACCTGTCAAATCGATTGACATTTTCTTTAGTTTTTTCTGTTTTACTCGTTGCAGCATTTACTCTTGTCGTTGCACCCGCAATGGCACAGGAAACGGTAACTTACTTTGGCACGCGAACTGATGCCACAGCAGACGCTGCTGGTAAATGGGAAGTGACGTTCAAGTTTTCAGAAGGTGGAAGTTTCAGCAAAGGTAATTTTACATCAGTTACTGGTGAGGGTGATGCCGCTGTCACAAGTTATAATATTTCATTAAGCAACGTTGCTTTAACCAAAGCGCAATTTGATGCTGCTACTTACGCTGGCAACTTACTTACTGTTCCGATAGCAGTGGGTGAAGGTGCGCCTGGCTTAACATTCACAGTGACCGGTTTCGATGAGGGGAGACTTGATGCTACTACAGCGGAAGCTGATGCAGCGACTCTTGCTGTCGCAGATGCTCACCTTGGTCCTAAGGAATATCGTGTTTATGCGGTAACTGAAACCGGTCCTGTTATGCCAACAAGTGTTACACCTGAGATATTGGCAGATATACCGAATTTAGAAGACTTTTTCTTTGTCGGTGGTGGAACGATTGACTTGAAACTTACCGGCACTGGCAAAGATTCTCGTCGTATTGTCATCAACGAAGTTATGTGGGCTGTTGATAATGCTGAAGTAGGAGATTTGGGATATACTACACAACAGTGGATTGAGATCTATAATCCAACATCAATTCCTGTGGCTGATGATACTATTTCGTTAGTGTTCACTAATAATCCTTCAGGTCTTAATCCACCTGCTGCAATTGCAGCCGGAACGGCGGACAGGTTGACTAACATCCCTTCTTATGTAGATACTTGGAATGTGAAAGGTCAAAATGGTTCGTCCATTTTAAGTGAAGGTCAAGATGCTGAAATTACTGGTGCCGATCCAATGTTCATTTCTATGTATAGAAATGATACCCGCGGCGGAGGCGAAGGATCTGGTTCGTCGTCATCGAATTGGTCAGCATCAGACACAAATCGTCCGTATGTACCCGGTTTCGTAGGCACCCCCGGTGCAAAAAATACGCGTGCCAGTGTTCCAGGCACACGTCCTGCACCAAGTGCAGCCAATCCTGCAATGGACAAAGTGCTAATCAACGAAGTTTATAACGCTAAAGGTGGCGATGCCAATAATAAGAATGACTGGCTTGAGCTGCGTGCACGCAAGGCCACTAACCTTGAAAACTGGACCTTGAGTTATGTGAACAGCAATTCTGCTGAAAGAGAAATTATGCGGTTCCCGAAACGCACGATTCCAGCTGGTGCTATCTGGTTGATTGTTAACACCGATCCTACTGAAACAGGTGTGAACCTTGCTCCTGGGAATGATGTCACAATCGGTGAAGCAGCAAACCAATCACCTGGTCGTGGCACAGCTAAGTATTGGAAATTAGATAATTTCAAGATTCCAAATGATATGGGTGAAGATGCTCTACTGATTCTTCGTAGAGGTAAAGGTTGGGAACGTTGGCAATCCCGTGATCGGCTTGAAGACGTTGTCGGAACCGGTACTTTCTCAAAGTGGACGCGTAATACGGCTTCACCTCAGAATGAACCGCATTCTGGTAATCCCGCGCAGATTTGGGATACAAAGATATTCCCCCTTAACGGGCAGAATCCTAAAGATTATCATAAAGACCATGCTGATAGACTGCTTCATAACGATAATAAATTCGTAGCAGGAAATGCTTGGGCACGTAATGGTAACAATAAAGGTTGGCTCCGTGATGCTGGTGGTCCCGCTGGTTATAGAGGCGGTATAGGTTATGACCGTGCTGCGAATACCGATGCAAACGGTACACCCGGTTATGATAATGGTGCATATAAGAAAGATGGTGGCGATGCTACTTCTAATGTTATCATCTCCGAAATTATGTATGCTCATCAAGGCACTGCACAAGCAGCTCCGCAGTGGATTGAACTCTATAATCCATCAAGCACACTTTCTGTGAATTTACATGACTTCCGTTTAACCATTTCAAACCACGACCAAACCGTGGATGCCGATGGAAATATGGCAGATTTTTCAGGTAAAGGTACTATTAGTGTCTTGCTGAAAGATTACTCGATCCCACCGAAGCAGACTGTGTTGATTGTTTCAGCCACTGCAAGACGTGAGGAAGTATCCATTCCAGATAATCGCGTCTACAATGCCTTCAACAAAAATAAAGGTGAATTTGGTATGAAGGTCCGTGGTGATTCTATCCTCAATCCTTACGGGTTCAATATTACCTTACATGCCAAAGGTCACGAGGGTGATGTCAAGAAACGTCAGTTAGGTGACTCAATCGGTAACCTTGCGGAATCTGTGAGTGACCGTCGTGGCAGTAGAGAACGTTTTGATGATGTCCGTTGGAACTGGCCGAATGGGTTTAATGAAGCCGGTGAACGTATTTCAGTCGCTCGCACCCATATGCCGGTACTTGCTGAAGATGGTGGTAATTTTACTGATGGCGTAAATTCTGGAAGAATGGCTGAAGGTTGGATCCTCTCCAGTATGGACGGTAGAACTGATAGAATTGATATTGTCTACTACGGAGCTAAAACCGATATTAGTACTCCGGGTCAAACCGTTGGTCAACCACTGCCTGTTAGTTTGTCCTACTTCCGTCCGACATTGGAAAACGGCGAAATCGTTATCCGTTGGACAACCGAATCTGAACTTGACAACGCTGGATTTAACATCCTTCGTAGCGATAGCCGGAACGGTGAATTCAAGCAGGTCAATTCTGAACTCGTTCAAGGTGCGGGCACTACAGGTGAACGTAATACCTATAAATGGGTTGACGAATCAGCTAAACTCGGTGTTGTATATTACTACCAAATTGAAGATGTATCTTTCGCTGGTGAGCATCAAACACTCACGACCACTAAGTTGAAAGGCTTGATATCGGCCAATAACAAGTTGACGACTCTGTGGGGCGGATTGAAATCACAAGATTAACTCAGGGATATCTAACTAACCTACCCAAAGAGCGGGTGACGGACTTCGGTTCGTTGCCCGCTCTTTTTTGTAGTCGCGCAATTCACGCGCCTCTTACACACTTACCTTGTTCGTAGTCGCGCAATTCACGCGCCTCTTACACACACTCGCCTTTTTTGTAGTCGCGCAATTCATTGCGCCTCGGACATTCACCTTCGTCAGAAGTTCAAATTCTCATTAATGGGAGTTTATTTATCAGAATTGGTATAATATCAAATTAACGGGATTTATCTCATTTTTCTTGGTATTAGGTGCGGTTAGATGAAGATTAAAAAATTAATTCGGTAATTTTCTAACCATAGACATCTTGTTTTATGTTTTTCTTGTGTGAGGTCCATTATCTGGTTGTCTGAATCGCAGAGGGCACGGAGGACACAGAAGACGCGGAAAATGCTTTTGTGTCTCGGACATTTCCTTTCGCCAGAGACGGGCCGGTAACAAAGCATCTCTTAATTCCGCGTCCTCCGCGTTCTCTGCGATAATCCGCGATTCAGACAGAAAAGAGATCAGAATTACCGAATTAATAAATTAATCTTCATCAAACCGCACCTACCGTCCAGAAAATAGGACAAATCCCGTTAATTTGGTATAATGTGTGCATTACGAAATGCGGTGATCAGTCTTTTGCGCACATCTGGATACACTGAAATAGCATATTCACTCCGATATTTTGCCGCACATCCAGAGCAAGCACTCAAACTCATCGGGATAGATACCGAAAATTGAATGGCTCTGAACAAAATGTAGATTGGTAAACAAGAATTTTGGTTGAATATAGACAGCAGAATATGTTAAAATTACACTATCTAAAGTCGGATAAAATAAAATACGACATGTGAAATTTTCAGAGTAACTTTGAAAATAATAGACTTTGATATTTGTTGAGAACTCACATTAAGACTAAGGTCACAGGCATTTTTCGGGATGAGTCGTCAAAACTACCTCTGAAAATTTTAGGAATTTACAAAAGAGAACAACAGATGTTTTAGTCAAACTGATGTTTTCTATTTTTATACCCAATTAACGCGATTTGTAGTGCAAGGTCCCCGTGCCTCACAATGCTAACCGCTATTAGAAAACTTCTAATCAAGTTAATTTGGTATTATTCGGGGTGAAAGATTATTATGCTGCCTTTTGTTTTCAAAACCGTAGATGAACCGATACAACGTCTTCATCGTCTGTATAGTGAAGATAGTAGTATAGATGTAGAAGTTTTAACAGAACTCTACATCAGCGAGTTTAGCGGATCGCACACTGAAGAACGGACTCTGGACTTCCAGAGACAGAACCGTGCAGTTTTACGCGGTGCCCAAGATGCAGCATATAACGCATTTACCACTTTTCTCCACCAGATTTCTGAACCGGAATCTTTTCTTCCTATTGAGTTACTTTCCCAATATCCGTATCAGCGATATACCTTAATCCTCTCAGTGGCTCGTTCCTATGAATTACATGAGGTGTTTCAGAGTACCTCCGACACCATACGGATGGATCAGGGTAATTCCATTTTTGAATATGAAGGTTATGAGCTTTCTTTAAATGCCAAACACCATATTCTTGATTCGTCTGCTTATCTTGTTGCTCCAGAAAAATTTACGGTATTTATCCGACGAGTCAATGATGCTGAAAACATCCGATTCTATCGGAGTAAATTCATTGATCTAACAGACAATGCCCCTCCACCTTTCCATCTAAATCCTCAAGAGATTATTGAAACTGTTCAACAGGATATTGCCAGCAGGGAAAGTACAATGCCAATAAGTCAAATGTTACTGTTTCCTCCAACAACTGATACAGAAACGGAGGAGGTTAAACACCTGACAAACTGCCCTGAATGTAACGGTGAAGTGAGGCGTATCAGCAAAAGCTATTTCTGCTTGCAGTGCGACTGGGATAACCTACCCCCTTTAGAACGTTATTCTGGTGTTCGGTAGTGTAGTGCTTTGTCCACCAAAATATTGTAAGTCGGGTAGAGCAGAGCGAAACCCATTAGCGTCAATTAACGCAACGGACGAGAATATCAGCGTTCGTAGTCGCGCAATTCATAGCGCCTCTTACATTCAAATGTCCGAGGCGCAATTCATTGCGCAACTACAAACGAGTCCTTTCCTTAAATTGACGCTAATGGTGCGGTTTTGCGGTGTACTCACCCAAATGCAATCTGCATTCCTAACCGAACCTTTTTGTATCAACACCTCAAATAACGCAAAGGACGAGAATATCAGCGTTCGTAGTCGCGCAATTCATAGCACCTCTTACATTCAAATGTCCGAGGCGCAATTCATTGCGCAACTACAAACGAGTCCTTTCCTTAAATTGACGCTAATGGTGCGGTTTTGCGGTGTACTCACCCAAATGCAATCTGCATTCCTAACCGAACCTTTTTGTATCAACACCTCAAATAACGCAAAGGACGAGAATATCAGCGTTCGTAGTCGCGCAATTCATAGCACCTCTTACATTCAAATGTCCGAGGCGCAATTCATTGCGCAACTACAAACGAGTCCTTTCCTTAAATTGACGCTAATGGTGCGGTTTTGCGGTGTACTCACCCAAATGCAATCTGCATTCCTAACCGAACCTTTTTGTATCAACACCTCAAATAACGCAAATACGAGAATATCAGTGTTCGTAGTCGCGCAATTCATAGCGCCTCTTACATTCAAAGAAAAGAGGCGCAATGAATTGCGCGACTACGAACGAGTTCTTTCCTTAAATTGACGCTTATGGGTTTCGCGGACGCTCTACCCGACCTACAGACCACAAAAATTAGGTGGACAAAGCAGTAGTTATTAAATAAACCTTCCACGTCTCATCCTGAGGGTGGTAAAAAATGGTAAAAGAGCATTGTATTAACAATTGCCAAAAGTGTTCCAGCCACAGTTTGCATGAGGGTATGCTTCTCACGATAAACTCGCGCCCAAGCGATTAGTGGGATAAGCAGGAATAACCACACTAAATTCAAACTGACAAGTAACGATAAAACAATAATACAACCTGTAGCAACACTTGTGTGAAAACTAATTTTCCATAATGGCGTAATAATTGAGAATACTACGCTGTTAACGATGTAAGTTTGGCATACCCATATAATTCCTTCATTTGCCCCAATCTGATAAAGTACAATAGTTCCCAAAATCATGCTGATTAGCGTGAAACAGAGCGGAATCAACCGTTCTTCTTTGGCGTGTAAATGTAAATCGCTCACCTTTGAGAACCGAAGAAGCACAACAATGGCTAATATCGGTAGAGTTGTTACAAACGTCAATACAACGGCTAACCAGAGTATAATTTCGTTGGTTGTACTTGCATATTTTTGGATAACGAAGATTGCCGTTACAATAGGCACAACAAACGGACTAAAAATTACGGATGTTCCTAAGGCAATCCAAGTGGGCAATACCGAGGAAGTCTTATGTGTCATCAATCATTCTTTTGGCGTTTCAACGGTTTTGAAGAAATTCGCCAAATCTGACCCATGTGTGACTGGGTTGACCTCTTTATCAATTTTCACAATTTTCCCTGCTTTATCAATTATAACCGTCAAACGTTTTAGCCGTTTCTCTTCTGGTTTTTTTACAGCACCAAAGAGTAGGGCGAGGTTTTTCTCCGTATCCACTAAAAGTGGAAAATTCAGACTATTGTCTTCCGTAAATTTCTGATGCGACTTCGCATCATTGACTGTAATTCCAAAGACTTGGACGTTGTTTTCAGCAAAACTACTCGACTCATCACGGAGCGAGCAAACTTCTATCGTTCAGCCACGACCAAAATCGCGCGGATAAAACGCTAAAACGACGTTCTTTTTTTCATGCAACTTGCTGAGTTGATGCAATTTGCCTTTACCGTCTTTGGCGATAAAATCGGGGGCTGGCTGACCAACTTCTATTTTGGGAAGCACCTCCTTAAGCAGTGTGACGACGTCCGCACCGTGCGTCTTAACCTTGACTTTTTTATCAATTGCGCGTATATATCCCGCCTTATCAATAACGAATGTAGTGCGTTTTGAAGCATTGAACCTTTCAATAATGCCACTATACTGCTTGCTAACCGCAAACTCAGTATCTGCCAACAATGAAAATCCAAACTTATTTTTTTCCTTGAATCTTTTATGCGATTCAACAGCGTCTACACTTACACCAAACAGGACAGTTTCAGTATCTTCTATCTCGCTCAATTTTTCCCGGAGCGAGTTAAGTTCGGCAGTTCAGCCACCCGTAAAATCTTTCGGATAAAAGGCAAGAACAACGTTTTTCTTCCCCAAGAATTCGTTGAGACTTCTTTCAGTGTCTGTCTCATCATTTAAAGTGAAATTTGGTGCAACCATGCCGACTTTAAGTTCATTAAGTTCATTTGAATTTTCCACTTCTTTCTCCGCTAAAGCTGCTGAAATCAAGAATACTGTTATTAATAACAAGACTCCAACATATCGAATAGATAGTTTTTGCAACATTACTTTATTCCTCTAAAATAGGTTATTTTCACGTGAACTACGAGTGTAGCGTAGGGTTTTATATGTGATGCCACCATAGGCGTCAATTTAAGAAAATATCTGTCCGTTTATGAACACTTCTCAATAGGCATGACTATTGAGACTGTCCCATATTTAGTCCCGTAGGGACGATATGTTTATAGTACACCGTCCAGGCACGGCTCTTTAGCTCCATCCGAGCGACATATCCCGATTGGTACCCCATTGCTATAAACATTCCGCCCCTACGGGGCTGAAGAGATTGGGGTTACCACGTTTTCTATAAACATTCCGTCCCTACGGGACTAAAGAGGGTTTCTCGGACACGGAAAACCACTAAATTGACGCTTATGGGTTTCATATTTAACGTGAGCTCAATAAAAGAATTCAAGTGTAAACGTAGGTTTGGTTGAACAGATATGAAACCGTGCCTCGCAACCGTCTGCTATATCAAAAGACGTCGAATCACGTTAAGTTGGTATTACATCTCCGCCAACTTTTTCTGTAGCCATACCCGCATCGGCGCATGTCCCGGGTCACAGACCTCAATGAAATGTCCCGGCAATGGCTGACCAATCAACGCCTCTACATCGCGCCGCCGATCTGCAACAACATCTGGGTGATCACTTGCAACGTTTTGTTTTTCCTCAGGATCATTCCTAACATCAAAGAGTTCATCACCCTTCTCATCTTTATAGCCAACCGACGTGCAGAAATTCCAATGGTTGTCGCGCACGCTCACGCGCCCGACCGCATTGCCGACTGTAAAACTTGCCCACCCATTGATAATCCGTTCACGGAGATATGTTTTTTCCTGCGTAACGAGCTGCCACATATTTTCACCGTCAGTCCATCCGCATGGAATATCAAGCAGATTTAGCAAAGTCGGCATCAGATCATGGTTTTGCACAAACGCTGAAATATCCTTGTCATGTGGACCATCAGGATGACGTATCATCAGGTTTAGCTGCGTATTGAACGGATGTAACTTGTTCGCGCCTTTTCCAAAACTTCCATGGTCACGGAGTTGTGTGCCGTGGTCAGACATTACCACAACAAGTGTCTCATCACGAATTTCTAATGCCTCAATCTTGTCCAATAAAACACCAACCCATTTGTCAACAAACGTCACTTCACCGAGGTAGAGTGCCTCAATTCGGTCGCGTTCCTCTTCAGATGGTCCACCACCTTCGTTTGCACTATTCGTTGTAATGAAATCCTTTCCTGAATAGTCTGGATAATAGATGTCTGCGTAAGATTTAGGCGGGTCCCAAGGCTCATGCGGATCGAAACTATCTACCCATAAAAAGAACGGACCAACGGTGTGATTATCTTCAAGCCAATCGGACGCTGCACGGAAAACGCGCGCACAACTATAGTCATCTTCCGATTGCCGATGACGTTGTGACAATAGGTAATTCACGAGTCCTACGTGTCGCTGCCAATTGATCGGTTCACGGACATGCTTGCGAAGTTGGTCCTCAATCAATCTCGGATCACCGCTTTGCCAGTTATCTGATTCCTGACCACGGATAAAATCAAAATGTGCGAATCCGCGTGAGAAATTCATAGTCGGTTTGAACATGTGGTATGTATCTGCTATAAGGGCAGTTAGATAACCGCGTTCCAACAACACCTCTGCGATTGTATCCTGTTCCGGTGGAATCTTATGCCAACCGGGGGCGTGATGCCAATGTCCACGCCGATCAAAGTTATATTTCCACGGAAAACTCCGCATACCTGTAAAGTTTCCACGACGCACTTGAAGTGTCGGTTGACCCTCACCAAAAGCGCGGTTGAATCGGATACTCTCCGATGCAAACGCATCAAGATTTGGCGTTTGGACATAACTAAACTTTTTCCCTTCTCCAATGATGTCTGCTCGAAATGTGTCTAAACAGATACAAATGATATTCATAATGTCACACTCCTCTCATTTCGTCCAATATTTTTTCGGCAGCCTCCAACGGGTCATCGTCTTCAATAATCGGTCTACCGACAACGATAAAATCTGCGCCTCGATTAATCGCCTCTGCCGGTGTTGTGATACGACGTTGGTCACCTGGGTCAGCCCATTTCGGACGGATCCCCGGTGTGACAATCAGAAAGTCATCACCACACGCTTTTCGTATCGGTTCAATTTCCAAAGGGGATGCGACAACACCGTCAAGTCCAGCCTCTTTTGCTTGCTTCGCGAGAAATACTACCTGATCAGTGAGCTGCCGCTCCGATCCAAAGTTTGACTGAAACCCTTGTTCATCCATGCTTGTCAGAATTGTAACGCCAAGAAGAACAGGATTAGGAATTCCGGCATCGTCCGCAGCAGCATCCGCGCTTAATCTCGCTGCCTGCATCATTTCAAAACCACCGGAGGCGTGCATGTTAATCATGTTCGCGCCGTGTTTTGTCATTGTGCTGACATCGCGTGCCACAGTATTTGGAATGTCATGAAATTTCAGATCCAAAAATGTATTATATCTTCTTTCACTCATCCATGAAAAAACCACAGTACCAACTGTTGTAAAAGCCTGGGACCCGATCTTAACCCACGAGACAGTATCCATAAGTGCATCAGTTATCCAGTCGATATCCCTACCATCGTCCGTATCCAATGCGACAATTAATCTGTTTTTCAATTTTTAATCTCCTTTTGTAGAAATAACCGAATTACCCAAAACCTCGTCAACTATCCGTAGTGTCTCACGGTGTGCGTCCTCAATTTGCGTCTGACAGGTATAGATACGCATTGCAATTGCATTTAGTTGTTCTTCAAAACTTTCTATCATCCGAGAAACCTCTGAAGGGGACGTGCCACCGAGACTTTGGTTATTCTTAAGTGCTAATTCCGCATCCAGAATTTGCTGTAGTTGTGAAATCGGTATGTCAATATCTTTTTGTTTCAAGAGTTCATGCGTCAGCTCCCAATTGGTGAACGTCTTTTCCTGCTGAACCAATTCCCCAACAAGCCATCCCACAATCTCATGACTCTCACGAAAACTAATTTGATGTTCCTTAACCAGATAGTTCGCTAACTCTGTCGCAGTAGCAAAGTTAGCATTTACCAATTCAGCCATACGTTCTGTCTTAAATTCTGTGGTTTTGAGAAGATCCGGTAGAATACCAAGACACGCCTTCACAATATCAAATGCTTCCCAAAGAGGTGGTTTATCCTCCTGAAAATCACGGTTATATCCCATCGGCAACCCTTTGAGATTCGTCAAAAGGTCTATCAACGCACCGTAGACGCGTCCGGTTCTACCCCGTGTGAGTTCTGCGATATCAGGATTCTTCTTCTGTGGCATGATGGAACTGCCCGAACTATAAGCATCGTCAAGCACCGCTATCCCAAATTCGTAGGTCGTCCAATAGATGATTTCTTCGCTAATTCGTGATAGATTTGCCATAACGAGTGACAAAGCGAAAAGCACTTCCGCTATGAAATCTCGACTGCTAATCACATCAAGAGCATGTTCATGAGGAGAGTCAAAACCGAGCAGCTTCGTTGTCAGGTTTCGATCAATTGGGAAGGTCGTGCCAGCCAAGGCACACGCTCCAAGCGGGTTCATATTAGCAAGTTCGTAAGCAGCTTTCAGGCGTTTTTGATCTCTTAGGAACATGCTCACATAGGCAGTTGCCCAGAAACCAAGACTAATCGGTTGCGCATGCTGTGTATGTGTATATCCGGGCATGACAGTGTCAACATGCTCTTTGGCAATGCTAAGGAATGCATCGCACAATGTTGAGATGCCGCGCTGGATATTCAGAATCTCATCTCGAATATAGAGGTGTGCGTCTACGAGTACCTGATCGTTACGAGATCGGGCAGTGTGGAGTTTGCCACCGAATTCGCGTCCTGCATTCTCAATCAGATACGACTCAACGTTCATGTGCACATCTTCTTTATTTGGGTCAAGAGTGAAGTTTCCGTTTTGAAAATCCTCCGCTGCTTTACAGAGCCACTGCAAAATCTCTCGGAGGTCAGCATTGGAGATAATTCCCTGTCGTGCAAGCATAATTGCATGCGCTTGACTTCCCCAGATATCGTATCCGATCAGGCGGGTATCAGCTTCAATGGAGTGTGTGAAGGCTACTGTTTCTGAGGTGAGGCTTGCGCTAAAACGTCCGCCCCAAAGGGATTTTGATGGTAATTGCATACTTTGTCAAAGCTTAGGAGTTGGCATTATCGTCCGAAGCCTCTTCTTTTTCGAGCAGTCTAAAAACTTCTGCTGCCACTAAATTCTGATCTTGTTCTGTCCAGATACCGTAGTCATCATCATAGATGATATGCTCATCGCGAGTTCGGTATAAATTGTGGATTTCCTGTTCAATGTGCTGTAATTCGTCAGTAGTCAGATTCGGTAACGCTGCTGTGATTTCTTGAATTGTATGCATCTTGAAAATCCTTTCGAAAGAGTGCTATTTGTAGATTTAATTACAAAATTGTACACTAGATATCTTATAAATGGCAACACGATCCACACACAAAACCGAAAAAAGGCGACTAAACGTTTTGAAGGTTTCTCAAGATTACGCAACCTGCGGAGGTCTACGCGGTGACGTCGGTTGGATAATCTTGCGTTGATCGGGAGTTAAACGCGCTAACAACTCCCCGGAATGGGGATAGTCAAAACGTTCACGGACATATTTGGGAGAATAACGATAGACAATCGAACGACGATAACCGGGATTTGTTCGCTCAGCTGAACCGTGTGTAATCGCATCTGTAAACATCACCACATCTCCCGCCTTCAGATGTACCTCTTGGGTTGCAAAAGCTGTTCCTGCAGGCTTTCCAGTAAAACCGTCGTAGACAATACCTTTACCATTCTGTTTTAGACGTGGGTGAATCTCTGAACATTTATGGCTGCCCGGTATCAACACAGGCGCACCATCTCCTGGTCCAATGTCGTTAAGTGCCATCAGAACGTTAATTTGCCCCACAAGCCATTCGCCGGTATTTGTCTGACGAAACGTCAAATAACTCAACGGGACATGTCCCCCACAGTGAATATGGATGAAACCACCAGGACCACGCACATTCAGAAAATTCTCGTGAATAGAAACCCCATTCACCTCATGAATATATTTCCGGATAAGACTAATCCATGCAGGATGATCAATCAACTTTTGAAATACATCTCCACCCTCTATGATATTCTGGAAATTAACACCATTTTCTACATTGTAGGTATGTGTCTCAATGTTTCCGATCCAACGCGGAATACGTTTATCCTCAGAATTTGGTTCCCAAGGTTGTTCAACATAAGCCCAATGACGATCTATCCATTCGTTTATCTTATCAAGATCTTCTTCTGAAATAGCATTCTCTAAAATGAGATATCCTTGTAGGTCAAAAAGATAATCAAGTTGTTCCTGATCCATGTTTATCCCTCAAAACATCTTCTATAGGCACATAAATACTTCAACCGGTAGGCGCGGTACGCAACCGCGCTAATGTTCTCGTTATTTTCATACGAAATTTGAAAAATCAACTACAAATACGAATTCAATTCTGTTTCTGTTGGTGTTGACGTGGAAATACCATCTTCAGGAATCTCTACTTTTGCTGTCCAAGCAATAGCATTGAGGATAAATTTTCTGAGGTTATCATCTCCCCAATTTTTATGGTAATGACCACCTGTAAATCCAAATCCGCGTCCACCATCTGAACGTTCTACGCACCATCCAAGATGTTGCGGCTCACCGTTGGCAACCGATGCTCGAACGTGTGGGTTACCACTATGAGGACCATCGGGTCTCTGAAGTGTTGACTCTGGCGCGATTGCACTTAACACAGGCGTTACACCCTGCATATTATCACGAAACCGCATGTGGTAATACCATTCATCATCTAATGAGAACGGTTCCATACCGCGTGTTACTGGATGTTCAGGAAATGATGTGAATTTTGCAGTCCAATGTGGATTAACCGAGAGATGTGTTTCAAAATAACCGCCAATCCAATCCAAGAAACAATTTCCCGGTTCACCCTTCGGCACTTCAACTGCATAGTGCAGCATCGCAATTCCGATACCCTGCGCGGTTAATTCCGAAATCTGGTCAAGGTGAGGAATGCTAAGATGTCCACCACCACCATCCGAGTAAACTATTACGGCATCTGTATCAGCGAAAGTTGCCGGGTCTGAAGGCCACCCTTGATGAACAACCGCCTCCATGTTATCAATAGAACTATTCAACTGATCTGCTAAGAAAGAACACCCGCCTGGATGCTCATGCGACCCACCTCCATGACTTGCACTTCCCGCTACGAAAACAATTCGAGTTTTTGTTGGCATATACACTCCTTATACCAAATTAACCCGATTTGTAGTGCGAGGTCCCCGTGCCTCGCAATGCTAATCGCTATTAGAAAACTTCGAATCCAGTTAATTTGGTATTACTGGTAATTTCAAGTGAACATTACACACCTGCATTCATACAGATAATTCACATTTTCTGATTTTAATATTACACCGAATGTCTGTCCTTGTCAAACCTTTAATTATACTGAAATATCATATCCCCATCCGAAGGGCAACTGCTGCCAACAGAATCAACAGCGAAACCACACCCATTAAACTTGAAACAATTGACATTTGTGTTTGGAGTGGTTTGACTTCGGATGGTAGCTCTTCTAATGTTTCGTCTAAGGTTTCAATTGCCGTCAACAACTTAGGAGCATACACAAAACTGTGCAAAAAAGTGAGGATAAGTAGCGCGATGAATAGGATCAACTTGATTAGCAACGTTCGCATGAAGGAAGTGACAATTGGTGAGGAAAAATCTATAGCATTGAAAATATTGCCTATTCCAGTAAAAAATAGAACGAGAACACAACCCCACACAATCGGCTCAAACCGTTTGCCTATTTGTGTCAAGAGTTGAATTCGTTTCACAGGTGGTAGGGTTTGTCGAAAATATGGCACAATAACCATTGCTAAAATGAGGTTGCCGCCAACCCAAACAACGGCAGCAATCACATGTATCCATAGAATTAATAACCAAATTATGTTCATCACTCTTCGGGCTGGAGACCCCATCCTTTAGGTTGGGGAGGAAAGCCCGCTCCTATAGTTAAAATTCAGACGCGTAAGAACTTTGAAATCCTGTCGTTTCGCGCCTGTGGTGATTCGTTTCCCATCCAAACTGTAGATTGAAAACAAACCTTTTGCGTTAATACCTGAAAGTCTTGTTAATCCGTGTTTGACATGCTTCACCAAAGTGTTCTTGACCAAGCCTTGTGCTAATAAGGTGCCACCATATCGCGAACGAATGCCGTTCTTTTGTGGGTTCTGCCGATGAAGTTCACGTCTTGAAACAGGTATCGGTGCGATGCAGAATATATCTGTGTTGTCGGGGACATCCACCCCACCGACAGTGTGATATGCCAAACACCAACTATCTACACAGTGTGCATCAAACGTCTCAGCAAGTTTCTTGGAAGACTTCTTGAGCCCAAGTCTATCTCGAAGTTCTTTCGTCTCCCAACCTTGAAGTGTGAACAATGTCCATCGCTTTTGTATTCACCATAGAACCAAGACTTTCCGACTTCAAGAGGACTGAAAGAACTATTCCACTTTTTCGCACGTTTGAGTGTTCGTGCCTTAATGTCCTCAACACATACATACGTGATAGGATACAACTTGGACAACCAATCCAAGACACGTAGTTTCCAATCCCACCTTGCACGCGTGCCAGCAGGTATTCGTGCGCTATTCGCCAAACGATTCGTCCGGTTCTTTCTATTCGGACAGCTGCGAGAACGACGGGTTCTCCGAAGGTCTCTGCGTTTCTCTACTTTCTTGCCCACTTTGCTATGGGCGTCTGCTTGAACGTTCAGATAGGTGTGAGACATCGACTTCACTGTGAAACCCTCTTTCTTGCTACCGGGGTCTACACCCACAGCAATCTCTTGAGTATCTCTCTTAGAAGGCTCTTTATTGAGACAGATACAATAGATACCATTGTCCCAATAAGACGTTGCCTCACCACGTTGGACGAGCTTGCGCGCACGCGCAGCGTGCATAGGCATTAGCACCTCACCATCTTTCGTCTTAACAGGAACAAACATAAGTTTGTGTTCTCCTTTTCAGGGTATATGTTTCCCCATCCAGATCACAGTATCCGAGAGGAATCGGACTTGGGGGGCATCCGAAACATCGTGCTGGCTACCACGCCAAGATACCACGATATTTTACTGTAGTACAACGGTTTAACTTGTGGAGTGAACGCTTGGTATGCGCTTCGCACAAGCCCCATGCTTTAGCTTGGGGTTATTGACTTTACGATATTCCTTTCTTGCGAGATGAGTTTGAACTGCTATATCCACTCTTGAAAGAAACCTGCTTTAATGACTTTCAAAGTGTCGAATAACAGCCTCTGTGCGTGAGAGTAAGGTTATCCGTTCGTCAGTTGAAAGTGGCACAGGGGCAAACCGATGATAGTCACATTGTGTAAGGATGTCAATCAATTCGTTAAGAATAGAAGTAGAAACATCCGTACCTTGACAGATTTCTTGGACTTCTGCGATGTTTAGTTGACGGTATGGCATGCTTTGCCATTCACAGAGATATTGATGTAGGATTCGAGTCAATGCTTCCCCGAAGGATGTCGTATTTGCTTCCGTTTTCCCTGTTTTCAATGATTGGAGTGCTGAAAATGCTTGCTCTGCAGGGGGCATCTGTGTGTCTGGAGCAGTTGATGCTTTACCAGACTTCAACTTTGCACGATACAATAGATATCCGCCTATTGTCATTCCCACAAGTATTGGTATTAGCAGTAACCACAATGTCCATAATGGAAAATCGGATTCAGTGTCAACTATATCAGTCGAATTAGGTAGCACAGTGATCGGAATTGAGTTTGTTTTGGTTACTTGATATGAATTCTTGACAGGGCTGAAATACGCAAATTCAATTGCAGGAATCTGTAATATCCCTCCTTTTAAAGGAATTAACACATAAGTATAGGTCGTTCTATTGTCAGCGTCACCTTTGACATGAATTGGCGTTTCCACACGAAACCCGTTAATAGGCGATATTTTTGGAGGTGTTACCGTTTTTATATTGCCTACACCAGAAATTTCCAATGTGAGCGTTAAAGCTTTTCGGACTTCAAGTTTGTTTCGGTCAACCTGTGCGGTGATATTGTATTCTCCTACAGCCCCCATGAAGTTTGTCGGTCTTCCGACCTCAGGTAGTGGCTGTACATTGAGAGGAATCGGTTTCGTCTTTAACGTCTTAGGATTACCTTTTATAGGAAGTTTTAACTGGGCAGATGTAATTAGAATTTGCCCAGTTTTTTGTGGATACAAACGTCTTACATATTCTTGAACTTGATATGTCTTTCCCCGCATTACTACTGCAGAACCTTTTTCATCAGGGAGTTTTTCAACTAAAAACCCAGTGAAATCAGGGAGTAATGTTGTAGGTGGTTCCAGAGTTGGAAGAATTGTCGTATATAGGTAGCGAAACCGATATTCTATCGCTTCATTAAAGTGCGGTTTCTGGTTATTGACTTCAGCCTGTACTTTATGGATGCCACCCGTGGAGGTATTCTGGTATGTATCAACTGCCCCTACAATAATTGTGCCAGGTTTTGCCAAATAAGGAATACCTTGATAAGAAAAACGGATATCCGATAAAACGATCTCTCCAATTTTCTGCGGTATAAGTTCATAAACCCACGCCATTTTAACTGCTATCTCTTTATCTACTAAATGGGGTGTTGTTTTGGAATGTAGCGGAACTGCAAGAAAATCGGGTAAAAAATTGAACTCCGGAGCACCGATATGTTTCATCAGTGTATTCCCCGAAATTTTGAGTTCTAACGTCGCCCTTTCATTCAATTGAATTTGGCGCGGCGTGACGATTGCTTCGACTTGGACATCTTGGCTTTGCACACTAGTCGTGAAAAGCATCAGTAATATACTGAAGGGTATAATGCTCAAATATGTATGCAACAATGGTTTCTGAAAATTACCAATCTTTTTCACGCCGATATCCGCTTTTAAGTTGTTGTTTGAGTATCTTTTGCCGGCGCAGATTTTCATTTTTGCTCAAACGTTCAAGAAGTTGAAGTGCCTCTGATTTAGAGAGGTTGCTCGGCTCAGTTTCTGATGAATCCTGCTTCTTAAGACTATCCATTTGCTGCTGTGTGGCATATTCCTGTTGTTCCTTCAGTAGTTTAAGTGCCAATGCAAGGTTATGTTTAGTGTCCGCATCATGTGGGTTTAGACGCAGCGAGTCCTCATAAGATTGAACTGCTGCTGAAAAATCATACATCTGAAACTGTGCATTACCTAAGTTATAATAGACAGCCGCTTTGTTGCCCACATCTCCTTTTAAGAGAGATGTTTGAAAAGCTGCCGCTGCTTGTTTATATCTACCTGTTTTGTAGAGTGCAGTGCCGAGATTATGGTGTGTGATAGGATTATTAGGTTTATCTAATACTGCCGCTTCAAAAGCCTCAACTGCAACATCATAGTCCTGATGCCAATATGCCTCATGACCGGATTTCATCAAACGTGTCCAGTTTCCGAGCCATCCTACAAGAAGAGGTAGAATAAATATTAATAGTGAGCAACAGATAATCTTGTTCCACATGTTTTTATTATAAATGATTGTAGTGTGATTTGCAAGGAATTGTATGACCACTCTCTGAATCTATCCACAAGATAATCTCGCTTTAGAAGAAAACATGGCGAATGGTAAATATATCGCATTCGCCATGTTATGGTGCTTATATTCAGCACCGATAGTATTAACCTATATATTTCCGTGCAATGCTATGCATTTCACTTCCATACACGGTTTGCAAGGTGTCCGAGGACACCCAGGAGCTATCTCCCAAAGCATTTCTGAAATTCAGAAATGCGCTAAAATGTTCGCGAAGCCTCTTGTTTTATCGTGATTTTTGATAAAATAGACGTGGGTATTGCCTAAAAATATCGCAAACAATGTCTAAATATCATAACACATATCAACGAATTTATCAAGAAAAATATAGATTTTTAGATACTGTTACTCAACCCCTTGTTGAGAGATTTGAATGAATACGGACTATTTCCGTTTGATGTCTGCCCAGATAGTAGTCAATTTTCCTGCAGGTACAACAGGAAGAATGCCGGCAATTTCTTGGAAGAATTCTGCTTTGCTGTTGGCTGCATCTGGATAGATTTTGACAGCGTTGTGCGTTGCATCGTCAAAGTGAAGGTTCATGTAAGCACCTCCTCCAACTTCAGTCACACGAAAAAGCAGGACGTTTACGCCTTTCTCTAATAAAATTTCAACGTTGAAGTGTACTTTTCTGGCAGCACCTGTCCAGTCAGGGTGATAGTACCATTTGTCTCCATTAATCCATATCTGTGCATTGTTATCATGGGCAGGCGACATTACGGATGTCATCGCTTTTGGTGAATCAATCACAAGAATACCATGGATGTCAATATTATCTGGGGGCCCGCCTCTGTTCATGTTATTATTGTCTGCTACAGGCAGTTCAAAGACATTCCATTCCCGGGTTCCACCGTGTCCATCCCAATCAATTTCGTTAATAGTTTTTGTCTTCTGCAAACCAGCAAGCGTGGAAAGGGTTTCCTGCGTCAGTTCCTCATTGGTGCCTACCTCAATAAGATCTGTTTGTATGATTCCAGCACCACCGTTATTTGTGTAGTTGCCATCAGGTCCGTACCATTTGCTGATCCACGTGTTAACTGCGGAGTGGTCTTCCTCATTCTTTCCAGGGGGATTAGTGAAGAATTCGCCTTCTTTCAAGGGACCTCCCTTGAGATTAACTTCACCTATTGCAAGCGCGAGATTTGTCACACTGAAAACTAAGCCTAAACTTAGCGTGATTGTTAACATAAAAAAATAAAATCGTTTCATTTTTTATCTCCTTCAAAATAAGATTAATTATGACAATCTGTCAATAACATCAATATGATACCATACATCATTTTTTTTTGTAAAGAGATTAATGTTTTTTTTAGAACTATCTAATTGTCGCGAAGCACTCTTGTGGGAGAGAATCAACGCCGAATCCACCTATTGCATTCGGCGGGTTTGTAACCCCGACAGGACTTACGCAAATTGAGCAGAAAAGGGACATATTTTACTTAAAAAGTAGTTATTTCGGTGTTTTTAACCCCCTTATTAGGGGGACTTTTGAACCTATTGCGTAAGTCCTACCCGATTTATCTGACACCGCATTCAGAAAACCGAATACTGATGGTTTTGGCATTTTGTTTAAAGATAAATCCAAATCAACCTCAAATGCGATTATGAATTTTGGTGGTGTGTGTCTACTACTTTTTAGATGGATATATGTCTAATGCGTCCTGCCATTTTGTGAGTTGCGCGACTCGTTGTTTAGAATCAGATGGTATTTCAAGAGGTCTACCGCGAGTATCAATAACCAATCCAACTACACCACCCATCGCTTCTGTTGCGACAGGTGTTCCATGTCCGGCACCAAGGTCAAATCTTCGAGAGGGTTGGAGTTTCAACGATGCTTTTTCACCTATTTCCAGCGGATAGAGTCGTAGATCTCCGAATGGTATATCTTCAGTGATGATGGGTCTGTCAGTATAATTTATCTCAATGGAAAGACATGTATCACCTGCTTTGCCGATACCAATAGGTGTAACGCATGTGCCGAGATGAATTAGACAATCACGTTCAAAGACCTGTGTTGCAGCTTCCGCATTAACTTGAGCGAGGACACCGAGTTGAGGCATCATAAAGATACTATCTACTGCCAGATGTGTTATTCCCTCAGGTTGGAATGCGTCGATCATCATGAGCATTGATTGCTGCCGTCGTGGTGCATGCGATAGAACACCCCCACTGCCAACTAACATATCTAAAGAGAGCATATTGACAAGTGTTCGCCCGCTTTCCGCTTGATCAAAGGCTTCGGAGATTGTCCGTTGTTGTTGCACACCCCGCAATTCTACTGCCAACTGCTTGTGTTGTTCAAAAGCCAACCTGAGTGCTTCACGAGCAATCGCCTGCTCAAGCACTAATTCCTGCAGAGTTTGCGGAATCGTCGTCGGACGAATCATCTTGTTTTTCACTCGATTCCGAAGATCACCTACCTCAATATCAAAAGGCACCCATCTTAATACGTTGTCTATACCTGCTTCAGCGAGTACATTGGAGACGCTATAACTCATACCGAGGTTGGCACTGACGGTTCGGTTGAAAATCGCTTCTCCATCACGGTTTTTGAACACCGAAAACACATCGGTTGTCGCACCGCCTATATCAACGCCAATTACCTGAATATCTTGTTGTGATGAAACTGTCTGTATTATTTCACCAACAGCACCTGGCGTTGGCATGATAGGAGCATCAGTCCAATCAATCAGTTTTTTGTAACCGGGGGCATGCGCCATCACGTGTTCAAGGAATTGTTCCTGAATTTTGTGTCGGGTAGGCATCAAGTTTTCACGTTCTAAAACTGGACGGAGGTTATCTACTATCTCCAAAGACATCATATCATCTAAACGTTCTCGGACTAGTTCACATGCATCTTTGTTCCCCGCATAGATGATTGGAAGTTTATAAGCAATACCAAGCCGTGGTTGCGGACGCGATGCTGCGATAATCTCAGCCAATTCAACAACGTGTGAGGTTGTGCCGCCATCAATGCCACCAGAGAGGAGGAGCATATCAGGACGAAGCTGTCGAATCCGCTCTATTTTCTCGTGGGGTAGACGTTTATCATTGGAGGCGATGACATCCATGACAATAGCCCCAGCACCAAGTGCCGCACGTTCAGCACTTTCGCCAGTCATGCTGCGGACTACACCCGCCACCATCATCTGTAACCCACCACCAGCACTGCTTGTTGAAATATAGATGTCAACCCCTTCATCTCCGTTTTGGGGTTTGATGATAACACCGTTATCAAGGAGTTTGCGTCCAGCAAGTTCCTCAACTTCAGTGATAGCGTTGATGACACCTGCGGTTACATCTTCAACGGGAGCTTCAACGGTAGTCGGTGCTTCACCACGGACGATAAGTTGATACGCGTCGCCATGTTTTTCAATAAGGATTGCCTTGGTTGTTGTGCTACCACAATCTGTGGCGAGAATAGAGCGGATTTCCGCCGCCGATTGGTTCATATAGTTCGTCTCCTCTACCGATAAATTAAACCTGTCCATTTCCAAATACGCCCAGAAGGAAACCTTCGTCTAATACGGTTCTACGCCCTGTAGCGCAAACTTTTAGTTTGCGTCTAATACCAAATTAACTTGATCCCAGTTCGTAGTCGCGCAATTCATTGCGCCTCTTTTCTTTGAATATAAGAGGCGCAATGAATTGCGCGACTACAAACGAGTTCTTTCCTTAAATTGACGCCTATGGTGCGCTTAGGAAAACGCACCTACCGTCCGGAAAATAGGACAAATCGGGTTAATTGCGTATAAGTCAAAATTTCTATAGCGTGTCAACGTAACGCGGACAAGTTCTTTACGCGGAATTAAACACCTTAACTTGTCTTGACATTCTAACAAAAAATACACCTAAGGTCAAGCATTATCTTTGGAAATAGATAGTTTTTTATTTACTGCACTTCAACTCTCTTGTATGACAGATTTAATCCTCGGTTCATTCTAATATCCCAATTGTCGCAAATATTCCCGATTCACTTTCATCCGCTCTTCATCCGAACGATCTTCAACCATACCCGGGCATGCAGTAATCCATCGATCATAGTTGAGTTCTTCTAAAGTGGACATAATTCCGGGAAAATCCATCGCAGTGCCGCCGCCTACATCCACCCAATCCACATTATACGAACTATCATCGCCACCTGTAAACCCAGAATAATCCTGAAGGTGGACATAAACCAGTACATCCTTATATCGACGAATAGCCTCTATCGGATCAAATCCCCAAAGTGCGGAATGCGATACATCAATGCACAGTTTGCACTTTCGGAGAAGACTCATATATTTTGCCCAATCCTCAATAGAATCTACTGTTGTATTGGTATGAATATGATAACAGACATCTAATCCGTATCGTGATGCGTATTCTGCCCACTCTTCGGAAACATCAGCAAGCTTAGCGAGATCAGAGTTGTTTACCGGTCGGTCACTCGGTTTTCCTGTCCCCATGAACATGAAACAATCCGCCCCAACCTCTGCTGCGAAGTCGATCCTTCGCTTATTAAGTTCCATCTGTTCAAAATTTTTGTCAATCGGCAACCCACGTGCTGTGACCGCAGCGATTGGCATGTCAATATTCTCGCACATCCGCCGAATACGTCGCGGTGTGCCTGCCCAATCTAAGGATTGCCGCATTTCCCAGCCATCCCAACCGGCATCCTTGAGTTGTGTTAACAGTTTCTCAAAATCTGGCTGTTGCCATCGTAACGTACTATATCCAAATTTGAAACCCATATTATTTTCTCCTTTTCGGTGTTCTTCTATATCAGAAACATTCAGGTATAAATTATAACAGATTTTCATATTGCTTGCAATAAATGTTCATATTTGCTAAACTATTAAAAACTCACGGATTTTCCGTTACGACCTATTTTTAAGGAGAAAGTATGGACAAAGTTAAACTCGGTTTTATCGGTACAGGTGGTATGGCAGGCGCACACATGCGCAACCTGAAAGATAACTTTGAGGATGTTGAATTCTGTGCAATGTGCGATATTTCAGAAGATCGTTCGAAAGGGCGCGCCGAAGAGTTCGGTGGCAACGCTTACACCGATTTTCGTGTCATGTACGATAAAGAGGATTTGGACGCTGTTTATATATGCACACCTCCATTTGCGCACGGTGAACAGGAACGGATCGCTTGCGAAAAAGGCGTTGCTATGTTTATTGAGAAACCGATCCATTCTGAATTGGAACCGGCTATCATAATCAATGACTACGTTAAAGAAACCGGCACTATCACAAGTGTGGGTTACCACTGGCGTTATGGTGGCAATGCACAGAATGCTAAGGCGATGCTTGAAGAGCAACCGCAAATTCTTGGCGCGCTCGGATATTGGATGGGTGGTATGCCCGGAACGCCTTGGTGGCGTGTGCGTGCACAATCTGGTGGACAGCACGTCGAACAGACAACTCACATTTTCGATCTGTGCCGTTTTCTGGTTGGCAGTGATGGTAAAACCGTACACGGTGTTGCAAATAGTGGTAGCATGACGCATATTGAAAACTATGACGTAGATGACATCAGCATGGTTAACATTGAGTTCGAAAATGGTGCTGTTGCTAATATTGTCTCCGCATGTGCATTGGAAAGTTTCGGTCGTGTGCATCTTGAGGTGTTCACACGTGGACTCGTTGTCACCGTTGGTGGACCTAACAACGCGAACCGTAAAGGTGAAACGGAACCGCTTTCTGGTGCTGGTGGCAAAGATCGTGACCGTGTTTTTATTGATGCTGTCAAGAGTGGAGACGACTCAGAAATCCTGTCTCCCTATAGCGACGCGTTACAGACACTTCGTATCATGCTTGCTGCAAGCAAATCGTTCGAAACCGGTAGAGCCATTGACCTATAAAATGTAGTAGGCATGCATTGCGTGCCTCATCAAAATCTAACGTATTCAGTTTATTGAAAATCAAATTTTATTTCTAAAACCTTTTAACTCATAACAGAAAGAGAAAAGAATTATGCCAATTAATCAATCTATCTGCTTTGGAAATTTCCGGCGTGACAGAGAGCCGGAAGATGTTATTAAAAAAGCCGCTGAAATCGGTTACAAATCTGTTGAGATGCTACCTGCCGATCTCTGGCCTGTTGTTCAAGACAATGGGATGCGGGTTGCAATCATCGTTGGACATTCCTCCCTTCCATCTGGTTTGAATGATCTGAGCAATCATGATCGGATAGAGGATGAGCTGCTCAAGAATATTGATATTGCTGCAGAAAACGACATTCCAGGACTTATCTGTTTTTCTGGCAACCGAGAAGGCAGGTCTGATGAGGAAGGTCGTGATAACACAATTGCTGGTTTGTCGCGCGTCACTAAAGCTGCTGAAGAAAAGGGAGTCAATCTCTGTATTGAACTGCTCAACAGCAAAGTGAACCATCCTGATTATCAGTGCGATAAGACTGAATGGGGTGTTGAAGTATGCAAAGGCGTCGGTTCTCCGCGGGCACTGCTACTCAACGACATCTACCACATGCAGATTATGGAAGGCGATCTCATCCGCAACATCACGGACTACAGCGAATATATTGGGCATTACCACACTGCAGGGAACCCTGGACGTCGCGACCTTGATGACGAACAGGAAATTTATTATCCTGCTGTGATGCGCGCTATCGCAAAAACGGGGTATGACCTCTATGTAGGACATGAGTTTAGTCCTAAAGGTGATCCGTTTGATGCCATGCAGCACGCTTATGATGTGTGTAATGTTTAGGTTACTTTGAAAAGTGTAAGGGTGGGTCTCTGTACCCGCCCATTCGCCCTATACCAACCGTCGCTTCCTTCCTTTTACTTAATTCTTATACCAAAAATGAAACCTGAAGAGAAAGCAAGACAAAACATAGATAGCATGCTGGAAGCGTCTGGATGGCAGATTCAAAATTATAAAGAACGTAATACAGACGCAGCGTTCGGTGTCGCAGTCCGTGAATACCCGTTGAAATACGATCAAAGTGCAGATTATCTCCTCTTTATCAGTGGGGTTGCGGTAGGTGTTATTGAAGCCAAAAAAGAAGGTAGAACACCCAGCGGTCCACTCCAACAGGCAGAACGGTATCGAGCAAGTTTGCCAGATGACTTGCCAAACCTCCCCAGATTTCCGTTTGCCTACGCATCAACAGGGGTTGAGACATATTTTAGGGATATTCGGGATCCTGATTCTCGTTCCCGACAAGTCTTTACATTTCATACGCCTGATGCCCTCTGGTATCAAGGTAATGAACTCACTACACTCCGTGAAAATCTCAAGGATGAATTGCCTAAGCATCCCTTAGAAACAGATATTCTCTGGAATTGCCAGTTTAAGGCAATCAAAGAGCTAGAGAAATCTTTGGCAGAAGCGCGTCAACGTGCTTTAATCCAGATGGCAACAGGCAGCGGTAAAACGTTTGCTGCTGTAAGCAGCGTATACCGCCTCATCAAATTTGCTAACGTCAAACGTGTTCTTTTTCTGGTAGACCGCAACAATCTCGGGAGACAGGCACTTCGCGAGTTTCAGTCTTACAAGACTCCCGATGACAGTAGAAATTTTGCTGAACTCTACAACGTTCAGCACCTCTCTAGCAACATTATTGACGAAGCAAGTGCTGTCTGTATTACCACTATCCAACGTCTTTACTCAATGCTGACAGGTGAACCCGACTATGAATCGGACGATGAGGAAAGTTCCGCATTTGAACAGGAAACAGCAGGTACAACACCTCAAAAAGTTATCTATAACCAAAATATTCCTATTGATACATTTGACCTTATCATTGTTGATGAATGTCACCGCTCTATCTACGGCAAATGGCGGCACGTATTAGAATACTTTGACGCGTTCATTGTCGGATTAACCGCAACGCCATATAACCAAACACTCGGTTTTTTTGATCACAATCTTGTTTATGAATACCGCCACGAGCAAGCCGTTGAAGACAACGTTAATGTCGGTTATTACGTCTATCGGATTAAAACCGAAATTACAGAAAGCGGCAGCACAGTTGCCGAGGGTAGTTATGTTGCAAGACGGGATAGGGTTAGTCGAAGACTTAACTGGGAGGAGTTGGCGGACGATGTTGAATATACAGGAACACAATTGGATCGGGAGGTTGTTGCAGAAGATCAGATTCGTACAGTTATTCAGGCTTTCAAAGATAGTCTCTTTACAGAACTCTTTCGCAATAGGCAAACTGTACCCAAAACACTTATCTTTGCGAAAGATGATTCCCACGCCGAGGATATTGTCCAAATTGTCCGGAATGTATTTGCCAAAGGCGATGATTTCTGCCAAAAGATCACCTACAGAAGTGATAAACCTGAGGACCTCATCAGACGATTTCGCACACAATTTAATCCACGAATCGCCGTAAGTGTTGACATGATTTCTACTGGCACCGATATAAAGCCGCTTGAGTGTCTGCTCTTTATGCGTGCTGTCCAGTCAAGTGGGTATTTTGAACAGATGATCGGGCGCGGCGTACGGACTATTAATAGAGATGATCTGCGCGCCGTCACCAGTGATGCGACTGCAAAAACCCACTTCATTATCGTTGATGCTGTCGGTGTGTGTGAATCTGTCAAAACTGATTCACAACCACGTTCAGGTGAACCATCTGTGACTGAGCCAAACGGACCACGAGAAAGAGACCCCAACCAACTACTTGATGATGTAAGCGTAGACCGGGTTATTCAGACTGGATTTGATCCTCGAAGTTTCACGCAGGTGACTACAGTTATTCACGACTTTAAACGGTTTATTAATGAACACATAGATGAATTAGCAGCGTTACAAATATTGTGTCAACGGTCGGGGGCGCAAGGCACGCTGACTGAAGACAACTTAAAGGAGTTGGAGCATGCTTTACAACAGCATTCAAACAGTCTAAGTCGCGAGTCATTATGGTTTGCTTACGAAAGGGTATTCCCAACAAAAGTTCTCGGAAATACGGAACAGCGTACAGACATCATATCCCTGGTCCGATTCGCTATGAGGTATAATCTATATCTGGAACCTTTTAACGCAACCGTCAAAAGACGATATGAAGAATGGATAACCGACAAAGACTTCACACCGGAACAACGTGAATGGCTTGAAATGATACGTGACCATATTGCGACTTCGCTTGACATTCGGATGGATGATTTTGGACTTACTCCCTTCGCGGCACAGGGAGGCATTGCGAGAGTTTTTCATCTTTTTGGAGATGAGTTAGACGATATACTAACGGATCTCACAGACAAATTGGTTTCTTAATTTCATCTTTTGTTAAGAGCAGCCTCTAGTCGCGATTGCCTTTCTAAAACGCTTGCATCCGCACACAGTTTATGCTAAAATTAAGACTCTATGATGACTGTTTTACCGCAATTTTGAAAACACCCCAAAGAGGACCCATAAATGCCAGACCCAAAAGATGTTTTTGATAACCCTTTAGAGTATATGGATTTCCTACAGTCTACTGATTTTGAGAGACAGCAATTTGACTGGAAAGAAGTTAGAACTGATAACAAGAGTCAAATAGACTCCCTTAAAGACAAAGTCAAAAGGTGTATATCTGCTTTCGCGAATAGTAGTAGAGCAGGTGGACTCTTGGTACTTGGTATCGCTGATGATGGAACCATTAAAGGCACACAGCATGTTGATGAACAGACAATTAACAACATACTGCAAGTCATACAAAATTTACGTAACCACGCAACACAAGTGCAAGACGTGGAATTACCTAATTCGGATGGAAAACGAATACATCTACTTTATACCCCGTGGACATCAAATGCCATTTGTGAAACAGTAGGTAATTTTCATGAGGCATGGAAAAGAGTTGGGGCACAATGTCTTGCACTAACTGAACAAGATAGAGACCAGCTTAAACGGGAAAAAAAGATAGTTGATTTTGAAGTTTCCTATTGCTGTCCTTATGATCCCGATGAACTTGATAAAAAGGTAGTTGAAGAGTTTAAAAAGGTTTACCTTGAAGACAAAGACGCGCAGTACGATTATACAACTGAAGAGGTTTTGTACAATATAGGCGCGCTAATGAAAGAGAATGACAAATACGCGTTTACCAATGCAGGTTTTCTATTTTTTGCCTCAAATCCCCGTAGGCTTTTTGCAAGTGCGTACGTAAGAGTTCTACGTTTTGAGGTAAACGTTGAGGAGTCCCGTACCCGTGGCGTGACAACTTTTGATAAACGTTTTGATGGACCTCTCCCCAACATGATCCGTAAACTACAAACCTTTTTCAAAGATTCCGCTCTTTTTAGAACTATCATAAGACGTAGTTCTCACGGAGGATTCATGGAAGATCCTGAATATCCGCTCTTTGTCGTGGACGAAGCACTCATAAACGCCGCAATCCATAGGGACTACGGTGCCACTACAGCGATTCACTGCATTGCGTATCAGAATGGATTGGTAGTAGAAAATCCAGGGGGGATCCCGCAAGCAGTCCCACAGCATTTTAACCTTGGGGACACGTTCCTAGATTCTGTGCCTCGAAATTCAAGAATTGTTGATTGGATGTGTCTCATGAAAGATGAGCGAGAGAAACCTTTAGTACGTGCTTTGAGGGAAGGAACAGAAAAAATGCGTCAAGAGATGCATAAAATGGGACTACCACCTCCATCTTATGAAACGACTTTTACGAAAACTTCTGTGACACTTTATAATCTCCTTGAAGAAAGACTTGAACCTCATATACATACAAAAAGTACACGAAACAATGAACCTTCAACATCTTCTGCCCTTGACGATATGGGAAAGTCGTCGAGTTTCATAGGATGGAGTCCTGCCCAAACTGGAGATAGCAAGAACAAGGTTAACAATGGTTTATCTGATTTGCCAAATGGTTGGGAATGGACAACGCTCCAAGAGGCTTGTTCAACACCACAATACGGATGGACAACAAAAGCAACTGCAGAGGGAACACTTCGTCTGCTCAGGACTACCGATATTACTGATGGAAACGTTGATTGGGAAACAGTACCATTCTGCACAGAAGAACCACCAGATAAAGAAAAATATCTGTTAAAAACAGGAGATATTGTTATTTCGCGAGCAGGTTCTGTTGGTTACAGTTATCTGGTTAAAAGTCCGCAAAATGCGGTTTTTGCTTCGTACCTGATTCGTTTCAAACCGTTATCAATGATTGACGAGAACTATCTTAGATTTTTCTTGAAAAGTCCAGATTATTGGAAAATCATTTCAAAAGAAAAAGCAGGGATTGCTCTTGTGAACGTTAACGCTACAAAACTCAAGCGAATTGAAATCCCACTTCCGCCGCTGGCAGAACAACACCGTATCGTAGCCAAGTTAGAGGTGCTATTTACACAGTTAGACGCAGCAGTTGATAATCTAAAAAAAGCACAAACGCAGTTGCAACGGTATCGTCAATCACTCCTCAAATCTGCTTTTGAAGGGGAGTTGACAAAGGAATGGCGGGAAGGGTATTCGGGTGAACTGGAGTCGATGTCGGTTTCGGAAGTTTCTACTATGGGCAGTTTACCTGATCTGCCTGATGGTTGGGTGTGGACAAAGATTAAGGATATTGCGGAATTTATCCGTGGCGTATCCTATCGAAAAGATCAGTCCTCTAAAACCCCAAAAGATAACTATGTTCCTATATTGCGAGCAAACAATATCAACGCGCAACTGAATTATGAAGACCTTGTTTATGTTCAGCGTGAAAGGATTAAAGATGAGCAATTTGTCAAGGCATTAGACATTATCATCGCGATGTCAAGTGGTAGTAAACACCTCGTCGGCAAAGCTGCCCAAGCATATCAGGATTTTGAAGGTGGTTTTGGGACATTTTGTGGATTGGTTAGAGTTTCTGAAGAAGTTAATCAAAAATTCATTGGTTTATTTTTTCAAAGTCCCGGTTATAGAAACGAGATATCCCGTCTCTCTATTGGGATAAACATCAATAACCTTCGGAGAGAAAACATAGAGGAAATGCTTATACCCGTTCCACCGCTTGCCGAACAGGAACAGATTGTCTCTGAACTTAAGCGGCACCTTTCAGTCGCTGATGAAATTGAAGCAACTATCGGGGCAGAGTTGACACGTGCCGAACGTTTGCGGCAGTCTATCCTCAAGGATGCGTTTTCTGGTAAATTTGTGCCGCAAGACCCGAAAGATGAACCGGCAAGTGTCCTATTAGAGAAAATCCGAGAAGAGAAAGAAGATCGGCAACCGCAGCGAAAAAAGACTAAGACTAAAGTGAAAAGGACATCTTCGGCACAGCAATTGTCCCTCCCGCTTGACTGAACTCCACTTTTAAACTAAAGTTGAACTTCGTTTTGTTTTTAATGTAAATTTATAGTAGAATATGAGTGTAACGTAACTGCAACTATTTGTTTGTTAAACATCTTGATGTAACTTAGGAAATATTAATATGACGCTTATCGTTTCGCTTGAGACTTCGGATAGTGCGGATGGAGATGAAGAAACACGAGAAACCGATCCACTCCTTGCACTTGCAGGAACGTTGGATTTAGATGTCACAGAAATAAAGAAACGCCTCAAGAATGCCGTCCGTCTAAAGACACGCGTAGTTAAAGGACCTTATGAAGACCACCCGGATCCGCTCATCGCATTGCTAGGAACGTTGGAATGTGATGTCACAGACATCGGTGAACGCCACGATGACTATATTGGCGACGCGTTATTAGCAGAATTATGGGGAGACGAGGAGGAATGAGGAACTCATTTCACACTCGTATAGGTGACACATTATGGAAACCGGACAAAAGGAACATGATCTCACTTTACCGCCAGCAGATAAAGTGCTGTTTCGGAAACAGGTGCAACGCGAATTAGACGAAATCCGACAGGAAGCTGAGGAGGCTTATGCCTTGGATAACGAGATTGACCCTGTCCCAGATTCGGCTTATCATGATGCGCTCGTTTTGTTAGAGATGCTTTGTAATTACAAGCTGCCCATGCCAGATTTTAGTTGGGCAGAAGATGGCAGTCTTAGTATCGGATGGTATCCGGATGAAGGCATGGTAACAATGGGGATATATGGAGACGATCTTGTCATCTATAATGCTTTCTTTGAGGAAAGACGTCAATTTGAAGGAATCTGCGAATTATCAGATACACCTGTGTTATCAGGTGTTCTCACAACATTGACAAATATCCTCTAATACCCAATTAACGGGATTTGTAGCGCGAGGTCCCCGTGCCTCGCAATGCTAACCGCTATTAGAAGTCTTTTGATATAGTACACCGTTGTGAGGCACAGGAACCTCACACTACAAATCGGGGTAATTTGATATTATAACATGAGTTTGATAAAAACAAGATGTCGGGCTTCTTGTAGGGGCGAGGTCTTCTCGCCCGTAGGGGTTAGGTTACCTAACCCCTATGAAAATGTCCATTTATGTTTAGAATTTGCTATATATCAAACTCACGTTAGTATAGGTGAACATTATGGAAACCGGACAAAAAGAACATGATCTCCCTTTACCGCCAGCAGATAAAGTGCTGTTTCGGAAACAGGTGCAGCGCGAATTAGACGAAATCCGCCAAGAAGCTGAGGAAGCCTATGTCTTGGATAACGAAATTGACCCTGTCCCAGATTCGGCGTATGATGAAGCCTATTCCTTATTAGAGATACTTTTTGATAACAATATACCTATGCCAGATTTCGGTTGGGCAGAGGATGGGAGTCTTGGGTTAGAATGGCGACCAGAGAAAGGAATCGCTACTATAGGGATATATGGAGACAATCTCGTTATATACGGTGCATTCTTTGAAGAGAACCGTCAAGTTGAGGGAATTTGCACACTATCTGATACCGCAATGTTGTCGGGTTTTCTTGCAACGTTATTAAACCTCCTTTAAATAAGGGTATGATGTCAATAACCCCAAGCTAAAGCATGGGGCTTGTGCGAAGCGCATGCCAAGCGTCCACTCCACAAGTTAAACGGTTGATTAGACGATATATCGTGGGTCTTGTCGTGGCAGACAAAAAGATGTTTCGGATGCTCCCCAAGTCTGATTCCTCTCTGATCCCATGATGTCGATGGGGAAACATATACCGCGAGAGCGTGGGCTTACAGCCATTATTTCTGGTAAAGACATCGTGTCAGGTCAAGTAAGCGAGTAGTGACAGTCTCACTGAACGAAGCAGCACAACTGAATCCAGACTCCCAGTGTGCAGGTGGAGATAAAACAGCACTCCCCTTTTAGGGACAAACTAAAAATTAGGAGGCGGGCTTTCCTCCCCTGCCTAAAGGCGAGGGGTTTCCAGCCCGAAGATTTTGATGAATGTCTCACCAGGTGAGAAACTCACCCGTTTTATTCGTTATAGCAATCAGTTTTCCCATGTTAAGGGGGAGGTAAGATACAGAGCGTTTATTCCACCTAAAAATAGTATAAATCTGTCTGTGTTCCGTATATCATTACCTCCAGAACTCTCAAACAACGCAGTATGGAAGATTGGACTTGACTATGTCGAACGAGAAGGAATACCAATAAAGGCACGCGCCGATCTATTTGTGAGTGATGTTGCTGCTAATAACCTTGAAGTCATTTCTGACGAGCCACCTCCGAGGCATGCGAATATCACACCGTTTCCTGCAGACAACAAAGCGCGGCAAAGTATAGCCAGAAAACTTGCTCATGCCAGTAAATTAGTTGTTATACCAGAAAAAACCTGATTCCAGTCAAAACAAATTAAGGGTATACATGTCCAACGAATCAGCAACAATCGTTCAAAAACTATGGAATTTCTGCAATGTGCTCCGAGATGATGGAGTCAGTTACGGAGATTACGTCGAACAACTCACGTATCTACTTTTTCTCAAACTCGCTGACGAACAGAGCAAACTATCCTCTAACACATCATCTAATTTACCTTCTGGTTTGGATTGGGAAAGTCTGCTCAAAGAAAGCGGTGCTGCGTTAGAGGATCAATATGTCAGAATCCTTCGAGAATTGAGCAATGAGAAAGGTTTGCTTGGTGTGATCTTCAGAAAATCGCAAAATCGCATTCAGACACCTGCCCACCTTCAACGCCTCATCAAGCTCATTGATGCCGAGATTTGGAGCGAGATGACAGATGATGTCAAAGGCACAATTTACGAAGGACTTTTGCAGAAAAACGCTGAAGATACAAAAAGTGGTGCAGGACAGTACTTCACACCCCGTTCACTTATCAAAGCAATTGTTACCGTGATGCAACCTAAACCGATGAAGACGATTTGTGATCCAGCATGCGGAACAGGAGGATTTTTCCTTGCTGCGTACGAGTACATATCTGAACAGTACCGCACAACATTAACTCGTAAACAGAAGAAGTTTCTCAAATTTGAGACCTTTGCTGGAACAGACATCGTTGATAATGTTGTACGTCTCTGTGTAATGAATCTATACCTGCACAGCATTGGTGGCACAGAGAGTCCAATTACAACTGATGATAGTCTAAGCAAGGATCCGGGCAAACGCCACGATATGGTGCTGACGAATCCACCATTCGGTAACAAGAGTAGTGTTACAATCACTGCCGATGGTGAAAAACGGAGTAAGGCATCACTCACGTATGAACGCGATGATTTTTGGACGACGACTTCAAATAAACAGTTCAACTTCCTGCAACACATTAAAACGATTTTGAAGGAAGATGGTCGCGCTGCCGTGGTACTCCCAGACAATGTCCTATTTGAAAGAGGAGCAGGTGAAACGATTCGCAGGCAACTGCTTAAACTTTTTGATGTTCATACATTGTTACGATTGCCAACTGGTATCTTCTATGCACAAGGTGTGAAGGCAAACGTACTCTTTTTTGACAAACGTCCTGCGCGTGAGGAACCGTGGACACAGAAACTTTGGATATATGACCTGCGGACGAACAAACGTTTTACCCTCAAGACAAATCCCTTAGGCGATACCGACCTACAGGATTTTATTAAAGTCTACAATCCAAAGAACCGTCACGAACGGACTGAAACAGAATGTTTCCACGCCTTCAGTTACGAGGAACTTATCCAACGTGAACATGCCAACCTTGACATCTTTTGGCTAAAAGAGGATTCACTTGAAGATGCAGCGGATCTTCCAAAACCAAATATATTAGCTGAGGAAATCACACAGAATTTACAGACTGCCTTGGAACAGTTTCAGAACATCCAAGCAGAATTAGGCGACAGCGACTAAATTATGCTGTCTGTTATTAAAATTGTAATCTTAAGGGAAAGGGGCAGTAAAGCAAAATACGCTCATGTCAAGAGTAAGTGCTTTTGACGAGTTTTGCTATAAAATCAACACTGACAGCTTTTAGATTCATGACGAACTCACAGATTGCGACGTAACCGGCGAGGAACTTTTTATGAACGCCACGAAAGGGACGAAGGAAGTTTCGCAGCGTCGTCCAGGCACCTTCAATCGTATTTGTATGGATCTCGTAAAGACCATCACCGTCTGCGTCTCTTGCCCACTCGCCATCCTTATGGAGAACAATTTCACGGGCGCGCTGAATACGGTTATAGCCGCGCCAACCATCCGTATACACCGTTGAAGTCGGCAGCGTAAACTGATGAACGTGTGTTGAAAGCGTCGCAGAATCGGTGTGCCGCACAACACGTAATCTCAGGAGACCGCTTTCGCGACCTTTCGTCCCAACAATAGGCGGACGATCATTGTCATAAGTCCCATGTCCCCTGCGTTTATTGCCACGCCGACGCGGCGGATCCGAAGCATCAACGTGCTTATCGCCTTTTTCACCGGCGTTTTGAAACATCTCATCTGTTTCGACTTCAGCATCGGGTAAAGCAGCTTCGGGCTGTATCTGCTCTGCCGAAGTTTGGAGTTTACGTCTTATAGAAAGAACGGTTTGACGACTTAGACCCAGTTCACGCCCGAGTTGTGCACTTGAAACACCTTGACAGACACCGCGCAAAAGCAGAACGACCTGTGAGGGACGAAACTGCGTGCCAGCAAAGACCGTCCCGGTATAGAGGTTGTAGATGCTCTCACAGTGTTTGCAGCGATACACTTGTAGACCACTTGTTTCAGTCTTACGGAACTTGCGTGCCTCCGCCACGCTCGCTTGGCATTTTGGGCAACACAGCCCTTGAGGGTGGAAATGATCCAACACCCACGCTTGAGTTTTTTCTTCATCCATGAGAGATTGTATTGGAAAGTCCATAGGTAACACTCTAACATAACTTTGAAAAAATAGCACTTACTTTTTACATGAGCCGCAAAATATAGTCAAATTTATACAAATCTATACATTGTAAGATCAGAGCCATTCAATTGTCCGGTAGTTCTCATCTGATGCTCAAGTCTCTCTTCTGTAGGAGCGATCTCCGAATCGCGATCTTCTCTAAAATGTAGTGAAAAACTTGAAAACTGAATGGCTCTGTTGTAAGATTTTTGCTTAACAAACTTTGTAAAATAACGTGAGTTTGATAAAAACAAGATGTCGGGCTTCTCGTAGGGGCGAAGTCTTCTCGCCCGTAGGGGTTAGGTTACCTAACCCCTATGAAAATGTCCATTTATGTTTAGAATCTGCTATATATCAAACTCACGTTAAAATATAGTATGAATGATAGATTTACCAAGATAGGTGATGCTGCAAAGATACTTGGTGTTAACCCTCAAACCTTACGTGAAGATCATTTCACCGGTTCTTTGATTGAATAACACTTGCTATTCTACTACATCTTCAGTATTTTCAACCTTTTCAAAAGGTTCCGAAATCCACTTTTCAAATGCTGCAGCATCCGCAAAAAATGATCGCATCAAAGCAAATTCAACTGGGGTCGCAATAGCACACCGTAAATATCCCTCTTTTGCTCTGTTCCTATTCAGACGTTCACGCCATGCACTATGAAACACTTCGTTTTCCTCTATAATTAAGATAGAAATCATTGTCATCTTTACTACTTTGGAGGTCAACTCCGAAGTATCAGCCTCATCTCCAAACAAGGGTTCTACCAAATGTTCTTGTAGCAGTGCTTTAAACTCCTTGCTGTCATCATCAGCGTCTTTTCCTGTTTTGCTCCAATCACGAATTATGTAATAATAATTAACCCAGATTTCTTGTTCTGCAGGTTCTACCTCTATTCCCCAAAATTCCTTTATCTTTGGCCAGACAACGGTTCTATGCTTCGGTGTTGGCATTGTGGCGACATAGGATGGGAAATCAGCATAATCTTGTCCATCTTGTGTTTTGATATAAGTGAGGTAGGGTTCAGTTGACAAAATAACTTCTAAACTCTCTGGACTTTGAGCGATAGAAGTCTCACCTGCTTCTTCAAGAAGTTGGGATAGCAGTTTTTCCTGTTCTTCAGTTAGCGGTTCGTTGACAGATTGACTTAATGAATAGATATACTCTTCTTTCTGTTCTGTCATCTGCTGTATCTCTTGGAACATATTGACAATAAATGGCACTACGAACACTAATATAACAACGAGAAGCAGAACCCCTATTCCGACGAGAATTAGACAAGTAGGTTTTTTCATCCGATTTCTCCTTTTGTTTTTGTGCTATCGTAGCATTTTTTGAATTAGATTACAATGATTATTGTAATCACATAATCACACCAAAGAAATTCAATTTACACTTTAACCATAAAATGAATCAACGTCACGATTGTATAAAGATAAAAAAATAATTCGGTAATTCTATAACCATATCCGGTGCGGTTACAAACCGTACCTACCGGTCCTGGGGAAATCGAGATTACCGAATTAAATACTTAAACTTCATTTAATCGTGACGTTGACTTCGTATTATAAACAAATTATACTTGCAACCGTATTTGCATGAATCCTATACCTATTGCATCTGCCCTGGGGCAAACAGCATTCCAAACTTCTCAATGATCTGCTTGAAATCCCCGAGACTAAGTAAGATGTTCGAATCAATTCCGTTGTTCTGCACTTTAGCAGAAAGACCGATACTATAATTATCTGGAAGCGTAGCAAATATACCTGAAACCATTGGCATTGATGCTGCACCATCCGGAACTAATTTTCCTATCAATGGAAGGAAACTCTTAAGCCCGATAATCGGTGAAATAGCCAAAAAGATGTTGTTTTCAGTACCCAGACTATCAACAAGTTTCTGATAACTTGGGTTGCCAGAAAACTTATCACCTTTTCCTGATTTTCTATCCAACGCCATTTTAATTGGTTCAACACTTGTCCCCGTTGACCAAAAGAGCTGCCCATCTGTAAACGCGTAATACCAATGCCATTCTGAAGGAATTAACTCAGAAAATCCCGGGACTAACTCCATTAATTCAGGCGACATCTCTTCACTATCCATTCCTAAATTGGGAAAGATGTAGTTTTTGATTTCAATGCCGTTGTGCATTATAGGTGTCCCCGCGTAAGCATCTTTATATTTGAGTTTTTTCAGAAACTCTCCATCCATATAGGACTTGGCACTTTGTTCATCATTCAGTTCATAGACAAACAAATAATCGGGTAAGATGAAGTTCTCAAAATTGACAGATAAACTCCACTTGTCCGCCAATGACTCATAAAAGGCTTTCACCTCTTGGAAAAAAGGATCCGACTGTTTCTGTTCTACTGATATATCTTTTAAAAGAGTTGCATACCAGAAAGTGCTGATGTCACCTAACAGTCTTGGCACACCTTGAAACGTACCATTTATGATACTACGATTTGAGAGTTCCCCGATGTTAGGTAATTCGCTTGATGTTTCTTTAAGCCCTTTCAGGAATTCGCTATCGGTTTTAAATTTCAGGAAAGGTTTGAGTTGCAGATCGGTTTCCTGCACCTTTAGCGTTGCACTCACAAATGTTAACTGCTCAATCAGTTCTGTCCACGAGTTAATCGCATTATCAAAAACAGACATATCTGTCATTGATAATGGCTCTGCCTCGCCTTCAAGAATTTCTGTCATTGATTCCAACCCTTCTTTCACTGAACCACCGAAGGATACGCTGATAGCTTCAATGTCAAAATAAATTCCCAACTGGTCTGTTCCTTTCAAAATATCGGTTAAGAACATACCGTAATCAGGGTTATGTGTGATTGCTTGTTTCGTGCCGTTTCGTGTATCAATCACGTTTTTACAGACGTCAGGCTGTTGTGAGAAAACGAGAATATTATCCAATATAGCGAAGTTACCGCTTCCATCAGTAGTACTCCAGTAAGTTTCCCCATTGTATTCTGTGGGAGGACTCCCTTTGGCTTCATCTACGATTACCTGTTTTATTGCCTCATAGTCTGTTATATGCACAGTTGCTGAGATCAGCATTGGTTTCAAGCTGGTAGAGAATATTGCAAAATCTTTGTTTAAATCAAGTCCAATCTTTTTCAATTCATCTAAACTCTGAAATCCTGCTCCGAACGCACGCGCCAAAATTTTTGTGAGCAACTCTGATTGTCCCATTTGCGGCATTAGATCTGATGCCATCATGTTAATCCTGTTATTTAATTCACTTAAACTGGGGCAATAAATGAGTCCTAAGGATTCTTGTGGGATTAGATTTAGAACACTATCATCGGGAACAACCATCGGTGTTGCATCAGATTCTGCTATAGCATTTACCATAAAAACGTTGAATAACATCATAATCAGGAATGCTAACGTTATGAAAGGGTTGGAAAAACATCTTTTTATCATTTTAATTCTCCTTATTATACCAAATTAACGGGATTCGTCCTATTTTCCGGACGGTAGGTGCGGTTTTGCGGTGTACTCACCCAAATGCGATCTGCATTCCTAACCGCACCTTTTTGTATCAACATCTCAAATAACGCAAAGGACGAGAATATCAGCGTTCGTAGTCGCGCAATTCATTGCGCCTCTTTTCTTTGAATATAAGAGGCGCAATGAATTGCGCGACTACAAACGAGTTCTTTCCTTAAATTGACGCCTATGGTGCGGTTTCCTAACCGCACCGATAGATTGGAATCAAGTTAATTTGGTATTAGGTATAATCCACTGTTTGATCTTTAGCGGTAAAGGTAACGTGAGATATTTTTGAGAAGGTGCTTTTGTTCTCAATTCAGAAAACCACGTCTATATAATAGCACGAGCTTCAAAATGTTTCAAGGGTAAACTCGCTGTTACCAGGGCTATTTAGTTCTCCGAATATTTAGATTTTCAATCTAAGACTTTCCCCTGTCCGAGCGATCTCCGAATCGCGACTTTTCGGCTAAAATGGACAAAAAGTCTAAAACTAAATAACCCTGCGCTGTTACCTTGTCAGTTTTCAACAGATGCAGCGTCCTCGCCTCAGTGCCGTGAAGAGAGAATACATCTCTGATAGCAGTGAGAAAGCGAGGTTAGAACACTGCTCTCAGAAAATCAGGGTAATTGCGTATAAATCATCTATTTTCTTTTTTAAGTGGTATGTGAAATATCCCAAGGTCATGAGTAACAATGTAAAACTTATCGTTGTGAATAGTAAACTTGCGAACTTGATCTGGAACAACTGGTGAGATAAGATCCCATTCATCACTATTTTCTAAACGATATATTCCTTCTTTGCTCACACCATAAAGTTGTTTACCATCAACAGCAAAAGTATCAATAACAACTTGTCTCCCCACGCCATCTGTCAACACCCGCCACTCCTTACCGGATTCTGAAGTTAAAACGCCCTTGTTAGTGGCAACGTAAACCGTTGAACCTACAAACACTATCTCATTGAATCGGTTGAAGTGAATTGGTAGAATTGACGTAATGTCTTTCCAACTTTTTCCACCATCAACCGAATGAAAGAGATGCCCATCGTTCCTCCCAACGTAGACAGTTTTCGCTGAAGCTGCTAAACTGAACCCTCTGTAATAAGAACCTTCACCAATATCTAATCCTGTATCTATCCACTCAAAATTCCCAGGGGTCCATCTAAATAGGTGGCGATTAAATGCCAAATAGAATGTCTCACTACTTACTGCCATTCCGACTACTCGTGGAATGAGGTCTTCAATAAGACTGTTGACATCCTCCATTCCGACTACTCGTGGAATGAGGTCTTCAATAAGACTGTTGACATCCTCTTCTGGTTTTTTGTCTTGTTCACGGCTATCAGAAGGCGGATTAATGTCCACAAGATCTTTGCTCAATTCATTGGATGAGGAATCACCTCTAATTGTAGGAATTTCTTGTAAAGGAACTAACTCGCCGCCACCATCAGATAAACGACATAAGCGTATATTGTGAGCTCTATCACGGGCAATTGCATAGAAAGAATCGTCAGCAACCGTAAATATTGGAGGATAGAAATAATACCCTCTACCAGAATCAATACGTATAGGTGTCCAAGTTTCTCCTCCATCAGTTGAATAGACCATTTCACGTCCGGCTTGTGCATAGAGTCTGTTTTTGAATGCGGTTATATCCCGTATTTCGGTTCCTACGATACCTTTCATAAATCGATGCCAAGATTCACCACCATCGGTTGAACGGTCAATTTGGAATGCCCCTTGTTTATATAAAATATTCTCGTCCACTGCTACACTTGGAGCATCGTTAAATAAATGTGAATCCCTGACCAAACCGAGATTTGTCCATGTTTTTCCGCCATCTCTTGAACGGAAAGTTTGCATTCCAAATGCTAATACCGTCTCACCAGAAACCATTATGCTTATCTCGGATGCCGACTCTGGATGATTAGTATGTTTAGGCGTAATTTCCAACAAAGTATCTCCCAAGTCGTCTGATCGGAATACTTTCCATTGAATAACATTTTTGAGGCGAGGTCTTTCCTCTGTCAACATTTTTCGTAAGTCAGACGTGGTCATACGGTCGTAAGATGTTCCAACATAAAACGTGTTTTCAGAGACCCTCATAGAATCGACGGATTTAATCGTATCTGCCTTCAACTGTTCCCAAACTTGCGACTTTAGATGGAAGAGTCCTTTATCCGTACCAACAAAAAGTGTGTTACCTATTGCACTCACAGAGGTAATTTTTCTGTTTTCCAACCCCGCGTTAAAGGGTTCCCACTGTTGACCGGGTTCTGAAGATCGAAAAATCCTATTATCAAGTGCAAGGTAAAATGCATCCTTCGTTATTACCAATCCAACAGGGAATCCATTTGGACGGTAGGCAATGAAATTCCACGTAACACCGTCATCATTTGAAGAATAAATTTCACGAGGACAGACGATATATAGTTTTCCATCCGATTCTGCCATAGGCATTTTAGAATAGTTTACTGTGGGTAAACTCGTGTTAATTTGTTTCCACCCACTCCGATCCTCAGTCATTCTGTAGACACCTGTTGAAGAGACCGTAAATAGTGTCCCTTTAGATGAAACAAATAGTTCTCTTACTTCCGTACTTCGTGGACCCATTGCCTGCGTCCATTGGTGTGTTACGACAGGAGCAATGGGTGAATTTTCCTCTGCATCAACGGCTAATACTGCATCAGAGTTTTGTTCCCCGTTACTACCATTTTTGCTAACGGAAATACCATTGCTGACCTGATGCTGTAAATCCGGTTTTGACTGGATATCAAGCATAACAGGAGCGTCAACGATCTCAATACTTGTTTCCGATTGTGCTTCAAGGTTATACGGTTTCTGGAAACGAGTTAGGTATTGGTTGCTGGCACCTAACAGTAAAATCATCAGAACTGCAGCTGAGCCTAAAGCAGCCCACGGTATCAACGGTTTGCTGCTTGAAGCGGATGTGGGTTTTATGTTTTCCACCTGTTTCATAATGTTTTCGGTAAAGTTAGCAGGGAGTTGTACACTGCTGAGGGTTTCACGGATCATCGGTTCCTCCTTCTGTAATCGTTTTCGTGCGCGTCTTAGTCGACTTTTAATCGTATTTACGGATACACCTAAAAACTTGCTTATTGCTTCGGATGTCATTTCACCGAGGTAGTGGAGCGTTACCACCGTACGTTCGCTTTCTGGTAATTTATCAAGAAGCTTTTAACAAGCTCGCAGCGATGTTCAGCCGCCGTCTTCTCACGTTGTTCAGCTACATAACGTTCATAAGCGGTTTTCTCCAAGGTCCTCGTATTGGTGCCTTCTAACGATTGCATAGTTGGTTTCTTCCTTCTGTGCCAGTCCGTACACAGGTTACTGGCGATTACATAAAGCCATCCGGCAAACTGGTTCGGATTCTTTAGTGTAGCGAGTTTCTTGTATGCATGGAGGAAGGCATCTTGTGCAATTTCTTCGGCGATCTGAAAATCCCCTATTTTCCGCCACGCGAGTGCGTGAACACTTTTTTGGTATTTTTGGACTAAAGAACTGAATGCTGTATCGTCACCAGACAAAATGCTTCGAATCAGTTCAACATCGTCTTTTTCCATCGGAGTCCTCCACAAAAGATCGGTTTACGATTATTAGTGACGTAATTTTGAGGACAAAAAGGTGCATTATTTGAAAAAAATAGGGAAAGGGGCAGTAAAGCAAAATATAGTATAATTTATATCATACCATATTAACTTGATTTGTAGCAGGGTCATTTAGTTTTCCGAATATTTAGATTTTCAATTTAAGACCCTCCGCTGTCCGAGCGATCTCCGAATCGCCACTTTTCGGATAAAATGGACAAAAAGCCTAAAACTAAATAACCCTGTCAATTTATACTAAATTAACGGGATTAGACGTCTTCGGATAAAGTCGGCATTGCAAGGCACGGGGACCTCACACTACAAATCGGGGTAATTCGGTATAACACTAAATGTCTGTAAAATTTTTATTTCTCATTTTTCAAATTTTTGCTATAATGCGGTAGGTTGCAAGATCGACTTGCAAGTTTCGACTTATACCATATTAACGGGATTTGTAGCGCGAGGTCCCCGTGCCTCGCAACCGTGTCCTATATCAAAAGACTTCTAATCACGTTAAGTTGGTATTATACTCACACATAATAGGCAAGGAGGCTTGTTATGATATTCAGAAAGAGAAAAAAAATGGCAGGATTGGTTCCGACAATTAGTTCCGGAGTTGCAGGTCCCCTCGGTGTGCTACATCTACCGCGGTTTTGGTCAAAAGTGTTGATGGATGCCAAGGGAGTCCTACATGAAGACTATCCTGCTTGCGGAATGGGTTACGATCAGATGGTGTTAGATGCGCTTAAACTTGATAAAGACGCAACGTTGGCATATATCAGCGACAACTCTCCCACCTACCCGCAATTTGAAACGTGGGTTTTGGAGCAGAGTGGCGGTAGTCTTGATGCTGACGCAGTTGCTGAGTTGAACGCTGCAATTAAGGGGTACGAACATGATGATGATACCCGTACAAGTGTTCTCGGTGCAAGTGGCATTGAAGACGATGGCACTATTTTAGATGCTGTCAACCTTAACAACCTTGATGATTGGTATGAACTTCACGCCAGTTTAGGTTAGATCTTTAGGCATCTCCATGTAGGACGCGATGAACACGTCTACATGAAGATGCCTATTTTGTCTTCAGTCTTACTTGTCTGCTTCTGTCGTTAGCTCAATAGCACTACCCGTTTCAGAGGATTTGAGTCCTGCAAGCAGAATTTCAGTGACATGCCGCGCCGTGTAAACATTGGAGAGAGGCGGTTGTGTTCCTGCCCGAATGTGTTCGGCGAAATGAGCGTGCGTCCCACTCGGTGCAACATCGCTGCAGTCAATCGCTTTGGTATCAACGGGAGCACCCTCGCGGGTATAAGAAGTAGGTGTCCATTGCGTGAGTGCAGCACCGTCTTTACCGGGCATTGTAAACTTGCCAGCAGTGCCGTGGACACTTGATTCGCCTGTTCGCGCAGGATCGCACCAGCTGGTTTCTGCTGTGACGATGCCGCCTGACTGCATCTCAAGCACCAGCGTTGCAACATCCTCTAATTCTGTCGGTTTGTCGAAAGTGGAAACGATTCCTGTTACCCGTTTGAAAGTGCCAAGCATAGCGACGAGTCCGGAAACAGCATATACACCCATATCAAACAGCGCGCCAACGCTTGCTTGTTTAGCATCAAAAAACCACAAATCGTCTCCCGTTTCGCCAAAAATATCTCGGATTTCAGCATAGTATATCTCGGGACCACCGTGGCTACTGCGCATTCTCGCTCCCGACACGCGTCCGATCGCATTCTCAGCAATAAGTTGGCGAATTTTATAGATAGTACCACCAAAGTGTGGAAGACACATTACAGTTTTGCCACTCGCTTCAGCGGCGTCGACAAATTGATTCGCTTCGTCCATATCGCCACAGAGCGGTTTTTGCATCAACACATGCTTACCTGCTTCCAATGCTTTAACGCCCCAAGGGACATGCAACGGATGTGGCGTACCAATAACGATAGCATCAAGTGTATCATCTGCGATAATCGCATCGTAATCTTGGGTCCAGCGCGGAATGTCGAATTCTTGACACTGATGTTTAAGACGGTGTTCGCGTCTACCCCCAATAACAACGACTTCAAAATCGTTTCCTCTTGTCAAATCAGGGAGATGCATTCGGCAGACGATACCACCAGCACCAATAACGCCAAGTTTTAGTTTATCCATAGTTCTAATAAATTCCTTCAAATGAAACAGCTAAGAAATACAGCACTTAAACACTTTTTAAGACAGTCAGATTCTCCAGCGACTGATCTCGTTTTTGTTCTTCAAGATGTTGAAGATCCGGTTAATGTCGGGGCGACCTTCAGAATTGCCGATGCATGCGGTGTTCGCGAGATAGTGTTAGCCGGTATTAGCGCGCATCCACCGAACCCGACCATTGCAGGTATCGGGCGCGGCGCACATCGCCGAGTCCCATGGCACACAACAAAATACGCTGCCGATGCAATTGAAGAATACAAAGAAGAAGGTTATCTCGCGTGTGCCTTAGAAGTCGCAACGGATGCAGTACCTTATCATGCGGTTGAATATCCTGAAAAAGTGTGTCTGATTGTTGGAAACGAATACCGCGGCGTTTCAAGACGCACCTTTGATGTATGCGATATGGCAATCTACCTTCCTATGTACGGCAAAGTCGGATCGTTGAACGTCCACGTTGCGCTCGCTGTCGCGACATACCATATCTTACATAATACCGATTAACTTGATCCCACTCGGTAGGTGCGGTTTCCTAACCGCACCTTTTGGTATCAACATCTCAAATAACGCAAAGGACGAGAATATCTGCGTTCGTAGTCGCGCAATTCATAGCGCCTCTTTTCTTTGAATATAAGAGGCGCAATCTGCGGTAGGTGCGGTTTCCTAAACTGCACCTTTTTGTATCAACATCTCAAATAACGCAAAGGACGAGAATATCTGCGTTCGTAGTCGCGCAATTCATAGCGCCTCTTTTCTTTGAATATAAGAGGCGCAATCTGCGGTAGGTGCGGTTTCCTAACCGCACCTTTTGGTATCAACATCTCAAATAACGCAAAGGACGAGAATATCTGCGTTCGTAGTCGCGCAATTCATAGCGCCTCTTTTCTTTGAATATAAGAGGCGCAATCTGCGGTAGGTGCGGTTTCCTAAACTGCACCTTTTTGTATCAACATCTCAAATAACGCAAAGGACGAGAATATCTGCGTTCGTAGTCGCGCAATTCATAGCGCCTCTTTTCTTTGAATATAAGAGGCGCAATCTGCGGTAGGTGCGGTTTCCTAACCGCACCTTTTTGTATCAACATCTCAAATAACGCAAAGGACGAGAATATCTGCGTTCGTAGTCGCGCAATTCATAGCGCCTCTTTTCTTTGAATATAACAGGCGCAATGAATTGCGCGACTACAAACGAGTTCTTTCCTTAAACGCTAAAAATTGACGCTAATGGTTCGGTTAGGAAACCGAACCTACCGTGTCTGGAAAACCGCTAAATTGACACATAAGGGCACAGAGACCCATCCCTACAATATGAGTGACCGCTTAATCGTTAATCGGTGTTAAAACCACGTTGCGATAGGCAACAGGACCGTGGTCACCCTGCAACAATAAGGGACCCGTAGCCGCTTCATCTGCCAACATCGCACCACGCGTGACACCTACCACTTCAACGTTCTCGTGAACTACCTGTCCATTCCACACGACTTTGACGAAGGTAGCATTGGCAGTTTTATTGTTGTTCACATCAAACTTCGGTGCGCGGAAGGCAATATCATACGATTGCCATTCACCCGGCGGTTTGCTTGCATTGATACGCGGTGGAACGCCATCAACAGGTTTATTATCAATCCAACGGCAATAGACGCCTCCGCATGTCCCATAGTTCAGTTCTGTTGCACCCCAACTATCCAATATCTGAATCTCATACCTACCCATCACATAAACACCTGAGTTCGACCCTTGCGACACCATAAATTCCACGTGTAGTTCACAGTTACCGTGTTCATATTCTGTGTAGAGATCGGTTGTTCGTCCTGTGGGACCGTTGTAAAAAACACCCTCGCCAGAAGTCGCTGCCAACAACTTATGATCGTCTGGATTGAGAGCGACTCCACCGATAGCAGACCATGCATGCTCTGATGCACCGCCTCTGGCTAACCAACCTTCCATATTCTTACCATTAAATAGAGCAACTTGGGCAAATACGCTTTTGGTATTTTCCATGATAAGGATCCCTCCTATGTAAATGTGATAGTAGATACGCTCAGCAAATTTTCGATAAGTTTTCCTTTAGAAACATTCAGTTGGGAGTACATCAAGGCTACAACCCCTCCCACAAGGGTGTTCTCCTTTCAATACTGCAACATTATAGCATGCCTAAAGTACTGACGCAATTGTAAAGCTATCTTTCAATTGTTAGTTAGGGTAGTGTATTACAAAAGATTAGAATGAAGAGAATGTAATGCTAAATCAGAAATCAAGCGTTAATCCAAGGTAAACGATTAATGGCAGTTGTGGTAATTCACCTACTCCCTCTTCTACGATGTCGAAGGCATCAGAGGTATCATTACCTGTACCTGGAATATCCTGTGGTTCTTTAATAAAAAGTTTTATCTTATTTTTTCGGTTATATACGTTCAAAATATCAAGGAATCCACCAATCTGTGTTCCCCATAACTTCCATTTGCGACTCACCCGCAGGTCCAACTTATGGTACGGTTCGAGCTCAACAGTCATGTTCTCTTCAGCGGCAGCGAGCAGTGGATTCAACCCACGAGTTACCGGATCTTGAACCAAAGTAATTGAATTGACAGGCGCTTCTGACGTTCCGCTTAAATACTGCCACTTTGCACCTATCTCAAAATTCGGTGTAAAATTATAGTTAGCAACGATGCTAACAATGTGTGTCCTATCAAAGAGATGTGGTTTATAGTTGGCATCGGGGTTCTTGCGGCGCTCAGCATGTGTATAGCTATATGAAATCCAACCGAAGAACTTGTCTAAAACACGGTGACGCACGAAAGTTTCTGCACCACCAATATATCCTGCCCCTTGATTCAGATAGTTCCCGGCCTTATTCTTTGTGACCAACTCATCGGAATTTTTGTAATAGGTGGCGAGTCTGACTTCTGTTTGCGGTGAGATTTTATGTCCAATTTCCAAAATATAGTGCTGTGAAAGGCTGGATTTCAACGCTGGATTCCCATCCTTCGCCAGGACTTGATACGGTTTCGGACTCTGTTCATAGTGTCCATACCCGAATCGGAGATTAGACCCGATCGGCAGTTCAAAGTTGATGCTTCCTCTGGGTTGAATTGAGACTTCTTCTGTCATATCCAGATAATCAAGCCTGGCCCCAAGCGCGACAGACATGAAGGAGGAGAAGTTATATCGTCCTTGGAGGTATCCCTCAGCCCGGAAAAAATCGTGTCCAAATTCATCGCGTGCCTCTTTTATACCAGTGATTATAAATTTTTCTCGTTCTCCATCCGTATGGTAAGTATTGCTTGTTCCATCTTCTGCAGTTCGCGTAACTAGAACCTCGGTATATATTCTACCAATCGACTCATACTGGGGTGATTTGCTTTCTTCAAAACTAATGGCGGGACTATAAGAAAAAAGGAGACCAGGTTCTAATTGGAATCTCGGATTTAAACGGAAAGTCACATCCTCTCGAAGTGTCCATACCGGCACATTAACTCGGACTGTGTACGTATCAAATCTTGTAGTAAGAGTCAACGGGTCACCCCAAATATGTACTTCGCTAGTGCCAACCTCCTGCGTCATGTCTATAGGATTGCGGAATTCAACATTGAGAAAATTGACAGAACGGGTCAAAGAAAAATAGGAGGTAAAACTATCAGAGAAATTGGAGCGGAGATGGATACCTTGCCCCTCAAATCCGTTTTTGAAGTACGTAGTCGCGCTCCATACTTCAACTTCTGCAACTTCCGTTCCTGGGATCTTTCCAGGCGAAATTTTTGTTCCCTCTCCCACAGTATTAAAATGGTCAGTTGCAGCGAAGGCATTCAACGTAAGGAAATGTTTTTTACCGAAAGCTTGAACAAATTTGAACTGAGCATCTGAAAAATAAGGGAATTCATCGTCAACAAACGGTCCAACGATGAGGTCAAAATAACTCCGGCGCGCGGCGACATAAGCGTACCCTTTCTTGCCAATTCTACCTTCAAGTATCCCTTCTGAATACAGAAAATTGAGGTTAAATTTCCCACGCCACCTTTTATCAAGCCGGTTGCGCGAGTGGATGTCTAAAACATTTTGCGAATCCAACCCAAATTCGGCACCGTACCCACCTGCATAGATATCAACATCGTCAATAATTTCCGAGCTGATAGTTGAAAGCAGACCGCCACCGTGGAAAGGATAACCTAACGGTGTTCTGTCAAAATAGTAGAGATTGGAATCTGGTTCGCTGCCGCGGATATAGAGGATACCGAGTAGATCGTTTGGTATGCCAATGCCCGGCAGCGTCGTAAGTCCACGGAGAATGTCGTTAGCGGTACCGGGGATACGTAGCAGCTCGCTGCCGCGAATCTGTTTTCGACTCACTGTTGGTGGAAGACGATCCCCCTCTACAATGACCGTTTCGAGTTCAACGACCTCTTTAAGGAACATTTTTACCTGAATAGTTTCGTCTGACTTTACCTCAATTTGTGTTTTTGTCTGTGTTGTATACGCCTCGTGGTTTATGGATACCGTCCAAGTTCCCGGTGCAATATCTGTGAACACAAATTTCCCACTTGCATCAGTTGTTTGCTGTTGATCAATTTCAACAATTCGGACCTCCGCACCTAATAAGGGCTCACCAGTACTTTCATGCAAAACTGTTCCTTCAATTGTTCCGGTTTGAGAAAGGGCAGATAATGGAAGTGCGAAAACCAATAGTCCAAAGAAAAGATGTTTGATCATTTAATAATTCCTTGCAAATTAGGATTAGATTATTATGCCAAATTAACAGGATTTATCTTGTTTATTGAAGACAGGTGCGGTTAGGAAAACCACACCTACCACTATGAATCGGGTTAATTTGGTATTACTCACCGGAGAAGCTACTGTCACTACTAGAAGTTACCGGAACTACCCAGGCCATCGTACCTACTGAAAGTGATTTGGACACCTATCATTTTACCGAGGCTGAAGTAGCTAGGCCGATCTTTTAGATGATCTTCTAAATCCTCCAATTCATCCTCTATCAGTGTATTTTCAGTTTCCAGGAAAAATGTTTTATCGCGATTTCCTTTGTCAAAATTTCCATCGCCGTTAAACTTGATAATTAGACGGAACGAGTCAGTGTCTTCGTCGCTTTCAGATTCAAGTACAGTGCATTTGAGTTTGACAGAAAAGTACCGTTCATCAGGGTCGACTAACGGAAAGACTTCAGAAGAATCTACTAACGAAAATGTCTGGCTGAAATTTTCTGTAAAGGAGTACTTCTGTTCTTTATTGTGAACGATGGATCTTTCCCCGCGAAAGTTATATTCTTCTCTGAAGTCACCGGAAACAGCAAGACCAAATGCTGCACCTGCGGGAGCTTCAACTGTCACAGTGACACTATCAGGTAGATCGAGATTCGGGGAATGCATTTTACGGTCTTCGCCACAACCTATAAGAAAAGATAACGCAAATAGAAAGACGAGGGCAGTCCAACTGAAAAACTGATTTAATTTCATTGGTTTCTCCTTTTAGACTTGATATGAACATAAATTGTCCAAACTTTAGTATATTAACGTGAGTTTGGTAAAAACGAGACTTCGTGCTTTTCGTAGGGGCGAGATCCCCTCACCCGTAGGGGTTAGGCAACCTAACCCCTACGAAAATGTCCGCATATTTTTAGAATTTGCCATATATCAAACTCACGTTATATTATAGCAGGATTGTGATGCCACCCACTACCTAAAGGTAGGGGCTTCGGTTTCATAGCGACTGCGGTTTTCTCAAAGAGTCAACCGTCTTATTATCGCTCCACCAGCAGGCTATTATTCCGAATCAGATCGGTTTTATCAGGCATTCTTGTCCTGGGTACCCCAGCCTGCAAAAAATAATAAATGGGGGTGCCGATACAAGGCGCGGGGTTATTACTCCGCTTGCGACTTACATGAACGACACCGAAATAATAGATGTTGGACAAGGTCTCACTTGCAACTTGCCACACACCATACTACTGGTAAGGATAGGACCTGCATAAGTATGCAGGGTAGTATTCCTATCCAGCAAGTTGCTATAATTATACTACATTTTCGGGGCGTTTGTCAAGTTTATTTTTCACACACATCATGCGCCGTCTACATCCCACAAGCTAAAGCATGGGGATTTGACGGAAGAGCGTTAAGGAATATTTCACACAACTTTTCATTGACAAATTTTGGAAAATGACATATCCTATATGAACAATTGGTAATTTATAAGGACAATTTAAAACTTATGAAACAAGCATTCTTATTTTTAATCTTATCCCTACTGATGGGGACACTTGTTGTTTTCAAAATTGCGACAATCCAAGCAGATACGACAGATGCACAGAAAAACACCTCACAGGGTAAAAGAACACCTTTCACCGAAGGGTGCAATAAATGTCACGGAGACGAAGACGCCTTTAAAGAATGGACTCAGGCAGGACATTCACACGCGCTTGTCAATCTTCTTGAAGGACCGTATGAAGTAAAGACGTCTTGTCTAAGCTGCCACTCTTCTGGGTACGCCATGTTTGCTGATCGAGGCATTCCAGGATACACGTATAGCGAAAAAACTGCAGTCAATGCAGTCGCTTGCTCATCATGCCATTCACACGCCAGCAAAGAAGAACATCTGTTGGTTCAACCGGCAAGAAAATTATGTGTCAGCTGCCACAAAATGGACTGTGGGTGTGCCGGTGCAGGTATTATCCACCAATCACAGTCAGAGATGTTTTTAGGTCGTGAAGGTGCTGGTGTTCGACGGATGCCATCGCCGCATGTGCGCGCCATGAAAAAACGGTGTGTCCACTGCCACATGGCAAAAGATGATACGAAAACTGTAGCAAAGGACAATCAGGAAAAAGACAAACAGAAAACCGGGGCAAAACATGGTGGTCATACCTTTAAAGCAGACTTTTCGACTTGTAGCAACGCAGGATGTCATGATGGTGCTGACAACGATATGGCTGTGAAACTTCCAACATATCGCACTGAAATTGAGGCAAAAATGAAGACTGTCAAAACAATGCTGGACAATGCAACAGACAAAACATCCCAAGCCTACATTGACGCAAAGTTGAACTACGACATGGTTAAAGGTGACAGCGGCTATGGGCTACACAATATACCCTATGCCCGCGCACTGTTAGACCATAGTCTATCTCTAAAACCAGAGATAAAGTAGCAGGCACGTTCCGTCGCGCCGTAGCATTGCCACAAGGGTTGAACTTCAACCAGCACTATTCAGTGCCGATTTCAACGGGACGTCCTTATCTTGCGGGATATAAAAACTCAGTGGATCGCTAACAACACCGATGAGTTGCTTCTGAACTGGATTACATTTGGTGACCAATTCGTCCGGCATTTGTATATAATCCATCGGTTTGATCCAACGGTATGCATATCCCATAAAAATAGTTTTGCGAGGGAAACCTGACCAATTATGTCCGATGCCATGATACGTGCGTTGTTCAAAGAGAAAGGCATCACCAGCATTGACGTTCATAGAAATCGCGCCACGTGCCCAACCTGTTTCTGGATCTACAGCGGGTGTGCCTGTTAATCGGTTGCTTCCTGGGACTAATACCGTTGCCCCTGAGGCAAGATCAGACTGGTCACTGATAGCGTAAGCGATTTTCAACATAATGCGTGGGTGCGGTTCCTGCATCTCACGATATGATGATCCACCATCACGATGGAGCCCAATACGGGTCTTGGCATTATCAGGTGGTTCCTCTTTTGAAGGGAGCACAATCAAATGCGACGTTATCATCTGGACGTTCCAATTCAACACCCCATACGCGAACGGCACCGTTTTGTGCCAGTCGAGAAGTTGCAGAAATGCCTCATGATGTGTAATACAATTACGAAGATTCAGTTTACCGCCTGCTTCCAGATTACCTGTTTCCTCTTGCTTAGCATAAACTTCATCAACCGCAGCATCAATTTCTGCCACGACATCTGCGGATAAGGCGTTTTTAATTAAAAGATAACCGTTGTTATCAACATGCTGTTTTTGCTCAGGCGTAAGAACTACTGCCTCAGACAAATCGCTTAACGTTTCCATTTTTTCATCCTTTTTTGAGATATAATGTAACTTCTATTGTGTACGGCTCAAATGACCTATGATTTTAAAGTATACAAGGATTTACAGAAAATCTCAAGACAATTTTAGACACCACAGAGCCATTCAATTGTCCGATAATTCTCATCTGATGCTCAAGTCTCTCTTCTGTAGGAGCGAATCTCCGAATCGCGATCCTCTCTAAAATGTAGTGAAAAACTTGAAAACTGAATGGCTCTGTAGACACCACCAGCACCCTGGAGTTCAAGGCGACACGCGCGAAGATCGGATCAAAATTGAGACCTACTACCTCACATCAAGTTTTACGGCAATCAGAGAGCACTCAACAGCCTCCACATCGTAAAATAACAACACAAGAACGACAACATATCGGTGCTACATGGCGTGCCATCCTAATCGGCACCGCACTCACTATCCCCAACGTCTATTGGATTTTGGATTCCGCAGGACAAGGGTATCCAACCACGATTTCGCTCTATTATAATGTCATCTTCTGTATCTTTATCATTACAGGTGCGAATTTGGCATTGAAACAGGTTTTGCCTCGCGTCGCGTTTCAACAAGGCGAATTGTTGACGATCTATGTCATGCTCGCGATTGCCTCCTCCTTGGCAGGGCACGATGTTCTTCGTGTCTTAATCCCGATGATTCCTTACGCTTTCTGGTATGCCACGCCTGAGAACGATTGGGCACACCTATTTCATCGTTATATTCCAGATTGGATAGCAGTCAAAGATAAAGCATTTGGCTCATGTAAAAAGTAAGTGCTATTTTTTCAAAGTTATGTTAGAGTGTTACCTATGGACTTTCCAATACAATCTCTCATGGATGAAGAAAAAACTCAAGCGTGGGTGTTGGATCATTTCCACCCTCAAGGGCTGTGTTGCCCAAAATGCCAAGCGAGCGTGGCGGAGGCACGCAAGTTCCGTAAGACTGAAACAAGTGGTCTACAAGTGTATCGCTGCAAACACTGTGAGAGCATCTACAACCTCTATACCGGGACGGTCTTTGCTGGCACGCAGTTTCGTCCCTCACAGGTCGTTCTGCTTTTGCGCGGTGTCTGTCAAGGTGTTTCAAGTGCACAACTCGGGCGTGAACTGGGTCTAAGTCGTCAAACCGTTCTTTCTATAAGACGTAAACTCCAAACTTCGGCAGAGCAGATACAGCCCGAAGCTGCTTTACCCGATGCTGAAGTCGAAACAGATGAGATGTTTCAAAACGCCGGTGAAAAAGGCGATAAGCACGTTGATGCTTCGGATCCGCCGCGTCGGCGTGGCAATAAACGCAGGGGACATGGGACTTATGACAATGATCGTCCGCCTATTGTTGGGACGAAAGGTCGCGAAAGCGGTCTCCTGAGATTACGTGTTGTGCGGCACACCGATTCTGCGACGCTTTCAACACACGTTCATCAGTTTACGCTGCCGACTTCAACGGTGTATACGGATGGTTGGCGCGGCTATAACCGTATTCAGCGCGCCCGTGAAATTGTTCTCCATAAGGATGGCGAGTGGGCAAGAGACGCAGACGGTGATGGTCTTTACGAGATCCATACAAATACGATTGAAGGTGCCTGGACGACGCTGCGAAACTTCCTTCGTCCCTTTCGTGGCGTTCATAAAAAGTTCCTCGCCGGTTACGTCGCAATCTGTGAGTTCGTCATGAATCTAAAAGCTGTCAGTGTTGATTTTATAGCAAAACTCGTCAAAAGCACTTACTCTTGACATGAGCGAAGCATTTTTAACAGAGTATTACCGTGGCGAATCGAGTTTATATCGCTGGGAAATCATTGAAGGATGGATCACGACCACCCTAACTTGGGGTGGTTTTTTATGTGCGCTCGTGTTTGTGATGGTTTTCATCAATAGTCTTGTTCGTAAACAGTGGACAGAACATGAAAAACTGAGTTACCCGATTATTCAGCTTCCGCTTGAATTGACAAACGTCGGCAAAACAAACCTGCTGACAAACAGGATAATGTGGCTCGGATTTGGACTTGCGGGTGCCATTGATATTCTCAACGGACTACACCACCTTTTCCCGACTGTTCCGAGTTTGGGAGGTCGCCTCTACGATTTGCGTCCATTTTTTACACAGAAACCGTGGAGCGCAATCGGATGGACTCCTCTCGCTGTGTTTCCGTTTGCTGTCGGAATGGCGTTCTTTATTCCGTTGGATTTGTCATTTTCTTGCTGGTTCTTTTATCTGTTTTGGAAGGTAGAACGTATCTTTGGGGATGCTCTGGGTATCAGAGGGATGCCGAATTTTCCGTTTACCGATGAGCAATCATTTGGCGCGTATATAGGTTTATTCGTCATTGCTGTTATTGCTACCCGAAAACACCTTGCACAAGTGGCACGCAAAATCTTTAAGCCAAAAGAGCTCGACGATTCTGACGAACCGATGTCTTATCGCGGTATGATAATTTGCCTTATCATCAGTCTGATGTTCATCGGTATCTTTTGCAATGCCGCAGGAATGTCAGTTTGGGCAATTCTGGTTTTCTTCGGAATTTACTATGCAATTTCCACTGCTGTGACCCGCATGCGCGCTGAACTCGGCTCACCCGTACACGATTTGCACTTCATCGGACCGGATGAGATGATGCCGCGTATCTTTGGGACGCGCTTGCTTGGACCACGAAACTTAACAATGCTGGCATACCTTTTCTCTTTCAATCGCGCCTATCGTGGGCATCCGATGCCGCATATCCTTGAGGGTTTTAAGCTTGCTGAACGCACCCGAATTTCTAATCGCAGACTCCTTATCGCAATGTGTATTGCAATTATTATCGGAACATTCGCATCGTTCTGGGCATTTTATCATATTTCATATATTGAAGGCGCACGCGATTGGTTCGCGGGTAGACCGTTTAACCGACTTCAAGGTTGGCTCTCTTCACCCAAAGTGCCTGATATTCCTGCGATTATCGCTATAGGTGTCGGATTTCTGATAACCGGTTCCTTGATGATTATGCGGATACGGCTGTTTTGGTGGCCCTTTCATCCAGCGGGGTTTGCTATTTCAAGCAGTTGGTCGATGAATGTGTTTTGGTTTTCAATTTTCGTCAGTTCTGTTATCAAGTGGATTATTCTGAAGCAGGGAGGAATGAATCTACACCGCAAACTTATTCCATTTTTCCTTGGTTTGATTCTGGGGGAATTTATAGTTGGAGGTGTTTGGAGTCTTATCGGGATTATGATGGATACACCGATGTATCGATTCCTGTTTTAGGAAGTGGCAGTATGTAGAACCACATTCGAAAATCTGGATTTTTCTATTCCACTGCAACAATAGCGATTTTCCATTTGTCAGCCTGTTCGCAGAGACGTTCTGTGTCCATGATAAAGGTGCGTTTTGCTTCAACTGCCAAAACGCTGCCACTTACAGAATGTAAGGTCTCAAGCGTTTGCATACCTACAGTCGGCACATCAATACGAAAATCGTGGTGTTCAGCTGCAGCTTTGGCAACCACAACTCCTTTGCCGCCCAAGTTTCCACCTCTCTCAATAGTGGTATCTGTTCCTTCAATGGCTTCAATAGCAAGCACGATCTGATTTTTGATAACAACAGTCTGCCCGATATCCAAGTTCGCTATGTTGCGAGCAGTGGTAATCCCTGCTTTTATATCTTCCCACTGAGCAGCATTTGGCTTACCTTTTGTAAGGACACCAGGATCAGGTAACAGATGGGAGAGAAAATGGTCCTGTGTTAGGATGGAAAGACCAGAGGCTTGAAAGTGTTCAAGTACAGATGAAACGATTGAGGAGGGTCTTTTACTGCGATTCTGTGCCAAAATCTTGATTGTCGTCGCATCAACTTGAAACCGACGTAACAGTATGCTTGGCTCAATTTTTCCTATAATGACAAGTTCTTTTACATTTACATCAAGGAGTTTCTGCGTAATTTTCTGAATCTGTCCAACACCGTAAGTATAGGTTTCACACGGTATCCCAATAAAACGTTGTTCATCTGCTTTGGTGATTTGTATAATCACCGGTGTTCGTCCCTGTGCGGCTGCACTTTGAGCCACAAGTACTGGCAGTTCACCTGCTCCTGCTATAATACCAAGTTTTTCCACGTGATTAGTCCGTTAATACAAATGTTGGGAAGCGAATTTTTATCACATTCCGATTATGTATGTCGTATCGCATCAATTGGGCTTAGTTTCGCTGCTTGACTGGCGGGATAGTAACCGAAAAATATACCGACAGCGGTTCCCGCTATAACAGAGACTATCACAGATTTAAAGGTGATAACAGAAGGCCAATTGGGCATACCTTTCATAAATGTCTCAACCGCCCACGAAAAACCTTGTCCAACGAATGCGCCGAGTATAATACCAAGTAAACTACCGATGAGACACAATAGTATTGATTCAGTGAGAAATTGGAACCGAATATGGTAGGTTTTTGCACCTACAGCTTTACGCAATCCGATCTCTGGTATTCGTTCTGTAACCGAAACAAGCATAATATTCAAAATACCAATTCCGCCTACAATTAGTGATACTGAAGCGATAATGACGAGTACCATCTCTATGATAAAGATAGTTTTTTTCGCACTTTCAATACCTTTTTGTGCTTGCCATGTGCGGAAAAAAGTGTCGTCCCCACCGTGGTTTCGTCTGATTACGGTTTGCACCTCTTTAACTGCTTGGTCTACCAAAAAAGGGCTTTTCGCACGAACCATAATATGTCCGACGTTATCGTGTCCCCAAAACCGCGTTTGTGCTGTGGTAATCGGAATGAATATCATATTGTCATCGCTTTTGCCTGCTTCCAATCCAGGACCGCGACTTTCCATAACCCCAACAACAGTAAAACGTTTATTATTGATTCCAACCTCTTTTCCGACAGGGTCCATTCCTTTGAATTGTTCTTTCCAGACTTGTGATCCGATAACACAAACCTTGTTCCAAAGGTCCATATCCGTATCAGCGAGAAATCTACCGTATTCAGCATGCCACTGCCTGACTCCTTGATATTCAACTGTAGTCGCTCGCATGTAAGTAGGTCGATGTTTTCCCTCAGCTTCAAAGTTGATATAATAACTTCCTTCTACGGTAGCGACTTCAACGGAGGGACACTGTTGTAGAACATCACGCAGATCATCCATATTTAGGTGGTGTGGACTTGTATTTCGTTGCCAACGATGATTACGTCTAATCTTTCCCGGTCGGTAGACACCGAACATGCTGGGACCGCCAATCTTTTCAAATTCCAACATGATGAGTTTTTCAGCACCAGCACCTAATGACATCATCGCGATGACACCTGCAATTCCAATCGTTATTCCTGACAAAGTCAGAATTGTTCGGAGTTTGCTGGCGCGGAGTGCTGAAAATGCAGTGAGTAGATTCTCTAATACTCTCATTTTTCTTATATGTAATGAAAACTCAACGAGGAAATACTAAACGGAATTTGCTAATGGATTAGCAACTTATTGCATCTGTCTATGAAACGTGTTAAAATAACAACGAATAATCCTATCTATACATAACGTGAGTTTGATATATAGCAAATTCTAAACATAAATGGACATTTTCGTAGGGGTTAGGTAACCTAACCCCTACGGGCGAGAAGACCTCGCCCCTACGAGAAGCACGAAGTCTCGTTTTTACCAAACTCACGTTATCTATAACGTGAGTCTGAGATATGGCAAATCCTAAAAATATGCGGACATTTTCGTAGGGGTTAGGTTGCCTAACCCCTACGGGCGAGAAGACCTCGCCCCTACGAGAAGCACGAAGTCTCGTTTTTATCAAACTCACGTTATACATATTCAAAGTATACTACAAATGCAACAAAATATGCAAATTTCTTGGAGACATATTAGTCGTGGAAACGAATTTTGGATATATTCCGAGTGGTCATCTATTACCGTATCCTGGTCAACATCGGTCTACTGCACATCTGGCGGAATTGGCTAAACTCACCCGTTTAAGAAAACAGGCATGGGTACAATTGGATTCTGCAATGATTCAGACACGATACCGATTAGAGGTTGTAGAATTGCATTTCCAAACATCTGAAACAGTTGCGTCTATCCAAGCGAAATTGCGACATGTTTCTTCAGAGATAAAAGGTGGTAGCAGCAACGCATCATACAACCAATTCTTTCTTATCGCACAGTCCCATACAAACGCTTCATTCTATAACATTACCGACTATGTGGAACGTTGTTTAGCGTGGGACCTTTCGGTTGCTGAACGTTTGCGCGGTAGAACACTCCTCTATATCTATCAAACTGAAGAAGACGTTGATGATCTACTAAGTGATATCGGTGTTCAATCCTTCATAAACCGCTTTCTCGCCAGTTATATAGCACTCTATGGTAAAGATGCCATCATCGGTTTTGCGATTGAACTACCGCACTTCTTGTCAGTATTTGATGGAAAAGGATCATCCATTCCGTGGACTAATTCATTGATGAAGCAATTCGACACAGGAAACTTCACTTCAGAAGGGAAATCTACCGCAAATCACTCCGATGGGTTCTTACCTTTCCTATTTTATGATACATACAATTCATCCGTTATTAGAAGCGTTTTTTGGCAGGAATTGACATCGCAATTCGCCCGTTGTTTCTTCGGTGCAGTAAGAGAATTTTGTCATCAACACAATATTAAATTTGGTGTTACAGTACGGGAAAGCGCAAGGTCATTGCAGTATGAATTGGGAACACTTTTGGAACAGGCGGATTGCCCAATTCTCATGTCAACGGAGTCGGACACGTCTCGGCGTTTTGTTGTTACCAAATCCGTATGCAGCAATGCCCATTATCCTGGGATTTTGAGAAAAAAAACACACGCATTTTCACAGTGCGTACAGGATGCTTCCCTCGGCTTTAATCAATGGATTTCAAACAGAATTGGATCAAGTCATTCCGAAACCTACCCGTATCAATATTTAGCACAATTATTACAAATTGGGTTTCCAAAGCGACCTATTTTAATGGTGTCACCAACACAGAGCCTATGGATGAAACCAGAAGAGAAGCAGTGGGTTGACATCACAAAAGCTTGGGGATGGTTGTGCCAGACAGTGTGGAACATGGGTTATGATTTTGATATTGTTTCGGAAGCGCAGCTAACAAGTGCTTCAGTAGAAAAGAAAAAACGCGGAATCTGTTACGATGGAAAAATGTATCAACTCGTTTTGCTCCCAAGTTGTTTATCACTACATCAGACGACGGTGCAAATATTAACAGAATTCACGAAGGCAAAAGGAAGACTCATTGCGAATGCACCTGTCCCGTATCTACTTCATGGAAGAATTGGACTTGAACCGTATCTGCTGGAACGCCTAATTTACAGACCACAAACCACTATATTAGACGGACCGCAGACAGAAAGAGAAATAAATCTCAAAAGATACCTCAGAAAATGGATTACACCGGTTATTTCGCTTTTTTGTCACCAAGAGGATAGTCTTGCTGAAGGTATTCAGGTACATCATAGACAAAACGAGAATTTCCAAGTGTTCTATTTGTTCAACGCAGGGTTGGAAACAATTGAAACATTGGTTGAGATAATTGGTGAAGTTGAGAATGTCGAAGAACGACATTTGCAAACAGCAAAAGAGATACCGTTGACCTTTTGGCATGCGAACGGAAATACATATCTGAATTGCACATTTGAACCTGAACAAGGAAGACTGTTTGTCGTCTCCATGAATGTCCCTGTGTCTAAATAATAATCCTTGACAGAATCTTAATTTTAGGGTATCTTTAAAGAGAAATCATACCAAATTAACTGGATCTGTAGCGCGAGGTCCCCGTGCCTCGCAATGCTAACCGCTATTAGAAAACTTCTAATCAAGTTAATTTGGTATCAGATGAGTACGATGCTAATTTCTATAGCCGTTCACTAGACCAAAATCCTATCGCTGGTGCCTCCGATATAGAAATGTTGATAGAGAATTTTACTGATGTCCGTACGGAGCATGTAGCGCGTAGGGGTTCATGGGCAACCCCCTGGACCCGTTCATACCGCAGACCGTGGTCGTGATGCACCTACGAACACGAACGGATGGCTCGGGTTCCGCTGCGCAAAAACTATGACAACACAAAAAAGAAAAAAAATGTCTAAGCAGAATACTGATAATGTGCGTGATTCGTCCTCACAGCCTTTAAAAAATTCTTTTGATAGTGAGGAATCGTACCAGAAGGTTGCTGAAAACAGTAAAAACGCTGTAGTTTATATAGAATCACTTACCAGTGTTATATTGACCTTACCTTGGTGCATTCATAAAATGTTCACCAATAAACGCAGTGCTACGTATACTAATTTGCATAGATTCCTCACACGTATCCAAGAAGATGTACCGAAGGACAAGAAGAAAGATATGGACATAGGCATAGTAGGTACAGGTTTTTTCATAGCTCCTGATATGCTCGTAACCAATATTCACGTCGTTGTGCGTGCTAAAACTGTAGCTGCAAAACAGTTTGATGGCAAGGAACCAGTTCTGTATACGATTGAAGGTGTTACGGCGTTTGATGCAAAAAATGACTTGGTTGTGTTAAAAGTCGCGGAGGAGTGCACTACCCCGCTCATTATAGGCAACAGTGATGATCTGCAAGTAGGGGACAGTGTTTGTACTGTGACCTATGCAAATGCGGAATGCAAACACATAAAGGGTACTATTTCCCGCAGCGGGACGAATGATAAATTTCACCAGATAAAAACACAACTCTCCCCAGGCAACAGTGGGGGTCCCGTGCTAAACAATAACGGCGAAGTTGTTGGTGTGGTAAGCTCTATAATAAGACAACTTAACGATGCTACGGTGCAACTTGCTAATGCGATTCCTTCAAACACACTTAATTCTCTACTTGAAAAAGTAGATAAAGTCAAATCTTTTACATCGTGGCAAAGGCATCCAAGTATACGTGCCTACGTTGTAAGTCTTCAAGCAGACATAAAGCAGGAAAAAGGAAAATATAAAGAAGCAATCGCTAAATATGATATTGCGCTCAAACTCAACCCGGATTTGCTTGCAACTTACTTCAACCGTAGTATAACAAAGATGCGTTTTAATGATTATGAGGGAGCAATAGTTGACTGTGATACTGTCCTGCGTTTAAATCCAGATTTGGTTACAGTCCACGTAAACCGTGCTGTTCTGAAAATGTCGTTATATGCCCCAAAAGACGCTTTAGAAGACATTAATTTTGTGTTTGAACACTTGCCCACTGCTAAAGAAACTTTTAGTATGTACTTCGTCCGTTCCTCAGTAAAAGCTTATCTCGGGGATCTGGTAGGAGCGATAGAAGACGTTGATAAATCTATTACTATCAAACCGGATTTTGCTGAAAGTTTCGGGCTGCGCGGGTTGTATAATATTGAGTTAGAAAACTACCATGAAGCAATTGAAAATGCCGATAAAGCTATTCAACTCAAACCGAAGTCTGAAATCGGATACATCAGTCTATCAAATGCTAAACTAGAACTCGGCAAATCTAAAGCCAACCAAGGAGATATAGAAATAGCACAAAGGTACTATCAGGAGGCACTCGGAGATGCTAATAAAGCCATGCAACTTAAATCAGACTCCAACACAACGTTTTTTACTCGGGGGAGAGCGAAGCAGTACCTTGGAAAATTTAAAGCCGACCAAGGAGATATAGAGGAAGCCAAAGAACTGTATAACGCAGCGATTGCCGACCATACGAAATCTATAAAGATTAAACCAAGGTCCGCTGCATCTTACAATGTGCGAGGATGGGCAAAGTATCTACAGGGTCAATTAGAAACCGAACAGGAAAACGCAGCACTTGCGCAAAAACATTACCAAGCGGCTATAGTTGATAGCACTGAAGCCATCCGGTTAGCTAAAGATACTTATTATGCCTATTCCTACTATCACACGCGTGGTGCCGCAAATGCTGCCCTTGCATATTATGACAAGGCAATTGAAGATTTCAGCAAAGCCATAGGGATTAAACCTACACATGTTTTATCCTATAACGATCGCGGAAAAGCAAAAGAAGCACTCGGTCAATTGGATGCCGCAAAAGCCGACTATAAAAAGGCGAAGGAATTAGAAGCGGCGGATTAAGATAGCAGGCACACTCCATCAGGTAATACCATTTCTGAATGATGACTTTTCATTAGCAAAAATGCGTTTGTAGTCGCGCAATTCATAGCGCCTCTTACATTTTTCAATACGAGAAAAGTTTCAAAATGTCATAAAGTCTTCAGCAAAAATGCGTTTGTAGTCGCGCAATTCATAGCACCTCTTACATTTTTCAATACGAGAAAAGTTTCAAAATGTCATAAAGTCTTCAGCAAAAATGCGTTTGTAGTCGCGCAATTCATAGCGCCTCTTACATTTTTCAATACGAGAAAAGTTTCAAAATGTCATAAAGTCTTCAGCAAAAATGCGTTTGTAGTCGCGCAATTCATAGTGCCTCTTACATTTTTCAATACGAGAAAAGTTTCAAAATGTCATAAAGTCTTCAGCAAAAATGCGTTTGTAGTCGCGCAATTCATAGCGCCTCTTACATTTTTCAATACGAGAAAAGTTTCAAAATGTCATAAAGTCTTCAGCAAAAATGCGTTTGTAGTCGCGCAATTCATAGCACCTCTTACATTTTTCAATACGAGAAAAGTTTCAAAATGTCATAAAGTCTTCAGCAAAAATGCGTTTGTAGTCGCGCAATTCATAGCACCTCTTACATTTTTCAATACAAGAAAAGTTTCAAAATGTCATAAAGTCTTCAGCAAAAATGCGTTTGTAGTCGCGCAATTCATAGTGCCTCTTACATTTTTCAATACGAGAAAAGTTTCAAAATGTCATAAAGTCTTCAGCAAAAATGCGTTTGTAGTCGCGCAATTCATAGTGCCTCTTACATTTTTCAATACGAGAAAAGTTTCAAAATGTCATAAAGTCTTCAGCAAAAATGCGTTTGTAGTCGCGCAATTCATAGCGCCTCTTACATTTTTCAATACGAGAAAAGTTTCAAAATGTCATAAAATCTTCGTAATAGCATCTTATTTATCAAAATTGGTATAATACTGTAGGAAGGGTTTCTAACCCCGACAGACACACGGAGTTATGCTGTAGACTGACTTACAGAAAGGATAAATAATGACAGGTGGGGCAATTTTTGTCGAATGTTTGAAAGCACAAGGTGTTGAGGTTATTTTCGGTCTACCGGGAAACCATCTTGACACCGTTTATGAGGCGTTATATAACAATCAGGATACTATTCGGCACTATGTGACACGCCATGAAGGCGGGACGGCTTTCATGGCGGACGGTTATGCGCGTGCTACAGGCGATGTCGGTGTCTGCATGACTGTTCCTGGACCAGGCTCAAATAACGCTTCTATCGGTATATGTGAGGCATATACCGCGTGTTCACCGGTGCTTTGGATTACAGGGTAAGTTGCAGTTAAAAATTAACTACAAAAACCTATAAAAACCTCATAAAATCTAAAGTTATGTAGTTTTTTACTTGACAAAGCCTTGTTGTTTCTGCTATAATATATGTATGAATAATAGATTTGTTAAGATTGGTGAAGCTGCTAAACTCTTAACTGAAGCGGATCAGTTCTTTGCGAGTAGTCCGACCTGTAGCAACTGCGGACACAAGAAAACAGATTTGACGCTCTCTGAACGGACATATCATTGCACAGAATGTGACTTTGAATGCAATAGAGACCTCAACGCTGCTATCAATCTCTGTCCCGCTCAACCCTAACACCGTCGCCACGAGTTGCGAGGAGACGATAAACGCCTATGGAGTTTCTGTCCGACCTCACTTGAGAGGCACGAAACAACGAAGCAGGAAGTCCGGCACAAATCAAAAGAAGAGTGTAGAGTTTTATAGGTTTTTATAGATTCTACCACATTCTTGAGGTTTTGTTAAGTCCTACACAACGGCAGTCGGGTTGCGTGTTGAAGATATAGATGATTTTAAACCGATGTTGGAGAAAGCACTTGCTTTGGATAAGCCAGTAGTTGTTGAAGTAATGAAATAGAGCCAATCGGAAAACGGAATGACAACGTGGTCAATCCATTCACGGATTAGAACAACACTGCGGCAGGGCTATTTAGTTCTCCGAATATTTAGATTTTCAATTTAAGACTTTCCGCTGTCCGAGCGATCTCCGAATCGCGACTTTTCGGATAAAATGGACAAAAAGCCTAAAACTAAATAACCCTGACACTGCGGTTGTTCCTACAAAAATGGAGTCATTTTATTTTAACATCGATCTTTTGATCAAGAAGTTAGGAGTTTGATATGCGAAAAAAGATAGGAGTTTTAACAGGGGGTGGAGATACGAGCGCGCTTAATGCTACCCTCAAAGGCATCGCGTTGAAAGCCGAAGAGCTCGGTTTTGAGCTGGTTGGTTTTATGGAAGGGTGGCGTGGTGTTTTGAAAGGTGGACGCTACTTTACACTCACCCCTGACCTAATTGATGAAAATCGCGGTGGCACGCTTTTAAAAAGTTCGCGCACCAACCTTATCGCAATGGATAAGTTGGATGAAGCAATTGACAACCTGAAAAAACTAAACATCAGTGGACTCATACCTATTGGCGGTGATGATACCCTGACTGTTGGCACTGCACTTTCGGAACAATTCACAACAGTTTTTGTTACGAAGACGATCGATAATGATGTCGGTATGAATCCGCCTGAAGGTGATTCGGTTGATTACTCTAAGATGGTTAACTATTACTGTCCCGGTTTTCCATCCGCCGCAAGTCGGGTAATTGATGCTGTTCGCGATTTACGGACAACGACCTATTCACATGATCGGGTCATTGTGGTGGAAGCGATGGGAAGAGATGCAGGTTGGTTGACTTTATCTGCGGCTTATGGTTTGGCAGACCTTATCGTTGTTCCTGAAGTGCCATATCAACCCGACAAGTTGGCAGAAGCAATCCGAGAAAAACACGCTGAGCAGGGAAATGTCATTGTCGTTGTGTCGGAGGGTATCCGAAATGATGCAGGAGAATTAATGATTACCTCACAAGCAGAACTTGACGCATTCGGACACACAAAACCGGGCGGTTGTTCAGAAATTATCGTTGAAGCAATGAAAAAACGGTTACCTGATATTTCCAGTTCAGCCTTCCGTGCATTGATACTTGGATATATGCAAAGGTGCGGCAGTCCAACGCCATTGGACAGAGATAACGCAATCAAGGCGGGATCGCTCGCGGTACGATCACTCGCTGATGGAATGGTTAATGGGGTCGCAACGATTACTCGGACAGATGCTGGCATTGAACCGATTATGTTAGCTTTAGAACAGGTACTAAAACGTGATGAAACTGGACATGTTATTCGCCGCAGTCTTGACCCGCGGTTTTACGACGCTGAACGTTATCATCTGTCTCCTGCTGGCGCAGGATATTTCCGACCACTTTTTGGTGACCTGCCGCGCCGTGCGTTAACTTTAGATGCGCGCGGTATTGATATTGGCGAAATTGTGTAATTTAACGATCCTACAACCCAGCAGGTACGGTTCGGAAACCGCACCTTTTTGTATCAACATCTCAAATAACGCAAAGGACGAGAATATCAGCGTTCGTAGTCGCGCAATTCGCGCGCCTCTTTTCTTTGAATATAAGAGGCGCGTGAATTGCGCGACTACAAGCGAGTCCTTTCCTTAAATTGACGCCTATGGTTTCGCGGACGCTCTACCCGACCTACAACCACAAAAATCAGGTGGACAAAGCAGTAGTTCAACAAGGGGAGTATATCAACGCTCTTCCAGGTGTTCCAATCTTTTGAAAGGAACCCCACCTTCGCTATACATGCGCATCACTTGGTCAATAAATTCGTATTTGGCAAGTGAACATGAACGAAGCGCATTAGGATGGAAAAGATAATATGCAACACTTTCCGCCCAATCCTCATTTGGATTCTTTGAATAAGCGTAAGCTGTAACAAATTCTTTTCGACTTTTAGTCTTTGACCATCCGTACTTATGATTTGGGTCTTTACGCCAACCTCCAAGTTCGGACCATTCCTTTCTAAGTTTCCCGTTAAGAGCATACTCCCATAAAAAATGTGCTTTTTCATGAATGATTATGCGCTGGAACTCATTTCGATTTTTTATGCGAAAAGTAGGCGCGGCATACTCAACACAATCTGCAACAATCCAGGCTGAACCTGCATACGGTGCTTGCTGGCTACGAACCATATATTTTAAGCGAGGTATTTTATGTAATCCTCTGGGGAATTTTTCAAATACTGACATGAGTTTCATCAGTTCTTTGTTTGTAAATTTCGATACATGTAGTTCCCCTATATACTTACGTAGTTTCTGTCCTATTTTTTCGGCTTCAGGCGTCCCTATACTCACTAAACTAAGACCGTACATTTCTTTCAGCACAAATTCTATTGCATATCTGTCTGTCCCATCTTTCAGTATTAGTTTTACTGCAGGCATATTTGTCCAATCTTCCGTTACGAATTGAGCGACAACCCGAAAAAGACGTGTGTTTGATAGCAATACCTCTTGAGATTTTTCTGTCTGAGATTCTTCAATTGAAAAAACATCACTACTAATAGTAACGTGTTTCAAACTATTTACAGATTCAATCCTAACATCATCTTGTAAATCTTTATTACTTATCTTCCACACAGAACGGGTCATATTGTAGTTTGTATCTTCAGATTGTTGATATATGGATTCAAAGGTTTCTAAAAGAACGTCTGCTTGTTTTGCAGTCCAGGTAGAGGCTAAATTGATAGCATATCTCTGTTTCAACTGTGAAACAGTATTTTGACTTGGTTTTTGAAAAAGAAATACATAGCAACTTGATTGAAAAATTATGATAGTAAGAAAAACAGCATTTTTAATGACTCGCATCATCCGTTCATCGGGATGGAACCTCGCGCTTTAGCGCGTAGAGGAAATCCCGCTCCTTTTTTCTCAAAAAAATCTGATAATGATATAATACTTTTTATATCACGTTGGCAGACCTGTAGTAGTCTTGTCGATTGGATTTCGCTTCGCTCTACTCTTATGTGTCAACTTAAGATAAAGAATCCTATTTTGTATGTGTTAGCATTGAATTTGTTGTCTGAATCGCGGATTAGTGTAAAGGACGCTCTTCAGGGTTATACCATTTCTGAATGATGGCATCACATTAACAAAAAACGCGTTTGTAGTCGCGCAATTCATTGCGCCTCTTACATTCACCTTCGTCAGAAGTTCAAATTCTCATTAAGGGAAGTTTATTTATCAGAATTGGTATAACATGTATTCTGATATTCTCAAAGATGCCTTGAATTTCGTCAATGCATCGTGTATAATTTGCATAAACTTTATGTTTTCCCACATGGAGATCGTAGATGAACACCGCCTCACAAACCATATTGGAAGCATTCAATCAACTGCCTGAGATAGAAAAACACGCGCTCGCCTCTGAAATCATCAAACAAGTGGCTATGCTGGATTTTCCACCTTTAACAGATGAAGCACTCACGGAAATTGCGGATGCACTTTTCGTTGTGCATGATGAAACGGAGGCGAAGGATGTCAACTATCTGCGATTGAAAACACAGTGCGTCAATGGGTAAAACTCTAACCCAACCTATGCAGTTCCTTTCTGCCTGCTAACTTTTAGAATAGGAAGCGTTCCCGCGTCCTCTAAGAGTGCAAGTGCTTCGGAAATAATTGCATGTTGTAATGTCGGATTGTTCGGTTCGCCGAGCGGATGCCCAAAACGATACGGGACAAGCAACGCACGCGGCGGTTTCACCTTCTTCGCAATGCTTTCCACAAGCGCAATTGAAACCGTCGAAATCCCTACTTCTTCAACAGCACGTTGTATCAATCCTACAGACTGATTACACATCGGTCAGACAGGCGTTAAGAAGGCAACGTCCACGCCATCATCTTTGAGCATCTGTCCAACTTCCGGGGCAGTCTGTGTTATAAGAGGTTTCGGTTTTGGAATTGAACCCATAAAACTAAAGTGTCTACGGTTTAGAGAACCAATTTTTCCTTCGGTTTCTAATTCTCGGAATCTATCAAGTGGAAATGCAAGGTTCGCATCAATTTGGGTGCCGCTTGTATCATAAGATTCACTTTTGTGTCCAATAGCAAATACTTGTGTATCAACAGAATTCGGGATTTCTCTATAGGAACAATCACCACTAACGCTTTCATCAAAAACAGATTGTTCAGGTAGATACAATCCTGCAGTTGTGATGAGTGCTACTCGACATTGGTTTAAGGGCTTACGTAGAGGCGTATTAGGAGATGTATTATAATTTTTAAAACGATACATCTTCATATATAATCGAAATTTGAGATTGAGTTCATTCACAGATGCCATAGTTATTTTATTTTTATAGGTATACGTTCCAATTATGCTTTATTTTCAAGGGGCCAGCCACCGTGTTCAGCAATAGTACTGTCAATATCTTCCATAACATTTAAGGTTTTTTCAAGTGCGCCGCAGATTCGTCGATAGTGTTGAATCTCATCATAAGTTAATATTCTTGATTTTCGGTCAGTGAGCCACTTTTTTGCGGGTTGGTGTCCACCTACGCGAAACTCCCAAACTTCCCTTGGGACAGGTGAGAAATACTGGGTAGGGTTAATCCAAACGCGTTGGTCTACCTCTGTCCATCGAACCCTTTCAACGTGTGGATTACCACTTATTGGAAAAATTGGCAGAGTTACATTTTCGCTATGTAAGAGGTGCAACGCTGCCAGTTGTTCTCCGAACAATACCAGTTTTTGGAATAGCGAGCGATTCGTTGTCAGCGGAATATGTGGATAATCAATTTTGAGTTGATCGGCATATCGCTTTCGGTACCCTGGTGCATGCAAAATTGCATAGATATAGTGGAAAATATCCGCTGGTCCAATTGTTGTATTGCAGTCTCCTTTTCCATCGGGAATAAACCGCATCTCAGAATCATGATCAATTTCATAAGTGAGATGTTGACGGACTTCTCCCAGAAATTGTTGTGAGATGTTAGGGTCCCTTTGCCCTCCCTGCTCTGGATAGCAGTAGAGTGGAAAAACAAGGTTTCCCCCGCGCCGAAATATATTCAAATCAACTATTGTCTTTGAGATGGAGACGATATTCCATGTAGCATCCCCGACTGCTTGGCCGGCTCTGCCTACACACATCGCTACGTTCTTACCGGCGATGAGGTTGCTCATCACTTCCTTTCTTGGTCTAGCGACTAAGTCATCATGATAAAATATGAATTGTTCATCATAAAGACGATATAGGATTGGCTGAATATATCTATTGAGGTCTTGTTCTGCGCGAAGTGTTTCGCGTGCTCTGCTGATATTCCATTCAGCAATCATATTTATAGGTAATTGTTCACATAGCCTCTCGTTGGATTCAGCTGAATTACGGAAATGATTTACCCGTTCAAGTATCGGTTCCTTTTCAAAATCTACCACCATTTTGTCCCGCTTTGTGGATATACCACTAACCTTTGACAGAAAAATATCGGTGAGTTTCCAACAGCGTTCGTATTCTTCAATTATGCTTTCACTGTGTGGAACAAAGAGATAGTTCGGAGATATTGGAGTCAGTTCGTTCCACTGCATTGTGTCAATAGTGTTTGCCTCAAGCCAATTGTATTTGTCCTCGCGGTTCCCCCATAACTCCGCATGGTAAATACGCGTTGGAGAAAGTTTTTCAGAGGAACACTTAACAAAAATGCCGATGGAGACTCCCTGTTGGATATTAAAAACGTTTTCATCTGGTCCTCTATCGGGTGGTTTTTCATTTGTTCGCTTATTTCCGTGCAGGTCAAGGATATAGATAGTATCAAAGGTTTTCATGAGACTTTGACGCATGCCGCGAAATGTGATATTATTGAGGTAACCGTGATTAGAAATAAAGGCGAGGATGCCGTATCCAGTCCGCGCAATACGCCATTGGGCGAAACGGATAAATTTGACATAATCATCGCTTAACCACCTTTGAGTATTTTCTCCAAGTGGTTGTCCATCCACTTCAAAATAACTCTCTGACACGACACCTCCATCAAGTCCTCGCAAAAGATTCGTAATCCATTCACCTTTGTTTTCTGACTTCCCCAGATAGGGCGGATTTTTCACAATTACCATCACTGGCAGATCGCGTTTTACAGTGGCAGCGGATTCGGCTTCTTTGACGATCTCGTCTATAAAGATAGGCAGCCCTTCTTGACGATCTCCTGCCTCAAGTGTATCTGTAAGGTAAACATTAAGACGTTCTTCAGTTGTCAAATTGTATCCGAGTTGCGTAAGTTGGTGTGTGAGGGTCAGGTGGCACATCGTGTAAGGTGCAACCATACGTTCAAATCCGTGAAGTCGTGGCAAGAGGTGCTGTGATACATATTCCTGCCATGCGCCAGCCGTGCCACCGGTAATTATGGTGTGGTGTATTCGTGAAATCACTGATCGGAGGAACGTCCCAGTCCCCGCTGCCGGATCCAGGATTTGAACCTTCGGAAGCTCCTTTCCATCAACATTAACTGTACCTGTATGTGCAAGCCCATTGGACAAATTAAACTTCTGGGTTAATAGAGTATCCACACTTCGGACTATGTAGTTAACAACTGGTTCCGGAGTATAATAGACTCCGCTTTTTTTGCGAATTTCGGGATCGTAGTCACTGAGGAAGTCTTCATAAAAATGAATAATTGGTCCCGCTTGCCTCCCTTCTGTTCCAAAATCGGTGATGATACTTTCCATATCAGCATAGTCAAGTAATTCAGCAATAGGGTCAATAATCCAATGCAGCTGCGTCAATTTTTGGATAGATATCCAGAAGAGTTGTGAAAGAAAAGGGTTTATTTCGTCAAGGATTTCCATCGCGCGAGTCCGATTAAAGGTTCCGTGGGTATGATAGCATCTTGCAGCAAAAAGACTATAGGTGATCGTCTGTGCCATCATGTCTGCGAATTTTGCTTCAGAGAGATCCGCAATGAGATGTTCACGGAACGCAGCTAACCGATTCTGGAGTTCGTTATTTGACGTATCCTGAAGAAGATTGGTAATTGCAGCCTTAAGTATTTGCGCTTTACCACTGAGCATCCGCGCAAGGTCTGACGCTCTGCCGATCCTGATTGGTTCCGCTCCAAAAAACACGGTAAAAAAGAGCGAAACTTCGGAGTCATCCGTGTTTCGGTTTATCAGACGATTAGTGGTGTGATCTATGTCCGCGATACGTACTGAGAGACAATTTTCCCCAGCACTATAGAGGCGAAATTCCAAATAATCGGTTAAGATAAGATTTGAAAACGCCCTACGATACCGTGTAAGTTGTTCTGATGTTTCTTCGGCAGCTAAGTCTGTCCCTGGAGGCTTTGTCTCGATCCACCCTAGGGAAACCTCTCCACGTCGAACGAGGAAATCGGGGGCGTTCCCCGCGATACGCCTGGGCTCGTTGGTAATGCTATAGTCAATTGAAGAGAAGTTCTGACTCCACTCGCCTAAAAACCGCTGAAGGATATGCCGATAAGTGTGCTCGGTTGCATCACCGGATCGGAATGCTGTCTCAATTTCGTTTAGATAGTCGGTAATTGTCATAATATATTTAGCCATTCGCGAAGATAAGACGCCGCCTGTTTTCACACGGAAGGTCTATTGTCTGTCCAGTTATACTGCTCTCAATCGTAGCAAAGCCGATCTCATTGACAGCGGTATAATCATCACCTGAACAATCGGGTGGGGGTCCACCGTCAAGATAGTCGGTAATTTGTTTATACGCCACCTTAAACGGACTTGCGTTTTCAGGGAGATCAAGGGTTGCATTATCAATCAGTTTACCACCTTTATGCACCGTTGTCTCACTATAAAACCCTGTCTGAACTGTGCCTTCACTACCGAGAACATCAACGGAAAATCCGCCTCTGACGCCATGTTTTCCGACATGGAAACCAATAGCACCGCTTTCAAACTGGATAGTTGAACCGACAATTGCAAGTTCAGGTTCGTAAGGTTCTGGAACATCACCACCACCTTCAACGAAACCTGTCACCGAAATCGGATCATATCCCGCGAACTGGCAAATCATGTCGGTGGTGTGTATAGAAAAGGATAGTACGCCACCACCACAATACCCGATGACACTCTGCACCTCACCGATGAGACCGTCCTTAATCAGCGACTGTAGACGAATCAGATGCGGTCCCCAATGGCGCGTATAGTCTACTACGATAGGAATGCCTTTTGCGTCAGCACCCGCTGTCATTGTGTCTGTTTCCTCAAGTGAACACCCTGCAGGTTTCTCGAGAAAAACGGCTTTGATGTCTGCCTTTAAGACGTTCTGCATCACTTGAAAATGATGAGGGCCTCGCACACAGACAGCCACGATGTCTAACTTTTCACTTTCAAGCATCTGGACATCTGTTTCGTAGTAATTTATGGAATTGTCTGGAAAACCGGGTCCCCATGTTCTTTTGAAGTCCGCTTGACGTTCGGTGGACATATCTGCGACTGCCACCAATTCGGTTGTCTCACAAAAACGGATGCCGCCTGCATGGCAATAGGGATAAGCATCATCTGGCGTTGAATAACGGGCGGCGATACTGCCTAACCCAATAATACCGATACGATACATTGGAATTGCTCCTTGTTTCAAGATTGGTAAGAGAATAGCATAAATAAGGGAAATTCGCAAGGGATTAAAGGAATTACATGAAATAATGTAGAATTAGATTGACATCGGAATGATGTTGTGTTAGATTTAAGTGTTAAGAATTCTGAAGTGTTCAGGGATGCAGACTCAGTGGCGTTACAACTACGGTTATAATATAGCCATCAAATTTTGCATAAAACGTGCTTTTAATGGTGAAAGGTGGGACGAGTCAATAACCCCGCGCTAAAGCATCGGGGCTTGTGCGAAGCGCATGCCAAGCGTCCACTCCACAAGTTAAACGGTTGACTAGACGATATATCGCGGGTCTTGTCGTGGCAGGCAACAAGATGTTACGGATGCTCCCCAAGTCTGTATCCGCTCTGATCCCGTGATGTCGATGGGGCAACATATACCGCGAGAGCGTGGGCTTATAGCCATCATTTTCTGGTAAAGACATCGTGTCAGGTCAAGTAAGCGAGTAGTGACAGTCTCACTGAACGAAGCAGCACAACTGAATCCAGACTCCCAGTGTGCAGGTGGAGATAAAACAGCACTCCCCTTTTGGGGACAAATTATAACCATAATAGGAGGCGGGCTTTCCTCCCCTGCCTAAAGGCGAGGGGTCTCCAGCCCGAAGATTTAGATGAAATTCTCAAATTTGATTGAAAAATGGGGAATGTCGTCTCTGAATATACCACCTTCTTTTCTACAAATGGAATGGACCTCAAAAGCAGCTGATAAGAATGCCGCTTGGGCACTATATATAGAATTGCTTACCAGAATTACTACACAACCATTACCTACTGAGCATGGCGATGAAAAAACAGCGTTAGATAGTGTGTATTCACTGTTTGCAATCACAAGAGAAGTCATCAGAGAAAATGGACCGGAGTGTATCAACTTCACAAAGATTGCAATTGTCGTTCTCAATCAAGTGGTTCGTCCGTTTACTGCAAAGTGGCATCGGAAAAGTCTGGCAGGCGACTTTGAGAACGAAACTGAACGGGCAATTTTCCGCGAAGAACTCGCTACGCTTCAAGTGGAGTTACGCAAATATTCTCGAATGTTGGCAGATATCGCTGGAGTTGAGGATTTAACTGATTTAGAGGAAACAGAGGATAGTGTGTGAGTAGCAACGGATTTTATGCCGATTTCCAGCCTAGCACAATAATTCTGTGAGATATGGAAAAGAAACTATTAGAAACACAATTTGTACTTTGCATCGAAAACGGTGGTTGTGAAGACCTGGAGAAACGAAAGTTCTACCAAATTCTGCCTGATGAAAAAGCGGCTCAAGAGGGGTACCTGCGAGTCGTTGACGAATCTCAGGAAGACTACCTGTATCCCGCCTCTTACTTCATTTTTGTTGAGTTGCCTCACAAAGCGCATGAAGCACTTGTGGCAATAAGTTAAGTGTTCTTTATCTTAGCCAGAGCCATTCAGTTTTCGGTTTTTTGTCTGTTTTAGTCGCCCAGTCGCGATGCGGAGATCGCTCGGACAGAATATGAACAAGGTAGGAGGGATATTGAGAAGTTGGATGGATCTACCGGACAATTGAATGGCTCTGGATAATGTGTATCATTATAAATAAGGTTAAAGTTTTTAGTGTTAAACTTTTAACATTTCGTGTGAATTATGTTGTTTTTAAGCATGATAAACCAGAGGATAATAAATCCCATACATCAACTTTATCGTTTTTATATGGAGAAGGAACTTTCCTTTAGTTTAATTAAAATTAACCTAGGCTTCCTTGTGAAGAAATCGCAACTTTGGAGATAAAATGTTTAAGGATGTCATTGGTTCTAAATGGTTGCTTGGAAGTTTCATCTTCACTGTTATTTTCTCTATTGGATGTTTTCTCTGGTACCAAAACGAGGAACGCAAGATTAGAAAGCAAGCGGAGTTTACAGCATTCGAGCAAATTAAAGAAGATAAAGCAGAGATTACAACACCTGCGGATGAACAGAAAGTTTCTACCACCGAGGACACTCCTGAAGTGTTATCTGAAGTTATAGAGACATTATCTGATACTGTTGAGGAAATCACAGAGGAAGAAACGGAAGGTGAACGAATTTCGCCATTCGGGTTCGGTCCTTATCCTGAGATACCTGACGACTATCCGAAATCCATGAGTCCTGTCTGGAGCTGGTCTGAGGATAGTCGCATGAGATGGGAGTCAGACCCTGATAGATTGAAGAATTTTGAACTTATAGGTAGAGTCCTTATCAAGCTTTGGGATCAGGGTGAACGGGACTTTATCGGAGGAACTCTACGCGATAGCAATGGTCGTGTTTATCCACTCTATTTCAACACCGCGTATGTTTCTTATAGAGAGTTAGTAAAACTTGATGGTACGGTTCATAGCTACATCGGTGGATTTATGCGAGGTCCTGGGTTTCCGTATTTGACGCACGAACAACGAATGTCAGGCAATTTTGAATTGCCTCCGAATGCTCAAATACTAGATATGGATGAAGCGGGAATTGACCCGTACAGTTTTTTAAATTTTTAATTTTTAATAGGAGAAAATCATGTTAAAACGCATTTCAACGTTTAAATTTCTGAGTATTTTTGCAGAGCCATTCAGTTTTCAAGTTTTTCACTACATTTTAGAGAGGATCGCGATTCGGAGATCGCTCGGATAGAAGAGTGACTTGAGCATCAGGTGAGAACTACCGCACAATTGAATGGCTCTGTATATTAGCAAACTCCCTTGACAATTCAATTCGGACAGAGTATAATTGAGAAAACCCATTATCAGAAAGCCGAAACATAATTATATTCATGAATCGAATTGACAAAAAATTTCAGGCACTCCGACAACAAAACACCCGCGCTTTTATGCCTTACCTTTGTGCAGGAGATCCGACACCAGAATTAACCACCAAACTCCTTCTCACACTTGAAGAAGCAGGCGCAGACCTTATAGAACTTGGTGTTCCCTTCTCCGACCCAATAGCAGACGGACCCACTATCCAACGCGCAAGTGAACGCGCACTCAAGCACCGTATCTCACTCCAACAAATTCTTGAGATGGTAAAAACGCTCCGCCAACAAACAGATATCCCAATCGCGCTGATGAGTTACTACAACCCTATCTTTAGCATGGGTGAATCCGTATTTTGTAAAGCTGCACAAGATGCAGGTGTTGACGGTGTTATCGTGCCAGACCTGCCACCAGAGGAAGCACAACCCCTCTTGGATGTTGCTCTGCAGTATAATCTCGCGACTATCTTCCTCGTCGCACCGACCAGTCCACCGGAACGGATGCAAAGCATTGCATCTGTCAGTACAGGATTTATCTATTGCGTCTCGGTAACGGGTGTAACAGGGGCACGGGGAACATTGTCAGGAGAAGTTGCACCAATGATAACAGAACTCCGCAAGCACACAGACAAACCGATTAGTGTAGGTTTTGGTGTGTCAACCCCAGAACAGGCGAAACAGGTTGTAGAAATCGCCGATGGTGTGATTGTGGGAAGTGCTATTGTAAATGTTGTTGAAGAAAATATGGATGACGAAACAAAATTGCTTGCTGCAGTTAAAGAGTTTGCGTCAGAATTAGCGGCTGGTGTGAAATAGTTGCGGTCTACGCTTACATTGAATTAAGAATAGGAATGTAGGGAACAAGCGGGTTAGAGTATCTTTTCAAGCACATAATTAACACAGTTATTTTTCCCGTTCTTCGATTATCGCGCGGCTAAACTCGTTTCCATCGGCACAAATTCCGTTACGCTCCATGCTTTTGTGGAGTTCCTCAATTGATATAGGGTCAAGATCAGCAATTCCATGCCTCTCTAAAAATGGATGGAGGATTATTTCTGCTTCTCGTTTATCGGCATAAATAGGTTTACCTACTTCCCCATTCGTCTCATCCATCTTCTGCCGGGAGAGTGTTATTTCGCCAATAAGCCAAGAGAGTTGGTTTGTCACCTCTGTCAACGTCTTTTCTATCTTAGTCAACCGTTCGGTGAGGGTTTCGACTGTTTCTGCCATCATTGATCCTAACCATTCTTTTGCAAAGAACAGTGTAGACGTTTTGCAACACGTCATTAAATCAAGAAGTAGGAAGTTAACAAGGAGTGTAAATCTAACGAAGAAATATAGTGTGGGTTCTATATTTTTAAACTTCGTCATTCTTATAATTATTTTTTACGTACTGCTCATAGGATCAATGTCAATTTCTTTGATAAGTTCACATATTCTCCCAGCGTCTTCTTTCTTTTCCATAAATTCCTTATAATTCTGAAGTGCTTCTTTGATAAGTTCCCTATACAATAGGACACGCGTATTTTTTTCTCTTAGACTATTTTTTGAAATCTGACGTTCCTGTGGAGTCGTCCAATCAGTGAGTTCTTCACCAACAATACAGACTATCTCAATTGTATCGTCTCCAGATCCCATCCTATTAAGTTGTTTTTGCAAAGCAGACCTATACTTCTTCACTTGGTTCCATAAGTCAGATTCGCTAATTTTCACGCCTGGACGTTTCAACTCAATAATAACGTGTTGTCCTGCCATCTTTTTATATCTGATGTCAATTCGTCCTTTACGTTCTTCATCACTCAAATCTTCACTAACTTCGTCAAATGCAGTTTTAACCTGTTGTTCTGGATACATATAATCGCTGGCTCTTTCCCATGAAGGGTCAAGTAGCCAGAAATGTTTAGGAAGATATTCTTGAATAACTTTTTCATAAACATTATCCTCAACCTTTGTACTAAAGGCTTGAATTACTTGAAGTCGCTCATTGACTATCTTGTAATAGTGTGAGGCTTCAATATCCGCATGTTCCGCGAAAATCTTAGTAATCTCAGCAGTATTTTCAGGAGTTAAGTTTTCAAGCATTGAAAGCCGCTCTCTATACATTAGATTCTCAAAAGCTAAGACACAATGCTTATACAACTCAACACGTTGATGATCGTCTAATTCAAGTTGACCTATTTTTCCCAGAAGAGTTTCCGCATTCCGCTTTTTGTCACCTCTCATGCTATCCAACCATTTAGCAATTGCTGGTATTTTTCTGGCATCAATCACGCCTTTTTTCTGTTGTCGCTTCAGCCACTGTTTTTCAATAAGTTTTAATGCGTTATTAACCCAATTGCGAAGAGCCACGTATCGTGGGTCATCCTTGATAATTTCTTGTCGGTTACTGGTTGCAATATCAAGCTTATCATTCTGATCAAGAAAATCAGCATGGATTTCACCAATTAGGTATTTCGTATAAAGACCGCCCTCTCTAAAATCTTCAAGAATATCTTCTTGTGCCAGTTTGCCACGAACCATAATGACAATTTTATTAAGATTTTCATCTCCGTCTTTGTCTGTAAGATCCCCAGATTTCTGCACAGTGCCAATCCATCCTGTTACTGAATATTTATCCTTTACTTTTCCATTCTCATCAAGAACCTCAACCGTGTTACTTTCTTTTTGGGCGAATTCAGGATCTTCTAATTGACAGTAATCAACATATTTTTCACTTCCCTCTCCAAAGTGCCATAAATACCGCATCTTATCAAAGTAGTCTCTATCTGTGATTTTAATCGGTTTACCGTTTATCTCAACTGAAAATTTATATTCGTCTCCAATAATACTGAATCGGCGCGCTAATCGTCTGCGCAAATGAGTTTCAAGTTGTGAAACACGTCTCCTTAGATCCGTTAGGATAATCTTTGTTCCATTACTATTTAAAGTAATCTCAGATACAGGCAGCGAATTTGGATAATAAGGGGTATTATCACCTGATTCTATTTGACTTTTGATTTTATCGCTATACATCTTGAATCCGCTTTTTTTACCTTCTTTAACGGTATGTATTTCAATAGTATCTGCAATTGAGAAAAGCGATAGTTTACCGATACCTTTTCTGCCCATTACTGGACGATTGTATATGGCAGTTACCTTAGTATCATCACGCTTCTTGTATCCAACGGTGAGATACTTTTTATTAATATCGACTTCATCCATGCCATGACCATTGTCTGTGATGGTAATTGACTTAGCTTCAATCTCAATGTTAACGTTTGAGGCATCTGCATCCCAAGAATTGGCAACTACTTCAGACAGGACAGCAGGAACATTACTGTAAAGATTGATACCGAGGTGGTTCAAGACATTAAGCGTAATACTCATCTCATATTTATGTTGATTCATAGAAGTGATCCTCTACGTGTTTTTGAATATGATCACCGATAACAGTTGCAAGGTACACAGGGACAGCGTTTCCGATATGTACTCCTAATTGGGCAATTTGAACAAGTTGATCTGGAGCAATGAAATCATAATTGTTCGGGAATGTTTGCAAGAGTGCACCTTCTCGAACTGAAAGGGCACGATTTTGTTCAGGATGTCCAAATCGACCACTACCATAATTATGAAATTGTGTGGTTATTGTAGGTGAAGGTTCGTCCCATTTCATACGTCCATATACGGATTTATAAGTTTGTCCTGACGCTTTTTTATGACAGGATGCAAGTAGATGTTCTTCCCAATCCTCCCATGTTCCACCTTGTTTTGATTGCTTAATTCGTTCTATATTTTTTTCTAAAAGCTTTGGTGAAACATGTAGCCTATCAGTTTTACACGCTTGCCCTGCACCAATTTTGAGGAGTTTCCCGATTGCATCCCTAACAGTTAGATAAGGTTCCAAACCATTCTGCCCATATTGTGAATGTGTTTTACAAAGAGGAGCAACTTCCCCCAAAGTAGAGGCAATCACAACAAGGCGACGACGTATTTGTGGGATGCCGTAGTTTGGACAGTAAACTAATTCGGGATCATATTTATAACCAAGAGAATCCAATTTTTTAAGGAACCTTAAATATATATCTTGATTCCGGAGTGGCGGAACATTCTCAAAGGTGACAATTTCAGGTTTTACTTCTTCAACCAGTCTCCCAAATTCAGATAGCAAGTTCCATTTCTTATCATTTTGCGCAGGTTGTCTTCTATTTTTGGGTAAAGATGAAAATGGTTGACAGGGGGCACATCCAGCCAGCAATTTCACATGACCTTTCGGGTAGAATCTGGCAAGATCATCGCGTGTAATTTCACAAATGTCTTTCTCAATAAACTTAGCTTCATTATTTTCGTTGTATGCATACCTGCACGTTGGGTCAACATCAACTCCAGCAACTACGTTTATACCTGATTGCTGGAGACCGTAAGTCAGACCACCAACACCACAAAACAGATCCACAGCAGAAATAATTACTGATTTATTATCTTTTGACAATGTGTTCATAACAGTAACCTTGTTATTAGAGACACAATATTATTTCGGAAAGGGTGCATAATATGAAAAAGTAGATAGATAAACGTTTTAATGGACATTGCGTAAGTCCAAAGTATACACGATCTACATCCATTTTGTCAAGATAACATTAGTATAATTGACACAATCTACATTCCGCGTTTGATTCCAAATCCCACCTCAAACGTCTCCCAAATATCTTCGGATATGTCAACCGTAGCAGCCTCATACCCATCTTCTACTTGTGCTTTGTCAGCAGGACCGAACATCACAACCCCATCTATCGGTGCAGCGAGACAAAACTGCATCGCTAAGTGACGGATATTAACGTCGCGTTCCTGACACCATTTCCACATTGCATACGCTTTGGGTTCAGCATTCGGATTACGTCTACGTTCATCTTCAACGTTCGGTTCAACACCGGTCAAACTCCCCATTCCCAAAGGGCTGGCAAGGATAATCCCGACATCATGTTCACGTGCTAACGGCAAAGTCGTCTGTGCTACGGACTGCGATAATAACGTATAGTCCAAAAAGGTGAGAATAATATCAATATGTCCTGTTCCGATCAGTTCCTTATGAAATTCATGCGAACGAACACCAGCACCAATATTTCGGATTAAGCCTTCTGCTTTCATCTCCACAAGCGTGTCCAACGCGCGTCCTTTTCCCAACACACTCTCCATGTCCTCTGGATCATGAATCAACACAGCATCCAGATAGTCCGTACGAAGGTCTTTGAGACTATTGGTCACACTCCACCGCGTGCCATCCGCTGAGAAATCCTTTCTCCGATCAGGGTGCGTACCGACTTTGGCTTGTAGGTATACCTTTTCCCTCAAACCGTCAGAGAGTGCTTCTCCCCAGAGATGTTCTGCATGCCCCGGATATGTGTCAATATAGTTGATACCAAGCGCAATAGCACGTCGGATTGCCCCAATAACTTCAGCATCAGGTTGCCGCCATAACCATGCTGCGCCGAGTGCTAAGGCATTCGGATGCATCTCAGTTCGTCCCATTCGACGCGTTTCTAATTTTTGTGCCATAATTCGCTCCTTTAGAGAATTGCTTCTACTGATTCTCAAGCGTCTTTCGTAACTTATGTGTTGATGTGGCAAGGGACTCCTGCAAATACGGGTATGGGAATTTACCCCACCTATCCGGCGGCGGTTCATGTGCTTCTGCAATCCTTAGATTTACAAAAGTTGGACCGGTTTGATTCCAGACTTTTGAAAGGTCAGTTTCAAAGGTCTCTATGTCATCAAATTCATACACTTGTTGAAAACCTGTCCCCTTCGCAACTGTTGCCCAACTGAAATCTACGCTGCGCGGAATAGGTTGATTACCAGTTACCTCATACGTCCCGTTATCACAAACAAAAATGAGATAGTTTGTAGGAGGCGTTCTCAAGCCAGTAATCGTTGCGAGTGTACCTAAACACATCAACATGCTCCCATCCCCGTTGAGGACTACAACCTTTTTATCAGGTCTCGCAAGCGCAATACCGAGTGCCAAGTCTGCTGCATGCCCCATAGCACTCCCAACAGACGCATAGTCCAGCGGATGAGTCGATATCTTTGCCCACGGCACTGCCATCCCCATCGTGGTGACAACGACTTCGTCTGTTCGCTGAGACGCAATAAGTTGTAAACACGTTTCCTTGATGAGCATGAATCCTCCATCATTAAGTAGCAGAAAATCCTACTTTTTCTTTTCTTCTAAAGGTAAAAATTTAATTCTCGGTTGATTTTCCATTGTCGTCGTCATATTTTGGAGATATTGCTCAAAATCTGACTGGGTTTCTATCCCATTAATACCACCTTCCCAAATAGCCAATGTGCGATAACTTATGTGTCCATCGGCATCAGGAGTTAAGATAATAGACATAACGGATGGGTCAGCGTCAATCAAACTGCTACTTTGCGTTTTGGGATAGATCAATGCCACACCGAGAGAATATGTCTCATTTGGGTCTGTTCCCCAACTCCATAACATGCTTTGTTTTTCGTCAACATCAGATGTCTCACCAAGTTTCGGAATACCCACAACGATAGCATAATTAGAAGGCAACTCTCTATCAATATGGATACGATGCTCAATCCACGGGTTGCTGCCATAAATATAAGTTGTTGATGTAAGTTGGTATGTTTCACCATTGATGTTCCACATCGGAAGAATACGTTGCACAACAGAACGCATACCACCATTGGCGAGAATCCGGACATAATCCCCTTCATTTGGCATCGGAATTAACTCCTTTTTCTCTTGATCCCATAGTGCAAATCCACCACAACCTATCAGTCCTTCTTGAGGAGTTAACGCAACCATGGTTGTGTTTTCAGAATCAAGGAGGGCATTTAACGATAAGCCAATTGATCTGGATAGGTATAGTTGCTGTTCCGCTTTTCGGACATAGTAATCTTCCTGATTTTCAAGGTCATGAATCACCCACCGATGTTCGGCTTTTTCTATCTCAATTTGCATTGCTTGCGGATTTTGTGTCAGTGAAATCTTGTGCCTATCAAAATGGAGTTTAAACTCCGGTGAGATCTGCCCATTGGGCACTAATTCCCCCTGAAACATTCTATCAACGCTAAAAAGTTCTTCCCGCTTTTTGCCGTATGCAACGACAGCACCATTTGGCTTTAGCAAGTAAGCAATTAAGTCCGATTCCACTGCCGCAGTAGCATTTAGTTCAGGAAAAATACCCGCGCGTGTCTGTTTTTTTACATCAAGTGTAAATGTTGCCTTAACATCTGGGTCGTAAAGTATTGAGATCTCTTTTGTCTGCTCCTTTAAGAGGTCTAAGAGAAAAACCAACTGATCGCGTTCACCGTCATAGTTCAAGTCATCCGCTTGAGCAGGAATCATCGCCTCCCGCGGGGCTTTCCCAGTAACAACGGAATACGCTTTGAGGGAAAAATCAGGACTGACTTTCTGAAATTGATCTAAAGTCAGCACAATTGGAACATTTTTTCGTTCGATCGAAAGTGTATTTTGGATAGAAAACCGGATGCGGTTTGTCTTTTGCTTTCCTCCAGGGAAGGTACAACCCGCAATGAATATCAGAAAACATAGAATAAGCCAAAGTTGATATTTTAATATACGTATATGAACTTTCTCATGGGAATATATTGTCATTTTTTCCTGTCCGAAGACCTCAAGCGATGCAACAAAATACTGATCCTTACATTTCGGGGAGGACTTCCAATAAATGTGTAATTTCTGATCCTGTGTTATAAAAATGTGGAGAGACTCTGAGCCCACTCCCACGTTCGGCAGTTATAATTTTTTGCTCATGAAGCAGCTCATAAAGTTCTATAGGTGTGTGCTGGTCGCTTTCAAATATCACAATTCCTGCCCGTTCAGAATCCGCCTTAGGTGTGATTACACGATACCCTTTGGATTCCAAACCTTCAATTAGTGCTATTGTGAGCTGCAAAATATGTGTTTCTATAGTTGAAACACCAACTTCAAGTAACAATTCAATAGCGGCATTGAGTCCATATAAACCAACGCTGTTGTAGGAGCCTTCTTCAAAACGTGTCGCATCAGGTTTCTGTGTGAGATCATAATTGAGAAAATCGCGGGGATTCACGACACTTGACCATCCAACATTAGTGTTAATAAGCCGTTCACGCTTTTCATCCGCACAATAGAAGATCGCCGCACCTTCTGGTGCCAGTAACCACTTGTGTCCGTCTGCTGCAAGTATATCAACATAACTCGATTTCACATCCACTTCAATCGCACCGAGACTCTGAATTGCATCCACAACAAACCAGATATCGCGTTCTCGACAAATCTTTCCTAACGTCTTGATGTCGTTTCGGTAGCCAGAGGCAAATTCCACATGACTAATTGTTACAACTCGTGTGCGTTCGTCAATCGCAGCAACAATATCATCAAGGTGAATACGACCCTCCCGCTCAGGTGCCATCCGCGTTTCGACCCCATAACGTTCTTTCAAACGCCACCACGGATAAACATTTGCAGGAAATTCAACTGCTGTAGTGACAACGTTATCTCCTTCACGCCAATCAATGCCGTTTGCCGCGATGAGTATTCCTTGTGTCGTGTTCTTCATAAACGCGATCTCGGTAGAATCGGCATTGATAAGTTGTGCTGCAACAGAACGACACATCTCAGCCGTTTCCACCCAAGCTTCCACGTTTACAGCACCGTTTACAGTGGCATCTTCTACGAAACCCATCATCGCATCCCTAACCCGACTCGATATCGGTGCAACACCTGCATGGTTCATATAAATATATGATTTGGTAACCGGAAATTCGGCTCGCCATCTACCAGAAAAGGTTTTCAACACGTTTGACATCCTCCTTTGCATCCAAGAATATTTCGACCCTATAATCTATAACCCGTTTAGCGTTTGCATAGGATATAGTTTCACCGAATAGCCCACAGCAGAATACCAAAATTCCTATACCCATGAGAATCGTGCCAATGTCTAAGGATCCTGCTGTAAAAATCGCTCCCAAAATAAATACCGTTGCACCTAAGGGTCCAAAATATCTAACCGGACGTCTGGAACATTGATATATAAAAAATCGCGCGAGTGCACTCAATTCCACAGTATCACGTTGGGCTATGGCAATTGCCCAACTAGTTATCAAACTGATTCCTATCAGAGATACACCTAATCCTATACAACTCAGTGCTGCAATGATTGCAACATTGATTAGAAGAAATCCGAGAATGAAAAAAGGGAGACTTATGAACGCAGCGACTCGATAGACATTAAATTTGGGATTCATTTGGTTGTGATATGAATGTTGCGTAGAGGGGGTGCCATTCGGATTAGATTGCCGCGCGAAAACAGAAAGAATCAACTTAAATGCTAAAATATCAAGTATTACGCGCCAAATCCTATTGAGACCGTATTTGCTTACACCAAATTGACGCGGGTGATGTTTGACAACAATTTCAGCGATACGCGCACCTACGACCGTTGACATGGCTGGAATAAACCTATGCATCTCTCCATAAAGCGGCACCTGTTTGATGATCTCAGCACGATAAGCCTTAAGTGAGCAACCGTTATCATGAATCGCAACACCTGTCACCTTACTGATAATCCAATTGGCGATGACAGAGGGCAGTCGACGTGTCCAAAATTTATCCTGCCGTTCTCTACGCCATCCGCATACCAGATCGTAATCTTCATCAAGTTTCTCAAGTAGATGCGGAATATCGGCTGGATCATTTTGCAAATCACCATCCATGCTGATAATACGTTCACCTTGGGCATATTCAAACCCCGCAGCCATTGCAGCTGTTTGTCCAGCATTTTCTTGAAATCGGATTATGGATAGATGCGGTGCATGTTCGCGCAATTCCGAAAGTACTTCAAAAGTCTTATCTTGGCTACCATCATCAACAAACAATACTTCATAAGTCTTACCAATTGACTCGCAAACCGTCCGAATTTTTTCATAGAGTGGGCGAACATTCTCCTCCTCGTTGTAAACTGGCACAACAATCGATAAATATGGTTTTTGTGTAGCGTTCAAGACTAATCCTTTCTATTAAATATAATTTGGTTGGCTTCAACGAGAGAATCAAAGGTGCCCGCATCAACCCATTCTCCCTGTAAAATACTGTGTTCAAGTTGTCCGCGCGCAATATAAACGTTGTTTACCGCAGTAATCTCATATTCCCCACGTGATGAGGGTTCTATCGTTCGGATAATCTCAAAAACTGATGAATCGTATAGATAGACACCGACTACAGCATAATTACTTTTCGGATGCTCAGGTTTCTCTTCAATTGACTCAATTCGGTTCCCATTTAAGCTTGCAACCCCATAACGTTGCGGATCATCAACCTGTTTTAGCAGAACGCGTGCACCCGTTTTCTGTTTGTGGAAATCGGAAACGATCTGTTGAATTGAGGATTCAAAAATATTGTCACCAAGTAAGACAGCGATGCTTCCATCGGCAGCGAATCCTTCTGCAATGGCGAGCGCGTGTGCTACACCTTTTGCTTCCTCTTGCACCCGATATGTGAATTCACACCCAAATTCTTTGCCACTCCCCAACACGTTCACAAAATCCCCCACATGAGTGGGATTTGTAACGATAAGAATATCGGTAATTCCTGCTTCCTGAAGTTGTTTGACAGAATGGAAAATCATCGGTTCATTGCCAACAGGCAGCAGGTGTTTACTTGTAACCTTGGTAAGTGGGTATAAACGGGTGCCCAATCCTCCCGCAAGGATTATGCCTTTAAGCATCGCATCTTTTTTTATATTCGGCATCAATCAGTTTCTAATACGAATCGTCGTTTGAAAATCCGTCAGAACCTCTTTACACTTCTGCGATTACGCGTTCTTTCCGCGTCCTGGGAACGTCAATTCAGCAACACCGGACTTATCTAAATCACCTAATCCAAGTTCTATCATTTGGTCATACTGGTCTTTTGTCGCCTGCGCGAGCGGTAGTGAAATCCCTTCTGCGTTTGCGAGATCAAGTGCGATACCAGAATCTTTTGATGCGTGTGCAGCCGAAAAATAACATTCATGATCGCGTATCTGCATATCTTCACCGTCAGTCTCTAAAACGCGAGAGTTTGCACCTGTTTGGGCGAAAACCTCCTGCAACATTTCAAGATCCAAACCGAGTGCAGCACCCAATCCTAACCCCTCCGCGAGTCCAGCAGTATTGATGTTCATTACCATGTTGACTAGTGCTTTCACTTGTGCAGCTTTGCCTGCTTCGCCGATATAACGGAGCAAGACGCTCATTGAATCCAAAATAGCATGTACTTTGTCAAAAGTCTCTTGTTTACCACCACACATTAGGTAAAGCGTACCT